>CAZKEF010000042.1:0-46108 GCA_964551735.1 uncultured Anaerolineales bacterium
CCCTGCGCTAGCGGATTCAGGAAATTCGGAAGGCAACTGAAGCGTTTCGGTGTGATGATCATCAGGATCGAAGCCATGTTCGTTTGGGTTAGCGATACGTCCCGCCAGCCCGCCTAACGGTCAGGTTCAGCTGCGGCTGCGCCCAGTCAACGTTGTGCGCGGCGAACTCCACCGGCGCAGCCGTCACCTGGAACTGATGTTAGGCCGTGCCCAAGCACCAGACCCACAAAACGACGGACGCTGCCCATGACGGCGTACTGCTCAACCTATTCCAGCCGGCAAGTTACACATTCTCCTCTAGCATGTCATCCTGAAAGACGATACGTGATTGTGCCTGCTGGAGAATGGCGTCATCTGTTGTGTGAAGACTAATTGCCCGTGACCTGGCCTTGAGGAATAGGAGCACTTCTTTGTAGGGCCATTCGAGTTCGTCTGCAAAGCCCCAAAAGTATCGCCCCGTCCTGTAAGCATGATCAATCCTGGCGTGAATCGCCGCCTCACGTTTGTCACGATCATTGTCGCGGAAAACCAACTCAATCGCAACATCAATATCGTTGATGCGCTCTTGTTCCGTCAGATAACTGCCAAAAATAAGAACTTTACGCACACGATACACAAAATCATCGTTAGCGTTGACAGCGCGAACCCGTTCCAGAAATTCACCTAGTTTTCTTTGAGCAGTTTTGCGTGTAAGTGGCGGCGCTGCCGAGGCCAACGAAAAGGTACTGCCAGCAAGTGTTCTTTGATAATGCCGCTGGTCAAGCTGCCAGTCACTTTCTTCAATATAACCGAGACGCAGCAATTCGCGAATAAGGTCTTCTGTGGCTTCCTCGGACAAGTTCAGGCTTTGCGCTATGTATGTCTTCGTCCACTGGTAATCACGCATTGGTTTCAGGAAGTCGCGCACCTGTATTGCTGGAATTCCAGCAATCAGACTTTTGGAATCAAGGTGCATCACGTGCCCCTTTCCCGACAATCGGGAGAGCAATATTCCTGCATAAGAGAGCCGTGCTTTGTCTCGGTAGCTTATGCCCCACAGCGTTCCATTTGGAAGCCTAACGGCCAGTGTAAGCTGCGGCTGCGCCTCACATACCTACAAGCGCGCGATCCCGACCGGCGCAGCCGTCAGCTTGACGCAAGGTTAGGCCCCGGCCAAACACCAACCCGCAAAACGAGACCCACCGCCCATGACGGCGAACCTGCTGCCCAACCCCGGGCCGGACGCGCTACTATGCCCGCACAGCCCTGGTGAATGCCTCGGCCGCCCACTGATTGATGCTTTTCCCGCTGACTTGCGCCGCCTGTGCCACCGCCGCATGAACTTCAGGTGGTACGCGCAGCATGAGCTTGCCGGAATAAGGCTTCTGGGGAGCGCGTCCCAACTTCTCGCAAGTCTCCAGATAGTCCTCAACCGCCTCCTCAAATGCGGTGCGCAGTTCGGCGACGGAATCACCGTGAAAACCCACCACATCGTTGATGCCTGCGATATGCCCAATCAGGCATTGGTCTTCATCGCTGTACTCAATCCGTGCTGCGTATCCTCGATAAGTCATCGTGTTCATGGTTTTATGCCTGCTTGTTCCAAGAAACGGCGCGCATCCCGCACTTGGTAGGGCTTCGCCTCTTTCTCTGGATGCGGCCGATGAAAGGCGGCGACAACCCCGTTCAACTCGAAACGCACTCGCGAACCGCGCCCTTCCACCGTTCTTGCGCCCAACGCCAAAAAGAGCGCCTCGATGTCTCGCCATTCCAGTGTGGCTGGCACAGGCGTTTGGAAGATCTTGTCCAGGGTTTCCCGTTGTCGCTTGTTCATTAATTGAATGATAGCACATTCTGCTATCGTTTGCAAGTGGGAAGACCGTGATTTGAGGACTACTGGCACGGTTGCACCGCGGTTAACCACACCCGGTAGTTTTGCTGCGCCTAACGAAAAACGTCACCGGCGCCTGCGGCCGGACTACTCTCGCGCCCCACGATCCCACCGCCGCAGGCGTCAGGTGGACGTGGTGTTAGGCAAAGCCCAAGCACCAGACCCGCAAAACGCGAACGCCGCCCATAAAGGCGAACCATGCTGACACCCCCGTCGACTATTCTCCCGTCACCTCAAAACGAGTGGCAAATACAACCTCGCTGTAGGGACATATCGTAGGATTACATCGCCAACAGCCCACCCATCATTTGCTGAGACCATATCAACTGCATGCAATGATTGAGTGGTAGGGCTGCTTGTCAAAGACCAGGCCAAACCATTCCAGTATCCTATCTTGCCGCCGATATCCACGAACCAACTATTAGATAAGTCCAACGTTTTGATGCAATCGATTTGATTTCCTGTTGGAGTGCTGCTCGTTGTCCAATTGGAACCGTCCCAGCGCAGAATACCGCCACCGGAACCTGCTGCCCACCCATTTGTGGCAGAGGACAAGGACACAGATAATAGGCGATAGGCACCCAAGTCGATGACGGGTTGCCATGATAACCCATTCCAGCGCAGAATCACCCGAGTCCCTGGATATGGGGAAAGATTTCCTCCGACAATCCATCCATCCGTTGCTGACACCATCTCGATAGAACGAAGACTGGCAGTGGTCGGACCGGCGACAATGCTCCATTCAACGCCATTCCAACGGATGATGGTGCCGGTGTCACCGACTGCCCAACCATCGTGGGCTGAGACCATATCTATCGAACGCAGGGCCTCAACGGAGGGGTTGCTGACCGATGACCATGTGGCCCCATTCCAGCGAAGAATAACCGCGCTGCCGACAGCCCAGCCGTCTGTGGGTGTAACCATGCTTATCGCCAAAATATTGTTTGTAGTCGGGCTAACTGCCGGCGTCCAAGTACCGCCATCCCAGTGCATTATGAGACCGTTGTTGCCGACGGCCCAACCATCTGTTGAGGAAACCATATCAATTGCCCTGAGAGAATCGGTTGGAGTCGCAAACATCCGCCATTCCGCAGGCGGAGTGTCAATGGCTCGCGCTTCGCCAATGAATGAAACCTGAAGAAGCAGCGCAAGTAGCGCAGAGAGAAGCAATTGAGCTATATTTAGGTTCACGGTTATCTCCTCAAGAACGCCAGCCTAACGGCGAGCGTCACCTGCTCGCCACCGTCAAATCTGTTGCGTCGTCCACGATCTCGCCACGGTGGCGAGTCAGGTGGACGCAGTGTTAGGCGGCGCTGCCCAAATCGAACGCCGGGCCGATTTTCACCCTGCCGTATGCCGCATGTACCTCTCGTTCCTCCTCTGGCGTCATGGGCCAGATTTGCGCCTGCATTGCGTGATTCCAGGCACGAGGGAAACTATACGGGATCGGCTTACCGTGCCGATATGCGTATGCCGCTGCACATGCCGCATCAGCATCCCAGTTGTAGTGATGGTACAGCGCGAAAGCGATGCTTCCGACTGATGCGTTGCGCAGAGAGAGTTGTTTCATAGCGCCGCCTAACTATTTATTCAATCTCAAATCTAGGGCATAAACTATGCGATCGTCTTGAATTTGAGATATAACCCACCGAATGATATACTGAATCTCTCATAGGCAAGCACCTTTCTGCCGCTCGCGACAAGGGGAGACAATCATGGCCGAACCCAAATTGCTCGACCAGGTCCGTAACATCATCCGCCTCAAGCACTATTCCTACCGGACCGAACAAACCTACCTCCACTGGATCACTCGCTTCATCCATTTCCACAGAGCAAAGGACGGCGCCTTCCGCCATCCCCGAGACATGGGAGCTGCCGAGGTTGAAGCCTATCTCACCCACCTGGCCATTGACGAACATGTCGCAGCCAGCACTCAGAATGTGGCTATGCAGGCGATCCTTTTTCTCTACAAACAAGTCTTGCGCATCGAACTCACCGGCATTGATGCCTTGCGCGCCAAAAAAGATAAACGAATCCCCACTGTCCTTACCAAAGCCGAAGTCCGTCAGGTCATCGAACATATCGAAGATGCCACCTACCGCCTTCAGGCCAAACTTCTCTACGGCGCTGGATTGCGCCTGCTGGAGTGTCTGCGCCTGCGCGTCAAAGACATTGATTTTGGCCAGCATCATATCCTGGTGCGGGATACCAAAGGCAACGAGGATCGCGTCACGCTGCTGCCGGAACAGCTTATGACAATACTACATGAACATCTGCGCCATGTCAAGACCCTCCACGAGGCTGACCTCAAGGCCGGTAACGGCGCCGTCTACCTGCCCGATGCCCTCGAACGCAAATACCCTAATGCCAACAAGGAATGGGGCTGGCAATACGTCTTCCCTGCTTCCAAATTGAGCACCGACCCTCGCAGCGGCGCCATCCGCCGCCATCACGCCGATGATTCCAACCTCCAGCGCGCCGTCCGTGCTGCCGTCAAAGCCAGTGGCATCGTCAAGCCCGCCAGTTGCCACACCTTCCGCCATTCCTTCGCCACCCACCTCCTCGAAGCCGGCTACGACATCCGCACCGTCCAGGAGCTCTTGGGCCACAAGGACGTGAAAACGACCATGATCTATACGCACGTCCTCCAACGCGGCGGCCTGGCAGTGCGCAGCCCGCTGGACTGAGCCCGCCAATCCCACGTTGCCAATCCCCCCCACCCGTGCTACAATCGGTGCTGGATACTGGAAGCTGGAAGCTGGTATCCGTCGTCCGTCAACCGTCGTTCGTCATTCGCCATTCTTCGGCCAACATCGAACATCGAACATCGAACATCGTACATCTTACATTCAACATTCCACATTCGACATTCAACATTCGACATTAAACCATGGGCACACTCAATCCAAACCTCCTCACCCCCGAACTGACCGCGGCGCTGAACGCGGCGGCGACGCGCATGAAGCGGCTGGGCCGGCCGTATCTGACCCCGGCGCTGCTGCTGCTCACCTTCTGCCAGGAGCCGGGCAGCGCGGCCAACCGCCTGCTGACCGCGCTGGCGGCCGAGCGCAGCTTCCGGCTGGACGAGCTGGCTGCGTCCGCGGAGGCGCTGGCGAAGGCCGCGCCCGGGACCAGCGCGGACTTCAACTTCACCGGCGCCGACGGCCGGCCGGTCCCGCTCGCCTCCGAGATGGTGATCGTGCTGGACGAGGCGCGCAGCATCGCGGAGGCCAGCGGCGAGACCCAGGTGGGCACGGAGCACGCGCTGGGCGGCCTGGCCGAGCGCGGGGTGGGCACCGCGGGCATCCTGCGGCGCTACGGCATCTCACGCGAGACGCTGGCCTCCCGCTTGGCCGGCCAGGCGCAGACCAAGCGCGTCTCCGGCCAGGACCAGGTGGCCCAGGCCAAGGGGGGCGAGGCCGCGCCCGTCTACGTGCGGCCCGACCTGATGCAGGACCTGCTGGGGCTGCTGACCCTGGCGAACCACCGCCATGTGGTGCTGGTGGGCGATCCGGGCGTGGGCCGGCGGTCGCTGGTGCAGGGGCTGGCGCTGCTGATGGCCGAGGGCAAGGGCCCGGCCGGGCTGCGCAACCTGGTCACGGTGACCGAGCACGCGCTGCTGGCCGACGCGGAGCGTGCCGTCACCACCGCCTTAACCCAGGCGCAGGATGGCATCCTGTTCCTGCCCAACGCCGAGCGCTTCTTCAACGGCGCGAACGTGACCGCGGAGTTCCCCAAGGCCACGCGGGCCGTGCAGCGCGCACTGCTCAACACCCGGCCGGTGGTCATCCTCTCCACCACCGACGCGGCGTGGAACGACCGGCTGGCCGGCGACAGCACCGTGCGCGAGCACACCCACCGCCTGCGCGTGCCTGAGCCGAACACCGATGAGACCGTGGCGATCCTGAAGGTCCACCAGGCGCGGCTGGCCGACGACTACGGCGTGACCATCGCGGATGCCGCGCTGCCCGCGGCCGCGGCGATGGCCAAACGCTACGTGGCCGGCACGCCGCTGCCCGCATCCGCGCTGGCCGCGCTCCACCGGGCCGGCGCGCTGATGAAGCTGGCGCGGCAGTCGCACGAGGCCGCGGCCGCGGACGTCAAGGCGCAGCCGGCCGATGACGTGCTGGACGCCGATGACGTGGCCGTGGCGGTCAGCGTGATGACGAGCATCCCGGTGAGCAAGCTGGGGCTGGACGAACGCGCGCGCTACGCGCACATGGTGGACGCGCTGCACCAGCGCATCATCGGCCAGGAGGAGGCGGTGCTGGCGGTCAGCCGCGCGGTGAAGATCGCGCGCGTGGGGTTGAAGGATCCCAAGCGGCCCATCGGCTCCTTCCTGTTCCTGGGCCCCACCGGCGTCGGCAAGACCGAGCTGGCCAAGGCGCTGGCCGAGTTCATGTTCGGCACCGAGGACGCGATGGTGGTGCTGGACATGACCGAGTACCAGAAGGACGACACCATCAACCGGCTCATCGGCTCGCCGGTGGGCTACATCGGCTCCGAGTCGGGCGGGCAGCTCACCGAGAAGGTGCGGCAGCGGCCCCACACGCTGGTGCTCTTCGACGAGGTGGAGAAGGCCCACCCGCGCATCCTGGACATCCTGCTGCAAATCTTCGAGGAAGGCCGGCTGACCGATGGACTGGGCCGCGTGGCGAACTTCAGCGAGACGGTGGTGATCCTCACCAGCAACATGGGGTCGGAGTATCTCGACAAGCCGGTGATGACCGACGAGATGCGGGAGCTGGTGATGGCGGTGGTGCGCTCGACGCTGCGGCCGGAGTTCCTCAACCGCCTGGACGAGATCATCATGTTCCTGCCGCTGACCTCTGACCAGCTTGCGCAGATCCTGAACCTGATGCTGAAGAAAGAGGTCAAGCTGCTGGCCGCGCAGGGCGTGACCCTGGAGCTGGCCGATGAGGCCAAAGCGTGGATGCTGGCGCAGAACGATCACCCCGAATGGGGCGCGCGGCCGCTGCGCCGGATCATTCAGAAGAACCTGCGCGAGCCGTTAGCCGATTGGCTGTTGACCGCCGCGCCCGCGCCTGGCGCAGGGGTGCGAGTGGAGGCCGGGAAGAAAGGGCTGGTGTTCGTGACGACGTGACGGCTGTCCCCGTCTTCAGTTGTTCGTCCGCGCCCCGGTATCTTCAGCGCCTGCTGGCTCCCCCTGGGCCAGCAGGTACCCCTGCCCATATTTCCGCAGGATGCGATAAGCGGCCCTGGAGTCGTCTAGCCTTTTGCGCAGCGCCGCCACGGTCAGCTCCAGCGCATGTTTCACCGTGGCCGGCTCTTTCGTAGGCCAAACCGCGCGTGCAAGCTCGTCGTCGGGCACGATCTGGCCGGGCCGCGCCCATAATGCTGCGAACAACTGCGCGGTCTTGGTGCGGGGGGCGAGCCGGAGGTCGGCCAGCACGGCGTCCGGCGCAGGAACGGTTGTCGCAGCAGTGCCCCCGTCAGCTTCCACCGGCGCCTCGCCAGCCCGCCGCACGGCAAAGGCCTCGAACAGGGGCGAGAAGAACGCTAACCGGCCTGCGGCGGCCGCATCCTCCGCGATGATCGCCTCGTCTTGCAGCGTGTGGATAAACGTACGGCCGACCACCTGATCCCAGTCGGTGCCGGGATCGGAGCGCAACGCCAGGAACTGGCCGATCTCGCCCCCCCAATGGTTCCACAAGTACTGAAAGATCACTTCCAGGGCGCTGTTCACCGTCTGCCAGATAAAATTACGGGTCAACGGCTGGCCGGCAGTGACAGCGAGGTGTTCGTAGGCGGTCGCCGCGCCACGGCGAAGCACGTACGGGTGCCGGCCGACCATCTCCAACAGCAACGCCTTGTCCCCCTGGCTGAACTGTAATTCGGTCCCAGCCGCAACCAGCGCCTCCGCGGCGGTCGCGGGCTCCAGCAGCCGCACGTCCAGCCGCTCCATTCGGTATACCAGCGGCGACCCGGCCAGGCCCGGGAAAATGTCTATGAGGGGATGTTGCGATGCCAGGACCAGCGATGCATATTGGGCAAGCTCGTTGATGCGCTGTTGGGTTCTAGAGTCGTCTAGAAGCCGGGCCTTGTCCACGTGATCCAGGCAGAGCGCCAACCGCAGGCCCCCTTTGTGGGCGGCGCGGGCGAGCGCGTGCAGTCGGGCCTCGACGCCAGCCCGATCCAGTTGAACGGCCGTCTTGTCCAGTTGGAGTTCATCGGCCACCGCTTGCAGGTCGCACTCTCGCCGTCGCTCCAGTGCGGTGAAGAGGGCCTCGGTCAGATCAGCCAGAGGATTGTCCGCCGGGCAGCCGGCTAAGTCCTGGTATAGAGGGATCACGTGCTCGGGGGCCAGGCGGGGCGCGATGGCCGCGGCCAGCCGCGTGCGGCGCCAACAGCCGGCCGGGTTGCCCAGGTCGCGCAGCACGGTGGTCTTGCCGATCCGCCGCGGCCCCACCAGGTTAATGCTGGCCGGGTCGGTGTCGGTCAAGCGGCGGATCAGTCTCCGCAGCAGCTCTTCTCGGCCATAGGCCTGGAGTGGTGTTTGATCGGCCGGAAGCACGAAGGGGTTTTGCCAATGGCCGACCCCGACCGCCGAGATAACGTGGCTCATGGTCTCACTCCTCTATCACATCGCCTGGGCCGTACGACGCAGCCCAGCGCGCGAACAGCGGGATCTGTAGCTGGAACGCGCTGTCGCCCCCCGTCGCCCGGGCCTTGAGCACGCCGAACTTCACCAGGGCGGCCAACAGCTGGCGGCCGGATGATGCGTCGGCGCCTGCCTGCGGGCCCAGGATCTCCGCCTCGGGCAGCCAGATCGCCTGAGGCGCGGACCCCAGGCAACGCAGCACGCGCCGCGCGCCGGCCTCATCTGCTGCGCCGGTCAGGTGGCTGAAGTAGAAGTTCCCGTGGCGGCCGGGCGCGATGCTGATAGCGGCTGCGCATTCGGCGTCGCGCAGCTCAAAGGCTCGGCGGCCTTCGCGTTTGATCTGGTCCACCGCGTGATGGGCGACCAGGTTGAGCAGGTAGGGGTTGCCGCCCGTTATCTCGGCGACGTGTGCGCTGGCATCGTCGTGCCAGGCCAGGCCCACGGCTTCCGCCCGGTTGCTCAGCAAGTCGCGCGCCGCGGGGGGATCCAGCGGCCCCAACGGCAGCAGCTCAGCGATCTCCAACAGCCCCGCGCCGCGGCTGATGAAGGCGCGCATGTTGTCCAGCGCGGCTGATTGCACCACCAGTACGAACACCGCGTTCAACTCACCGCTCATCAGGTAGCGCAGGTTATCGAAGACCCGGGGGTCAAGCCGGCCCTGCTGCACCTGGTCATCCAGCGAACTGAACTCATCCAGGAGCACGACCAGCCGGATGTCGCGGCCGCGCGCCAGAGCGGCCGCGGTCTGCCGCACGAAGCGGGCGAACGTGCCGACGGGGTCTTCGGCCAGGTTCTGGCGTTCCTCCGCCATGAGGTAGGCGATGTCCCTGGCCGCCAGATCCGGGAGTTGGGCCAGGCGGTCGGTGATGGCGCGGATCATCTCCCCCAGCAGGCCCGCCAGGCCGAATCCGCGATCCGGCCGGCAATCCACATAGGCGGCCACCCAGGCATCACCGAGACCGCTGTGCGCCACATACTTGAGCAGTGAGGTCTTTCCGATGCGCCACGGCCCATACACCACCAGGGGACCGGCCGGTTCCGACCGGGCGACGAACGATCTGATGGCGCTGACTTCTGCCGTCCGGCCCAGGAAATCGCCCATGCGATAGGCTGGCTGGTCAAAACGATACGGGTTCTCGCCGGTCAGGCGCCGCTGCATTGCGCGCGCCTCTTGCGGCGCCATGGCCAGCGGCCGCGGCTCAACCTCCCGGATGCCCGGTACGGCCTTGAGCGCGGCCGCCAGCGTGCGGGCGTCGGCCACGCCCGGCACCTCGGCCAGGATCTGAAACCGGGCCGCGCCATCAGGCTGACGTTCGGCAAGCACTCTGTACAGGTAGCAGTCCTGGTCGTAGAAACATGCCAGCGCCTCGTTCAGCAGGCGCTGGCGATCCGCACCCAACATAAGGAACTCGTAGAACCGTTCATCGGCCGGCGCACGCCACGCGAGAGCGACCGTGCGCTCGTCGCGCGGCAAGAACCGACAATCTGCGGCGTGGATATTGGTCCGCTCGTGCAAGGTGCCGGGCTGCGAGAAACGGCCCGCGATGGGGGTGTTCAGCGCTGGGTGGCAGCACTGCGCCACGCGCACCCGCTCGGCGCGCAGGCCCAGCGGCCTCCCGTCGGGATAGCCGACTCGCTGGGCAACCTCTTGCGCGATGATGCGCGCGGCCAGCGCATCCGGCGAGGGGCGATCGTTGGCCACCTGCAGATACAGGGCGTCCAATGTGGCGCAGTGATACCAGTGCGCGGCGTCCTCCAGGTGGGCATTGAGCCGCACCTTGCTCAGTGTGAGCCGCAACTTCTCGCATTGCCGATCGATCGCTCTCTCCAGGAGTTGCCGGCCGCGTTCGGCGCCCTGTTCGCGATAGGCCAGCGCCTTTTTGATGTGGGCTGCCGAGATCGGGGTGCGCACCTTTGCCAGCCATTCGCGGCGCAGCACCGGCGGCACGCGCGGGTCGAATCGCACGTTGACGATATCTGCGTTGGCCAGGGCGAAATCGGGCGGCACGTCGTTGCCGTTGACCTGCGCGCCAGTGTAGAATTGTCCTAACTCCGAATGCAGCCCGAACGCGAAATCCACCGGCGTGCTCCGCTGAGGCAGGGTGTGCAGCTCGCCCAACGGCGTGAACACGAAGGTGGGGTCGCCGAAGGCGCCCGGTTCGCCAGCCGCCAGGATGGCCCGTTCGCGCGCCGTGTCGTGCCACCAGGCCGGCAGCGGTTGCGGGGCGGTCGGGCCGGGCTGCCATTCCACCGTCCGGCCGCGCAGGTTGCCCTGTTGCACCTCGGCCGTGCAGATGAAGCAATCGACGGTCGGCCGCTCCCCGCGCTCTGTCCGAAGCTGTACGGTGGTATGGATCATGCGGTAGCCGTTGAATTTGGGCGAGCCGAGATAATCGCGCAGGGTGCCCGCCACGTGCCGCCCCAGGCGGTGCAGGCAGCCGAGCGCGAGGTAACAGGTCTCCGTGTCCGGTGTGACGATATCCAGCGCGATGCGGCTGGCCAGGGCGCGCGCCGCTTGTCCGCGATTCATTTCCGGACCCAGGTGAGGGTAAGCCTCGCTTTGTTCGAGCACCCTCGCGACGCGCACCCGGCGGATGGTCACGGTGGACCCGGCTCCTCCATCGGGCAGGCTGGCGCGCAACTCGGCCGCCACCAGATCACGAATCTCAGCGCGCCGGCCGTCATGTTGGCCGATCCACCCGGCGATCTGCGCGGCGCGCGTCGGCTCCAAGATGTGGCTCAGCCTGTCGGCGGCCCGGCGTTGTTCCTCCCACAACCCGAACCGTTCGAGCACCGGCAGGCAGGCCACGCGCAGGTGTTGGGCCTGGGCGACCCTTTCTTCGTGCAGTTGGTCGTCCAGATCATGCAATGCGGCCAGCATGTGCCCCAACGCCAGGAAGGTCACGGGCTCGTCGGTGATGGACGCGATGAAGATCTTCTGCAGGTACTGGAAAGATGGCTGCGCAAGCTCAGATCGGGCGCGCGGATGCGGCAAGGCGGCTTGGTTCAGCGCGTGGAATCGGCTCACCAGACCGGTCACGGCCGACGGCATCTCCGCACTGAGCGCCGGATAAGTGGCTGGGTCGGCGGAAACCGGCGACAAGCCCAGGCGGGCCGCGGCGACCCATTCGGCCGGGCAGTGCCATGCGGCCAGTTGGCCGGCTGCGCACTGGGCCCGCCGGGCGCCGCGGCGCCCGGCCTCTGTCTGCTCGGCTGGCGTCCCGGCGACCAGGCGCTCGGTATTGTCCAGCATTTCGGCAGCGGATTGTGCGATCACCAGCGGACTTGCGGAATCCATCGCTCACCTCTTCGGATAACCCGGCCTCTATCTTACCCGAACTGGCATGTTCAGGCAAATCTTTCGAGAGTCTCTTGTGACGACGAGAGAAATTCTCTTACTTGAACAAGAATTATCTCTTAAAATTCTAAAAAAGCAGAAAATTTCCTCTTGAACTCCGTTGCGATCTGTTGTATAGTAACTGCATTAATGCTGGTTGCACACCACAAAGCGTGGGCATGGCAACGATTCAAGAAGGGAGGGCACCCATGGCTGCGTTTTCAGGGGAGATTTCTTTTGCGGATATGCTTGAGCCTGACGATTTCATCGGAGCAGGCGTGCTTTTGGCCGAGGATGGGCGGTTCCTGTGCGGCATCCGCCCATTGCGCTGGGAGGATGGCTGGCCGATCGTGCAACTGACAGCCATCGGCGGCGGTATGGAGCCGTATGATTGTTCGCTGGTGGCCGGCGTGCAGCGCGAGTGCCTTGAGGAGATGCGTTGTGCGATCCGTGTCCACCCCTGCGCCGAGACCCTGGTTGTCCTCGGCCCGGCGCAGGTCGAACGACGACGGCTGGCGGACCCGATTGGGCCCGCCAGCGTTATTTTTCGACACTGGCACACCCCGCCGGGCGACCCGTGGCGCGTCCCACACGATGGCCGGCAGTGCCTGATCTTGTTCGCTGGGTCCCTGGTCGGCACGCCACGCCCTTCGCCGGAGTTGCCTGGTCTGATCTGGCTCCGGCCCGAACAGCTCGTTGCTACCGCCCTCACCCCGATGACACTGGCGGCCTTGCTGGTCGGCGGCGCGGAGCTCCTGGAAGACCCGGCGCTCCCGTTGCCGCGCACAGCCTGTGCGCGGCTCACCGACTCGCAAGAAGCCCTGGTGTTAGCTTTGGGGCCGGCTGCCGTCTCCTTCTACGAGGGGTTGGCGGCCGCTTTGTCTGGCTGAGCTATTTCGCCTGCCGGGCTGGGGCGTGGTAGAATGGGCCGATCTTCTACTTTCGGAGCCTACGCGTGCTGATCCCCTTTGATCTGGCCCATCTGTTGTTGATCGCCCTGGCCGCGCTGGCCGCGGGCGCGGTGAACGCCATTGCAGGCGGCGGCACCCTCATTTCCTTCCCGGCGCTGATGGCGGCCGGCGTGCCCGCGGTAGCGGCTAACGTCACGAACACGGTGGCCTTGGTGCCCGGCTATCTGGGTGCGACCTTCGCCCAGGTCAAAGATTTGCGGGGACAGGGGGGCCGGCTGCGCCTCCTGGTTCCCACGGCTGTGCTGGGCGGCCTGGCCGGCGGGCTGCTGCTGCTGAGCACCAGCGAGCGGCTCTTCCGCGAACTGGTGCCCTGGCTGATCCTGCTGGCGTGCGGGCTGCTGGCCAGCCAGGAGCGAGTGCGCCGGTGGGTGAATGCCCGGGCGACCCGGCAGACGCACGCCGGGCGGGACCGGCCCTGGGTGATCCTGCCCGTCTTCGCGGCGGCTGTCTACGGCGGCTATTTCGGCGCAGGGCTGAGCGTGATCGTGCTGGCCGTGCTGGCCCTGGTCTACGACGACACCCTGACCCGGCTCAACGGCCTCAAGCAAGCCATCGCGTTCAGCGTCAACGTGGCGGCGGCTGGCTTCTTCCTCTTTTCCGGCCGGGTCGTGTGGCAGGCGGCGGCGGTGATGGCTGTCGGCGCGCTGATCGGCGGCGCGCTCGGCGGCCGGCTTGCCAGCCGCATCGCGCCGGCGGTTCTGCGTCGCGCCGTAGTGGGCATTGGGGTGGTGGTGGCGCTGATCTATCTGGTGCGATAATGCCGCGCGCGTCGGCCTCTTGGTCAAATGCCGGCGCCGATCACAGCACTGGCTCGCATGCACAGGCGAGTCTATTCGTATTTCTCCACCCGAAACCTGAACATATCCACCGGCTCGCTATCCCCCAACCCCGCCTTCCGCCGCGCGTACCAGAGCTGCGTCTTCACATCATCTATGCCTAGGATGTCCGGCAGCAGGAGGCCGCGCTGCCCGCCGCGCTGCACGATCACGCCGTAGCGCTGCGGGTCGAGCTCGGCCTCGGATGCGACGGGTTCCGGCGGATAGAGCACGCTGACATCAAGCACCAGGTCATCCAGCTCAGCCGGCCGAACCGGCGGGAAGCGCGGGTCGCGCGTCGCGGCCGAGATCGCGTTGTTGATGACCTCCTGGGCCAGCGATTTTTCGGTCGGCTCGATGGTGCCGATGCAGCCGCGCAGCTCACCGGTGCTCCGGGTATGCAGGGTGACGAAGACGCCGGCCGGCTCGCCCGCGATGGGTGCGGCCGCCTCCGACGGTTTCAACCGTTTGCCATCGCGCACGTAGCGTTCGATGGTCGCGCGGGCGAGTTGGACGAGGGGGTGTTGTTGTTCCGTCATAAGCGCAAACCCTCCATGTTCAGTCGCAAGAACGGCTCGGCCGCGCGCAGGTCGCCGTAGCACACTTGCGCGGAGGCTTTGCAGCCCCCCTGGCACTCTCTCCGGCGGCTGCACGGCTCGCAATGGGCCGGGATGGCCGTGACGAAATCGGCCAGGCGGCCGGGGCTGATGATCTCGGCGAACGGTTCCTGCCAGGCGTTGCCTAACACGGTCGGCGTGTGGTTGCAGGGCCGGACGTCGCCCGCCGTGTCCAGCGTGTAGTATGCCCGATCGGAGCCGGCCGCGCAAAAGCCGTAGCTCAGGTGCGGGTAGGCCGCCATGTCGATCAGGCATGGCTGGAGCGGGATGGAGCACGACACCGGCAGCCGGAACGCCTGCGACGCGTCCTCGGCCACCGCCAGCGCTTGCCGCATCTCTGCGACGGACGGCAGCAATTCTTCGATATGACCGGCCCCGCGGCCGCCGGGGTTGAAGCGGTTGAGCATCACCCCATCCACGCCGAACGCGAACGCCAGCTTGAGCGTGTCGTACAGGTCGGGCAGGTTACGCCGCGTCGCTACGAACACCGTCACCACCTGGCCCCGGTGATGGTGGATGTTGGCGATGGCGGCCAGGGTCGCGTCGAACGCCCCGCGGCAACCCGAAAGCTCGTCGTGAATCTCGCGGCGCCAGCTCAACAGCGGCAGCTCGAACAGCCCGACCCCGCGGCGGATCAGGTCGGCGGTCGCCGCGTCATCCAGCCGATGGCCGTTGCTGATCACCGTGACCGCGACCCCGCGGTCGTTCAGGAAGCTGACGATCTCCGGCAGGTCGCCGCACAGCAGCGGCTCCCCGCCGCTCAGGGTGACATGCCGGCAATCCACCTGATCGAGCACGCGCGCCAGCAGCGGCCGCAGGTCGCCGTGCCCGTTCAGTTGCTCGCCGCGCCAGCCGGGATGGTTCCAGTAGTTGTAGCAGTGCACGCAGGCGTGGTTGCACGCCTGCGTGACTTCAAAGATGATGGTTTGCAGTCGCGGCCGATCCATTACCGCGCTACTTCCTTCCTAGCAGCAATTCAACCAGAATACCAGCGGCTTCGACCTCGGCAGGCGTCGCCGCGATGGCGTTGATGTCGCCGGCCTGCCGTGTGGCATGGAATTCCGCCAGCCAGGCGATTTCGCGTTCCAACGTCGCCTGTACTGTGGCGACCGTTGCCGGGTCAATCGTGCTGCGCTGCGCCATCTCGGCCAGCGCGGCGGCCTGCGCGTTCAGATTTTCGCGCGGGGGATACGGGTTGGCCTCACCGGGCGCCAGGGGCGCGTAGCAGGTCGCGAACTTGCGCTGGAGGTGGGCGACTGCTTCCACGAAGGCCACGGCTATTTCGGCAGCGACCTCGGCGCTCAGCGAGCCATCCGCCACCAGCATGTCCAGTGCGGCCTTATGGCGCTGGCTTAACGCTTCGGCCAGCTCCTCGGCGCGTGCGTACGCATCGCCATCAACAACCGGAGGCGCTTGGAATCTGGGGTCTTGTAATGCTAGCCAGCAGGACCGGAGCTCGGCCCAGGGGCCGCTCTGCGGGGTGAGGGTCAGTGTGGGCGGCGGCAGGGGCACATAACAGGTCGGCGTGGGCGGCGCGGGTGTATAGCAGGTGCGTATACAGCCTGATGCCAGCAAGCCGGCCAGGCCTATCCCAACCTGGCGTATGAAGGCGCGGCGGGTGGTTGGCATAGTTCCCTCCCACATGCGTTGACGCGTTGGCACGTTGAAACGTTCCAACGTTCAAACGAGTCTCGCGATGATCATCCGCTGCATCTCGCTCGTCCCCTCGCCGATGGTCATCAGCCGGGCGTCGCGGTAGATGCGCTCCACCGGATACTCGCTGCTGTAGCCGTAGCCGCCGTGGATCTGGATGGCGTCGCGGGCCACCCGCTCGGCCATTTCGGTGGTCACCAGCTTGGCGATGGAGGCTTCTTTAGTGTACGGCCGTCCCTGATCCCGCAGCCACGCGGCGCGGTAGATCAGCCAGCGGCTCGCCTCGATCTCCGCCGCCATGTCGGCCAGCATGAAGGCGATGGCCTGGTGCTCGACCAATGGCTGGCCGAAGGCGTGACGGGTTTTGGCATAGCCGCGCGCGGCCTCGAACGCGGCTTCGGCCAGCCCCAGGCTGAGCGCGGCGATGCCGATGCGGCCGCCGTCCAGCACCTGGAGGGTCTGGGCCAGGCCGCGGCCTTCAGCCCCCAACAGATGGTCGGCCGGCACGCGCACATCCTCCAGGCTGACCGCGTAGGTGTGTGAGCCGTGCAGCCCCATCTTCTTCTCCGGCGGGCCGAACGTGAGGCCAGGGGTGTCGGTGGGCACCAGGAAGTGGCTGAGCTTCTGGCCCGTGCGGACCAGCAGGATCGCGACCCCGGCCTCCGCGCCGTTGGTCAGCCACATCTTGCTGCCGTTGAGCACCCAGCCGTCGCCGTCCCGGACCGCGGCCGTGCGGATGCCCCGCAGGTCGCACCCCGTGCCCGGCTCGGTGAGGCCCAAGCAGCCGAGCATCTTGCCCTGGGCCAGCGGCACGAGCCAACGCCGCTTCTGCGCCTCACTGCCGAACGCAGCCAGAGGTCCACACGCCAGCCCCAGGTGCGCGGCCACGATCAGCCCGGTGGAGCCGCAGCCTTTGGCGATTTCCGCCAACATCAACGCGGCGCTCAAGTAATCCGCGCCGCCCCCGCCGTATTCCTCAGGGACATTGAGGCCCAGCAGGCCGAGCTTGCCCATGGCCTTCAGCGTCTGCCACGGGAACTCGCCGGTCTCGTCCACGTGCCGGGCGCGTGGGGCCACCTCTTTGGCCACAAACTCAGCTACGGTCTCCTGTAACATGCGGTGTTCTTCGGATAGGTCGAAGTCCATGGGCACCTCCGGTGCGGCGTATTGCGTACTGCTTGCGCTGAATTTCTGGAATCGAGGCTTCAGCCGGTTATTCTCATCGCCCCTAAAAGCTAGTTGATGCCTAATGCCACTCCACTGGCTTTCGCTTGCAGGGGCTCGGTGACCCCCTCTTGGGGTCAAAAGCTGCCCGAAAACGCCTGTGGCGCCGGTCGCAGACCGGCTGAGAACAGAAACTCATTTCCGGATTAGCCGGTCGCTCCGGGCACTGAAAGAAACCGGCTGATCCTAAAGGAGGCTTCGCACAGCCTCCACTCCGGACATGTTGTTATTTGATGAGCAACCCGGTCGGATCAATGTCCCTTAAAATACGTCGCTCCTCGTCGGTTGGCGCGGCAGTGATCGCCAGCGGCTCGGCAACCGGGATCGGGAAGCCACTGTTGGCCTGGATCTCCTCGACAGTGACGCCGGGGTGGACGGCCAACAGGCGCATGGCCTTGGTGTCGTCGTCGAAGCCGTAGACGCCGAGCTGGGTGATGACGCGGTAGGGGCCGGTGTCCGTGGGCAGGCCGGCGTGTTCGCGCGCGCCGGGGCCGCTCAGGTGGCCGGGGGTGGTCAGAAAGTCGAGCTGCGCGGTGAACTTGCGCCGATCCTGCCGCATGATGATGATGGTGCGGTGGCAGAATGAGCCGACGTCGTTGGCGCCGCCGCTGCCAGGGAGGCGGGCCGTGGGGTGGTCGTGATCGCCGATGACGGTGGTGTTGATGTTGCCGCGCGGGTCAAGCTGCGCCGCGCCCAGGAAACCGTAGTCCAGGTGGCCGGCCTGCGCCAGCGACATCACATCGTGCATGCTGGATGCCGCGACCGCCTGGTGGAAGGTGCGCGAATCCCCGACGGAGATGGGTAGCACCGGGATGTGCGGACCGATGCCGCCGGCCTCGAAGATGATCAGCAGGCCGGGCGCGTGCGTGCGCTGCGCCAGCATGGCCGCGATCATCGGCAGTCCAGTGCCCACGAAGACCGATTTGCGATCTTCGAGCAGGTGCGCAGCCACGCAGGCGAGAAGTTCGGTGGAGGAGTAGGGCATGTCAGCCATGGTTGATTCGCCTTCCGAGAAACGGTCATTCCCCTGCAATGGTTGCCGACGGAATCGAGCCTTCAGGCGGTTTGGCGCTACGACAGAGAAACCGGCTGAAGCCTCGATTCCAGGCTGTTGTTATGCGCGCAAATCTTCGACTTGTCGTAGATAGTCCAGCCGCGCCTGACCGCCGACCTTGCCCAGGTACGCCGCGAAATCGGGCACGTCGAAGACAAACTCCTGGAAGTACGCGGCCGCGCCCTCCGCGGTCTTGGAGCGCGCCATCCAGCCCCGGATGTGATCTTCGTCGAAGTAGTAGCGCAGCGGCATCTGGCACGGGTGGCTGCCAAACGGGACCTCGACAACTGCATCCACCAGGAAGAAGGGGATGGCCGTGCGCCACGGCTCGGCTCGGATTTGGGCCTCGGGGATGATTTCTTCGGTGGTCACGATCAAGCGGCGGGCCGCGCGGGAGAGCTCGAAGTCTTCGATGATCGTGCCGTCAATCTGGGCGTTGCCATACATGTCGCAGCGGGTGACGTGGATGATCGCGACATCGGGGTAGCACGCGGGCAGCAGGCAGACCGGCTTGCCGCTCCAGGGATCGGCGATGACCTTGGCCGAGCTGTGGGCCAGGGTGCCGGTGCCGAGGAGGTTGCGCGCGGGGATGAAGGGAAGGCCCATCGCGGCGGCCAGGAAGCGCCATTGGTAGCCGGCGTTGCTGATCTCCGCCACGACCTGGCAGTGGCCCTCCTCCACCATACGCCGCGAAGCCGGGGAGAGGCCGCGCAACTCGTGCCCGAAGGCGTAGGCCACCTCGACCCGATCCACGCAGCCGGACGCGACCAGGATGTCACCGTCGTGCACCGCGGTCTTGCCTGCCAGCACGAGATGGCGCTTGCGCTGGCGGATGATCTCGTAGATGGCAGCCATCGCGACCCGCACGTGGCCGAAGCCGCCCGACGCCAGCAGGTCGCCATCGTGCACGTAGCGCGCCACCGCCTCAGCAACCGACATGCGCTTGTCGCGCAGCTCGCACGACTTGTTTTCCAGCACCCACTGCCGGTTTTCGTCCGGGTCGTGCCAACCGATGAGCTCGCCGTGGCCCGCTTGAAGGATCTCCATTGACCGCCTCCGGGTTTCTGGTGACTGGATACTGGAAGCTGGATGCTGGTTCGGGTTTCTAGCTTCTAGCTTCCAGTATCGGCTCGCCCCACGCGGCCCATGCCCACTGGTGCACCCCCAGGCCATCGGTGGCGAAGGCCAGGCGGAGGATGTTGCCGGCGCGAAACGGCAGCGCGATCTCGAAGGGCGTCCACGCCCGCGGGTAGGCCGCGCGACTCCACACCTGCCAGCCATCGGCCTTGACCCGGAACGCCACCAGTTGTTCCTCCCCCTGCGCGCCGTCGCGGACGCCGATGGCGAAGCGCAGACGGAGATCGCGCAGGCCGGCCGGGATGGGCACGTGGAACTCAACCAGCGACTCGCCGCTGACCGGCGGGTGCTGCCACAGCGCGGGCCTGCGCTCGCCGCCCACGGCCGCCTCCGCGATCTTTACCTCCATGCCGGCCGCGTCCTTGCTGCTGCCGCCGGGACGACCGGTCGTCGCGCGCACGTCGGCTTCGGCGAGGTGCTCCAGGAAGTTGAAGCGCCAGGGTTCAGCCGCTGCCGCATCACCGGTCACCGCCGGCCGCTCGGCCCGCCAGCGCAGGAACGCGATGTATTCGGCCACGCGCTCCTGGTCGGAAGGAGAGAGTGCTGCAAGGTCCTTTGTGAGAGTGTCAGGTATGGTCATCGTCAATCTGCCCTAGATCTCCTCAATACGTCAACCCCACCGCTTTTCGCACATAGCGCCCATCCGTCAGGTGCTTCAACATGAAGTCGGCCACATCGGCGCGGGCGATGGTCGGCTGGCCCACTCTGTCGCCGGGGCCGGTGATCCGGTAGTTGCCGGTCAGTGGGCCATCGGTCAGGCCGCCGGGCCGGGCGATGATCCAGTCGGAGTCGTCGGCCATGATGATTTTCTCCTGGATCTCCTTCTCTTCGATCGCCTTGCGCAGGAAACCTTTGACGATGACGGTCTGGGCGAACCAGTTCATCTGCTGCAGGCTGTCCCCGGCGCCGAAGGAGCTGACCCAGAGGGAGCGGCGGATGCCGTGCGCCCGCATAGCGGCCAGGATGTGGCGCGTGCCCTCCGGCAGCACGGCCGGGCCGCCGCGCGTGCCTAGCGCCGAGAGGACCACGTCGTGGCCCGCGACGGCCCGATCCACCGCGGCCGCGTCGGTGATGTCACCCTGGACGACGGTCAGGTTGGCGTGTTGGGTCGTCAGCGCCTCCGGCCGGCGGACGAACGCGGTCACCTGGTGGCCCTGCGCCAGGGCCTGCCCAACACACTGCCGACCGGTCCCGCCGGTCGCGCCGAAGATGATCAGTTTCATGTCCTTATTCTGTCCTTGATGATGGATGAGCTTCGTTGGGAAGCATCTCCAAGATGAACGTATAGAACTGCTTGGCATCGGGCATGGCTTGTGTAAGCTCGATCGGATCCGGCTCCGAGATGTCCCCAGGGTAGCGGAACAAAGTCGCATATGGCGTGAGTCGTTCTGCGGCATCCAGCAAATTGCTGAATTTCGGTTGTAGCTTCATCCCTTGCGCAATCAGGAGGGGGAGATGGTGAACCTTTTCAAAGCGTTGGCCGTGAAAAGTCAAAAATCCCTTGACGGCTTTCTTTGCTGCTTGCTGACAGTGATAAACGGCGGCGTCGGGGTATGCGTCCGGCCCGCTGGCGAGTTTGCGTGCTGCTCCCAAGTCAGCACTTGCTTTGGCAAGCCAGGTGCGGGTCAACTCGGTCGTTGCCTCATCCATAGAGCACCCTGCCACGCTCAAGGGCCGCACCTTCCAGGGAGGCGCGAACATGCCGGTAGCGGTTGACCTCCGCGCAAGTCTTGACGATGACATCTGTTGGGACCGTCAAGCCCCGCAGGCTGTGGTAGGCGCGCGTTGAACGCTGAGCCGGCCGATCAGGGCTATCCGTTGTGATCACTAACAAATCGACGTCGCTATCGTCACCAGGGACACCCCAGGCGTGAGAACCAAACAGGATGATCTGCTCGGGTTCGAACTCAGCGACCAGGCGCCTTGTGATTTCTTGAAGTAGCTCGGCAGGAATCGTCTTCATTCACTTTTCCTTCGCGCTCAACGGATAGAAATACACATCTGTCGGCTTGAACTTGCTGTTGCGCCGGAAGCGCAGACCGACCGGCGTACCGATCCAATCCAGCGTCGGCGCGTGGGGGTCGAGGCCCAGCAGCCGGCCCAGAAACAAGGTGTCGGCCCCCTCGAACTCGATCAGCGCCAGCACGAACGGGCACTCCGGCAGGAACTCCTCGGAGCCGAAGTAGCAGACGGTGAACGCGTGGACGCGCGCCGCGCGGCGGGAGAGGTCCACCCAGTTGGTCTCCTCGCCGGTGACTATATCGTGCCCGCGCGGGTTGGCGTAGGTGTAGCCGGTGGAGGGCGCCATGCAGCCCAGCAACCGGCCGTTGGCCAGCCCGGCAAAGAAAGGGCTGTCCTGGCCGTAGGAGTGCAGGTAGTCAATGGCATACGGCTGCTTGATGATGATCGGCGCCATCGCCTTGAGCGCGGCCAGCGTCTCGTCGTTGAGCACGGCCGGGAACGGCACATTGAACAGGATCGTGCCATCGTCGGTCTCCGGGATGCGGGTTGGGAAGGATTGGTTTGTCATGGGTGGCTCCTTACGTGGTACATGACTAACGACCGCTGACGGACGACCGACGGCGAACAACGGTCCGCCACCTGCGGTCTGCCTTCGTCGGTCAACGGTCGTCGGTCAACGGTCGTCATCCCTCTTTCTCCAAAATACTCACCGTCACATACGTTCCCGTGCCGGCGTGGCTGTGGATGGCGCCGCGGCGTGCGTCCCTGATCTGCAACGTTTCATCCTTGAAGTGCTTACCGATGGTCCCCTGAAGCTGCCACAGCGCGAACACGCCCTGCATCAACCCCGTCGCGCCCACGGGATGCCCGCACGCGATCAGGCCGCCGCTCGGGTTGACCGCGCACGCGCCGACGCGCCACTGCGGATCACGCTCGTCGCCGGTCATCAGTCGTCGGTCGTCGGTCGTCCGTTCTTCGCCAAACGCCAACCCATAATCCACTTGAGGCATAAACGGCGCGCCCGATGTCGCAAACGGCCCGCCCTCGCCGTAGCGACAGAGTCCCATGTCCTCGTAGGTCTGGATCTCGGACGAGGTGTAGGCGTCGTGCAACTCAACAAAATCGATCTCCCGCAGCGGATCCTCGATCCTGGCGTGCGCGTAGGCCTGCTTGCTGGCCATGCGCCCGGCGCGGAAGGAGTGAACGCCCGGGTAGCGGAAGCCGTGATCCCACAGGTTACCGTAATATGCCCGCGTCTCGGCAGTGTCCTCGTGGGGCAGCAGGTTGCGCGCCAGGAACTCGTCATAAGATTGATGGGGCCGGTCGGCCATGCGCATCGCGTCGGTGCCGCGGCCGATGCCGGTCGTTTTGACGCGTGGAAACCGCCGGCCCGCGGCCTTTTCCAGCTTCGCCAGTCCCTCATCGCTGGCCAGCACGACCGCGGCCGCGCCGTCGGACATCACGCAGATATCCAGCCGGGTGAGGGGCCAGGCGACCATGGGTGCGGCGCGCACGTCGGCCACGGTCAGGCGCTCGTGCTTTTGGCTGTAGGGGTTATGCAGCGCGTTGCGGTGGTTTTTCACCGATACGTAGGCCAGTTGCTCCACGGTGGTGCCGAACTCCTTCATGTGTCGGGTCACCATCATGGCGTAGTAGCCGGAGTAGAAGCCGCCGACGGGGTAATCGAAGCTGACATCGGAGGCCAGGGCGATGAACTCGTTGCCCTTCCAGGTGTTGACGTGGCTCATGGTCTCGAAGCCATAGGCCAGGCAGATGTCCATGTGCCCCGAGGCCACCGATTTCCACGCTTCCTGGAAACAGATGCCGCCGGTGGCGCCGCCGCCCTCCACGCGGTGGCCCGGCTTCGGGCACAGGCCCAGGTAGTCTTGCGCCATGATGCCGGCCATCAGTTGTCGGGCAAAGTGGTCGGAGAAGTAGGAGGCGACGGAGCCGTCCACCAACTCGATGAATTGGCGGTGCTCCAGCCCCAAATCAGAGACGGCGTAGTCGTAGGCTTCTTTGACGATGGCTTGAAAAGTCTTGTCGGGGCGTGCTTTGGCGAATTTACTGACGCCGCCGGAGACAACGTAGACGTTGCGCATGGTGCCTCCTTACACGGATGGGTGTGGCTGGCGATGCACGCAGAGTGCAGTCGGTGACTTGCTGCGAGACGGGGCAGGGTCAATCTCCCTGCTGTGCCAGATACTCGGCCGGCGTTAAGACCGGCAAGCGCGTTTTCCCGGCAAAGTGCCGGGCGTTCCACGTCACAAAAGTGCGCACGTCCGGGGTGCGCTCGGCGACTTCGATAGCCAAAGCGTCCAGAAACGCCGTCGGTTGCGTCATCATACGCGCCAGCGGCAGATGATAGATGATCTGTTCGAAGAACAGGTGCTGAGATGTGTAGTTCAGTTCGGGCCACAGGATAGCGAGGCTGTGCCGTGCTTTCAGCCAGTCCGGCCAGGATCTCATTTGGGCCGCGGAAAGGCTGAACGACAGCACCCCAAGAATTTCCATCAAGTTGTAGATCGTCAAGGCGGGGGCAGCCGTTTTTACCTCGGTCAGGAAACGTGCGTTGAGATCGGCACGTACATCGCGCACATAGCGGTGGGCGATCAGAAAGACATCGCTGTCTATGGCAACCATGCGTATCCCCTCAGCCTGGACATGACCTCTTCCAACGTCTCTTCGGGCGGGTTTTGCGCCAGTTCTTCCTGGATTTGCTGGTACATTGCTTCGGCGCGCGCAAGGACGTCAGGATCGTCAGTGGGCCAGTCTATCCGCACATACCAATCGTTCGGCGAGAAAGTCCGTTCTCCGACCGGCGGCGCAGTCTGCCTTAATTCGCGCTCGACGCGCTGCACCTCGTAGACCGGCACGCGGCGATAACGGCTGCCCGGCAACCGTTCCATCCGGATCGCGCCGCGCCGCTCCCAATTGCGCAGCGTATTCGGGTGGACGCCGAGCTGTTCGGCAGCTTCTTTGAGGGTCAGATAATTGCCTTTGCCTTCCATTATGGCCTCGCGCTTGTAACATTTGTGCAAATTGTACAACCTTGGCATTCGCTTGTCAATACCCTTTAACAACAAAAAGGCGGGCGCACGCCGTTGTGCCCCCGCCCGCTGGTCAAACTGCGATGCGTCCGTGGGGATGGCTCGCAGGTCGACGCGTGATTATTCAGCCCAGCTTGTGCTTCAGCACATCTTCCAGCGTCGGCTGGCCGATCACCTGGAGCTCGTAGCTGACCCGTTGCACCGGGTGGTAGATCGTGGCGACGCGGGTCAGATCAATAGGTGTGGCCGAGATGACCAGGTCGCACGGGACGCGGCGGATGGTCTCCTCCAGGTCAGCGATCTGCTCGTCGCCGTAGCCCATGGCCGGCAGCAAGGTGCCGATCTCCGGGTAATTCTCGAAGGTCTCGGTGATGGTCCCCACGGTGTAGGGACGCGGGTCAATGATCTCGGCCGCGCCGAAGCGCCGCGCGGCCACGATGCCCGCGCCGTACTTCATTTCGCCGTGGGTCAGGGTTGGTCCGTCCTCGATCACCAGCACGCGTTTGCCGCGGATCGCAGTCGGATCGGGTACGAAGATTGGGGACGCGGCCTCGATGATGATGGCCTCAGGGTTCACGGAGGCGGCGCTGTCGCGCACTGCGCTGATCGGTCCCAGGTCGGCGGTGTCCACTTTGTTGAGCACGATCACATCGGCCATGCGGAAGTTGGCCGAGCCGGGCCAGTAGCTCAGCTCATGGCCGGGCCGGTGTGGATCGGCCACCACGATGTGGAGGTCGGGCTTGAAGAACGGCAGGTCGTTGTTGCCGCCGTCCCACAACACTACATCCGCTTCGGCTTCAGCCTGGCGCAGGATCGCTTCGTAGTCCACTCCGGCGTAGACAACCACGCCGCGGTCAATATGGGGCTCATACTCCTCGCGTTCTTCGATGGTGCAATTGTGCGCGTCCAAATCCGCGTAGGTCGCGAAGCGCTGCACCTTCTGCTTCACCAGGTCGCCGTAGGGCATGGGATGGCGCACGGCGACGACCTTTTTGCCCATTTTCTGGAGCGTGTCAGCGACATATCGCGTGGTTTGGGACTTGCCGCTGCCGGTACGGACGGCGCACACGGCCACCACCGGTTTGCTGGACGCCAGCATGGTTTCGCGCGGGCCCATCAGCCGGAAGTCGGCGCCAGCGGCGAGGACGGTCGCCGCTTTGGTCATTACATACTGGTGGCTGACATCGGAGTAGGCAAAGACCACCTGTTCCACGTTCAGCGTGCGGATCAGCGAGGCCAATTCGCTTTCGGGATAGATGGGGATCCCTTTGGGGTAGAGCGGGCCGGCCAGCTCGGCTGGGTAACGGCGGCCTTCGATGTTCGGGATCTGGGTGGCGGTGAATGCAACGACCTCGTAGGCTTCATTGCCCCGAAACACGGTGTTAAAATTGTGAAAGTCACGCCCTGCGGCGCCCATGACGAGGGTGCGGATCTTAGGCATCTGAGTCACTCTCCTTATGGATGGCTTTTGGAATCAGCGGAACGCTACGCGTGATGCGATGGCAACAACCAGCGCATGTGTAAACGGGAAACCGTCAGTGCACGCGGGGTATCAGGGATCGCAGAAGTCGGACCAGTAGCAGAGGGGTCTTTTGGTAAGGATAGATTGCTTCATTGCTGCACTGCCAGTGAGATAACTTAGGGCCGCGGCCGGTAGACGACGCGCGCCATGATCACGCCCAGGAAATAGAGCCCGATCAGCGGCACCATCACCAGCGCCATGTTGAACGGATCGACTGTGGGGGTGATGGCGGCGGCCAGGAAGGCGACACCGACGATGGCGTAACGCCACTGCCGGACCATTGCTTTGGGCGAAACCAGGCCAAGCCATGACAATAACGTCATGATGAGTGGCGTCTCAAACGCGGCGCCGATCCACAACATTACCGTCAGGATGAACGAGTAATACGGCCGGATGTCCCAGGTCGGGTTTGCGATCGCACCCCCAGTGCCCAGCAGGAACGGGAGCATCACGGGCAGCAAAATGAAGTAGGCGAATGACAGCCCGGCGATGAAGAAGACCAACACCAACGGCATACCCAACAGCGCAATGGTGCGGAAAATGGTGAGCTCGCGTGGGTTCTCTAGCGCAGGCCGGATGAACATCAGGACCTGGTACAAGAGTGCTGGCAAGGCCAGCACGATCCCGGCGCTGAAGATGACTTCCATCCGCACCCAGATCATATCTACAGGTTTTAGAAAGATCCAGTTGGCATTCCCGGCCGGCAGTTGCAGGAACTTAAGGATGCGGTCCACAAACACCGCGGTCACGATGGCGCCGGCCAGCATCACGCCAAGCACCACGAAGATGCGCCGTCGTAACTCAACCAGGTGCTCAACCGCCCCGTACAGGATCTGGATCAAGTCGTAGAGCGCGCTGCCGTTGACCTCCCAGGAACGCCGGGCCTGCTCCAGGGTGAGCGGGGGCAGATCGGCCTGCGAGCTGCGCAGGTTGGTCAACATCAACCAGAGCTGTTCGATGCCGCTGGGCAGCTTCCGCGGCCCCAGCAGCGCAAGGGCGACAATGGCCAGCAGCACCAACCCGAACACGCCCGTGAAAGACATGGTTAGCGTGCCTCCTCAGCATCAGGTTCACCCTGGCCGCGGGTGTCCTCAGCAGCGGCCGGTGGCTCAGCAGCGGCTGGCGCGACAGGCGGCTCAGATTCCTTTGCAGGTGGCGGAACCGAGGACTCATCCAAGAGGGGTGCTGGGGCAGCGGTGTCAGGCGTCTGCGGCTTCTCTTCGGGTGCAGGTTTCTCGGACAGCTCCCGCATCACTGCCTCACGCATGGCTTGTCCCGGGTTGCGCACGGCATGGGCCGCGGCCGCGGCGCCCTGCACCGCCCCACCGATCTGCTGCATCGGTTCTTTGATTTCGTCCAAAGGGGCTTCAACGGCTTTGCGGGCAGCTTCGATCTCGCGTGAAAACTCGTGGGTGGCTTTGCGCATATCGCGCATGGCGCGTCCCAGCTTAGCGCCGATGGCGGGCAAGCGGTCAGGCCCGAATACGGCTAAGGCCACTAACAAAATGACGATCAATTCCAGAGGGCCGATCCCAAGAATGTCCACGCTCAGTCCTCAGTCTGGTTTTCGCCGCTGACAAGCGCCAGGCGCTTATCGGCGGCCACTGCTGCGCCCAATACGCCGTTTACGAATCGAGAGCTGGTGTCGCTGCCGAAGGTCTTCGCTAAGTCTACAGCTTCGTTGATAGCCACCTTCGGCGGTGTATCGGTGACTCCGCTCAACTCGAACAGCGCAATACGCAGCACGTTGCGGTCAACGATCGCGATCTGCGCGACTGGCCAAGCCGGCGCATATCTTTGGATCAGCGCATCCAGTTGCTCGCGATAGCGTACTACACCGCTCACAAGCTGCCGCAGGAAGGCTTCACCCTCTGGGGGCAGCGGCATCGCCTCCAGTCGATAGATGAGCACCTGGTCCACCCCATGCTGGGTGGTGTCAAGCTCATAGAGCGCTTGCAGCGCGCTGCTACGTGCCTGTCGGCGTGCCTGTATGAGCTCACTTACTGGTGTAAGTTTGCCCGCCATAACACTCACTCAGCCTTGGCTGCTGGGAGCGCGACACCATCAATGTAGACATCCACTGTGGCAACCGGCATGCCAACCATCTCCTCCAGGGCCCGGATGATCTTGGTCTGCAAGGCCGAGCCGAGCTTGATCATGTTGGCCTCAGCTTCGGCGATGATATGCACCTCAACCTGGACGCCTTGATCGGTTACAGCGATGAAAATCCCTTCGTCAACGGCAGCGCCGGCCATCAAGCCGCGCACGGTGGGTGGCACCGCAGCCAGGCGTTGCACGCCGCGCTGCTCCAGCACTGTCTGCCGGACAATGGTGGTGAGCACGCCGGGTGCGATGGTGACTTTTCCTTGAACGTCGTCCATGGTTCCCTCAGTTCTCTTCCGGGGTCGCCCGGCGTCTGCCCGCCTGGGCGACCGCAGGGGCATGTCCCTACTGCATCACTAAGCCGCCGTCAACGCTGAGCACCTGGCCGGTGATGAAGGCCGCACGATCGCTCCCCAGGAACGCAACTGCGTAGGCGATCTCTTCAGGCCTGGCAAAACGGCTCAACGGTGTCGCGGCAATGGCAGCCTGCTTTTGCTCTTCGGTCAGCACGTCGGTCAAAACGGTGGGCACGAAGCCCGGCGCCACCGCGTTAACGGTGATACTGCGCGGCCCCACCTCCCTGGCCAGCGCCTTGGTGAACCCGATCAGGCCAGCTTTCGATGCGGAGTAGTTGGTCTGCCCAGCTTGCCCGGCCAGCCCGGACACGGAAGTGATATTGATGATGCGCCCATAACGCTGCTTAATCATGAACCGCAGCGCCGCTTTGCAGCAGTTGTAGGCGCTCTTCAGGTTCGTGCGAATAACGGTGTCCCAGTCGTCCTCGCTCATCATCATCAACAGCATGTCGCGCGTGGTGCCCGCATTGTTGACCAGGATATCCAGGCGGCCGAAGCGTTCGACTGTTTCCTTCACCAGCCGCTGGCAATCAGCCAGGCTGCTCACATCCGCCTGGCTGGCGACCGCCTGGCCGCCTGCCGCCGCGATCGCGGCTACAACCGCTTCGGCTCCGGCTGCGCTATCTCGGTGGTTGACGACGACGGTCGCGCCTTGGGAGGCGAGTTCACTGGCGATGGCTGCGCCGATGCCGCGCGACGCGCCGGTAACGATAGCGATCTTACCTTTCAACTGCATGCACGTACCTCTTTCAGGACGCCTCCAGATCCTCTGGCGCACGCACGTTAGCGGTGAAAGCCTCTGGCAGGATACGCTTCACCAGTCCCGTCAACACATCGCCTGGCCCGAATTCGATGAAACGGGTGGCGCCCAACTGGGCGATGTATTGAATCGAAGCAGTCCATTGCACTGATGATGTCAGTTGCGACACCAACTCGGAGCGAATGTCATCCGGCGTGGTCAGCGGCCGAGCGCGGATGTTGCCGATGATCGGGAGGGAGGGCGTGCGCAACGGGGCTGCCGCAACGCGCCGCGCAAACGCTTCCGCAGCCGGCGCCATAAGCGCAGAGTGGGCAGCGATGCTGACGGCAAGTGGCCGGGGGCGGCCGCCAGCAGCCTTGGCCAGGGCCGACGCCGCGGCCACCCCGTCCGGCCCGCCGGAGATGACGACTTGGCCCGGTGCATTGTAGTTGGCCACTTGGACGGTGTCGCCGCTTTCGGTTACGGCTTGCGCGCACAACGCCGCCACCTGTTCGTCGTCCAATTTTAGGATGGCGGCCATGCTGCCCGGCCGCAGACGGCCGGCTTCCGCCATCAGTTGACCGCGAGCACGGGTCAGGCGCACGGCATCGGCGAAATCCAGCGCGCCCGCGACAACGAGTGCGGTGTATTCGCCCAGGCTGTGGCCTGCGACGCAGCACGGCGGTGGCAGCTCCGGTCGAGCCACGCGCCACGCGCGCCATGCTGCGATGCTTGTCGTCAAGATGGCGGGCTGGGCATTGATCGTCTCGGTCAGTGTCTCAGCAGGGCCGTCGAAGCAGAGGGCCGATAACGAGAAACCGAGGATAGCGTCGGCTTCGGCGAAGGTATCGCGCGCAACCGCAAAAGCTTCAACCAGCGCGCGGCCCATGCTTACACCCTGAGAGCCCTGCCCAGGAAAGATGTGCGCGGTTTGTTCAGTCATGGGGCATCCATAGACAAGTGAGGGGACGTGGGCGTATTCCCAGGTCCCCCCAGTTGTGATGACAGCGTAGGCTCATGGCCATATCTACGCTTGCGGCTGCGCTGCGACGCAGATATTCGCCTGTCCAGGTAGGTGGCCACAAGGAACCGCCCCTATTTCTTCTCCGCTTCCATTTCCAGCACGGTCTCGCCTTTGTAGGCACCGCAGTCAGGGCAGACGTGGTGCGGCCGGCGCATGCTGCCACATTGAGGGCAGCGCACCAAGTGCAGCGCGGGCAGCGCATCGTGGGCGCGGCGCCGATCGCGCCGGCCCTTGGACAGTTTACGTTTTGGATGAGGTGGCACAGCAATACTCCTTCACAGGTTCGATTTCTTAAGCAGCTCTGTCAGGGCGTCCCAGCGCGGGTCGGTTTCGGGCTGGCACTCGCACGGCCCTTCGTTCAGGTTGTTTCCGCACATGGGGCAAAGCCCTTGACAGTCCGGTTTGCATAACACTTGCATCGGTACGGAGACCAGGGTATTTTGGCGCAGCACTTCGGTCAAGTCGAGGATATGATGCGCATCTATCCAGAGCGCCCGATCTTCTTCCTCGGGCTCGATGGACTTGCCGGTGAGGATATCAAGGGTCGGCGAGTAGACCTCCTCCAGCGGCACATCCAGCGGCACAGACACCGGGGCCAGGCACCGCGCGCACATCAATGTGACCTCAGCATACAGGTCGCCTTGCGCCAGGATGCCTGCATTGGTACGCATAAAGCGGACCGGGCCAGTAAGCACTGCTTCGGGCGCCCCTTCAGCGCCGGTTGTGACCAAGTCGGGGGTTAACTGGCGCAGGTCGGCTTCCACCTCGACATGGCGCGATGAACCGACCGGATCCCGAAGCAACTGGGCCACATTGAAACAGAGACTTTCCAAAACCGTACATCCTATGCGCGTGAAAGTAGGCGGCAAAGCGCCAAGCGACTATTATAGGCGAGAGCCGGATCGGTGTCAAGAACGAGGGTTGGTCTCCTTACGTTCACCTTCCTGGCTGAGCGCACGCTGGCCTGCTTGCACCTCGCGCAGGATGCGGAGCAGCCGGCTTTCAAACGCGCCGAACTGGCCCAGGATGTATTCATCTGCCTCCTGCTTGAGGCGGCCTGCCGTTCTCTCGGCTTCGAGCTGGATGTCGCGTGCCCGCTGCCGGCTGGCCTGGACGATGGTCTGTTCGTCCAGGTGTTGGTTCAGTTGCGCCTGGGCTTCTTCGATGATCCGCCGGGCCTGGGCGCGTGCCTCGGCCAGGATGCGATCGCGTTCGCTGGCGATGCGTTGCCCGGCGCGTAGTTCGTCGGGCATGGCGGAGTGCATGCCCTCAATGATGCGGCTGAAAGCGGCCTCATCGACCAAGATCTTGCCCCCGACAGGCATGCGGATTCCGGTTTGTAACAGGTTGTTGAGCTCGTCAATGAGTGCTTGCATGAGCGTGAGTTCCCTCTTGGCTACAGGTTCAGTCGCGCGATGTGCGGATAGGTACGGTTGCAGCCGCGCTGGGTGGCAGGTCGGCGAAGCGAGCCAACAGCGCAGCGCGTACACAGGCCGGGGCCAGGCCCTCGATATCGCCCCCTAGCAGAGCGATCTCTTTTAGGATGGACGAACTGAGATAGGCGTAGTCCAGCTTGGTCATCAGGCAGATGAATTCGAGCGCCGGGTCCAGCTTTTTGTTGGTCAGGGCCATCTGAAACTCAAACTCGAAGTCTGAGATGGCGCGCAGCCCGCGCACCAGCACCGAAGCGCCGATCTGCCGGGCGAAGGTGACAGTCAGGCCCTGGTAGGGCTGCACTCGCACGTTAGGCACGTGGGCCAGTGACTCTTGCACCAGGGCTACGCGTTGGGTCGTGTCGAACGTTAGGGTCTTAGGTGGGCTGTCGTAGATGGCGATCACCAGCTCATCGAATAGGCTGGCAGCGCGAGTGGCGATATCCACGTGGCCGTTGTGAATCGGGTCGAATGTGCCGGGGTATAAACCTCGGATCATGGGCGCCGTCTCCTCAAGAAAGTGTCAGCTGATATCCCCGGCGCCCTGCCAGAAAGCGGCAACGCGCGCGGCCAACGCCCGATGTTCGGGCTGCGTCAGGCCGGGATCGGCAGCGAAGAGCTGCTGGGCAGCCGCTCGGGCATCCTCCAGGGTGCGCAGGTCGCTGAGCTGCGCGGCTTGCAGCGGCGGCAGCCCGCTTTGGCGAGTGCCGAAGAAATCGCCGGGGCCGCGCAACTCCAGGTCGATTTGCGCCAAAGCAAAGCCGTCGGTGCTGTGCTCCAGTGCGTGTAAGCGCTTCACACTGTCACCCTCGGTCACATCCGAGACGAGTATGCAGTAGGACGGGTGCTCGCCGCGGCCGACGCGGCCGCGAAACTGGTGCAGTTGCGCCAGCCCGAACCGTTCCGCGTCTTCGATTAGGATCACTGTGGCGTTGGGGACATCAATGCCCACCTCGACCACCGAGGTCGCAACCAGGACGTCAATTTCGCGCCGGCTGAACGCCTGCATGATCGCGTCCTTCTCGTCGCCGCGCAGGCGTCCGTGCAATAGCCCCAAGCGCAGGTCGGGAAAGATGGTGGCCTGGAGCCGGGCGTGCTCGTCCACTGCGGCTTTGGCGTCGCTGGCAGCAGACTCTTCCACCAACGGGTAGACGATGAATGCCTGGCGTCCCTCTTTCGCCTGGCGTCGGATAAAGTCATAGGCGCGCTCACGCTGGGAAGAGGTGAGCCACTTGGTTTTGATAGGGGTACGGCCGGCCGGCATTTCGTCAATTACTGATATGTCGAGGTCTCCGTACACCGTCAGCGCCAGTGAACGGGGGATAGGCGTGGCGCTCATCACCAGCATGTGGGGCTGGCGCCCCTTGGTGCGCAACGCCGCCCGCTGTTCAACGCCGAAGCGGTGCTGTTCATCCACAATGGTAACAGCCAATTGTCGGAAGTTGACGCCCCGCTGGATCAGGGCATGGGTGCCTACGACGATATCCACATCACCGGCCGCCAGCCCTGATAGCATCTCCTCGCGCTCGGCGGCACGCATGGCGCCCGTCAGGAGCGCGACGCGCACCGGGCGTCCGGCCTGCGGATGCTGTAAGCCGGCAAACATGCGGCCAAAGGAACGCGCATGTTGTTCGGCCAAGATCTCGGTGGGCGCCATGATGGCGCCTTGGGCACCATTGGCCACTGCAACCCACAGCGTGGCCGCGGCCACCGCCGTCTTGCCCGAGCCAACATCGCCCTGCAGCAGGCGGCTCATCGGCTGATTTTGTTTCAGATCGGCCAGGATGCCCTCCAAAGCGCGTTGTTGTGCGCCGGTGAGGGTAAAGGGCAGGGCCGCCAGGAAGGGCGCGATGAGCCTGGGGTCAGCGGTGAGCGGGATCGCAGCGGTGCCCCGGAACCGTTGGCGTGCAGCCAACACGCCGAGCTGCAGCACAAAGAACTCATCGAAGCTGAGCCGGCGATGCGCGGCCGCTAAACTTGACTGGCTATCGGGGAAGTGGATCTGGCGTAACGCATCGGTCAGTAGCATCAGCGCCATGCGCTCACGCACGCTGGCGGGCAGAAAATCTGGCACCTCCGCGCTCCATGCCTCGAGTGCGCGGTTCATTACACGCTGCAACCAGCTATTGGTCAACCCTTCAGTCAGGGGGTATACCGGCGCCAGCCGGCCCGTGCTCACTTGGTTTTTATCCAGCGGCTCGAAGATCGGGTTGCGCATGGTGGGCACGCCGCGATAGCTATCCACTTTGCCGCTGAACGTGTAAGCATGGCCGGTGCGGATCTGGCGCTCGACGAACGGGTTGAACCAGGTCATCTGCATTTCGCCCGTGCCATCGCCCACAACAGCCGTCACCAACTTGCGCTCTTCGGCGATGAGGCGGCTCCTGATGCTCCAGACCGTGGCGATGATGGTGACTTCTTCGCCCCATTGCAGCCGGTCGATGGTGCGCAGCTTGCTGAAATCGTCATAGCGCTGAGGCAGCAGGTACAGCAGGTCGCGCACCGTGCGCACGCCCAGCTTGGCGAGTTTTTGCGCGTAACTGGGGCCGATGGCCGGCAGACGGGTGACCGGTGCGTCGAGACCAAGCGGCGCGGGCGGTGTGCTGGGGATCGGGCGTGGCGCATGCTGGGGCGGCGGCTCCGGCGCCTGGGCCACGCTGGTCTGGAGCGGTTGCGCCGGTTGGAGTTCCGGTAATGTAACGGGGCCACGGCTTTCAACTGGGAGCGCTGTAGGTTTGTTGAGCGCCGGTCCCCAGGCTTCGGGCTGCGGCTCGCGCGGTTTTTCGGCCTTGATCTCATCGGGTACTGGCGTCGGAGGCGTGGTGGGCGCCGCGGCCGTTGCGGGCTGGCTGATCTCTTGTGCGCGGCGAATCACTTGCTCCAATATGCGTCCGCGCGCGATCGTGTCCTCCACGGCCGCGTAGCCCAACAGCAGTGAGACGATCTCATTCACACCCTGGCTGTTGTCCACCTCGGCCCGCGCGTCGGACTCCCACCGGCTGACGAACTTGTCCAGGCCGCCGATGACGGCCTTGTTCCGGAAGCCCTGCTTCTTCTCCAACGCCAGGACTTTGAGTAGTCGGGAAATTGCGCTATCCATTATGGCCTCGTGCCGTTCAACGGGTACCCTCATGGACGATGACGCCCAGCGCCTTGGGCCCGAAGTGCACGGCCAGCGACGGCGGGTACCCGATCACGGGGAACTCGTGGCGCGGAAAGGCGATTTCAAGACGCTCCAGCAGTTGCGCTGCTTCAGATTCAAAGTCCTGCTGGATCAGGTACATTTGTTTGATGCGTGAAAACTCGATGATGAAGTCGTACAGTTTGTCCACCGCATGGTCGTAGTTTCGCACTTTCTCCACCGGGATCAGATCGCCGTCCTCCATGGTGGAGAGCGGCTTGAGCCCCAGCATAGTGCCCAGCATCGTTTGAGCCGTGCCCAGGCGGCCCCAGGCCTCCAGGTAGTGCAGGGAGTCGGAAAAGACCAGGGCATACATGTGCGGGATCATGCCGCGCACGATCTTGACGATCTCTGCTTGGGTGGCGCCTGCGGCGGCCGCATGCGCGGCCGCCTCCACGATCAGGCCTGCGCCGACCGACATGCTGAGCGTATCCAGCACGATGATGCGGTGGCGGCCGATGAAGCCCGCCGCACCCCGGCGCACCGCATCATTCATGTTATGCAATGCGCTCGACGTGTGAATGCAGACAATGCTGTCTGTTTGATGGCTGAGCCGGCTAAAAAACGCATGGATCTGCCCAGTCGAAGGTGTTTCGACAGATACGTTTTCGCTGTACTGCGCCTGTTTGCGCAAGAAGGTCTCATCAATGTGATTGATGCGCTCCGGATATGTCTGCGCGCCAATGCGCACCGTGAGCGGGATGACCTCCACGCCGTAGTGAGATACCAGGTTAGGGTCTGGCAGGTAGACGCTGCTGTCTGTGACGATTTTTACCTGTGCCACGAGCAAATAGTCCTCATTCAGCCGAGATGATGTAATGATAGAATGGTTGGCCCCCGTCAATCACTTCGATTTCCTGGTCGGGGTAGGTCGCCTGCAGGGAAGCGCGCAATGCGGCAGCTTGGTCGGTTGTGACCGGCTCACCATAATACAGCGTGATGACTTCCAGGTTGGCCGCGCCCATCTGTTCCAGCAGGGTGTAGACTACACCATCGGCAGAGGCGCCGGTAGTCGTGAGCTTGTCGTTGAGCAGGCCGATGACATCGCCTGTCTTGACCAAAACATCGTCAAAGCGGGCATCTTGCACGGCGATCGTCACTTCACCTGTTTGCACGTGCTGTAAGGCATGGGTCATGGCGAGCGCGTTTTGTTCGAGGGTCGCATGGGGGTTCAGGGCCAGGAGCGCGCTGATGCCTTGTGGGATGCTCTTGCTGGGCACCACGGCCACTGTCTTACTTTCCTCCGCCGCCAGAAGCTGGGCCTGACCGGCTGCCATGATGATGTTGCCGTTGTTTGGCAGGATGATCACGTGGGCAGTGGGCAGCGCGCGCACGGACTCCAGCAGATCCTGGGTGCTGGGGTTCATGGTTTGACCGCCCGAGACAACGCAATGGGCGCCCAGACTGCGGAAGACCTGGGTCAGGCCCGCGCCGGGCGCAACTGCGATAACTCCTACCCCTTCCAGCACGCCGTCAACTTCGCACCCGCCAACCTCACTGACCGGGGCGGCCTCTGGCTTGCCCTGAGTATCGAAGCGTGGCGGCAGCGGATCGTAACCGGGCGGCATGTCCGGGATCTGCATGTCATCCATGTTTTCTACCACAACATCAGTGACGAAGCCCAGGCTGACGGCGTAAGAGAGGGTGACGCCCGGATCTGGGACGTGAACGTGGACCTTAACCAGGTGCTCGTCGCCTTCCACCAACGGGCAATCCCCCATTGCGGTGATGCGCTCACGGATCGCGGTGACGTCAAGGTCCTTGCCTTCCACCAGGAATTGTACATCGAAGCCGTAGACCGGCGGTGGCAGTTCACGCTTCCCCTTGTGCGGCCGCGGCGCGACAACGGATGCTGGTTCGGGCGCTGCCGCTATTTCGCCGTGTTCGCCGGTCAGGCTGCGCAGCATCCCTTGCAGGATATAGAAGAAGCCCTTGCCGCCGCTATCCACTTTGCCGGCTTGGGCCAGCACGGGCAGCAGGTTGGGGGTGTTGACGACAGCTTCATCGGCTGCATGTAGGGCGCGCGTCAGGATGAAGCGGAGGTCGTCCTCGAGCTGCGCCGCATTTTCAGCCGCGGTTGCGGCTTCGCGCGCCACGGTGAGGATGGTGCCCTCCACCGGCCGGTTCACGCCCTTGTACGCAATGCGGCTGCCTTCAGCCAGCGCGGCGGCCAGACTGGGTCCTGTCAAGGTCATCTGGTCATCCAGGCTGCGGGCCATGCCGCGCAGGATCTGGGAGAGGATGACGCCTGAATTGCCGCGCGCGCCCATCAACGCGCCGTGGGCGGCGGCATGGGCCACCTCGTCGACGCTGTGCGTGTGGTCAGGGGTGATCTCCCGGCAGGCTGACTTCATGGTGAGCAGCATATTGGTGCCAGTGTCACCGTCGGGGACTGGGAATACGTTCAGCGCGTTGACGATCTCGTGGTGGCGATCGAGCCAGGCCAGGGCGTCGTTCAGCACGTCGCGAAAGCGCGTGCCGTCAATGGCCAGGAGGGGCTGACCGGCCGATGGTTGGGCGTCCGTTGTGCCGTACGCCGTTGGGCTGTTAGTTACTGCCAAAGTACTATCCTCCGAAGACGATCTCTTGCTCGGTTACTGGCTGTCATTCGGCATGCGCAGCCCTTGGACATGCACGTTGACTTCTGCCACAGGGACACCCAGGGTTTGCTCCAGGGCATATTTCACACCATGCATAACACCGTGAGCCACCTCGGAGATGCGGGTGCCGTACTGCACAATCACAAATAGGTCAACGGTGACCTGGCCGTCGCGCACCTGCACGTCCACGCCGCGGCTCCACCGTTCTGGCTGTAGCAGGATGCCCAGCCCATCCATCAGGTTTTTGTTGGCCATACCCACTACGCCGTAACAGCGCAACACAGCCTCACCGGCGATGGTCGCGATCGCGTGCGGTGAAATCTCGATGCGCCCCGATTTCTTCTCGTCCGTCATGCGGCCTCCCCTTTGTGTCTTACGTTGACAAATGCCTGGGGCACTCTTTGTCGTGCGTCCCCTACAACACTAAACTGCAGCATCTGTGCATTGATTCGCTCACGAACGCAGGCACGTGTTTTGCAATAAACGGCCTGTTGTGGTAGTATCTTCTTGTTGTGGCCGGGCCCCCTCTTGGCTCGGTCACTGATTTGTACGGACTTAGAGCGTCTACGAGGGGGACTCGCAAAATGGCCAAGTGTGAACTTTGCGGCAAGGGGCCACAGTTCGGTAACAACGTCAGCCACTCGATGCGCCACACCAAGCGCCGCTGGAACCCAAACATTCAGCGGATGCGATTGATGGCGGATGGGGTGGAACGGCGTGTCTACGCCTGTGCCAAGTGCATCAAGACGATGCAAAAGGCTGACTGAGCACTGCTCCCGCCCAACCAGGCATCCGGCCGGCGATCACGCCGGCTGTTTGCTTTTAAGTTGCGATGATCTTCCTGGGTGCAATTGGGCCGGTCGGTCGCTGGCTTGCGCCTGTTGAGCCGGCCGGCGCATTTACCCCCTGCGCGTGGCTGCCGCGGCCGCGCCTGGGCAAGTGTCAGTTGCCGACAGCAGCCGCACGCAGAGCTGCGATCCCGGCCCCTATGCCGTCAGGATGGCGAAACACCGCTGTGCCAGCTACCAGCACGCGCGCGCCCGCTGCCACGATGGCAGGCGTCGTTTCTGCGTCAATGCCGCCATCCACTTCGATATCTACTTCTAGCCCAGCTTCGGTGATCATGGCCGCCAGGCGGGCGACCTTGTCCGTCATGGTCGAGATGAAGCCTTGTCCGCCGAAACCGGGATTGACCGTCATCACCAATACCTGATCCACGAAAGGCAAGATCTCGCGGAGTGTTTCCAGGGAGGTGGCCGGGTTAAGGGTTACACCGGGCTGGACGCCTAATTCGCGGATCTGCTGTACCGTGCGGTGCAGGTGGGGGCAAGTTTCCACGTGCACGGTGAGGATCGCGGCCCCAGCGCGGGCGTAATCGGCCAGGTATCGTTCCGGCGCCTCGATCATCAGGTGCACATCAAGGGGCAGACGGGAGTGACGCTGCAGGGCAGCGATCACTGGCGGGCCCAGGGTCAGGTTAGGTACAAAGTGCCCATCCATCACATCCACATGAATATAGTCCGCGCCGGCTGCTTCAGCCGCCTGAACGGCCAGGCCGAGGGCCGCGAAATCGGCCGACAGAATGGACGGGGCTATTCTGATCAATCTGACCTCCTGACAGTGAATCGATCGTACCAAGCGCTGAACGTGCATCCCCTGGCTCAACGTGGAGCTAATCATACAACGGAACGAGTAATTTCGCAAAGGATTTGGGTTACGATTTCGGCCCGGCGGGATGCAACTTTTGTGCAGGCGTGCCGTATAATGGTTTAAGGTTTGGTACGCAGGCCGCGCCGTTGATTCAGAAGGCGCGGGCTCTATCAGAAGCGGAAGGAGGACACCATGTCTGAGGAAACGAAAGTTGAGCGCAACATCGCCGACGAGTTGAACAAGCTCGGCAAGCAAGTGGCCGATGCCATCAAGGCGGCCTGGGAGAGCGAGGATCGCAAGAAGCTACAGACGGAGATCACGGAAGGTTTTCAGAACTTCGGCGCGCAGGTGACCGAGGCCCTGGATAAGGCCAGCGAGAGCGAGACCGCCAGGGAACTGCGTGAGAAGGCTGAGAAGGTGGTCGATGACCTGCGCGAGAGCGATGTGGTCGAAGAGGTGCGCAAGGGTATCTTGACCGGCCTGGATGCGCTGAACCGTGAGCTGGGCAAACTGCTGGTGAAGTTAGAAACCAAGCCGGCTGCCGAGCCGCCCGCTGAGGCCCCTGTCGAGCCTGCGCCGCCGGCCGACCCGGAGCCCGAAGCGCCGGCTGAATGACGGCTCTTCGCCCAAGAAGTGGGGGCGGGTTTCTCGCGAATACTGCACGCGCGCCTGGCATGAGCGCAGTTTGATGGCCGCGCATCCCTCGTTGCAGTGGAGAAACTCGCCCCTACTGTTTTTCCGCAGCATACGCCTCAAAGAAATTCCACGTCGCGCGGGCCATGTCTTGCATGGTTGGGTTTGAGAAATGCCACTCCAGCCACGTCGGCCGGTAGAGGAAGACCGTGAGCACGTACGGGCCGGCCGGTCCCCAGATAGCCGCGACGTCACCATGGGTGTCGGGCACGTAACCGTGTTTGTGCACCGCCCTGGCGCCTTCAGGCAGGCCACCCAGCAGTAGCTCCGTCATCTCGTTCAGCGCCATGAAATCCAGCGCCTGTTGGCACTCAGCGGGGGTGATTTGGTTGTTGTAGGCCGCGATGAGCGCGCCGCCCCCTTCGCTGCACGCCACCAGCATTTGCAGCGCGCTGCCGATGTCGCGTGGGGTGGTCTGCATGTAGGGGTCGGGTTGGGTGTTCAGGTCGGTCCGGCTGTTGGCTTCGGTGACGATGCGTGGAGCGGATGCCAGCTTACGATCGTAGGGCGCGGCCATGAAGGTGTTCTTCATCCCCAGCGCTTTGAATGCCTGGTTTATGGCGCGCACCCCCGCGTCCCAGTCACCATCGCCGATGATGCCCAGCATCAGGTTAGCCGTGAAGTTGCCGCTGAGCTGCATGGTCTCGCTGATGATCTTCCGCGTATCCGGGTCGAGCGGACCATCCAGCATGCGGTAGACCTGCGTCATGATCGGGATCTTCAATGTGCTGGTGCCCGCGTAGGCGACATCGGCGTTAATGGCAACCTCCTCGCCGGTCGGCAGGTAGTGGAGCCAGGCGCTGGCGATGCCGGGGAACGCATCCAACCGGGCCTGAAGCAATGTGCCCAGCGCCTTGATGTCCAACGGCGGCGCAGGTGTCTCAGCTACCGCCAGGTGGACGACCCGCTCGGCCGGCCTGGCCAGCGCGGCCAGGAGCAGCGCGCGGGACGCGGGCATGTCCATGGCTGTGCCGGGGGTTCCGGGCGCCAGGGCCAGGGCCTCGACCAACGGCTGCGGGGCGCCGGGGGCCCGGTCATAGCGCGCGGCGATATCGGCCAGCCACCCATCCAGCGCTGCGTCGTCCAGCGTGTAGCGCAACGGGACATCCACGGTGTGCGGAGCGCGATGGAGTGAGTCTTCCACCAGGTAGCGGAGCAGCCGGCCTGGGGTGTTGTAGGTCTGCGCTTCCGCGATCATTCCCTCAGTATCGGCCCGGAAACCCACGGTCTCCGGCCGTAGCAGGATGCGTTGCTGGCTGTAGTAGACCTCTAGCGGCTCTTCCAACCCGCGGTTGAGCGCCGCCACCACCTCGGCCTCGGTCGCGCCGGTCACCGCCAGCCCACCCAGCCGCACCCAAGATGGCACCACACCGGCCACCCGACGATAGCGGATGTAGGGCGCAGCCAGGAGCGCGGCCGCGATGAAGGTGAGGGTGAGGAGGGTGAGCGTTAGTCTGCGCATGATTCTGAACGTTGGAGCGTTATAACGTTATTCCCACTCAATCGTCGCCGGCGGCTTGGAACTGATGTCGTAGACCACGCGGTTGACGGCGGGTATTTCGTTGACAATGCGGCTGCTGATGCGGGCCATGAGCTCGTAGGGCAGGCGAGCCCAATCGGCCGTCATGAAGTCGTCGGTGGTGACGGCGCGCAGGGCAACCGTGTCCGCATAGGTGCGGCCATCGCCCATGACGCCCACCGAGCGCACCGGCAGCAGCACGGCGAAAGCCTGTGAAGTTGCGCGATAGAGCCCGGCGGCCCGTAACTCCTCCAGGAAGATGGCGTCGGCGCGGCGCAGCGTCTCCAGCCGTTCCCAGGTGACCTCGCCGATGATGCGGATGGCCAGGCCGGGGCCGGGGAAGGGGTGGCGCCACACGATCTCGGCGGGCAGGCCCAGCGCCTCGCCCACCTGCCGCACCTCGTCCTTGAACAGGCTGCGCAGCGGCTCAATGAGCCGAAAGGTCATATCTTCGGGCAGGCCACCGACGTTGTGATGGGTCTTGATGGTTCGTGCTGTGCGTTGGTCATCACGGCTGGCCGATTCGATCACGTCGGGATAGAGGGTGCCCTGAGCCAGGAACTGCGCGTGGCCTCCACCGGCCGCCACGGCTTGCGCCTCGGCTGCCTCGAAGGTGCGCACGAAGCGCGCGCCGATGCGCTTGCGTTTTAGCTCGGGATCGGTCACCCCCGCCAGGTCGGAGAGGAACTCCTCGGCCGTGTTGACTGCGAGCAGGCGCATGCCCAGGTGGCGCTGGAAGGTCTCGATCACCTGGCTGGCCTCTCCTTGTCGCAGCAGGCCGTGATCCACGAACACGCAGGTGAGCCGGTCGCCCACGGCGCGGTGGATGAGCGCAGCGGTCACGGCCGAGTCCACCCCGCCGCTCAGCCCGCAGACCACCTGGCCGTCGCCCACCTGCGCGGCGATGCTGGCCACTGATTCCGCGATGACGTTGGCCGGGGTCCAGTCAGGCCGGCAGCCGCAGACGTCCAGCACGAAGTTTCCCAGCAGGTCTTTGCCCTGGGGCGTGTGCTGCACCTCGGGGTGGAACTGCACGCCATAGACGCCGCGCGTTACATCGCCCATGATCGCTACCGAAGACGCAGTGACCCCCAGCGGCGCAAAAGTAGGCGGCAGGTCTACGACGTGATCGCCGTGGCTCATCCAGACCTGCATTTCCAGGGGCAGGCCGCGCAGCAGCGATACCTGCTCTGCGTCGGCCACGATGGTCAGCGTGGCGTGGCCATACTCGCGGCGCGCGGCCGGGTCAACGCGGCCGCCCAGGTTGTGCGCCAGTAGTTGCATGCCGTAGCAGATGCCGAGCACCGGCCGGCCCGAGTCCAGCACGAACCACGGCAGGGCCGGCGCGCCGGTCTCGTACACGCTGGCCGGCCCGCCCGACAGGATGTAGCCCTTGGGATTCAGGGCCGCGAAGCGCTCAGCCGGCGCGTGCCAAGGGATCAGCTCGCAATAGACCCGCAGCTCGCGCACGCGGCGGGCGATCAGTTGCGCGGTCTGCGAACCGTAGTCCAGGATGGCGATGGTGTCGTGCGTGGTCATGAGCGCTCCGTAGTGCGTGATGCGTACTGCGTATCTCGTACTGTATACTGCGTGTAGATTCTAGCGAGCAGTCTTCGGCCTCCAACCGGCGGTGTCCAGGCTACTCCTCCAACACGATCTTCCCATTGTCCATGCTCGTGATCACTGCCAGCGTTTCGATGGGGACGCCCAGGTCGGCCAGGGCCGCGCGGCCGCCTTCGAAGCGCTTTTCGATCACTGCGCCGATGCCAACCAACTGTGCGCCAGATTTCTGTACCAGGTTGACCAGGGCGCGGATGGTTTCTCCGCGAGCCAGGAAGTCGTCAATCACCAGGGCATGGTCGCGCGGGCCCAGGAACTCCGGCGAGATCATCAGTTCGGTCATGACCCCTTTGGTGTGCGAGGGCGCGGAGGCGGTCATGGCGTTGGGGTGCATGGTCACGGGCTTAGTCTTGCGCGCGTAGACCACCGGGATGCCCAGGGCCAGGGCAGTTGTCAGCGCGGGCGCGATGCCGCTGATCTCGGCCGTGACGATCTTGTTCGCGCCCAGGTGCGCGAAACGCGCGGCAAGCGCTCCGCCGACAGCCAGCATCAAGGCTGGGTCCACCTGGTGGTTGATGAAGGAATCAACCTTGAGGATGCCGTGTCCCATATTGACTCCTTCGCGGATAATACGATCTTTGAGCAGTTGCATGGACGAGTCCTCCTTTGCGAATCGGACAGCGGTAAGCCACTATTGTAGAGCGGAACGCGGGAAAAGCGAAATTCCGGGCAGGAAACGCGAAAGCATGATCTATGAAACGTTATTTGAAGGGTTCACGTCGTTGGTGTATAATGGTGTGCACGAAAGCGTTCCTGGGCAGAGATATCGAGATCCGAGACGATTTCTGACAAGGAGGTGCGAGATGAAAGCCCTGTCGCATGCTCGTTGGGTGCTGCCGATCGTCGTGGGTGGGCTTTTTTGCTTCACTGTTCTGCTGGCTTGGGGCCTTTGGCCGGGCAATGCTGCCGAAGCGCAAGACAGCTCCGTGCCAGTGTCCACGCCTGTCTTCGACCATTGGTCGTACCTACCGTTGGTGGCGCAGAACTTCAAGCCGATCATTGTGCCCGAAGGGATGGTGTTTGTCCCCGCTGGCACGTTTACCATGGGCTGCGATCGATTGCATAATGATGGTGTCACCTGTAATCAATGGGAGCTGCCGCTTCATACAGTGTACCTGAATCCCTTTTACATCGACAAACATGAGGTTACCAACGCAGAGTACGCGCAATGTGTGGCAGCAGGCAATTGCACAGCGCCGGCCGAGGTTCAGTCCTTCACCCGTCCCTCCTATTATGATAATTCCGATTATGCAGACTACCCGGTGATCCACGTGACCTGGGATCAGGCGGATGCGTACTGCCGGTGGGTGGGTAAACGGCTGCCGACGGAGGCTGAGTGGGAAAAGGCCGTGCGCGGGGCAAGCGATACGCGCGCGTATCCGTGGGGCGATACATCACCGGTGTGTACGCTGGCGAATTTCTATATCTTCAGCACGGAGACCTATTGCGTGGGTGACACTAGCGCCACCGGTAGCTATCCGGATGGCCTCAGCCCTTACGGTGCGTTGGATATGGCAGGCAATGTGTGGGAATGGGTTAATGACTGGTATGATGCCGATTACTATAAGAGTTCACCGTACGCTAATCCGCCGGGACCGGAGACTGGGGAGTTCAAGGTGCAACGGGGCGGCGCGTGGAGCAGTCCGTCCGGGTTCATCCGCGCTGCGTCTCGCCTGTGGAACGCTCCTTACGAGTTCGATGATGAGATCGGCTTCCGTTGCGCTCGTTCCCATTGAATTCAGTTCTTGGATATCCAGAAACAGACGGTCGCAAATGGCGGCGGGCAAATGGGGCCTGGCCGTCAACGCTGCTCATCTGGTCCTACCAGCAGGGCGCGGATCACCGCCGCCAATGGATCTCTGGCCGCGACCAGTTGCGCAGCCGCCAGGCCCAGCCGGCCGGGTAGCCCAGCATTTTGGCGATGTCGCCGGCCGCGCGGACAAGGGGGATCAAGAGCACGGCCTTGATACGCTCGACCGGCGCCAGGGCTGGCATGTGCGGCCGCAGTCGCCGGTAGGGTGTGGCACAGTAGAATATGACCCCTGCCAGCAGGACCAGCAGCCAGGCCGGCGTGTGCCAGATGCTTAACGCCAGCAGGCCGGGCAGGGCGACCAAGTAGGTGACATAACGAATCAGGTGTCGCTTGCGCCACAGGTCAGCCTTACCATCCCCGCGTGCGTAACGATAGTACTGTTTGAAGAACGATTTCAACGTGCCGCGCGGCCGAAAGTGCGCTGCTGCCGCCGGGGCCCATGCGAACCGCCCTGCGACCTCCCGCAGCCGCAAGTCGAAGATCAGATCTTCGCAGTAATCCAGCCATTCAGGGTAGCCGCCCGCTGCCAGCCACGCCGCTTTAGTGAATGCCACCGACCGGCTGGAAGGCAGAAAAGTCTCCGGCTTGACATCCTCTAATGCGGGCAGCACTGTCGCGCCCATCGCCATCTCGAAGGTGGTGCGCACGTCGGGGACGAAGAAGCCGGCTACACATTGCGGATTGCGGACTGTGGATTGCGGAGTGTGTTGTGAGGACGGGTCTCGCTCCGAGCAATCCGAAATGGGAAATCTAAAATCCGCGACAAGTTGCTCCAGCCAGGTCGGCTCCAACCAGACCCCGGCATCGGTGGCGGCGATGATCGGGCCGGTTGCCGATGCGATGGCGGCGTTGCGGCCGCGGGAGATGTTGGCGCCGGGCTCGACCAGGACGCGCAACGGCAGGCGGTCAGCGTACTCATGGATCACGGCCACGGTGTTGTCACGCGAACCGCCATCTACGATGACTACCTCGTCGGGCGGGCGGGTCTGCGCGACCACGCTATCCAGCAGTTGGCGGATGGCTTCCCCTTCGTTGAGGACGGTGCAGATCAGAGAGGTGCGCATAGTGAGCCGATTATACCAGGACTGCCCTGAAGCGCCAAGCGCAGGTTTCAGCCGTGGCCGGTGACGGGATCGGTCAGCCTGACCAGCAAAGGCTTGATCAGGATGGCTTATACTTTAGAGTTACGGGCATTGCTGATGGTATAATGTCCCGCCATGACGAAACGTGAATTCCGCCTCGACCACGAGCATCGCTACAACCGTTCCGGCCCGGTGCGGTGGATCCTCTCACATCTGACACGCTATCCCGGCTTCCCATTGGCCGCGTTGCTGGCCGCGATCCTCAACAACTACTTCTACAGCCAGATCCAGGTCTTGATCGGCCGCGGGTTCGACCTGATCACGACGCCGGGCTGGGCGGCTGAGGCGCTGCTGCGGTTGGCGCTGACGGTGCTGGGCGCCGCCCTGGGCCAGGGGCTGACCGGTCTGGCGCGCAACTACGCGGTGGAGTTCGTCGCGCAGCGCATCGAGCGGGACGCGCG
>CAZKEF010000043.1:0-45078 GCA_964551735.1 uncultured Anaerolineales bacterium
ATCATCGCCAACACCACGCGGGCGCACTTCATCGCCATCAACGCGGTGCTGGCCGGCGTGGCGGATATCCGCGCCGCCATCGCGACCGCGCAGGATCGCCGTGGCCAGTTTGGCCAGCGCACCATCCTCTTCGTGGACGAGGTCCACCGTTTCAACAAGGCGCAGCAAGACGCGCTGCTGCCGTGGGTCGAGAACGGCACCGTGATCCTCATCGGCGCCACCACCGAGAACCCCTATTTCGAGGTTAACAAGGCGCTGGTCAGCCGTTCCCGCATCTTCCAGCTCAAGCCGCTGACCCAAGACGATCTCTTCGCCGTCGCCCGCCAGGCGCTGGCCGATCCCGAGCGCGGCTACGGCAAGCTCAACGTGCAGATTGACGACGATGCCCTGGCCCACCTGGTGGACGTGGCCAACGGTGACGCCCGTGGCGTCCTCAACGCCCTGGAGTTGGCCGTCGAAACCACGCCGCCCGATACGCAATACGCAACCCGCAATACGCCGGTCACCCACATCACCCTGGCTGTAGCTGAAGAATCCATCCAACGCCGCGCCGTGCTCTACGACAAGGAGGGGGACGTCCACTACGATACCATCAGCGCGTTTATCAAGAGCCTGCGCGGGTCGGATCCCGACGCGGCGCTGTACTGGATGGCGCGTATGGTGTATGCGGGCGAGGAGCCGCGGTTTATCTTCCGACGCATGATCGTTTTCGCCGGTGAGGACGTGGGCCTGGCCGATCCCAACGCGATCCGCCACGTGATGGCCTGCGCGCAGGCGTTCGAGTATGTGGGTATGCCCGAGGGCCGCTTCCACCTGGCCAACGCGGCCCTCTACCTGGCCACCGCGCCCAAGAGCAACAGCGCGTTCGCCTTCTTCGACGCATTGGAGACGGTGGCGCGGGAGCAGGAGGCCGAAGTGCCCGCGCATTTGCGCGATGCCAACCGCGACAAGGAGGGCTTCGGTCACGGCGAGGGCTATCTGTACCCCCACGCGTACCGCGACCACTGGGTGGCGCAGCAGTACCTGCCTGACGCGCTGCAAGGCCGGATCTTCTATCAGCCGGGCGGATTAGGGCACGAGGCGCAGATCAAGGCAGAGGTGGATCGGCGGCGCGAGGCGCAACTGGCCGCGATGTTGGAAGGGGGCGAGGGCTTCGGCGCGGTCGAGGCGCTGACTTTCACCGGTGAGATGGTGCGGGGGGACCGCGATCGCTGGCTGGCGCGGGCCGTGGGCGGCGCAGGGGAGCGTCTGGCTGCCTTGCGGGACCGCGTGCTTGATGCCGCGCGGCTGCAACGCCACAGCCTGGTGCTGGATTTGAATGCGGGCACGGGGCTGCTCACTTGGGAGGCGCTGCGCCGCGCGCCGGAGGGAGGCGTTTGGGCGCTGGCGGGCCAGGCGGGCGAGGCGAGCGCGCTGCGCGAGATAGCCGCGCGGCTGCCCGAAGTGGAGCGCCCCGTCGTGCTTCAAGGGATTCTAGGTGAACTGCCCGATCTGCTGGCGCTGCGCGGTGAGGCCGCCGTGCGCTTCGATGCCATCGTGGGGCGGGGCGCGCTGGCGGTGCAACTTCGTTCCAGCGACGCACCACGCATACACTACGCAAGAAGCAATACGCCAATGGCCCAATTTGTGCAACACCTCTCCGCCCTCCTGCGTCCCAACGGTATCATTAGCTTGGTCGAACCGGTGCCGCGGCACACCCAGCGATTGTATGCACTGGTGGACCTTGCCGAGTTGGACCCCGTGTTGGCCGAGAAGGTGCGGGACGCGGAGGAGGCGATTTACGCTGACCCGGCGGATCCGCTGATCAATTGGGATGAAGATGACCTGCAAGCTGTGTTGTTGGCCGCAAAGTTGACCGGGGTTGCGGTCGAAGGGGTGGAGACCAGCGCCGAAGCACGCATCAGCCCGGCCCTGCTCGACCGCTGGTTCGCGCTGGTCCCCGCCGACGAGCGGCCGAGCTACGCGCAGCGCCTGGCCGCCCGGCTGGAGGCCGACGAGCTGGCCTCCGTCGAAGCGCTGTACCGGCGCAAATTGACCGGCGTCACGGTCGGTTGGCGTTCAGTGACGGCGTACGTGACAGCCGCCCGCGCTGCGGTTTGATAGACAAGGTGTCATCGGCCAATACCATGAGACTGCGCATCGTCTCAAGAATCAGCGTCCCAGCGGCCAGAAAAGCATGATGAGCGGCACAGCGACCGCCGCAACGATCACCTCTAGCAGCAACCCCATGCGCCAGTAATCCCCGAACTTGTAGCCGCCCGGCCCCATCACCAGGGTGTTGGACTGATGGCCGATGGGGGTGAGGAACGCGCACGAGGCGCCGATGGCGATGGCTATCAGGAAGGGATCTGCCGAGGCACCCAACCCCTGCGCCACGCTGATGCCGATGGGTGCGGTCAACACCACGGCGGCCGCGTTGTTCACCAGGTCCGACAGGAACATGGTGAACACCAGGACGATGATCAGAATGGCTGATGCTGGCAGCTGGTCGGAGATGTGCAGCAGCCCGTTGGCGATCAGTTGGGCGCCGCCGGTGGTCTCCAGCGCCTCGCCCACCGGGATCATGGCGCCCAGCAGGATGATGATGGGCCAGTCAATGCTGTCGTAGGCCTCCCGCAGCGAAACGAACCCGGCCATCACCATGATCACCACGGCCGCGACGAACGCGACCTGCACCGGGATCAGGCCGATCGCGGAGAGGAGCAGCGCCGCACCGAAGATGACCAGCGGCGGGATGAGCTGTTGCGGCTGGCCGATGCGCAGCTCGCGCTGGGCCAGCGGCAGGCACCCCAACGTCGCCAGGATGTCTTTCGCCGTCTGGGCGTAGCACTGCAGCAGCAGTACATCGCCGGCCCGCAGGCGGATGCGATCCAGCCGCGCGCGTAGGCGCCGGCCCTGCCGCGAGATCGCCAACAGGTTGACGCCGTGCTTGCGTCGCAAATCCAGGCTGAATGCGGTCTCGCCCACCAGCAGCGAATTGGCCGTGATCACCGCTTCCAGCAGTGTCACCTCATCCGATTGCAGGTCGTCGCTGACGATCCGCTCGCTGCCCACCAGCTCCAGCCGCGCTTTAGCTACCAGGGCCTCCAGGTTCTCGGCGTCAATTTGCAGGATCAGGATGTCGCCAGGGGTGAAGACGGTCCTTGGGGACGGGGCCATGCGCCGCACGCCGTCGCGCACCAGGCCCAGGATGTTGATCCCGTTCTCCACGAAGGTGTTGATCTCCGGCAGGCGCTTGCCCACCAGCTTTGCGTCTTCCGGCAGCCGCACCTCGGTGATGTACTTCTCAATCTCAAACAGGTCACTATCTGCCGCTTGACCGAGACGTTTTGGGATAAGCCGCCAGCCGATCAACACGATGAAAAGCAGCCCGGCCAGCGCAACGCCCACGCCGACGAGAGCGAAATCGAACATGCGGAACGCCGCCGCACCGGTATGCTCGCGAAAGGAAGCGACGATGATGTTCGGCGGTGTGCCGATCAGGGTGGTCATGCCGCCCAGGAGTGAGGCGAAGGCCAGGGGCATCAAGAACGCTGAGGGGGGGAAGCCCTTCTTGCGCGCCACCTGGATCGCCACCGGCATCAGCAGCGCCAGCGCGCCGATGTTGTTCATGAAGGCCGATAACACCGTCACGATGCCGGTGAGGGCCGCCAACTGCACGGTCGTCCCGCCCTTCAGGCGCAGCAGGCGCTCGCCGATCAGGTCAACCACACCGGAGTTCTGCAGGCCGCGGCTGATCACCAGCACGGCCGCAACAGTGATCACGGCGGGGTTGCTGAAGCCGCTGAAGACACGCTCGACCGGGATGAGGCCGGTCAGAGCCACGACCATCAACGCGAGGAGCGCGACCACGTCGTAGCGCCAGCGTCCGGTGATGAAGAGGATGACAGTCAGCAAAAGGGTGGCAAAGATGATCCATTGGTGCAGGGATATCACGACGTGCCTCCGGCAGCTTCAGCCTCTTCATACACTTGCGAGTCTGGCGTAGCATCGGTCCCGGCCAGATGATGAAGTGTACGCCAGGCATGATAACCCACCCGATCAACCCAGCGCATCGCCTCCAGTTGCGCCTGGGTCTGGTCAGGCAACACGGCGCCGGCCGCGGTTTCGGCCAGCAACCAGGCGCGATGCAGGCGGCGCTCCTCGGCCTGACGGGCTGAGGCCGCGGCGAGATGGCGCACCAAGTCGTCTCCGTCCCAATTCGGTTGGCCCAGCCAGGTTGCGGCCTCGGCGATCTCCGGGGCCAGGCGACCGGCCGCGGCCTCCACTTCGTCGCCGCGCAACGGGTCCTCATACTCAAGGCATGCCTCGGCCAACCGGTTCAGGTGATCGCTGGCGTGCAGCAATGTCAGGCGTCGGTTGTAATGTTGGCCGGAGTGTTGGTCTAGGTGTACTTCGGCCAGGAAAGCCCGGGCCTCCCGGATGCCGGCCTGCGCAGCCCAGAGACACGTGCGGTTCTGGCGGGTGAGCCTGGCGCCTTCCAGCAGCCTGTTCGCTTCGGCCAGGGTCGCCGCCGCGATCTCGCCCAGTGCGCGCGCTGTCGCTTCCACCGCCACGGAGGGAAGTTGCAGCAGTGAGCGGTCCAGGTGGCGCGTGAAAGCAGGCCCGCTGTCCGGGATCAACCGGACAACGAACCTCGCAAACCGGTTGATGAAGGGCAGGAAGAGCGCTGCGCCCAGCAGGTTGAAGATGGTGTGAAACAGTGCAATGGACACGGCCGGGTCGGCTTTGCCCAACAGGTGCGTGAGCCAATCAACCAACACCAATAGTTGGCGGGTCACGGCGAAGGCCAGGAGGCCGGCAGCGCTGTTGAACAGGATATGGGCCAGCGCGGTGCGCCGGGCGGGGATGGTCGCGCCCGCCGATGCCAGGACGGCCTTGACCGTGGTGCCCAGGTTTTGGCCGATCACCAAGTAGGCGGCCTGCGGCAGGGCGATAGCGCCGCCATGCAGCGCGGTCAACGTGAGCGCCACGGCCGCGCTGGAAGATTGCAGCAGCACGGTCATGGCTGCGCCCACTAGCACCAGCGCCAAGCGGCCGGACAGGGAGGCGTCGGAGAAAGCAGAGAAATCTATGCTGTGCGCTACCCCGCCCATGCCCTCTTGCAGGAAATCAATGCCGATGAAGATCAGCCCGAATCCGGCCAGCGCCATGCCCAGATGGGCGCGCCGGCCGCTGGTGAGCAGGCGCAGCAGCGCGCCCACACCGATGAACGGCAGCGCGATGGCTCCCACGTTCAGCTTGAAGCCGAGCAGCGAGACGATCCAACCGGTGCTGGTGGTGCCCACGTTGGTGCCGATGATCACGCCAAGCGCGGCCGGAAACGACAGCAGGCCCGCGCTGACGAAGCCGATGGTGGTGATGGTGGTGGCGCTGGAGGACTGCACCAACGCGGTTAGGCCCACGCCGGACAGGAAAGCTGTCAACGGGGTACCGGTGGACCGTTGCAGGATGCGTTGGAGCGATCCGCCCGCGGCCGCCTTCAGTCCGTCGGCCATCAGGATCATGCCCACCAGGAACAGGCCGATGCCGCCTAACAGCACAGGTAGGATATACAGCAGGGTAGGGGGTGTAGCGCTCATAATGGCTTGCCCAACCAGGGATCACAGTTTTTCGATCTCTGATTTTACCATAAGGGCCATCTGAGAACGAATTCTATGCCCTACGGGTTGGGTGGCCAGCAATGGGTTCCGTGAAATGTAGTTTTGCTCTCTGTTTTGGCGTTGCTTTTGTGATATGTTTGCATAAGCTTTTTGTGGTCTGGAGCGCATAAATCATGCGTTGTTCGCCGTGCGCGAGCGGGGTTATTGGTTTAGTGCCGCTTTTCGATCGTGGCCATTTATCACACAAAAGGACGCTGCCATGCCGAAGATCGCTATTACCGGAAAGGGTGGGGTCGGCAAAACCACCCTGACTTCGCTGTTATCGTATGTTTATGCCCAACGCGGGCAGGATGTGATCGCCATCGACGCGGATCCCGCAGGCAACCTGGGCTTGGCGTTCGGCCTCACGGCCGCGCTGGATGCAGAGTTGAAGCCCATCGCCGAAATGGAGAGCCTGATCTATGAGCGCACCGGCGCGCAGCCCGGGACCATCGGCGGGTGGTTCAAGCTCAACCCCAAGGTGGACGACATCCCTGAGAGCTTCAGCATCACTCATCGGGGGGTGCGGCTGTTGCGGTTGGGCTCCGTGCGCGGGGGCGGCACGGGCTGCCTGTGCCCCGAGAACGCGCTGCTCAAGGCGTTGGTAACGCATCTGCTCCTGCGTAAGAACCAGACGTTGATCTTGGACATGGAGGCCGGAGTCGAGCACCTGGGACGCGGCACGGCCGGTGCGGTGGATGCGTTTGTGATCGTTGTCGAGCCAGGGCTGCGCAGCCTGGGCACGGCCGATCAGATCCGTTTCCTGGCCTCGGAGATCGGGGTAAGACGCATCTACCTGGTGGCGAACAAGACGCGCGGGCCGCAAGATGAGGAATTCATCCAGGCGCACGCCAAGGATCTGCCGTTGCTGGGCAGCCTGCCTTTCACGGTCTCAGCCGTGGCAGCAGACCAGGGAGGTGTGGCGGTCTTCGATCAGGCGCCCGAACTGCTGGCCGCAGCAGCGCGCATCGCTGACGCGTTGGATCGCGTTGAGCGGACATAAGCGAGGGCAATGAAGAGGGTGTGGCGCTGATGTCCGCATTGTTTTCTGTGCCCTGGCAGCAAGACCTGGCCGCGATGGCGATCAGTTTCGCTGTGGCGCTGGCTTTTCTGAAGCTCAACGACCTGATGGCCCAGCGTGGCTGGCTGCCTGAATACGTGACGCGCAAGTTGGTGCACATCGGCACGGGGCCCTTGTTTCTGCTGTGCTGGCCGCTCTACAGTGCGGCGTGGCACGCGCGCTGGGCCGCGGCCGTGGTGCCCGGCAGCCTGACGCTGCTTTTCGTGTTGATCGGCGTGGGGATCATCAAGAAGGACGACTTTGTGGCTGCGATGTCGCGCAGCGGCGATCCGCGTGAGCTGTTGCGCGGGCCGTTGATGTACGGCATCGTGTTCGTAGCAGCCACGGTCGTGTTCTGGCGCGAGTCACCGGTGGGCATCGTGTTACTGATGCTGCTGTGTGGCGGCGATGGCCTGGCCGACGTGGTCGGCCGGCGGCTGGGGCGGGTCAAGCTGCCCGGCCAGCGTGATAAGAGCTGGGCCGGCAGTTTCGGGTTCTTCCTGGGCGGCGCTGTGCTCACGCTGGTCTATCTGGCGCTGTTCCGCTCATTTGGCCTGCTGCAGATCGATCTGCAAGGGGCCTTGGGGCCGGTGTTGATGACCACTTTGCTGGCCATGGCCGTGGAAGCGTACACGCCGGCAGACCTTGATAACCTGACGGTCCCACTAGCTGCCCTGGCGGTGCTCTGGCTGGTGATCTCTGTGCTCAACTGGTGGCAGGCGCCTTTTTGGGTGTGAGGATAATATGGCTGATTTACCGCATCTGAGCAATCTCGATGACACGCCGGTTTTCACTATCAAGACGGTGGTGCAGGAAACGGGCATCGCACCGGCGACCTTGCGCGCCTGGGAACGGCGCTATGGGTGCCTGTCACCTGGGCGCAGCGATGGCGGTTACCGGCTCTATTCCGAGCGGGATATCGCGATCGTGCGTTGGTTGAAGCACCAGGTGGATGCCGGGGTGTCTATCAGCCGTGCGGTCGCGCTGTTGGAGATGCACCACGATGCCGGTGAGGCGCCCGAGCTGGCGGCAACGGAGCCGCCCCGGCTTACGGAGGCGCCCAGCATGGCGACACAAGTGAGCGAGTTGGTTGAGGCGTTGCTGGCCTTTCAGGAGGCGCGTGCCGAGGCGGTTCTGAGTGAGGCCTTCGCCCTTTACCCTGTGGAGGTCGCGCTGGAAGCCATTGTATCGCCCGTTCTGGTTGAGATCGGCGAACGCTGGCATCGCGGCCAGGCGACGATCGTGCAAGAGCACTTTGCCACAGCCTTCCTGCGGCGCAGGCTGACAGCTCTCTTCCATGCCTACGAGCAGCCTGCCCGTGGCCCCCTGGCGATCACCGGGTCGGCGCCCTCTGAATGGCACGATGTGGGGATCCTGCTGGTGTCCATGGCGCTGCGCCGCCACGGCTGGCGGGTGATCTATCTGGGCCAGAATGTGCCGGCGGACCAGTTGTTGCAGGAAATCCGTAATCTCAAACCGGACCTGGTGTGTCTCTCAGCCACTACGGCCGCCAGCGTCGAGGCGCTGATCCCGTTTTGCGCCGACGCCCAGCACCTGCCTGCCCCGCGCCCGCGGATCGTGCTCGGCGGGTATGCCTTCAGCGCGCGGCCCGAGCTACGCAATCGCTTCCCCAACTGCGATGTGGTGGGCAGTGCACGCGATCTTGTCCAGCGATTGCCCCACGTTTGACGCGAGCGCAGCGCGCTTACCTCTCCCAATCTATCGTGTTTCATAACAACTATAAACAAACTCTTGACAAACATAAACTTATCTGGTATACTCTTGCTTGACAAACGTGTGACATGATAGTTATAGTTTGCGTTGAGGAAGCAAGAGATGAGGCAGATAAGCTACCCAGAACATCAAGCGCTTGACACACACCCTTTGTACAATATCAAGGCAGTCGTAGAGGCGACCGGCCTTCCTGCCACAACGCTACGGGCATGGGAGCGCCGCTATGGCGCGCTGGCGCCTGGGCGCACCTCCAGTGGCTACCGGCTTTATTCGGCGCGCGACATCGCACATCTACGTTGGCTCAAAGCGCGCGTGGACGAGGGCATGGCGATCAGCCAGGCCATCACCTGGCTTAACCAGTATGGTCCGGTGGCGCAGGAACAGGTTGCAGCACCGGTCCAGCGTAAATCCTGGAGCCTGCCGGTCGTCAGTGAGGCCTTGCTGGGGGCGCTGCGCGCATTCGACGAACCTCGCGCTTCTCAGGTGCTGGCGGAAGCGTTTGCCGTATACGGCATCGAGGCGGCCACCGAGCACATCTTGGCGCCCGTGATGGAGCAAATTGAGGCGCTGTGGCAGGGCGAGCAGATCACGGCGGCTGTGGAACACTTCGCCAGCAATTTCCTGCATCGCAAGCTGGATGCTATCATTAACGCCGGGCCACCGATCGGGCATGGTCCCCTGGTGGTCCTGGGGTGCGCGCCCGATGAGTGGCATGACCTCGGTCTCTTGCTGATTCATCTGCTGCTGCGTCGTCAGGGCCTGCACACGCTATATCTGGGGCAGAACGTGCCGCTGATGGATTTCGCCGACGAAATGGTGCGGTTGCGCCCTGCCATGGCTGTCATCACCGCCACAACCCCCGATACGGTTGGGGGTCTGATTACGCTGGCACAGGCGGTAAACGCGGCGCCGGCGCCCAGGCCGCTTTTCGGTTATGGGGGGCGCATTTTTAATGTGCAACCTGAGCTACGGGATCGGGTTCCGGGCATTTTTCTCGGTGAAAATGTGCGTAGTTCGGCCGCATACGTCGCTGCGCTGGTTGCCCAGGGTCAAGCGGGTGCCTCGAAGCCAGCCAACAGCGATGTTGGGGCAAGATTGGATTAAAATTAGATTAAATCCTTTGACAAACTCTTGACAAAAGCTTGTTTTTGAGATATACTTTTCAAACAAATGATAGCAAAGTTCCGGCCGTGGAGCCGTGGATGCAAAGAGGAGGATAGTGATGGTGTACCGGGGTAGACAACGATCATTGCCTGAGATTCTCATCGATCTGCGCGAAGACGATCAGGAGTTTAAGCAGTCTATCGTGGCGCAGTCTTTTCGGGCGGGCCAGACCGTGGCAGAATCTGATGTGTTGGGCCGCAACCTTTTTACCTTGATGAAGGGGCGCGTGCAACTGATACGCGAGGGCCCTAACGGCCGGCGGCTGGCGATCGCTACCCTCGGCCCGGGCGCCATGTTCGGGGAAGGCGCGCTGCTCGGTGCCGCCGATCCGGGCGTGAAGGCCGTGGCGTTAACAGATACCATCGTGTGGGCGGTGCCGCAGCCGCAAGCGCAAACCCTGGCGCTGCGTTACCCCGTATTGAGTTGGGCGCTGTTGCAAACGGTCGGCCAGCGTCTCGCCCAGGTCGAGAATCGCATGGAAGAAGTTGCTTACAAGCGCCTGCCTGAGCGGTTGGCCGGCCTGCTGCTGGAGTTAGCGAACGGCGGCAAAGCGATCCGGGGCACCAGCCACCAGGCCTTGGCTGATATGCTCGGCACTTACCGCGAGACGATCAGTGCGATCCTGCGCAATTTCAAGGATGATGGGCTGGTGGAGCTAGGCTATCGCCGGATCGATCTGCGCGATGTGCGTGGCCTCCGCATGGCGGCAGGGGCGATCGATTGAGTCGTAGTGCATAGTGGTTTCGGCGCTGGAAGGCAGTTCGCTGCTTTCCAGCGCTTTTTATATACGGAAGCCGGCGTCGTGCGAGTCCGCAAGCGTTTCATCTGGGTGTATTTCAAATAAATCCGGCATCCCGGCTCCCGGCCTCCCGGCTTTCGCGCTGGCATCTTTTGCCAAAACGGTGTATGATGGATTTGTCTTATGCCGCAACGCGCCGGGGATGAGCCGGGCCAGCAGGATCGGAAACTGGGGCGAACCGTGATGGGACGCCCTGGGAGGTGAAAAATGGACGAAGCTGTGACCACAATCGAGCTCTCGCTTTTTCCGCTCAACACGGTGCTGTTTCCCGGCCAGGTGTTGCCCTTGCATATTTTTGAGGAGCGCTACCGCCTGATGATCCGCCGCTGCCTCGCTGAGGATCTGCCGTTTGGCGTGGTCTTGATCAAGAGCGGGCAGGAAGTGGGTGCGGCGGCACAGCCGCAGCCGGTCGGCACAGTGGCGCGTATCGTCGAGAGCACCCACCTGGCCGATGGCGCCATGAACATCATCACCGTCGGTGTGGAGCGTTTTCGTATCCGGCGCCTGTTGTATGATCAGCCCTACCTGCGCGGCGAGGTGGAGCCGTTGCCGCTGATAGAGCCAGAGGATGGGCAGGTTGCCGCACAGCTGGCCGAACTGGTGCGGCGCCGCGTCAGCCGCTACATCCAGTTGATCGCGGATGCGGCCGGGCTGCAAATCCAGATCGACGAGATGCCTCACGCGCCGCATCAGGTCGGCTACCTGGCAGCAGTAACGATGCAAATCGACAACGCCGAGAAGCAACAACTGCTGAGCGCCGCTTCGTTAGGGCTGATCTTGTCTCAGGAAGTGTCCCTGCTTGACCGAGAGAACGCTTTGTTGACCTGGATGATAGATACAAAGGCCTGGCCTGAACGATCTCAGTTCGGCGCCAGCGGCACTCTGCTGCCCAATTGATGGGCACACCAAACCTGGTTGCGCTGATTTGACACGCGGCAGCGGACATGGTAAAATCTCAAATCGTCGTGTCAGGCATGACAGATTGTCAGTATGAAGTAGGCTGATCAGCCACCGGTGCTGCACGTTTGCCTGGTGGCTTTTTGCTTGCCTGTTTCACCTAAGCTGGCGCGACGTCATTACTTCCAGGAGGCAGTTTTTCATGGAGACGACGGGTACCGTCAAGTGGTTCAGCCGCAGCAAAGGCTATGGGTTTATCTCGCCGGATGGTGGCGACAAAGATGTGTTCGTCCACTACTCGAACATCGTGGGTGAGGGGTTCCGCAACCTGGACGCAGGTGATCGCGTGACTTTCGTGATCGAAGACACCCCGAAGGGTCCCCAGGCAGTTACGGTCAGCGCTGTCTGATCCAGGCTTTGAGACCAACGCATCAAACCCCCGGCGGCTGCCGGGGGTTTGTTTTGTTGTATGTACTGTGAGGCTGTAGCGCAAATCACTTGCCAAGCCTCTGCTTTCCATGTAAAATGAGCTCAGATAAGGGGCAATTACGTGCTGTGATTCGTCCGTTTGGCCTGAGCGATGTCTGGCTGGTGCGGCGTCTGCAAAACAGTGGTGTTTCACTCGCCATCGAGTATGCCCTGACGCAGCCATACCGGCCTTTGTGGACCGCCTTGACCGCGCCGTGGCCTTGGGCCGGCAAGGGGGTGGCTACCTTTGTGCTCGACGCAGAAGAGGCTGGGCCTGAGGCTGTCAGCTTCGTGCAGTTGTTGAAGCGCCCAGCGCGACCTGAGGCGGATCTGCTGCACCTGGCGCCCGCGCTGCTTGCTGTGGATGGTGAGCCCAATCCTGCCATTACCGCGGCGTGGCGCCTGCTGCTGAACCATTGCTGTGCAGCCGCCGCCAGCCACGGGTTGCAGCGCATCTTTGCCGGCATGCCCTATGGCTGCCCTGAACAAGCCAGCCTCAGGGATGCGGGATTTAGCCTCTACACACGTGAAACGATCTATCGGCTGGCCGCCGCGCCGGCCGGCGGGGGGCAGGTACCCGGTGTGCGGCCGCAGGCGCCCCAGGATGGCTGGGCTTTACAGCGATTGTATACGCAGGATACTCCGCGGTTGGTGCAGCAGGCCGAGGGCGCAACCTCCGGCGAGATGGGCTCGTGGTGGGAGCCCGATAGCTGGCAGGGGATCGTCTGGGTGCCGGCGGGCGAGGTCCGCGGGGCTGCGCAGGTGCACCTGGGCCGGACCGGTCACTGGCTGCGTGTTTGGGGCGCCGGCGAGCTGCAGCCGCGCGAGCTGCGGGCCCTGATTGAGCAGGCGCTGCGGCTGCTCGGCGGTGCCGATGCGCGGCGCCGAGCGATGCCTGTGTATGTGACGGTGCGCGATTACGAGTCAGGGATTGGGAACGTGCTGGCCGGCTTCGGGTTTGCGCCGTTCATGGAACGGGTTCGTTTCGTCAAACATACGGCTGCTGCGGTGCGGGCGCCTGCGACGGCGCCAGCAGTGGGCCGTGACATCTGGCAGGAAGTGCCGCTGCACAGCCGTGCAGAACAGAGTTAGCTTATCAAGCAAGGTAGTACGTACAGGATGCAACAAAGGAAGATAACCGACGACTTAGAAGCCCTGTTGCAGGTGCTGCCGCCATCTATCGAGCAGGCATTACGCGCGGCGAACCAGGGCGATAATCTGCTTGAGATCGTGATGGACCTGGGCCGGCCGCCGGAGGCCCGTTTCGTGAATCATGAACTGGTGTTGCGGCGGGAAGAGATCACCCAGGAGGATCTGGACTACGTCATTGCGCGCATCGGCCTGTTCACTGGCGACAACCGGGCCGGCATTGAGCGCACGCTGCACCGCATCTCCTGCATCCGCAACCGGCAGGGGCGCATCATCGGCCTCACCTGCCGCGTGGGGCGGGCCGTGTACGGCGTCATTGACATCATCGAAGATATTGTGATGTCGGGCCAGAGCATCTTGCTGCTGGGTCGGCCCGGTGTGGGCAAGACGACGCTGCTGCGCGAGGCCGCGCGCATCTTGGGTGAGAAGCAACGTGTGGTGGTGGTGGATACCTCCAACGAGATCGGCGGCGACGGTGACATCCCGCATCCCGCGATCGGCCGGGCCCGGCGCATGCAGGTGGCCGCGCCGGAGCAGCAGCACGAGGTGATGATCGAGGCGGTGGAGAACCACATGCCGCAGGTCATTGTCATCGACGAGATCGGCCGCGAGCAGGAAGCAGTGGCCGCGCGCACCATCGCGGAGCGCGGCGTGCAACTGGTAGGCACCGCCCACGGCCAGACGCTGGAGAATCTGCTGGTCAACCCCACCCTCTCCGACCTGGTGGGTGGCATCGAGAGCGTGACCCTGAGCGATGAGGAGGCACGGCGCCGCGGCACTCAGAAATCGGTGCTGGAACGGCGGGCACCGCCCACCTTCGACGTGCTGATCGAGATCCAGGACCGCCAACGGATGGCGGTGCATCACAACGTGGCGGCCTCGGTGGACGCGATCTTGCGTGGCCGGGCGCTGCCGCCAGAGATCCGTTTCCGCGACGATGTGGGCCAGGTGCGGATCGAGAAGCCGCCGGCCCCACCCCCTGAAGTGCGGCCCAACACGCTGTCCCAGGGGCGGTTGCCATTCGAGAAACACGGCAACGGCCGCCACGCGCCTTCCCCGGCTGAGCCGGCGCCCGAGATCGCCAAGCAATCCGCCCGCCAGGCGCTCCAACCGCTGCGGCTTTATCCGTATGGCATCGGCCGCAACCGCCTGTTACAGGCGGCCCAGAATCTGGGAGTGCCCATCGTGCTGGTGGATGGGCTGGAACAGGCCAACGCGGTGGTGACGCTGAAGAACTACTATCGCAAGCACCCTCAGCCCATCACCGACGCCGAGCGCCGGCGCATCCCGGTGTATGTGCTGCGTTCGAACACGGTGAACCAGGCCGAAGCGTGCCTGGGCGATATCTTCGGCCTGCCCGTGCAGATCGAAGATCCGGTCGAGCGCGCCATCGCGGAGACTCAGGAGGCTATCCGCCGCGTGTTGGGCGGGTCGAACGCGGAGGAGTTGCAGCCGGCCAACGCTGAGGTGCGCCGCCTGCAACACGAGATGGCACGGGACGCTCACCTGGTGTCGCACAGCTACGGCAACGAGCCGCGCCGCCGCGTGCGCATCTTCCCGGGTTAGACATGGGCTGCTTCATCACCTTCGAGGGGCCGGAGGGAAGCGGCAAGACCACGCAGATCCGTCTGCTGGCCCGGTGGCTGGCGGAGCAGGGCCATGCGGTGCGGACCACCCGCGAGCCTGGCGGCACGCGCATCGGCGATGCGGTGCGCGGCATCCTGCTCAACCCGGAGCACACGGAGATGCGGCCTGAAGCTGAGATCCTGCTCTTTTCGGCCGCCCGCGCGCAGATCGTGGGCGAGCTGATCCGGCCGCACCTGGCCCGCGGCGGGGTCGTCCTGTGTGATCGCTTTGCCGACTCCACCCTGGCCTACCAGGGCTACGGCCGCCGGCTTGACCTGGCGACCTTGCGCCAGATCACGGCCTTCGCGACCGGCGGCCTGCACCCGGACCTAACGGTCTGCCTGGACCTGCCGGTGCTGGAAGGGCTGCGCCGCAAGCAGAGCGGTGATCTGGCCGAGTGGAACCGGATGGAGCGGGAGCAGCTTGCGTTTCATGAGCGAGTGCGCCAAGGCTACCTGGCGTTAGCGGCCGCGGAGCCCCAGCGCTGGTTGGTCGTAGATGCCACGCAGTCTGTCGGGGCAGTGCAAGAGAGCATCCGGGCTCGCGTGGCGGTGCTGATAGAAAACAGGAGGATCACCGCATGAAGCTTATCATGGCTATCGTGAGCAGCGATGATTCACGGGACGTGCTCGATCGGCTGACCAAGGCGGGGTTTCGCGCCACCGTGATCAGCACGACCGGCGGATTCCTGCGCGAGGGCAATACGACGTTCTTCTTGGGAACCGAGGACCAACGAGTGTCCCAGGCGATCGAGATCCTCCGCCAGGTGTGCCGGCGCCGGACGCAGTGGGTGTCACCCCTGCCGACGTTGGAAGGGCCAGGGCTGGAGATGGCCGAACCGATCGAGGTCAGCGTCGGCGGCGGGGTCGTCTTTGTGATGAACGTCGAGCAGTTCGTGCAAGTGTAGTGCATGAGTGCGATAGTCATCGTACCAGCAGACCCAGTAGATCACGAATTCGCTGCTCCAAGCCGGTCTATCCCAAAGGGAGGCTGCGCGCTGACCGGCGGTCGGGGGTCACAGACCCCCTCCGAGCTGGAATCCGTGATCTACTGAGACTAACTGACTATCGCACTATCGCACCGTCGTACTACATAACCCCAAAATCGTCGCCCGCGCCTGCGCCGCCCAACTCCGGCATGGCCTGCTCGATGGCTTCAGGGTCCTCGCCCGCCTCCAGGCGGCCGATGACCTCGTTGAATTCGGGGCCCAGATCTTCGCCGGACTCATCGGCCATCTTGCGCATGAAGCGCGCCAGCGACTTGGGGTCGTTTTCGTCGAGATCGCCTAGCGCACTCGGGTCGGCCAGGTCGTCCAGCCGGCTTCCCTCGGAACGCACGACCGCGACGCGGGAGATCAACCGGGTGAGGTGCTCACCGCCGCAGCGTGGACACTGGGCGGTTTTGGTCTCCGTGTCGGCAAACGACCGGAACAGCAAGCTAACGCGGCGTTGGCATTGGTGACAGAAATATTCGTAGATCGGCATCTGCGGCTCTCATCAGTTCTATGGGCTTACAGGTGCGATTATAGCGCAAAGGCGAGAGCTCAACAAACCCAACCCTACCCTGACCAGGATGGCGTGAGGCGTATGCACTCTCAGCAAAGGGTTACAGCGGACAACTTTACGGAAAGCTGGTACACTGCATTGCACGAAGCGCGACCACTGCTTGTTGTGATCTCCGGCCCTTCGGGTGTGGGGAAAGATGCCACCATTCAGCGGATGAAGGATCGTGGCTACCCCTGCCACTTCGTCGTCACCGCGACAACCCGTGAGCGCCGGCCGGGTGAAGTGGACGGCGTGGATTATCACTTCCTGTCAGAGGTGGCCTTCTGCGAGATGATCGCGGCCGGTGAGCTGCTGGAGCATGCGCTGGTGTACGGCCAGTACAAAGGCATTCCTAAGGAGGAGGTGCGGGCAGCGCTGGCCAGCGGCAGGGACGTGGTGATGCGCGTCGACGTGCAAGGCGCGGCCACGGTGCGCGAGCTGGCGCCGCAGGCCATCTCCATCTTTTTGTCGGCCGAGTCGGAGGAGGCGTTGATCGAGCGACTGCGCCGGCGGCGCACCGAGGATGAAGCGCAACTGCGGGCCCGGGTCGAGACAGCCCGCGCCGAGTTGAGCCGGGCGCAGGAGTTCAAGTACCGCGTGATTAACCGCGAGTGTGCGCTGGATGAGACCGTGGACCGGGTGCTCGCGATCATGCAGGCGGAGAAGTGCCGGGTGGACTGGCAGCCGGTGACCCTATGATGCCCCCTGCGCCACAACCCACCACGCGCATCCGTTTGCCCCTGACGCAACCCCGGGTTGTGTACGCGATCCTGGTGCTGATTGCCGTAGCCTTCGTGCTGCAAACCGTGTTGGGCGGATCGACCAACACGGCGGCCCTGGAACGCCTCGGCGCGCAAGTGAACCTGCGCGTGGCCCAGGGCGAAGTCTGGCGGCTGCTTGCATCTATGTTCCTGCATATCGGGCTGATGCATCTGGCCTTCAACGGTTGGGCCTTGTTCAGCCTGGGGCGCGACATCGAGGCGTTTTACGGCTCCCTCTGGTTTGTGGCAATCTACTTCATTGCGGGCCTGGCCGGCAATGTGGCCTATTACCTGTTGGGCGGTTGGGTGCTGTCCGCGGGCGCGTCGGGCGGTGTGTTCGGGTTGATCGGCGCTGAGGTGGCGTTCTTCCTGCGCAACCGCGCCTTGTTTGGTAGGTTCGGCCGCGAGCGCCTGAGCAACCTGGGCGTGCTGATCGGCATCAACCTGGTGTTCGGGTTCACGGTGCAGGGCATTAACAACTACGCGCACATCGGCGGGCTGCTGGCCGGATTGGCCCTGGGGGCCATGCTGGCCCCGCGCTACGAGGCCGCGTGGATGCTGGTGGGCGAGCAGCCGGTCGGGATGTTGCGTGACCGGCGGACGCTGGCCGCGCGAGTGTTGGCGGTCGTCCTGGTGCTGGGCCTGCTGGCCGGTGGTGTGCTGCTGGGCAATCAGCGTTGGGTCGGCAGCGCCGATATGTTGCGCTACCGGGCCGAGGTCGCTTTCGACGCCGGCGATCTCAGCGAGGCGGAACGGCTGTTGGAGGAGGCGCTAACCATCGAGCCGGACGACGGGTTGACCCTTTACAACCTCGGCCTCGTCTATGCGCAACAAGATCGGTTGCGCCAGAGCGTCGCTGCGTTTGAAGCTGCCCTGCACGTGCTGCCTGACAGCGTGGATGTGTGGTTCTGGCTGGGCCTGACCTACGCCATGGATGGCCGCGCGGCCGACGCCCGGCCATGGCTGGAGAAGGTGCTGACGGAGGAGACAACCGGCACGCGCGCCGATTATGTGCGCAGCGTATTGGAGACATTGCGGTAAGGTGGCTCTTGGATCCATTCAGAGGCCGCCGGTCGCAGACCGGCTGGGAGCAGGCAAGTTCGTTCAAAGGGGGTCTGTGACCCCCATTGCCCCTGCTTATTGAGAGGATGCCAAACCCGTTCAGGAGGCGCCGTATGGATCGTTCCCCATCGTCCGTCGTTCGTGAGTCCGCTGTCGCCGGCGCATGGTACCCGGGGGATGCAGCCGCCTTGCGCCGAACCGTGACAGGCTACCTCGATCATGTCACGCCTCAACTGTTGCCCGGCCCGGTCCTGGCGCTGGTGGCCCCCCACGCCGGCTATCGCTACTCGGGCCAGGTGGCCGCGCACGCCTATGCCCAGGTGCGCGGCGCGGCCTTCTCCCGCGTGATCCTGTTCGGCCCGCTGCACCGGCCTATCTGGGGCAGCCGGATCGGCGCGTTCATGGTCCCGGCCGAGGATGCCTATCGCACGCCGCTGGGCCAGGCGCCGGTGGACCGCGATTTCATCACCGCGCTGGGCCAGGGGGCGCCGTTGACCCCGGTGCGCGGGGACGAGGAGCACGCGCTGGAGATCGAGCTGCCGTTTTTGCAGGTGGCACTGGACGCCTTCCAGATCGTCCCGGTCATGTTCGGCGAGCATATCAGCGAGCCCGGGGTCATGTCACGGCTGGAAAAGCTGGCCGAGGCGTTGGCCGGGCTATGGGATGAGCGGACTTTGCTGGTGGTCAGCACCGATCTTTCTCACCTGGAGGACTACGCGGATGTGGTGCGCATTGACCGTCGGTTGGTCGCTCTGGTGGATGCGTTCGACGTGACGGGGTTGGGGGCCGCGCTGGCCGCGGGCGAGGTGCAGGCCTGCGGTGCAACGGGGCTGATCACCGGGCTGTTGACCGCGGCGAAGCTCGGCGCGCGGGGGGCTCGCGTGCTGACATACGCCAGCTCCGGCGACATCACCGGCGACAAGCGGCCCGGGACCTACACCGTGGGCTACCTGGCGGCCGCGGTGTATCGGTGAGAAGTTAGCCCGTGCTATACGCTGACGTTTGCGTCAACACACCCCTGGGCGCGCGTAGTCCCATGCCTGACGCGGGTGATGACCTTTCGGATCAAACCTTCACCTACGCCGTGCCTGACCGCCTGGCCGGCCGCTTGCAGCCCGGCCACCTGGCCTGGGTCCCGTTTCGCGGCCGCCGTTTGCAGGCCGTGGTGCTGCGCCTCTCCGACGCCGCGCCGCAGTTCGACACCCGCGAGATCGTCTCCCTGGTTTGGGCCGAGCCGCTGCTGAACGCGGCGCAGCTCGCCCTCGCGGCCTGGATCAGCGAGACCTACCTGGCGCCCCTCATTGAATCGCTGCGTTTGATGCTGCCCGCCGGCCTGACCCAGCGCGGCCGCACCGTGTTCGCGCGCACCGCGCGGCCCGCGCCGTCCGGCCTCACATCCCGGCAGCAGGCACTGCTGGCGCGCATCGCCGAAGGGGCCGGCGAGTGGGCCGAGGTGAGCCAGGGGCTGCGCGGGGTCACGCAGCGGGATGACCTGGAGCCGTTGATTGCGCTGGGGCTGGTGAGCCGCGAGACCGAGTTCCCCTCGCCCCCGCCGCGGCCCAAGACCGACCGCCAGGTGCGGCTGCTGGCCGACGCAGAGGCCGTCGCACGCGCCCTGCCGTCCCTGGGCCGCGCGTCGAAGCAGGCGGATGTGCTGGCGTGGCTTCTTGGGGAGATGGGGAGATGGGGAGACGGGGAGACAAGGAGACAAGGCGACGGGGGGACGGGGGGACGGGGCGACGCGGGGATAGGGAGACAGGGGGACAGCCGTCAGCCGTCAGCCGTCGTCGCGATGCTTGACCAGGTGTGCGCGGCGGTGGGGTGCACCGAGGGACCGGTGCGGGCGTTGGCCGAGCGCGGGTGGGTGGAAATCGTACGGGAAGGGGCCAGGTCGCCCGCCCATGTCCGCCTGACGTTGGCGGCCGAGGCGGTGACCGATGCCATCGTGGAATTGCGCGGGGCGGAGAAGCACCGGGCCGTGCTGAACGCGCTGTTGGCGCACGATGGGCCGGCGTGGATCGGCTGGGTCTACGCGGAGACCGGCGCGACCGTGGACACGCTGCGCGGCCTGGAGGCCGCGGGCCTGGTCAGCGTTGCCGAGGAGATGGTCTGGCGCGATCCGCTGGCTGGCTACGAGTTCAGGCTGGACCGCTCGCCGGCGCTGACCGAGGATCAGGCGCGCGTGTGGGCGCGTGTGCGGGAGGGACTGGGGGAGATAAGGAGACAAGGAGATAAGGAGACAAGGAGACAAGAAGAAGGGGAGACGCGGGGACGCGGGGACGGGGAGACACGGGGAGAGGGGGAGCCAGCTCACCAGCTTCCAGCTTCCAGCTTCCAGCTTCCAACCTCCAACTTCCAACCTCCAACTGCCAACGTCTACCTCCTCCACGGCGTCACCGGTTCCGGCAAGACGGAGATTTACCTGCGGGCCATCGCGGAGGTGCTGGCGCGGGGGCAGCAGGCGGTTGTGTTGGTGCCGGAGATCGCGCTGACCCCGCAGACCATCCGCCGGTTCGCCGCGCGGTTTCCCGGCAAAGTCACGGTGTGGCACAGCGAGCTGGGCGAGGGGGAGCGGTTCGACGTGTGGCGGCGGGTGCGCACGAACCATCCGGCTGCGCAGGTGGTGGTTGGCTCCCGTTCCGCGCTCTTCCTGCCCTTCCCCAATCTGGGCGTGATCGTGCTGGACGAGGAGCACGAGCCATCGTACAAGCAGGAGCGCACCCCGCGCTATCACGCGCGGCCGGCCGCGATCGAGTTGGGCCGGCTCACCGGAGCGCCCGTCATCCTGGGCAGCGCGACCCCCGCGCTGGAGACGTACTACGCGGCCAGGCGCGGGGAGATGGATCTGCTGGCGCTGCCGCAGCGGATTCGCGCGGGGCAGTGGGGAAACGGCGGGGCGGCGCCAGTGCAGACCGACATGTCAGGCGCACGCGACAACACAGCCCATGAGAATGTCATGCTGAGCGAGTTAACAACGCAACATGAGTTACGGCGTGACCCTAGCGAAGTATCTCGGCCCGACCAACGAGACCCTTCGCTGGATTTGAGCTGTAACTCCAGTTATATTGAAGACCCGCTCAGGGTGACAGGGGGAAGCGCGCCGAAAACGGCGTCGATCACCATCTCCGCTGAGCTCCCCCCCGTCCGCATCGTGGACATGCGGCAGGAGCTGCGTGCGGGCAACCGGAGCATGTTCAGCCGCGCGCTCGCCACCGGCCTGCGGCACGTGCTGAACGCGGGCCAGCAGGCGATCCTCTACCTGAACCGGCGAGGCACGGCCAGCTTCGTGCTCTGCCGCGACTGCGGCCACGTGGAGGCCTGCCCGCGCTGCGCGGTGCCGCTGACCCTGCACGGCGAGGGCGAGACCCTGCTGTGCCACCACTGCAACCGGCGCTACCCGGTGCCCGCGACCTGCCCCGGTTGCGCGGGCCGGCGCATCCGCCACTTCGGCGCGGGCACCGAGCGGGTCGAAGAGGCCGTGCGCCTAGAGTTCCCCCAGGCCCGCACCCTGCGCTGGGATCGGGACGTGACCGGCGCCAAGGGGAGCCACGACGCCATCCTGTCGAAGTTCATCGCGCACGAGGCCGACGTCCTCATCGGCACGCAGATGATCGCCAAGGGCCTCGACCTGCCGCTGGTAACGCTGGTGGGTGTGATCGCGGCCGACACAGGCCTCTTCCTGCCCGATTTCCGCGCAGCCGAGCGCACGTTCCAGCTTCTCACCCAGGTGGCCGGCCGCGCGGGCCGCAGCACCCTGGGCGGCGAGGTGATCGTGCAGACCTACCATCCTGACCATTACGCGGTGGTGGCCGCCAGCAACCACGACTACGAGAGCTTCTACCGCCAGGAGATGGCGTTTCGCCGCGAGCAGGGCTACCCGCCTGTGCGCCGCCTGGCCCGGCTGGTCTATCACCACGGCCAGCGCGCCAAGGCCCAGGCCGAGGCGGTCCGGCTGGCGAAAGCGCTCCAGGCTGCCATCGCCGAACACGCTTTGACCGACGCCGACCTGATCGGCCCCGCGCCGTGCTTCTTCGCCAAGCAGCGGGGCGAATACCGTTGGCAGATCGTCGTCCGCAGTCCCGACCCCGCCGCGCTCCTCCGCCGCGCGGCCGTGCCGCTGGGCTGGCGGGTGGATGTGGATCCGGTGGATTTGCTATAGCTGGCCCGAAAGGGGACGCGGACGAGCGCGGATGAACGCGGAGGACGCGGATTAATTCTCATCGAGTAGTCACATGACGCTCACAGAATGAAATGGAGGCTGAGCGAAGCCTCCTTTAGGATCAGCCGGTCAGACCGCTTTAGGGCTCGATTCCGGAATGCGAAGCGTCTTTATGAAAATGACGCAAGCACCCTGAGCGGAGGGCGATAGCCCGAAGTCGAAGGGGCGGCTAGCGCGGAAGGCGCATCCTTCGACTAGACGCTCTTCGTTTAACTGGGTCGGCTTGCAGGCCCGCTCAGGATGCTCAGTTGGATAGTTGTGTAGAAAGATGGTTTATGGAACCCAAACGTTGGAATCTGCTTTTGCTCGTGGTGCTGCTGGTCGGCCTGGCCTGGATCTGGGTCAACCGGCTCCCCGGCGATGCGGCGCCCGCTTCCGTCGGCCTGCCACCCGCGCCGGCCGTGGGGCATCCCGCGCCCGACTTCACCCTGGCTGCGCTTTCGGGCGAGACGTTCACCCTGTCGGCCCTGCGCGGCACACCGGTGGTGCTGAACTTCTGGGCCACTTGGTGCCCGCCGTGTCGCGCCGAGCTGCCGGAGCTGCAAGCTGCCAGCGAACGGCTGGCCGGGCAGGTCGCGATCCTCGGCGTGAACCAGGCCGAGGCCCCGGCCGACGTCGCCGCGTTCGTGGGGGGGCTGGGCCTCTCCTTCCCCATGCCGCTGGACGTGAACGCGGACGCGTCCCGCCTCTACGCGGTGCGCAGCCTGCCCACCACCTTCTTCATTGACCGCCAGGGGGTCATCCGCCGCGTGCAGGTGGGACCGGTGACCGAGGCGACGCTGGCGCAGATGTTGAAGGGGATTTATCCGTGATGCGTACGGCGTGATGCGTGTTGCGTGTTGCGTGAAACGAACCGAGGATTATTCAGCGTCCCAACGCACCACGCACCACGCACCACGCACCACGTACCACGTACCACGTAACACGAAGGAGCTTTTGTGTTTCCTGTAATCCAACTTGGCCCCCTCTCCCTTCCCACCTACCCCCTGGCGCTGCTGCTGGCCGGGTGGATCGCGTTGGAGGTGGGGGCGCGGCTGGCGCGGCGGCTGGGGGTGGATGGCGACCACGTATACAACGCGGGGCTGTACGGGCTGGTCGCGGGGATCGTCGCGGCCCGGCTCGGTCATGTGATCGCGTACTGGCCCGCATACCGGACGCAGCCGTTGGAGATCTTCGGGTTCAACACCCAGGCGTTTTTGCTCTGGCCGGGGGTGCTGGCCGCGCTGGCCGTGGCCGGGTGGTACGTCTTCCGCAGGCGGCTGCCGCTGGCCGCGCTGCTGGACGCGTGCGCGCCGGGGCTCCTGGCCGGGATCGCGGTCGCCGGGGTCGGCGCGCTGTTCGCGGGCCGGGCCTACGGTGCGCCCGCGGACCTGCCGTGGGCGGTGGACCTGTGGGGCGTCGCGCGGCATCCGAGCCAGGCCTACGAGGCGCTGGCCGCGCTGCTGGTGGCCGTGCTGGCAGGCCGGATCGCGACCCGCGGCGGCGCGGCGGGCGCGGCTGCGTTGGTAGCCCTGGCCGGCTACGGCCTGAGCCGCTGGCTGCTGGAGCCGTTCCGCGCGGCCGAGGTGACCGCGGTCATTTTTGGCGGGCTGCGCGCGGCGCAGGTCTGGGGGCTGGCGGCCGCGTTGGTCGCGCTGTGGGGGCTGCGCGCGGTCGGGCGGCGGGTCGGTGAGGCGGGCGCGGCGGCAGAGTAGGCACAGGCAGGCGTCCGACGCTCAGGCCTGAGTAGACATCCATGTCGTGAGCGACACAAACGAGCAATGAAAACATCATCATCCGCGTTTATCCGCGCTCGTCCGCGTCCCATTTTTGGATCAGCTTCTCCCAACAATCGCAAAGGAGGTATGCGCGATGGACACGCAGGAATCTCAATTCAACCGGGCTCTGTCGATCCTCCTGATCGTCCTCTACCTGCTGACCCTTGCCGCTTTCAACGTCGCCAACTGGGTCGCGGACTCGGAGTTCATGGCGTGGTGGATGCCGCTGGTCAACAGCCTGCTGCTGTCGATCCCGTTGGTGCTGTTGTACGGGGCGATCTACGTGCTGGTGGTCGCCTGGCGCCAACGCAAGGCCCAAGGGCAGGTCAGCCCGCGCCTGGCGGGGATCATCCACTGGGCGCCCCGCATCGCGGCCATCCTGATCATCTTGTTCATCAGCCTCTTCTCCCTGGACGTATTCGAGATGGAGGCGTCCCCGCTGGAGCTGCTGGGCGGCTTCCTGATCCACAACATCCCGTCCATCGCGATGTTGGCGCTGCTGGCCTTCGCCTGGAAGCGCCCGGCGGTGGGATTCGTGGCCTTTCTGGTTGCCGGCGTTCTGTTCGCCACCTTCTTTGTGCGTGACGTCGGCTCTCTGCCCAACATGGTGATCTTCGTCCTTCCCATTCTGCTGATCGCCGGTCTCTTCTATGCCGACTGGAAATGGGTCGGGCCGCGGCCGCCTGCGCTTTCGATGTAGCGACGATGCTGGGACGAGCCTTGCTGTACGCTGCACCGGTCTCATCGTTCGTGTTGGGACTTTTCTACTACGGGTTTGGCGTCGCCGATCGCTACGCCGTTTTTCTATACGACCATCTCGGCGCAGGCCCTTTTCACGGCCGCACCGTGAACCGCTATTGGATGTCAGGGTTGGTCGCCTCTGGGGCAGAGCTGGTCTTGTACGCGATCGCCAACTGGCTGGGCGGCGGATCGCCGGCATTCGCGGCCGCGGTTACGCGCCGCCCCCCTGGTGGCAGGTATGGCTGCCATGTCTCCCCGTGTTGAGCATCGGCATCCCGTGGATAACAATGACCGTGAACGATCCTGTGCTGCCCTTTCCCATCGCTGTTGGCTGTGCGGTGGCGGCCTCTGAATCCGGCTGAGCCGCTGGCGGCGTTGCTGTCTCGGCCGGCGGTGCTCCGGGCGTTGAGCTTCCGGCCGTCGTCGCCCGGCCGATCGCTAGGGCGTGAACAGCTTGGCCCCGGTTTAGTTCCCTGGCGTCAGGCCGAAGGTGAACTCCCCCACCCGCGCCGAGTTGGCCGACGCGACCGCGCACGCGTTGAGCCCGCGCACGACGTAGAAGTGGTTGATCAGGCTGGCGGCCGCGCCGGTGTCGGTGTAGGTGGTATCCGCGGTGACGATCGGCGTCACGCCGCCCGGGTTGTCGGGATCGAGGTACGGGTCCGTCGAGACCCAGACCTGGTAGCGGGCGTTGGCCGGGTCGGCCATCCAGGTCAGCACGACGTCCGCGCCGCTGCAGGCCACGGTAACGATCGGCGCGACCGCGGGCGCGGCGACGCAGGCGACCCAGTAGCCGTCGCGCAGGGTGATGTCTCCGCCGCCTGTCGCGCCGATGATCGGCTGGCCGAGGGTGTCGTCCAAGGTCACGCCTGTGCCGCTCGACGGCGCGCCGCTGCCGCTGATGACCCACCAGCCTACGGCGGGGTCACCGCTGTTGGCCAGGGCTATGACTGCACCGATCAGCAGCAAGATCATGGCGGCAAGTGCGACTGTAAGGGCGCGCAACCCGCTGGCTCGGTCGGAGACCGGCCAGAGCGAGCGGGTCGATGGGAGGCGAGGGTTCATGGCGCGCCTCCTTTCTGGACATCCGGCGACGCCGCAATGGCCGACTCCGGATAGAACGTGGCGTGCAGCTGGGCGTACCAGAAGTAGTCATCGCCCGCGCCGCCGGAGCTCATCACGCCGTTGAGGTAGAAGGTGCGGGCGCCGGCGCCTACGTTGAAGGCCCGCCGTACGGTGAAGGTGTACTCCTCCTGGGTTGAGCTGGGATAGCTCGCGGGAATGCTCCAATTCACCTCGTCAAAGGCGTAGCTGCAGTTCGTGTTCGTACTGTCTATGAGTAGAACCAAGAGATCGCGCGTGCCGCTCACGTGGCCTAGCCGCATCCGTACGTTGGCCTCGACGACGACGGTCCCGTTCCGTGGCGCCGTGATCGTGATCTGGCCGCCGGAGTAGTTGCGGCAGGTCGCATCAAGAAAGGTTGTGTTGCCGGTCGAGCTGGTGACCATGAAGACCCGGTAGTAGTCGCCGTGTTGGCCGTCCAACAGGTCGGCATCCAACCCGGAGCCGGCGCCCTCGATGACGTTGAAGGTGGTTCCTGCCAGGCTGAGCTGGTTGCCCGCGGCATAGGCCGTGTTGTCGTCGGGCTCGCAGGTGACCGTGCCGTCGGCCGCGATCGCGCGGATACTGGAGCCCGCGGCGCAGGCGCTGCTGACGCGCGCCTGGTAGTAGGCGCCGTGTTGGCCGTCCAACAGGTCGGCGTCGAGGCCCAAGCCGGCGCCGTCGTTGCCCGCGTGCCAGACCGTGTTGCCGTTCACCGTCACCCCCGCGCCGCCGGTCACCAGCCGCACGCCGCCGTTGGCGCGCACCGCGAACTGGGCGTCGGCCGTGGAGTTGAAATCCGCGTCGACGCTGTCGGCCCACACGAAGGAGCCACTGTTGAGCGCTTTGGCCCGGCGGCCCCCCGCGAAGCTCCAGTTGCCGCTGGCCGTGTTGCTCTCGCCGCCGGCCACTGTAGCGGCGTAGCCATCGGCCGTGTTGCTCTCGCCGCCGGCCACCGTGGCCCTGTCGTTGTTCGCCTGGTTGCTCTCGCCGCCCCCCACGGTCGCCGAATTGCCCGTGGCCCGGTTGCCGTTGCCGCCGCCGACCGTGCTGTAGACGCCGGTGGCCCAGTTGTTCATACCGCCGCCGGCCGTGGCAAACGACCGGTCGTTCGTCGTGCCAGCCATGTCACCTGCCAGGTTGCCGTACCCGCCGCCCACCGTTCCGTAGTTGTCGGTGACGCGGTTGATGTTGCCGCTGGCCCCGCCGCCGCCGACCGTCGCGCCTTTCACGTCGGGGGTGACGCCGTTGCCGCTGTAGCCGCCGATGAGGTTGGGGCTGGTCGCGTTCGGTTCGATCCGCAAGGCGCGGACCCCGTTAACCTTGAGTTCCAGCGCCTGATTGTCGCTGGTGCCCAGGAAATGTGTGCCGGGCGAGGTGCCGGCGTTGCCGGTCAGGGACCAGGCGTTCTTCACATCCTCGGCCTGCAGGGCATAGGGCACGGCCGCGATGCGGCGGTCCGGCGCGAGCTGGGTGAAGGTGACATTGTCGCTGCTGAACCAGACGCGCAGGTAGCGGAGCGCGTCGCTGAAGGCTGAGGCGGTCAGCGGCTGGGTCATGCCGGACAGCGTGGTGTCGCCCAGGAGCACGTTGAAGAGGCCGTTGGTGACCTGGAGCGGCACCGCCGCGGCCGGCGGCGAGGCGCCATCGTTGCTCCACTGGATCGCGCCGCTGCCATCTCGGATGGCGAACTTGAAGTAGCCGGTGCCGGTGTAGGCCGTGCCGCCCACGGCGACCTGGCCCTGGTAGGAGATGATGCTCGGCGCGCCGGCGTCCGGCGCGAGCGGTTCCCGGCTTCGGCGGGCATCGGCCCAACCTGCCGGCCAGAGCAGGATGACGATAACGGTGAGGACGATCGACGCATTGCGTTGCATGGGAGGACTCCTTTCAGGTGCGATGGAAAAGGCCGATCGGCCGCGCGCGGCGCAGGGGCGCAGGGGGAAGCGGTGGATAGGGTGCGGTGCTGACGCCCCGACGGCAGCGTCATCAGGCGGCGCGGCCCGCTTGTGAGGGGCCGCCGCGCGTATTATATCACGGTTTGGGCGCCAGCGCGCGGTGATTTTGTGGGCCTGCGCACGGCGACCAGCGCCTCAGCCAGCGCCGCCCGGCCGTTCACGTGGGTCGGCGTCACCGTCGTCAGCCGCCGCACCGCCGCCATCGTCTGCAAGCCCGGCTCCTCACGCATATGCGCCGGAAAACCCGACTCGATCTCAGCCGCCCGCCGCAATTCGCGTGTCACCTCGCGTGATTCCACCCAGCTCTCCCTTCGTTAGACTGACCCCCAACTCAATAAAAAAACCGCAACCCCCAGTCAGGGGCTGCGGCCTCACTTGACCAGGGCGATTTCATGTTGTGGCTGACCACACGGGCCGGCCGTTGAAACTGCGCCTACCGTTGCAAAACCGGCCTGCGCCGGTTGGTCTCCGGTCTGCGAAGGCAGACCTTGCACGGGTAGCCGCAACTTCAGTTGCCAGGCAGGGCGCCCGCCGCACAATGACTTCGCCCTGTCACTTGACGTCCTGCACTACACTGCTATACTGCGCGCGGGCATGAATTGCGCTTTTGGCGCGGCGATACCCTTCGACTACGCCCAGGGCGCCTCGCGAATCGTCGGGCAAAAACCTCCAAAACTGCGTCGCCCGTGATGGCAAGATAAGGATGGCAACCTATGTCCTCATCATGGACTCTGCCGCTTAACTCCGAACTGGCTACGCTGGCTCTCTGCGGCGGCAAGGGCGCGAACCTGGCGCAGTTGGCGCGCGCGGGCTTGCCCGTGCCAGGCGGCTTTCTGATTACGACTGAAGCCTATCGTCAGTTTGTGGCCGAGAACAATTTACAGCCCGGCATCCTGGCGGCGCTGGCCCCGGTCGACGCAACGCAACCCGCCGTGCTCGACGCTGTCTCTCGCACGATTCGTGATTTATTCTCCCAAGCCAGTCTTCCGCCAGAGATTGCCGATGCCATTACCCAGGCTTATCTGGCGTTTGATCCGCAATCCGCACGCCACACGCCACCATCCGTCGCCGTCCGGTCCTCAGCCACCGCCGAAGACCTGCCCGACATGTCGTTTGCCGGCCAGCAGGACACTTATCTGAATGTGCAGGGTGAAGCGGCCGTGCTGGAGGCCGTCGTCATGTGCTGGAGTAGTCTGTGGACGGCGCGGGCGATAGGCTACCGCGCGCGCTACCACATTGCGCCGGAAGAAGTGCAACTGGCCGTGGTGGTGCAGGCGATGGTGCCGAGCGAGGCGGCGGGCGTGCTTTTCACCGCTAACCCGCTCACCGGCAAGCGTCCCGAGACAGTGATAGATGCCACGCTCGGCCTGGGCGAGGCGCTGGTCTCCGGTTTGGTGGAGCCTGACCATTACGTGGTTGAGGGCGGGCACATCACCGGCAAAAAACTGGGCGCGAAGGCGCTCTCGATTCGCGGCGCGGCGGGCGGCGGCACCCTGAAGCAAACAGAGCAGGCAAGCGCACAGCAGGCGCTGCCCGACGCGGCGATTTTGGAGCTGGCGCAGTTGGGGCAGCGCGTGGAAGCGCTCTACGGCGCGCCGCAGGATATTGAATGGGGCTGGGCCGAGGGGCGGCTTCATCTCTTGCAGGCGCGGCCCATCACCACGCTCTACCCGGCGCTCAGCGGGTTACCGGACGATGGGCAACTGCGCGTGCTGGTTTCATTCGGCGCAGTGCAGGGGCTACTGGAGCCGATCACGCCGCTCGGGCGCGATATTTTCTGCAACCTGGCCGCCGCGATCGGAACGCTGCTGTTTGAGCCGCTGGACGGTGAGACGCAACGCGCGCTCTTTGAAGCGGGTCAACGGCTGTTCATCAACATCACGCCGATCCTCCGCCATCCCACTGGCCGCCGCGCCGCGCGCACGCTTTTCCCCCTTGTCGAGCCTGGTTCCGTTGAGACGCTGGAGCGGTTGTTGGCCGATCCGCGCCTGGCGCTGCGCGCGGGGAAAGGGCGGCCCTCCTGGCGCACCTTGCGCACTTTAGCGCCCATGTTGCGCAACGTGCTTTACAATTTGCTCTGGCCCGCGGCCGGCCGGGCGCGCGTCCAGCGCCGGATTGAAAAATACCTGGCGCTGACGCGCGCGCGTTTTCTGCCGGCGCAAAACGCGGCCGCTTGCCTGCACGCGTTGGACGATACTTTTGCGGACATTGCGCCCTTTTTTATGCACGACCTGGTGACGACAGTCGCCTCGGGGCAGGTTCCGCTGCATCTGTTGCGGAAGATTTCGAAAGAGCCCGACAAGGTGTGGGCGTTAACGCGCGGTTTGCCCCACAACGTAACGACTGAAATGGACCTGGCGCTGTGGGCCGCGGCGTGCACCATCAAGGCCGACCCGGCCTCAGCCGCAACCTTCGCCGCTCACCCTGCGCCGGGCCTCGCCGCCGACTACCTGGCCGGGCGCCTGCCGCCTGTAGCCCAAAGCGCCGTGGCCGATTTTCTCCAGCGCTACGGCGCGCGCGGCGTCGCCGAGATTGACCTCGGGCGCCCCTGCTGGCATGAAGACCCGACGCTGCTGATGCAAATGCTGGGCAGTTATTTGCAGATTGAAGACGCCGCCGGCACTTCGGCGCCCGCTCGTACGCCGACAGCAGTTTTTGCGCGGAGCGCTGCCGCTGCCGATGCGTTGTTGCAGCAGTTTATCGAAACCGCTCGCCAGATGCCGCGCGGCCGGCTCCGTGTGCGGTTGGTGCGGTGGGCGGGCGAGCGCGTGCGTGGCCTCACCGGCTTGCGCGAGACGCCCAAGTTTGCGGCGGTGCGCGCGTTTGCCCTCATGCGCGCGGCCTTGCTCCGCGCCGGCCAAAAGCTGGCAACTGAAGGCGCCTTCACGCAAGCCGATGACGTTTTCTTTTTGCATCTCCGGGAGCTTAAGCAACTGGCCGCTGGCGCGCAGTGCGAGTGGCAGGTGCTGGTGGCTGAGCGGCGCGCGGCCTATGGCCGCGAGATGCGGCGCAAGCTGATTCCTCGGGTGTTGCTCAGCGATGGCACGGCGTTTTATGAAGGAGTGAGCGCGCCGCCTGGCGCCGCAGAAGGTGAAAGCGCAAACATCCTCGTCGGCAGTCCGGTTTCGCCCGGCGTGGTGGAAGGCGTCGCGCATGTGGTGTTTCACCCGCATGCGGCGCAGCTCGCGCCCGGCGAGATCTTGGTTTGCCCCGGCACCGACCCGGCCTGGACACCGCTGTTCCTGGCGGCTGGCGGATTGATCATGGAGGTCGGTGGCATGATGACACACGGCGCAGTTGTGGCGCGTGAATATGGCATTCCGGCGGTGGTAGGCGTGAGCCACGCCACCACGCGCATTCAAACGGGCGAGCGCCTCCAGGTGGATGGGGCGAGCGGGAAGATCGTGAAGCTTGGTTAGCGGATCCTCCCCTTACATTCCCCCATCGCTGCCAGCGGCCGCCTTCAGCGCTGAACGCGCCCACCCCTATGACCCCGGCGACCGAGATTTCTCGCCGCGCGCCGTTCGCGCAGCCCGGCGCAGTGGGAGATCTATCGCGCCGCGCTGCCCGGCCTGACCTTCTGCGGCCTGGATGGGCGCAGGCTATCGTCGCCGCGAATCGGGCGGCCGGTGGGAACATGGGGATGGGGAGACAAGGTGACACGGAGAGGGGGAGAGGGGGAGACGAGGAGACAAGGAGATGGGGAGATGGGGAGACGGGGTCCTTCGACGGGCTCAGGATGATTGGGGTTGGGTTCCGCGGTTGGACGGGTTTGCCAATGGAGGGAGGGGTGTGCTAGAATCGGTGCGATTGTGACGAGAGTTGCGGGTGAGAACGGCGGTGTTTTTTAACACGAAAGCCGACCAGGGTCGAGCTGATCGGCTTTCTATCCCGAATCCTGTACGCCCCAGGAGCCGGGTGTTGCAGCCCTCATGGTAGCAGTGTTGCGCAGGACGTCAAGTGAGGCCGCAGCCCCTGATTGGGGGGTTGCGGTTTTTTGTTTTGGGGGTAACGGATGCCTCCGGCAGCGGATAAGCGGATTGGGGTGGACGGGGTGGACTGACAGGGACGGGGGCGGGTTGATATGGGGGTGTGGGGGTGTGGGAGATGGGGAGACGCGGGGAGGGGGAGATGGGGCTTCACAACGAACGGAGTGTTATGGAAGGCAATCGTCTTAACTGGATCGCGAATTTCATTTGGGGCATCGCGGATGATGTGCTGCGCGATCTGTATGTGCGCGGCAAGTACCGGGACGTCATCCTGCCCATGACCGTCTTGCGCCGGCTGGATGCGGTGTTGGAGCCGAGTAAGCCGGCGGTGCTGGCGATGAAGGCCGCGCTGGATGAGGCCGGTATTGCCAACCAGGATCAGGCGTTGCGCCAGGCAGCCGGTCAGGTTTTTTACAACACTTCGCCATTCACTTTGCGCGATCTCAAATCGCGCGCCAGCCAACAGCAGCTCAAGGTTGATTTTGAGGCCTATCTGAATGGCTTTTCCCCCAACGTCCAGGACATCCTGGACAACTTCGAGTTTCGCAACCAGATCCCGCGGCTGTCCAAGGCTGATGCGTTGGGCACGCTGATCGAGAAGTTCCTGTCGCCGGACATCAACCTGAGCCCCGTTCCGGTGCTGAACGGAGATGGCACGGTGAAGCAGCCCGGCCTGGATAACCATGCGATGGGCACCATCTTCGAGGAACTGGTGCGCCGCTTCAACGAGGATAACAACGAAGAGGCCGGCGAACACTGGACCCCTCGTGACGCGGTGAAGTTGATGGCAAAGCTGATCTTCCTGCCCATCGCTGATCAGATTGAATCGGGCGCCTATCTGCTCTACGATGGCGCGTGCGGCACAGGCGGGATGCTCACCGTGGCTGAGGAGGCGTTGCAAGAGCTGGCGCAGGCGCGCGGCAAGCAGGTCACCACGCATCTTTATGGCCAGGAGATCAACGCCGAGACGTATGCCATCGCCAAGGCAGACCTGTTGCTGAAGGGCGAGGGCGAAGCAGCAGATAACCTGGTGGGCGGGCCGGAGTATTCGACCTTATCTAACGACGCGTTCCCGGCCCTGGCGTTCGATTTCATGCTCTCCAACCCGCCCTACGGCAAGAGCTGGAAAAGCGACCTCGAGCGTATGGGCGGCCGGGAGGGGATCAAGGATCGGCGCTTCGTGATCGAGCACGCCGGCGACCCGGAATATTCGCTGATCACCCGTTCCTCGGACGGGCAGATGTTGTTCCTGGCCAACATGCTGAGCAAGATGAAGCGGGACACGAGGCTGGGCAGCCGGATCGCTGAGGTGCATAACGGCTCGTCGCTGTTCACCGGCGACGCGGGCCAGGGCGAGAGCAACATCCGCCGCTGGATCATCGAGAACGACTGGCTGGAAGCGATCGTCGCGCTGCCGTTGAACATGTTTTACAACACCGGCATCGCCACTTACATCTGGGTGCTGACCAACCGCAAGCCGGCGCACCGCCGGGGCAAGGTGCAGTTGATTGACGCCACGGGATGGTACAAGCCGCTGCGCAAGAACCTGGGCATGAAGAACTGCGAGCTGAGCGAGGAGGACATCGAGCGCATCTGCGCGACCTTCCTGGCGTTCGAGGAGACCGAGCAGTCGAGGATCTTCCCCAACGCGGCGTTCGGCTACTGGAAGGTGACGGTGGAGCGGCCGCTGCGGCTGAGGGGCATCGACCCCGGCCGCGTCTATGCGCCCAAGGAGATCAGGGAACTCAAGGCCAGCGTTGAGCGCGGAGATGACGCGCTGCCGGTAATCAAGAGAATCCACAAGAAGGGCACGGCGGCCGACCCTCTGCACGGACTGTTTGTGGACACGGTCAATGGCAAGCCGGCCGTGGTCGAATATGAGCCAGATCCTGACCTGCGCGACACCGAGCAGATCCCGCTGCTGGAACCGGGCGGCATCGAGGCGTTTTTGCGCCGCGAGGTGCTGCCCTATGCGGCGGACGCCTGGTATGACCCGGAGAGTGTCAAGGTCGGCTATGAGATCAGCTTTACGCGGTATTTCTACAAGCCGCAGCCGCTGCGAAGCCTGGCCGAGATTCGCGCCGATATCCTGGCGGTGGAACGGGAGACCGAAGGATTACTGGAAGTGATCATCGGGGGTGATCTGCAATGAGTGCCGTACCACCCTTGTCGGAAGGCCAGATCGCGGCGTTAGCCAAGGTGCTAGGCGAATGCGGCACCGGCTCAGATATTACTCATGCTCTGAGCGAAAGAGGACTGGTTGACCAATCTGGCGAGTCCACGAAGTGGCGCCGCCTCCATCGGGTCTTCCTTCAATCCCAGAAGCAATATCAGTGTGCGAACCACGTCCTCGACTTCATCAAGTCTTTCATGGCTCCTGTGCGTTTTCTTGGACGGAGCGCGGACTTCGAGGAGCGGCGGCAGGAAGTCAATACGATATTGGCCTTCTCTGGCTTAGAGCTCGGGCCTGACGGAGAATTCCGGCAGTGTGGGACGACAAGAACACTTCCTGAGGCCGAGCGACGCCTACAGATGCTTCAGGCCAAATTCCACGGTCGAAGCATGCACCCTGAGGTTCTGAAATACTGTCGCACAGAGTTGCTGCAGGACAACTACTTTCACGCGGTATTTGAAGCCAGCAAGGGGCTGGCCCAGCGAATCCGCGAGCTATCAGGGATTCATGAGGATGGCGCCAAGCTTGTTGATCAGGTTTTTGCGATTGACCGCCCGATCCTTGCCGTCAACACGTTGCGAACCGAGACCGAGAAATCCGAGCACAAAGGCTTTGCGGCCCTGCTTAAAGGATGTTTTGCGGCCGTAAGAAATCCGCTGGCGCATGAACCGAAGATCTTGTGGGAGGGCGAGGACGATGCGGCGGACTATCTCTCTTTGATCTCCCTCCTGCACAGAAAGCTGGATGGTTGTGTGCGTACGGGCTTTTGAGGGGACTGTTAGATGGTGGATGAGCTAAAACCCTATCCCACTTACAAGGACTCCGGCGTGCCGTGGCTGGGGGAGGTGCCCGCGCATTGGGAACTCCCGCGACTTGGCGCTCTACTTCGGGAACGCGGCGAGACAAACAGTGATGGAAGTGTCGAAGAAGTTCTCTCGGTGCTGCGAGACCGAGGTGTTATTCCATATTCTGAGAAAGGGAACATAGGCAATAAGAAATCCGAGGACATCACGCGATATAAGATCGTAAGGCGCGATGACATCGTGGTGAACTGTATGAACGTGATTATCGGGTCCGTCGGCCTATCTCGCTACACGGGCTGCCTCAGTCCAGTATATTACGTACTCACACGACGCTCAGATAATGATGATCCGCGATACTTGAACGCCTACTTTCAAACGAAGCCATTTCAGGAGAGTCTTGTCCGCATTGGCAATGGTATTTTGGCTCACCGCATGCGGATTCCTATGGAACTCTTGAAATGTGAGCCCTTCCCAAGGCCGCCTGCCGACGAACAACTCGCCATCGTCCGCTACCTCGACTACGTGGACCGTCGCATCCGGCGCTACATCCGCGCCAAGCAAAAGCTGATCGCGCTGCTGAACGAGCAGAAGCAGGCGATCATCCACCAGGCGGTGACGCGCGGGCTGGATCCCCAGGTGCGGCTCAAGCCGTCGGGGGTGGAATGGTTGGGGGCGGTGCCGGAGCATTGGGAGGTGGTGCGCAGTAAGCGGGTGTTTTCGCCTCGGACAGAACTGGCTCAGCCCGGTGATATTCAGTTATCTGCGACTCAAGCCTATGGCGTGATCTCACAAGAAGAGTACGAGCGCAGGGTCGGTCGCAAGATAGTGAAAATCTTCAGGCACCTGGAGAAGAGGCGCCATGTCGAGGTTGATGACTTCGTCATCAGCATGAGGAGCTTTCAAGGCGGGCTAGAACGTGCTTGGGAACGAGGCTGCATCAGGTCTTCATACGTCGTACTAAGACCCAGTCGGAGTTTGTGCGTGTCCTACTTCGCACAGCTATTCAAATCTTACGGCTACATTGGTGCTCTTCAAGCAACGGCAAATTTCATTCGTGACGGGCAGGACCTGAATTACGACAATTTCTGTGCGGTGGACTTGCCATGGCCACCGCTCGAGGAGCAGGAGCGGATCGCGGCAGCGATTGACTCTGCCCTTGCGGGGTTGGTGAAGACAGCCCAACGGGCCGAACGCGAAATCGCCCTCCTCCGCGAATACCGCACCCGGCTGATCGCGGACGTGGTCACCGGCAAGCTCGACGTGCGCGCCGCGGCGGCCGTGCTGCCGGAGGAGGGCGAGGAGGCGGAGGCGTCAGAGGATGGGGCGTCGGAAGAGGTTGAGGAAAGTGACGAAGACAACCCTGAAGGCGAGGAGGACGAGGCATGACGTCCAGTCGCGATAACGACTACCTGGCTGGCCTGGTGCGCGAGCTGTGCAAGCTGCCACACGAAACCGAGTGGCTGGAATTCAAGCACAACGATGCCGAGCCGCAAAGCATCGGCGAGTACATCTCAGCGCTGGCCAACGCCGCGGCCCTGAACGGCAAGGCGTTTGGCTACGTCATCTGGGGTGTCGAGAATGAAACGCACGCGATTAGCGGCACAAGTTTTTCGCCGGCCGCAGCAAAGAAAGGGAATGAACCGCTGGAAACCTGGCTGCTCCGGCTGCTCACGCCGAAGATTCACTTCCGTTTCTTTGAGCTGAGCCTGGAAGAGCAACCGGTGGTGCTGCTGGAGATCGGGCGCGCCTTTAGACATCCAGTCCGCTTTCAGGGTGAAGACTTCATTCGTGTTGGAGAGGTCAAGAAGCCACTCCGGGACGCGCCTGATCGCGAGCGAGAACTGTGGCGGACCCTCGATCACACACCCTTCGAGGAGCTGATCGCCGCCGAGCATTTACCGACCGCTGACGTCCTGCGGTTGCTGGATTATCCGGCCTACTTCGACTTGTTGGAGCAGCCGCTGCCCGCCAACGCCGCCGGAATCCTGGAGGCGTTGCAGAGCGACAGATTGATCCGTTCCTGCGCAGCAGGCGGTTGGGATATTACGAACCTCGGCGCGGTTTTATTCGCCAAGAGGCTCGATCATTTTGCTGTCCTTCAACGCAAGGCGATGCGCGTGATCCAGTATCGTGGCGCCGGACGCATTGAAACCCTGAAGGAACAAATGGGCGGCAAAGGCTACGCCAGCGGCTTCGAGGGCCTGGTGGGCTATATCAACGGTCTCCTGCCCACCAACGAAGTGATCGGCCAGGCCCTGCGCAAGACGGTGCCGATGTTCCCTGAACTGGCAGTGCGCGAGCTGGTCGCCAATGCCCTCATCCATCAGGAGTTCAGCATTACAGGGGCCGGGCCGATGGTCGAGATCTTCGAGGACCGGATCGAGATCACCAATCCCGGTGAGCCTTTGGTGGACACTCTGCGCTTTGTGGACACGCCGCCGAAATCGCGCAACGAGGCGTTGGCTTCGCTGATGCGGCGGTTTCGTATTTGTGAGGAGCGGGGCAGCGGGATTGACAAAGTCATCTTTCAGGTCGAGTTGTTCCAACTCCCGGCGCCCCTCTTCGAGGCGCCGGATGGGTTTACGCGTGCAGTGTTGTTCGCGCACAAGCCTCTGTCGCAAATGGATAAGGCAGACCGCGTGCGCGCGTGTTATCTGCACGCCTGCCTGCGCTACGTCACCCGCAAGCCAATGACCAACACCTCGCTGCGCGAACGATTTGGCATTGAAAGGCGAAATGCTTCCACCGCGTCGCGCTTGCTGAATGAGGCAGTGGAAGCCGGGCTCATTTTCGTACAAGACCAGGAGGCCGGAACGCGCATCCGCAGTTATCTGCCGTTTTGGGCAGGACTGGCTGCAATTGAGCGAGGAGCCACTTGAGGCTGTGTTTCCTGGCGCTGGATCGGCCCGGCGATCCTACCACCAGTCGGCGCCTGGCCACCAGCGATTTTGTTTGATGGATGCTTGATGGATGCTTGATAGATGTTTGCTGGAAGCGCTTTGGAATTCAATATGTAGGACGTGATTGCCACATTCATACTATATGTAGTATGCGAGAGCGCGTCGCGTTCGTTGATGGATGTTTGATGGCAGGCCTGGTTGTCGCCAGAGGGGGCGCACGTACAGCCGATCCTGGATTCTCGTATGGTGAAACTGCCCGTCGGGCGCCAACCACCCCGTGGAGATGCACATGATCACCGACACTTCCGAAAAAGGCCTCGAATCCCTGATTGTCTCGGACATGGTTGGCTCACCAGTACCGGGGGCTGCGGCAGGCGTCGTGGCCGCCCCCAGCGTGCTCTATGGCGGCACGGGTTGGCTGCTGGGCGATTGGCGCGACTATGACCGCGAGTACTGCGCCGACCTGGTGCAGCTCACCATCTTTCTGCAGGTGACCCAGCCGAAGGTTGCGGCCGCGTTGGATCTGTCCGAGGATGGCCCGACGCGGCGCAAATTCCTGGCTCGGCTGCAAGGGGAGATCAGCAAGCGCGGCACGATTGATGTGCTGCGCAAGGGGATCAAGCACGGGCCGCACCAGATCGATCTCTTTTACGGTGCGCCCACCCCCGGCAACGCCCAGGCCGCGGAAAGGTATGCGCAGAACCGCTTCAGCGTCACCCGGCAACTGCGTTACAGCCGCGACGTGAACGCCCTGGCCCTCGACCTGGGCCTCTTCGTGAACGGCCTGCCGGTGGCCACCTTTGAGCTGAAGAACAGCCTGACCAAGCAGACCGTGGCCGATGCCATCGAGCAGTACAAGCGCGACCGCGACCCCCGCGAACGGCTTTTCGAGTTCGGCCGCTGCATCGTACACTTCGCCGTGGACGATCAAGAGGTCGCCTTCTGCACGCACCTGAAGGGTAAGGCCTCGTGGTTCCTGCCTTTCAACCAGGGATGGAACGACGGCGCGGGCAACCCGCCGAACCCGGACGGCCTTAAGACGGACTATCTGTGGAAGCGCGTCCTGACCCCGGCCGGACTGACGAACATCCTGGAGAACTACGCCCAGGTGGTCGAGTATAAGGACGAGAAGACGGGCAAGAAGCGGCGGGCGCAGATCTGGCCCCGCTACCACCAGCTCGACGTGGTGCGCAAGCTGCTGGCCGCTGCGGCCGAGCGCGGCGCCGGGCCGCGTTACCTGATCCAGCACTCGGCCGGCAGCGGCAAGAGCAACTCCATCGCCTGGCTGGCGCACCAGTTGATCGGGCTGCGGCCGGTGGCAACGAAAGACCCCCGGTTTCTCGGAGAAACCGGGGGTCTGGAAGTCCCGCCGGTCTTCGACTCGATCATCGTCGTCACCGATCGCCGCATCCTGGACCAGCAAATCCGCGACACCATCAGGCAGTATGCCCAGGTGAGCGCGACGATAGGCGCTGTGAAGGAGGGTGAGGCGAAATCGAAGACCCGGCAACTGCGCGAGTACCTGGAATCGGGGAAGAAGATCATCATCAGCACGGTGCAGACGTTCCCCTTCGTGCTGGATGAACTGGGCACGGGCCACAGGGAAAGCCGTTTCGCGATCATCATTGATGAGGCGCACTCCAGCCAGGGGGGGCGCGCCTCGGCGGCGATGAGCGTGGCGCTCTCGCAGGCCGGCGCGGAGGAAGACGACGAGACGGTGGAGGATACCATCAACCGCATCATGGAGGCCAAGAAGCTGCTGCCCAACGCCAGCTACTTTGCCTTCACCGCCACACCCAAGAACAAGACGCTGGAGATCTTCGGCGTGCCCTATCCGGCCGATGGCGTGGTCAAGCACCGGCCGTTCCACAGCTACACCATGAAACAGGCGATCCAGGAAGGTTTCATCCTGGACGTATTGGCGCACTACACCCCGGTGCATAGCTACTACAAGCTGGTCAAGAAGATCGAGGGCGATCCGGAGTTCGACACCAAGCGCGCCCAGAAGAAGCTGCGCCGCTACGTGGAGGGCCATGAGTACGCAATCCGGCTCAAGGCCGAGATCATGGTGGATCACTTTCACGAGCAGGTCATCGCCCAGCACAAGATCGGCGGCCAGGCCCGGGCCATGATCGTGACCGGCGGCATCCAGCTTGCCATCCAATACTTCCACGCCATCCGCGATTATCTGCAAGCGCGCAAAAGTCCCTACCGGGCCATCGTCGCCTTTTCCGGCGAGCACGAGTATGGCGGGGGCAAAGTGACCGAGGCCTCGCTCAACGGCTTCCCGTCCAGCCACATCGCCGACCGCATCCAGGAGGACCCGTATCGCTTCCTGGTGTGCGCCGACAAGTTCCAGACCGGCTACGACGAGCCGCTGCTGCACACCATGTACGTGGACAAGGTGCTTGCCGGCATCAAGGCGGTGCAGACGCTGTCCCGCTTGAACCGGGCCCACCCGCAGAAACATGACACCTTTGTGTTGGACTTCATGAATCAGGCCGACACCATCGAGGCGGCGTTCGCGGACTACTACCGGACGACCATCCTGAGCGAAGAGACCGATCCCAACAAGCTGCACGACTTGAAGGCCGACCTGGACGGCCGGCAGGTGTATACGCCGGAGCAGGTGGATGAACTGGTGGCGCGGTACCTGGGGGGCGCGGATCGCGACCGGTTGGATCCCATCCTGGATGCCTGCGTCGCGGTTTATGTTGAGCTGGACGAGGACGGCCAGGTGGATTTCAAAGGCAAGGCCAAAGTCTTCATCCGCACCTACAACTTCCTGGCTGCGATCCTGCCTTACAGCAGCGCCGAATGGGAGCGGCTCTCGATCTTCCTGAACTTCCTCGTGCCGAAGCTGCCCGCGCCGGTGGAACAGGACCTCGCCAAGGGCATCCTCGAAGCGATTGACATGGACAGCTACCGCGCCGAGAAACAAGCGATCATGCGCATCAAGCTGCCCGACGCCGACGCCGAGATCGGGCCGGTGCCCACCGCCGGCGGCGGTCACCTGGCTGAGCCCGAGCTGGATCGGCTCTCCAACATCCTGCGGGCGTTCAACGATCTGTTCGGCAACATCGCCTGGCAGGACGCGGACCGTGTGCGCCGGATGATCACCGAGGAGATCCCGCAGAAGGTGGCGGCGGACACCGCCTACAGCAACGCTCGCGCCCATTCTGACCGGCAGAACGCGCGGATCGAGCACGACCGGGCGTTGTGGCGGGTGATCGTGGGCCTGATGCGGGATGACACGGAGCTATTCAAGCAGTTCAGCGACAATGAGTCGTTTCGCAAGTGGCTGGCGGATACGGTGTTCGCGCTGACGTATACGTGACGGTGTTTCGGTGCGGAAGGGTGATGTCGGGGGATGGCGGGTCGGCAGGTGGGGGATGACCGCCGACTGTGACAACGACTGTGAGGGGCTATGGCTGATCCTACTGCGGAATGGGGCGCGAAGCGCACGGCGCGGGCGAGCCGGGTGGTGGAGGCGCTGAAGGCGCTGGGCAACGCGTCGGCGAAGACGGTCTTCTATGGGTCGGCGCTGTTGGCGGTCGCGGCCGTGCCTGGGGCAGAGCTGCCGGGCGTGCTGGGGGTGCTGGCGGCCGGGCTGGGCGTGGAGGCGCTGGGGAGCATCCTCGATCGGTTGGTGCGCGGCGAGGAGGTGCCGGCGCAGGAGATCCGGGAGACGGTCGAGCGCGCGATCGCAGAAAGCGGCATCGCGGAGTTGGTGACGAAGGCGGAGTTCCAGCAGGCGATGGGCCGCGTGATGCGGGAGGAACGGCTGATCCGGGCGGCGGTGGAGCACGGGGAGTATGCGCTGGCCGGCCAACTGGCGGACCAGTATGCCACGCACCAGGCGCTGCTGGCGGAGGTGCAGGACGAGCTGTGCGCGGTGCAGGGCCAGGTGGAGACCCTGGCAACCTACGACCAGGGCGCGGCGATCTTGAAACAACTGGAAGCGTTGAGCGCGCGGCTGGATCGGATGCTGCCGGCAGGGGCGGGTGGACAGGCGCCGGGGACACCCCTGGCCGATGGCAGCGGGCTGCGGGTGCTGCGCGTCTTCCTGGCGTCGCCCGGGGATGTGGCCGAGGAGCGCAAGCGGCTGCGGCGGGTGATCGAGGAGTTCAACCAGCCCGGCGCACTGGCCGAACAGCGCGGGGTGATCCTGAAGCTGTTGGCGTGGGAGGACGCGAGCGCGGGCATGGGCCGGCCGGAGCAGGTGATCCTGGATCAGATGCCGGTGGAGCGGTGGGACGTGTTCGTGGGCGCGCTGTGGACCCGGTTCGGCACGCCCTCGGGGGGCCGCGATCCGGAGACGGGGCTGCCATTCGATGGCGGCACCGAGGAAGAGTTCAGGCTGGCCTACCGCTCCTGGCAGGCGCACGGCCGGCCGTACATCCTGTTCTACCGGCGCAGGGGAGCGCCGGCCTCGTTGGATGACCTGGATCCGGAGCAATTCGGCAAGGTGCGCGCCTTTTTCAAGCAGTTCGAGGCCAGCGGGGGGCACCCGGGGCTTTACACTCCGTACGAGACACCGGACGATTTCGAGCGCCGGGTGCGGCAGGACCTGACCAAACTGCTGCCCCAGCTCGCGGCGCCGCCGACGCCCACGGCCGCGCCGGCCGCCGCGCCGAAACCCGCCCCGGACCATGATGGGCTGGAACGCCCCTACCTGGAATGGCTGACCCGCGAGCACGGCCGGCTGGAGCTGCGGGGCATCCGCGTGCAGGGCCAACTGCCGACGGTGGCGCTGGACCGGGTCTATGTGGCGTTGAAGGGCAGCGAGTCCAGCCCGGGGGAGCGGGCGGACAGCCGGGAACTGCTGGATGAAGAGGCGCGGCTGCTGGTGTGGGACGCGGCCGCGGAGGACAACCATTGGCGGCGGCGGGGGCGGGTGCTGGTGTATGCGCCGATCATGCCCTCGCTGGTGGAGCGGGACCGGCCCTCGGTGTTCGCTGACAAGCGCAAAGCCGAGGTGCTGAACCTGGCGGAGGCGTTTCGGCGCCATCGCTGGTTGGTGGTGTTGGGGGATCCCGGCAGCGGCAAGACCACCCTGGCCCGCTGGCTGACGCTGCACCTGGCGCAGGCGTCCGTGGCGGGCAAGGCCCGGGTGCAGGTGGGCGCGAACCAGGTGGACCCGGCGGCGGCCGACGGCGCGGCCGCGGTGGACCTGGGGCCGGCGCGGCTGGCGGTGCTGCTGCGCGTTTCCGATTACGCGGACGCGCGGCAGAAACACAAGGCCAAGGACCCGGACGGGGGTGAGCTGGCGCTGGCCGATTACCTGGGCCGCCAGCCGTGGCTGGGGGAGTATCCCACCTACGGCCAGGGGCACCCACGGGCAGGGGAGCGCATCCCGCCGGACGGGTTGAACGCGCTGATCAAGGCGCGGCTGCGCCAGGGCCGGGCGGTGATCATCCTGGATGGCCTGGATGAGATCACGCGCGGCGCGGCGCGCGACGGCATCGTGCGCGCGGTGGAGAGCTTCGTGCGCGACTGCGTCGTGACGCCCGATGGCGACAACCCGTTCGACGACCCGGCCCGGCCGTGGCGGCAGCGCTGGGATCCGCAGCGCGGCGATGGGCTGAGCGGCAACCAGTTGATGGTTACCAGCCGCATCGCCGGGTATCATGCCTCGCCGCTGAGCGGGCACATGGCGCACTTCACCATCGAGCCGATGGCGGAGGCGGCAATTGACCGGTTCTGTGAGGCCTGGACCCTGGCGGTACACGAGCTGCTGATCCGGCCGGAGGAGAGCCTGGCGGAGGCGCAGGCGCGAGCAGGACGGTCGGCAACGGCGTTGAAGGCGGCGATCCATGACCCGGGACGGCCTGGCGTGGCGGAGATGGCCAGCAACCCGCTGCTGCTGACGATCCTGGCGCTGGTGCACCACAACACCGAGGCCCGGCTGCCGGAGCAGCGCGTGCGGCTCTACCAGATCGCGGTGGAGAACCTGACCGAGGTGTGGCGGGACGCCGCGCTGAGCGAGGATGAGGTGGTGAACGTGCTGGCCCCGGTGGCCGCGCATATCCACTCCCACTACGCCACCGGCCTGATCCCGGAGCCTGAGCTGCGCGACCTGCTGGCCGAGCACCTGGCCGCGTACCGTTACCCGGACCTCGAGCCGGACCAACTGCCGCCGGACTTCAGCCGGACCGTGGACGGCTTCCTGACCCAGGTGCGCGAGCGGGTGGGGATGCTGGCCGAGCGGGGCGGGGGCCTGTACGGGTTCCTGCACCTGACCTTCCAGGAGTACCTGGCGGCCCGCCACCTGGTGCGCGACCCGGACCAGGCGCTGGCGCGCATCCTGGCGCAGGCGGATGACCCGCGCTGGCGCGAGCCGGTGCTGCTGGCGTTGGGCTTCGCGATGACCAGCCAGGGGTTGGACGCGCGCGAGCGGCTGCTGCAGGGGGTGCTGGACGCCCCGGACCCGCTGGGGGATTTGCTGCCGCGCCGCGCGTTGCTGCTGGCCGCGGCGCTGCCGGAGTTCGTACACATGCCCGGCCGCATCGTGAGCCAGGTGACGGGCCGGCTGCTGGCGGCCTATGCGGACCGCCAGGGGGCCGGCCGGTTCGACTTCCTGCGGGGCCAGATCGAGCGCAGCCTGGCCCGCCTGCGCCGCGGGGAGGCGGCCCGCCCCGTGGACCAGGCGCTGTTGAACGCGCTGGCCCAGCCGCCGGACGCGCCCCCCGACCTGCGCCTGGCCGCAGCCGCGATGGCCGCGCGGCACGGCTGGCGGAGCCCGGCGCTGGCCGAGGCGCTGCTGGACGCGCTGCCGTCGGACGAGGCCGCGTGGGAGTGGCCGGCCGCGCGCGGGCTGGCAGCGCTGGCAGCCGAGGCGCCCCAGATGCTGCCGGCAAACCGGCTGCCGTTCCGCCGCGCGTTGAACCAGGCGCCGGAACTGGCCGCGCGGGTCCAGGCGGATTTCTTGTGGCAGCGGCTGATCTGGGCGCTGTGCGGCGGGCTGAGCCCAACAAAAGGTTTTGACCTGCAGGCGATCTACCGGGAGCCAGTCCTGGCGCCGCAGGTGCTGGCGGCCTTGCGCGCTGGGCAGCCGGCGGCCGCGCTGGCCCCGGCGTTGCGAGGCGTATGGGACGACGCGGTGAGCAGCCCGGAACAGGCCGCGGAGGCGATCGTGGGGCTGCTGGCGTTGGGGGAGGCGGCCGAGCCGTCCCTGACCGCGCCGAACGCGCGGCCCGGCCACGTAGCGCGCGTCCAGGAAGCGCTGGGGCGGCTGTTGGCGGTCACCGGGGAGGCTCAGGCCGCAGCCGCGGCGGAGTACATTGCGGCCGCGCTGGTCCCGCTGAACCGAGACTATCCCGACCTGCTGGCCCAGGCGCTGGCCGCCGCCGGCCAGATCGCCGATGACTCCGCCCGCGCCCGTGCCCTGACCGGCCTGGCCCCCCACCTGCCCCCAGACCTGCGCACTGCCGCCCTCGCCCAGGCGCTGGCCGCCGCCGGCCAGATCGCCGCTGCCGACGACCGCGCCACGTCCCTGACCGGCCTGGCCCCCCACCTGCCCCCAGACCTGCGC
>CAZKEF010000044.1:0-44308 GCA_964551735.1 uncultured Anaerolineales bacterium
GACCTGCGCACTGCCGCCCTCGCCCAGGCGCTGGCCGCCGCCGGCCAGATCGCCGATGACTCCGCCCGCGCCCGTGCCCTGACCGGCCTGGCCCCCCACCTGCCCCCAGACCTGCTCGCCCAGGCGCTGGCCGCCGCCGGCCAGATCGCCGATGACTCCGCCCGCGCCCGTGCCCTGACCGGCCTGGCCCCCCACCTGCCCCAATTGCCGGACCTCTGGCGGCCGCTGTGGGCGAAGACATATGGGGACCTGGTGCGGGCCGCGCCCATCAACGCGGCCCGCCGGATTTTGGAGCGCCTCGCGCCGACGTTTCCGTGGGACTGGCTGGCGGACCCGGCGCGGCGCGCTGGGGGGCTGGCGGAGATCCGGCGGCGCGGGGCCGCGACCGGCGCCGAGTTCACCCTGGCTGCAGGGCTGGCGCTGGACCGGCTGTTGGCAGACGGCCTGACCGATGATGCGTTGTCCGTGCTGGCGTTATTGCGCTGGCCCGGCAAAGATCGAGAGGCGCTGCCCCTGGCGCAGGGCTGGCGGCGCCATGCCCATCCTGAGGTGGCGGCGCAGGCACGCTTGCTGCTGGCGGAGGCGGGCCAACTGGACGCGGACGCGCTGCCAGGGTTGGTCGCGCTGCTGTCGGCCGCGGATGACCGCAGCCGTTACCGGGCGGGCAGCGCGCTGCACGGGCGCTGGGGGGAGGACCGTCTCAAGACCTCGGCGGTGGGCCAGGAGACGGTGGCGGCGTTGGTCCGGCTGCACGACGCGCACCAGGCCGACCCGCGGGTGGAGACCCCGCTCTATTGGACATTGACCCATCTGCACCACGACGATCCGGCGCTGATGACCGCGTGGGCGGATGCCTTGGCGGCGGGTTCGGAAGCCGATGCCGAGCTCGCAGAGACCATCCTGAGTGAGATTCAGCATGCCAGCCCGGAGGTCTGGACGGCGATCCAGGGGAGACTGGTCGGGGGGACGCCGCGGGTGCAGAAGGCGCTGCTGAACAGCGTTTATTGGCTGTTGCAGGCAGGCGACGCACCCAAGGACGCTCAGGCCCCACTGCGCGCCGCGTTGCACGGTTTGCTGACCGCGGCGGAGGCGGGGGTTCGCCGCGGCGCGGTGCGCTGCCTGGGGCAGATGCGGGAGCCCGCGGCCGGGGATTACCCGGCGCTGCAGGGGGCGCTGGACGGCCCGGCGGCCGATCAGTCGGCTCTGGCCCTGGCCGACCTGGCCAGCCGGGACACGCCGGATGGACGCCAGGCGGTTGTGGATTGGCTGCGGGTGCAAACACTGGTCGCGGACGAGGCGCCGCGAGCGTGCCTCCTCGCGGGCGAGTGGGCGCGATTGCAGGCGCGCGCTGAGAAGCGGAAGGCGGCCGACTACCCGGTCGCGCCGCTGCTGGACGGGCTGGCGGATCTGACCGGTGAGGCGCCGGAGCGGCTGCTGGAGGCGCTGTGGCGGGCCGGGGCGGACGATATCCCCTGGGAAGACTATCATGAACGCCTGGTGAAGGCCGCGCGGGCGCTGCTGGCCGAGCGCACGAGCCTGGTGGATTGGCTGGTCGCACGGTTGGAGCGGGCGCTGGCGGATGCGGACTGGGCGGAGCGACGCATCGGCCTGGCGTTCACCGCCGCGGCGGCCGAGGCCGCGCCGGGCGCGTTCGCGCGCCGCGCGGACCCCGACCGGCTGGAGACGCTGCTGATCCGGGCCGTGGATGACGCGGAGAGCTTCAGTGCGCGGCGCTTCGCACTGACGGCGCTGGGGCATCTGCGGCGGGTGACGCCGGCGGTGGTGGCCGCGCTGCGGCGCGGGCTGCGGGACGTGAGCCGGGTGCAGCAGGATGCGCTGGCCGCGGTGGGGCAGTTCCGGCGCATCGAGGGGGACCTGACGCCCGCGCTGGCCGCAGGGCTGGCCGACGAGAGCGCGGCCGCGGCTTACGGTGTGGCGCGCGGGCTGGAGGCGCTGGGCCGCACCGAGACGACGACGGCCGAGCAGCGCCAGGCGATCCTGGATGCGCTGGCCGCGGCCGTGCGGGATCCGGGGTCGCAGCGGGAGGTGTATGTGTTGGAGGAGAGCACGATCAAGCACCTGGGGCGGCTGGATCAATTGTTGCATGGGATTTTGGTGGGGTTGGCGGAAGGGTGAGGTTCGAGGGGAGGAGATGGGGGGACGCGGAAGATTCTTCGTGCTGCGGCGCTCACGCGAAGCGTGACAAGGAGAGGGGGCGAGGGGGAGATGGGGAGCGCGGGGGTGAATGCCCGGAGTAGGGAGGTTATGGCGCGCAAGCGCGGCTCGGTGGTGTGGCGGCGGTGGGTGGCGGCCGGCGGGGGGTTGGTGCTGCTGGCGGCGGCGGAAGGGGTTGCCAGAGGAGATCACAGACGAAGTTCGTCGGCGTTCTTAATCACCAGAAGCGATTTACACAAGGAGAAAGGCTCTCATGAACCTACGATGTTTCTCGAGGCTTTTTGCCGTAGTGGTCATCCTGACATTGATCATCCCTGTCCCCGTGATGTCGGCGGAGATCCAGCCGGCAAATGCCGATCTGAGCGCGGCAAGGGTATCGGCCACGGCGGATTCCTCTGAGAGGGGATTGCCTGACCTAATGACCTCGTTCCTATCAACCAAGACTCATTCAGGCAGGACTTCGGACAACAGCACTACAAGCCCGCAACTTGGTTCTTGGACCGGCGCTGAGAGCCTGGGCACAGCCAGACAGTGCCACGCCATTGCGAGTTGGGCCGATCGCATATACGTTCTTGGGGGTGAGACTGCTTCAGGACTGACTGCGAGCATCGAAAGCGCGACGATCAACGCCGATGGAACGCTGAGTCATTGGCAGGAGATCGGTCAGATGACGTCTGCGCGGACTGGGCACAAGGCCATTGCAGTCAACCGCTATCTGTATGTTGTGGGAGGCAACAACGGATTGAGCACCTTGAGCACCGTGGAGTATGCTGAGATCAATATCGATGGCACGCTGGGCACCTGGCAAACGGCGCACCCGTTGACAACTGCGAGGATGTTCATGGGCTTGACCGCAGGTTATGGATACATCTATGCGATCGGCGGACGCAATCCGGGTGCACTGAACAGCGTGGAGTACGCACCGATCGGCACCAACGGAGCTCTGGGAGACTGGCAGACCACCAGCGCTCTGAATACAGCGCGCAGCGGCATGGACGCAGTGGTGGCAGGTGGGTACATTTATGTGCCGTCGGGCCAGAACGAATCCGGAAGGCCCTCTAGCGTAGAATACACGGCGATCAACACCGATGGTACCCTCGCTCTATGGGGTACAGCCGGCGATGTTAACCCGGCGAGATCCTATCATGCAACAATCTCGGATGGCCGTTCTATGTATATGATCGGGGGGGCCGCCTATTCGAGCAACACGGGTCTAGCGAATGTCGAGATGGCAACGATCAATTCAGATCACACGCTCGGCGCCTGGCAGAGTGCAGAATCCCTAGGGCAAGCCACGTATGGCATAGGTGCGGTGTTCGCCAAAGATCATATCTATCTCACTGGCGGGTATGTCTATGCTGGCTACGTGTCGACCGTAAAATACGCCAGTGTTACCCCGATCTCTATCCGATCTGGGCGCGCAGTCTGGGTGTGGGATCCGACCGACATATTTCACGAACAGAACGGTACCAAGGTTTTCTTCGACTTCTTACGTGCGCCTCATGGCAACCCGAACAAACAAATCACCACCGTCTACCTCCAGGTCCCAGAGCAGTATATGACCGACAGTGAGCGTGAGCCCTTTCTCCGTACTTTTCTACGTGCTGCCTACCAGGAGGGCATTGCCGTCCACTACCTGGCACCGGGGAAGGGCGTATCAGAGAAGTGGGTGACCAGTCCGAACGACTTTGCTGCCGGCCGTGAGTTGATCTGGAAGGCGTTTTCTTACAACAAGCGTATGCCGCACGAAGACGAGAGATTTAAGGGCATCCATCTGGATGTTGAGCCGGCCGAAAATACAGATTGGGCGGCCAACAAAGACGAATACTGGGACCGATTCTATGAACTGCTGTGGTATGTCTCGCAAGACGTAAGCGCATACAACTTTGACTATCCCCCGATCGTGTTTGGGGTTGATCTCCCCACCTTCAACCCCTGGTACGGTAGCGATGTCGATGGCAACGGCAAAGCGGACTACGTTGACGTGTTGTCCTACGTAGATATCTTGACGACCATGGACTACGCAGACCACGCGGGCGACTATGAATGGGGATCTTCTATTGGATCTTACGGCTTGATTACCCGAGTCGCACCGGCGATCGCTGAGGCGCAGCGAATCGGCAAGAAAGTCATCGTCGGGGCGGAAACCCTTGACATTGTCAGCCTTGGGAGCCCCAACCTTGAAAACTGGATGACATTCTACGAGGAAGGATGGGCTGTGATGGAGGTCCATCTAGACCAGGTCCAGAGCACATATGAGACAAATCCCGGCTTCGGCGGGATCGCGATCCACTTCTATTCAGACAGTTCTACTGTGCACGCATACAAATGCCTCCAGGAGTTCAGAGGTTGCGATAGCGATACCAGAAGCATGATGCACCAAACGGTACACTTGAACCAGGGCGAGACCAAGATTCTCACCGCCACCGTGTCAATTGCAAACCAGGTAACCAGCTTCGTAACCCAGTGGGCTGGCAGCACCACCACGACCTCTCTTGTCGATCCTTTCGGGCATGTCATTACGGCTGCTACGGCTGAGGCCGATCCGAACATGCGTCACCACGCTGGTGCCAGCTTTGAAACTTATCACATCTCCTCCCCTATCGAGGGTTCGTGGCAAGTGTGGTTGTACGGTGCAGATCTGCCCGCTGATGGCGAGGATGTGACCGTAGAAGTGTATGCCTCGGGCCTGCCGTCGTATGTCTACCTGCCCTTAGTGCTCCGGTAGCTGACCACACTGCAAGTGAGGCTGGTGCGGGGGGCAACGGATGGGAGCAGATAAGCGGACGGGCGCGGCGGAGACCAGTCCGCTGAGCTGACGGGAAGGCGCATTGGATATTTTGCAGGCAGCCATCAGCATCGCCGAATTCAGACGCGCCATCGACCGGCTGCCATCCGATGCGCCGCGCAGCCAGCCGGGTGTCTGGTACCGGACGCAGAAGGAGCATTGGCTCGGCTGGCTCGGTGAATACGATGGCCCAGGGGCCTACGGGCGTAAACCCGGCCAAAACCGGGATGCCCGGTTCGCCTACAATCACATCGTTTGCCCCGACATGCTGCTCTGGCTGATTGAAGCGGCCGGGGTGCGGCGAGAACTGGTGACGGCCGCACACGCCGCGGCGGCAGCCGGCGGAACGATGATGCAACGCGCCGGCGCGATCCGCAGGCATGTGCCGTGGACAGAGGTGCGCGCGGCGCTTTTGGGCGAGAGATTGGAAGGCATCTGGGACACGAGATCGACCGGTCGAAAGACTTCCTTTCGTGCAGACCAACAACTCGAGTGAGTCTCACCCAACGTCTTGGCGGTTTTCCGTGATAACGGGAGTGTGGTAAAATCGGCAGTTAATAGACGCAACGGACATGGAGTGCCGGCGTGCCAGAACCCACTGAAGCCAAGACCCGCAAAGAACTTATAGACCCTGCGCTCAAACGCGCCGGCTGGGATGTGGCTGATCCAAACCGGGTTGGGATAGAAATCCCGGTGGATGGGTTCGATCCGGCTGCCTGGCAAACCCTCCGGAGAAAGCTGCAACAGATTCGCGCCGTCGGCGGGACATACGATCTGGAAACCCCCAAAGGGGTCAGCGACTACGCCCTTTACCGGCCCAACGGTGAAATCATGGCGGTGGTCGAGGCCAAGCGCAGCAGCACGGATCCGCGGCTGGCCCAGGCGCAGGCAGAGTTCTACGTTTCCGAGATCGCCAAGCGGCAGAGCTTTACGCCGTTTGCTTTTATGTCAAACGGGGAGCGCACCTATTTCCTCGACGCCGGCCAGGCGGTCAAGCGTGAAGTGCAGGGCTTCTTCTCGCCGGACGACCTGGAGAACCGGCTCTTTCTGCGTCGTAACCGGCAGCCTTTTGCCGCGATCCCCATCAACTCGCAGATCACCGACCGGCCCTACCAACAGGAGGCGATCCGCCGCGTCTGCGAGGCGTTCGACCGGGGCAAGCGCCGGGCGCTGATCGTGATGGCGACCGGCACGGGCAAGACGCGGGTGGCGATGTCGTTGGCGGACGTGCTTCTGCGGTCTAACCAGGCACGACGCATCCTCTTCGTGGCCGACCGCGATCCGCTGGTGCAGCAGGCGCTCACCGATGGCTTCAAGAAGTTCCTGCCCGATGAGCCGTGCACGCGCATTCTCAGCTACAGGATCGAGAAGACCAACCGGCTCTACGTCGCCACGCTGCAAACGCTGAGCAACTGCTTCCAGGAGTTCACACCGGGCTTCTTCGACGACATCTTTTTCGACGAAGTGCATCGCTCGATCTTCAACAAGTGGAACGAGGTGCTGTATTACTTCGATGCCCGCATGACCGGGCTGACCGCGACGCCAGCCGAGTTCCTGGATCGCAACACCTTCCGCGAGTTCGACTGCGACGGCAACCGCCCCACCTTCCTGTACAGCTATCCCCAGGCCGTGAAAGAAGAATACCTGGTGGATTTCGACCTCTACCGCGCCGTGACCCGCTTCCAGCGCAAGGGGATTCGCGGGGTGGATCTGACCGAGGAAGAGCGCAACATCTTGATTGACCAGGGGCTGGATCCTGACGCGCTGGACTACTCCGGCACCGAGATCGAGCGCACCGTCAGCAACCGCGACACCCTGCGCAAACAGTGGGAGGAAATCTGGGAGCAGTGCATCAAGGACAGGTCGGGCCAATTGCCGGGCAAAACCATTGTTTTCGCGATGACCCAGGAACACGCGCTACGGCTGGCCGACGCGTTCGAGGAGCTGTTCCCGCAGTTCCCCGGCCTGGTGCGGGTGATCACCTACAAGTCCGATTTCCGGGGCAGCCTGATCGAGGCGTTCAAGAAAGCCGACCAGCCGCGCATCGCCATCACCGTTGACCTGCTGGAAACCGGCATTGACGTGCCCGAAGCCGTCAACCTGGTCTTCATGCGGCCGGTGCAGTCGGCCATCAAGCTGTGGCAGATGATCGGCCGGGGGACGCGCAGCCAGGCCGCCTGCGCCTACCTCGACCGCCTGCCCGAGGGCGGCAAGCAGCGTTTCCTGATCCTCGACTTCTGGGAGAACGATTTCAACCGGGCGCCCGACCCTGAGATGGCGCAAGCCCTGCCGGTGCTGGTGAGCCTGTTCAACACGCGGCTGGCACTCATGGAGCATTTCCTGGATGACCAGTCCTCCCCCGACGCGCGGCGCACCGTGGCCGATCTGCGCGCGATGGTCGCCCGCATCCCGACCGACTCGCTGCTCGTCAAACGCGTCTATCCCGAGGTGGAACCGGCCTGGCGCGATTCATGGTGGTTCTACCTCAATGCCAGCAAGCTGGAGTTCCTGCTGTTGAAGGTAGGGCCGCTGCTGCGCTACGCGGCCGACGTGGACGTGGAGGCCGCGACCTTCACCCACAAGGTCGAGCGGCTGAAGCTGCGGATCCTGCAGGGCGAGGAGACCGCCGCGACGGCCGCTTCCATCGCCGAGGACGTGAGCCGCCTGCCCGACTACGTCTTCGAGGACGTAAGCCGCGCCGAACTGGCACGGCTGTGCCTGACGCCGCAGGTGCAAACGGCCGCGCCGGCCCAGTTGAACGCGGTCATTGACGCCCTGGCCGGCGAGATGCGCAACCGTCGCGCCCGCGAGAACGCCTTCATCAGGCTCGATCTGCCCGACTACGTGGAGCTGCGCGGCTACATCCTGCTGCTGGGCGGCACCGAGCGGGTCTACGTCGAGGAGTACCGCCGCCGCGTCGAGCAGCGCATCCTCGACCTGGTGGATTCGCACCCGACGCTGCAGGCCATCGGCCGCGCGGAAGCGGTGAGCGATGCGGCGCTGATCGAGCTGGAGCGGGCGCTGCACAGCGACCTGGGCGCGCCGGGCCTGGAGCTTTCCGAGGAGAACATCCGCAAGGCGTATGGGATGAAGGTCGGCAGCCTGTTGGAATTCCTGCGCCGCCTGCTGGAGCTGGACGGGCTGCCCGACTATCGCGACATCGTGCAGCGGCAGTTCAGCGAGTACATCGCCGGCCGGCCTTTCAGCGCCGACCAGATCCGCTTCCTGCGGGCCGTGCAAAACGTCTTCCTGCAGAAGCGCCGCTTGCAGCCGGCCGACCTCTACGACCCGCCGCTGACCGCGTTCGGGCAGGACGCGGTGGAGCGCTGGTTTGCGCCGGAGCAGGTGACGGAGATGCTGGCGTTTGCGGAAAAGCTGGCTGTGTAAGGAATACGCATGCTTACCGACCCCAAACTGAAATCCGACGTGGATAAACTGTGGGACAAGCTCTGGACCGGCGGCCTGTCGAACCCGATGGACGCCATCGAGCAGCTTTCCTACCTGATCTTCCTGAAGCGGCTGGACGACCGCCAGAACGCGGCCGAGCGCCAGGCGGGACGCCGCGGGGAGACCTACACGCCGGCCGTGCCGGCCGAGATGCGGTGGAGCTACTGGACGCAGCTCGAAGCGGGCAAGGCGTTGATCCACTTGCGCGACACGATCTTCCCCTGGTTGCGCGGGCTGGGCGCGGCGGGCAGCTCCTTCGAGCGCTACATGGGCAACGCCGAGCTGAAGATCAACAAGCCCGCGCTGCTGATCGAGGCGTGCAAGCTGATCGAGGGCATGCAGATCGCCAGCCAGAACCAGGACGTCCAGGGCGACCTCTACGAGTACCTGCTGGACCGCCTGAGCATCGCGGGCCGCAACGGCCAGTTTCGCACCCCGCGCCACATCGTGCGCATGATGGTGCAGATGATCGCGCCGCAGCCGGGCGAACGCGTCGGCGACCTGGCCGGCGGCACCTGCGGCTTCGGGGTCAACGCCTACCAATACGTCCTGGAGCAGCACACCTCGCCGGACATCCTGGCGTACGACGCCGATGGCTGGCCCCACAACCTGGTGGGCGACCGGCTGACGTCCAGCCAGCGGGGGTTCTTGCAGACGAGCTTCTTCCGCGCGTTCGACAACGACTCGGGCATGACCATGCTGCGCATCGGCTCGATGAACCTGATGCTGCACGGCATCGAGGCGCCTCGCTTCTTCTACATGGACACCCTCTCGAAGGCGTACACCGAAAGCCGCGAGTACGACGTGATCCTGATGAATCCGCCTTTCAAGGGCGCGGTGGACAAGGCCGACGTCAACCCGACCCTGCCGGGCAACACCACCAAGTCGGAGCTGCTCTTCCTGCACCTGATCCTGCGCGCGTTGGACATGGGCGGCCGCTGCGCGGTGATCGTGCCCGACGGCGTGCTGTTCGGCTCCAGCGCGGCGCACGTCGAAATCCGCAAGAAGCTGGTGGAGGAGAACCGGCTGGACGGCGTGGTCTCGATGCCGGGCGGCGTGTTTAAGCCGTACGCGGGGGTCTCGACCGCGGTGCTGCTCTTCACGCGCGGCGCGGTGACCGACCGCATCTGGTTCTATGACATGGCGCACGACGGCTTCTCGCTGGACGACAAGCGCCAGCGGACCGCGGAGAACGACATCCCCGACATCCTGAATTGCTGGCGCCGCCGCCACGATCCGGCATTCGAGGCGGAGCGGTCGGCGCGGCTGGCGGCCCTCCGGGCGGAAGTCGCGCCGCTGAAGACCGAGCGGCTGCGGCTGCACGGCGAGATCAACCGGCTGGCGTTCGAGAGCGCGATCGCGCCGGAAGACGACGGCGGCGACGGGACACGCGCCAGCCTGGACAAAGCGAAGGCCGGCCTGGCCGGCCTCGAAGCCCGCGTCGCGCCGCTGCAATCGCAGATTGACCGCCTGAGCCGCCAGTTCTGGGTGTCGAAGGCGCAGGTGAAGGGGAATAAGTACGACCTGTCCGCCAGCCGGTATCGGCAGGCCGAGCAAGATGAGACGTATTACGAGGCGCCGCGGGTGACGTTGGAGAGGTTGTTGAGGTTGGAAGAGATCATGAAGGCGACGATCGAGGACATCCAAGGGATGATCAAATGAGAATGGTCACGCTCGAAAAGGTCGCCAAGATTGATCGCAAGGCTGCCTCTCAGGAGGAATGTCGTCTTCTGCCATACGTCGGACTGGAACACATCGAAAAAGACACCGGGCGATTTGTGCCTGGATTTCAGATCAGCCCTGAGGCACTACTTGCCGCAAAGCTCAAGTTCTCATCCAGGCACGTTCTGTATGGCAAGCTACGACCCTATCTGAACAAAGTCGCGTTACCGAACTTCGATGGCGTGTGTACCACCGAGATACTGCCGATCTTGCCGATGGAAGGAGTGTTGGATCGAACCTACCTTTGGGCACTGTTGCTATCGCCTGCCTTTGTAGAGTGGGCCAGCGCGCAGGTCTCTGGCGCGAACTTGCCCAGACTCGCACCGGAGTTGCTAGCGAAGTATGGCTTCACCCTTCCGTCCCTTCCCGAACAACAGCGCATTGCCGCCATCCTGGCGCGCGCCGACCGCCTGCGCCGGCTGCGCCGCTACGCGCTGGAGTTGAGCGAGGGGTATTTGCAGGCGGTTTTCGTGGAGATGTTCGGGGATCCGGTGCGGAATCCGAAGGGATGGAAGAGAGCGAAGATAGCAGAACTGGGAGAAGTCCAGACTGGCAACACGCCATCCAGAGAACAGTCTGAGTTTTACGGCAACCACATCGAGTGGATCAAGTCTGACAATATCCTGGATGATCAGATGTTTGTCTCACAGAGTCGCGAGATGCTTTCTCTGGAAGGGTTGAAGCAGGGACGTGCGGTTGATTCGGGAGCCTTGCTCGTGACTTGTATTGCCGGTAGCCTATCTTCAGTCGGTGATGCAGCCTTGACGAATCGGCGAGTCGCCTTCAACCAGCAGATCAATGCGATAGCTCCTGGCCCCGATGTAGACTCGATGTTCTTGTACGGCCTTATCCGTATCGCCCAGCCACATATTCAACAGAACGCTTCAGCAGGCATGAAGCACATCATCACCAAATCGAAACTTGAGGAACTGACCCTGATCAAACCGCCGCTGTCGCTTCAACGGGAATTCGGCCAAGCTGCCAGGCGCTACGAACGCCTCCGCGCCCAACAGCGCGAGGCCCTGCGCCAGGCGGAGCAGTTGTTCGCCGCACTGTTGGAGCGGGCGTTTCGGGGGGCGTTGTGAAGGATTTGGATCGCGGAGGCGCGAAGGCGCGCGAAGAGCACGAAGCACGAAGCCGCAAAGGGTCGCCTCACGTGAGCTTCATGGCCTTCGTGCTTCGCGAGCTTCGTCCACTTCGTGAGTTCGCGCTCCAAACCCCGCCGGCGCTGCTGGACCGGGCGTTTCGGGGGGCGTTGCAGGCCTGAGGTCGAGCGTCAGGGAGAACGAAAGAAGCGCATCAATCAGGACCTGACCGGTCTGGAAGGTGGCCATGATGATCATACCAATTGACGAGACCGTCCGGTTCGAGGTCTCCTTCAGCGTGTTCGATCGCGAAAAAGGCTTCGAAGATGACATCCGTTTCGCGATCGCCGACACGGCTCCGCCAAATGCACGTCTGTTTGACGCGGACGAGATTAGCATCCTGCTGACGGCAGCGCAAGCTGAGCAGTTGGCCGCCGCGTTGTGGGAATCTGCGCGGCAGAGCCGAGCCGCACCACCAGCCTGAGCGCCTCTCGCCCGGAGGGTCTATGCCCAAAACCGCCACGCCGAGAAAAGCCTGGGTCTACGCGCCCAAGAACCCGACACCGCCCAAAGTACCGGAGGCGCTCAAGCACGAGGTCGAAACGAAGGCGAATGCGCTGATCGAATCGGTGCTCAAGCCGATACACGTCCAGCCTCCGCCGGAGGACCCGCAGTTCAACTACATCGAGAGCCTCTACACCAAGTGGTATCACAGCTACTTCTACTTCTGCGCGCACTACATCGTTGCTGGTCCCCATGCGATGATGCCGTCCTTCGAGCATAAGTTCGCCCGCCTGACCTACCTCGGCGGTGCACGCTTCAGCCTGGCAGCCGCGCGCTACACCGGGGAATGGATCGAGATCTTCCCCGATTTGACGCTGGATGAATGCCTGGATGCGGTGCGGGACGATCCGTGGTTTCATCCGTGAGGTGAGAACAGACCATGATAGATGCCGGACACATCATCTCACAACTCCCGCCGGCCGATGCCGTCGCTGTTCTGCAAGCGCTGGCAGCCAGTGATGAGGCGCTCGCCGGTCGCATCGCCGCAATGGCGCTGGCCCGCATCCAGCCCGTGGACGTCGAAGAGGTAGCCGCCATTCTCTACGACGAACTGGAGGCCCTGGAAGTCGAAGAGGTCTGGGAGCGGGCCGGTCGCAAACGTCATGGTTATGTCGAGCCAAGTGAAGCCGCCGATCAGATGATCGAAACGGCCTTGGCCCCTTTTCTGGAGGACCTGGCCAGGTATCAGAGCCTTGGCCTCCGGGCTGAAGCCAACCGGATGGGCAAAGGTCTGCTGCTCGGCTTCTACCGCTTTCAGCATGAGTCCACGTCCGAGTTCAAGAATTGGGCGCCCGATGCCCCCATCATCTTCGCCGAGACGGTCGTGGACGCGTGGAAGTCGGGCTCGCCCAACAGGAACGACCTCAAGGCACTGAAAGCATTCATCGCCGAGGAGCTGGGCGGTTGGGGCGCTTACCGGCTCTAATCACCCCTGGCATGGATGAGGCCGATGAACGAGTCGCGGCTATTCGAGTTCCTTGCAACGTGTGATCCATCTGCCTTGCTCAGCCTATTGCGCGCCGCCTACGACGCGATGGACCACGATCAACGCCAGGCGGTGTTTGGCCGGCTGGTCAAAGCAGGGCCGCCTGCGCCAGTGGACAGCGAGGCGTTGCTGGATGAGGTGGAAGAATTCCGGCGCGCGTCATCGGCAGGCGAATACTATGCACCGTTTGCGATCAACTCAAAGAACTACATGCACATCCCCGAGGAGACCAAAGAGTGGTTCGAGCGCCTGGGCGAGCTGTTGCAGGGCAGCGCTCGACTGACCGCGCAAGGTGACCACCTGCACGCCGTCGCCTGCTTCGACGCCTTGTATGAGTTGATCCATGCCCTGGAACGCGGCGACGAAATCGCGTTCGCCGACGAGATCGGCAGTTGGATGATCCCTGGCGATGAGAAGCAAACCATTGCGGCCTACATGGCTTCATTGGCGGCGATAGCAACCCCCGACGAATTCACAAAGGCGGCCCTGCCGCTGATCCAGCGCGATAGCTGGCAGTCGTTTACGACGCAGGCGTATGCCTCCGCTGCCCGTGTCGCCACTGAGGCGCAGCGGGCGCATCTGGAGGCGGAAATCCAAAGACAGAAGATCAGAACCCCATAGAGAGCTGCTCACATGGCTTGCCAGAGATAATCGGAGCAAAAATGTCCGACATCGAAACACTGCAAACCGCCATCCAATCCCGCTGGCCCGGCCCGCCTGGCGAAAAGGCCGCGCGTTACATCGGCCAATTCTACGATGGCACGCGCACCGGGACCAAGATCGTGGCGAAGGTCGAGGGCAACCACGGCACGTACACCGTCTCTATTGACGTGAAGGGCGGTGACATGGCGTCCGCCTGTAGCTGCTACATCGGCAAGGGCGGCTACTGCCATCACTGCGTCGCGCTCGGCTACACCTTCCTGCGCAATCCCAACAATTTCCGCGAAATCCGCACCATCCCGCGCGAGGCGGTCGGCGGCCTGCCGGATCTGCAAGCCTACCTGGCCGGCGTCACGTTGGACGATCTGCTGGCCCAGCTCAAGGCGCACGGGATCACCCAGAAGGCGTTCGCTGAGGGGATCGGGATGAATCCACGCCACCTGGGCGCCATCAAGTCCGCCGAGGCGCGCAACCACTTCTTCAACGAGCTGGGCGCAGTCAAATTGGCGGTGCTGTGGGTGGTGGAGCATTTGGAGAGGCCCGATGACGCCATCCGCCGCTGAACGCAGAATCCGAGCCGGGCTGCCCGTCCTCCGTTTCCTGCAAGCGCGGCTGCCGCTGCGCTGGACAAGTCGTCCGCTCAGAGCGGCCACGGCCCGCGCCCGGCTGCCGGCCGATGTCAGGCGGGAGGCCGCGCTCGCGGACGGCGTGCCGTGCGAATGGCTCATCCCGCAGAACAGCCCGCGGGATCAAGCGCTGGTCTATCTGCACGGCGGCGGCTTCGTCTTCGGCGTGACCCCGCAGCATATCGGGATGGTGGCATACCTGGCGCGCACGATGGGCGTCCGCGCCCTGATCGTGGACTATCGCCTGGCGCCGGACCATCCGTACCCCGCGGCGTTGGACGACTGCGCCACCGCCTATCGCTGGCTGCTGAAACAGGGCCTGGCCCCGCAGAACATGGTGCTGGCGGGCGACTCGGCGGGCGGCAACCTGGCGATCACGACCATGATGAAGCTACGCGCTGGCGGCGAGCCGCTGCCCGCGGCGGCCGCCTGTCTCTCCCCCGTGGCGGACCTGTCCGAGCGCCCCCGCCCTGTCGGAGACTTCAAAGACCCCTTGCTGCCCCTCAAGGCGGTGCGGTTCTACAATACGTCTTACGTCGCAGGCAGCGATGCACGCGATCCCCTGATATCGCCCGCCTATGGCGACTGGCGCGGCCTGCCGCCGCTGCTGGTTCATGCCGGAGAAGAGGAGATGCTGCTCGACGATGCGGTTCGCATCGCGGCCGCGGCGCGCGCGGCAGGCGTGGACGTGCGTTTGGAGACGTACCCGCGCATGTGGCACGTGTGGCAGATTTTCTTAGCGCTGCCACAGGCCCTCGAATCGCTGGACGACATTGCCCGGTTCCTCAAATCGCATCTGAGTATGGCTCCCGGCCTTTAGCGGGAATTGATTCAGGGATGCAACTGGCATGGCCTCCACCCTGACCCTCCCCCGTCGCAGCGGGGGAGGGAAATCCTTCTTGCTGGGGTGTTTGGGCGGCGAAGCCGCCCGCCGGTGGACGTGATACGAGAGGCGGACAGGGGGCAGCGGTGAGAGGTCAACCGGCCGTGTCGATCTCTCGCATCACCCGCGCCGGATTCCCCGCGACAACCGTGTTCGCCGGCACACTCCGGGTGACAACGGCCCCGGCGCCCACCACGGCATTCCGGCCGATCCGCACTCCCGGCAACAGGATGGCGCCGCCCCCCAGCCACACATTATCCTCGATCACGATCGGCCTGGCAGCTTCCCAGCCCTGGATCCGGGTTTCCGCCCGAATGTCGTGGGCGGCGGTATAGATCTGGACGGCCGGCCCGATCATCACATGGCGGCCGATACGCACCTCGTTGCAGTCCAGGATGGTGCACAAGACATTCAGGTAGACATGATCGCCGATGTAGATGTTCCCGCCGTAGCTGCAGTAAAAGGGCGGCTCGATGGTCGAGTTCTCGCCGATCTGCCCCAGCAATCGCCGGAGGATGGCTTGCCGCTCCGGCATGGCTTCGGTCGTGTTGTAGAGCCGGAGCAGGGCCTTGGCCCTCTGGCGTTCAGCCTCCAGCTCAGCATCGAGGCCGTAGTACCTCTCACCGGCGAGCATCTTCTCTTTTTCGGTTCTTGTGGGCATCTTGTGGCTCCTATCTGGCCAGGGTGTCGTTCTTCAGGATCACTAGCGCAAGCACGAATGTCCATTGAAAACCGATAAGTATCGCTGCTCTTTCGGAAATGCCCATGAGTCGGCCTCCCGTACTCACTGCGAACCAGGCTGTGGCAAGCACGACCGCCACGACTGTTGCTATCGAATACGCCCTGAAGAATGTCGCTATTCCAGTGCGGTGAAACCAAACACCGAACAGCAGCATATAGAGGGCTGCACCTGCTCAATTATACCACCATTCTGAAGTTGGCTGGTGATGCCAGTAGCCCGGACGTGTGACAGCAGGCCGTATGTGGTGATCCGGCCTGCTGGGCACGCCACTTGATCACACCGCACCTGCGGCCACTGCACGCAGCGCGGGTGCAGGTGTCTCCAGCACCATCCGCCGGAGCGCGTGCTGCAGAAGGCCGCCGATCCGTTGATGTATTTCGGGATAGGGGAAGTTGACGCGGTGTCTGCTACCAGGGTACACTGTGCCCATCGGACTTGAGGAGACGAGAACAGGATCACTCAGAAGGCGTTCGCTGAGGGGACTTTCCCGCGGTAGGGGTAGAGTTGCCAACTTTCCCATCATAGCAGGCAGTGCTGGTGCTGGCGCGCGCTATCGCCGGTCGCCTACTGATCATTTCTCCTTTCAAGGTCGCCCCAGAAATGGCCGCCTTTTCCAGTTCGGGAAGTTCCTGAGGGTCGTCGGCAACCAGGGCACGTACATCAGAAGGCCGAAGCGACGAATGAGCGACTTTGTGCTGTCACTGGAGCTTCAATGAACCACGCGTTGTCTGACAAGCTCGCCATCTATCTGGAAATCGGCGCACGCCGCACGTTTGCGGCCGCGTTCGAGTGGCCCGGCTGGTGCCGCACGGGGCGCGATGAAGCCGCCGCGCTGCGCAGCCTGTGCGATTACGGCCCGCGCTATGCCCGCGTGTTGCGCGCCACGCCGCTGGACTTCCGGACGCCGGACGATATCTCGGCGTTCGTGATCGTGGAGCGCCTGGCGGGCACCGCGACCACCGACTTCGGCGCGCCCGACCGGGTCCCGGGCGGCGATGCCGATCCCCTCGCTGCGCCCGACTTGCAGCGCCTGCAAATCCTCCTGGAGGCGTGTTGGCAGGCGTTCGACGCGGCCGTTGCGCGGGCCGCCGGGCAGGTCTTGCGGGTCGGCCCGCGCGGCGGCGGCCGCACGCTGGATGGCATCGCCGGGCACGTGCTCGACGCCGAGATCAGCTATCTCGCCCAACTGGGCGGCAAGGCGCCGGCGCAAAGCTCGCCGCTATCCCCCGCGCCCATCCGCCAGGCCATCCTGGAAACGCTGGCGGCCTCCGCGCGCGGCGAGATCGCGCCCTATGGGCCGCGGGGCGGGAAGCGCTGGCCGCCGCGCTACTTCGTCCGCCGGGTCACGTGGCACGTCCTGGATCACGCCTGGGAGATCGAAGACCGGCTGGAAAAGCCCGGCGGGTAGACCATCGTTGCGAGGAGTGAAGGCGTGCCGGCCCTGACGATTACTGACTTCTTTCGCGCTCGAGAGGACTCAAGGCAGCTTTTCGACGCCATCGCGCGGGAGGTTGATCGGCTCGGTGACGCGACGGTGCGCGTCTCAAAGAGCCAGGTGGCGTTTCGCCGGAAGGGGAACTTTGCGGTGGTCTGGATACCGGGCCAATACCTCACCCATCACCCGACCGCCCCGCTCGTTCTCACCCTATCACTTCCGGCGCGTGACCCGTCCCCGCGGTGGAAGGAGATCACGGAGATCGGGCCCCGGCGCTTCACGCACCATTTGGAACTGCACCGAAACGGCGACATTGACGATGAAGTCCGTGCCTGGCTGCGGATGGCTTGGGAGCAAAGCGCCTAACGAGCGTTTGTATCGTTGACGGCCGCCAAAATCACACGGCGTTCGGCTGCCAGGGATGCGGGTGTCTCCGGATACGCCGACCCGTATGCTACGACGGTGAACTCCGCTCCCGCCAACGCAGCCAAATAAGCTTCCGCCGGCCGGACCCGCAGCCGGTGCGCCACGGTAAAGCGATCCTCCCCTCGCCCCCGGTTCACCTTGAACGCCTGGCGCATGGTCCAGATGCCCGCCGCGCGGTCGTAGCTGTGCGCCTCCGCCACGGAGATCGTGCCCCACGGCGCGGAGAAGCGGGTCGTCTGCGGCGGGAGCCCCTCCTGGCCCAGCGTGCGGGGGTAATCGAAAACGTCTAGCACCAGGCGGCCGCCGGGGCGCAGGCAGTGGTGAAAGCCGGCCAGCGCGGCGTCCAGCTCGTCATCGGCCAGCAGATAGGCCAGGGGCGACTCCAGGCACAGGATCCCGTCGAACGCGGCCGCAAACGGCAGGGAGCGCAGGTCGCCCTGGATCACCCGGCCGGGCCGGCCCTCGGCCGCCAGCTTGCCCTGCGCGATCGCCGCCATAAGCGGGTCGGCATCCAGCCCCACCACCGTGTAGCCCAGCGCCGCCAACCCCGCCAGGTGCGCGCCCGTGCCGCAGCCGGCATCCAGCAGCCGGGCCGGCGGAGAGCCGAAGACCTGGCCCAGGAACGCGAGCTGCGCGGCGCGGAACGCCGGGTCGTCGTACAGCACGTCGTAGACGCCGGCGAAGCTGGCCGGTTCACTCTGCGGGCTGGCTGCCACGGTACGCTTCCGGGGTGTCAATGTCCTGCAGGATCTCCGGCGTTGGCCAGTCCACCCACGCGATCTCGTCCGCGTGGGCCTGGATCACCGGCCGCGCGCCGATGTCGCCGCGCAGGGCTGCGAACTCGGGGAAGGTGGCCCGGTCGAACAGCACGGGGTTGCCGCGCTGGCCGGCGTGCCGCGGGGCCACGACCGGCGCCAGCGTCTCCCCGTGGCGCCGGATCAGGGCCGCCAGCAGCTCCGGGGTGACGCCGGGCTGGTCGGCGAGGAGGTATATGATGGCGCTAAGGTCCCCTATGTCTTCATGCGGAGGAGCTGAGGAGCGGAGGGGCGGGGCAAGCAGCGCCTTCAGCCCTGCCAACACGCTGCGGCTCTGCCCCGCGGCCCAGTCGGGGACAGGGACGATTTCCAGGGCGGTTCTCTGTGTACCGTCCGGCGTTGCGGCAGATGAGAGACCATCCACCGGGAATGGAGGCTTTAGCCGGTTTCTTGCGTTGAGTGACTGACCGGCTAACCCTAAAGGTGGCTGTCGCACAGCCTCGATTCCACCATCCTCTGAAGGTTTATCCGCGTTTATCTGCGCTCGTCCGCGTCCGCTTTTCAGAGCGTCCATCACGCGCTCCGCCTCCGCGCCCACGGTCACCGCGACGCGAGCGATGTCGGGGCAGGCCAGCGCCTGGGCGGCCACGTGGGCCACCAGGGGGACGCCCTGCCAGGGGAGCACCTGCTTCAAGCCCCCGAAGCGCCGCGCTTCCCCGGCCGCCAGCACCACGGCCCCGATCCGGCCCCAGACCTCGCGCACCGGGTCGGGCTCGGTCACGGCGGCGATGAGCACGCTGTCCACGCAGGGGTGCGCCAACAGCAGCCGCGCGATCTGGCGGGCCGCGGGCAGGCGCTCATCGGTCACTTTGTTGAGGATGGGCACGAAGCGGGCGCGGGGCGGCAGCCCCTTGGCCCCGCCGTCGGGATGCGCCAGCACGGCCGCGATCAGCTCAGGCGTGACCGGGTCACCGAGCGCCGCGCCGGTTAGCGCGGCGGCCAGGCCGGGCCGGTGCACGTGCGCCTCGTCCAGCGGTTGACCTACCACGTCCAGCCCAACCATGGGCGCAAGGATGGTCGCGCTGGCCGGGATGACCGGCTCGTGGGCCGCGGGCGCCTTGAACGGCAGCCGCCGCGAGCCGTCGGCCTCCACGATCACGGCGTCTACCGCGGGCTGGGCCGCGACGCGATCGAGCAGCGCCGGCGGCACACCCTGCACCTTATCCTGCTCGACGATGGTGCCGCCCGCGACCAGCACATGGCCGTGCTCGGCCAGCGCGGCCGGCAGTTGAGCCAGCAACGTGCCCGCGCCCTCCAGCACCAGGCGCGCCGGCGCGCGGGCCATTTGGGCCACGAAGATCTTGGTGGTCATGGTGGTGACCACGCGGCGATCTGCGGCGCGCAGCTCCTCGGCCAGGCGGAACATGGCGGTGGTCTTGCCGCCGCCGCCGGCCAGGGCGATGACGTCTTTGGGTTGGATGCGGAGAGCAGTTGAAAGTAACATGGCGATCCTGATGAACTTTGAGACGGTGGCTTCCAACCACCGAGCCTACTCACGTTGGCCTTCGTAGCCCCTTCGGGTAATGGCTCTTCAGCCGGCCGCCGGTGCGCTTGCCCCAACCCAGCGGGAAGCCGTCCACGGCGACCAGCGTCCAGCCATCCTCGCCCGCGTTGACCAGCGTCTCCCCGCGCAGGTAGGCGGCCAGCTCGGGCGCGTCGGCGGGCAGAACGAGGGTGCGGCGGGCATCCTCCAGCCTCAGCCCCAACGCCAGCGCGTGCGACGGCTCGAAGCGGTCCTTTTTCAGCGTGCCCAGCCACCAGCCGGGGTGCAGGTAGCGCAACCCGGTCAGGTCGGGTAGGCCGGCCGGGAGCGCGTACAGGTAGGAACCGACAAGGGCCAAGTCCGTTGAAAAAATCGCGTCCGGAATCGAGCCTTCAGGCGGTTTGGCGCCCGAAGGCAAGTGACCGGCTAACCCTAGAAGGGGCTGCCGCGCAGCCACGATTCCAGTTTCGGCGGAGGTCATGTTGAACGCGGCCGCACAGAACGAGCGATAAGCGTCCTCGACTGACTTAGGCAGCTTTGTTGGCCGCCAGGTCTTGGGGGACGGGCTGGCGAGTGCGTGTGTCGCCCGTTCCAGCACGGCGACGAAGTGCCCCTCGCCCGGCGCCAGGTGGGGCCACAGGCGGACCGTGCGGTCCAGGGACAATGAACGATCTGGCGCGGCTAGCGCTGCCCGGCCCGGCAACCCGGCCGGTGAAGGTGTCATGCTGAGCGGGTTGGTCCCGTCTGCCTGTTCGCGGCGAGAGTCCAGCGAAGCATCTCCGGACGCTGGCCGGCGAGACTGTTCGCTGGTGACTCGCCGGCGCGCACTTTGGCTGGCGGACCCGCTCAGAGCGACAGGGGAAGATGTTCTAAGGGCGGGCGCGTGGGCAGGTGCGAGACCTGCCCCTACCGCGATCCACTCCGGCCGGCCGGGCGAGAAACCGGGAGACTGCGGCGGCTCGACCAACGTGAAGTCGGGGTGGTCTGCCAGGAAGCGAGCGATCGTCCCCTCGTTCTCTTCCGGGTTGAAGGTGCAGGTGGCGTAGACCAGGCGGCCGCCGGGGCGGACCAGCCGGGCGGCGTGATCCAGGATGCCGGTCTGGCGCAGCGCGCACCCGCGCACCAGTTCCGGCGCCCACTCGCGGCGCGCGGCCTCGCCTTTGCGCATCATCCCCTCGCCGGAGCAGGGCGCGTCCACCAGCACCCGGTCGAAGAAGCCGGGCAACCGCTCGGCCAGCCGTTCAGGGGTCTCGTTGGTGATCGCGACGTTGCGCGCCCCCCAGCGTTCCAGGTTGCCGGCCAGTTCCCAGGCGCGTTGGGGGCGGATCTCGTTGGCGACCAGCAGGCCCTGGCCTTGCATCATGCTGGCGATGTGGGTCGCTTTGCCGCCGGGCGCGGCCGCCAGGTCGAGCACCCGCTCGCCCGGCTGCGGATCCAGCAGCTCGGCCGCGGCCATGGCGGATGGGTCCTGCAGGTAGTAGAGGCCGGCGGCGTGGTAGGGGTGCTTGCCGGGACCCACCCCCCCGACCGCCCTCTCCTTCGACGATCTCAGGACAGGCTCTGCCAGGGAGGGGGGAGGTTCGCTCCCCTCTCCTCGCAGGAGAGGGGTCGGGGGGGTGGTCCTCATCTCGAACCCGGTCGGGCACCACGGCACCGGCATCAAATTGAATGGCGCCAGAGACCGAAACGCCTCCACGCTGATCTTCAGCGTGTTCACCCGCAGCCCGACGCTGGCCGGCGCGTCATAGCTCGCCAGGAACGCGGGGTACTCGTCGCCGAGCAGCGCGGCCATGCTCTCCAGGAAAGCCGTAGGCAGAATTCCTGTCTTGGTATGCACTGATGAACCGTTGGACTACTCGAACAACCAGGAGTCGAATCCTAAAGCGAAAGCGACGGCGCGCTGGACTTCGCTCATCCGATCAGGAGACAAGGCACCGATTCGCACGCCGAGATTGGATTTCGGAACAGTCTGCAGGTGGTCGAGATTGACTGCGCACTCGGCCGGAAGCCCTTCGGCAGGCCCCAGGAAAACTTCTGAGGGGATGCCGCGCATCGTGGAAGTGATCGGCGCCACGGTCAGCGCATTGAGTGGGCCTATGGCGGAGTCGCGCGTCAGGATCAACACGGGACGGCGTTTGTCCGGCGGTGCAAAGGTATACCAGCGTATCTCCCCCCGCCTCATACGTCACCCCACGCATGTTCCGATTCGGGGATGTCAAACTCGCCCGGCTGTGGGGGATAACGGGTGTAACCGGCGATGTGCTGGCGTTCGAGCTCTGCGATCCGCTGTTTCTGCAACATGAGACGCAAAGCATCTCGGATGAACGCCGACCGTGTCGTGTTTAACGCCTGACTGGCCCGGTCTACTTCAATCAGCAAGGTGTCGTCTATCGTCATTTGTATCGTTTTTATCACAGCACTCTCCTATCACTGTGGATTACGATACACAGTATAGCCCACATTACGATGAGTGTCAACAGGTCCTGTGGCAGACTACAAACCCATCGCGCACCCGTCCGCGCGCGGGTCGCTGCCGCCGCACAGCACGCCCGTATCCGGGTCGCGCAGGATAATCTGCCCGCGGCCGAAGATGGCACGCGCGTGGCCAGTGGTGAGCTCGACCGGGTGGCCCATGCCGGCCAGCGCGGCGACGGTCGCGGCCGGGATGCCCTCCTCCAGGCTCACCCGGCCCCCCGCCGTGCCGTCGCCGATGCAGAAGCGCGGTCGATCCAGCGCGGCCTGGGGATCCAGCCCGTCCTCGGCCAGCGCCAGCACCACCTGCACGTGCCCCTGCGGCTGCATGAACCCGCCCATCACGCCGAAGGGGCCATACAGGCTGCCGTCGGCTACCCGCGCGATCATCCCCGGAATGATCGTGTGATACGGCCGCTTGCCGGGCGCGAGCGCGTTGGGGTGCGCCGGGTCCAGGCTGAAGTTGTGGCCGCGGTTTTGCAGGGTGAAGCCCCAGCCCGCGGGCACGATGCCGGTGCCGAAGCCCATATAGTTGCTGTTGATAAACGAGCACGCGTTTCCCTCCGCGTCCACGACGCAGAAGTAGACCGTGTCGGAGCCGGCAACCGGCGCGCCGCGGTGCTGATCCAGGGTGGCGCGGGCCGGATTAATGAGGCGGCGGCGGTCGGCGGCGTATTGCTTCGAGAGTAATTGGGAGATTGGTATACTGGTAAATTGGGGGTCGGCGACGTACCAGCGGGTGTCGGCGAAGGCCAGGCGCATGGCCTCGATTTCCAGGTGCAGGCGCTCCGGCCCCAACGGGTCGAGGCCGGCTAACTCGAAGCCCTCCAGGAGGTTCAGCGCCAGCAGCGCGGCCAGCCCCTGGCCGTTGGGCGGGCACTCCCAGACGCGCAACCCTTCACCCTGAGCGGCGCCGAAGGGATGATAGGTTGTGCTGATCGGCTCGTCCCAGGTGCTGGTGTGGCCGGCCAGGTCTTCGATTGTCATGCAGCCGCCGGCGGACTGCACCACCGCGGCGATGGCTTCGGCGATGGCGCCGCGGTAGAACACGTCTTTGTCGCCCTCGGCCACTGCCCGTAGCGTGCGCGCCAGGCCGGGGTTGCGGAAGAGCTCGCCCGGCTGCGGGCCGCGGCCATCAATGGTCAGCTCGCGGCCGTTGGGCGCCTGGGCCAGTTGCCGCACGGCCCCGCGCTGCCAGAAGTAGGAAGCGACCGGCGCGACCGGGAAGCCCTCCTCCGCCAGGCGGATGGCGGGGGCCAGGATGCGGGATAGCGGCAGGCGGCCGTGGCGCTGGACCAGGTCGCACCACCCCGCGCACGCGCCGGGCACGGTGACGGTGTGTGCGTGGTACGGCGGCAGCTCGGCGCCGAACCCCTCGCGGCGCAGCCGTTCCAGCGTCAGCCCGGCCGGCGCGCGCCCCGAGCCGTTGAGCGCAGACACCTGGCCGGTGGCGGCCTCGAAATAGAGCGCGAAGCAGTCGCCGCCGATGCCGGTGGAGGTGGGCTCGGTCACATTCAGCGCGGCCGCTGTGGCTATCGCCGCGTCCGCCGCGTTGCCGTCCGCGGCCAGGATCTCCAGCCCGGCGGCCACGGCCAACGGCTGTGAGGCTGCCACCATGCCGCGGCGGCCGTAGACGGGGGAGCGGCGGGAGGCGAAGGGGAAGTTGGTCATGATGTTTTCTTCCAGCAACCGGGCGACCGAGGTCACGGCTACCTTTGCGAAGTCCACCTTCGTGGACTAACCGCTAGTCTGCGCAGGCAGACTTTGCAAATGTGGCCGCGGTTTCAACCGCCGGGGCAAAAGGACGCTCGATCATGGCAGCCGCCTGGCTGTCGTTTTGATGCGTCGCCAGGGCGATGCGGGCCTCGTCGGGCGTGCAGCCGAGCAGGATCTTGATCTCGGCGTCGCGCTTGTGCAAATCTACGGTGCAGATGACGCCGGTCACTCGGTGGTCAGGCAGCGAGCCGAGCCAGAGGTCAATGCCGCAGCCGTCGGCCGCGGTCGTGCCGGCCAGGTAGCCGTAATCCAGCGGGTACGTGATGTCGGGATAGCGCGGGTGAGCACTGCCGGCCGGCCGGTCAACGACCAGGCGGCTCGTGCTCACCAGTTCATCCAGCTTGCGCCAGAAGGCTTCGCTCATGCAGGCTCCATCTGGCCTACAAGGATACTCGATCCCGGCGTCTGACCCAAATCCCGATGGGCTGCGCGCCAGCGCCGGTGCACCAGCCAGGCAATCAGCGCGGGTGGGAGGAGCGCACCGGCTGCGTGCAGCAGGCGGTTCAGCAGGCCGGGGATGTACACCCGCCGCCCCGCCAGCGCCGCGTCGAGCGTGCGCGCCGCCACCGTGCCGGTGTTCTGCGTCGTGAGCTGGCCGAGGATGCCCTGCGCTTCGATGGCGGCTAGGCAGGCCGGTGTCGTGGGCAGCCCGGCCGGACACAGCGCCATCACCGTGACGCCCTGGCCGGCCAGCTCTTGCCCCAGCGCCAGCGAAAAGTCGAGCAGGAAGCGTTTGGACGCCGCGTAGGCGGCCTTGTACGGCATGGGGTAGAAGGCCGCCAGGCTGGCGACGTTAATGATGCGGAAGGTCTCGGCGGTGTCGCGCAGGCGCAGCAGCGCGTGCGTCATCTCGATGGCGCCTTCGATGTTCAACCGCACGATGGCGCGAACCTGCGCGCTGGACTGCTCGCAGAACAGCCCTTCGTGGTCTCCGCCCGCCACGTTGATCAAGGCCCCGAAGCGCACCCGCTCGCCGCGCAGTGAATTGAACAGCGCCGCCCGTTCGGCGGGGTCGGTCAGGTCGCACGCCTGCCAGCGGATCTGCACGCCGTAGGTGCGGTGCAGCGCATCGGCCAGCAGCGCCAGCGCCCCCGGCCGCAGGTCGGTCAGATAGACATCCCAGCCCCGGCTGGCGCACTCGACGGCAAACGCTTTACCCAGGCCGCCGGTCGCACCCGTGATCATGATGTAGTTTTTCATTGGGTCCTCCTTGCTGTGCTATCTCAGGCTTGATGAAGCATCCTGAGCGAAGCCCGGCGATCACTCCCGCCGGGCGCAGTCGAAGGGGTGCTCAGCCTATCGGTATCTTAAGCCTCTACCGCGCGGCCAGTTCCACACATTTGTTCCGACATGGCCCAAAGCCGTTGCGCGTCAAGCGGGTTGAGCGCTTGCCGGCTGGACCGCCGCGGCCGGCCGTGCCGCCAATAGATCTTGGGCGAAGCTTGGATCGCGGCTTCGCTCAGCAGATAGACGATGCCGCGCGCTGCCTCGGCCGGCGGGATGCCCGCCTCCCGGCGCCGCTGCCACACCCAACGCACCAGCCCCGGCGTGCCCTTTTGCCCGATGGCGGTGTCCACCAGGCCGGGGTCAGCGGCGAAGGCGCGCACGCTGGCGTCCGGCCCCAGCCGGCGGTTCAACTCGGCGGTGAAGAGGATGTCCGCCAGCTTGGTTTGCTGATATGCCAGCAAGCCGTTGTAACGCCGCCGCAACTGGATGTCGTCCCAGCGCAGGTTGGTGTGGGCGTGCGACTCCGAACTGACTGTGACGATGCGCGCCGCGGGGGCGGTGGCCAGCAGCGGCAGCAGCGCGTGCGTCAGCAGGAACGGCGCCAGGTAGTTGACCGCCCACTGCGTCTCGAAGCCCTCGGCGGTCAGCGCCAGCCAGTAGGTGAACGTGCCGGCGTTGTTGACCAGGCCGTCCAGGGCGACACGGCCGCGCGCCGCCACCAGCCCGGTGATCTCCCCCGCCAGCCGGCGCACCTCACTCTGCAGCGCCAGATCGGCGATGCAGAAGGCTGGCCGCGCGGCCGGGTTGAGCTCGGCCAGCCGCTCCTCGGTCGACTGGCAGCGCTCCGCCGATCGGCCGACGCCGATCACATGGACGCCGCGACGGGTCAATTCTTCCGCGGTTGCCAGCCCGATGCCGGACGTGGCGCCGGTGATGACGATGGTTTTACCTGTAAGATTCGTAGCCATTGCTCTGCTCCTGCGTGCTTGCCGGTCGGGGTGAAAGCGGCCGGCGGTTCAATCAACTGTGTGCAGGATAGCAGCAAAGGGGGTGCAGTGTCGTCCGCCAAAAGGGACATTGGGGGGTGTATTTCATGGATTCGGGGACAGGCAAGGAATCGAGGCTTCAGCCGGTCTCTTTGTTAACGAGAATAACCGGCTACAGCCTCGAATCCGGGGGCTTACTGCAAAATCCGCAGATCGCGCGCCACGGCCACGGCTTGGGTGCGGCTGGCGACCTGGAGCTTGCCGTAGATGTTGTTGATGTGGCGCTTGGCAGTTCCCGGCGCAATGACCAGTCGATCGGCGATCTCCTGGTTGGAGAGACCGGCCGCGATGAGCTGCAAGACCTCGATCTCGCGCTCGCTTAGCGGCTCGATGAGGGGCTGATCGGCGGCGGGGGTATGCGTGGAATGCCGGGCGCTGGCGGCAATGGCGACCAGCTCGGCCGCGCGGCGGGCGTGGCGCACAGCGAGATCTGTGTGGCCGTTAGCGTCACACCAGCCCGCGGCCAGCCGATGCAGCTCGACCTGCTGTTGAGGCGGCAACGTCAGCCGCAGCGCCTCGGCAAAAAGGACATGATAGCGATACCACTCGCGGCGGTTGTCCAGCGGCGTCAGGAAGAGGTTGGTCGCTTCCAGGTGTTCCAGCAGCGCCTGCGCGTCTTCCCGACCGGTGATCGTTTCGCACAACGGCGCGCAAAAACGTTCCAGGATGGCCGTCTGGCGCAGAAAATCGCGCAGCGCCTCCGGCTGGCGCGCCAACACCTCGGTGACCAGGTAATCCACGATGAAACGGTCATCGCCCGCAAAGGCGGACACAAACGTATCAGCGGCCTCCGGCCCGCCCTCGGCCGGCGTAGCCAACGCCAGTCCGGCAAGCTGGAGCGCCGTGATCCACCCTTCGGTGCGCGCCGTGAGCGTTTCCACCGCCGCAGCCGCCAGATTCAAGCGCAGCGTATGATTTAGGAACCCCGCCGCTTCTTCTGTGGTGAAGCGCAAGGCTCGGGCACGAATCTCGGTGACCTGGTCGCGCGCGCGCAGGCGCGGCAGCGGCAGGGGCGGATCTTCGCGCGTGCCGATGACCAGGTGCAGGTTGGCGGGCTGGTGCGCCAGCAGGAAGGCCACCAGGTCATGCACCGCAAAGTTGTGAATCTCCTGGTAGTCATCCAGGATGAGCAGCGTTTGGGCGCCGGCCGCGGCCAGGGCGTTGATGAGCGCGACCAGTTGATCCTGGATATTCGAGATTGGGGAAGCGTCTGGGGTGACCGCGTTGGCCTGGCCCAGCGCCGCGGCGAGGTAGCGCACGAACCGCGCCGGATCGTTGTCACCCTCGTCGAGGGCCAGCCAGGCGGGATGGCGTTCGGTTGCCATGGCCCACTCGCGGATCAACGTGGTTTTCCCGAAGCCGGGCGGCGCAGAAACCAGCGTGAGACGGCGGCCCAGGCGCAGCCCCTCGGCCAGCTGGGCCACCAGGCGCGGGCGCGCCACCTGGCCCGGCCGGGCGTCCGGGATGCGCAGCTTGGTGGAGAGCAAGGCGTCCAGGCTCACGTTGGGTTCAGCCTTATGCTTGATCGGCGTTGGTGGGCAGCGTCGGGTCGACCCCGGCTGAGCGGCGGCGTTCCGGCCCGGCCCAGGTCAGCCAGCTCTTGATCTCAGCCGACCGGCGGCGCAGGAAGATGAGCGCGTAGACGACCCCACCTGCTAACAGCAGGAGCATCACCCCGATGCCCAGGGCAGTCGGCAGCAGGCCCGAGACCGGGATGAAAACGAGGAAACAGATCGCCGCGGCGGGCCACAGCAGGTATGTGGCCCAACGCCACGCCGCGTGACCGCTCCAAATCCAAAAGGCGTGCGCCAAACCTGCCAGCGCAGCGAAGAGCAGCGTGAGCGCCAGGGCCGTGTTGATCACGGGCGCCACAAAGACGGTCACTACGACCAGGCCGCCGAGCAGCAGCAGGTAGAGGGCCACCAGCGCCGCAGTGATCGCGAGGTCGAGACGCCGGCCTTGCGCAGCCAGCCGGCCTTGCGCGTCCTCATCCAGCACCTTGACCGCCACCAACGGGATCGCTAGATCGCGCAGCCGGGCCAGCAGCCCATACAGCGCGGCGTGATCGGCCGCGCGGCCGCGCAGGACCGACTCGCCTGATGCCGAGGTGACGGTCAGGTCGGCGAACCACTCGGTCCACTGCTGACTGGCAAGCCGGCCTTTGACGCGAATCTCATAGAGAAACGGCGGCCGGTCGAACCCGTTGTCGGTGGGGAACTGTTGATCTGTGCTCATGGGCATGGCTCCAAGGTTGGTGTCGTTGATCTGACAGCCATTGTGCCATCGTTCTGGGCGCGACGGATGCACCGAAAGGTACATCCGGGGGTGCAAAGCAACCGGGCGACCGAGGTCACGGCTACCTGTGCGAAGTCCATCCTTCGTGGACTAACCGCTAGTCTGTGCAGGCAGACTTCGCAACGGTAGCCGCGGTCACATGCGGTGTAGTTTCCCGTTCAACCACCGGGGTAAAGTCTCATGACCGCCGCGCCACGAAGATCAGCTCGCCGGGGTATTTCGAGCCGTAGGGTCTTTTGTCATAATCGGCGTAGAGCGCCTCGACCTCGAACCCACAGCGGGCCAGCAGGTGCTCAGCCTCGAAGCGGAACAGGTACCGCATGGCGAAGGCGTGCACCAGCCGCTCCTGACGGCCATCGGGATGGGTCACGTAGTAGATCAGCTCGGCGTCCTGCACCTGGCCGAAGTAGTCGCGGCCGGCGATGCGCGCGCGACGGGTCACGCGGCGGCCATCGGGCATGAGGATCTCCGGCTCGTCGCCGAACTCGTCCAGCCGCGCCGGGTCGGCCAGGTAGGGGATGGAGGGATTGAACAGGTCGAGCACCAGGCGGCCGCCCGGCTTCAAGTGACGGTGCAACGTGGTCAGGCAGGCGATCTGGTCTTCGACCGTTGTGAGGTGCTGGAAGGGCCGGAACGGGATCGTGATCAGCCCGAACTCCCGGCCCAGGTCGAAGTCGCGCATGTCGGCCTCGACCAGGTGGACGCGGGCCTGGATCTCGGCCGGCTCCGCGGCCAGGTTGGCGCGGCAGATCGCCAGCATGGATGGCGACAGGTCCAGCCCAACAATCTCGAACCCGGCGCGCGCGGTAGGGATCAGCACCCGGCCGGTGCCGCAGCCCACCTCCAGCATGGTACCGCCCGATGCCTGGGCCATCTCGACGAAGAAAGCCACATCCTGCCGCTCCTGGTAGGGCACGACGTGGTCGTAGAACTCTGCGGTGAACTGATATTCGGTGTAGCCGCCGGAACGATCGGCCATCGGTTCCTCCTTCAGCTGATTCGAAAATAGGACGCGGACGAGCGCGGATGAACGCGGATGGCTGTCGTTTCATCTCCGCCTATGTCGCCTGCGACATGGGCGCTATCTAAAAGATGGACGAATCCGGTATCCAAGTCATAGCGCGCTCCGGCAACTTGCAGCCCGCCGTCAGCGACCCGTTGCGCCAGGATGGGCTGAGACGCGCGGAGCGCGGCCACGCTCATTGTGATGTTGGCCCTGATCGTCGCATCCACGATGTCGCCGCCGGAAGCCTGTGCCTGCGCCAGCGCCGGGCGGATGCGTTCCACAACGCTGCGGATGTGGCCGGGAGGCTCACCGCCCTCGACCGCGGCAATCACCGCACCGCAGCGGCTGTGCCCCAAGACCAGCACCAGCCCGACGCCCAAGGTTACGACCGCAAATTCGATGCTGCCCAGGACGACATCGTCCAGCACGTTGCCGGCCACGCGGATCACGAACAGGTCGCCCAGGCCGCAGTCGAAGATGATCTCCGGCGGCATGCGCGAGTCGGAACAGGCGATGATCGCGGCGAAAGGCTGCTGTGCGCCCGAGACTTCGCGCCGCCGGCCGGCCGAACGGCGCGGGTGCAGGCTGGCGCCGGCGGCAAAGCGCCGATTGCCGGCCAGGAGAACGGAGAGCGCCTCGCTTGCAGCCAGTGGCGCCAATGTGTTACCCGCGTTCGGCCAGGATGAGCTCGTCCAGTGACCGCTTGGGCACGTGGTGCACCTGCCCGGCGTCGCGCCAGTACTTGATGTCGCCATCCGGCCCGACCTCGTCCACCACCACCGTCTCCTTCGGCGCCCCCAGCGCCAGCACCACCAGGATCTCGTAACGGTCGGAGATAGCGAGGATCTCGCGCAGCCGCGGCCGCTGCACCGAGCCGATGATGCAGCCGCCCAACTCACGCTCGACCGCGCCCAGCAGAATGTTTTGCACCGCCAGGCCGTAATCTGCGCCGATGTAGGCCTGGCCACCCAGGGTCGTGTCGTGCAGGACGACGATGTACGCGGCCGGCCGCTCACCCTCGACCGGGCCGGGCCAGTCCTTCAGGTAGCCGGCCCAAGCCAGCGTAGCGAACACGGCCGCGTTGGTCTCCCTGTCCGCGCAGAGGACGTAGCGCAGCGGCTGCAGGTTGCGCGCCGACGCGGAGAGCCGCGCCAGACCGATCAACTCGCGCAGGGTGGCGAGGCTGACGGGGATGTCTTGGTGGAAACGGCGGTAGCTGCGGTTTTTCAGGATCAGGTCTGCAAGCATGATGTTCCTCACGTTGGTCCCGTAGGTGCGGAACGACTTGGAGTGCTCATATCACAGAAGCACCGCCTGCAAAGGCGGTGCTTAATTCATAGGTCATTTATTCCGGACGTCCTAACCCTAACTCTTCGTAGAGCGCCGGTACCTTGAAGCCAACATACTCGATCTCAACCAATCGCTCGTCTTCCACAACATGCCAGACCAAGCGATAGTCCGCGCCGAGCCACATGCGATAGTAGGTTGGATGCCCGGCCAGTTCTTTGCTTCTGGTCGGCCGCGGGTCATCGCTCAGATTAGCAATCTCCTGCTTGGCAATTGCGTTGATATGTCCCGGTAGATTCCCGATCTGGCGGCGCACGGCAGGGGAGAAGGCGATGCGATAAGCCATCACAAATCTGCCACAGCCTTCAGAAAATCCTCCCCGGTCTCATAGATATCCAGTTTCTGGTCGGGGTGCCGACTTTTGTATTGCTGATTGGCCTCAACCGCGCCCCAAAGCGCATGGTCTTCAGCCACGATGTTGGGGGCTACATGCGCTTTGTATTCCAGATACTCGATGTAGCGCAGCACCTCAAGCCGATCGTTTGGCGGCAGCTTCCGTAACGCGGCGACCACGGCCCTTTCTTCCAGATCGGGCCTGGCTCCAGTTCTTTTTGATCCCGTCGGTTGGGTGGTCATCGTCTTTCCTCTCGCTGGGAGCACTCCATCTATCATTGCAGCCATAGAGAGTATACACCCGCTTCAAATTCTCGACAATCGCGCCGTTCAGCGCTACCCCTTGCCCTGCAGCCCCCGCCACACCCGCTCCGACGTCAGCGGGAACTCATCGAAGCGGACACCGGTCGCCGCGTATACCGCCGCGCAGACCGCGGCCGCCGCGGGCAGGAAGGGCATCTCGCCCATGCCGCGGGCGCCGAAGGGGCCGTTGGGATCGGGCACTTCGACGATGATCGCATCCATCTGGTCGGGCACATCCAGCACGGTGGGGATCAGGTAGGTGCTGAACTTGTCGGTGAGCACCCGGCCCTCGCGCGTCTTCCACTCTTCCTGGATGGCGTAGCCCAGCGCCTGCACCGATGCGCCTTCGATTTGGCCGGTCACCTGCTGCGGGTTGATGGCCTGGCCCACGTCGTCGGCGCTGATGAAGCGTTCTACCTTGACCTGGCCGGTCTCGGTGTCCACAGCGACGAACGCGACCTGCGCCACGTAGCCGTAGGCGAAGTTGGGCATCCCCTGGCCCGTTTCGGGGTCGAGCTTCGTTGTCTTGGGCGCCAGGTAGACGTGCTCGCCCACGGCGGGCCGCTCCTCGTTGCGCCAGGCGGCCAGCGCCTTTTCAGCCGCGCCCTTCACCGCGTTGCCCGACATGTAGGTGAGCCGCGAGGCCGACGCGCTGCCGCTGTTGCCCATCCGCGCCGTGTCGGATGCGATGACCTTGACCTGCTCGAACGGCACGCCGGCCACCTCGGCCGCCACCTGGGCGATGATGGTGTGGTTGCCCTGGCCGCAGTCCGCGCCGGCGAAGTAGACCGTCGCTTCGGCGATCTCGCTCCCCCCGCGCAGCTCCACCCGGGCATAGCTGTTCTCCGGGTAGCCGAAAGAGAAGCCGACGTTTTTGAAGCCGGCGGCGAAACCGATGCCGCGACGTATTGCGTATTGCGTATTGCGTGGTGCGTGGTCTGTGGTGCGTGGCCCGTGATTCGCTGATTCGCTGATTCGTTGATTCGCTGGTCTATGCCACTGCCCCGCTTCATCTTGCGTCCACCCCGCCGCCTTGGCCGCGGCGATGATGGTCTCGGTCAGGCCGACGCCGCCGGGGATGGGGGTGCCGACGGAGAGCAGACTTTGGTCGGTCAGGATGTTCCGCAGCCGGATCGCCACGGGGTCCATGCCCAGCGCCTCGGCCAGCTTGTCCATCTGGCTCTCGGCAGCGAAGTGGCCCTGGGGGCCGCCGAAACCGCGGTAGGCCGCGCCCGGCACGTTGTTGGTGTAGACCGCGTGGGTGTCAATGGCGACGTTGGGGATGTCGTAAGGCCCGGCGCAGGTCAGCGTGGTGTTGCCCAGCACCTTGTTGCTGGTGTACATGTACGCGCCGCCATCGGCGATCACCTTGACCCGCACCGCGGTCAGTTTGCCGTCGCGTTTGGCGCCCCACCGGGTGTAAATCTTCATGGCGTGGCGCTTGCCGTGGCCGACGATGGACTCCTCGCGGCTCCAGATGGTCTTCACGGGTCGGACGATGCCGCGCCCCGCCAGCCGCCAGGCCGCCAGCGCCAGGGTGATCTGCACCGACATATCCTCGCGGCCGCCGAACGCGCCGCCGATGGCCGGGTAGATCACGCGCGTCTGCTCGACCGGCAGGCCCAGCGCGTGGGCGATCTGCTTCTGGTCCTCGTGCGTCCACTGCCCGGCCACCTCCACCGTGACGCGGCCGGCCTCGTCCATGTAAGCCACGCCGGCTTCGGGCTGAAGGTAGGCGTGCTCCTGCACCGGGGTCTGGTAGACCCCTTCGATGATAACGTCGGCCTCACGGAATCCGGCCTCGATGTCGCCCTTGCGGATGCGATAGCCGTAGCAGACGTTGTCGGGGCAGTTGGGGTGGAGCTGGATCGGCACGGGCCGCGCCGGGTCGTCGCCGCCCAGCCCGCCGGCCAGGGAGGGCGCGGCGATTTCAGGGTCCGTGACGATCGGCAGGTCCTCCCACTCGATCCGGATCAGCTTGCACGCGGCGCGGGCCTGGGCCTCGGTCTCCGCGACGACGAGCGCGATCTGGTCGCCCACGCAGCGGACCACGTCGGCCCCCGGCTGATCCGAGCCGGGGCCGCACAGCACCGGCTGATCCTTGATTTGCAGGCCGTACAGGTTGACCGGCACATCTTTGGCTGTGAATACGGCAACGACGCCCGGCGCAGCCTCGGCCGCGGCCGTGTCAACGCTCAGGATGCGCGCATGGGGCCGATCTGAGAACAGGGTCGCCATGTGCAGCATGTCGGGATAGGCGATGTCGCCGGGGTAGAGGGTCTGGCCGGTGACTTTGCCGGGCGCGTCAATGCGGGCGGCATTTGTGCCAATGGTTTGGTGGGTCATGCTGGTTGCCTCCCACGAGCGGCGCTTTCAACCGCTTCCACGATCTTGTAATACCCGGTGCACCGGCATAGGTTGCCCGTCAGCGCCTGCTTGACTTGGTCGGCCGTCGGCTGTGGAATTTCGTCCAGCAGAATTGCGGCCGACATCAACAGGCCGGGGGTGCAGTAGCCGCACTGGACGGCCGCGGCGTCAATGAACGCCTGCTGGATTGGATGGAGCGTGCCGTCGGAGTGTGCAAGACCTTCTACGGTCACCACCTCGCAGCCTTCAGCCCGCTCCGCTGGCACCAGGCAGCTCATCACGGCGATCCCATCCAACCAGACTGTACACGCGCCGCACTCGCCTTCGGCGCAGCCCTCTTTGGTCCCGGTCAGTCCCGCATCCTCCCGCAGTGCGCGCAGCAGCGTCTTGCCGTGGGCGTTGCGGAGGGTGGTCGGCTTGCCGTTGAGCGTGAAGCTGATTGTGTGGGTGTGTGGGGGTATGGGTGTAGCCGCTCCTACTCCCATACTCCCATACTCCGACACTCCACGACTCTGCAACAACACCGGCTGCTCCGGCCAATCCGCCCGCTCGGCGCCGTCGCGCAGTTGGCGCAGCGCCCGCTCGGTCAGCACGCGCACCATGTCGCGGCGATATTCGGCACTGCCGCGGATGTCGGAGATGGGGCGCGCCGCGGCGGCGGTCAGCGCCGCGGCGTGGGCGATGACGTCGTCGGTCAGCGTTTTGCCGGCCAGGTAGGCTTCGGCCTCGGATGCGCGGACGATGGTGGGCGCGACGGAGCCGAGGGCGATGCGGGCTCGTACTGCGTGTTGCGTATTGCGTCCGTCGTCAAACGCCACAACCACCGCCACGTTTACCACACTAATCGCCTGCGCCTGCCGCAACCCCAGCTTCAGGAAGGTGCCGCGCTCGCTGGGTTTGAGGGCCGGGACGTTGATGCGGACCAGCATCTCGTCGGGCTGGAGCGCGGTCTTGCGCACGCCGCGGAAGAACTCGGCGCAGGTCAGGGTGCGCTCCCCGCGGTCGCGGCTGGCGACGGTGAAGGTGGCGTCCATGGCCCACAGCGGCGCGATGGTGTCGTTGGCCGGGCTGGCGGTGACGCAGTTGCCCGCTACGGTGCCGCGGTTACGGATCTGCGGCGCGCCAACCAGCCAGCAGGCCCGAGCCAGCGGGAAGGCGTCCGCCACGGCTTCCCGCGCGCCGACCACCTGGTTGTGCGTGACGTTGGCGCCCAGGTGGAACGTGCCGTTCTCGCGCTGTATGGTGTTCAAGCCTGGGATGCGCGAAACATCAATGATGGTTTCCGGGGTGCGGACGCCGCGCTCGATCTCCAGGATCAGGTCGGTGCCGCCCGCGATGAGCCTGGCGTTGTCGTGCTGCGCCAACAGGTCTAGCGCCTCGGCGACGCTTGCTGGCGCGAAGTAGGTGTGCCACATAAGTGCCTCTCTGGGAATTGGCGATTGCGGATCTCGAATTGCGGATTGCTTCTTCAAAGCAACAATCCGCAATCCAAAATCGGCAATCCGCAATCAATAAGCCGCCGGTCCCGGTTCTTCCCCGGCCTTGTGCGTGGCTTCGTAATCCAACAACTGCGCGGCCTCGAACAGCGAATCGGCCTGACCGCTGTCAACGGCCGCCTGGAGCGTCTCCAGTTGCAGTTCAGTTAGCTCGCCCGCTTCGAGTGCCTGAACCCAGGAAAATGCTTTCTCGGACATGGGAGCCTCCTTGAAATATTCACCCCACTCGCTTCCACACTCCCACCGCCAGCTCCCGCGCCTTGGCCATGATAGCTTCTTCGTCCAGGGTGGTGAGCTTTTTGTCCGCCATCAGCACTTTGCCGGAGGCGATGGTGTGCGTGACGTGCGCGCCATCTACCCCGAACAGGAGCTGCCACGGCAGGTTGCCGGCGCTCAGCGGGGTGGGCGGGGCATAGTCCAGCAGCATGATGTCGGCGAAGGCGCCGGGGGCCAGCTCGCCCACCGGCTTCGGGAAGAAGCGCGTCGCCAGGTTGGCGTTGTTCGGGTAGGTCATTTGCAGCACGACGTCGCCGGGCATGGCCTGGGGGTTGCGGCTGTTGTGCTTGTGCGCCAGGTACGTCGCCTTCATCTCGTCCAACATGCAGTTGGAGAAGCCGTCGTTGCCCAGCGCCACCGGGATGCCCAGGGCCAACATGCCGGCCACGTCGGGCAGGCCCACCGCGTTGTTCATGTTGGACCGCGGCTGATGGGTCACCAGCGTGCCGGTCTCGCGCAGGATGTCCTTCTCGTACTTATCCAGGTGGACGCAGTGCACCGCGATGGATTTCGGCCCCAGGATGCCCATCTTGTGCAAACGCTCGACCACGCGCAGGTTGTACTTGCGCAGGCTGTAGTCCTGGTCAGCTTTATCCTCGGCCACGTGGATGTGGTAGCCGGTCTCCAACCCCTCGGCCGCGGCGACGCTGGCCTCCAGGGTCTCATCCGAGACGGTGAACGCGGCGTGCAGGCCGAAGGACGCGGCCAACTGCGGGTCCTGCTCACGGCGGCAGCGCTTCAGGAAGCGGACGTTTTCGGCGATGCCGGCCCGGGCGCCGTCCATCCCGTTGCGGTCGGTGACCTCGTAGCACAGGCTGGCGCGCAGCCCCGTCTCCTTGACCGCGTCCGCGATGATGTCCAGGCTGCCGTCAATGGCGTTGGGGCTGGCGTGGTGGTCAATCAGCGTGGTGCAGCCATGGCGCACCGCGTCCACCAGGCAGATCAGCGCGCTATAGCGGATGTCGTCCCACAGCAGCGCCAGGTCGAGCTTCCACCACAGCCGGTCCAGGATCTCCATGAAGTTGGTGGCCGGCGCGCCCGGGATCGCCATGCCGCGCGAGAATGCGCCGTAGAAGTGCGTGTGCCCGCACAACATGCCGGGCAGCACCAGCTTGCCGCCGGCATCCAGGCGTTGTGCCCCCGGGTACCTGGCCGTCAGCGCCGCCGTGGGGCCGACGTCAACGATGGCATCCCCCTCCCAGTAGACCGCGCCGTCGGTGAACTCGCGGTTGGAACTGTCGAGGGTGAAAACGTGTCCGTTGGTGATGAGCATTGTTAGCCTCCTTGTTGCGCGCCGAAAGTTATGCCACCTGGAAGGAAACGCCCAAAGGTCGGAAATCGGTTGTTTCCTGGCGTTCGAGTTTCATTCGAATCTGGGAAAAACGACGGACCGTTTCTTCGCTGTACAGGCGCTCACCACAGCTCAGACAAACTTGGGCTTGTACGACAATCATGGCGGTGTGTAGACCGCCGCGGAGGAGTTTTTCAACTTCCTTTTCTGCCAATTCTCCACCGCATACTGGGCATTTCTCGAAAGGTTTCATGGTTAGCGCCTCCTCACTCGCCATTTAATCCATCGCTTCGGATCAGGTCTGTACACGGTGATAACAACTGCCCATTGGGTTTTTGGGTTATAGGCCCAAACGCTGTGAACGGGATCCCCCCGAAATGTCTGACCGTAGATCAGACAACTAGGGTAAGGCCGATCGGTGGGATATTCTTCAATGATTTCGCCGCCAATCACCGAAAAATAGATTTCATCGAAGGTCAAATGATCGGCCGCAGCCTCTTCGTCCGCATGATCTGTGATGCGGACGCGTTTTGCTCGGATTGCTTCCACAATCTCGTTGAGGTTCATGGCTATCATGTCTCTTCATTGGAAAACAACCAACCGAAAGTCCATCTGTGCTATGCAACTGAGTCATGCCGAGCTACGGGGTCGGTTGGTTCTTCGTACTTGAGGACGGTGTTCTTTAGAGAAGAGGCCCTCGCTGTGACCTGATGGCGACGAAGTGGGAGCACGATGACCTCAACCTTGTCGCCTGGGCGAAACGGTAGTCCTTTTGCTTGAAGTTCCCCGCCCTTTGATATCGTCGTTTCAACACGTAACGCCTGCATGCCCCCCCCGTATTCTGCGGCAACATCAGTCGCCTGACTCGAATTATACCATAGCGTCCTTGTACCTCAGATGAACACCGCCGGTGAGACGCCGAAGCGTTTTGCCAGGGCGCGAATCTGGCGCAGGTTCAGTTTCGAATTTTATCTCAAAACGAGATGCCGCGCAATCCCCATCGTGGACGAAGACGTGTATTTTTGGAATCGAGGCTTCGGCCGGTCACTCGTGCAGGCAGAGAAACCGGCTAAAGCCTCGATTCCAGGTGAATGCAGCCCTTACAAACCAGGTTTCTCGCAGAAACCTGGTTTGTAAGGGCTGCGCAGGGCTCGTCAAATCAACAACTGCGGCAGCGTCTCGGTCACGCCCTTGAGCAGCACTGCCATCTCGGTTGCATCCCGCAGGGAGAGGGAGCCGGTGAATGGGCCTTTGGCTGTCATCTCCTTGATCTCGAACGCCGGGGTCAAGGTGACGCGCGCCTCTGGGCACTCGTAGACCAGGTGGCCGTTCTCGCGCGCCAGGCTCGTCTCGCGGCCCATGTCGTGGTGGCGGATGAGGCCATCGGTGATGCGGTACGCGTTGTGGCTCTCGGCCAGGAAGTCCTTCTCGTTCAGGAACAGCCGCGGCTTGTCCAGCCAGGGCTGGCCGTGATGCACGCAGAAGGTGGTGCAGTCACCGCAGGCGTTGCAGAAGTCGTTGATGTTGATGATCTGGCGTTCCTGGCCGATCACGAAGCGCTCGAGGCCGATCACGGTCAGCGCGTCACCCTTCAGCGCCAGCCGCGGCAGCATGACGTCCACGGGGCGCATGGTGAAGGTCTGGTTGGCGCGGTTGGGGCAGACCTCGACGCACTTGTCGCAGAAGGTGGTGCATTGCACGCAGCGGGCCGCCTCGGCTTCCGCCTGCTCCTTGCTGAAGCTCAGGTCAATCAGGTCGAAGCTGTTCCGCAGCGCGATGGGCAGCATCCGGGTTTTCACCTGCGGCGCTTTGGTCGCCCGCACATGCTTGACCTGGATGATCTCTTCCGCCGAGAGCTTTGCCTTGTCGTCCGCCGGCTGGTCGAACGGCACGCCGAACTGCCAGCAGATGGACTCGGCTGCGCGGCGGCCGTCGCCGCACGCAGCGATGATGCTCTCCGGGCCGGACTCGGCCGCGTCGCCGCCCGCGTAGACGCCGGGGACGCCGGTGCTGGCGGTGGCGTGGTCAATGGCGATGCCACCGTCGCCGCACACCGTCACCACGCTGCCATCCAGGAACGCGAAGTCGGGGTTCTGGCCCACGGCGATGATCACAGTGTCGCACGGGATCTGGAACTCGCTGCCGGGAATGGCCACCGGTTTGCGCCGGCCGTCGGCGCCGGGCTCGCCCAGCTTGTTACGCAGGCATTCCAGCGCTACCACTTTGCCTCCCCCATCGCGCACGACGCGTAGCGGCGTGGTCAGCTCCAGCAGCTCGTTACCCTCTTCCAACGCGCCTTCGATCTCTTCCAGGCTGGCCGGCATCTCGGCGCGGGTGCGGCGGTAAACGATGGTCGTGGGGTTGCCGGTGAGGCGCTGCGAGGTGCGCACCGCGTCCATGGCGGTGTCGCCGCCGCCGATCACCAGCGCCTTCTCGCCCAGGTCGGGCCGCTCGCCGCGGCGGGTCCGGTCCAGCAGGCCCAGCGCGGCGTAGACGCCCGGCCCCTCGACGCCGGGGATGCGCAGCGGGGTGTCGCGCTGGAAGCCGGTCGCTACGTAGACCGCATCGAAGCCCTGTTCTAACAGCTTCTCCGGCGCGCCGGTGATGGGATGGTTCAGCTCCAGCTTGACGCCCATGGCCAGGACGCGATCCACGTCGCGCTGGATCACTTCCCACGGCAAGCGGAACACCGGCACCAGCCGCATCATGCCGCCGATGACGTCCTTGGCCTCGAAGATGGTCACGTCCACGCCGTTCAGTGCCAGGTAGAACGCGGCCGACCAGCCGGAGGGGCCGGAGCCGATGACGGCGACCTTTTTGCCCACTTTCTCTTTGGCCGCTAGCGGTGCGACCGTGCCGTTCTCCTCGGCGTAGCGTTTCAGGGCACGGATGGCGACCGTCTCCTCGTAATCGTTGCGCACACAGCGCGTCTGGCACAGGTGGTTGCAGACGTAGCCGGTGACGCCGGGCAGCGGGTTGCGGGCCAGGATCACCGCCAGCGCCTTATCGGGATCGCCCTCTTTGATCCACCAGTTGTACTCCGGCACGTCCTGGCATACCGCGCACTGCTCCATGCACGGCGCGACGATGCAGTCCCACAGCCCCAGCCCCGATTTCACCTTGGGCAGGCCGTAGGGCCAGTACTCTTTCTTGTACCGGTGGTCGGTCAGCGCCTCGGCGGCCGCCGCTTCGACGTTGGTCAGCTTGTCCGCCGAGAATTCGGCCAGGCTCTTGGCGCCCGCGGCGGCCATCGCAGCCTCCAGGTTGGTCAGCCACTGGCCGAAGCGGGCGTAGCCGCCCGGCTTCAGCAGGTCGGAGCAGGCTGTGATGGGCACCGGGCCGCAAGATGCGATGGTGGCGATGTTCAGCGCATCGGCGCCGGCCGAGTAGGAGACCCGCAAATTGCCGTTGAACTCGTGCGCCAGCTTGTTGAACAGATTCATAGTGACCGGGTAGAGCGCGCGGCCCGACATGTACATCTCGTCGCCCGGCATAAGCTGTTTGTGGTTGTGCATCGCCAGGGTGTTGCTCAGCTTGACGCCGAAGGCGAGCCCTTGCCCGGCCGCCACCTTTTGCATGCGGCCTATCAGCCCGATCGCCTTGTCGTAGGAGATATCGTGCTCGAATACCGAGTCGGGGATGTGGATCTCGTGGAAGCCCAGGTCGTTGTGCAGGATGTCGAGCACCCGCTCCTTGCCCAACAGCGTCGGGTTCATCTTGACGATGGTGTGGAGCTTGCGCTCGGTGAGCAGATATTCGGCGATGCGCTCGATCTCGTCGGGCGGGCAGCCGTGCATGGTGGAGAGGGTGATGCTGTTGGCGATCTGGTTGGGGATCGCGATGTCGGCGTACTGGGGGAACTCGCGGGCCAGAATGGCCTTGATCTGGGCCACTTCCTCAGTGGCGTCCTCCATCTTGCGCATGAAGGTCTGCACCCGCGGGCTTTGGATGCCCTCCAGGTTGTAGCCGACGCTCATGTCGAAGATGACGCCCGGTAGAGACGTTGCATGCAACGTCTCTACACGGTCCCACCCCAAAATGCGTGGCAGGATGTGCACCAACGCCCAGGCGACGACGTATTCGTGGGCCGATTCCTCCAGCTTCAGCTCTTGTGACCACTCGACGTTGTAACCCTCGTCCTCCATGTCAATGCACGGCCGCGGGATTTCCAGCTCGTCGAGGATCTGCACCGTTTTCAGCTCAATGAAACGGCCGCCGCAGAGCCAGGCCGCAACGATGTTCTGGCTGAGCTGCGTGTGCGGGCCGGCCGACGGGCCGATGGGGGTCGCCAAATACTTGCCATAGACATCGGGCACGGCAAAGGGCGCATCGGCCTGGGGGGTGTAGAACAGCGACTTATGGATCCCAAAAATGGATCCGGTTGTTTCGTATTCCTTCAGGATCCGCCGCAGTTGGACGGCGAAGGGTTGGATCATCAAGTAGTCGGACATGGTTAGCTCCTGTTCAACCAATCTATCATATACGCCAACACCTCGGCCTTTTCCGGCTCGTTGTGCGTCTCGTGGTAGAACCCTTCCCACAGCTTCAGCGTACACCGGCCGGCCGGCGCTTTGGCGGCGAATTCTTGGGAGGCGGGCGCCGAGGTGAGGATGTCTTTTGTGCCGTGGACCAGCAGCAGCGGCAGCGGGAACTCGGCGGCGTGGGCCAGGGCCCATTCGCCGGCCTCCAACATACCCAACGCCAGGCGCACCGAAATCTTGTTGTGGACGAGCGGGTCGCCCGTGTAGGCGCGGATCACTTCGGGGTCACGGGCCAGACCATCGAGCGCCAGGCCGTTCGCCATCTGCATACTGGGGTTGAGCTGGTTCATTATCTTCGCCAAGAGCACCTGGAGGGTCGGGGGCGGGGTTGTGACGCGTAGGCCGGGGCTGGTGGAAATCACGCCGGAGACCCTTCGACTCCGCTCCGCTGCGCTCAGGGTGCCCAAACGGCGTAGCGCATAGTTCAGCACCAGGTTGCCGCCCAGGCTGTGGCCGTAGAGGAAGCGCGGCAGGCCGGGATAGCGGGCCGCGGCCTCATCCAGCAGGCGGCCGATGTCGTCCATGAGGGTGTCGTACGTCGGGGTGTGCCCGCGCGGCCCGCCCGATTTGCCGTGGCCGCGCAGGTCGAACCCGAATGAGGCGTAGCCGGCCGCGTTCAGCGCCGCAGCCACGTGGGCATAGCGGCCGGTGTGCTCGCCCAGGCCATGCACCAGGCAGACCACGGCCTTAGGCGCAGTCTCCGGTTGCCAGCCCTGGAAGTAGAACTGGATACCATCAGGGGATTGCTTAGTGAATTCGATGTGCGGCATCGGACATCTCCACGGTGAGAGTAGACAAGGAAACAAGTAAACAAGGGCCTTGTCTACTTGTTTCCTTCTCTACTTGTCTACGCGCTACAGCAGCCCCACTTTCGCGTTGAACTCTTCGATCAGCGCGTCGATCTCGTCGGACTGGCCCTCTACACCGGTCCAGTAGTCCTTCTTGTGCCACTGATCCAGGATCTCTTCGTAGGTCTTGCCCTGCTGCTCGACCCAGGTGTAGTACTTGAGGTTGTGGACGCGCTTGCGGGCCGGGTAGGTCAGCTCCTCGGTGTAGTCGGTAGTGAGGCCCAGGATGTGCTGATGGTACGCGGCGGCTGCGTCGCGGGCGGTGAACTCGCCGCGCTCCTCGGTGAGCTCGGTCAGGCGGGAGCAGTAGAGCTCCATGGAGTCGGTGAGCACCGTGACGATCACGTCCCCCTCGCCCCACTCGTACCACTTGGCCATCTTGATCGCGGACGCGATGTTGGCCGCGCCGGAGATGCCGATCAGGTCGAGTTGGGCCACCAGCGCTTCGGGCACGCCCTGCTCGACCAGGTACTTGCGGCCTTCGGGCTCGTTGAATAGGCGGATCATCTGCATGGGCACTTCATCGTCAATCGCCATCACCATGTCGGTGTTCTTGACGTTGTGGATCCACGGCACATGCTTGTCGCCGATGCCCTCGATGCGGTGTGCGCCGAACCCGTTCTGCAGCAGCGTGGGGCATTGCAGCGCCTCGCTGGCCGCCACCTTACCCTCCGGGAAGAGCTTCTTCAGGTAGTCGCCCACGCCGATGGTGCCGGCCGAGCCGGTGGTGAAGACGGAGCCGGCGAACCGCTCGTCCGGGCGCAGTTCCTTCTCCAGCATTTCCTGCACGGCGTGCCCCGTGATGTCGTAGTGCCAGAGGTGGTTGCCGAACTCGTCGAACTGGTTGAAGATCACCAGGTCCTGGCCGGAGCGACGCAGCTCCCAGCACTTGTCGAAGATCTCTTTGACGTTGCTCTCGGTGCCGGGGGTGGCGATCACCTCGCCGGCGACCTTGGACAGCCACTCGAAGCGCTCGCGGCTCATGCCCTCGGGCAGGATAGCGATGGACTCACACGCCAGCAGCGCCGAGTCGTACGCGCCGCCGCGGCAGTAGTTGCCGGTGGAGGGCCACACGGCTTTTTGCGTGCTGGGGTCGAACTGGCCGGTGACGAGCCGGGGCACCAGGCAGCCGAACGCTGCGCCGACCTTGTGCGCACCGGTGGGGAACCACTTGCCCACCAGCACCAGGATACGGGCGTCCACGCCGGTGAGCGCCTTAGGCAGATCCAGGTAGTTGACGCCGCCGAACCCGCCACCGCTGGCCACCGGTTCGTTTTTCCAGGTGATGCGGAACAGGTTGCGTGGGTTGATATCCCACAGGCCGATCCCCTTCAATTCAGCTTTGATCTTGTCCGGGATCAGGGCTGGGTTGCGCTGCTGCGCGAAGGTCGGGATGATGATGTTGCGCTCGCGCGCACGCTTGACTGCACGCTCTAGGTGCTCGGGGTAGATGGATAGATCTATCATGGGTATGTCCTTATGGTAACTTGGTAGATTGGTTGACAAGTAGACAGGTAGACACGGAAACAAGGGCGCATGCCTGGTCTACTTGTTTCCGTGTTTCCTTGTCTACTTCGTCCCCAACGCTCGTTTCACATCCGCCAAATCCTTGTCCACCACCAGTGGCTCGCCCACGCTTTTGCGGGCGGAGGCGATGTCTTTCAGGCCGTTGCCGGTGGAGAGGACGACGACGCGTTCGTCGGGGTTTACAAGGCCCAGTTCTACAGCTTTCACCAGGCCGGCGTAGGCGGCCGCGGCGGCCGGCTCAGCGAAGACGCCGCAGCCGCGGGCCAGCGCCGGGATGGCGGCCAGGATCTCGTCGTCGGTCACCTTGATGTAGGCGCCGTC
>CAZKEF010000045.1:0-44200 GCA_964551735.1 uncultured Anaerolineales bacterium
ATAGCTGTGCCATCTCCGGCGCACGCTGCAACTTAAGATTAGCCAACGGTATCCCCTATTAGGCGCGATATAGAAGCTCCCCCCTAAATATGGCGTTTGTCAAGAGGGCGGGAGCCAGCCTTTTCGGGGACAGACTGTGGACAAACTCAGACGCACATCGGCCACCCGCAATAAGGGGGAGATGAGCGGGGCATGGCATATCTAGGGGGTGGACTTGGATATTGCCTTCATCTGGGATGCGCACTCGAATCTCCCCCCAAATAAGGGCGCGAGAGGTGTTGTGGGCGGCTGTGGATAGGTTTCAGGGGTGTCCCCAGGGTTATTCCCTGATAGCTGTTGACAAGTAGTTTGTACCGTCGAGGCAACCGTGCTATACTTTGAATTTGTGTGTTGCGGCCGAGCCCGATGTCGCGCCGGTGCAGCGTAACTGTTTTCTGGAGTTACATCGGCGCATATGGGATGGAGCGGGACAGCTTTGCGTTTAATGACCTATAATATTCATTGGTGGGCCGGTCGTGATCGGCGTTTGGACCTGGATCGCCTGGCCGCGGTGATCCGGGCAGCGGGTGCAGATGTGGTAGGACTGAATGAGGTTCTGCATCCAGTGACGATGAACGGCCGTCGCTATGCGCCCCTGGCGGAGCTGGCGGAACGGCTGGGTATGTATTATGCCTTTGGCCCGAGTGGTTGGGTGGAATACCGAGCGCCGGGCTGGCATGGGCCAATCGGCAACGCGCTGCTGAGCCGCTATCCCCTGGCCGATGTGTCGAACACCCTTCTTCCGCGGCTGTTGGGCTCTCAACAACGTTCGCTGCTGAGCGCCACGTTGGCGGCCGGCCCGGCGCTCGGGTTGACGGCCTTCGTCACCCATCTCGATCACGCATTCGAGGGCACCCGCTTGCTGCAATTGCGCGAGGTGCTGCGGCACATGGCTCGTCGCGATCCCCATTTCCTGGTCGGTGACTTCAATACCCCCGGGTTCCTTGGCGCCCACAGCCGTCGGCTGCTGCCGCCGGTGCTCCGCATGCTGCACGCGGCCGGCTACCAGGACGCTTTTCACACGGTAGGTGAAGGTCCCGGACGCACTTTCCCTGCGCACTCCCCTCTGGTCCGTATTGATTTCCTGTTCCTGCCGCGGCGTTGGGCGCACGGCCTGCGCACGGCTCGGACGGTAAACGACGCGCAGATCAGCGATGTATCCGATCATCGCCCTTTGCTGGTGGACTGGATCTGGCCTGAGCGCCCGGCTTTACGCCCTGCATGACCGCGGCGCCGGCCCGTGTATTGACCGAGGACAGCCATGCGGATCCTTACCTACAATGTACACGGCTGGCGCACCCCTGATGATCGTCCAAATCTGGATGGTGTCACCGCGGTTATCAAGGCCAGTCGTGCAGACATTATTGGCCTCAACGAGGTCTTTCACCCTGCGCACGGCGATGACGGGGTGGCGTTGGCTGAGCTGGCTGCGCGGCTGGGCTTGCACTATGTTTTTGGCCCGACGCAACCTGCGGCCGGTGTCCCCAGCCACCCACCTTACGGCAACGCGCTGCTGAGCCGCTGGCCCATCCAGGCGTATGCCGCGCACCACCTGACCCCGGAGACAACTTACGGCCGCCGCGGCTTGTTGGAGGCGCGCGTGGTCTTGTCGTCCGGGCACCCCTTGACGGTGTACGTAACCCACCTGGATCATCGCTCGGAAGATATCCGGCTGGCGCAGTGGGCCGCGGCCGTCACGTGGTTGCAGCGCGACCGCGGCCGGCCGCACCTGCTCCTGGGTGACTTCAACGCGCTAGCTGCGGCCGATTATGTTGGCCCAAACGCGCTGGAACGGCTGAGCGCCTATCAGCAGGCGCAGGGCTGGCCGCCGCCGCGGTTTGACCTGGTGGCCCAGGTGTTGAAGGCCGGCTATATTGATGTGCACGGGCGCGCAGGGGCGGGGTTCGCACCCAGTTTTCCGGCCGCGGCTCCGGAGCGGCGCATTGATTACATCTTCTTGCCCGAGGTCCTGGCCAGGGCCTTGCGTTCCTGTGGCCAGCTCACACTTCCGGAAGCGCACACGGTATCAGATCATTTGCCGGTGGTCACTGACCTGGATTGGCCTTGACCATGTCAGACGCGCCGGAAAACGATCTGCCGCGCGGCTCTGCAGCCTGGTGGGATGCGCGCTATCGGGATGGCGCGAACCCGTGGGATACCGGCATTGTGCCCCCCGAGGTGGTGGCGCTGCTGACTTCGGGCGCTGTCCCTCCCGGCTGGGCGCTGGACCTGGGCTGTGGCAGTGGGGTCAGCAGCCGCTACCTGGCGCGCCACGGGTTTCGAGTGGTGGGGATCGATCTGGCGCAAAGTGCGTTACGCCGTGCCGGTATGGCTGCACAGTACGCGGCATCCCCCGCTTACTTCTGCCTGGCGGATGTGAGCGACCTGGCGTTTCTGCTGGTGCGCGCGACCCTGGCGCTGGACATCGGTTGCTTCCACGCGCTGCCATCTGATCGCCGCACCGCTTACGTCGCCACACTGGCCGAGCACTTGTTCCCCGGCGCATTTTATCTCCTCTATGCCTTTGAGCCGCACGACGATCCGGCCAGCAGCGAGCTGCGCGGGGTCGGGCCGGCAGCCATCGCCGGCTTCGCCCCGCATTTCGTCCTCCGTTGGGCGCAGCATGGGTGGGATCAAGATCGGCGTTCTGCCTGGTATTTATTGGAGCGTGCTGGCCGGAACGTTGCTGTGCTTACTGACCGGCGCGGTTCGCTGGGGTAGAATGCCTTGCAGAAATATCTGTGACGGAGGCGCCCATGCGTTTTGAGAATCCGCTGAAGCGGGTCGAGCGGCTGCGGCGGGTGAAGAATCTGCCGGGACCCAGTGAGGATGACCGTGTTCCCCCCGGCCAGTTTCTTACCGATAAGTTCCCGGTGCTGCACTATGGTTCGGTGCCGATCTATCAGCGCCTGGATAACTGGGACTTTCGGGTGTTTGGATTGGTGGAACAGTCGCTGCGCTTCACCTGGGACCAGCTCATGGCGTTGCCGCACCACACGCAAACCGTTGACATCCACTGCGTGACCCGGTGGAGCAAGCTGGACACCACCTGGACCGGCATCCCCTGGCGCGAGCTGCTGAAAGTGATCCAGGTCAAGCCGGAGGCCACGCATGTGATGGCGCATTGCGAGTACGGCTTCACGGCCAACATTGCCTTGGATGTGTTGGACGACGATGACACCATGCTGGCCTTTGCCTACGACAACAAGCCACTTGAACCTGATCACGGCTATCCCCTGCGCCTGCTGGTGCCAAAGAAGTACTTCTGGAAGAGCGCCAAGTGGCTGCGAGGGATCGAGTTCATGGTGGGGGACCGCCCAGGCTTCTGGGAGCGTAACGGGTATCACATGGAGGGCGATCCATGGCGCGAAGAACGGTTTGGGTGGTGAAGTCGCAGGTTCGAAGCCGTTGAATCCTCGATACCTGATCGGTTTGGCAACCGGTCAGGTTTTTTGTTATCATAGACGCTATGATCAGCTATCAACTGCGCCAACGCGAATACCTGCTAGAGATCAGCCGGGCGATGACCTCCCGGCTCGATCTACCCTCCCTCCTGCGCCTGATCCTGAACAGCGCGGCCGACCTGGTGCGCGCTGAGGCCGGCCTGATCGCCCTGCGCCGTGGCCAATCCACGAACCTAGCGATTCACGCCAGCTACGGCATCCCGGCCAGCCTCTTGGGGCGTTTTGCCCCGCTGCTCACCGATTTTCCGCTCCAGCCCGACCAGGCGCGCGTGGGGGGCATCCCGGACCTGCAAGCGCGGCTCAACCTGGTGGCGCGCGCGATCCGCCTGCCGCTGACGCAGGTGGTGGCGCTGCCGCTGCTCACCCAGGAGCGGCTGCTGGGCCTCATTTATCTTTTCCGCGGGGGCAGCAGCGCGTTCACGCCTAACGATGAGGATGTGCTGGCCAGTTTTGCTGATCAAGCGGCCATCGCCGTGCGTAACGCCCAGCTTTACCAGCAGGTGAGCGCGGAGAAACGCCAGCTCAACGCCATCATCGAGCACAGCGCCGACGGCGTCATGATCCTTGACCCCGAGCTGCGCGTCCAGGTCTTCAACCGGGCGCTCAGCCAGATGACCGGCTGGCCGGCTGAACGGGCCATCGGCCGGCCCTGCTATGAGGTGCTGGCGCTGGAGCACGTGACGGGGCAAGATCTATGCGGCGCTGAGCCCGGGACCGTGACCTTCCTTGAGGGCGCGCCGACCCAGGCAGAAGGCGTGTTGATGCGGCCGGCCGGGTCGCGGATCAGCATCAGCGTCACCTACTCGCCGTTGTACGACGACGAAGGCCGGCTCACCGCGGTGATCGCCAACGTGGTGGATATCACCCGGTTCCGGGAGGCCGAGGAGATGAAATCCACCTTCGTCTCGGTGATCTCGCACGAGCTAAAGACACCGGTGGCGCTGATTAAGGGTTACGCCAGCACCCTGGCACGCGAGGATGCCCAGTGGGACGCCGTGACGCTGCGTGAGGGGCTAGCTGTGATCGGGGAAGAAAGCGACCGTCTGAACGCGCTGATCAACAACCTGCTTGACGCCTCGCGCATCCAGGCCGGCGGGTTCAAGCTCGATCGCGGGGATGTGGCGCTCCCCGCCCTGGCGGCCAGCGTGGTCGAGAGCTTCCGCCTGCAAACCAGCCTGCACCAGTTCGTGTTGGATTTTCCGGCCGATCTCCCGCCCGTGTTCGCTGATGAGGAGCGGCTGCGGCAGGTGTTCAACAACCTGCTCAGTAACGCCATCAAGTACGCGCCCGACGGCGGCGAGGTGCGGGTGGGCGGCTGGCGCAAAGGGGATACGATCACTGTGTACGTGGCGGATCAGGGCATCGGCATCCCCCTGGCCGAGCAAGACAAGCTGTTCCAACGGTTTTACCGGGTGGATTCCAGCCTTCGCCGATCCACCCTGGGCGCCGGGTTGGGCCTTTTCTTGTGCCGCTCCATCGTCGAGGCGCACGGCGGCCGCATCTGGCTGCGCAGCGAGCCTGGCAAGGGGACAACGGTGTTTTTCACGCTGCCGATGGAAGAATCGGAGAGGTTATGAAAAAACGTATCCTCATCGTAGACGATGAGCCGCGCATGCGCCGTTTCGTGCGCATGAACTTGGATCTGGAGGGCTACGAGGTCAGCGAGGCCGAGAACGGGCTAGCCGCCCTGGGCAAGGCGCGCGATGAGCTTCCTGACCTGGTGCTGCTGGATGTGGCCATGCCGGTGATGGATGGGTTCGAGACGCTGGCGCGGCTGCGCGAAGTCTCAGCGGTGCCGGTGATCATGCTCACGGTCAAAGGGGACGAGGAAGACCGCATCCGCGGCCTTGACCTGGGCGCGGATGACTATGTTACCAAGCCGTTTAGCCCGCGGGAGCTGCTCAGCCGCATCCGGGCCGTATTGCGACGCGTGGAGCCTGCCAGGCCTGGCGCCGAGGGGCCGCTGCAGATTGACGAAGACCTGGCCATTGATTTCCCCCGCCGTGAGGTCATTGCGCGCGGGGAGCACATCAAGCTGCGGCCGACCGAGTACCGCTTGCTGAATCACCTGGTGGAGAACGCCGGCTGGATCGTGCCGCAAGAGACGCTGTTGGCCAAGGTTTGGGGGCCGGAATACCGCGACGATAACCAGCTTCTCCGCCTGTACATCACCTACCTGCGCAAGAAGATCGAACCCGACCCAGCCAATCCCAGGTACATCCTGACGGAGCGCGGGGTCGGATATCAGTTTGTGGACTACAAGCGATAGGCGGGGCGCAACCTGGCGCAAGGCCTTGAACCTGGCGCATCGGAAGGCTTGTCTCGGCAACGTAAGCATAGGGTGATCTGTGTGATGATACGCGTTAACGGCCAATTCGACGTGGCATACCGTCCCGGCATGACCATCCAGGACGTGCTGGATGCGCTCAAATTCAGCTTTCGTATGATCGTGGTGAAGATCGACGGCAACGTGGTGCTGCGCAAGGATTTTGCGAGCACCGAAGTGCCCGACGGCGCGGAGATGCAGGCGATCCACTTGATCAGCGGGGGATAATTGATGATTTACCTTGAAGCCTTCTCCAAAGTTTTGCCCGTCATCTTGCTCTTCCTGTTGGGCGCGCTGCTGCGCAAGACGCGCTTCCTGACCGAGAGCACGGTCGGCGACATCAAGAAGCTGATCGTCAATGTCACCCTGCCGGCGGTGCTGTTCCTGGCCTTCGCCGGGGTGAACCTGGAGGCGCGGCACCTGGCGATCGTGGTGCTGGTCTTCGCCGGGTGTCTGCTGGCGCTGTTCGTGGGCCGGCGGATCAGTTGGCCGGTGGGACTGCCGTCGCCCTACTTTCCCACGCTGATGACCGGCTTTGAGGCCGGGATGATGGGCTACGCCATCTTCGGGGCAGTCTACGGCGCGGCGAACATCTTCAACTTCGCGGTGGTGGACCTGGGCCAGGTCACGTTCGTCTTTTTTGTGCTGGTGCCGTTTGTGCAGCGGATGGCTACCGGCGCGACTTCGTTTGTCGCGACGCTGCGCGGGGTCGTCAAGACACCGGTGATCCTCGCGATCTTCCTGGGCATCCTGTTCAACCGCCTGGGGCTGGAATCCGTGCTGCGCGGCTGGCCGCCCAGCGACGCGGTCTTCCGCACCCTGGAACTGTTGGGGGCCGTCACCACCCCGCTGATCGCGTTGGTGATCGGCTACGAGGTGCACTTGCAGCGGGGTGCGCTGTTGAGGCCAGCGCAAGCCATCGCCCTGCGGCTGCTCTTCTGGGTTCCTGCTGGTCTGCTGCTCAATATGTTGGTGGTAAAGCCGTTGTTCGGCGCGGATGTGATGCTCCAGGCCGCGGTGATGACCATGTTCGTCCTGCCGCCGCCGTTTGTGATCCCGTTGTTCATGGGCCGCGCCAGTCAGGAGGAGCGCACCTTCGTGGTGAATACCTTGTCGCTGGCGACCCTGGTGACGCTGGTCGCGTTTACCGTGATCACAGTAGTTTACAGGCAGTAGTGGCGAATCGGCGACCGATGGGCGAGTCAGCAACGGCGACGAGGGAACTTAGGGAATTACGACTGACCCGGCCCACCTTACGCACGATAGGGAATGCGTAGTCCGCGATACGCACGCCGTATGCGTTACGCACTACGTTTCACCCCCACAACCGCCCCACCCACTCAAACACGCCCAGCAACTGCGCCGCCGAGGCGAGCACGACTACGATGACGAACCGCCGCACCCACACCGCGCCTTTTTCCGCGGCGAAACGCGTCGCCAGCCACGCGCCGATCATGTTTCCGACCCCTAACACCCCGCCGGCCACCCAGTCGATGTTCAGGCTGACCGAGAACACAATCAGCGACACGATCGCCGATGCCAGCACAATAGCAACCTTGACTGCGTTCGCCTGCACGACATCGTAGCCCGCGCCCAGCACCAGCCCGGCGAGCAGGAAGATGCCCACTCCGGCCTGCAGAAACCCGCCGTAGATGCCGATGGCGAAGAACAGCGCGAAGCGGCCCACCGTCATCAGCTTTGCCACCCGCCCTCCCTTGCCGATCACCCACCGTTCCGGCTTCACCAGCATCAGCACCAGCATCACGATCATTAGCACAGCCAGCACGCGACGGAACAGCGCCTCGTCAATATCCACCGCGATGCGCGCCCCCACGATGGAGCCCAGGATCATAGGGATGCTCAGCAGCAGCGCGCCGCGCATGTCCAATTTGCCGCGCTTGTGGAACCCCCACGTGCCCACCACGTTCTGCATTAACACGCCGATGCGGTTGGTGGCATTGGCGATGTTGGCCGGCAGCCCGGCGAAGATCAACGCCGGCAGGGTGATCAGCGAGCCGTTGCCTGCCAGTACGTTAACGAAACCGGCCGCTATCCCGGCCAGGATCAGTAAGGGATAGATGTACCAGGGCATGCATGCGCTCCGAGAGGAAGATGAGCGGGATTGTAACATGCGAATCAGCGAATGGCGAATGCACCCATTCGTCATTCGCTGATTCGCTGATTCGTCGCTATAATACCCGCCATGTCAATGCTTTCTCTTGCACCGAAACTACCGCTCTACTGGAGCTTCCGCCGCATCGGCTGGCCCCGAATGTACCCGTTCTCGGTCGTGGTCTCTGTCAGCTTCCGTTGTAATTCCAAGTGCCGCACCTGCGATGTGTGGCGCAAACCCAACGACGATATGACCGCGTCAGAATGGGACAAGGTCTTCGCCAGCCTGGGGCGCGCACCATTTTACATTACCTTCACCGGCGGTGAACCGTTCCTGCGCACGGACCTGGACGACATGGTCATCAGCGCGTATCGCCACTGCCGGCCATCGGTCATCACCATTCCCACCAACGGCCTGCTCACCGAGCGAATCGCGGAGCGGGTGGATCGCATCTGCCAGGAGTGCCCCGCCAGCCAGATCGGCATCAACCTGAGCCTGGACGGCATCGGCGACGAGCATGACGATATCCGCGGGGTGCCGGGCAACTGGGAGAAGTCCATGGCGACCTGGGCTCGGCTCAAGGAGCTGCAGAAGTCGCGGCCGAACCTGGTGCTCACAGTGCACACCGTCGTCAGCCGGTTCAACCAGCACCACTTCCGTGAGATCTACGACGGCTTGCAGTTCCTGGATCCCGACTCCTACATCACCGAAGTGGCCGAGGAGCGCGTGGAGCTGGACACGATCGGTTGGGGCATCACGCCCGACCCGGACGCGTACGCACCCATCGCCGATTTCCTCAGCGCGCAGGCCCGCGCGCGGCCGGCCCGGGGGATCGCGAAGTTCACCCAGGCGTTCCGCGCGCAGTACTACCAGCTCGCCAAGCGCGTGCTCTACGACCGTGACCAGGTGATCGCCTGCTACGCGGGGTGGGCCAGCGCACACATCGCGCCCAACGGCGACATCTGGAGCTGCTGCATTCGCGCGGAGCCGGTCGGCAACCTGCGCGACACCGGCTACGACCTGGCGCCCATCTGGTTCGGCGAGCGGATGGCAAAGCTGCGCAAGTCCATCTACGACAAGGAGTGCGCCTGCCCCATGGCCAACGCCAGCTACGCCAACATGCTGCTGCATCCGCCGACGGTGGCAAAGGTGGCGTTGGAGGTGGTGAAGCCGGGGACGGGGAGATAGGGGGATACCGAGATGGGGAGATGGAGACAAGGGGACAAGGGAACTTAAGGAATTCTTGTTCTCAGCCGGTCTGCGACCGGCGCCGCAGGGGCAACTGGAGGTGAAACGATGACAATGCACAATGAACCCCCCGCAGCCGGCGCGTTGCGGGCGCGACTGGCCCCCTTGATCTGGGGCCTGGCCGATATGGTTCCTCAGGCCGGTGGGCCGCGCGGGCAGAGCACGGTGTGTGCGCCGTTCACCGGCGAGGCATTGGGCGAGGCGCCCGCGTGCACCGCGGCCGATGTCGAACTGGCAGTCGCGCGCGCGCGCCAAGCGCAGCCGGCGTGGGCCGCGCGGCCACTGGCTGAGCGCCAGCAGATCCTGATGCGCTACCACGATCTGGTGCTCGACCGCCAGGAGTTTCTGCTGGACCTGTTGCAGATTGAGGGCGGCAAAGCTCGGCGGCACGCGCTGGAAGAGGTGTACGATGTCGCCATCAACGCCCGCTACTATGCCAGCCATGCCCGCGACTATCTGCAGCCACGGCGGCGCCAAGGCTTCATGCCCATCCTCGTGCAGGCGTGGGAGCACCGCCACCCGGTCGGAGTGGTAGGCATCATCGCGCCCTGGAACTACCCGTTCGCCATGGCGGCCTCCGACGCGCTCCCCGCTTTGCTGGCCGGCAACGCGGTGGTGCTGAAGCCGGCGGAGCTAACCCCCTTCGCCGCTTTGTACGCGGTCCGGCTGCTGTATGAGGCCGGGCTGCCGGCCGGCCTATTCCAGGTGGTCACCGGCCGCGGGCGCGACCTGGGTACGCCGCTGATCCAGGCGTCCGATTTCATCGGGTTCACCGGCAGCACCGAAGTGGGCCGTGCTGTGGCGCAGCAGGCGGGTCAGAAGTTGATCAAGGCCTCGCTGGAGTTAGGCGGCAAGAATCCCATGATCGTGCTGAACGACGCCGACCTGGAGCGGACAGTCTACGGCGCGATCCAGGGCTGCTTTGCGGGCGCCGGGCAACTCTGCATCTCGTTCGAGCGCATGTACGTGCAGAGCGGCATCTATGCGCGCTTTGTGGAAGCGTTCGCACAGCGCACCACCGTGTTGCGTTTGGGAACCGCGCTTGATTACTCGGTGGATATGGGTTCGCTGATTAACCAACAGCAGTTGGACAAGACGGTGGAACACGTACAGGATGCCGTGGCCCACGGCGCGACTGTGTTGGCCGGCGGCCGGCCGCGGTCGGATATCGGCCCCTACTTCTTCGAGCCGACGATCTTAACTCACGTGACCCCCGCGATGCAGTGCTACCGGGAGGAGACCTTCGGGCCGATTGTGTCAATCTACCGCGTGGAGACGGCTGAGGAAGCGGTGTTTGCGGCTAACGATTCCGAGTACGGCCTTAACGCCAGCGTGTGGACGCGCGACCTGGCATATGGCCGCACGTTGGCTCAGCGCATCCGGTGTGGCACGGTCAATGTCAATGAGGCGTACAACGCGTCCTGGTCGGCTTTGGGTGCGCCGATGGGTGGGATGAAGGATTCAGGTCTGAGCCGCCGCCACGGCGCCGAGGGCATCCAGAAGTACACCGAGTCGCAGACCGTGGCCGTGGCCCCGCTGTCCCCGCTCTTCCCGCCGTTCCAGCTCGACGTCGAGCTGACTGCGCAGTTGTTCCCGAAGTTGCTGCGCGCCATCAAGTATATCCCAGGGCTGCGCTGATGGCTTTCTACGCGGACGCAGCCATCTTTTACTCCGTGATGGAGGACCTGTTCGGGCAGGTGCTCCGTCAGCCCACGCTGCTTAATCCGTTGCGTGAGAGTCGGTTGTTGCTGCATATCACCGCCACGCTGCCTGACGCCAGCCTCCTGCTAGATGCCCGGTCGGATTCGCCGCGTTTCCTGGCAGGCGGAGTGCCTGCCGGCAGGCCGACCCTGGGCCTACGCGTGCCCGCCGATATGCTGCATGATATCTGGCTTGGCGAGATCCGGCTGCGAGACGCTTATTGGGCCGGGAAGATCCAGTTGACGACCAGTCCCTTGAAGGCGCTGAGCCTGTTGCTGAGCTTGCAGGGCCTCTTCCGATATGTGGAGAGCATCTATCCGCAGGTATTGAAGCGACATGGGTTGCTTTAGGGAGAACTGGTGGAAGGTCGGCTCGTTAACCCGCTCAGCATGACCTGTAAGGGGTGCTTCCCTTGTGGCGAAGTGGGCTGGCGATGCCGGATCTGTGTCCAGAATGACGGCCTCAGGCCATCACTACCTCAAGCCCGCAACATACGCCACGAACATCTCCCCTACCGGCGTGATCTCCCTGGTCTCCGGGTCGAACAGGTTCGGGGTCGGATACATGGTGTCCGAGATGCTGTACCAGCAGAAGGCCTGTACCAACCGGTTTTCGTCCCCAGGGTAGCCGAGCGCATCATCCCGCGCGGTTAGGAAATAATCGAAGGTGTCCACCAGGAAATCGGCCACCAGTTCGGATGGGAAGCCGTAACTTTCCGGCATCAGGATGCCGTATTCGGAGACGATCAGTGGTTTGTCGCGCAGACCGCGTTCCGCCATCCAGCGCCGAAAGTCCACGATCTGCTGCCGGAAGATCGCCATGTCCGCGTGGTCGCTGATCTCGTACAGCGTTCCCGTGTCCTCCGCCATTCCCGGCGGGATGTCCACCCCCCACGAGCCTCGTTCCTCCCGCAGGATGAACGCATGGACGTTCCACACATCCACCGGCATGTCAGCGCCAAACTGGGCCTGGTAGGCTGCCACGATGCGGTCAAGGTAGGCCATGCGCAGCGGTGTGGGTTGGCTCACGCCACCGATGGCAACCTGGGCGGTGGGATCCGCTGCCTTGATGGCCGGGTAGAGGATGCCGTATGCTGCTGCGTACTGCTCCGGCGTGGCGTTATCCTGCCAGATCACGTCGGGTTCGTTGCCGATCAGCCAGGTCGCGCCAGGATTAGCCCGCGCCGCCGACCGGATCGTATCCAGATCCGGCACAAAGCGGTCACCGCGCACGCGCACCATTTGTGCAAAGCGGATGGCTGGCGCGCCTTCTGGCGCGGCCTTCACGCCCCAAGAGAGATACCAGCCCGGCGCGCCCTCCCCCCAATCGTAGTTGTTGATCGCTCCCAGGGGCAGGCCAACGCCCACGCGGCCGCGGGCCGCGTTCGGAGCCGGCCCGGCCAGTTCGGCGTTGAGCGCGGCGGTAGGTGACGCGCCCGGTCGCGTGGTCGGGGTGGCCACGTAGGCGGGCAGCGGCGTGGGCACCAACGGCTCACGCGTGGGTGCCGGCCGCAGTGGGGTCGGCGCAGCTGCCGTCGGCGTGTGGTGCGGGGGCAGGGCCCACATCAACGCCAGCAGAGCCAGCGCCAGCAAGGTGGCGCCGACGGCTGTGGCGCGTGTGGCTCCGACAGGGTCTTTGGGTTGGCGTCTCGCGCGCATCTATTCCAACTTCACCGTGTAGCCGGTCTCACGCAGCACGGTCAGCAACTGCTCCAGGTTGGCCTCGCTTACCAGCACGGCCTGGGCCGAGAGCAGTTCGCCCAACAGCGGCGCGAGCGCCGGGTCCGCGCGCAGCGCAGCCAGGATGCTGGCATCGGTCACTCGCACCACCGCGCCCCGGCTGACCCGCACCGTGCCGGCCGCCTGGCCGAAGCGGGCCAGCGCAGCGGTGACCCGCGGGGGCACGCGGCCGCCCGCAGCGCGCGCCAGGAATTGGGCGATCGCGTCAGCCTTCAGGCCAGAGGAGCGGGCGCGTGCCAGGCTGCCCCGGCTGATGCGGTGCTGGGTGGCCGGGGGCAGCTGGCCGTCAGTGGCCTCACCCGCCTGCGGTGCCACGGGATCGGTGAAGCGCAGCAAACGGAAACGGTCGAGCAGCGGGCAGCGCAGCGGCGCGATCACAATGAAATCTTGACCTACGCTCAGCCGTTCCGGCCGCGGCAGCTCAGCCGGCGCGGTCCCGGCCAGCCATGCCGCGCCGTAGGGAGTCAGGCGAAAGGTGGTCCCGAGCTCGGGATCTTGCCCCAACGCGATCGCGCCTAACCAACGCAGCGGGCCGGTCACGATGAAGTGGATCAGCCGGCCTTCTACGTCATCCCACGCGTCAAAGCCGGACAGGTAGCGGCCGCTTTCGATATCTTTCAGATACCAGCGGGTGTAGTCGCCGTCCGGCCGCTGGAAGTCGGGGTTTGTGGCTTTGACGTGACGCACTAGGTCGGCCAGGGCATACCACGCGGCCGGGGCCAGGCGGCGCAAGGGGGCGAGGATGCCGCGCCGGGCAAGCCGGGGGTCGTTACGCCATTCCCCTTCGGCGCGCAAACCGGGAGTGCGGCGCAGGTCATCCCAGTCGCTGCTATCACGCCACGCCGCGAAAAGCGCACTCATCTGCTGCCACATGGCGCCGCGCAGCCAGGATCCCGTGGCCTGGTTGACCAACACCAGCCGATCCCGGTCGGCAGCCAGCCAGCCGCGCGTACGGGCCAGCACTGTCAGCATTTCCCCCCGCGCAGCGCCGGTCAGCAACAGGCTTTCGGTCAGCCGTTCGATCTCGCCTGACCGAAGGCGGCCCGCCCTGTCCAGTTGGCCCGGCGTTTCGCGCAAGGCGGCCAGCAAGGCGCAGAGGTCCGCGGCCAATGCATTGCGGTCATACTGGGGCGCGGCCGGCGCGGTGACGGGCTTCAAGGGGGGCGTCGCCGCTATCTCCGGCGCAGCTTGAACGTCATCGGGCGGCAGGGGCAAGTCTTCAGGGAGGTAGATGTATTCCAGCGGCCCCTCACCGAGGTCGGCAAAGGCGCGAAAGACCAGGCCGCGGTACCAGAGTTCCTCGGCCGGGGTTTCGGGGCGCTGCCAGATGGCCTCGCGCTCAAGGCGGCCGGGGCCGATGGGCCGGATCTCGCCGTGGGCACGAGCGAACACCGCGGCCTTCATGCGGCCGTTGGCCGCGCGGAGGCTGCGCCAGGCTGCTTGTGCTGCTGGCGAACAGGACGCCAAGGCTGCCGCCGTGGCACCGGACGCGGCCAGCGCGGCGGCCAGTTGCGCGGCCGCGTCCGGCCGGAGATTGGTGCTCAACTCGACCCCGCGCATTTCGGCGATGCCGCGCAACAGCGCCATCGGGTGTTCGTTCAGGCTGGCAAGGAAGCTTCTCATGGTTGAAACAAACCGGCCGTTGCGGGCGTAATAATCAGTGTAAGAACCAACCGGTAAAATAACAGTGCAAACGATGGCAATGAGGTATGAAACGATGTCAGGTCAGACGAACAAAACCGCTGGAACAAACAAAGTCGGGCTGCTCACTGAGATCGCCCGCAACGGCCGGTTGGTGTGGCGGCTGCTGTCCGACGGCCGTGTGTCCACGTTGACGAAGCTAGTGCTGCCGGGCTTGGCTGTCGCTTACTTCCTATGGCCGGCCGATCTGATGCCCGACGTGCTTTTGGGTCTGGGCCAATTGGACGACCTGGCGCTGCTGGCCCTGGCCGTGAAGCTGTTCATCGATCTGTGTCCGGCCGATATCGTACGCCAGCATCGCAGCGCCATCGCAGGTGTGACGCCGCCCACCCAGTCAGAGGACGGGCCTCGTAAGGCCGACACGGTGGTGGACGCAGAGTATCGCGTCATTGAGTGACGATGAAGTGGGACAAGACCGCAACCACGGGATCGAGCCTTCAGGTGGTCAAACCGGCTAAAGCCTTGATTCCGGCGCGTCTGTTGTGTCCATAGCGCCTAAGGGCCCTCCTTTCACCGCCTCGCCCATCAGATCATACGCCAGCGCGCCGGTGATCCTCACGGCCGAAAGCTTCCCGACCGGCAGCACGCCCGGCACGACCACCAACCCATCCACCTCCGGCGCGTCACGATAGCTGCGTCCAACCGACACCGGTCCTTTGTGACCGCTTATCTCACCGTGTCCCTCTACCAGGACGTCCAGGGTGCGCCCCACCTGAGCCAGGTTGCGCGCCAACGAGATGCGCTGCTGCGCGGCCATCACCTGTTCGTACCGTTCCTCTTTGACCTCGTCAGGCACCTGGTCGGGCATATCGAACGCTGCGGTGCCCGGTTCTGGGCTGAAAGGGAAGGCCCCTACCCTGTCGAACTGGAGCGCATCCACGAAATCCAGCAGGCCCTGGAACCCCGCCTCCGTCTCACCCGGCAGGCCCACGATAAAGGTGCTGCGGAACGCCATATCGGGCATAGCTGCCCGCATCTGTGCGAAGGTGTCCAGCAATCTCTCCGTGTTGCTGGGCCGGAACATGCGGCGCAGGGTAGCCGGATCGCCGTGCTGCAGGGGGATGTCCAGGTAGTGACAGACGCGCGGATCCGCCGCCATGACTTCGATCAGCCGCTCGGTCACATGGCCGGGATAAGCGTACATGAGCCTCAACCAGCGGAGATCCGGCGCGCCGGCCAGGATGGCGCGCACGAGGTCGGGTAGGGCGTCCGTCCGGCCGACATCGCGGCCATAGTCCGTGGTGTCCTGGCCGATCAGGATGATCTCCTGCGCACCGGCGGCGACCAGCGCCTGGGCCTCGGCCACGATGGCCGCGGGGAGACGGCTGCGCAACGGCCCTTTGAACGAGGGGATGGAGCAGAACGCGCACGGCGCGTTACAACCATCGCTGATCTTCAGGTAGGCGCTGCCGTTGACCACGGCCGGCCGCGGCATGGCGCCCTCCAACGGTGTCTCGGGGTCCCCCAGCAACGCGTAACGGCCGAAAGACCGGGCTCCTTTGCCCCCGCGCAACCCCTGGATGAAGGGCACGATCTCCATCCAGCGCCGGGTGCCTAGCAGGCCGTCCACCCCGGGCACTTCTTTCACGATGCGCGCGGCGGCGCGCTGCGCCATGCAACCGGCCGCGATGAGGGTCTGGCCGCGGCGCTTGTGTCGGGCCAGGTCGCGTAGCGTGGCCAGCGATTCTTCTTCGGCGGCGGCCAGGAATCCACAGGTGTTGACGATCAGCACGTCGGCGTTGGCAGGGACGGCCGTGCCGCGGTAGCCAGCGCTTCCCAAGAGCATCGCCATGCCCTCGCTATCCACGGTATTCTTGGGACAACCGAGTGTGAGCAGGTAGTACTGCATGGGCTGTCAGGGTTAGCCGGCCGGCGTCGACGTCGCGGTGGGGACCGGCTGAGGTGTGGGCGAGCTGATAGCTTCGGTCACATCGCCCTCCTGCACTACCCAGGTGCGTTCGACCACCTGGCCGATGTTGCCCATGACGCCGAGATCGGCGCCGTTCAAGATCAGCGTCACGCCGCCTGCGTTGCCCGTTCGCACCGTGATGCTCTCGTTTGCCTCCCAGGCGCGCGTTATGTCTGCTTCTAGCAGCCCTTCTTCCACGGTGATGCCATCCGCGATCACGCGCAGCCAAGTTCGCTGTGTGGTGCGCAGTTCCAACGCGATCTGGGCAACGATCTCAGGGGTCAAGGTCGGCCGCGGGGTGGGCGTGGGCGATGCTGGCACCGTCGGCGTAGGCAACGGTAGCAGGTCTGATGTTGGGGTTGGCAACGGCAGGGTGGCGGTGGGTTCGGGCGTCGCGGTCACTTGCCGTACGGTCGGGGTAGCGGTCGCCGTGGCAGTGGGTGATGGTGTCGGGCGGAAGATGGCCAATGGATTCGCGATCGTCCCACTGTTGAGCAGCCACCAAATCACGGCCGCGGCTATGGCCACCAGGAGCAGCGCGACAGCCCACGGCCACCAGGTGAACCGCGGCGCGCTATCAGTAAGTTCGACCTCCAGGGGCCGGTAATCCACCAAACGGGGTTTGCCAGGTTCGGCGATCTCGACATCGTCGCCCGCGTCACCGCCTTCCTTTTTGTACAGATCAAGCGCGGCCGCACCGTCCAACCCAAGGTAGGCAGCATAGATCCGCAGCAGGCCGCGCGCAACCGCGCCGCCGGGCAGGCTGGCAAATTCACCGTTTTCCAGGGCCTCGAGGTATTTCTGGCGAATACGCGTCACCGACTCGATATCGGCCAGGCTTAGTTTCTTAGCCTCACGCGCCTCGCGCAGCAAGCGCCCAAGCTCACTCATACACCGTAGTTCCTTATCGGTTGTAATAGACCGGTCAACTATACCCGCGGCGGGGCGAAAAGTCAAACCTATTTGGTTCCAGGCTGCAGTGGACATTGCGCGAACGGGCGGTTGCGGGTATCATGGCGCGCGGAGGCTCGATGCGACGTAAGACGGTGGCGCGAACCAGGCGCGGGTTATTGTTCCTGCTTGCAGTAATCATCCTGGGCGGTATCTGGGCAGCCGATTTGGCTGCGCGCGCGGGCGCAGGTCCGGCCTGGTTTCAAACGTTGATGGGCGGGCCACGGCCGGTCGGCGGCATGCGGGTTGGGCTGATCGCGGGCCATCGGGGTTACGACCCCGGCACCGTGTGCGACGACGGGTTGACGGAGACCGAGGTGAACCAGGCCGTGACTGAGCAGATCGCGGTTATCTTGCGCGCACAAGGAGTGAGCGTTGATGTGCTGGACGAATACGACCGCCGGCTGCGAGGTTACCGGGCCGATGCCTTCGTTTCGATCCACGCTGACTCCTGCTCCGTTCCCCTGAGTGGGTTCAAGGTCTCACCCCCGGCGTGGGGTGATGCGGTGGACGAACGGCTGGCGGCCTGCCTCTGGGATCGCTATGAAGTCACCACTGGCCTGCCGCGCCACCCCGATACCATCACGCGTAACATGACGCATTATCACGCCTTTCGCCGCATCCACCCCTCCACGCCGGCGGCCATCATCGAGATCGGCTTCCTGGGCGGTGACAGAGGTTTTTTGACGGGACAGTCCGATCGTGTGGCAGCGGGGATCGTCGATGGGCTGCTTTGTTTTCTGGCGCCCGAGCCGTAAAGCAGGCGCCTATTGTCCCAGCATGTAGCGTAACACCAGTGCATGCACTACCTGCTCCACCGGTGCATGGTCGTCGGTAAAAATGGGCGTGCCGGCCGGCGGCGCCGCCTCTTGGGCCTGGGGCGCGGCGCGGCGGCCCACTTCGGCGAGGAGCGGCGCGTCGAAGCGGGGGAGGTTCGCGTTGAAATCGGTCAATGTCGTCGGCTGCCGCGTGCCCACCACCAGGGTGTTGCCCAGTGAGCTGTCGCCGCTGGGTTCGTCAATCACATAGACGCTGGGGAAGGCCGTTTGCATAGTGGCTGCGATGGCGTGCACCAGGCTGTAGTCGGTGTGGGTGCGGCCAACGTTGACCGCGACGACGCCATTTTCGGCCAGCCGGTCGCGCGCTAGGGCAAAGAACTCAACCGTTGTCAGGTGGAAGGGGATGTAGGGTGGCCGGTAGGCGTCCACCGCAATGAGATCGTAAGCCGGTGCCGCGGCCTGGCGGGCCAGGAAGCGCCGGCCGTCCAGCGCATACGCGGTTAGGTTCGGCTGGTCCATGTCGAACCAGGCGCGGCCCACGGCGATGATCTCCGGGTCCAATTCGGCGCCATCAACGGCGATCGGCCCGTAGGCCTCGGCGAACAGCCGGGACATGGTGCCGGCCGCCAGCCCGACGATCGCCACGCGGTGCACCTGTTTGGGTCCGTAGGGCGCTGGACTGAATGCCGGGGCCAGCAGGAAGTAGTCCCAAATGCCATCGGCCAGGCCGCCCTGGGGCCGGTACACCGAGTGGATGCCCTCGCCTTCGTTGAGGCGTAATTGCCGTTCGATGCCGGCTGCATCTATGACCTGGATGTAATTGAACGCAGATTCGGTCTCGAACAATAGCCCCGCCGCCGGTTTGAGGGGGCCGGCCGTTCGCCAGGTGGCCAGCAACACCAGAACCAGCGCCAACACGGCCGCGGCCGCGTCTGGCAACCGGCGGGAGCGCAGCAGCCCGGCCAGGACAACCAGCAGCAGGGTCGCGGCCAACACACCGAAGGTGCGCCGCGTGCCCAGGGTGGGGATCAGCAGTAGCACCGGCAGGAAGCTGCCCAGAATGCTGCCGACGGTGGAGATGGCGTAGAGGCGGCCGGCGGCCTCGCCGCTGCCCCGAACGTCCCGAATGGACAGGCGGACGGCGAAGGGGCTGACGCAGCCCAACAGTGTCACCGGCACGGCGAAGAGCACCAGCACGCCGGCCATGCTGCCCGCCAGCAGCCCGGCATCGAAGTCGGCCAGGCCCCGGCTGGCAAGCTGGAGCACCGGCCGCGCTGCTGCCGGCACCAATCCCACTCCCAGCGCGCCCAGGCCGGCCAGCCGCAGCAGCGTGATCAGCCGGGGCGAACGGTCGGCGATGAGGCCGCCCAGCCAGTAGCCGACCGCCAGGTACAGCAGGATCAGCCCGATCAGGCTGGCCCAGACGATCAGGGAATTTCCGAACCAGGGGTCCAGCAATCGCGATGCGCTGAGTTCAACGCCGAGGGTGGTGAACCCGGCGACAAAGGTAAGCAGGTACAGGTAACCGCGGCCGATGTTGTTTGGCATGCGCCTGATTATAGCATAGCGGTGTGATGAGAGATAACTCGCTAATGCCCCATGTTCCTTCGGTAGGCCGGAATAACCAGGCCACGCAACCTGGAATCGAGGCTCCCTTGCACCTGCGTTGCGCGCCGACGCAAGTGCAGGTGTCAGCCGGTCACTCGCATCGCTCAGAAAAACCGGCTGAAGCCCCGATACTGGAAGACCATCTGGCCATCAGTCAATCAACTCTTGATGCCGATCAGGATCGCCGATCGCCGCGATGGCCGCTTTGGCTGCGGCTGCTGGCGCTGATTGCGGTCGCGTTCGCGCTCGTTGCGCCGCTCGTTATTTGGCGTGACACGATCGCCCAGGTGTTCGCCGAGCGCCAGCAGGTCGTGGCCGAGATCCGCGAGGCCGGCGCCTGGGGGCCACTGGCGCTCATCGGCCTCTCGGTCGCGCAGACTATCGTCGCGCCGATCCCCGGCCAGGTGATCAATTTCGTTGCCGGTTACTTGTTCGGCCTAGGACCCGGGCTGCTGTATTCCTGGATGGGGCTGGTGGCGGGCACGACCCTTGCGATGCTGCTGGCGCGCTATGCAGGACGGCCCCTGGTCCAGCGGATCGTGGATCACAAGCTCGTCGCCAAGGTTGATGGGTTGGCCCGGAACCGGGGCCTGCGGTTCTTCTTCTTGTTCTTCCTCATTCCCGGCTTACCCGACGACATCCTGTGTTTTGTCGCGGGATTGACGCCGCTCCCGCTGCGGGTGCTGGTGCTGTTCAGTGCGATCGCGCGCTTGCCCGGGCTGTTTGCGTCGGTGTGGCTGGGCGCGTACGCTGAGCACCTACCCTGGCCGCTGTGGATCGCGCTGGCTGTGAGCGGGGTGGTCGCGCTGTGGGTGGTATGGCGCTACAGTGATCGCCTCGAGCGCTTGTTGCTGAAGCTGGCCTGACGCCATTTAAAACACGAACGCCGGGGTTCGGCTGGTGACCCCGGCGCCCGTGCGCAAAGGAGGAGGAAGAATCTAGCAATACTCTACAACCGCAGGTCACGGCTGCCAGTGATGCGGCTTACTATTTTTCTGATCCCCGTTTGAGAAATCCTGCTATTCCACCGTGATGTGGTCTTTGAGTTTACCGAAGGTCGCCTCACCGATACCCTTTACCCGCATCAGGTCTTCGATGGTGTTATATGGACGGCCGTCCACGATCCGTTGGGCAGTGGCTGGGCCGACGCCAGGCAGCGTGTCTAGTTCTTCCAGGGTGGCCGTGTTGATGTTGACACGCACCCCTGGCTCAGAGGCGGATTCCGTAGAAGTCATAGTCGGCGCCACTGTCGCCGAAGGGGCCATGTTTAGCAGCGGGAGGGGCGCGACCTCTGCAGTACTCGGAACGTAAACCTGGGCGCCATCCTGCAATGCCATCGCTTTGTTGATCCGGTCCAAGTCCGCATCGGTGGCCGGCCCGCCTGCGGCCGCGATCGCATCGGCCACGATACTGCCTGTGGGGAGGGTGTAGATGCCGGGTTTTTGCACCGCGCCACTGACGTCAACTCGCATGGGACCCGGTGTCGCTGTAGGAACGGGGGTGGCGGTGGGTGACAGTGTCGGCGGCGGGATGATTTCGATGGGCTCGGCCGATGGCCTGCGGGCAACGAGGAGCACGACCCCCAGAATTGCCAGCCATACCAAAGAAAGCCCGACGTAACCGCGCCAGGCAATGATTCGGCTCTGACTGTTCATGGCTACCCTTTCCGGGGGAGCGGGTAGGGTGTCTCACCTCTGGCAAGTATAGCAGGTGTGCGTTAGGCTGACAAGTGGCCCATAGTTAGAAGTGCAGCGTCCTTCCCCGACGCACCGGGGAAGGACGCATGGGGCAAGGCGCTTACAACGCGATCTTCGCGCCCAGCACCTTCATGAACGCGGCCAGCCAGGAGGGATGTGCGGGCCAGGCGGGCGCGGTCACCAGGTTGCTGTCCACGTGCGCGGCGTCCACGGGGATATCTGCGTAGCGGCCCCCGGCGCGGCTCACATCTGGGCCGCACGCAGGATACGCGCTGCACGAGCGGCCTTCCAACACGCCGGCCGCGGCCAGCACCTGCGCGCCGTGGCAGATGGCCGCCACAGGCTTGTTCGCCGTGAAGAAGTGGCGCACGATCTCCAACACCCGCGGGTTCAGCCGGATGTACTCCGGCGCGCGGCCGCCGGGGATCACCAACGCGTCGTAGGCCTCAGGAGCCACCTCCGCGAAGGTCGCGTTGAGCTGGAAGTTGTGGCCCGGCTTCTCGCTGTAGGTCTGGTCTCCCTCGAAGTCGTGCACCGCAGTGCGCACCTTGTCGCCAGCCGCCTTGTCCGGGCAGACGGCGTGAACTTCGTAGCCCACCGCAGCCAGCGCCTGGAAGGGCACCATCACTTCGTAGTCTTCGACATAGTCGCCGACCAGGAACAGGATCTTCTTGGACATGGTTTAACTCCTTTGTGCGATTTTTGACATCGGGGCGGGTTTGCCTCAGTTAGCGTATTCCCGTTGGCTACGGCAGCAACCTGGCAGCAGCAGACATCTCCGTGGATACCGAGAAGACCCGCCCCTACAGGTGGCGCCACTCCCGCTGCAGCAGCCCATACAGCAACATATCGTACCGCTGACCGTCGCGGCTCAGGAACTCCCGATAGGCGCCCTCGCGGCGGAAACCCAGCTTTTCGTACACCGCGATGGCACGGTCGTTGTATTCGAACACGGTGAGCTGCACCCGGTGAAGGTTCAGCTCGTTGAACGCAAAGTTCAGCGCCAGGCGCAGCGCCTCGCTGCCCACGCCCTGGCCCCAGCGTTCCCGGTCGCCGATACCGACCCCCAGCCAGGCGACACCGTGGTTCCACAGGATACTGTCCAACTCAATGAAGCCCAACAGTGCATCGCCCAGCAGTTCGCGTATGGCGAACAGGTAGCCGTTAGGCGCCTTCTGCGCTTCCTCCAGCCACTTAGTCACATCGGCTTCTGTCTGGGGCTTGGCCGCGTCCGCGTTCAGCAGGCGCAGGAAGCCCGCGTCGTTGTGCCAGCGCGCCAGGGTCGGCACGTCCTCTTTGTGGACCGCCGTCAGGCGGAGGTGTTCGCCGATGAAGATGTTGTCCGATAGCATTTTACTACCACTACGCTGGTCTCACCATGCGGAAATCTGGCGCAGCCTCGGTGATGTCGTCTCGCATCTTGGCCCACAGCTCATCCCCGTAGGCCTCCAACTCTGGGATCTTGTCCGCCGCGTCCATGCCGATGCTCTCGCGCATGTCCACCTGGAAGCGTCGGAAGTCAAGACCCTGGTACAGCGTGGCCGTGGCCTGCACCTGCTGGTCGTCGGCCGATTGCAGGAACGCGCCCATCACGGGGTCAATCCACTGCCACGGCCACAGCCGGTTGGCCTTGCCAGGGGGCATACCGTGGGGGTATCGGCCCGTGCCGATGCTGATCAGCGTGGTCTCGGCCGGATCCCAGTTCAACACGTATTTGGCCTCGAACGCGGCGATGTAACAGGGGTTAGCGTAGGATCCCACGCCGCCGTCCACGTAGCGGTCTTCCACGGCCGGGAAGAAGGTGGGCACCGAAGAGGAGGCCAGCACCGCTTTGACGATGGGCCAGTGCATGTACTCCGGCTTCCACGGCTTGATGAACCGGGTCCGGTTGTCTACCAGGTCGAATGCGGTGATCACTACGTCAATGGGCTTGTCCTTCCAGAAGTCACCCATCATGCCTGTGCCCACATGCTTTTTCAGCGCCTCTTCCAAGGGGCCGTGCGGGTAGCGATACTTGAAGAGCAGCCACAGTTTGCTGCGCAGCGTCTTCTGGAAGATGATGTCGCCAAGCGACTTATAAAGAGCGTGCATTTGCGCGGCCGTGAGCCTTGCGCCGATGGCCGCCGAGATGATGGAGCCGGTCGAGGTGCCGGCTGCCAGTTCGAAGATGTCATGGACCGGTTTGCCTAGGTGCTCCTCCAGCCGGCTCAACGCACGGGTGATGATCACCCCTCGGATACCACCGCCGTCAATCGCCACGGCGACATGTTTGCGGAACGGTTTCATGGTCTCATCTCCTGTTCAGGGCGGAAGCAGAATAGCTTGGAACCCATGTGGGGTATGCGCTAACCCGGACAATTAACGCACAAACGCATTTTACGCCACTAACAAACGTCTGTCAAGCATCTTTTCGCCACCGGATCACGCTTACGACCGCCACCAACAACAACGTGGCGTATGTCGCCCACTTCGCGGCCGTGCGTAAGGGAGTATCCTCGAAACGCAGCAAGATGTATCCCTGCCCGGCCGGTATGGGCACCACGATGCGCGCCAGCGGACCATCCTCGCGCAGCACTGGCAGCTTCTCCAGGGGCCGACCATCCTTGCCATCCAGCAGCCAGGCTGTCCAGCCGGGATACCAGAACCAATTGAACGTCACTTTCTGGCCCGGGTCCTTGGCGTAGAAAAAGATCTGCTCGTGCGCGCTGCCCATCCCTTCCGCGTTCACTGCCAGCGTCTCGGTTTGCGGCACCTGGCCGTAGTCCACGCGGGTGATGACCTCCTTACCCTGCACCCACAACTCGGCCATGTCCGACCACATGGGCCGCCGATCTGCATCAACCCAAACCGTGACCCCGGTCATTTCGTCGCTGGTGCGCTGGAACCGCATCAACGCGGCCATCGAAACTGGCCCCTGCTCCCGCGTCGGCTCGCGTATCTCCACTTTCAGGTAAGGTAAACTGCTGAGGAACAGCAAACTGCTCAAGGCCAACGCCAACCAGCCCTTGCGGTCATCTGCCATCTGCCACCTGCTACCCGCCATCTGCCATCTGCCATCCGCCACCAGCGTCGCGGGCAGGATGCTCAACGGGATGATCGCCAGCATCAGATAGCGCCAGGGGAATTGGGCGTAGGGCACCAGAGGCACGTAGCGCCAGACCAGCGCCGAGACTTCCAGCGTCAGGAAGATGCTGGCCGCGGCCCACAGCGCCCAGAACCAGGCCTCGCGGCGGATCGCCGGCCGCAGCTGGCGCACCATGATCAACGCCAGCACCGATAGGATCGTGGCGGCCAGGCCCAACTGATAGCTCATCCCGCCTTTTTGCGCCTCCAACGGCCCTGGCTCGCTGATGCCGAAGCCCCAGCGCAGCTCAAAAAGCTGGTGGAGATAGACGAAGTGCTGCGCGGGGTCGTAGTACTCACCGAACCACTGCGTCCGGTTGATGTAGCTTTGCTCGATCACGGCGGGCACGAAGAACGCCGCGCTCAGGCCCAGTCCCAGCGCGACCGCGAGGGCCGGCGCCAGCAGAGGTCGGATGATTGCCGAAGGATGATTGCCAAAGGACGAAGGGCGGATATCAGCCGTGGATGATCCAGCTTCCGCCTCCTGTCGTTCGTCGTCGGTCCGCGGCCGTCCGTCGTCCGTCCGCCGGCGGTCGCGCCACTGCCACCAAACCATAACCAGCACATAGGCCGCCAGCGCGGGCGTAAACACCACCGCCACCAGATTGCTGGTCCACATGATCAGCGCGTACGCAGTCCCGGCGCCCAGGATCGCGGTCCAGTGCGGGCGCACCACGGCCGAGCGGAATCCCCATAGCGCCAGGGGCAGCCAGGCCAGCGCCAGCGATTCTGCCAGCGCCGCACGCACAAAGACATCCACCAGGTGATAGGGGATGGCCATATAGGCCACTGCGGCCACCAGCCCCGCGTACCGGCCCAGCCACGAGCGCACGAAGCCGTACATCGCCAGCCCGGAGACGAGGATGGACAGCACGAACACAGCTTTGACGCTGGCCTCGTAGCCCAGGCCCAAGAAGTGATGGAACAGTTCGCCGATGAAGGTCGCCAGTGGCCCGTAGACGATCCAGAACGGATAGCCGTAACCGAACGCCCAATCCGGCCCCCAGCGCGGGAACCAGATGCCGTCCTGCACCGCCTTATCGAACTGAAAGATGAAGTAAACGTCGTGCCGCGCATCATGCGCCCCCCAGAAGTAGCCAGGCTGCAGCAGTGGCGCGCTCACAGCCAGGCCGAACAGCAGCACCAGGCCGACGGTGAGCCATTCATTGCGGAAAAACCGGGATCGTGATTGGGGCGTGACTTGTGGTTTGTTGCTCATCATGTCGCTCTGTTGCTGTGTTTCTGGCTGGTCCGAGACCGACCGAAAGGAAGAAACTTATGGAACGACCGGAATCGAGCCTTCAGGCGGTCCGACGCTTGAGCCATGCAACCAGCTAAAGCCTCGAATCCGCTCTTTGCCCTGCCAAGCCTGCCAACTCCCGCAGGCACGCCAGGCAGAAATCCACCTCTTCTTCGGTGTTGTAGTGCGCCAGGCCGGCGCGCACCACGCCGCCCGTGTCCTCCAACCCTAGCGCCTCGGTGACCGCGAGCGCGTAGAAGTTGCCCGACCAGACATATACCCCGCGGCCCGCCAGGTACTGCGGCACCGCGTCGGGGTGGTGACCGGCCAAACGGAACGCCGCGGTGGGCGTGCGTTGGTCGAAGCAGTCCAAGTCGCGGATGCCGTAGAAGCTCAGGCCGGGGATCGCCAGCAGGCCGGCCACGAACCGCTCGAACAGGCGGCGCTCATAAGCCTGGATGGCCGCCATGGCCTGCTTAAGCGCCAGCCGCCGGCCCGTGAAACCGGGGAACAGGCCCGCGAACTCGCCGCCATAATCCCGCCCCACCTCCGCCAGGTACTCGACCGTGGCCAGCACACCCGCTTGCGCCTCGTGGTTCTGCGTGCCCGTCTCGAACTTGTCGGGCGGCAGGTCGCCGGCCGGCCGCACCTTATAAGCGCGCAGTTGCTCCAGTAGCTCGTAGCGTCCCCAGACCACGCCCGAATGCGGGCCGAAGAACTTGTAAGGGGAGCAGACCAGGAAATCGCAGCCTAATGCCTGCACGTCCACAGGGCCGTGTGGCACGTAGTGCACCGCGTCCACCCACAAGGAGGCGCCGACGCTGCGTGCCATCGCCGCGATGCGTGCGATGGGGTTGACCGTGCCGACCGCGTTAGACGCGTAGCCTACCGCCACCAGCTTCGTGCGCGGGCCCAGCTTGGCTGCCAGGTCGTCCAGCCGCAGTGTGCAGTCGGCCGGGTCGAAATCCACCTGGTGCACGACCACGCCCTGCTCGGCCAGCGCTAGCCAGGGTGCCCGGTCGGCATCGTGATCCAGCCGGGTGATGATGACCTCGTCGCCGGGGCGCAGCGTCCGGCCGATGGCCCGGCTGAACGCGAAGGTCAGGGTCGTCATGTTGGCGCCGAAGACGATCTCCTTCGGCGAGGCCGCGTTCAGCAGATCGGCCATGGCTTCGTGGGCCGCGGTCAGGATGGCGTCGCTCTCGCGGGTGGTGCGAAATGCGCCGCCGTGGTTGGCGTTGGTGTGTGTCAGGTAATGGGCCATGGCGTCAATGACGCGCTGGGGCACCTGGGTGCCGCCGGGGCCGTCGAAATACACCGCGGGCCGGCCGGCATCGGCCAACGCCAGGGCCGGGAACTGGGCGCGCAACGGAGAAAGATCAAGGGTGGACATGCGAGACTACTCCTCAGTATGGTATAGCGCGTCAGATCAAGATTCGATCCTCACGTCACTGAACATCTATAGCCATCTTACCCTGATTGGTTCCTTCTGCCAAACGGGGATTGTGGTATAATGCGCCGGTGCATCACCCTTGACCTTTGAGGATGGCTTCATGGCAACACAGGTGCGTCTGTTCGTCAGCGCAGGGCCGGAAGATGAGCCGGCGCGGGAGGTCCTGGGCCGCGCGCTGGCCGAGCTTCCTGTCACGGTTGGCTGGAAGATCAAACGCACACCCGATGTAGATTCGGTGGCCGAGTGCCACCTGTTCGCCTTGGTGCTGGGGCGCGATATCAGCGCGCCGGTAGGGCTGGAGTTGTGGTGGGCGCTCCGCACAGAGAAACCGATCACCGCCTACCGGGCGGCCGCCCCGCGCACGCCGGCCGGGCAGGTTTTTGCCCAAGAGAACGCCTTCCTGGCCTGGTCTGACTACGCCACGTTGCCCGCGCTACGCCGCGCTTTCCTGCGGGACACTGGCCGCTTCCTGCTGACCCACCCCGACCGCTACGGCGTCACCGTGGTGGAGGCTGAGATGCTGCGGGCGTTCCTGACCCGACTCGACGAGACGGCGCCTACGCCCGCGCCGCCAAAAGCCGAAGGCGCGGCCGGGGGCGGGGTGATCCTGGCGCCGGGCAAAGACATCCCGCGCGGCGCGCGCGTGATCGAAGGATAGACTGTGTCACCAACATCCTCTGACCGGGCACGGTCATTCCTGGCCCGTCTGACCGCCGACCGGCACATCTGGCTGGCGCTGCTGCTGACCGTGCCGGCGATGCTGCCCCTTTTCGCGCCGGGTTACTTCTTCAAAGCCCACGACGCGCGGCACAGCGTCTACTTCCTGGTGGAATTCGACCGCGCATTCCGCGCCGGCGCACTCTGGCCGGTGTGGGGGCCCGATCTGGCCGTGGGGTTCGGCTATCCGCTGTGGCTGATCTACGCGCCGTTGGCGTATTTTGCGGGCCAGGGTTTCCACCTGCTCGGCCTGGGTTTCACCGCGGCCACCAAGGCCACCTGGGCGCTGGGGTTCATCCTGGGCGCGCTGGGGACATACCGGCTGGCGCGGCGCTGGTGGGGGCCGGCCGCCGGGCTGGTGGCCAGCGTCGCGTTCACCTACGCGCCCTACCACTTGGTGCAGATCTATGTGCGCGCGGCACTGGCCGAATTCATGGCGTTGGCCTGGCTGCCCTGTGTGGTGCTGGCGTTGGTGGCGCTGTGGGATGCGCCTGGCCCGCGGCGCGCCGCGCTGGCCGCGTTGGCGGGGGCCGCACTTCTGATGCTGCACACCGTCTCGATGCTGACCTTCGTGCCGTTGATCGCCGGGCTGGTCCTGGTGTTGTGGCTGCGCGATCTGGCCAGCCAGCGCGACCAGCCACACTGGCAGAAAGCCGTTTCCTGGACGGCCGCGGCCGCTGTCGTGGGCGGGCTGCTGGCAGCCATCTTTCTGGTTCCTATGCTGCTGGAACGGAGCTATATCGTTGAATCGCAGTGGGTGAGCGCCACCTACAACTACCGCAACCACTTCGTCTATCCGTTGCAGTTCGTTGATCCGGCCTGGGGCTTTGGCTACTCGGTCCCCGGCGCCGATGATGGCATGAGCTTCCAGTTGGGGCTGGCGATCATCCCGCTCGCGGTCGCAGGCGCACTGGCGGCCATCCGGGGCCGGCCGGCCAGCTTGCCCCGCCGCGTTGAGGTGCTGTTTCTCATCCTGGCCAGCTTCGTTGCTCTGTTCATGATGACCTCCGCGTCCACGGCGCTGTGGGATGTGCTGCCGCTCGTGGAGATGATCCAGTTCCCGTGGCGGCTGTTGGCGATCCAGGTGTTCACCCTGGCGCTGCTGGCTGGTGTAGCTGCCCACTGGTTAGAGCAGCGCAGCAGCCTGGGGCGGCGTGCTCTCGCCATCTCGGCGGTGGCATCCGCGATCTTGGTCGCCAGCTTGCCTTACATCCGAGCTGAGCTGGTACCCGCTGAGCCTTGGCGCGAATCCCCCCTGGCCGTTTTCGATTTCGAGTTGAACTTCAAGGATATGCGCGGCATGACCCGTTGGTCGGAACGGCAGCCGCAGGACGAAGATTCGCCCCTCATCGCCCAGTACCTGGCGGGCGAAGAGATCCGCCGGGCCGCGATCGTGGCCGGTGAGGGCAACATCATCGCTCAGGCGTCCGGTGCATTGAGCGCATACGCCACAGTACAAGCCGCTGGCCCCGTCCGGCTGCGCTTCTATACCTACTACTTTCCCGGCTGGCGCGGCACGGTGAACGGGCAGCCCGTCGAGCTGCATCCCGACCCACCCAACGGGCTGATCGGCCTGGATCTGCCGGCCGGCGAACACCATGTGGTGGTGCGTTTCGGTGCGACCCCGGTGCGCGCAAGTGCTGTGGGACTCTCCCTGGCTGGCATGATGATCGTATTTGCGTTGATGTTTGCCGGGCGCAGACGAAACACAAGTTTCCAGATGATAAGCAGGGTTCCTTGAGATTTGCGAAAGACCCTTAGTCATGCTAGAATTTCACCGTTATGAGCCGAACTGATTACTCTCAGGCACACGCCGGCAATGTGCGCATATGTCCTCATTGCGGGACGAGAGTCGCCCAAAAAGCACAAACCTGTTTCTTCTGTGGCGCGGCGCTCGATAATGCCCCTCGCAGGCGCATCAACATACCCTGGGCCGATCTGATCCTGTTCGCTGTCATCGGCGCGGTGCTTGCAATCTGGTGGCTGCGCGCGCCGCAAGCGCCAACGAACGGCGTCTCGAACACCGGTGCACCTCGCGTTGCCGACGTGACTACCGCGACACCGGCCTTGCTGGCGGAGTTGGTGGCCAACGATGCGCCCACGGCCACGCCGCTGCCGCCCAGCCTTACACCCACGGAGACCCCTGCGCCTTCCACCACGCCGCTTGCGGAGCCGAAGCGTTACACGGTCAAATCCGGCGATACGGTGGATGCTATTGCCCGGCAATTCAACTCGACGATCGCTGACATCATCCAGGCCAATGGTCTTGCCGCGGACGCACGCCTAAGCATCGGGCAAGTATTGATCATCCCGGTGCCCGGCGGCACCGGCGGTGCAGGTCCTACGGCCACCCCGGCCGGCGGCATGTTGATCTACAGCGTCCAGTCGGGTGATACGGTGAGCGGCATCGCAGAGAAGTTCAAATCGCGCACAGATTGGATCCTGCAGGCCAACAACATGGATGCCAGCGCGATCTTGCGCATCGGTCAATCGCTGTTGATCCCCTTAAGCCCGATGACGCCGACCCCCATGCCAACGCTTGACGTTACGCCTCAGCCGGCCACACCGACCCCGGCGCCGACCTTGGCCGCGCCCGCACTGCTTAGCCCGGCCGACCGCGGCGTCGTATCCGGCGAAGATGCCGTGTTACTCAGTTGGACGTCGGTGGGAACCCTGAAGGCGGATGAGTGGTACGTAGTAACGATTCGGGGCACCAACAGCATAACGCCTATCACCAGATGGTGGACTAAGAACACCACGTGGCGCCTGCCGGCCGAATATCGCGGCGCAAACACTGCGGGCGTGGACCTCATATGGCGGGTGCAGGTGCGCCGGGGCAGCGCGGACGCGCCGGGTGAGCCGACCAGCCCTGCCAGCGTCGAGCGCCGCTTCACTTGGCGTTGAGCATTTCGCGCATTACTGCGCAGTAAACACCCCGTACAGGTTTAAGTTCCCCTCATGGCCATCCGCGTGAAACAGCGTGCTGGGCGTTAATCCAGCTTCACCTGTCAGTGAAGCCAGCTCAGCCTCCGGGATGAACGCGCAATAGCGGCGCCCTGCTGCGGCCTGGCCCCAGGCCACCAGGTAATCGCCCGGCTCCACATCTTTCTCGCTTAACCCCACTGTGGCCCAAGGCAGCACCCGCTTGCGTAACCGGGGCGACGTCATGAACTGCCAGGTGGACAAGATCAGGCGTCCGTCTGCGGGCAGCAGTCGCGCACACTGTGCAAGAAACTGCACGCGGTTGGCCCGTCCGGGGATGTGGTGCAACACGGCCAGGCAGACGATGGCCTCCGGCGTAGGAATTTGCAGATCATCCTGGAATCGAGGCTTTAGCCGGCTCGCGGCATCCCGCGGCCAATCGTTCGCCAGCAGGTCCGCCAGCACGAACCGGGCATTGGGCAACGCCAGCGCCTCCGCCGCGGCCAGCAGGCCAGTGCTGCTGTCAACGCCCACGTAGGCCCCGAGCCAACCCGCAGCGCGCAGGAATGCCAGCAGGCGGCCGTTGCCGCACCCCACATCCAGCACGTTGGCTGCTGGGCTGAGATAGGGTAAAATACGCATGAAGCCGGGGGGCCAGCCGCGACGGGTGGCCGCGAAATCCCCGGCAAAGCTTGCATAAAAGGCCCGGTTCAGGTCGAACAGGGCATGATAGGTCTCAGTTCGCATGGTTGACACACAGTCCGGGCCCGCGTGGCGGCCGCGCGGCCATGATTTTGACGTTGCCCAGCATCGCGACGCGCTGTTGGCCATCTTGGCCGCAGTGCGCGCCGCGGCCGATTGGGATGCCGATGCGCTGCCGCGCATCTTAGCACAGCACCCGCGTGGTGGCAAAGGCGCGGCTGCCGGGCCCGAAGGCAGCTACTTCGCCAAGATCGAGCTGGTGGCAGCCTACCGCCAACTCACGGCCGCGGGCGAGCTGCCGTTCGAGCGCCACGTGCTGCGCCGCCTCCAGATGAAGCCGATCCGCACCTCGTCCGGCGTCGCGCCCGTGACGGTGCTGACCGAGCCGGCCGGCTGCCCCGGCCGCTGCGTGTTCTGCCCTGACGCGGAAGGCATGCCCAAGAGCTACCTGCCCGACGAGCCGGGCGCGCGGCGGGCCGCGCAGTGCGGCTTCGATCCTTATTTGCAGGTGCGCACGCGGCTGGCGACGTTCAAGGCCATGGGCCACACCGCCGACAAGGTGGAACTGCTGATCCTCGGTGGCACTTGGAGCGCGTATTCCAAGCAATATCGGGAGTGGTTCGTCCTGCGTTGCCTGGAAGCGATGAACGAACATGACGCGCAGGCGCTTTCAGAAGAGGAGCTACGATATGGCCTGCGCCCAGAGGCGCCCTTCGTTTCAGGAGCAAGCCTGGGAAACGAGACTTCAGGCGGTTTAGGTGTGTACAGCGAGCAACCGGCTAAAGCCTCGATTCCAGTGTCCCACCCCGAAACGGCAACGTCTTTGAACCTGCTGGCCGCGGCTCAAGCACGCAACGAGACCGCGGCGCACCGCAACGTTGGCCTAGTGATCGAGACGCGCCCTGACTGGGTGACGCCGGCCGAGGTCGCGCACCTGCGCCGCTTGGGAGTCACCAAGGTGCAGCTCGGTGTGCAGAGCCTGGATGATCGGCTGCTGGCGCTGAACCAGCGCGGACACGACGTGGAGACCACACGCCGCGCGGTCCGCCGGTTGCGCGCCGCCGGCTTCAAGTTGCATCTGCACTGGATGCCCAACCTGCTGGGTGCGACCCCGGAATCGGATCGGGTCGATTTTGCGCGGCTGTGGGCCGACCCAGCCCTGCGCCCTGACGAACTCAAGATCTACCCCTGTTCCATCATCGAGGGCACCGAGCTCTACGGCCGCTGGCTGGCGGGTGAGTATCATCCCTACACTGACGACGAGCTGATCGCCCTGGTGGCCGACTGCAAGACCACCATCCCGGCCTATTGCCGTGTCAACCGCGTCTTCCGCGACATTCCGGCCGACGACATCGTGGCCGGCAGCAAGCGCTCAAACCTGCGACAACTGGTGCACCAACATCTGGCCGCCACCGGCCGCCGTTGCCGCTGCATCCGTTGCCGCGAGGTGCGCGGCGCGCCCGTGGCCGAGGCAGCCCTGCGGGCCGTGATGCACACCTACGACACGGACACGACCCGCGAGCAGTTTTTGAGTTACGAGACCGGCGAAGGCCATCTGGCCGGTTTCCTGCGGCTATCCTTACCCCTGTCACCGGACGGTCCTGCCCCCGAGACCGGCGAGATCTGGCGGGTGCTGCCGGAGCTGGCCGGCGCAGCCCTGATCCGCGAGGTGCACGTCTACGGCCCAGCGCTGGGCATCGGCTCAGAGAGCACAGGAGAAGCGCAACACCTGGGCCTGGGGCGCCGGCTGATCGCCGAGGCCAGGGCGCAGGCCCGCGCCGCGGGGTTCGCGCGCCTGGCTGTAATCTCGGCCATCGGGACCAGGCGCTATTATGAAGCGTTAGGGTTCAGCCGGGGCCAGGACTATATGATCGCCACACTGGCCGGCCCATAACTTTGGAATTACTTTGGCGTCTGTCTTTTTTGTGCTATACTTGTATACGAGTCACAACGTTGACTTGTACGTGATTTCCGGGAAAGGAGACCTTATGTGCTCAATCTTTCGCTTTCTTAGTGGTCTTGCGCTGGGTGCGCTGGTAGGCGGCGCAGTGGGGTTGCTGTTGGCGCCGAAATCCGGGGAAGAGTTGCAGCGCACCGTGCGCGAGCATGCGCAGCAGGTGATCGACGAAGGTCGCCGTGCGGCTGCAGAGCGCCGCGCTGAACTGGAAGCGCAATTCGCGCAGGCCAAGCAGCCGCCGCACTGAGAGGTGCTGACGTATGCTCACCAGTAAACTGGAAGCAGCCCAGGCGCGCATCCGCCAACAGCTGTATCCCGGCTTTGCCTGGATACAGAACCAGGATGCGCCGTGGACACCCTTCGCCAAGCCGCTGCACGAGGCGACGGTGGCGCTGATCAGCACGTGCGGTCTGTATCGCCAGGACACCCAGACGCCGTTTGACGCCTGGAACGACCTGGGCGACCCTTCATTTCGCGAGATCCATGTGGACACGCCGGCCGATCGCCTGACGATTGCCCACACGCACTACAACCATCAATACGTGGCGGCCGACAGCAACGTGGCGTTGCCCATCAAACATCTTAATCAGCTTGTGGCCGAGGGTGTCATCGGCCGGTTGCACCCGTGGACCTACAGCTTCATGGGCTATTTGCCCGAGTCCCGGCAACTTGTGGCAGAAACGGCGTCCCTGGTCGCCCGCCGCCTGCACGACGAAGGGGTGGACGCCGCCCTGCTGACACCATGTTGACCCATCTGTCAACAGTCCGTGGGACTGATCGCCAGGGTGCTGGAGGATCACGGCATTGCGACCGTGTGTGTAGTCATGAATCGCGAAATCGTGGAGAGCGTCAAGGCCCCACGTGCATTATTCGTTCGTTTCCCCTACGGCGCGCCGCTGGGACCTGCAGGCGATATCATGACCCAACATTCAGTCATACGGGCGGCGTTGGATGTGTTGGTAAGCACCGAACGCCCCGGGGTCATCGTTGAGGCCGATATCGAATGGCCGAACTAGAGTTCGGAAAGGACGTATCCTAACATGCACATCACTATCGAATTCTGTGTCGCCTGAAACTACGCGCCACGAGCCGCCGGTCTGGCGGAAGCATTGGTCTCGGCGTTCCGACCGATTATTGGCAGGGGACACCCTATCGAAGCCATCACCCTGCTGCCGTCGGGTAACGGCCGTTTTGAGGTAACCGTGGATGATGAGCTGATCTATTCAAAGGCAGCAACAGGCCAGCACACCACCAACCAGTACATCATCGCGCGCGTCAAAGAAAGGCTCAAGTAAGGCCGGTCAGTTACATGGACCTCTCCCTCCTGTTCACCATCCTGCTGATCTTCGCATTCACCCTGCTCGGCGCTTATGTGCGCTCCAGGGTGACAGACCGCTGCTTGAAGTCGTGGAATCAGTTCCACGTGACGGTGGAGTTCACCGACGGAAAACTGGTGTGGGGGGTGATGCGGTTGGAGCCAACCGGCATGGAGCTGTCTTACCTGGATAGCGTCCAGGACGATAAACACATCGAAACCACCTATCTGTTGTACAACAGCGATTACAGCAACATCCAGGCGTTGTACCGGTACGAGGATAGCTTGTCGGAATGGGGCAAGCGTAAACGGGCCGGAGACGTTCAGGCCTCGTTCCATCCCGGCCCGTTCCGGCGCTTCCGCCGTGCCGCCCGCAACTTCTTGAGCACAGCCACCGACTCGCTCAACGAGGTTTTCGGTATCGTGCTGGGCCGGGTCACGAAGACCGGCGGTCGGTACATCGCCGCCGACGGCAGCAGTGCGTTGAAAAACTTGGGCGGTAAGGTGCTGGGCAGCGTGGGCGGCGTCCACGATCCGTTGCTGGAACATTATATTGGCCGCCGCGTCGTGGTCGAGGTGTTGGAAGGCGAGGAGGTTCACGAACACGTCGGCATCTTCAAGGACTACTCTGCCGATTTTCTGGAGATTCTCAACGTCCAATACCCGCAACCGCAGGCACTGATGCTTACTCCTCAGGCGTTGGTGCAGTTGGAGCGGCTTGACGCGCTGTTGGATGACGATGTGCTGCGCGTCACCAACAACGACATCTGGCCCATCCTGGTGCGTTCGTTGGAATGCTCCGGCAACGAGCGGTTAATCAACGCTATCGTGGACGGCGGCGAGACCATCGCCCTGCATGTTAACCCAGATGAAGTTGGCGAGGCGCGCTTGCACGTGCAGATTGTGCGTGAGTTGGACATGATCGTGCCGCGCACGCGCGCAGTGGTGCGCCATCGCGCCGAAACCGCCAGCAGCGACAAGCTAGCCAACCTGCTGTTTGACGTCGTGTTTGACGTCGGTGAACTGCTCGACAGCGAAGGCAAAGTCACTGAGCAGGAACTTCGCTTGCGCCAGGAGTTGCTCCGCCAACCGGATAATGGCCTTGCTGCAGCCAACCTGGGCTGCTTGCTGATCCAGCGCAATGCATTGGTTGAAGCCGAGCAGTGGCTGCGGCGGGCACTGCAGGTCGAGTACTCGCTCCCCGACGGCGGCCGCCGGGTGCGCATGGAGCTGCGCGAGTTGGAGCGCCGGCGACTGGCACGCAGCCACCGTCCGGCCGCGGCCTCTATCGTAAAACCTGTCACCCCGCCGGTTGACGATGGATCCCATATCTAGTTTCCAAAGGAGTTCTGCCACATGACCAACCCCATCTGCTGTGTCTGTCAAACCCCCATCGAGGGGCCGGCCAAGACGCTGGGGGGCCGCGCTTATTGTGCGCGCCACTATGCGCGGGTCGGCCGCAACCGGCGGGGGATGTGGGGAGCCACTCTGGCCCTGATCGCTGGCCTGGTGCTCTTCGTCCTCGCCATTAACGCCTTAGCGCCGAGGTTGGGCGGAAGCCTGAGCGGTACAGGCCTGCTCATCACCAGCCTGCTCTTGGCCCTGGTCCCTGCGGCCGTCTGGCTGGCAGTTTTTTACCTTCAGGATCGTCTGGAGCCCGAGCCCAAGCAATACCTGCTCGGCGTGTTCATTCTAGGCGCCTTACTGGCCAGCGCGGTCGGACAGCCACTGATCAATGGGGTGTTTCGCGTCAACGAATGGGCCAGCGGTAGCCTGGCGCTGAAGCTGGTGGCCGGCGTGTGTATCGTGGGGATCATCCAGGAATTCCTGAAGTATGCGGCTGTGCGCTACAGCGTCTTCGGTAGCCAGGAATACGACGAGCGCATTGATGGCATCATCTACGGCGCGGCGGCCGGGCTGGGCTACGCGACCATGCTCAACATCGCGTACGTCATCGGCAACGGCGGGGTGGACCTGGGGGTCGGTGCTGTGCGGGTGGCCGTGACCGCCCTGGCGCATGCCAGCTTCTCGGGCGTCACCGGCTTCTTCCTAGGCCGCGCCAAGTTCGAGAACCGGGGGCCGTTCTGGTTGCCCGTGGGGCTGGCGCTGGCCGCGTTGCTCAACGGCGTGGTGACCGCGGCCATCGGCGAGATCTCGCGCTCTGGGCTGCGGGTGACGCCCATTAACGGCCTGATCTTGGCGGCGGTCCTCGCGGCTGCGACCTTCATCGTGCTGTTTGCGATTATCCAACGCAGCAACCGGGCCGCCCTGGCCAAGGCGTGAAGGGAGATGAGACGATGACGACTGATGCACTCAAAGGCTTCCGCCGGTTCGCCGCGCGGGCGGAGGAGCCGGAATGGCTGGTGTGGCTGCTGGTGGCCGTGATGCTGGCCGTGGGCCTGGGCGCCCGCGCGATCGTGGTGGGGCAGCGGGAGACCTTCCAACAAGATAACATGTCACTGCGCTACCCGGCCGATTGGTCTGTCTTGCCGGCCGAAGGCGATTTCGACATCCTGACCGTGGGCGAGGGGATGGAGGCGGGCCTCTTCCCGGCCCGTGTCCGCGTGCAGCAGATGCCCGTCACTGAGGTCAGCACCTCAGCCCAGACCCTGGGCGACCTGGCCTTGAAATGGAGCAACCAGCAGAGCGAGGCGTTGCTGGGCTACAAGGTGTTCACCATCGAACCGACCACGGTCGCGGGGCAGGAGGCTGTCAAGCTGGATTTCGCTTACGTAGCCGAGCCGGCCATGAGCACGCCCAACAGCATCCCGCTGGTCGCACGCGGGGAAGATATCCTGCTGCGCCAGGGCGATCGGGTCACGGTGATCAGCCTGGTGGCCGGCACAGAGGATTTCGACCGGCAGGTCGCGACGCTGCGCCGGATTCTCAGCTCGCTGGTGTTGAAGTAGAGGAGCCGACGATGAGACCACGAACGATCATCCTGACGGCAGCCGTGCTGTTCAGCATCCTGCTGGGCCTGGCGGGCAGCGCGCACCCGGCCCAGGCGCTGGACAAGCCCACCAGGCAGCAGGTGCTGCGCGCCTCGGTCAAGCTGATGACCCCCTTCGACGCTGACCCCAACGGCGGCAGCCTGTGCTCCGGCACGATGCTCAATCAGGAAGGATACATCCTGTCCAATTTTCACTGTGTCGGCTACGTGAAGTCGGGGCAGCGGGATCGCGAGCTGGAGGCTCTGGGGTTGCAGCAAGGTGATCTGTATAACAAGAAGGGGCTCTCGATCATCGCGATCACCAACGACCCGCGGCAATTGCCCGTGCCCACCTACGTCGCGCAGGTGAAAGCGGCCGATCCGGTGCTTGACATCTCGGTGCTGAAGATCGTGGCGTACTACAACAGCAAGCAGAAGCTGCCCGCCACACTGCCGGTGGTCTCGCTGCCCCTGGCCGACTCGGACACAGTGGAAACGCTGGACGAAGTCTTCGTCATCGGCTATCCCGGCATCGCGGGCGACACCGTGACCGCCACCGAAGGCAAGATCTCCGGCTTCCTGGACGAGGATGGCGACAACCAGTTCGACTGGTTCAAGACTGATGTGTTGGTGAACCAGGGCAACAGCGGTGGCTCGGCCGTCAACGACCAGGGGGAGCTTGTCGGCATCCCCACGGCCCGGCTGCAGGACAAGAGCGGCAACGTGATCTACCTAGTGCGGCCGACCAACATGGCCGTGCCCTACATCAACCAGGCCATGCAAGCCGGCGGCAGCGCCGCTGACGTGGGGACAGCGCCCACCACGCCGGCTGCTGTGCCCAGCGGCCAGAACTTCGGCCCCATCAGCTTCGGCACGGGCTTCAACGACAAGACCGGCGTCACCGGCGCGGCCGAGAGCTTCCGCAGTGGCGTGGCCGAAGTCCATGCCGGCCTGCCCTATGACAACATGCGCAAGAATGCGGCCTGGGGTTACATGTGGCAGCTCGACGGCGTGGACGTGACCGGCCAGGAGAAGCTGAAGTGGAGTTTCGGCATGTCAGGGGTGCTCGACCTCTACCTGAAGGGCAAGAACGGGCTCTCCGATGGGGTCTACAACCTGCAGGTCTTCCTGGGCGGTGAGTTGGCGCAAGAAGGCCAGTTCGTCGTCGGCCAGCCGGATGCGCGGGCGACGCCCCAGAAGCCGGCCGCGACCGAGAGCGAGGGGGTCATCGTCACCGGCACAGTGGTTGACTACAGCACAGGGCGGCCCATCCAGGGCGCCACCGTGGTCTTCCTGTACGCCGGCGTGACGGTGGATGACTTCGACAACGACGCCAGCAAAGGCAAGGCCGACACCGTGCTCTCCTACGGCATCACCGACGCCAACGGTGTCTTCACCATCAACACCCCCTTGCCGCGCGGTGACGTGTACAGCGCGCTCGTGGGGGCCAAAGGCTACCAGCGCATCGCCGAGGATGACGCGCTGGAAATTACCGAGGATGATCCCGATCTGGTTGAGCTCGATCCCATCGCGTTGGATCGGCAGTAGATCGTCGGCTCGTAACGCGGAATTTGTTCCGCAACCTGGCGCTCGTGCATCCGGCGCAACTGTCACAGAATTATTACCGCACAAGACGTGGCGCAAATTGCCAATTTGCGCCACGTCTTTGCGTGGAAAGTGGACACCCCTGGACTGCTGCCTGAATTGCCGGCAAAGGCTGTTCATCACACGGAGCTGCCATGTTCAAACACGACTACATCATGCGCATCATCGAAGAACTGGTGCAGGCTTTACATCAGATCATCGGGCTGAAGGCCGAGCGGCGGTTCGATGAGGCGGAGGTCGTCATCTCACGGACCGGCCGGCTGTTGCTGGGCTGCGACATGGCGCTGTTGCGCGGCCTCTCCGACGAGGGCATCATCGCCCTGCTCAAACGCCCCGGCGCCGCGGACATCGGCGCCTACCTGGTAGCCGCCGAGCTGCTGCGCGAACAGGGCGCGATTGATGGCAGCCGCGGCAGGCCGGATGAAAGCTACCACTGCTACCTCAAGTCCCTGAGCCTCTATCTCGAAAGCTTCACGATCGTCCCGGAAGCGTGCTCGGCGGAGTATGCGGGGAAGATCGCCTTCCTTACCGACCAACTGGCCCCCTACGTCTTGCCGGCGCACATCCAACGCAAGCTGCTGGCCTATCTCGAGCGGCGCGGCAACTTCGCACAGGCGGAGAACGTGCTCTTCCAGTGGGCCGAAGGGGGTAATCCGGCGGCGCGGGAGCATGGGCGCGCCTTCTATGCCCGGTTGCGCGCCCGGACCGATGACGACCTGGCGCGCGGCGGGCTACCCAGGGCGGAAATGGAAGAGGGGGTCCGGGAGTTCGAGGCGTTGATGGCAGCAAAATAACTCTTACCTCGGCCCGTTCGTGACGCGCGCAACTTGCCTTTTCTCGCTGGCTGTGGTAAGTTCTTGTTATCTTGATGCGCCTGTCCTCCCCCGCAGGCGCGCAGCCGGTCGATCACAGCCACATTCCCATAGCCAGGAGCATTCGATGTATGCGCACAGCCACCTCACGGGGGGGGGGGACAACTCCGCAACAGTTGATTCTCCGCCATCTACTCACCCCGACATCTTACACACCAACGGATTGACCATCGTCATCCCGGAGCAACAGATCACGCTGCACGGCCGGCCGCTGGCACTAACCCCGACTGAGTTCCGCCTGCTGGCCACGCTGGCGCGCGCACCCGCCGGGTACACCGGCCCGTTGGCGCTGCTGATCCTGACCCTGAGCCTGGCGGCCTTCACCGCATCCATGGCGCTCACCTTGGACACCAGCCTGGCCGACCAGGCGTACTACCGCGCCGGCGCCGATCTGCGCCTGGCCGAGCTGGGGGAGAACACGGCCGAGACGCCGGCTGGTGGACCAGGTCTCGGCGGCCAAACCGCCCCCGCCGCCGCGCAAGCCGAGGCGCAATGGGTGTTCCTGCCCGTCTCAGAGCATCTGACGGTTCCCGGCGTGGCGGCGGCGGCGCGCGTCGGCGCCTTCACCGCGTTGGCGCGGCCCGGCGAGCGCACCGAGGTGGGCCGGCTGCTGGGCGTGGACCGCGTCGATTTTGCCCAGGTGGCCTACTTCCGGCCCGACTTCGCCGGGGGCGAGTCGCTGGGCAGCTTAATGAACCGCCTGGCCTTGGCCCCCGATCAGCTGCTTGCCAGCCGCACGTTCCTGGCGCGCTACAGCCTGCAGCCGGGCGACCGCCTGCGCCTGACCGTGCAGGCCGCGGACCAGATGGCCGACGCCGAGTTCACCGTGGCTGGCGCGTTCGACCTTTTCCCTACCACTTATCCAACCGACGGCCCGGTTTCCATCGCCAACCTGGACTATCTATTTGAGCAGTTGGGCGGCCTGTATCCCTATGACGTGTGGCTGCGCCTGGCCCCGGACGCCGATCCGGCCCAGGTGAGCGCAGGCGTGCGCGGCCTGGGCGTGCAGGTGGCGACGGGCCAGGATGCGCGCGGGCTGATCGCGGCCGAGCAAAGCCGGCCGGCGCGGCAGGGCGTGCTCGGCATCCTCTCGGCCGGGTTCGTGGCCGCGGCCGGCCTGACGGTGCTGGGCTTCCTGTTGTATGCGGTGACCGCGTTCCGCCAGCGGTTCATCGAGCTGGGCACGCTGCGCGCCCTGGGGCTGGGCGCGGGGCAGCTGGCAGCGTTCCTGGCGCTGGAGCAGGCCGCGGTCGTATTCGGCGGCGGGGCCGTCGGCACAGCCGTGGGGCTGGCCGCCAGCCGGCTGTTCATCCCGTTTTTGCAGGTCGGCAGCCAGACGCCGCCGTTCGTGGTGCACATCGCGTGGAGCGAGCTGGGTGCGATTTATGCAGTGTTCGGGGCCATGTTCGCGGTGGCGGTGGTCGCGCTGGGGGCGCTATTAGGACGGATGCGCATCTTTGAGGCGGTGAAGCTGGGGGAGGCGGTATGACAGCGGATGGGCAGGATTGACGGATTTGACCGGTTCGTCTACTCTGCCGATCCGCAAATCCTGCCGATCTGCAAATCCTGCCGATCCGCTGTCAAAAAGGAGGCGCATATGACAGACCTGCTGCATAAGGAACTGACCGGTCGCATCCTGCGCGTCTACTACGATGTGTACAACAACACCAGCCACACCTACCCGGAATACATCTACGAAAACGCGATGGCGTATGACTTGCAAAAACTGGGCATCCCGTATCACCGCCAGCCCACCTACGAGGTATTCTACAAGGAGCACAAAGTCGGCGAACAGCGTCTGGACATCTTTCCTGCCGGTGAAGTTGTGGTCGAACTCAAGGTCGCGCCGGAACTAACGCGCTTGCACAAGGCACAGGCGATCTCCTATCTGAAAGTCACCGGCAAGCAAGTGGGCCTGCTGTGTAACTTCGGCGCTTCGGCGCCCGAATTTCAGCGGCTCTTCTTCACCGAACGGCAACCGCAGAACAGCGACGAAGCCATTCGCCATGCGCTAACGGAATTCCCGACCGATTACCTTCGACCAGAACTGACCTATGACCTCATCGGCGGTCTTTACGAAATCCACAACATCCTGGGGCCGGGCTTCATCCAACGCATCTACGCGAACGCCTGCTACCACGAGTTTCGCCTGCGCGGCCTGGCTGTGCAGACCGGGCATGATCTCCAAGTCATATACCGCGGTGTTACCATTGGGACTATCAAGTTTCAACACCTGCGCGTTGACAACACCGTTGTGTTCCCGGTCGCAATCATGGACGTCAATGATATCCGTCTGAACAACCTTAAAGACTGGCTGCGCGTGGAAAACATACCCTTGGGCATTCTGGTGAATTTTTACGACACATCACTCAAACCGATCGTTCTGCGAGCATGAAAGATCATCCGTTAATCCCATTCTTGCTGCTACTATGACCACTAAGCCATCTATCCCGCCCAGCCCTGTCCTACTCACCTGCGACAACCTGGTGAAGATCTACCGCATCGCCGGCCGCGAGGTCGTCGCGCTCCAGGGCCTGGACCTCGCCGTGCGCCAGGGCGAGCTGCTCGGCATCGTCGGACCCTCCGGCTCCGGCAAGAGCACGCTGCTCAACATCCTGGGCGGGCTTGACCGGCCCTCGGCCGGCCGCGTGCTGGTAGAAGGTCGGGATTTGGTCAAGCTGTCTGATGCTGGTTTGGATCATTATCGCCGCCGGCAGGTGGGCTTCGTCTGGCAGCAGCCGGCGCGCAACCTGGTGCCTTATTTGAGCGTAGCAGACAACATCGCCTTGCCGCTGGCGCTCAACAGCCGCCCCTTACGGCAGCAGCGCGGCCGTGTCGCTGAGCTGTTGGATGCGGTGGGCCTGACCGGCCGGCGGCGCCACCGGCTGGCCGAGCTCTCCGGCGGTGAGCAGCAGCGCGTCGCGCTGGCCGTGGCGTTGGCGAATGCGCCAACTCTGCTCCTGGCCGACGAACCGACCGGTGAGCTTGATTCGGCCAATGCCGCCCGCGTGTTCGATTTACTGCGTCGCCTGAACCACGACTTGGGCGTGACGATCGTCATCGTCACGCACGATCCGGGGATTGCCGCGCGCGTCGATCGCGTGGTGGCGATCCGCGATGGCCGCACCAGCACTGAGACCGTACGCCGGCCAACAGTATCTGCGCCTGATGCTCCTGAGCAGCTTTCGACAGCGCGCCGTTCCGTTCAGGAGGCCCCAGAGCAAGACCTGGGCCAGGAACTCGCCCACCATTACGACGAATACGTGGTGCTCGATACGGCCGGTCGCCTGCAAGTGCCGCGAGATTATCTCGAACGTCTCGGCATCAATGACCGCGCCAGATTGGAGCTACGCGAGGACGGTATTCTGATTCGTCCACCCGATGACAGAGAGACACGGTGAGAGGGCACAGAGGCGCGAAAAAGGGGAGACACGCGGATAGAGAGACATGCGGACGGCAAGGCATGCAACACGGAATACGCAATACGAAGTACGCAATACGCAGGTGTCCATGACTGATCCCATTGTGCAAGTGACCGATCTTGAACGGGTCTACGGTCGCGGCAACCGGGCTGTCCACGCCCTGGCCGGCGTCAATCTGACGGTGGCGCCGGGCAGCTTCGTCGCGCTCATGGGGCGCTCCGGGTCGGGCAAGACGACGCTGCTCAACTGCATCGGCGGGCTGGATCAGCCCACGGCCGGCGCAGTGACGGTGTTGGGGCAGCGTCTCGACCGTATGAACGCGGAGCAACGCACGCGCCTGCGTCGCACGCGCATCGGCTTTGTGTTCCAGTCGTTCGCGCTGCTGCCTACCTACTCAGCGGCCGAAAACGTTGACATTATGTTGCGGCTGGGCGGCGGGCGCGCCCCGGAACGGCGCACCCGTGTTGCCGCGTGTCTGGACCTCGTCGGGCTGACCGAGCACAGCCACCAGCGGCCATTCGAGCTATCCGGCGGCCAGCAGCAGCGCGTCGCCATTGCCCGCGCGTTGGCGCTCCAACCGCCGCTGCTCCTGGCCGATGAGCCGACCGGTGAGCTGGACAGCGCCACCGGCGAGCAGATCTTCGCCCTGCTGCGCCGGCTGGTGGACG
>CAZKEF010000046.1:0-44112 GCA_964551735.1 uncultured Anaerolineales bacterium
GCGTGCCGATAACCCACGCGGCCACCCGGTTGATGCTGGCGTCGAAATAGTCCAGCCCGATATGGGTGCGGCCCAGGTAATCGCCGCGCACCAACTCCTGCGCGATGGCCTGCAAATCGTCGTTCAGCGCCACCACGTGGTCACTATCCCAGCGCACCCCGCGGCTGACGTGGAGCAGGATCTCGTCCAGGAAGGTCAACACGGCCGAGAGCTTGTCCGCGATGGTCTCGGTGGGATGGAAATGACCGCTGTCAAGGCAGAGCAGGATCTTGTTGGCGACCGCGTAGCCCAGGTAGAACTCGTGCGAGCCGACCACGTAACTTTCGGAGCCGATGCCAAACAGCTTGCCCTCCACGGCGTCCAGATTGTAGCGCCGGTCCACCGGATGCGCCAAAATGCGGTCCAGCGCATCTTTGAGCAGCCGCCGCGGAGTCGCACGATCGGCCGGGGTGTCCTTGAAGCCGTCGGGGATCCAGATGTCGGTGACGCATGGCGTGCCGAGCGCTCGGCCGAAGTGCTCGCCGATGGCCCGGCAGGCGATGGCGTGGTTGATCCAGAAGTCACGGATGCCCGGGTCCGGGCTGGTCAGGGTGAAGCCTGCATCAGCCTTGGAGTGGGAGAAGAAGGTGCCGTTAAAATCCAGGCCGTGGCCCCGCTCCTTGGCCCACGCCACCCAGCCCGCGAAATGCTCCGGCCGCAGCGCATCGCGATCCACGGCGACGCCGCCGGTTTCCGCGTAGATCGCGTGCAGGTTCAGGCGGTGCGTGCCGGGGATCAAGCTGTAAGCCACGTCCAAGTCCTGGCGCAGCTCCTCGGCGGTGCGCGCCTTGCCGGGATAATTGCCGGTGGCCGCGATGCCGCCGGTCAACTCGCCGCCCGGATTCTCGAACCCACCCACGTCGTCCCCCTGCCAGCAGTGCAGGCTGATGGGGATACGGGCCAGCCGGGCCAGCGCCGCGTCGGTGTCCACGCCCAGCGCGGCATAGCGCTCCCGCGCGAGCGCGTAGGCTTCTCTAATGTGTTTGTCGCTCGGTTGAACACTCATGTATTGTCTCCCATCAGGAACACGTGCCGAAAGAGACTAACCGATCACTGCCAGCTCCAACTCCAGTAAGCGGGCCAGTTTGCGAATGGCGCTGAGTTGGTGGCCGATGCCCAGCGCACAGTGGTGTGTTGGCCCCTGCGCCGTCCAGCGATTCATGAATTCAGCCGGGTCAAGGGGAAATCTGAGGCGGGAGTTCGTGTTGCCGATCTCCAGCCGCGGCCCCGGGATTGACTCACCTTCGGCCACCAAAAGCTTAAGCCGGCCATCAGCGGTCTGGGTCAGCGACAAGATCGTGATCGGGCCAGTGACCACGTTGAACTCTACTGAAATGCCGTAACCGCGCTTGCCGTGGTACAGCCCAAGCCCGCGCAGCACCGGTTTGCCGTCAGCGATGGTCACGTGACCGGGCCCATCATGGCCCATGAGGATGAAATCCTCATTGAAGTCCAGCGCGTAGAACTCGGTGTATGAGCCGCCCGCGCCCAACCGATCCATGATCAGCATCGCGATGCAGTTTTTCAGATCCCCCTCGCCTGAGGCCGGGATGCCGCGGGCTGTGAGCAAGGAGTTTCCGACGATCACGCTGGCGCCCAGCTCCTCGTTGACGTTGCCCCCCAGACCCCGGTAGTAATACGCCAGTCCGCGCAAATCAAAATCCGCCACCAGCCGGTCAAGACCGCACGCAACACGGGCCGCCCAACGCAGCCCTTCCTCCGTGACCGGCTGCGAAATCATGTCACGCCCCGGCTCGGCTATCTCAAACACACGTTGGATCTCAGCAAGCTTGGCGCCGATTTCCGCGTCGGTAGCCTGGGCCACGCGAGCGTGCAGATCATCCATCTCAAGCACTTCCACGTGTACGCCAAGCTGCGCATGATGCATGGTAAAGTCGGAGTACATATCGAGCATGCCGGCATAGGTGTGTCCCAAGAACCCGATGCGCGCATGCCGCAGCTCGCGGATGATCCCTGCTGCGCCCACCCATTCGCCGATCTCCGCCCACGCACGGTCGAAATAGCGCCCTGCAGGCCCATCTGTCGGATTGAGCAGGCCGGTCACCACGTTGAACGGAATACGGCTGCGAGCGAAGGCATTGGAGATTTCAGGCACGCAGCACGCAGCACAATTGGCCAGCCACTCGCCGGTGTCGGTGTTGGGGTAATCCAGCGCGGGCACCGGTTGCAGGTTTAGTACTAACACGGGCGCGTGGCCACGCTGCACCGCCGGCAAAACCTGCGAAGATGTCGCATAGGTGCCGACATAGCAGACGATCAGATCAACGTCCTGGCGGACGAAAAGCTCTCCTGCTGCCTGCGCGGCCGGCGCAGTATCCACCAGACCCGCCGAGATCACCCGACTGCCTATGGCTTGCAAGCGAGCCTCAACCTGTCGCTGATACCCTTCGAGACGTTCACGCAGCCCTTCAAACTGCGGCCAGTAAGCAGCCAACCCGATACCAAAGACACCCACTGTCGCTTGTGGTTTACGTTGATTCATACCCGCCCTTTTCAATAAAAACCGTGCTCGTAAGCTGCCTCGTACATCGCCACGATGTTTTCCGGTGGCACTCCGGCCTGCAGGTTGTGAACGTTGTTGAAGACGTAGCCGCCACCGGGCTTAAGTATTTCCAGATTCTTCCTGACCTCTTCTCGCACAACATCAGAACTGGCAAACGGCAGGATGTGTTGCGCGTCGATGGCGCCGCCCCAAAACACGATATTCTTGCCGAACTTCTCCTTCAGGTGGCGCGGCTCCATCCCGGGCGTGCTGATCTGCACCGGGTTCAAGATGTCTACACCCATTTCGATTAGATCGGGAATGTACGGCGAGCAATCGCCGCAGGTGTGATACCAGAGTTTGGCCTTCGTATGCCTTTTGACGACGTCAATGACGCGTTGTTGCCGCGGACGCACAACACGACGGTAGAACTTTGGTGAAAAAAGCGGCCCGGACTGTCCAGCCAGGTCGTCCCCGATCATCACAATGTCCAGCAGATCGCCCACCTCGCCGAGAAAGCCGGTCATCCAATCGATCCAGTACTGTGCCGTGCGATCAATCAGCGCCTCGCAGAACGCCGGATTCTCGAGCATATCCATGAACCAACGTTCCAGGCCGCGCATGTACCAGCAAATCTCGTAGGTCACGCCGCAGATACCGCTGGACAAGGCGTATGAGGTGCCCTCGCGCAACGCCAGCGCACGCTCCCGCACGCCGGTGAACCGGCTGGGATCCTTGCCGTCAGGCCAGGGGTAACGATCCAGATCCGCAATGGTCGCATCGGCCAGGGGATGATGCGTGATGTCCATATAGAGCATCTGGTCTGCCGGCATAGACCAGATGACACCGAATTCATCCTGCAGATCGTACCATACCTTGCCAGCGCGGAGGTTCTCTTCGATGCCGCCTGTGAAACTGTCCGGGCCGTGAGCGGTGATGTAGCGGAAATCCACGTGGAATCTCTCCAGCAGGCGCTCCGATGGGGCGGCCAGACCCTGCACAGGATCCAGGATCTGAATCGGCTCATCCCAGCCCAAGTGATTCAACAACGACTGATAGGCCACCCGGTGGATGCCGGTTTGGAAGCCACCCAGGTCAATAGGCACGCGGTCGGGTTCCTCATGATTCAGCGCAGTGATAACCCGCTGGCGGGAACTCATCGTCTCGTAACCTGCCATGCTCACCTCCAACACACGCGGGGGTTACTGCGAGCTACGTAGCACCCGCAGTAACCCCGTTTCGCGAATCTGATTACTTCAACAACGTGTCCACGTTGGCCGGGGTGATCAGGTTGACCGGCACGTAGATTTCACGTTCGGCATCATTGCCGAAGGTCAGCTTCTCGCCGGCCAGCAGCTTGGTGGCCAGATCGACCGTCATCTTGCCCATCTCGTACGGCACCTGCTGCACCGTGGCGGCCATCTGCCCCGCCTGGATCGCCTTCAGTGCGATCTCGTCCGCATTGAAGCCGATCACGAAGATGTCAGTCGCGCCGGACTTGCCCGAGTCTGCAATGGCCTGCGCCGCACCCACGCCCATCGGGTCGTTGCACGAGAAGACACCCGCTACGTCAGGATGCGCGGACAGGATGTCCTTCATCACCTTGTAGCCCTCTTCCTGCCGCGAGTTGCCCGACAGCGTCGCGACCACCTCGTACCCCAGTTCCTTGATCTTGGCCTCGAAGCCCACGTTGCGCCGCGCCGCATACACGGCCGACGGCTCGCACGTGATCGAAGCCACTTTCTTCGCAGCACCCTTGGCCGAGATCAGCTTGTCCATCTCCTCAGCCGCAATCACGCCGCCCTTCTCGTTGTCCGAGATCACGATCACATCGTAGTCCGTCCCCCCGCCGCCGATGTCGTTCACCACCACCGGGATGCCCTTCGCCTTCGCCGCATCCACGATCGGCCCCAACGCATCCGGCTTGAAGGGCGAGATGATCAACGCACTGATCCCCTGGTTCAGCAGATCCTGCGTCGCCGACACCATCGTGGACTCAGAGCTCTTCTGATCCACCAACACATACTCATAACCGGCCGCCTCGGCCGCCTCGCGGGTCCCCCGCTCCATGTCCTGGAAGAACCCGTACTGCATGTCGTACACCGAGAAACCAATCTTCTTGCCCTTGCCGGGCAACTCCGCCGCAGGCGCGGGGGCCAGCAGCGTACCAACGTTGGCCGGGGTGATCAGGTTGACCGGCACGTAGATCTCGCGTTCGGCGTCGTTACCGAAGGTCAGCTTCTCACCGGCCAGCAGCTTGGTGGCCAGATCGACCGTCATCTTGCCCATCTCGTACGGCACCTGCTGCACCGTGGCGGCCATCTGCCCCGCCTGGATCGCCTTCAGTGCGATCTCGTCCGCATTGAAGCCGATCACGAAGATGTCAGTCGCGCCGGACTTGCCCGAGTCTGCAATGGCCTGCGCCGCACCCACGCCCATCGGGTCGTTGCACGAGAAGACACCCGCTACGTCAGGATGCGCGGACAGGATGTCCTTCATCACCTTGTAGCCCTCTTCCTGCCGCGAGTTGCCCGACAGCGTCGCGACCACCTCGTACCCCAGTTCCTTGATCTTGGCCTCGAAGCCCACGTTGCGCCGCGCCGCATACACGGCCGACGGCTCGCACGTGATCGAAGCCACTTTCTTCGCAGCACCCTTGGCCGAGATCAGCTTGTCCATCTCCTCAGCCGCAATCACGCCGCCCTTCTCGTTGTCCGAGATCACGATCACATCGTAGTCCGTCCCCCCGCCGCCGATGTCGTTCACCACCACCGGGATGCCCTTCGCCTTCGCCGCATCCACGATCGGCCCCAACGCATCCGGCTTGAAGGGCGAGATGATCAACGCACTGATCCCCTGGTTCAGCAGATCCTGCGTCGCCGACACCATCGTGGACTCAGAGCTCTTCTGATCCACCAACACATACTCATAACCGGCCGCCTCGGCCGCCTCACGAGTCCCCCGCTCCATGTCCTGGAAGAACCCGTACTGCATATCATACACCGAGAAACCGATCTTCTTCGTGGCGCTCGCGGCCGGGGCTTGTTGTTCAGCCGGCTTGGTCGGCTCGACCGGTGCTGGCGTTTGTGGTGCACAGGCCGACAGAATCACCACAGCGATCAACAGGGCAGCAATGGCTGCTTGGACAGTAAACCGTTTGGAATGCATCAGACTACCTCCTTGGAATGGTTAGTTTTGATTGAACGGGAAACGCTGCTTTAGTCCAGTGATACATCTGATTGGGTAATACACTCCTCCTTTCGATGTCAGGCCGTCAGCTTCCGACTCAGCCGTTCAGCGATGCGCTGGCGGATGCCCTCGATGGACAGAGCCAGCAGCAAGACCATGCCTACAGCAACGCGCTGCACAAACGCGTCTGCTTGCATCAGGTTCAACATGTTGCCGAGCGTGGCAAACAGGATGGCAGCAGCCACGGTCCCCAGCATGCTGCCCCGGCCACCGGCCAGCCGCGTGCCGCCCAGAACCACCGTAGCGATCACCTTAAGCTCAAAGCCCGGCTCCAAGCCCGGCCCGGCCGAGTAGAGCCGCGAGCCAATCAAGACAGCAGAAGCGGCCGTGAAGAGCCCTACCGCCACGAACACCCACGTCGTGACCTGCCGTAGCGGCACGCCTGCTACCAAAGATGACACACTATTGGTGCCGATGGCGTAGACATAGCGACCAAATGTCGTGTAACGCATGATGGCTGTGCCGAGGACCGCTGCAACGATAAAAATGGCAAACGGAACCGGCAGCCAGCTAAACAGAGTGCCATTGCCCAGCCAGATGAAGCTCTTGCCGTTAAAACGGGCTGCCTGTCCCGACGTAATCACAAAGGTGAAGCCACGCACGATGAAGAGCATGCCAAGGGTTGCGATGAAGGCTGGAATCCGCACTCGGCTTACCAGCAGGCCATTGATCAAACCGACCGTCATGCCCACTGCCAGCGCCGCAAGAATCGCCGGTCCTACCCCGGCCGCCTTGGCAACCGAAACCGCGACCCATGCGCACAGCCCCAACGTGGAGCCCACCGAAAGATCGAAAGTACCGGAGATGATCGCGATGGTCATACCGATCGCGGCTACCCCTACAAAGGAGCCCTGACGTAACACATTGATCAGGTTGTCGCGCGTGCCAAAGTTAGGTATAGCAACTGCTGCGATACCCCACACGATGAGCAGCACCAGGCTGATGCCATAACGTTCCCACATCACATCCCAGTCACGCGTGCGCCGGACACTCTCGGCGGAAGCAACGCGAGGCGCCCGCGCAAGCTCCGACATCGTCGGGCCTGGCGGCATTTCGGAGCGGTTCTCTCCCTGGTGAGGATCTTGGACCATCACTGCTGCCTCCTCAACTGGGTGAACGGGTTGAAGCCGCGGTCCACCGAAAGCGCTAAAGCTAACACCAAGAGCACCCCCACGGTCAACTCCTGGTAGAAGATCGGGACGTTAAGCAGGTTCAGGCCGTTGTTGATGACAGCGACCAATAACGCACCCAGGAGTGTGCCGGGCAGCGACGCCCTGCCCCCAGTCAATGCAGTACCACCAACCACGACGACCGCAATCGCGGACAGCTCTAATCCGGTGGCCAGGCGCCCGTTTGCCGTGAGCACCTGAGCGCTGATGATCATCCCTGAAAGCGCTGCAGTCGCGCCGACGATAGCAAAGACCCCCCACAGCACCAGGCTGGTACGCACACCCGAGCGCCGGGCTGCAGGCAAGCTATTGCCCACGGCCAGGATATGCCGGCCGAAGCGCGTTTGGGTGACCACAAACATCAAGACCACTGTCAAGGACACGGCTAACAGCACAGGCATCGGAATGCCCAGCAGGCGTCCGCCTGACAGCACTTTGTAACCGGTCTGGCCGAAAAGGTAGATGTCCCGGCCGTTGGTATAGATCAGCGCCAGGCCGCGCACGATCTCCAACATGCCCAGGGTGGCAATAAACGCCGGCACGCGCAGCTCGGTGATGATGAGCCCGTTCACCAAGCCGACCACCGCGCCGGTAAGCAGGCCCGCCAGGATAGCCAACGGCACGCCGAGGGTCGGCACCAGGCTCATAGAAACGCAGCCGGCGAACGCTGCAGTGGATCCTACCGACAGGTCGAAGTTGCCGCTGGCGATCGCCAACGTCATGCCCAACCCCACGATGGCCACAACTGCCGCATTGGTCATCACGTTGAAGAGGTTATCAACTCGGAAAAAGCGAGGGGTCAACAAGCTCAGGATGAGAGCCATTGCCAACACGATCAGGCCGATGGTATAGGTTTGCAGGAACTTGCGTAGTCGGATCATGCAGATACCTCCTTCACCGGCGTTTCGGCAAGTCCGGTAGCCAATTCCATGATCCCCGGCTGGGTCAATGCCGCGCCCGCCAGTTCACCCACCGGCCGACCGGCCGCAAACACAATGCAACGGTTCGCCAGGCGCAATATCTCGGGCAGCTCCGATGACTGGAGCAAGACGGCCATGCCCGCCTCAACCAAGCGGTCAATCAGGGTGTAGATTTCAGCCTTCGCGCCGACGTCAACCCCACGGGTCGGCTCGCACAGCAGTAACACCCTACACTCCTCAGCCAACGCCCGCGCCAGGATTACCTTCTGCTGGTTGCCACCGCTGAGCCCGCTCACCATTTGTGCCGGGTTACTGTAGCGGATATTCAGCTTCTGACCGTATTCATCAATCACAGCGCGTTCCCGGCTGAGACCCAGCCAGAATACCTGTTTCATTCGTTCAAGAATGCCAATGGTGACATTGTGCGTGACAGAGAGGTCAGGGAGGATGCCGGCTCGCTTGCGATCATCGGGCACAAACCCGAGCCCGGCCCGGATAGCAGTGCGCGGCCCGTCAATGACTAACGCCTTTCCGCTTACAGCGACCGTTCCAGCCGACACCGGTTCCAGGCCGAAAAGAGCCTGCATCACGTCAACGCTGCCACTGCCCATCAGACCGGCCAGCCCCAGGACCTCACCTGCATGCAGATCAAACGAGACACCTTCCGTCGCGCCCATCAAAGTCAAGTCGCGTACCTGTAATACCACGTCACCCGGCCGTCGTTCGGGGCACGCTGCATGGATCAACTCGCGGCCGACCATAGCTGAGATCACTTGCCGCTCGTTGAGAGCGGCCCGATCTTCGGTAAGCACATGACAGCCATCCCGCAGCACAGTGATGCGGTCCGCTACGGCAAAGACCTCAGCCAGCTTGTGCGAGACGTAGAGGACGCTCACGCCTCCCTCAGCCAGCGAACGCACCAGCTTCAGAAGGCGTTCCACCTCGCGTTCGCTGAGCGCAGCGGTCGGCTCATCCATCACGATCACCTTCGCCTTGAACGACAGGGCCTTGGCGATTTCCACCAATTGTTGTTGTGCCACCGGCAAATCTCGCACCTCGCGGCGCGGATCGATATCCACGTCAAGCAGCGCCAAGACTTCGCGCGTTCGGTCGTACAGCGCAGGCCAGTCGATGCGCAGGTTACGGGTTGGCTCACGATTGATGAAGACGTTCTCAGCCACGCTGAGTGAGGGGAGAAGATTGAATTCTTGAAAGATGACGCTGATGCCAGCGTGTTGTGCGCTTAGGGGCGTGGGCAGCACCATCGGTCGACCCTCAATCTCCACCGTGCCAGCCGAGGGTTGCAGCACACCGGCCAGGACGTTAATCAAAGTCGATTTCCCCGCCCCGTTTTCGCCCACCAGCGCATGTACCTCGCCGGGGCGCACATCAAAGTCAACGTTATCCAGCGCCAGGACACCCGGAAAGCGGCGACTGATGCCGCGTAGTTGGAGCAGCGGAGGGCCATGAGTGCTTGGTAAATTCATTGGCGATCTTGCCTCCCTCTTGATGCGCTGGGATACCTGCAATCCGAATACATGTGACGCCTCGCTTCTTCTGATCTCCAAGCGAGCCAGCAGCAGAACCGATGCCTCTACAAGCCCTTGGCAACACCGTCTGCTGTAACAAACGCATGCTCGATATACACCGCCGGCGGCACCGGTTCCCCGCGCAGCAGCCTCAGCGCCAGGTCAATCAACTGCCCGCCATACTTCTCCGGTGCGTAGCTGGTGGATCCGGCAAACGGTAAATCGGGGCGCTGCAGCGCGGCGCGGCCCAGGCGGTCGGCGTTCTGACCCACGGCGACCGCGTCGGCCAGGCGGCCGGCCTTCTCGCACGCGGCCAGCGCGCCCAACGCGGCGTCGTCATTCACCGCCAGCAGCGCGATGCGGGTCCCTGCCGGGACCGTGGCCAGGTAGCCCGCCATCGCGGTCTCGGCCTGTTCCATCAGCGTGCCGGCCGGCAGCATCACCACACGGTCATCAGAGAGCGGGCCGAGCACCGCCGCCAGCCCATCGCGGCCGCCTTGCAGCCGGGCCGCTGGCGTCGCGCCCGCCCGCAGATCCTGCAAACACACCAGGCGATCGACACGGCCAGCCCAACGCTCTCGGATCCAGCGTCCTAACCCTTCACCAGCCATGAACCCCGCCCGGTAGTTGTCCGCGCCGAAAAAGATCGCACCTGGCAACGGGATGTCCACCGCGATGACCGGGATCTTAGCCTGGCGGAAGCGGTCCATGATCACGTTGCCGGCCTCCGCATCGATCTGGTATTCGATCACCAGGTCCACGTCCTGGGCAATGAACCATTCGACATTCTCCAAGGCGCGTTTGCGATCCAGGTCATTGTCCCGGATCAGAAGTTCGATAGTGCTCTGTGCGGCCGCGGCCGCCTCCAGCCCCCGACGCACTTGTAGGGCAAACGGCATTCGCTCAGTGAGGTTGGCGAATCCGATCCGATAGCGACGCTCCTCCTGACTGCACGGCGCGATGGTGGAAGTGGTGTTTTCGCCGCAGACCGTCAGCCGCACACAGACACGACGCAGCTCCTCGATCCACTGGGGAGCCAGATCGCTGTCGGCAAAGATGTGGTCGATCTGCTCGAGTCGCGCGAACGGCGCCAAGTCTACCTTGCCGAATTTGCTGGCGTCGATCAGGGCCACCACCGTCCCGGCCGAAGCAATCATGCGGCTCTTGATCTGCGCCTCGTGGAGATCGACCTCGGTCAGACCGGCCAGCGAAAAACCATAGCAGGAAACGAACGCGGTCTTGATGTGCAGATCTTTCAGGATCTGCTCGCTGAGCAAGCCCGTGACCGAGGTGCCTTCGGGGCCAAGGACCCCACCCACCAGAATAACCGTATTGGAACGGTTTTGGGCCAGGGCCCGGGCGACCTCAATGCCATTGGTGATAACGGTCAGGTCCTGCCGGTTCTGCAGGAAGGGCACCAGGGCATAGACGGTGCTACTGGCGTCCAAGAGGATCGCATCACCATCCTCGATCAGCTCGGCCGCACGGCGGGCAATGTGCTGCTTGGCCGCAGCCCGCACGCGGGCACGGCTGGCAAAGGGAGGATGACTGACCGGCGCCGCATCGTTGACGACGGCGCCTCCGCGCACGCGTGTCAACTGCTTGCTCTCGGCCAGCGCGGCCAGGTCGTTGCGGATCGTACCTTCAGATACACCAAGCTGCTGGGCCAACTCGGTGACCTTGATGCCGGGCCTGGTGCGCAACAAGCCAAGGATGCGCTGTCGCCGCTCAAACGTCGTCACTGAACGCCTTTCAGGATTGTTGAAACTTGTTGATTATTGAGGGATTTTGACGATAACAGGGTATCACACTTGTTGAAGTTTGTCAATACCCAATTTCGCAAGCTTCATCCTGTGCGATGCCATCCGTTCCGTGGCCCGGGAACGTCTCGGCGCGCAGCCGTGGGGTGTTGTCAGCAGAGAAACCATGCAGAAAGTGGAAGATCGGCAGCGTATCTTGCTGGAGTTGTGAGGGGTGGACGCGCTGACTACCGATTTCGATCCAGATCGTGTATGCTGTATGCGAGAATGGCTTGAGCGTAAAGGCCGTCGGAGAATCGGGAGGATCTGAACATGGAACTCCCACGTGTTACGATTGATCCGAACCGCATGGGCGGCATTCCCTGCATTCGTGGGCTGCGTATCCCCGTGGCAACGGTCGTGGGTATGATCGCAGATGGCATGACTGAAAGAGAGATCCTCAATGCCTACCCCGATCTGGTGCGTGACGACATTCGCGCTGCGCTGCGCTATGCCGCTGTGACAGTGCAAGAGCGGCAATTGCCGTTATTGGCGGCCGCATGAGATTCCTGGTGGACAACGCGCTATCTCCCAGTGTGGTTATTTTTGAGCAGACGCGTATTCGTCTGCGTTCTTTGCCGATCAGCGTCAGATAAGCCTTCCTTGACCGGAAAACACGACAAAGCCTCACAGGCCGCACTGGCGTGTGAGGCTTTTCTTCATCACCCAGGCGCTGCCTGGCTCACTCCCCGGCGGAATCAGCCGGAGCCGGCAGGCCGGGGCTGCCCAGCGGCGAAGCCAGCCAGCCCCACCGCGTTGGACTGTCCGACGGTCACGACCACCGGCGCGTGCCGGGTCGTCGCGCCGTCCAGGTCCACGTCCTCCAGGGTGTACCACCAGGTCTGTCCTGGCTGCACGTCGAGGTCCTCGTAGCGATAGGCTGCGCCCTCCGTACTGCCGGGCGCGTGCGCGGGCACGTGGACCAACAGCGTCAGCGGGCCGGTTGCGCTGGCGGAGCGATACAGGTTGAAGCCTGCATTGTCGATCTCCGAGACCGTCTCCCACGCAACCAGGACATGGTCAGCCACCTGCTGCGCGTCGAAGAAGGCCAGGGTCACGGCCAAAGGCCCGGCCGTCGCCACCTTGTAGGTCGTGCTGTCGGCCGCAACGCCGCTGAACTTGATCCAACCGATGTTCTCACCCCAGGCGTAGCCGCTGAACTCGCCAGCCTCGCTGACGGTCACGCCGCCGTGGTCGGGGTTGAAATTGATCCAACCCACGGCCGCGCCCCAGGCGTAGCCGGACAGCGCGCCGGTGCCGGGGTCCCGGTTCACGCCGTAGCTGCCCGCGGCGTCGTTGGCATAGGTGTGCAGACCGCCGCCCGTGTGCGCGCCCAGGCGAATCCAGCCGATGTTCTCGCCCCAGGCGTAGCCCTCCAGGTGATCGTCGTAGACGGTAACGCCGCCGTTAGCGTCGTTGAAGTTGAGCCAGCCCACGTTCGTGCCCCAGGCCCATTTGTCGGTCGCGCTGATGTTGCCCGCAGCCAGCGCCACACCCACGGCCAGCAGGGAAAGGACGAGCCCCAGTAGCAGGGCGGTGTACCAGGAATGGGTTCGTATCTTGTTTCTCATCATGGAACCTCCATAGCCTGTTGTGTGCGATATCGTCGCTGCGCGACCGGTAGGGGGGCTTTGCCCCCCAAGCACCCCCCAAAGCGCCCAAGGATCCAAGCATCATTCTCCGCCACGCACCGGCCACACATGGGCGATGTACGTCTTAAAGTCGTGGAGGTCGTAGCCGCCGTCCAGGTTCACGGCCCAGGCGTAGGACGAGTTGGCGGCGTAGGTGGTACTCGTCCAGTAGTAGTTGCACTGGACGCCGGTGAACGGGTGTCCGCTCAGCAGCGCCGGGCGGTACCACCCGTAGTAAAGCAAGCTCTGCTGCTCGCGCAAGTTGGGCAGCAGCCAGTCGCCTTCAGCCGAACTATCGCTCAGGCCACACTCAGGGCTGTTCAGCGTATTGGCCGCGGTCAAGGCATTGGCCCAGGTCTGCTGGCCAAAGCAATTGGCGTTCTTAAGCCAGATCAGGCCGGTCAGGTTGTCGGTCACCGTGCCGTCCCCGTTGTCGGTGAAGCGCGGGGTGGGCCAGGTTACGCCGCGTTCCAGGTCACCGTCGTCGCCGGCTGCATAGGAGAAGGTTTGCGCGGTCTTGGGCACGCGCGCGGGCCAGGCCAATTCATAGATCTCATTCAGCGTGTGCATTGTCCCGGCGCGAGGGCCGCTGCTCGGCTCGGTGAAGGTTGCCATCTTGGTGGCATTTCCGCCGCCCGTCAGGCGGGTATGAATCTGCTCCAACGTGTACATCTGCGAGCCGGGAGCCGTCGGCCCCGCGATCGGGTTCAGGCTCCCGGCCAGCACCGCCGCCCCCGTGGTGAGCAGCGCGCCCACCACAATGCCGATCAGACCGATGAGAATAAAGTTGTTGCGCGTTGTGACTCTCCTTTGCCTGTGAATCGTAATTCGCTGATCCGTTGATTCGCTGACTCGCTGATTCGCTCCTCCCTGTTTCCTTGTCTACTCGCCAATCACAGCAACAAAAAAGCGCCCATTGCTCCTGGACGCGGAGCAACAGACGCTTTCGCTGCTGGCATATGAAGCCGCTTGCCTTAGAGTGTGCCCCCCCCCGTAACGTTGGTCATGGGCAACCCTCTTTCCCTCGGGAGAAACGAGAACCGAACTCGACCTTCGCTGGTGAAGTTTATGAGAATTGGCTGATATCGTCAAATCGGGCGCAGAGCAAGACCTATCAGGTTTCGGAAACCTGACAGGTCTGCGATAGACTATCGTTTTCGGCCCAGGTCGTTTATAATGCAAGTGACAGTACAAGCGCGGCAATTGCTGCTGTTGGCGGTGGCACGAGATTTCTAATCAACAACCAACGGTTGGTCCCAAGAGGTGGATGATGCTTGCAGAGACATTGACGCAGAGAATGGGTTTGCTGGTCGAGCGCGGCGTTTTCGAGAGCGAGGAAAGCCTGGTAACTTCAGCCTATCGCAGCCTGCTGACCCTTCAGCCCGCGCTCAAACTCGAAATTGCCTTGTCGCTCTACCAGGGGGAGGAAATCTCTTTGGGGCGCGCAGCAGAGATGGCTGGCGTTTCGCGCGAGCAACTGAAAGAGGTGTTAGCTGCGCGCGGGATCGAGCGGAAGTATCCACAGCGATCCCAGGAGCAGGTAGACCGAGACGCTGAGTTGTTGCTGGAGCGCCGATGAGCGATTTCTTGCTGGATACGGACATCCCCAGCCTCTTTGCCAAGGTGAACGCGCTGGCGCTTCTGCGTGAGTTCCTGGGCTGCGATCGGCTGCCGATAACCACCGGCGTGTTCAATGAGCTCGTCATTCCGATGGAATACGGCTATGACTTTCCACGACTCATTCTGGCTGCGGCCGATACGGTGCTGATGTCAGCGGACGAAGTGACAACCTTCGAGGCGTTGCGGTTGGAGGGCAGGGTGAGCGCGGCCGATGCCGAGATCGTAGCGATCTGCCAACACCGCGGCTGGTTCTACATCACGATGGATCGCGTGGCGGCGCGTTATGCAGAGCAGCATGGAGAAACCCGTGTCCTACCAACCCACCCTGGCCTCCCTGAAGTCCCATCCGCTGCCGGCCTGGTACGATGACGCCAAGCTCGGCATCTTCATCCATTGGACGCCGGCCTCCGTGCCCGGCTGGGCGCCAACCCCTGGCGAGTTGGCCGACCTTGTTGCGCGCCGCGGCTGGCGCTATTGGCTGAAAAATAACCCGTACACCGAATGGTACGCGAACAGCCTGCGCATCGCCGGCAGCCCCGCGCAGCAGTATCACCGGCAAACCTACGGGGCCGACTTCCCGTACGAGGCGTTCATCCCGCAGTTCACACAGGCGCACGCCCACTGGGACCCGGCCGCGTGGGCCGAGACCTTCGCCGCAGCCGGTGCACGTTATGTTGTGCTTGTCACCAAGCACCACGACGGCTTCCTGCTGTGGCCCAGCCGCCATCCCAACCCGCGCCGACCGGATTTCAGCTCCCCGCGCGACCTGGTGGGCGAGTTGACCGCGGCCGTGCGGGCGCGCGGCCTGCGCATGGGCATCTACTACTCCGGCGGGCTGGACTGGACCTTCGAGCCGCGGCCCATCGCCGACCTGCCCGACCTGATCGCGGCGATCCCGCGCAGCCCGGAGTATGCCGCCTACGCGGAGGCTCACTGGCGCGAGCTGATCGAACGCTATCAACCGTCGGTGCTGTGGAACGACATCGGCTACCCGGCCGGCAGCAATCTGCTCCGGTTGTTCGCCGACTACTACAACGCGATCCCGGATGGCGTGGTCAACGACCGGTTCGGCCAGTTCAACCTGGGAAGAGAGGGCAGCGTCCGCTACCGGACGATCCTGGGTATCATCAAGGGGGTCGTGCCGCTGCTGATGCGGCTGTCGGGCGGGATGGGCTCGCCCACCGGCAGCGCGTTTGCCGATTTCCGCACCCCAGAGTACGCGGCCGCCCGGAAGATCACCGCCGGCAAGTGGGAGACCTGTCGCGGCATCGGCTATTCGTTCGGCTACAACCGGCTGGAGACCGACGCGCACATGATCGCGCCGGACGCGCTGGTGCGGTTCTTCGTGGACATCGTGAGCAAAAACGGCAACCTGCTGCTGAATGTCGGCCCCATGGCCGACGGCACGCTCCCGGAGCTCCAGCTCAGCCGGCTGCGGGCGTTGGGCGACTGGCTGAAGGTGAATGGCGAGGCCATCTACGGCACGCGGCCGTGGGTACGCGCCGAGGGCGTCACCGCGGACGGCACCCCGGTGCGCTTCACCCGCCGCGGGGAGACGTTGTACGCGATCCTGCTGGGGACGCCGCCCAGGCCCGAGGTCACCCTGAAAGGGATCACGGCGCCGGCCGGCGCGGCGGTGGCGCTGCTCGGCGGCGCGGCCGGCCTCCCGTGGACGCAGCAGGGCCCCGACCTGACGGTGGCGCTGCCCGGTGAGTGGCGGCCCGCGCAGGCGCATGCGTTGCGCGTTGGGCCGGTGGCAGCCTTATGATTTTTGCGCGTTTTCGGGTATACTTTAGCATCTGATCTGAACCAAGGAGGGATGCATGAACCACCATGTCGAGCGCCCGATCGAAGCGCAGATTGCCGATGCCGAGCGGGGCTGGGCCGAGGCGTTTCAACGGAAAGATGTCGTCGCGCTGCAGCACCTGATGGCTGACAACTACTCACTGATCATCGCCGTTGAGGGTATGCCGCTCCAGGTTGTACCACGCAACGCCTGGCTGGAGAGCCTGGACGACTACGATATCTATGCAGCGTCTGTGGAGCATATTCACGTTCACGTCTATGACTGCGTGGCGGTCGCGGTCATGCTGTGGCGCCAAATGGCGCAACTCCACGGCGAGGATCGCAGCGCCGAATTCATGCTGACCGACATCTGGGTGCGGCAGGGTGAGGGATGGCGCCTGGCGGAACGACACTCCAGCCGGCCGGAGCATCCGGGTGCCGCTCGCCCGCCGGCCCAACCCCTGGAATGTGCGCCTTGCCAAGAATAGCGCCCCTGGACGAAAGCAAGAGGCCTGCACGTATCCCGCGCAGGCCTCCTCCCTCGCATCCCCACCTTGCAGGCGCCTACTGCACGAGCACCAACACGTCCTCGTAAACGTCGGCCAACACCAGGTTGCGGCCGACCGACGGCAAGTCAATGACATCCTGCAGGCTGCTGGCTTCCGAAAGCAACCAGCAGTCGTCAGGCCGGCGGATGAAGTGCTCCACCAGGCACCGTTCCTGCGGGATCAGCAGGTACTCGGCCAGGGAGGGGATCTTGCGGTCGTGCTCGAACGATCCCAAATTCGCGTCAATCAAGACAAGGCGGCCAACAGATCGCGCGGCGTTTGCGCGGCATCGAGCGCCCGCAACTGCGCCAGGCCGGCGGCTCCGGGCGGCACGCGGCGGCCGATCGCCGTGTAGAACGCGTTCCGCTGGCGCCGCGCCGGCAGGTGCGTCTGCGCCCACGCGCTCCCATACCCCAGCCCCAACGCGCGCTGCATAACCGTGTGCCCGTAGATGAAATACGCGCCGTCCATGAACGCCTCCCGCAGCGGCGCCATTTCGGGCGCGTCGAAGTCGTCGGCCAGCTTGTTGCCGGGCGCGTTCATCTCGGTGCCCACGTTCAGCGGCAGGTCATACTCGGCCGCGATACGCACGATCTCGTGCAGCTTCGCCACCTTGACCCGCCGCACTTCCGGGTCCGCGATGTTCCAGTTGCGGTCGGGCACGATGTTCAGCGCGACCGCTCCTTTGCCGATGAGCAGCGCCAGTAGCTCGTGGATCGCCTGCTCACCGGCCGACAGGCCGTCCAGCCAGGTGGCGCACGGCAGTGCACCGCACGCCAGGACGAAGCTGTGGAACTCCTCGACCGTCGGGAACGCCTCGGGGCTCGGCGGGATATAGCCGACGCCGCCCCGCTTCATCAGCTTGCCCCGCACCAGGTTGGAGAACGCGGCGTAGTCATTGATGGCGGTCACGATTTGGGATTCGGGGAGGGCGAGTTTTGCGGACCAGAAGGAGAGTTCCGTATTGCGTGTTGCGTGTTGCGTGCTCTGTGTTGCGTGTTGCGTGTCGCGTGTCGCGTACTGCGCGGGTTCTGTCATTCTGAGCGCAGCGGAGCGGAGCGAAGAATCTCCGGCGTCATCGGACGAGAAGTAAGAATGTGCGGCCCGAACGATGGCCCGCAGCATGTGCCGCTCTGTGGCGTTACCGGCGGGGGTGAGGGGCAGGATGTCGCGCTCGTAGTCCACCGTCAGCGGCGCCAGGTGCGCGTTGAGCCGCGTCAGCATGGCCCGGTTGCGGCGGTCGGCGCGCTCGCGCATGGCGGCCAGGATAGGCGCGACCGCGATCGGGACGCTACTGGACGTGAAGCCGATGCCCATGTGGTAGTAGATGCCCGGCTCGCCCGGCGAGTTGATCTCCCGCGCCGCGAACTCCGGGATAAAGACGCGCGTCTCGATCCCCGCGCTGCCGCGCACACCGGTCAGGTCGCACGCCTGGAGAAACTCATCCACCGCGTCCAACACATCGAAGTCCACGATACCGGCCGCGCGCCAGCCGCGCACCTTCGCCAGCCACGCCAGCGCCGCGGGCGAGTAGCCGTAGGCGTTGAAGGAGAAGAAGGTGTGGCAGTGCATGTTCACGGCATCGGCTTCGGCCGGCAGCGTGATCTCGCCGCGCTCGGCGCGCGCGACCAGCTCGGCCAACGCGGCCAGGCGCGTGACGCGATCGGAATCGTTGAGTTCTTGTTCGAGAGCGGTGATATCGGTGTTGATGATGGATCTCCTATAACAACATTATCCGGATTGGAGGCTTCAGCCGGTTTCCCCCATCGGACGCCAAACCCACCAGACCGGCTAAAGCCTCGATTCCGGAGTTCGCGTACCTGGACTGGAGGCTTCAGCCGGTTTTCTGCATTGGCCGTCAAACCCAGCAGACCGGCTAAAGCCTCGATTCCGGAGTTCGCGTACCTGGACTGGAGGCTTCAGCCGGTTTCCCCCATCGGACGCCAAACCCACCAGACCGGCTAAAGCCTCGATTCCGGAGTTCGCGTACCTGGACTGGAGGCTTCAGCCGGTTTTCTGCATTGGCCGTCAAACCCAGCAGACCGGCTAAAGCCTCGATTCCAGCGTTTGGAACCGCGCGTAGGCCTCATCCCACGCCGCGGTATCGCGCGGCTCAAAGGTCTCCGTGGCGAACGAGCGGCGGATCACCGCGCGGCCTTCGGCCAGGCTGCCGATGGCGCCGGTGGCCAGCATCTGCAGCAGGATGTTGCCCGCGGCTGTGGCCTCCACCGGGCCGGCCACCACCGGCCGGCCGATGGCGTTCGCCGCGAACTGCGACAGCAGCCGGTTCTGCGTGCCGCCGCCCACGATGTGCAGCACGCTGACCCGCTGCCCGGTGAGCTGTTCCAGCATCTCCAGTGTGCGGCGGTACTTGAAGGCCAGGCTCTCGAACACGACGCGGGCGACCGCTCCCCGCTCGGCAGGCACGGCTTGCCCGGTGCGTGCGCAGTAATCACGGATACGGCCCGGCATATCACCCGGCGTCTGGAAGTCCCGCGCATCCACGTCAATGGCGGCCGTGAAGGGCGGTGCGGCTTCAGCCAGGCGCACAATCTCGTCCCACGCCAGCGCCGCGCCCTCCTGGGCCCACGCGCGGCGGCACTCCTGGATCACCCACAGGCCGGTGATGTTTTTCAGCAGCCGGTAGGTGTCGCAGACCCCGCCCTCATTGGTGAAGTTGAAGGCCAGGCTGGTCTCGTTCACCACCGGCGCCTCGGTCTCCACACCCATCAGCGACCACGTGCCGGAACTCAAGTACGCGCTGTCCGTCCGTTCTGCGGGGACCGCGGCCACGGCCGAGGCGGTGTCGTGGCAGCCGGGCGCGACCAGGAGGACGTCCCGTGCGCCGGTCTCCTCGGCGAGGGCGGGCAGCAGCGGGCCGAGCACTGTGCCGGGCGCGACCAGGGGCGGCAGGAAGTGCGTCGGCAGGTGCAGCCGCGCCAGCAGCACCCGGTTCCAGTCAGCGTGATCGGGCGTGAGACATTGGCTGGTGCTGGCGATGGTGCGCTCGCTAACCGCCCGCCCCGTCAGCCAGTAATTGAGCAGGTCAGGGGTCATCAGCAGGGTCTTGGCGGCCTCCAGCAGCGGCGACTTGCGCACGACCATCGCCAGCAGTTGGTACAAGGTGTTGAGCTGCATGAACTGGATGCCGGTGCGAGCGAAGATCTCGGCCCGCGGCATGCGGCTGAACGCCTCTTCCAACATGCCATCGGTGCGGCTGTCGCGGTAGTGATAGGGCAGGCCCAACAGTTCGCCTTGCGCGTCCAACAGCCCGAAATCCACACCCCAGGTGTCAATCCCCAGGCTGACCAGCCCCGCCGCGCCACAGACCTGCACGGCCCTGGCCAATCCCTGCTTGACGTGCTCGAACAAGCCCAGCGTGTTCCAGTGCAGGCTGGGCCCGAACGCGGATGGCAGCGTCACCGGCCCGTTGGGGAAGCGATGCGCCTCCTCCAGGGCCAGCCGCTCGCCGTCAAACCACCCGATGATGGCCCGGCCGCCCGACGCGCCGAGGTCGAGGGCGAGGTAGTTGCGTGTTGTCGCCATGAGCTCCGTCCATTCAACCTACTGCGTACTGCATACTGCGTACTGCGTGCTGCGTATTCCGTTCCGGAGCAACCACGACGGATTACGCAGTACGCAATACGCAACACGTAACACGCTACCGCTTCCCCAACATCACCTTCGCGCTTGTCTCCCCGCCGTTGGCCGCGTAGAGCAACGGCAGAGGGCGATCCACCCCCTCCAGGTAGGCCGGTCGCGCGGCCCAGTTGGCCTGGGAGAGGACGTTGTTCAGATCCATCCAGTATTCCAGCCGGGCGGGGCTGAGGCCCTGCACCATGTGGAAATGGTTGGCGGGCGGCAGATGCTTGTATTCGCCCATGGTGGCGTACTTGGGCACCACGAAGGTATGCGGCCACTCAGCAGTGGTCATGCCGCACAGCGCCGAGGCCATGGGTTCCGGCACGTCCGCGGTGCTGGCTTCGTCCCAGCTCAGGCTGAAGAGGCCGCTCAGGCTGCTGAAGGCCAATCGGCCGGCGATGCCGGTCAGCCCGCCGGGCGACTTGAAGGTGACGGAGTTGCCCATGCCGGGGAAGTAGCCGGGATCGGCCAGCGGCATGCCTACGCCGGCCATGATCTCATCCACACTGGCGCCGGGCGCAGCCGCCCAGTCGAAGGACGCGCTGCCGGAGTTGTCGCCGTCCACCAGCCCCTTCTCGGCCCACGCTTCGCCGGCCGGCAGGGTAAAGCCGATCTGGTCGGCCAGCGCCCGCAGCTCCCACGGCTCCCACACCTTGCGGAAGTCCATGAACAGCGGCGGGTTGCCGCCGGTCAGGCCGGACATGAAGAGCATGGTCAGCAAGCCCTGCACGTCCGCCTCAGTGGCGAAGGGGGTGGGCACCTTGCGGCCGTTGTGGTCGAAGGAGGAGTTGAAGAATGACTCCATGGCGTCGGCCACCGGCAGCGGAATGCCGCGGGGGTCGGAGCCCCATTCGAGCTGGCTCATAAAGCCGCCGCCCACCGCGTTGAGATCCCGCAGCAGGTCGCGGGTGATCAGGTAGAGCGCCAGGCTGCGGTTGAACCGCTCGGAGTCCACCGCGTCGCGCAGCTCCAGCCGCGGCCCCAGGTGGCCATCCACGAACGCACGCAGCGCCTTGAGCTCCTCCGCGTCGTAAGCCTGCCTGGTCAGCATGTCGGCCAGCAGCTTCATGTCCAGCCGGGTGATCTCGATGCCGAACTGCTTGCGGGTGGGGATCACGTGCGCCAGGGCGGTCTCCATGCCCATGCTGTCATGGCCGAAGATGACCACGCGGCGGCCCTTGAGCGCCTGGGTGGTGACCGCGGCCGCGGCCCAATCAACTAGCGCCTGGGCGGTGCCTTCGGTCATCTGTGGGTTGAGGCCGGTGTCGGACCAGGTGCCCACGTTAAGATGTGAGAGCCGGCCATACTGCGCCAGCGCGCCGTTAATGGCGTGCGCGAACACGACGCCCGGCTTCGGCCCGCTGTTGCCGCAGGTGAAGTTGATGGGCGTGTCGGCCGGAAACTGCTGGAGCAGCGAGATCACGCTGAGCTGCGGGAACGCCCAGGTGTCGGGCGCGCAGACCAGCACCTTAACGCCCGCGTCCTGGAACTGCTTGGCGACGATATCGGCCTGCGGCTCGCCGTCCACCAGGATGGGCGCCCATACGACCTTGGCAGGCGAACCGTCGGGCAGCTTGACCCGCTCGGCCAGCGTATCGGCCACCATACGGCAGATGTTGCGACAGCGCTGGCGGCTTTCGGCATCAATGCGCGGGTCGCCCGCGACGAAGACGCCGATGGACGGGGTGTTGCGTTGGTACGTTTCTTGATCCGATAGAGCGATTGGCTTTCCCATGTGTGTTCCTCCAATTAAGTTCGTTGATGACGAAGGACGAACAACGCAGATGTGGAGCGTTCGTCATTCGTCCAGAATTACCCTTTCGTCGCGCCCGACGTCAGCCCTTCCATCAACTGCCGCTGGATGATCGCCACGAAAATAATCGCCGGAATGAGCATCAGTACGGCCATGGCGGTCATACCGCGCCAATCGGAGACGAACTGGCCGGTGAACTCAAACAGGGCGGGCGGGAAGGTGCGACTTTTCGGCGTGCGGGTGATGACGCTGGCCAGCGCGAACTCATTCCACGACGTGAGAAACGCGAAAATGGCCGAGGCGGCTGCGCCGGGCAGCGCCAACGGCAAATCAACCCGCCAAAACGCGCCCCAGTGCGAGCAGCCATCAATACGCGCTGCGTCATCCAACTCGTCCGGAATGGCGCGGAAGAAGCCGTCCATCAACCAGGTGGTGAAAGGAATGTTAAGCGCGACGTACACCAGGATCATGCCGGGAAGGGTATCCGAAAGCTTAGCGCGCGCAAATAGTACAAAAAGCGGCAGACTTAACGCGATGCCGGGTATGGCGCGCATCAACATGAAGCCCAAAAACAGGTTGTTCTTCCCTTTGAACTGGAAGCGCGAGAACACGTAGCCGGCCAGCGTGCCAATGACGATGGCGAACGCGGTGCTAACCAGGCCGACAACCAGGGAATTACGCGCATACTGCAACACCGGGATCGAGCCCCCCAACCCGAACGCGCCTTCCGGCGTAGGCATGCCGAAGATAATCTTGTATGAATCGAAATTGAAGGCGCTCGGAATCCAGACCGGCGGATATGCATTCACTTCAGAACGTAGACGCACCGACGTCAGGATCATCCAGAGGGCCGGCACAAACCAGATCAGAACGATGATCCAGAGCAGGGTGTTGCGCAGCGTGTCTGCTGGCCGCGTGCGCCGGCGCACTTCTATGCCTTCTACGGTGTTTGCAGCCATCACTCCCTACCTCCCGCCCATCGGCTCCGAATCAGGTTGCGAAACAGGAACCAGGTGAAGAGAAAACTCAGCAACACGGTGATGTATGACATCGCCGTGGCAGTGGCGAACTGATGTTGGCCGAACGCCAGGCGATTCACATAGGTCCAGATCAGCTCGGTCCGATTGGCCGGCCCGCCGCCGGTCATGATCTGCACGACATCATAAGCCCGGGCCAGGTCAAGGGAGCGAATAGCCTGCGCGGTAAAGATGAACGGCATGATCATCGGCAGCGTCAGCAAGCGGAATTTCTGCCACGCCGAGGCCCCGTCCACCTCAGCGGCCTCGAACGGTTCCGTCGGCAACGAAAGGATGCCGGCTTGCAGGATGATCACCATAAAGGGCGTTCCCATCCAGATCTCTGCCACCAGGATGGTGATGAACCCCAGTGGTTTTTGGATCAGCCAGGGAATGAAATGTGGCTCGCCCGTGAGTGTGTAAAGAATGTTGTTGACCAGGCCGGTTTGGGCGTTAAAGAACCACTTGAACTGGAAGCCGACCAGGATCGGCGCGAACATCATGGGCATCATCATGAGGGTGCGCAAGACAGCCTGGCCGCGAATCGCTTTCGCCATCAGTTGTGCGATGCCCAGGCCCAACAGGAACTCGATGTTGATCGCCAGCGCCATGAACAACACCGTGCGGCCGAACGCAGACCAGAACAGCGGATCCTGGAATAACAGCCTGTAGTAGTTGTCAAGGCCGATTATCTTGTGGGTCAGCGACGCCAGGCTGTAGTCGGTGAAGCTCAGGTAGAGCGAATAGGCCATGGGGATACCGATCACGAAGAGCATGATCAGGATGGCCGGCATGAGCAGAACGAGCGGCAGGTGCTTCTCGCCGAGGCTCAGACGCAAACCTTGCCTTCTCCCTTGCCCGGTTGGCCCACGGAAAATAGCAGTTGTGGTCATAAGATCCGCTTCCTGTGGTGTGGTAGACCCGCTACCTGGAAATCCCCGCCTGTCACGCTGAGCAGGTTAACGACTCAACGCTGGTAACGGCACGACCCCAGCGATCGCGCGGCATCCCCTGGGGAAGAGTCTCAGCCGAGATGCTTCGCTGGATGTTCGTTGTAACTGACTTTGAGCCATAAACCCGCTCAGCATGACAGAGAGAGAGTTTCTTGTCCGACCGCACGGTCAGCTTACATCATCCGTAGTAACCGGCCTTCTTCATCATGTCGGCGACCTGCTGCGCCGCATCATCCATCGCCTTCTGGGGCGCGACATCGCCCAAGATGGCCTGTTGCAGCAGCGGGAACAGGATATTGGACATGGGCAGCCACTCAGCGATCAGCGGCGGGGTCTTGAAGTCCTCCTGGGCTTGCAGCAGGGCCAACTCCAGGCGCTTCTTGGCCAACGGATCGGTTGAAGCCTCAGCTTCGGCGATGATCTTGTCCCAGACACTCTGGCGGGAGACCAGGATGCCCAGCTTGGCTTCCAGCTCGTTGCCCTCGGCGCTGGTCAGGTGCTTGATCAGGTCAGCCGCCATCGCCTTTTCCTTGGAGACCTTGGTGATGGAGAAACCGTGATGGCCGGCCCACCCGCTGTGAATGCCGCCATCACCCTTGGGCTGGCGGGCGATATCGAACTTGCCTGCCACCTTGCTGCTGGCCGGATCCTGGAAGTAGGAGTACCAACCGAACCACTCGGTGTACATACCGATGAGGCCGCCGACCCACTGGTTGGCCACGTCTTCCCAAAGGAAGTTGGTCATGTCCGGGGGCATGGCGCCGGCAGCATACAGCTCCGCAAACATGGTGGCGGCCTTGACGCCGGCCGGGCCGTTGAAGGTCGGCTCCCACTTGTCGTTGAAGAGCTGGCCACCCTCTGCGGTCATCACTTCGTAGAACCGGCCGGTGAGCGCCTCTTCCTTGCCCGCGAACTGGGTGCCGAAGATGCCCGGGTTATTCTTGGTGACGTCGAGTGCTGCCGCCTTGAATTCATCCCAGGTTTCCGGCGCCTTGATGCCCAGGTCAGTGCGGTAGTGGGTGCATGAGATGTCGAAGTGGCGCGGCATGACCCAGATGTGGCCGTCCCGCCTGGTCGCCTCCACCAGGCGGGGGATGAAGTCCTTCAGGTCGTCGGCGCTGAACCAGTTGTCAATCGGCTCCAGGCCGTCGAGCTTGACGTATTGCGAGAAGAAGCTGGAGTGATCCCAGCACACATCGTAGTCCACGGTGCCGGCCGAAAGGTCCTGCACCAGGCGCTTGTCGGTCTCGAAACCGTTGCCCTTGAAGACGAACTCAACCTTTGCGCCGGTCTTCTCTTCCCAGGCCGGGATCAGCTTGTAGAGCTCGTCGTAGTTGGCGCCGCTGATGGCGTGCATCCGCAGCGTTTTACCATCGAACGGCTTGCCGACGACAGCGGGGGCCTGCGTCGGCGCTGGGGCCGCGGTCTCCTGCGCGGGTGCAGGGGCCGCGGTCGGCGCGCAGCCGGCGACGGTCGTGGCTGCGGCCGCGCCGCCCACCAGGCCGGCTAACTTCAGGAAACCTCGTCGTGTGATCTTCTTTTCCTCAGACATGGGTGCTGCTCCTCCCTGAGCTTGAATGGGATAAATGGATGTTCACGGTCAACGCTGGTAATCCACTGGCAATCGGGTCGGGTCATCACCTCCTTCTGTGTTTCGCAGTGTGTATTGCGTAGTGCGTATTCCGTGCTCCGTACTCCGCAATTCGCATTCCGTTGTCCTTGCTGCTCAGACGGCAAACGCAATATGCACCACGCACTACGTGCCGTTGAACTCCGCAATCGCCTCGTACATCGCTACGATATTCTCCGGCGGCACGTCGGGCAGGATGTTGTGGACGGTGTTGAACACGAACCCGCCGCCGGGCGCAAAAATCTCGAGCCGGCGTTTGACGTGATCCTTGACCTCCGCCGGGGCGCCGTGCGGCAAGACGTCGCGCGTGTCCGCGCCGCCGCCCCAAAAAGTGATGTCCTTGCCGAACTCGCGCTTCAGCCGCTCAGGCTCCATGTCGCGCGTGTTGGTCTGGACCGGGTTGATCACGTCGTAGCCGGCCGCGATCAGGTCGGGCAGCAGTTTGTAGATCGAGCCGCACGAGTGCAGGAATGTCTTCATACTGCTGTGCCTGTGGACGTAGTCGCACAGGATCGTGTGCCGCGGCTTGAACAGCTTGCGATAGATGGTTGGCGACATAAACGGCCCGTTGCTAGTGCCCAGGTCGTCCCCGAAGCGCAGGATGTCCACGACATCGCCCACGGCCGCGCAAACCTTCTCCAGCGTCGCCAGATGCTGTTCCATCAGCGCGTCGAGCAGCCGTTCCACCGACGGCTGATCCACGGCCAGGTCCGCCAGGAAGTTGTCAATCCGGCGCAGAAAGGTGCCCCACTCGAACAGGTTGCACCCGGCGACGACCATGATCGCCCGGTCGGTGTTCTGCCGCAAGGCGATGGCGTTCGCGCGCAGCCGATCCCAAAAATCGGGCTGGCCCGCGCTGTCCCACGGGCTGTGCACCAACGCCGCCCAATGGATCTTGCCCATCGCGGCCGGCAGATCGCTGTAGTCGGCCGGGTAGCCGTTCAGGTAGGGATGCACCGTGCCATCGAAGAAGGTGGCGCCGGCCGGCATGGTGGCGATGCGCGTCCCGTCGCTGCTGTAGCCATCCCAGGCGCCATCCTCGCGGACGACCGGCCTGAACCATGCCGGGAACTGCACGGTGATGCCCTGGGGCAGCGTGATGTCGTACCAGTCCTCATCCCGCGTGTTGAAGGTCCGCCCCACATCCACCGCATCAATCCCGAAACGATCCAGGATGAACGCCTCCGGCTGGGCAAGTTGCTGCACCACGTCGTAGACCCGCACGTGGCCCTCGGTGATGCCGAGATGCCGCTTCAGGTTGTAGTACGCGATGGTCGAGATGCCCGAGCTCGGCGTCGCGCCCAGATCGACGGGGACACGATCTGGTTCGCGGTGGGCGATGGAGGCAAGAACCCGCTGCCGTGAAGTCATTTGGATGGACATAACTGCTCCTTCGTGTTGCGTGGTGCGTATTGCGTATGGCGTGGTGCGTATGGCGCATTGCGTGGTGCGTGTTGCGTGTTCTCTCATTGGCGGGATCACCCATCAAGGTTCATACGTATCACGTATCACGCACCACGCACCACGCATCCCGTCAAAACAACCCCGTCACCGTCACATCCTTGGGCGTCGGCCGTTTCGGACGGACAAGCGCCGACAGCTTCTCAACCCAGGCATCCACCATGGCCGCAAACATCTGCTCGCCGGCCTCACGGGTGGCCGATCGGGCCTTGGAGGCGGTGGTGTTGGTGTACCACGGCGCATCCATGCCCAGGCGGTTCAGCTCGACCAGATCCGGCCGCACGGCCAACATCAGCGCCGTCTCGTGGTAGCCTGCGTGGTCGGCCATCACCACCCCCCGCTCGGCCGCGGCAGGCAGCACCGACGGCCAGACCTGGATGCGCTCGAAGACGTTGTCTTCCGGCGGCAGCGGCGCCCTGCCCCACCAGGCATGCCCGCGTTCGGCGTGCGTCTTCTCGAAGGTCACCTCGGCCGCGGCCTGGCGGATCGCCAGCGCCTCTGGCCCGTCGAGCTGCTGGTGGTGCTGGCACACGATGATCCACTTGAAGCCGATGTCCCAGAAGCTGGCCAACACATCCTTGACGTGTCGCCCGAACCGCTCGATCGAAACGTCTACCGTGCCCCCCACCGGCCCGGTCACCGCGTAACCGGTCGGCCCGTACCAAAACGGCGGCGCGACCACCGCGTCCACGCGCGCTGCAACCCGCTGGCACAGCGTCTCGACGATCAGTGTGTCCACGCCGAGCGGCAGGTGCGGGCCGTGATACTCGACGCAGCCGGAAGGCACCAGCAGCGGCCAGCCGGCGTCGAGGACGGTCTTGAGTTGGTGGGGTAGGAGGTGTTGTAAGTTCATATTCCTCGTGTTGCGTGGTGCGTGTTCCGTTTGCTCCGTGGTGCGTGGTGCGTGTTCCGTTTGTCGCACCTATGGCATGGGTACGTGAGCGAGCAAATCGTCGTCGCTCCTTATGTCGTAGAATGCCTGTTCTTCGCCGATTTTGTAACCGCGCTCAGACGGGATCATGGTCAGCAACAGGCGTGCGATCCGGGTCAGGAGCTTGATGCGATGCATAGACACTGCTTCTGTGAGCACGTGACGTCCCTGCCAGTACCATCCGCGGGCCTCCCGACCTGAACCGAGCGCGTACTCGTAGAACCGCGCCTGATCCTTGCCGGATTGGCGGCTGTGCCCTCAGAGATATTGGCGTGGACGGATCCAATGGCCCGGAACAACTGATCCGCCACTTCGAGAGTGCGTTTATCCTGGGCCAGCTTACAAACATCGTGCCAAGCCAAGTCAGCGGCGAACAGCGCCAACCGATACGCCTCCATGCGCCACAGCGGATCGCCCGTAAACTCAACCGGCGCCTTCGCCAGCCACTCCTCATACGACCCGATCATCCCCTATCTCCCACGCATCACGCACCACGCACCACGCATCACGCCACATCCGCCAAATCATACTCCCCCAACCGCAACGGGTACTGCCCATACTCCCGCACCAGATTCACCACGAACTCGTAGCGCTCGGCGGAAACGTTGCTGGGGACGGAATGATCGGATTGCACGATGTAGCCGCCGCCCTTGGCCGCGTTGAGCTTGGTCAGCACCATGGTTTTCAGCTCATCCAGCGTGCCGGTGGCCCAGGTGAGCGCGTCCAGGTTGCCGCAGAAGGCCATCTGATGACCATACTTGCGCCGCAGCTCGATCACATCCATGCCGGCTTTGGCCTCCAGCGGGTTGTACGCGTCCACGCCGACCTCGATGAAATCCTCGAAGACGCGGTTGACGTTGCCGCAGCCGTGGTAGATCACCGGCAGGCCGTGGCTGTGCGCCTCATCCACCAGCGTCTTCAAGCCCGGCTTGTACCACTTACGCCAGAACTTCGGCGAGAAGAAGAGGTCCTTCTTGTACGCGATATCACCCCAGATCACGATGCCATCGAGTAGCCCGTCCGCGGCCTTGATCTGCGCCTTTAGCACTTCCAACGCGAACGCGTTAGTGCGCTCGATGAAATGGCCCATCTGCTCAGGGTAGAGGCCGAGCCACATAAAGAGGTTCTCCGGCCCGATGATGCGCTGCAGGTACTCGTTGGCCTCGCATACGCTGCCGTAGACCGGGAAATCGGAGTGAAGGGACTTAATGGTTTCAACCCAGGCCGGGCTGTTGCGGGCGAAGCCATCGCCCACGCCCGCGATCTGGTTATCGCCCGCGCTGAAGTAGCGCCGGTCATCCCAGGGATCCTCGAACTCGTACGCTTCAACCTTCTCGATGGTGTCGGTGTCGAAGCCCAGCCACTCCGGCATCGGATCGGCGAACTTCTTGCGGATAACGGCCTCGAAGCCGGTGCGCACCACGACCTCTTCGTCGGTCTCCTTCAGGATCTCGAACTGCTTGATGTGCGGATCCATGTTCGGGACGGTGACGATCCAGTCCAGGTCGTAGTATTTGTAGATGTCTGTGTCGGCCGGCAGCCCTTTTTCGCTGCGCCACCGCTCCAGAAAGCTGCCCCAAAAAAAGTCGGCGATGGGCACGCGGTCGGCTTCCTCGTGGCGCAGGGTCTTATTCATGCGGTCGAGTTTGGCGAGGCAGTTGGTTGTGCGTTCCATGGAATACTCCTTGTTATCGTGTTGCGTGGTGCGTGTTCCGTTTTCTCACGTGTTGCGTGGTGCGTGTTCCATTTTCCCACGTGTTGCGTGTTACGTATTCCGTTTTCTCTCAAGTGCGAGTGCTTCCCATTGCAGCAGAACGCACGCACGACGCACCACGCACCACACCACGCCTCAATCGTAATGAAACACCTCTTCCATATTCGCCCACCACTCCCCTTCGGCGCGGGTGGGGATCGGCTGCTGGCACGGCATCTGGATATCCCACCAGCGCTGCGTCTCCGGGTCAGCGGCCATCTTCGCCATATCAGCATCGAAATCGTCGCCGACATACTCGAAGTAGGCAAACAGCAGGTGATCCTTCTCGAAGATCGAGTAGTTGCGGATGTTGCACTCGGTGATCATCTTCAGCACACCGGGCCACACCGCCGCATGATAGCGCTTGTACTCTTCCAGCTTCTCCGGCTTGACGCCGATCAATTGACCGAAACGTTGCATGGGTGCCTCCTCGTAATGAGAATTGCGTGTTCTGATTGTCGGTTGCTGTGTATCTCGTGTTGCGTGTTCCGTTCTCTTCCGTGTTGCGTGTTGCGTATTCCGTTTTCTTTCAAGTGGGAACATAAGCCCCTCAAGGCGACATCCACGCACCACGCACCACATGTCTACCGATATGCCCCAAACTCCTTGATCGTCTCATACATGACAATCACGTTCTCCACCGGCGTTTCCGGCAGGAGGTAATCGTGGCTGGGGGAGGCGATGAAGCCGCCGCCCGGCATCATGATTTCGAGCGTTTTCCGCGTGAGCTCACGCGCCTGCTCCTTCGTGCCCTCGATCAGCGATTGCGTGTCAACCCCGCCCATGAAGGTGAACTGGTTGCCGAAATCGCGCTTCAGGCCCGCCAATTCCATGCCGTAACACAGCGGCTGCACCGACTGCATCCCGTCCAGGCCGATGGCGATCATGTCAGGCAGCAGCGACCGGATGCTGCCGTCGCAGTGCAAAATCACATATTTGTTGAATTCGTGCCCCAGGTCCACGAACCGCTTCAGGTGCGGCAGGATGAAGCGGCGGAAGAACTTGGGACTGAGCATCGGCCCGGTCTGCGCGCCGAAGTCGTTGCCGATGAAGAAGACGTCAATGGCGTCGCCGCTGGCCTCAAAGATGCGCCGGCTCACCGCCAGGTAGTAATCGGCGGTGTGCTGCATGACCGCATCCACGACCTCCGGGTGATCGTACATCTGGTAGATCAGCCCGTCGAAGCCCAGCAGATCAATGGCGTCGTGCCAGAAAGGGGACCATTCGCCGCCCAGGATCGCATATTGCCGGTCGTATTGCAGCGCGTCTCCGCGGATACGGCTGACATCCATCCATTCTGGATCAGGCCACGGATAGGCATGGACTTCGGCGGCGCTCCTGGCGCCTTTCAGCGGCTCGTTCAGCGGCATGCCATAGCCGTAGCCGTAGCGTTCGATCCCGAAAGGCGTGCGGTACGTGGCGTCGGGATGGCTCAGGTTGAAGGTCGGATGCGTCTCCTGCGGCCCGCCGTAGCTGCTGGACACGCGCCGGAAGTCATCCCCCAGGTAGGCCAGCAAGCTTTCGTCGTCCGGCAGCCCCAGAGTGTTGCGCGCGATTTCCTTCCACTCCGGCGACGCGCCCAGCCAGCACGGCACGTGGTCGGGTTCGTGATGGGAGAGAGAGGTAAGGACTCGCTCTCGAGAGGTCAGTTGTTGGGACATAAGAACTCCTTCGTGATGCGTGTTGCGTGTTCCGTTTTCTCTCATTGGCAGATTTGCCCAGCAATGCGACATCACGCACCACGCACCACGCACCACGCACCCCGCATCACGCATCACGCATCACGCACCACGCACCACGCATCACGCAACTCCCAAACTCCCATACCGCCCATACTTATGCACGGCCTGGATCATCGCCACGAAATTCTCCGGCGGGATGCCGTCCATGATGCTGGTGGATGAGCCGCAGATCCAACCGCCGCCCGGCCCAAGCTTCTCGCAGTACTCCTTCACCTTCGCCTCGATCTCATCCTTCGTGCCATAGGCCAGCAGCGGCGTGTGGACGTTGCCGATCAGCGCCATCTTACCGGCCCACCGCCGCTTCACCTCGACGATGTCGTTGGATTCCGGCTCGACCGGGTGGTTGGCGTCAATGCCGATGTCGTAGAGGATGGGCAGGATGCCGTCGAGCTTGCCATCGGTGTGCATCAGCACCTTCAAGCCGTGGTCCTTGGCCGGCGCGATCAGGCGCTTCATCCGATGCGGGAAGATCTGCAGGAACATCTTCGGGCTGATGAGCAGGCCGGAGTTGTGGCCGATGTCGTCGTTCACCATCACCAGGGCCAGATCGTCGCCGAAGCGATCGATCACCGCCCGCATCACCTGCTCCTGATGCACCAGCAGGATGTCCATGAACTTTTCGACCAGGGGGCGGTTGTCGTAGAACATGTACAACGAGTCGGTCACACCGATCCCCAGCATGGCGCTGTCGAAGAACGAGGTCAGGTTGGCGATCACGCCGACGCCAGTGCCGTGGGCGGCCTTAAGATAGCGCTCCAGGTGGCGCAGTTGGTCATCCAGCGACGGCGGCGGGTCCAGCTTGCTCTCCAGATCGGCGAAGGTCTTGATCTCGCCGTCCACGTAGTGCCTCGTCCCGTCCCCAGCCAGGCGGAAGACGTTGTTGGGTCGCCAGTTGAAGTTGCACAGCACCGCGTCCTCGCCCTGGCGCAGGGCGAACTCCACATCGTCCTCCGGCGTGATGGATTGCCCGCCCTCGGCCGCATCGCCGATCATGTAGCCCAGCTTGCGCTCCAGCACGTGTTCGTACACTGCCTGGCTGGTGACCCATAGCTCGATATGCGGGACGCGATCGGGCTCCTGATGGTTGAGCGCCGTCAGCAAGCGGTTGACGTTGGATTTGTCGTAGTCGTTGGTCAGGATTTGCATCGGTGTCGCTTCTCCCGTTCAGCCAGGGATTTCCAACCCGTGTTCAGCCATCAAATGCGCGGCCTCGTCCGGGGCCAGGTAGCCCATCGCCATATCGAAGCGCACGGTCGCGCCGCCGGCCAGGCTGCGGACATTACCCTTTGCGAGCTCGGCGTGGTAGCCCTCCGGCTCCGCGGTGGCGGGCAGGCACATGCCCAGCGCGTCCTGATCGGCCGTGCGGCAGATCCAGCGGACGCCGTGGTTCAACTGGTCGGGCCGGTGCGCGATATAGTCGGCCGAGCCGTCGGGATGCACCTGCAGCGTGTGCGCCCAGCCTTGCGCATCGGCTGAGTAATCCACGAAGAAAACCACCTCGGGGTCGAAGGCCAGGCCGGGGGCCAGCACGTTGTGGCGTTCGGGATGCTCAGCCAGCTCGGCGAGGAACTCGGCGTAGCCCGGCAGCGGCTTGACGTGCGAGGGAATGCTCCGGCGCACGCGCACATGGGCCGGGTCGCAGGCCGCGCTGTAGACCAGGCGGCCGTAGTCCACGGGCTGGAAGTTGGCGTGCGCCAGGTACATCAGGTCCATGGGCGTCTTCTTGAGGTTCGAGATCGAGATAGAAACCGTGCAGAGCGACGAGCCGGCGTAGAGCCGGACTTCGGGGCGGGCGGTGTAGTGTGCGGTGAAGGCCACGGTGTGCTCGTACTCGCCGCTCAGCGCCAGGTACGCGCCCCGGTCGTCCTCGCCCGCAACGATCCAGGCCTTTTGATAGGGCGCGTTGGGCAGCTCACCGTGCAGCGGGTGCGTGTCCGGACCGGAGGGCACCCCCATCGCCAGCGCGCCGCAGTGCATCAGGAACCCGCCGTAGGTCTCCAGGTAGGTGCGCGTGGCGTTGGGCTGGCTGAACATGGATTTCATGGTCAGGTTCCGGCCGCCGAACGCGGCCGACCAGATTTGCTGGCCCTGGAACGGCAGCAGCACCAGTTCCCCCAACTCGTTGCGCAAGCGCAGCGCGGCCACGCCGCTGTCGTAGCGGAAAACGCTGGCGGTGAACGGGCCGTGCTCGACCAACACGCGCTCGCGATCGGTGAAGAAGGCTGGTAACAGGTGCAAAAGCGTGGCAGACATGGTTACCTCGGTTTCTCAGATAACGACACCGTCTGGACAACGAGTTATCTCGCCGCTTCCGCGCCGACAACGCGCGGCGCGCCGCTCGAGCGACGCACGATCACTTTGAACGGCAACACAACCTCCCGGCAAGGGAGGGCTTCATCGGACAGGAGCCGGTCGAACAGGATCTGCGTGGCACGTTGGCCCATGTCATATGCGGGTTGAGCCACAACAGTCAGAAACGGATCAACGGTAAATGAACCGGGGAGGAGGTCATCAAATGCGACCAGGGCGACATCTTCCGGCACTTGTAGTCCGGCATCCTGGATCGCCCGATACGCGCCGAAAGCGATGAAGTTGTTGCCGGCAAAGCAGGCTGTAGGGCGTGGGCTGCAGCGCAGGGCTTGTTCTGCCATGCGGTAGCCGCCGGCCTGGGTGTATTCGTCGTGAAAAACCAGCAGCATATCAGGGTCCAACCCGGCCTCGGCCATCGCCTGCCGGCAGCCGGCCACGCGATCCAGAGCGGTGGAAACCCCCGCAGGGCCGTTCAAAGCCGCGATGTGCCGATGCCCCAGGTCGAGCAGGAGGCGGGTCAGTTCACGCGCGCCGGCCACCGAATCGCAGCGCACCGAGTCCACCGAGCAATCGGGCACACGGCGATCCAGCACAACCACCGGGATCCCTTGCTCGTGCAGGAATGCCGTGGCCTCGGCCGAGCTGCGGGCAGGCACCAGCAGCACACCGTCCACGCGCTTTTGGGCCAGCGTGGTGAGCTGCTCCGCCTGCTTGCGCTCCGATTCGTCGGTGTTGCAGAAGATGACATTGAAGCCCTGCTCGCTGGCGGCATCTTCCACGCCGCGGGCCAGGGTGGTGAAGAAGGGGTTGGTGATGTCGGTGATCACCAGGGCCAGGGTCTTGGTCTGTTTGAAGCGGAGGCTGCGGGCCAGCGTATTGGGGACATAACCGATCTCGGCGATGGCCGCCTCGACGCGTGCACGGGTTTCCTGGCTGATGTAGCCGGAGTTGTTGATGACCCGTGACACTGTCATGGTGGAAACGCCCGCGCGCCTGGCGACGTCGCGAATGGTGGGCATCGGTCACACCCCTATAAGGCCCTGAGAAGTTCAACTTCTCAGGGAAGTTGAACTTCTCATCTCTTGTATCTCTCCCTGTTATGCGTAACACATGTTACGCATAACATACCACAACAAAGAGGAGCTTGTCAAGTGAGAGAAACAGAAGAAAAACAAGAAGAAGCTGAACTCCTCCGCCGGGTTCAGGTTCAGGAGTTCAGAAGTTCAACTTCTCCGAAGAAGTCGAACTTCTTTCCACCACCGCCCAATACGCCCCCTGAAACTGCGGCAGCAGCCCCGCGTACTGCACCTGCCGCGCCGGATCCGGCTGTTCGGCCGCATGAGTGCGCACGAACTGCTGCGCCACGCTGAAATCGGGGTAGAGCCCCACCCCCACCCCACCGGCGATGGCCGCGCCCAGCGAGGTCGCCTCCGCCAGCAGGTCGGGCAGCAGGATGGGCAGGCCCAGCACGTCGGCCAGGATCTGCCGCCAGAGGGGCAGCCGCGCGCCGCCGCCGATCAAGCGCATGGCGGGGATGGTCGCGCCCTGGGACCGGAGCGCGTCCAGGATCAGCCGCAGGTTGAGCGCCACTCCTTCCAGCACCGCGCGCGCGAGCTCGGCCCGGCCGTGGGCCATGCTCAGGCCGATGAACGCGCCGCGCGCGCCCGCGTCCCAATACGGGCTGCGTTCGCCCATCAGGTAGGGCAGGAAGAGCAGGCCATCCGCGCCGGGCGGGACGAGGGCAGCCGCAGCAGCCAGCTCATCGTACAACCGGCCGTCCGCCTCGCCCCGCAACAGCCGCTCGAACCAGTCCAGTGCGCCGCCCGCGGCCTGCATGGCGCCCAGGGGGAAATAGAGCGCCGGGTCCAGGTGCGCCAGGTTAAAGGTGCGCATCCCGGGGTCGAACAGCGGCCGCTCGGCCACCACCGCCATCCACGCCGAGGAGCCGATGTAGGTGTACGCGTCCCCCGGCGCGAGCGCGCCCGCGCCCACCGTGGCGCACGCGCCGTCACCCCCGCCGATGACCACCGGTGTGCCGGCCAGCAGCCCGGTCAGCCCCGCGACCTCCGGGGTCACATGGCCGATGACCGTGGCCGAGGGATAGATCGGCGGCAGCTTGGCTACATCAAGCCCGGCCGCCTGGGCCATGTCGGCCGCCCAGGCCCGTGCGTCCAGGTCGAACAGGTTGGTGTTGGAGGCGTCGGAGTAGTCGGTGGCCATGACACCAGTCAACAGAAACGCGGCGTAGTCCTTGGCCTGAAGAAAGAAGCGCGTTGCCGCGTAAATCTCGGGCTGATGGCTCTGGATCCACAGCAGCTTGGCGGCCGTACACGATGGGGTCGCCCGGTTGCCGGTGATGCGGTAGACGTGTGCCGCGCCGCAGCGCTCGGCCAGCAGATCAGCTTCGGCGGTCGCGCGCTGGTCGGCCCAGATGATGGCGGACCGCAACGGCTCGCCGGCCGCGTCCACGGGCAGCGCACCGTTCATCATACCGCTAAAGCTGATGGCTGCGATGTCGCGGGGGTTGATGTTCTCAGCCGCCAGCACCCGCCGCGTGCCCTGGATGACCGCGCGACGCCAGTCGGCCGGATCCTGCTCGGCCCAGGCGGGGTGCGGGTAGGCGGTGACATACGGCTCGAACGCGGACGCGACGGCCGCGCCGGTCGCCGCGTCGAACAGGGTGACCTTGTTGCCGGTGGTGCCCAGGTCGTGGGCGAGGATGCAAGTGGTGGTCATAGGCCACTCTTACCTTGTCCTTCTCGGAAGGCGAATCTATCACACAATTCTCATTTTGAGAAGGAGAAATCAGCCAGAGAAGAAAAGCAGCAAAAGCAAAGGGGCCGCCCCGTTTTCGTTGGACAGCCCCCTCCTGAACTTACTCTCCGGCACGATCAGGCTCAGCCCATCACAGATCTCACGCAAAGGCGCAAAGCCGCCAAGATAAGACAAGGGTTCTTTGCGGTCTTGGCGTCTTTGCGTGAGCTGGAATCGTGATCTGCTGAGGCTCAATCGTATAACAGCGGCTTCATCTCTTCCGAGTCAATGTTGGTCTTGTCCCACCACTTGAACCCGGTGTCAATGTTCTTCGCCACGGTCTCGCCCTTGATGGCCTTGACGCAGGCTTCGACAGCCTTGTAGCCGATGCCGACCGGGTCCTGGGTGATCGCACCCTGCATGGTGCCATCGCGCACAGCGTCCTTCTGGATCTTGCCGGCGTCGTAGCCGATCACGACGAGCTTGCCGACCATGTTGAGCTCGCGGACCGCATTGATCACGCCGACGGCGGAACCTTCATTAGCGCCGAAGAAGCCCTTCAGGTCCGGGTTCGCCTGCATGATCGCCTTGGCCAGGTCGGTGGACTTGGCATGATCGCCGCCACCGTACTGGACGTCCACGATCTGGATGTTCGGATATTTTTCCTTGATCCGGTTGACGAAGCCATCGCGCCGGCCGATGCCGGTCGCGCTGGTCTGGTCGTGCACGATGACTGCAACCTTGCCCGCCCCGCCGATGAGCTCCGCCATCTTGTCCGCAGCATAACCGGCCGCAGCCAGGTTGTCGGTGGATGCCGTCGCAACGGGGATGTCGCTGTCCACGCCGGAGTCGAAGCCGACGACCGGGATGTTGGCGGCCTTCGCCTTCTCCAACTGCGGGATCAGCGCCTTGCTGTCCAGGGCGGCCAGGGCCAGGCACTTGGGATTCTTGGCCAGCGCCGCTTCCACCATTTCGAGCTGCTTGTCAACCTGGGACTCCGATTCGGGGCCTTCGAACGTGATCTTGACGTTCAGATCCTTAGCGGCGGTCTCGGCGCCCTGCTTGACAGCTTGCCAGAACTGGTGCTGGAAGCCCTTGGAGATCACGGGGATGTAGGTTTCCCCGCCAGCGGCCGGCTGGCCGGCCGGAGCGCACGCGGTCAGCATCGCTGCGATGACCACCAGCGCCAATACGATCGGGAACAACTTCTTCATAGTGCTTCTCCTTCCGATAGGGTGTAGGTTTATTGTAAGCCCGCGATCAGGGCTAACAATCGAGATGAGTCTCGTTGAACAAACCAGGTTTCTGCGAGAAACCCGGTTTGTTCAACGATCACTTCGCGCGGCGGCGCATAATATCGGCGTAGACGGCGCCGATGACGATGACCCCTGTAACTACCATTTGCCACTCTTGCGGCACAGCCATAATGCGCAGGCCGTTGATCAGCGTGCTCATGATGAATGCGCCAATAATGGTGCCCAGGATGGTGCCCTCGCCGCCGCTGAGGGATGTGCCGCCGATCACCACCGCAGCGATGGCGTCGAGCTCGTAGCCGGCGCCCAACGCAGGCTGCGCCGAATTGAGGCGTGAGGCCATCAATACCCCACCCAGACCGGCGAAGAAACCACAGAGCGTATAGACGCCCATCTTCCAGGCGTCCACGTTCACGCCTGAAAGACGGGTCGCCTCCTCGTTGCTGCCGATGGCGAAAGTGTAACGCCCCAGGATCGTCTTACCCAGGATCAGGCTGGCGACAATCGCGGCCCCGAACAAGATGAACACCGCGTTGGGGACATTGACCCCAGGAATGATGTTGCCCATCGCGATCTTGTTGAACGCTGGTGTGTCCACCAGGTAGATGGGCTTAGACTTGGAAAGGATTAAGGATAGGCCCTTGGTTGCCATCATCATGCCCAAGGTCGCGATGAAAGGCGGGACTTTCATCTTGGCGATGGCAAAGCCGTTCACCAGGCCGCAGGCCCCGCCCGCCAGCAAGCCACCGAGCACCCCCACCGGCACGGGCAGCCCCAGGTCCACGATGAACACACCGCTCATCACTGCGGCGAAGGTCATCACGGTGCCGATGGACAGGTCAATGCCTGCCGTGATAATCACGAAAGTGACGCCCAAAGCCAGAACGCCGTTGACCGCGGTGGAGAGCAGAATCGCCACGATATTCGTGCCCTGGCGGAAATAAGGGGAGGCGATCCAGAAGAACACGAAGATCACGATCAAACCGGCAAAGGCCAATATGGTTTGCATGGCCTCGGGGCGAATCAGGGTTCGTTTGGTGGTCGTCGAAATGGTCGCTTTCGTGGTCATGGTTCAATCCTCCGACTCTCGCTGGTTGGGGATGCGTCATTGACGATACCCCCGCGCTGTGTTGCAAACCTCATAATCTTCTCCTGGTCGGCTTCGCCAGCAGTCAACTCACCGGTGATTCGACCTTCGCACATCACCACGATACGATGGCTCATGCGCAGGATCTCGGGCAGCTCGGAGGAAATCATCATGACTGCTTTGCCCTGCGCGGCCAAATCATTCAACAGTTTGTAGATCTCGCTCTTGGCGCCCACATCAATGCCGCGCGTCGGCTCATCGAAGATCAGAATATCGGTATCCGCGGTCAACCATTTGCCCACGATCACCTTCTGCTGATTGCCGCCGGACAGATTCTTGACCCGCTGCTTCAGGCTGGGCGTCTTGATGGCCAGCGATTGCACGTATTGCTCGGCGGTCTTGCGAATCTTTGCCGTATTCACCCACCCGAGTCCATTCACAAACCGGCGCATGGAAGCCATCACGGTGTTGGTCTCTACATCCAGGCCCAACGCCAGGCCGTAACGTTTGCGGTCCTCCGACAAGTAGGCGATGCCATGCTGAACAGCGTCGCGAGGGTGGGTGATGCGCACCTGCTTGCCCTTGATGAAGATCTGTCCCGAATCGTAGGGGTCGGCGCCGAAAACTGCCCGCGCCACCTCGGTGCGCCCCGCGCCCATCAGCCCGGCAAAGCCCAGAATTTCGCCTTTCTTGAGCTGGAAGCTGATGTCGTGGAGCACCTTGCCGCGGTTCAACCCTCTCACCTCCAGCGCGATCTCCTGGCTGGGCATCTCAGGCAGTTCCGGCGTGGATTCGTAGATCGTCCGCCCCACCATCAAGCTAATGATCTGGTCAATGGTGGCATCCCTGGTGGCGACCGTGTCAATGGTACGGCTGTCGCGCATCACGGTGATGCGGTCGGAGATCTGCTTCAACTCCTCCAGGCGATGCGAGATGTGGACGATGCCCACGCCCTTACCCCGCAATTGGCGGACGATGCGGAACAACTCATCAATCTCAGCCTCGGTCAAAGCGGCGGTCGGCTCGTCCATAATCAGCACTTCAGCGTTGAACGACAGCGCCTTGGCGATCTCAACCATCTGCTGCTTGGCGACAGTGAGGTCGGCCACCTTGGTGCGCGGGTCCAGTTTCAGGTGCATCATCTCGAAGAGCTGTTCGGTCTGCATGTTGATGGCAGACTCATCCAACAAGAAGGGCAGACCTTTCCGCGGCTCCCGGCCGACGAAGATGTTCTGCGCCACGGTGAGATGGGGCATCAGGTTCAATTCCTGATGGATGATGCTGATGCCCAGGTGCTGCGCGGCCCGTGGGTTTGGGATCTCGACTTCCTGGCCTTTATAGATAATGCGGCCAGCATCCTTGTGATAAACGCCGGAAAGCACCTTCATCAGGGTGGACTTGCCCGCGCCGTTCTCGCCCACCAGGGCGTGCACCTCGCCCGTGCGCAATTCGAAGCGTGCGTCATTGAGCGCATGGACCCCCGGAAAGCTCTTTTCGATGCCCTCCATCTGTACAAGGACCTCCCCCATGTACCCGCTCCTTTCTCAGATCAAAGCACGCCCAGCCGATTGACCTCGATCGGCTGCACCTCGACGATTTGCTCGGGGCCCAGGCCTTCCAGCGGAAGGTTGAACGAATGCGACGCCTCGGCCGGCGATACGCGGCCACAGGAACGCCGGATGATCAAGCGCACCGGCAGTACCACGCGGCGGGGCCGTAACGACGCTGGCGCCATTAACCGCTCCAGGAGCAACTGGGCTGCGCTTGCGCCCATGTCGTATGCCGGCTGTGAAGCAACTGTCAAAAACGGAAAGAAGCTGGCAATGTAGGGGTAGTCATCAAAGCAGACCAACGCTACGTCGGCCGGGATTCGCAACCCGCGCGTACTGATGGCATCCACGACCCCGACGGCGATGGCGTTGTTGGCCGCAAAGATAGCGGTGGGCCGCAACCCTTCGTCCAGCAGTTGGCCGGTCAGCGCCGCGCCGGCCTCCCAACTGAATCCCCCGCGCCGGATCAACCGCGGGTCGTGCTCGGTGCCGGCCTCGGCCAGCGCCAGGCGATACCCGGCGATGCGATCCTCTGCGGTGGCGGCGCCCTCCGGCCCCGAAAGCATTGCGATCCGGGTGTGCCCCAGCTTGATCAAGTGCTGCGTCAGCGCATAGGCCCCAGACAGGGAGTCACCGTAAACCGTGTCCACCTCCCAGCCGGTGATGCGCCGGTCGATGACCACGGTGGCGATATGATGGTGACGCAGCGTGCCCAGCCTGTCTGCATCCATGTCACACGGCGCGATGATCACGCCATCAACCCGCTGGCTGACCATGATGTCGAGATAACGCGCCTGCTTGGAAAAGTCTTCATCGGTGTTACAAAGAAGCACCGAGTAGCCGTGATTATGGGCCACATCCTCCACCCCTCGGGCGACGGTGGTCCAAAAGACGTTGGTGATGTCGGGGACGACGAAGGCTAACGTACGCGTCCGCTTAGACCGCAGGCTACGGGCCACCACATTGGGCACGTAACCCAGCTCAGCAATCGCTTGCTCCACCCGCTCTCGTGTGGCGGCGTTGACATTGGGCGCAGCATTGATCACCCGAGACACGGTCACGGGCGCAACCCCTGCACGCTTCGCCACATCGGTGATGGTGGTCACAACTCTGCCTTGAGCGGATGCCGAACGATGAGTAGACGCATGTTCGTCGGGGACGCGTCCCATGATATGGATTTCATGGAATCGTTTCCCTAACAAGATGAGATTATACAGGATAGGGTTTGTGCATGTCAAATTGCCGAGCGGGCTGTAGAGACCAGGTTTCTGCAGAAACCTGGTCTCTACAAGGTGATTACCCCGCTACTAGCAAGTACGGTTCCTCGATCACGCTCTTGATGTATTGCAGGAACCGTGCGGCCGGCGCGCCGTCCACCAGGCGGTGATCGAAGACCAGGCTCAAGGTGAGCATCTGGCGCAGCGCCGGCGCGGCGGGGCTGGTGGGATGGTAGACCCACTTGGGCTGGATGCGGCCCACGCCCAAGATCGCGGCCTCGGGCAGGTTGATCACCGGCGTGAACGCGTCCACGTCGTACATGCCCAGGTTGGTGATGGTGAAAGTGCCGCCGGCCAGGTCATCGGGCAGCGAGCGGCCGACGCGCGCCCGCTCCACCAGCGCGCGGAACTCGGCGCCGAACTCGCGCAGGGTCTTGATGTCCGCGTCATGGATCACCGGCACCAGCAGGCCGCGCTCCGTGTCCACGGCCAGGCCCAGGTTGACGTGCGCCAGTAACTCGATGGCATCCGGCGCCAGGCGGGCGTTCATGGTCGGGAACTTGCGCAGCGCCTGGGCGACGATCTTCGCCAACAGGTCATTATAACCGGGCGCGAAGCCCCACGCCTCGGTCACTTTGGCCTTCAGCCGCTCGCGCATGGCGACGAACTCGGTCGCGTCGGCTTCGCTGACCAACGTGACGCGCGCCGTGGTGTGGACACTGGTACCCATCCGGTCGGCGATGATGGCGCGGACGCCCTTCAGGGGGATGCGTTCGGTGACATCGGAAGCTGGAAGCTGGATGCTGGATGCTGGATACGGGATGCTGGTTACGAGCGGTCCCGCCGCTTCTCCGCGTCTCCGTGTCTCCGTGTCCCCTTGTCTCCCCTTCGCCACCGCCGACGCCACATCCTCTTTGATGATCTGGCCGCGCGGGCCGGTCCCGGTCAGCGAGCGCAAGTCAATCCCTGCCTCGGCTGCCAGTTTCTGAGCGACCGGGGTAGCCTTCGGCTCGAGCTTGCGTTCGGCAACCGGGGCTGCAGCCAGGTACGCCAGCACGTCGCGCTCGGCGATGCGCGCGCCTCCGCCGCCGGTCGGCGTGATGGCCACCCCCGCCAGGTCAACGTCCCGCTCCGCGGCCAGCTTGCGCGCGCGCGGCGATACGGGGACGCGGAGATGGGGAGACAAGGAGACAAGGTGATCGGGAGATGTGGAGCCCGATTCCAAGGACGTCTCCGCTTCTCCTTGTCTCCCCCGCTCCCCTTCTCCCCCTCCTCCCATCACCTTATCAAACGTCTCATCCTGCTTCCCAATCACCGCCACCACCGTCAGCACGGGCACGACCATGCCCGCGGTGTACGGGCCGATATGGAGATAGCCCTTGCCGGCCGCCTCGACGGTGAAGACGGCCTTGTCGGTCTCGACTTCCAGGATCTCCTGGCCGTGCTCGACCTTCGTCCCGTCGGCGGCCAGCCATTTGACGAGAGTTACTTCTTCGACTGTTTGCCCCAGTTTGGGGACAAAAACCTCTTTCGCCATCAGTTCATCACTCCTCGTGAACGTATCTTCTCAACGTGTAGGGACGATCCCTCGCGGTCGCCCGCTTGGGGCAGGCGCAAGGCCGTACCCCTACACTCACGACACGACCTTGCGGCACGCGGCCACGATGCGGGCCACGTTGGGGATCGCCTGGTCTTCCAGCACCTCGGCGCGGGGCACGGGCACGTTGAGTGCAGCCACGCGCACCATCGGCGCATCCAGCCAGTCGAAGGCCAGGTCGTTCACCTGCGCCATCACCTCGTTGATGAAGCTGGTGTTCTCGTAGGCTTCGGTGACGCCCACCAGCCGGCCGGTCTTCTTGACCGACGCAACGATCGTGTCAATGTCCAGCGGCTTCAGGCTGCGCAGGTCAACTACCTCGACGTCAATGCCTTCCTTGGCCAGCAGCTCAGCCGCTTCCAGGGCGCGGTAGACCATGCGGGAGTAGGTCACCAGGGTGATGTCCTTGCCGGGCCGCTTGATGTCGGCCACGCCCAACGGGATGGTGTAGTCCACGTCGGGCACCGGGCCCTTTTCTTTGTAGAGCATCTTGTGCTCGATGAACATCACCGGGTTGTCGTCGCGAATCGCGGCCTTCAGCAAGCCCTTGGCGTCGTAAGGGGTGGAAGGCATCACCACGTAGATGCCGGGGAAGTGCGTCCACAGCGCCTCGAGACTCTGCGAGTGGTGCGCGGCGATGGCGCGGCCCGCGCCGCCCTCGGTGCGGATCA
>CAZKEF010000047.1:0-42866 GCA_964551735.1 uncultured Anaerolineales bacterium
GGTGACGGTGGCGACGTTGGTGAAGTCGGCCGTCACGTTGGTCACGGTGCAGGTGTAAGTCTGGCTGGCGCCGGGGGCCAGGCTGGTGAAGGTGCGGTTGCAGCTCGGGGCGCGCGGGTCACTGACGGTGACGTTCGTCAGGGTCACATCGCCGGTGTTGGTGACGGTGATAGTGAAGGTGGCTGTGCCGCCGCTCGGCACCTGCTGCGTGTCAGGCGTCTTGTTGATCTGGATCGCGCCAGGGCTGATATAGCCGAAGTCGGCCGTCAGATTCTGTCCACCGGCCAGCAGGGCGATGGGGTAAAGCTGTGCCTTGTTCGTGTTGTCAGCGGTGCCGCCGATGATGGTTGTCGGGACGTAGCCGGTCAGGATGCCGTAGAGATCGGAAACCTGGACGGTGTAGTTGCCAGGTGGCAAGGATGTGAAGACGTAGTCTCCTGACGCGCCAGTGGTGGTGCGAGCATAGAAGACGCCGTTGAGGTAGAGATCAACGGTCACGCCTTCGACGCCGATCTCGCCATCCTCAGGTTCCCAAAGGCCATCGCCGTCGGTCTCGACCCAGATCTGGTTGCCGATGACACCCAGCAAGGGGTCGTCCTTGACGTAGCCGAAATCCGCGGTGGTGTTTGTCGCGCCAGGGCCGATGGTCACCGGGTAGGGCTGAACCTGGCTGTTGTTGTCCTGGCCGGGGTTAGGGCCGAGCGGGCCGGGCGAGTAGTCCTCAAGCCGGTTCTGGGTGTCAGTGACTACCACCAGGTAGTCGCCGGCCGGGATCCCTGTGAAGATGTAGTCGCCGTTGGTGTCGGTGGTCGTGGTGGCAATGATATCGCCGGTGATTGGATCCACGAGAGACACGGAGACGCCAGCCAGGGGTGGCTCGCCAGGGTCAAGGAGGCCGTTGCTGTTGGTGTCCTCCCAGATGGTGCCGCCGATGGCGCCCAGGTCGGGTGAGTCGTAGCCGAAGTCCGCGTCCAGGTATTGGTCGCCCGGCAGCAACGGCGGGATGACGGCCGGCACGGGGGTGGTTGGCGTCAGGCCGGGCGGCAAGCCAGCAGTGGGCTCGGCGGTGTAGGTGAGGATGCCGTCGGCCGGGACGACGATCTGATACTGGCCGTTTTCGTCGGTGATACCGGTGTACGTGTTGCCATCGGAGTCGGTGACGGTCACGGTAACGCCGGAGATGCCGGGTTCGCCGGGATCCTGGATGCCGTCACCATCATAATCGTAGAAGACAGTGTCCCCGATGACAGCCTGACCCGGACCGGTCGGCTGCCGGTAGCCGAAGTCAGCATCACGATAAGTGTCGCCGCTCGCCACCGTGATCGGGCCGGTGGGATCCGGCTGCGACTGCGCGTTGACGATATGCACCAGGCCGGCCAGAACACCGTTGGTGTCAGTGACATCCACAAAATAGGTGCCGGGCGCCAGGCCGGTGAAGAGATAGCCGCCATCCTGATCGGTGGTAGTGGTGTCTACCAGTGTATCACCTGTATCCAGAATGCCGTTGCCGTTTGTATCGCGATAGAGGTCTATCGTTACGTTGCCAATACCCGGCTCAGTAACGTCCTGCAAACCGTCGCCATCCGCATCATACCAAACATAATCGCCAATCGCAGCAGGCGGGATCGTCGGCGTCGGCGTCGGTGTCTTGGTCGGCGTGTTCGTCGGCGTCGGTGTATTCGTCGGTGTATTCGTCGGCGTGTTGGTCGGCGTGTTCGTCGGTGTGTTGGTCGGCGTGTTCGTTGGTGTATTCGTCGGCGTATTCGTCGGCGTATTCGTCGGCGTGTTGGTCGGCGTGTTCGTTGGTGTGTTGGTTGGCGTGTTCGTTGGTGTGTTGGTTGGCGTGTTCGTTGGTGTGTTCGTTGGTGTATTCGTCGGCGTGTTCGTCGGCGTATTGGTTGGCGTTGGAGTCGATGTGGGGGGTTCTTCCACGATCGTTACTGGAGCGCTGGCGGTCTTCGGCGGGATCGTGTTGGAACCCTCATCCAGCGCCCCATCCACTGTTGCCGTATTGATGGTCGTTCCGGCCTTGAGGGCGATGAAGTTCAACGTGACGGTAACAGATTCGCCGTTGACCAGCGGATCGGTCAGGCCCACACCGTACAACAGATCGTCCCATGTTAGTGTACCTGTTGGGGTTGTGCTATCCGGCGATGGTGTGGCGCTCACGAACTGCAGCGCAGTCGGGTCGTAGGTGTCCGTTAACGGCAGGAAGACCACACCGGTCGTCGTGTCGTTACGAATAGTGATTACGAAAGTAACCGTGTCTCCCACTCGGCGTACACCGTCTGGGTCATCGAGGGCTACTTTGGTCAATACCAGATCAACGCTGTCAATGCCCCCCGGACGGGCCTCCGTTCTGCTGGAAGCAGCGGGTGTGTCGTTCCGGGCGACATTTTCGAGGCGCACCTGGCTAGCTGTGACAGGTGTTGCTGAGGCTGCGGGCATGAGTCCTGAGCTCAATACCCAAAACAGGATCAGCAGCAGGCGTCCGATGTGCGGGCGCCGTGGGGAGCCGATACGACGAGTTCGTTCAGGAAGTGAAGATTTCTGCATGCCCTTTCTCCTCTCGCTTACGTCTGGCCAGTTGGCACAGTAATCTGATGGCGCGCCTGATTCGCATTTCAATATGGCGATGGTGACACAAATACACTTGGGTAGACGAAGCAGCCCCCTAAAAGTAACGGGGTTTTTGGTATCTTTTTCCTTGGGTACTACTTGCCGGTCAGCACTAACGGTAGATAAACCTTGGCTTGGGCTGTCGGAATCAGGGGCCCGTACCATGACGCGCTATCATCAACAAGGCTGATAACTTGTAGCCAGTAGAAAATACCAGCGCCAGGCCTGACGGTATCGTCTACATAATCGTACTCCGCGCCGATGTCCGATCCGGTCTTGGGTGGGATGGGGCTTGGGTTGAGCCTGTCGCCATACGCGTTCAGGGTCGTGCTCCGGTAGACGTTGAATTCTTTGACCAACGTTTCATCGCGCGTGCGCCACAGCACTTTCGCGCCATCCGTCAACCACACAGCATGTACCCCTTCGATCTCCAGACCGGTGGGTGCCACATAACCGAAGCTCAGTCCGGTCACGCCGTCCTCGGTGGCGTTGACGGCCACGGGCGAGGGGGAGAGCAGGGTTGAGCCCTCTGCCTGGGGCGGCGCTGTGACCATGTAGCTGCCGGGCGGCAGGTTGATCCACCAGTGCCCCTGGTCATCGCTCATCGGCGAGGCCACCAAGCTGCCGCTGCCGTCAGTTACCACGAGCTGTACATTTGCGATCCCTTGGTCCACCCCGGGATCGAAGGCCGTGTTGCCACCGAGCTCGCGGTAGATGTAGCCGGCGAGCACGATCCGGTTGGCCTGCACGGCGTTATCAGGCAGGTGAGCAGGTCGTTCCCAGGCATCGCTGGCGATGGTGGCGCCGTTTTTCAGGTCGCTGGCGCCCGGCGCGCTGGGGCTGTAGACGCCTGTCACGGTGATGGTCCCGCTGGCTCCGGGGGCCAGGTCGGACAGGCGCCAGGCATAATCCGGACCGGCGAGACCGGTGACGCCAGGATCTGAGCTGAGCCAGGCCCGGTGAATGATGTCGCTGGATAACGTATCGGTCAGATAGACGTTCGCCGCTGTGACAACGCCTGCGTTGCCGTAGGTCAGGGTATAGGTGATCGCCTGACCGGGCAACCAGGCCGTCCTCGGCAACGCTTGCTTCTCCACCCACAGGTCGGCCGCGGGCAGGTCTAGGGGCAGCGCAGGGTCGCCGAAGAGAATGTAGGTGTCAATCAGGTCCTTGAAGACACGATCGCTTTCGTAGAGCAGCCCTTTCGCGTATGTCGTCGCCGGGCCGATCAGCCGCTCGCCGTTCTCGAAGATCGCTTCATAGAAGGCGGTCCAAATGATCTCATGGCCGTTTGAGGTGCCTTTGCCGGTGGGTGACCAACTGGCCACTGCGCCGGCGTCCTTCAGCCGAACGATGGTCTCCCCCAGGCCGGAGACGGTGAGGTCAATGTATTGGCCTTCCAGGCAGGTCATGGGCAGCATGATCGGGTAGCGATCCTTGTTGGTCAAGCTGCCTGACAGATCCGAGGCCTTAAGCAGGGTCTCGTCGGCCCATTTGTCGGGGCTGGCGTGGCCGTGATAGTTGACGAACAGGGCGCCGCTGTTAATCAGATTGAGGAGGGCGCTTTTCGACGCGGTCGCGTTCAGCCGTGCGGTGCCGCCATCTTGCGTGCAGAAGAAGGTGGTGACGTCGGTTGCCACGACCCGATCACAGTAGAGTGACCGGCGCCGGAAGGTGGACGGCAAGTCAGGGTCGAGCTCATTGACGGCCAGCAGGTAGTGGTCATCGGCCAGGGCATCGAACCGGTAATTGCCGTTGCTATCGCTGGCCGTGCAGCCGATGAGAGGATCGGTGGCGTCAATTTTGCCGTTGAAGTTCGGATCGCGGTAAACACAAACGCCGATGTCGGGCAGCGGCCCTTCGCCGGCATCCATGATCCTGTTACCGTTCAGATCCTCCCAGATGCGGCCCTGGATCGTGTTCATGGCGGCAGGTTGCCCGTCCAGCCCGGACGCGGCGGTGCTGAACGCCGCATCAGGCGGCTGCCGGAACCCGAAGTTGACTGTTACTGTCGCCGTCGCGGCCAGGGTCAGACTGATAGGATTGGTGGCCCCTGGCACGTCGGTCGTCAGCGCGTAGCCGGGCAGGTAGTAAGGATCGGTGGCGACAAGGTTCGAGCTCTCCGGGAACAAGCCTCCGGCATCGGAGTTATCGGCCACGAAGATGGTGGTCGCATTCCAGTCCGCGTGGGCGGGGGTGGTTTCATAGGCGATGGTTTTGTCGACCATCGTGGCGGCCTCTGCCGCTGAATTGGCGGGTAATCGGCCCAGATGCATGAACGGCAGCGGGTTCGACTGGCCGGGCGGCGGGTCATAGGCGACGAAGCGGTTGTCGGCGGCGGCCATGCCTTCGAACGGGTCCACGGGCGCCAGGTAGGGCGGGATGAAGAACGGCGCGCCGCTCACCGGATAGTTCCAGCTGCGCGCGCGCGGGTCGTAATGCCCATCGCCCAGCAGCACCACGAATTGCGGCGCGGGCCGCGGCCACGTTTCATAGGCGTGACGCAGGAAATCGCGGATCGCCTCCTGATCCATCAGGCCGCCGTTGAACTCGTCGTACACATCCTGCGCATCCACCACGGCCGTGCGATAGTGCTGATACTGCTGGCGATGCGCGGCCAGGCGCTCGGCCTCCCCGATGAAGTCGCGATGGCTGATGATGATCCAATCCGCGCCGGTTGCTCGATTGCGGAGTTGCGAGGGTGCATCCGGCGCGATGCTGGCGGGGGTTAGGTGCTGGCTGGCGGCGGCCGCAACATATCGCGCCGGTGCGGCCAATGCGTGCGCGAACGCCAAGTCAGCGCCTGTGACCTGGGCGCCGGTCAGCAGGACGGGCTGCAAGGGATCGGTGATATCGTAGACCTCCGCCGTGGGGTCGGGCAGCCCGGTTAGGGTGACGCTCGATGGCTGGCTCGCATCCACGGCGAAGGGGAACTGGCCGGTGGCCGGCGCCGCATAGGTGCGGGAATAGGTCAGGTCGAACCAATTCACCGCCCCGTAGTCAATCGTGCCGCCGCTGCCGGTGGTGATGCACGGCGCGGTTAGCGTGATCGTGTTCGACACGGGGGTTGCTCCATCGTTCAGCAGCGCCTGGCTGAAGCTGAAGCTCCCCAAGAACTCGTTCTGGTAGGTGAACTGCGCCTGGCCGATCTGCGTGCCGTTCAGGTCAAAGATCGCATTGTGGGCAGGCACGTCGTTGAAGCCGCGGAGGCGCGGCGTGAGGACCGCGGTGTGATCCCCCGCTGCCACTCCCGGCGTGCTCACGGTGGTGCTCCATTTGGCGGGCTTGGGGTTGGTGCTGCTGGTGCACGCCGTTGCATAGATGGTCCAATACCAGCGATCAGCCACGCCGGTCTTCGGCAGGCCTTTACTCCAGCGCGTGTTCTGTTCCAGGTGCAACGTTTCGCGGAAGGTTTCCGCCACTGGCAGACCCGGATCGGGCGCGCCCGGCCGTTCTGTCATCGTCAGCCCCGGCGCATAACCGTAGGTCAGCCAATAAACGTTGGCGCCGGTGAAATCGGTGTCTACGGCTCGACCATAGAAGAGGATCGCGTCTCCAGCGTCGAAGCTGCTGTTATCATTGGCGTCCACCACCCGCCGGGCAGTCTCTTGCCCCTGCTCGAAGATCTGAAACGTGGCCGGATCGAGGGTGGCTACGGGCAGTCCAGCGGCCAGCAACACCTCATAGGTCACCGCGTACACTCCCGAAGGTCCAATTGTCAGCTTGTAGAAACGGTCGTCTGAACCCGGTGACACGACGATGAGGGGCGTCGGTGCAGACGACGACCGTGCAGCATCGTCTGCGACGGCCACCAGGGGTATGGAACCTGAGATGATGCTTAGTATGAGGGCGAGCATCATGACTTGCAGGACACCGGTGATCTGGCCTTTCATTTTGCGAATCGTTCCTTTCCCGTTTTCTTCGCCAGCACCCAAGAGTGTCGGCCGGTCTCCTGTTCCCTGCGCATGGGCGGACCACTTCCATCGCGCCGAAACGTGGCCTGTGATCAGTATAGCGCGGCCGGTCGCTCTGCGGATGGTGCAAATGCTGACGGGCTGTACCAGTTTGTACTACGAGAGCGGAGTAGCCGAACACGGCGGATAGGGTTTTGCACCGCTCGACAACCCCTGGTTTTCAACGCGCAGCACCAGCCATGCGGCTAATCGAGAAAGCCAAGCGGTCCAGCGCCAGCATGATCCCGGCCACCGAGGCGATGGAGTCGATCTCTCCACTCCGGACCATCTCACCTAACTGGGCCGGCGTGTGATAGCTCACCTCCAACGCCTCAGTGGGGTCCAGGTGCGGGTCCCCGGCGCAGCGGGCGTCCAGGGCCAGGTAGAGGTGCGCGCGGTTGGGGCCGCGGTTGGTGTCAATGACCAGGTCGCCCAGGGCCTGCCAACCATCGGCGACCAGGCCGGTTTCCTCGTTCAGTTCGCGTTGGGCTGCCGCCAGGGGCGGCTCATCCGGTGAATCCAGATAACCGGCCGGCAGGTCCAGGCTCTCGGCGCCAGTGCCGTGTTTGTATTGCCGCACCAACGGCACGACCCCGTCGGTTGTCAGCGCGAACACCATCGCGTAATCGCGGCTTTCGGCCCGCAGGTAGCCGGAGATTTGCTGCCCGTCCGGTAGTTGGACATCCTCCTCCCACACGGTCAGCCACGGTCTGCGATCCACCAGGGAGCGAGATGCCAGGGTGCGCCAGGATTGCATAAAAACCTCACAATTCGGCGCGCGGCTTGACACCGCGCGCGGTTTAGAGTATTCTTTGCCCAGCAAGCCATCTTAACAGATTTCGCACAAATGGCTTCAGGTTGCGCTCAACGTTCCGGCTATTTTACCGTCTTTTGGCAAGTGAGGCGAAGTTGGGCGGTGATCGTTTGGAGGCAGGGTCATGCGGGTAGTCGCAAGAAGCAAATTCATGGTGCATTCGGTGCCGGTTGCGTTATGTGTGGCGGTGCTTTGGGTGTTGCTGGGGACGACAGCGGTTTACGCCGCGCCGGTCGGTGACACCGTCACCTATGTGGTGCGTCCCGGCGATCGGTTGGCCGACATCGCCGCCCGTTACGGCGTCACCATGTCGGGCATTGTGCAGGCCAACGGGCTGAGCAACCCCGACGTGATTTACCCCGGCCAGAAGCTTGTTATCGTAGTGCCTGGCAGCGCAAACGCCACCACCACGGTAACACCGCCCAGGGGTGACACGGTGCACGTGGTCCAGTTGGGTGACACCGTGGACAAGATCGCGCGGCGTTACGGGGTCAGCGCCTCGGCCATCGTCCGGGCCAACGGGATCACCAATGCCGACCTGATCTGGGTGGGCCAAAAGCTGATCATCCCCGGCAGCGGGCCGGCAGCCACGCCCATGCCCTATGCCAGCCCTGCGCCGACCACCAGCCCCGTCCCTGGCGCCACACTGGCGCCCAGCGCGACCCCGGCCGCGAACGCCACCCCCCTGGTCACCCCGGCGCCAGCCGCAACAGCCACGCCCCAACCAACCGCTGCGCCGACTATCCACGTGGTGCAGGCGGGCGAGACCCTCAGTGGCATCGCGCAACGCTACGGCACCACTGTCGCCGCGTTAGTGGAAGCCAACGGCCTGGGTAGCGCCGACCTGATCCGCGTTGGCATGCGGCTGCTCATCGTGAAGGGCAGCGGCAGCGCGCCGGTTAACACCGGCCGGGCCACTCGTTTCGAGGTGAGCATCTCGCAGCAGCGGTGCTGGCTTTACCGTGGGGAGACGGTCATCGCCAAGTGGGTGTGCTCCACCGGTCGCTCAGGCTCTGGCACGCGAACAGGTACCTTCCGCATCCAATCCAAGATGCCCAAAGCCTACGGCTCCACCTGGGACATCTGGATGCCCTATTGGTTGGGCATCTATTGGGCCGGCGCCAGCGAGAACGGCATCCACGGCCTGCCCTGGAACGCCAAGACCGGCGTCCAGGTGTGGACCGGCTACGTAGGCACACCCATCACCTACGGCTGCGTGATGCTGGACAACGTCAACGCCAAGATGCTCTACGATATGGCGTACATCGGCATGCCGGTGGTCATCCGGTGGTAGGCTGTAACCTGCTGATATCATCTGCATCAGATAGCAGGAATATCGCTGTGCGCGCTTTGCGCCGGTGGAACAACCTGTTATCGGAGGCTCTTTTATGGAAATGATCGTGACCTTCCCGGGTGGCGCGCGGGTTGACGCCGAGTTTGGGCCTTATACCATCCGCACGGACCAACCGCCTCATGGCGGCGGCCAGGGCTCTGCGCCGACGCCGTTCGCGACTTTCCTGGCGTCCATTGGCACGTGCGCGGGCATCTATGTGCTGGGTTTCTGTAAACAGCGCGGACTGTCCACCGATGGCATTCGCATTGTCCAGCGCACGGAGCCTAACCCTATGAATGGCCTGATCGGCAAGGTCGTGCTGGACATCCAGGTGCCGCCGGAGTTTCCTGAGAAGTACCACGCCGCGCTCATCCGCTCGGCCGAGCAGTGCGCGGTGAAAAAGCATATGGAGACCCCGCCCAGGTTTGAGGTGAAGACGGTGGTGGGGTGAGTGGTGCGTAGAGTTGTCATGCTGAGGCCGAGTCCCTGATCTGCGGCGTAACGCCAACCCGGTCAGGCCGAAGCATCTCTCGTGCCGCAACAAGACCCTTCGCTAGACTTTTGCCGCAATGGCTTTCACGGGGCCGACCCGCTCAGGGTGACAACAGTGTCTTGTTGACGTCAAAGTCCAGTGCAATGGAGTGCGCCATGGCCGCCATCCACGGCTTCGAGTTTCCCGAAGACCGCTACTACCTGGTAGACAAGCACGTCTGGTGCCAGCCTGTCGAGGATGGGTTGGTGCGCGTCGGGCTGACGCCGGTGGCTTACCAGATGCTCAAGTATTCGCTGGTGGCCATCAGCGTGCGGCCCAAGGTGCTGGGCCAGGAAGTCCCTGCGGGCAGGAGCGTGGCCATGCTGGAAAGCCTGAAGTACAACGGCCCGCTCGCCGCGCCGTTCACCGGCGTTGTGATACGGGCCAATAGCATCGTCACCGATGACCCCGACCGCGCCCTGGCCGACCCCTACGGCGATGGCTGGATTGTGGAGATGCGGCCGGCGGCCGGGGAGGCGGCCCTCGCGGCGCTGGTCACTGGGGAGGCGGCCTTAGCCGCGTATCGCACGTTGTTGGACGCACAGAATCCCGGGGCGGGGTGATCCCGTCCGATCTTCACTCCCCGGCCAATTCCTGGGCCAGGTTTTGCAAGGTGGCTGCGCGACCTACCAGCCCGATCACCCGGCCTTCGCTGTCAACCACCGGCAGGCGCTTGATCTTGTGCGCCAACAGCAGCCGGTGCGCTCTTCAGGGCGCGCGCGCTTGAGCAGGTCGCCGTCCGTGATGATGCCGAGGACGAGACGCTGCGCATCCACGACGACCACCCGCCGCTGTTCCGCGCTGGCCAGCAGTTCGACGACCTTGTTCAACGGCGCATCGGCGCGCACGGTGGGGACGCGGGCCACAGTCACGTCCCCCACTTTGGCATGGCTGCCGGGCAGCGGGCGCCGGCTGCTGGCCTGGCGCAGGAGTGGCTGGGCCAGCGCGCGCAGCACATCTACCCGGCTGACCACCCCGATGAGCCGGCCGTTGCGGTCCACCACCGGCAGGCGCTTGATGCCGCGTTCGTTCATGAGGCGGATGGCATCGGCGATGGGTGCATCTTCGGTCGTTGTGATGACCGGGCCTATACTCATTCTAACACAACGCCTCAACAAACTGGGAAACTTACCCTTGCGCCCAAGCAAGCGGCGCGCTAAACTGCCCGGAGAGCCATATCTGCTCAGAACAGCGGCCAGTGCCGTGTCACTCAGGGGTCTCAACCGCTGTCATGCGCGCCGCGCCGGGATATTGTGTTCGCCATGCACTAATCACCCGTTGTCTGACCCAACAAGGCGCCCTCCCGGGTCGGTTCAGTTGATGTGGATGCAAGGCTTTGCAGGGGCGGGTGGCCTGACCAGGACCCATGGGTTGTTCAGCGCAGCCAGATCGCCGGCCGCGTTCACCCATTCATCCGGCACATTGCCGCCCTCCTCGATCTCGTGTAAGACCTCGATCCGCATCTCCTCCCAGGCCCGGAGCGTCTCCTCATCGGGCGACACCCGCTTAAGTATGCGGAGACGGTTCATCGTCTCATCTCCTTTCGCGCTCGGCCTGCGAGCGATCTCATTGTAGCACTTTTGGCGGTCCAGTTCAATAGGCAACGCACACACTTTTATTATCGAGGTACGCAGCACCTCCAACAGCCGGCCGTCCCCACCGGTCGGATTGGTCGCGCCGCAAGCCAACCTCCCTCATCGCAGCACCAGGGGTAGGAACAGCCTCTTCTGCTGCGGCGCAACAGAGATGACCTCCGTGCGCACCATCGCCGAATTGTCGTTTAGCCTGGGATCAGGAACCCCTCCGGTTACGCCAGCTACGTTGGTCACCATCCCCGCGACCGCAGGTTTGACGCGGATCGTCACGGTCGCGGTCTCCCCTTTCGCCAACGTCCCCAGGTCGCACAGCACACTTGCCGTGCCGCTGCAGCTCCCTTGACTGGCCTGAGACTCCAGGAACGTCATCCCGGCCGGCAGCGTGTCGGTCACGACCACGCCGGTCGCAGCCAGCGGGCCGTGGTTCACCACGGTGAGCTTGTAGGTGAGCTCGCTGCCAACCTCCACGGGGTCAGGGCTGGCCGCGTTGACCAGCGCCAAGTCGGCCAGGATGCTGCCGATGGTGTTGGAAACCACGTTGGTGGCGATGGGGTCGTTGGTGTCGAAGACGATGCTGGCCTGATTGGTGATGACTGCCCCATCGGCGATCCCTGGCTTGGGTCGTACCGTGAAGGTTACGTGACCCTGGCCGCGACCCGAGCCATTCTCTGGCGGTAGGAAACCGGCCTCCGCGTCCTCGGGGAACGTGCCGGTGGCGGTGTCGATGACCTTGAGCGTCCAGGTGATCTTGCCCGTGTCAGGGTCCAGAGCGGCCGTGATGTCCACGCGCGCCTGACCCTGGAACGTGCCGGCGATGTCGGCCGGGCCAGGGAAGTCCTGGGCCGTGAATTCCATCGCGCCCGGCGGCGCGGCCACGACCCGGCCACCGTAGGCGACTTCGCCCAAAGCTAGCGTGGCCCAGTCCAGGTCCGGATCCAGCGCGTCCTCGATCACCAGCTCTTGCACCGGCGCGGTGGCGGCCGGCAGGTTCTCGAAGTAGACCGTGTACGCCAGTTCCTCGCCCGCGGCGACGATGCGCGTCTCACCGTAGCCGGCCGGGCCGGCTTTCTCGTTGGGGTCAATGGCGCGGATGATGAGGCTGATCAATTGGGATAGCAGGTTGGTTTTCGGTTGCTCTGCGGGGGGGCAGTTCGCTGTCGTGCCTGGCTTAACCTCACTCCAGGGTGACTCTCCATTGGCGTTGTAAGCGCTGATTTGATAGCGATAGGTGGTGCCACACTTCAGTCCACGGTCGGTCCAAGATGTGACGGCATTACCCACAATTCCCTTGCTGCTCACATCTCCGTAGATATGATAGCCGTCCTGGTTGGTAGCGTTTCCTGTCCAGTTCAGGGTCAAGGCATCGGTCTTCCTGCCCTCTTCGGGAAAGCTGATCTCGAAAGGCCCCATGCCCACCAGCCGGGCAGCGTCGAAGACCGTGCTTGTTCCCGTTGCGCCAGCCGGCGCCTTAAGCTTGACCAGCACGATTTCACCCTGGTCGAGCTGGAAGTTGGACGTGCAGCTTTCCGGCAAACGAACCCACCCCCCGCGCTTTGCCTGTTGGTCGAGCGTACAGGTGGACTTGTCGGCCGCATGACCCCCGGTGGTGTTGGCTGTGTCAGATGGCACGAACAGGGTGTATTCGGCGTTTGTTCGGTAGGTGATGTCTGCCAGATCGGGAACGGAAACTTCGACGCTATAGGTGCCTGTAATGGGCGCCTTGAGGCCCCAGATAGCCCATTGAACTGATGACTTTGCGAGCAGGGCCCGGCCGTTATGAGCCTGATCGGTTGTCTTGATCTCCCAGGTGAGGGTGTACTGGCTATCACTGAACTTCTCGAAGCTGGCATCGCGATCATCAATCGTGTCTGTTGATTGCCATAACCAGCGACTATAGGGTGATCCGATGGGATCCAGTCGTGTTGTGCTCCACCATCCGAAAGGATCCACAACTAGTCCAGATCCTGTTCCGTATGGTTGAGGCGTTGGGTTTGTGTTCTTATTGTACGGAAGAGGATCCGCCCTGACAACGAAATGCAAGTGGGTGCCGCGCTGATCGCAGTGGCTCACATTTCCGGTCCACCCTGCCAGGCCAATGGTTTCGCCGACGTCTATAGGATTTGGCGCCTGCCAGACAAGACCTGTGTCCGGATTTGCTTCGACTCTGTCAAGGTGCCAATAGATCGATCGATATTCCGGATCGCCATCATTGTTCAGATCGTGATCCACCGCGACATAAATCGGATATAAAAAGCAATCTCCACGTGCGCCATAGTAGGTGCCGGCATTTGCAACGATTCCAGAGGCTACTGCAACGATTGGGTCTTGGTAACTGTTGCCATAATCATAAGCGTCATGTCCATCGTAGTAGAAAGCCCTTGAACCTCCATCATCCGTAAATGGGGTCAAGCTACCGTTCGTCGTGTAGTTGGGTGCTTCATGATCAAGATAGGATCTGATCACTGGCTCGGTATTGAATGGCTTGCGCATGAAGCTGAGTAGGCCTATCGCGACATCGCGAACATCTGTGGGCTGGCTTTGAGCCGACACACCGAAAAGGCGGGAATACACCTGCATCACGGATTGGTTCGATGATTCCATTAGAAGCGAGTCGCGCGCTTCCTGGGTCTGTAAGGTTTCGGCAAATCGTTCCAGTGCCAGGGAAGCGGCTCGATATCGTAGTTCCGGCGCGGATTGATAGTAATTCAGCTCATAAGCCCTGCCCACCTCTTGCGCCGCCCAAAACAGTTGCGCAGCAAAGCCTTGCAGCGTTGGGCTGGCGTTTCCCATCGCTGCCGCGATCTCGGCATGTGTTGGTTTCGGATCAGTCACCAACCCGCTGATGGATTCCAGCAACGCCAGCAAAATCCTCGGATTCACCATGTAATCGTAGCCGATGCTGGCGTTCATGATAATTTCGGCAGCCGTGTAAGTTTGGCCACCAACATCTTCGCGATAACTTGCCAGACCGCTTCCCTGTGCTTCGAGGAATGCCTGGATGTGCGGCGCATAGAATCGTTCGATGCCTGCAAGGGCTGCATTGCTCATCAGTACCGAGTCTACAGGTTCTTCAGGCAAAGATATCGCCATAGCTTGCTGCGGAGCCGCTACTGGGATAGACGCGAGCGGTGTAGACAGTTGGGAAGGCAAAGATAGCGCCAAGGGAGAGAGCGAAGCTGATCCTGCGGAGGATGTCACCTCACTCACCGTAAATTGCACCGATCCACCGCTGTTGCGCGGCTGGAACACCAGGCTGAGCCGCGCGGTCGCTCCCGGTGGCAGCACGTTCGCCGGGGCCTCGTCGTTGATCCCATAGATCTGGATGGTAGATCCTATGAAACTGCCTTGCTCCGGCAGTTTCAGGTCGGCATTCTCCGCCGTGATCCGCAGCAGCGGCGCGGGCATATCCGCATCCCCTGTGTTGGAGTAGTCCACGTGCACCATGTACTGCCGGCCAGGGCGCACGCTCTCCGGCGCGGTGATTTTGGTTCCCAGCTTCGGCCCGAGCCCCGGCGTGATCTCGAACGCGGCCGGCAGCGTCTCCGTGTGACCGTCAGGCCAGGCCAGGGTCACGTCGTAGCTACCGGTCGTCGCGCCCACGAGAGCGAAGCGTGCCACCAGCGCTGTTGCCGATTCACTGGCGATCTCGGTCGCGGGCCGGTCTGGCGAGCCACTGTGGACCAGCCTGGCTGTGATGTCGCTTTCGGCCAGGCCAAGTCCGGTCATGCGTACGGTAATCGTGCCCGCGTTGCCTGCCGCGCGCGGCGTGATGTCGGAAAGGTGGCGATCCTGGCTGCGGACGATGATGCGGTAACGCCCGCCGGTGGCTGCCACATCGCGGCCGTAGACGCTGAATACGTACGCGCCGGGCTGCGCCGGCGAGATAAGGACCTCGTATGTCCCGCGCAGCGTCAGGGCCTGGGAACGCAGGTCAAAGCGAGTGTAGACCGGGATGGCGCCGGCTTTGCCATAGACCCATAACACATTTGAGCCAGCCAACGGCGTTACCTGCACCAGGAGTGATTCGCCGCCAGACATAGTTACGCGGTAATCGTTGTAGCGGTTGAGCCAAACCACATCTTCCCGCGTCTCGCCAAGTGCGATCTCGCCGGGCAGGCGCACCGTTGTGGGTGTCACCAGCCACGGGTCTATTTGCACACCATCGCTCACCGCGTTGCCGATCCCGCCGGGGTTAAGTGTTGGGTGCTGCGGCCCGGAGGGGTCCCCCCACCAGTTGTTTCGCGCGTCGATGGGTGTGGCAGGCGTCCCATTGCGAAGGCCGAATTGCGTATTGTTGATGATGCTGCAGTTGGATATCACGGTGTTGACCGGCCGCGAGATATTCAGGCCGGCGTCGCCGTTATGGCGGAAGGTGGCGTTGGTGGCGGTGACCTGGTGCGTGCCGCTGCCCGTGGTGTAGGCGTAGACGCCGTTGGCGGCGTTGTGCTCCAGGGTGGTCGTGGTCAAGGTGAGGCGGGTGAGGTAGTTGTAGGCGTAGAGATGGATGCCGTGGGCGGCGCTGTGGGCGACGGTAGTGTGGTCCAGGGTGGCGGTGGCGTTGTAACGCAGGTAGAGGATGGCCTGGTAAGAGGCATTGCCGCCGCCGTAGCGCAAGACGGCATGGGTGAAGGTGGCGGAACGGCCATCTCCGATGTAGATCTGGTGCCAGTCGCCGTTGGCGGGGGTGGTGGTGGCGCCGTCGTTGTTGGTGTCGCCGCCGACGGTGTCGTCCTTGATGGACGTGAAATACACAGGCGCCGCCTCGGTGCCCTGGGCGTCGAGGGCGCCGTTGACGGTGAGGCTGCCGCCGGGTTCGGCCTTGACGACGGCGCCGGCCTGGAGGGTGAGGGTGACGCCGCTGCTGACGGAGAGGCCGGCGGGCAGTAGATAGGGCAGGGTGGGGTTGGCGGGCAGGCTGGTGGCCTGACCGAGTGCGCCGGTGAGGGCAAGGCCGCCCTTGCCGTTGCCGGCGCCGCTGTTGCCGCCGGTGGAGGCGAAGCCGCCGTTGGCGAAGGCCAGGTAGGCGCCGTATTGGGTGTTGCTGCTAAAGGCGCTGCCCGAAATGGTGATGGCGCCGGCCTGGTTGATGCGCAGGCCGGCGTCGCCGTTATGGCGGAAGGTGGCGTTGGTGGCGGTGACCTGGTGCGTGCCGCTGCCCGTGGTGTAGGCGTAGACGCCGTTGGCGGCGTTGTGCTCCAGGGTGGTCGTGGTCAAGGTGAGGCGGGTGAGGTAGTTGTAGGCGTAGAGATGGATGCCGTGGGCGGCGCTGTGGGCGACGGTAGTGTGGTCCAGGGTGGCGGTGGCGTTGTAACGCAGGTAGAGGATGGCCTGGTAAGAGGCATTGCCGCCGCCGTAGCGCAAGACGGCATGGGTGAAGGTGGCGGAACGGCCATCTCCGATGTAGATCTGGTGCCAGTCGCCGTTGGCGGGGGTGGTGGTGGCGCCGTCGTTGTTGGTGTCGCCGCCGACGGTGTCGTCCTTGAGTGAGGTGAAGACGACGGGATTGTCTGCTGTTCCCATTGCAGTTAATCCACCGTTCACCGAAAGCGCCAGCCCTGCGCTGAACTTCACCACGGCCCCGGCCGCGACCGTCAGCGTAACGCCATCGTTCACCGTGACGCCGCACGTCACGCGATGTACATAACCGCCGGCCCATGTCTCGCTTGCGGCAATCGTCCCGCAGTGATCTACCACCGGTAGATCGGCCACCACTTGCTTATCGGTTAACGCCTCAGTGAGGGCGATAAGTGGTGCGGCGGGCGGCTCGCGGGGCGGCGATGGGAGGGGCTGCGGCGCGTCTTCCTCGCCGGCGAGGGCTTCCTGCAGCGGTTCAGCGAGAGCCGGTGCGGCCTGGCTACCTGCCAGGATCAGCGGCAGATAGACGTCTGTCGTCCCAGCCGCCAGGGGAGATGGCTGCTGGGACTCTGGGGCGCTTGTCGGTTGTGCAGCGGACGCCAGCGCGCCGCCCAGAATGGCGAGCGATGCAACGACTAAGATGAGGGCAAGCCCCAAAGTCCGATTTCTCATGACGTACTCCTGTATCCACATCCGGGGCCCGGCGCCCGGATCAAGGGCGATGCCTTGCGCCGGAAGCTGGTTGGGAGGAAGATAGACTGCATCTGGGTGCAGTCGTGGTTTGTGTGTTCTGTCTCAGGATGACAGGGAGTTTAGCACCGGGCTTTGGGACTGTCAAACTTCAGTTCGGGCAGGAGCCAGTTCGGGGGTTGCAAACCCCCGTCTGAAAGTGAGAAACGCCCGCAGGCGTTCAGGGCGAGCCGCTGTGGCGGCTTTTCACGCCAAAGGCGGAGACAGGGGATTTCATCCCCTGGACATAGCGCGGCCTCTGGCCGCAACCAAATCCATCACCACAAAGGCACAAAGACACGAAGGTCTCAGAGGCTCTGTGTCTTTGTGTCTTCGTGGTAAGGAGGATTCTCGCGCTCAACGCAAATGTCGCGGAGTAATACTATAGCTACCCCTTCAACCGCTGATGCTCAACCTTCATGCACCGATCCATCACTACCTGTAAGCCGGCCGTCTCAGCGGCCTGCGCAGCCGCCTCATTGACCACCCCCAACTGCATCCACACGACTCTGGCGCCCGCAGCGATGGCTTCCGCCACGATCGGCCCCACCGCATCGGGCTTGCGGAAGATGTCCACCACATCCACCGGGTGGGGGATGTCGGTTACGGTGGCGTAGCTCTTTTCACCCAGCACGCTGTCTACGACCGGGTTCACCGGGATGATCCGGTAGCCGTGGGCCTGGAGGTATTCGGCCACGCGGTAGCTGTCGCGGTCGGGTTTGTCCGATAGGCCGACGATGGCGATGGTCTTGGCAGTGAGCAGGATGGATTTGAGGTCTTGGTCGGTCATGGTGGATTCCTTGTGCGTGATACGTGATACGTGATGCGTGATGCGTGATGCGTGATGCGTGATGCGTGTCTACTGTGGGTGTTCGGGGTTACGGAACTCCAGGTTAAACGCCAGGGTGCGCGTGTCGAGGGCTTGCTCGGCTCTTTCCAGCTCGATGGTCAGGGTGTAAAGCTCGCCGGGGCGCGGCGGTTGGCGCAGGTGCAGCGTCACCGACTGGTAGGTCTCGCGGATCTCGACCATAACCATGGTGCAGACGATCGCACCGTCGGGGTCGGCCACGGTGAACGCCAGGTTGGGAAAGCTGGCGAACGGCGTGATCTCGACGCGCGCCCACAGCCGGCCCAGGTCGGGATAGGGCCAGACCTCGGCGCGACGGATGGCCGGCGGCTGCGCCTCGGTCGGGGCCTGCAGGTCAGCCAGCGACGCGCGGTAGATTTCGATAGGGTCTTGCATTTCAGTCATAGCGCGGTCTCCGGCCGCAATCAAATCCATCATCACAAAGACACAAAGTGACACGAAGTTCCCAGAGGCTTTGTGTCTTGGTGTCTTTGTGGTAAGGGCAAGGAGGATTCTCGCGCTCAACGCAAAGGTCGCGGAGTAATACTCTAGTCAACCCGGCCATCAATCATTCGTGAACCAGCATAGATGATCTCAAATCCGCAATCCGCAATCCGCAATCCCTAATCCCCAATCCCCCTCACCCCACCAACATACTCGCCATCACCAGCGCCGCGCCCACGACCAGGGTGACGGTTAGCGGCTCGCCCAGGAAAGCGACAGAGAGCGCGGCCGAGACGACCGGGATGGCGAAGAGCGTCACCGCGGCGCGGGAGGCAGTGACGCGGGCCAGGATCGCCAGCCACCACAGGTTGGCCAGCGCGCCGGAGCCCAGGCCGAGCAACAGCAACATGCCCCAGACGCTCAGGGGCAGGTCGAGGCGCAGTCCCTCCCACAGCGCCAGGGGCAGCAGGAACGCGGCGCCGACCGCAGCCACGGCCGTGATCACCACATCCGGCGCGAACTGCTCCGACAGCCGCTTGCCGCCGATGCTGTAGACCGCGGCGAAGGCGCAGGCGATCACCATCAGGCCATCGCCCAGCAGGCCGGGCCCGCCCAGGCGCAGGTGGCCGGCGCCCTGGCTCACCAGCGCTGCGCCGATGAACGCACCGATCAGCGCCAGCCAGGCGACGGGACGCAGGCGTTCGCGCAGCAGGGTGGTGCCCAGGAACACGATGAAGATGGAGGTCAGGTTGGAGAGCACACCCGCGTTGGTGGCGGTGGTGTAGCGCAGCGCGGTGTTCTCGATGAAATAGAACAGCGTGACCCCCGTCAGCGCCACCCAGGTGACCGTCCAGCCCTGGCGGCGGAGCAAGTCGCGCGCCTCGGCCAGGCCCGCGCCGCGGCCACCGGGCCGAGGACCCCAGGCCAGCCAGCCGGCCAGCAGCACGGCCGAGATGGCCCAGCGGACGAACGCCAGCGCGGTCGGCCCCATGTGGGTCAGGGCGGCCTTGGTCAGCGGGAAGCTGGCGCCCCAGAACAGCGCCGCGCCCGCGGCCATCAGGTAGAGGCGAAGGCGGTATGTCATCGGTGTCTGATCTTACAAGGAGATGCGTCGCTCTGTCACTCTGAGCGGGCCTGCTCCGTGAAGTGCGTTACGGCGAGCATCCAGCGAACGGTTTTAGGCCACGCGAGAACCTGTCCTGAGCTTGGCGAAGGATGCTTCACTGGATGCTCGCCACGGCGCAGGCGGCCTCGTTAACCTGTTCAGCACGACATCGGTATCTCACTCTGTTGCTGTGACCGGCGCCAGCTCGCGGCCGTTCAGCTTTAGCGACAGGGTTTGCGAGGTATGGTCAGCGCCCATGGAGATGCCGTAGATGGTGTCAGCAGCCTCGATGGTGCCGCGGTTGTGGGTGACCAGGATGAACTGCGTCGCTTGGCTCAATGTCTTCAGGACATCACGGAAGCGGCCCACGTTGGCTTCGTCCAGCGCAGCATCCACCTCGTCCAGCACGCAGAAGGGGGTGGGGCGGGTCTTAATGATGCTGAAGATGAGCGCGGCCGCGGTGAGCGCGCGCTCGCCGCCGGAGAGCAGCGCCAGCCCCTGCTCGCGCTTACCCGGCGGCCGGGCGATGATCTCGACGCCGGTGCTGCTGGGGCTGTCGGGATCGGTCAGCACCAGCTTGGCCGAGCCGCCGCCGAACAGGTTCACGAACTCCTCCTTGAAGCGGGCGGCCACCGCCTTGAAGGTGGCGAGAAACTCGCGCTCCATCACCCGGTCCAGCTCGGCGATCACTTCCTGCAGCGAAATCACGGCCTGGTCCAGGTCGGCCGCCTGGGTGGCGAGGAAGTTGTGGCGCGCCTCGACTTCGTTGTATTCGGCCAGCGCGTCCACGTTCACCGGGCCCAGCCGGCCGATTTGCGCGCGCAGGTTGCGCACGTCGGCATCCAGTCCTTCGGGCAATTCGGCTACCACCGGAAGCCGGGTAACCATGCCGTTGAGGGGCAGGGGGGGCTGACTGTCCACCAGCTCGTCTTCGGCGTCCGTGTTGTCCAGCGCGCTGGTCAGCTCGACCAGCCCCAGGTCCTTTTCGATCTCGCCTCGCAAATGAGCCAGCTCATCCTGGGCGCGCTGCACGGCCAAATCGGCCTGGCTCTGGCGCATTTGCGCGTGGCGAAGCTGCTCGCGCAGGAGCCGTTCTTCTGCTTCGGAACGGCGCTGCTGCGTTTCTAGTTCGGCCAACCGCGCCTCGGCCGGATCGATCTGCGCGCTCAAGGCGCCGATCTGCGCGGCGAGGTCGGCCGCGACCGTGGATTGGCGCTCGATGGTTTGGCCCGCCTCGTCCTCTTGCGCGGCCAACGCAGCGGCTCGCGCCTCTTTGGCCGCGATCTCCCGGCCCCGTTGCGCCTGCGCGTCGGCCAGCTCTTTGACCCGCGCGGCCTGACCCTGCAACTGGCCGGCGCTGACCGCGGCCTCGGCGCGCAGGCGTGCCAGTTCGGCCACCAGGTCGTCGGCCGCCAGCGCGTTGAGCGCGCGCCGCGCGGACTCAACCTGCGCGTCTTGGGCCGCGCCCTTGGCAGTAAGGTCGGTGATCGTGACGTAGAGCTCGGCTTCGCGCGCCTCCAGGCCGGCAAGGTCTTTCGCCAAGTTCCGGCGCCGCTCTTCGTGCCACATCTGGGTCTGGCGGCCGCGTTCGAGGGCCAACTGGGCGCGGTTCTGCTCGCCGGCCAGGCGTCCCTGCGCAGCGGCGATCTCCTCGCGGCGGACGCGAAACGCGTCGAGCGCGGTCGTCGCAGCCTTCTGCGCCTGCCGCGTCTCGGCCAGCCGGGCCTCGTGGTCGGCAACCTTGGCCGCGGCCGCCTGGATCTGGGCCGGCAGCTCGCGCAGGGCACGGGCGCGCGCCAGCAGGCCGGAATCGCGGCCTCGGTTTTCCGCGCCGCCGGTGACGCTGCCGCCGGGGCGCACGATCTCCCCCTCCAGCGTGACCAGGGTCGCGCCACCGGCCCGGCCCAAGAGCCGCCGCGCCGTGGGCAGATCCTGCACCACCACGGTATGGTTCAGCGCCAGCTCAACCGCGGGGCGGATGGCCGGATCGAATGTCACCAGCTCGCTGGCCAGGCCGATCACGCCGGCCGTGCGCGGCACGTCGGAGGGCCGGCCGGGGCGCAGGCTGTCCAGCGGCAAGAAGGTGGCGCGGCCCGCCTGGCTGCGTTTCAGGAAATCCACGGCAGCCTCGGCGTCCTCCCAGCGGCGCACCACGATATCCTGCACCCGGCCGCCCAGCGCGGCCTCCAAGGCGCGCTCCAGCTCCGACGGCACTTCGATGAGCTCACCCAGTGCGCCCACGATGCCCGGCAACGGGGGTGTGCGCGGCTTGCCGCCCGTTGGGGCGTCCTGTGCACCTCGGCTGGCAGCCAGGATCGCGCGCGCGCCGGCGCTCAGCCCTGCGCCCTCGTCGCGCAGCCGCAGCAGCATGTCCTGCTGGTCTTGCAGGCGACTCAGGCTGCGCTGGGCTTCGGCCACCTGACCGGCCACCGCGCGTTCCTCGGCCTGTGCGGCGGCCAATGCCTGGCCCTGGGCCTGCCGCTCTCGGTCGTTCTCGGCCAGCTGTGTGGTTAATTCAGCGGCTTTGGTCGCCAGTGCCTTGAGCTGGCCTTCGAGGTTGGCGATCTGTGCGGCCGCGGCCATCACGGCCTGCGCTTGCTCGGCGTCCGCTTGGGCCAGCTCACCCCGGCGCTCGGCCAATTGGCCCAGGCGGGAGCGGCGCTCGGCCAATTGCGTTTTCAGCGTCAGGGCCGCGTCCTGCGCTTGGGCCAGGCGGCTGGCCTGGGCCCGCCGCGCCTGCTCGCGCGCGTCTAGCTCGCGCTGCGCCGCGCCGACGCGGGACGCGTGGGTGTCGTGGCCGGCGCCGGCTGCGGCCAGCTCGGTTTCCGCGGCCAGCAGGCGCTCCACGCCGTCCTCGAAGGCTGCGCGCAGGTGGATGAGCTCGCGCTGGAGCTCGTCGTGCTGCTCGCGCCACAGGCGAAGCTGCTCTGATCGGACCGCCAGCTCACGCCCCACGGTTTCGGCCTGGCGGTGTAGGCTGCTGCTGAGGCGGTGCCACTCGCTGGCCCGGTCGCGCAGGTCGGCGCGTTCGGCTCGCCGCGCGCTGACCTGTTCCAGCAGGGCGTTGAGCGCGGCGGTCTGTTCTTCGGCTGCGGCTGCGGCATCGGCCGCCCGTTCTTTCGTGCCGGCCACCGCCAGCAACGCCTGGCGCCAGCGGTAGCCGTACCAGGTGTGGAGGTGGGCTTCCAGATCGCGCTTAAGCTGTTGGTACTCCTGCGTCCGGCGTGCCTGGCCCTTGAGGTAGCGCAGCCGGGGGGTCAACTCGCTGATGATATCGCGCGCGCGGGTGAGGTTGGTGGTGGCATCGGCCAGCTTTTGCGCGGCCTGTTCACGGCGGGTCTGGTGCACGGTGATGCCGGCCGCTTCCTCAAACAGCTTGCGCCGCTCATCGGCCCGCTGCGACAGCGCCTGGTCCACCAGCCCCTGGCCGATGACGCTGTAGGTGCGCTCGCTGAGGCCGGAGTTGCCCAGCAGCTCGGTGATGTCGCGCAGGCGGACACGGTTGCCGTTGAGGTAGTACTCGTTGTCACCCGACCGGAACGCGCGGCGGGTGATCTCGACCTCGCTGAAGTCAATGGGCAGCCAGCCGGCGCTGTTATCGAGGGTGAGGGTGACCTGGGCCATGCCCATGCGCGCGCGCTGTTCGCTGCCCGAGAAGATCATGTCCTCGGTGCGTTTGCCGCGCAGCGCGCTGAAGCTCTGTTCACCGAGCACCCAGCGCAGGGCGTCCGCCACGTTGGATTTGCCGCTCCCGTTGGGACCGACGACCGCGGTGACGCCCGCGTCGAAGAGAAACTCGGTGCGCGTCGCAAAGGTTTTGTAACCCTGGAGTACAAGCTGTTTGAGGTAGCGCACAACCAGTGATTATAGCCTTAAACGGCAGCGGGCGCCAACCGGGTGGGTGCCGCTGATCGGCCCGGCGCGCCCGCTGGACAATGTTATGACTGTCTTAGCGCCGCGGGTTGCGCTTCTCGAAGCAGTCGCGACAGTAGACGGGACGGCCTTGGCGCGGCTCGAAAGGCAGTTCGGTGGTCACACCGCAGTCGGCGCAGACCGCTGTGAACGTTTGGCGCGGCCCGCCCTGGCCCCGGCCGCCGTAGCCGCCCCGGGATTCGCCATAGCCCCGGCCGCCGAAGCCACCGCTATCGCGGCCAGCCTTGCGGGTGGCCCGGCAATCCGCGCAGCGTGTCGGTTCGCTGAAGCCACGGGTGGCATAAAATTCCTGCTCGCCCGCGGTGAAGGTAAATTGCTTGCCGCAGTCGCGACAAGTCAGGTTGCGATCGGTGTACTGACCCACGGTATCCTCCAGAATAAGAAAACGAGTGCCATGAAGGCACGCCACTTGTCACCCAGCTTTGCTACCGTGAGCCTGTACATCGCGCGGCGCCCGCACGCCAGCGCATGCGCTGTGGTTCCCCGTGTATCCGGCTGTTTGTGACTTACTTGTATACATTATAGACGGTTTGTGGAAATGCGCAAGTAGGGGCGGGTCTTGCTGCGTCAAAAGTGCGCTGGACAGCCCCCGCACGACTGCGACATGGGGGCGGGCTTGAGCCGATGACACGCGTCCCGCCCCTATGTCCTACGTCCGCGCGCCCATCTGATCCTTCAACCACGCCTCGATGAACAGGTCAATCTCGCCATCTAGCACTGCGCCGGTGTTGCCGGTTTCCACCTCGGTGCGCAGGTCTTTCACCATCTGGTAAGGCTGGAGCACGTAGGAGCGGATCTGGTTGCCCCAGCCGGCTTCAACGTGTTTGCCCTTCAAGCGGGCCTGCTCGGCCTCCATCTTCTGCAGCTCGATGTCGTACAGCTTGCCGCGCAGCACGCGCATGGCCGACTCACGGTTCTGGAGCTGGCTGCGCTCGTTCTGGCAGGTGACGACGATGCCGGTTGGGATGTGGGTGAGGCGGATCGCGGTGGAGTTCTTCTGCACGTTCTGGCCGCCCGCGCCCGCCGACCGGTAGACGTCAATCTTCAGGTCGTTGGGATTGATGTCCACCTCGATCTGCTCATCGAGGACGGGCAACACCTCGATCAGCGCGAACGAGGTATGCCGCCGCGCGGATGCGTCGAAGGGGCTGATGCGCACCAGGCGATGCACCCCGCGCTCGGCCTTGAGGTGGCCATAGGCCCACGGCCCGTCCATCTCGATGGTGACCGTCTTGATGCCAGCCTCTTCGCCGTCGAGCTGGTCGGTGATCTCGGTGGCGTAGCCGTGGCGCTCCGCATAGCGCAGATACATGCGCATCAGCATCTGCGCCCAGTCCTGGGCTTCGGTGCCGCCGACGCCGGCGTGGATGGATAGGATCGCGCTGTTGCGGTCGTAAGGGCCGCTCATGGCCAGCTGGAATTCCAGCTTCGCGTAGCGTTCCGCGATCGCATCTGTCTCGCGGCTCGCCTCCGCCGCAGCATCTTCATCGCCGGCCTCCTCGGCCAGGTCGAGCAGCGCCAGGGCATCTTCCACCTGCCGGGCGATTCCGTTCCAGGTATTGACCTCGTCGCGCAGCGCGGCCAGGTCGCGCATGACCGACTTGGCCGCCTGCGGGTCGTTCCAGATATCGGCGCTGGCCGACTTTTCTTCTAGCTTTTCTATCTCTGCTTGTTTGCCTGGGACGTCAAAGACGCCTCCGCATGGCATCAATTTGCTCGGAGAGCAGCGCCAACTGGGTGCGGGTTTCTTCCATGATTACCTCTATCCTAATATCCCCTCGACAAATGCCTTAGGATCGAATTCAGCAAGGTCATCAGCCTTTTCGCCCGTGCCGACGAAGCGGACCGGAATGCCGAGCTCCTGCTCGATGGCGAAGACAATGCCGCCTTTGGCCGTGCCATCCAGCTTGGTCAGGATGATGCCGGTGACGGCGACGGCCTCCTTGAAGTGCTTGGCCTGGCTGATGGCGTTCTGGCCCGTGGTGGCGTCCAGCACCAGCAAGGTCTCGTGCGGTGCGGCGTGAACCTGGCGGGCGCACACCGAGCGCACCTTTTCCAGTTCTTTCATCAGGTTGAACTTGGTGTGCAACCGTCCGGCCGTGTCCACGATCAGTAGGTCGGCATTGCGGCTTTCCTGACTGGCCCGGATCGCGTCGTAGACCACCGCGCCCGGATCGGCGCCCGGCGCCTGCGCGATGACTTCCACGCCGATGCGCTCGCCCCAGATCTTGAGCTGGTCGATCGCTGCCGCGCGGAAGGTGTCGGCCGCGGCAAGCGTGACCTTTTTGCCGCGGGCCCTGTAATACCGGGCCAGCTTGGCGATGCTGGTGGTCTTGCCCGATCCATTGACGCCCACGATCAGCACCACGGTGAGCAGGCGCGGCTCTTCGATCACGCTCGGCGTTGGATGGGCGATCAGCTTGACCAGTTCGTCCTTCAGCGCCGCGCGCACATCTTCGACGCGCTTCAGCCGTTCGCGCTGCACCCGGCCGCGCAGCCGTTCCACCAGCCCGAGCGCGGTGTTGACGCCCAGGTCGGCCTGGATCAGGATCTCTTCCAGCTCATCCCACGTCTCATCGGTGACCTCATTGGCCTGAAACAGGGTGTTGATGCGGCCGAAGAAGCCTTGTCGCGTCTTGGCCAGGCTGGCCTGGATCTTGGCTTCATCTTCCGCCTGTTGGGCGGGGGTTTTGCGAAAAAGACCGAACATGATTTGCTCCTGCGCAAGCTCGGACAGCCGTCTCGGTGCGTTAAAAACCCCAGACCGGCACCGGCTGGGGTTCTCACATCCTGGATGATTATACATGATCCGCGTGGAATGACAAAGCGGATGCCCTGTGCTATACTGCAACGTGTTGACCCTTGTGATGCACGGAGACCGGATGTTTTACGATTTTGACGCCATGCAGGAATTTGCAGCCCGCAACGGGTTGACATTCGATGATACCGCGCTGCTGCGCACCGCGCTGACCCATCGTTCATATCTTAACGAGCACGCGGACCTGGACTGGGATGACAACGAGCGCCTGGAATACCTGGGCGATGCGGTGCTGGACTTCCTGTTGGCTGAGTTTCTATTCGTGCGTTTTCCCCAGGCGCGCGAGGGTGAGTTGACCGCGTTGCGTGCTGCGTTGGTGCGACGCGAGACGCTGTCGCGGCTGGCGGGCAAGTTGGGCATCGGCCTAGCCATGTTCATGGGGCACGGCGAGATTGAGACCGGCGGCCGCACACGTCCGGCCACCCTCTGTGCGGCGTTTGAGGCGTTGGTGGGCGCATCGTATCTTGATCAAGGGTTGGCTGCCGTCGCGGGGTGGGTGCTGCCCATGATGGAGGGAGAGCTTGTTGGCGCCCAGGCCGAGGTGATTGACAAGGATCCCAAAAGCCGGCTGCAGGAGCTCGCCCAGGGCCAACTGGGCATTACCCCCCGCTATCGCACCACCGGGGAGTCTGGGCCGGATCATGTCAAGGTGTTTACCGTCCAGGTGTCTGTGGGAGATGTGATCTGCGGTGTTGGCCAGGGGCCGAGCAAACAAAGCGCTGCGCAGCAGGCCGCGGTGAATGCCCTGGCGCGGGTGGATGAGTGGACCGGGCGTGCCCCGGGATCGGGAATCCCTGCCTGAACCTGAGAAGCGCCCTCAGGCGCTGGCGTGTTACACTACGTTTCAGGCCTTGCGGGGCCTTTTCACGTTAAGGCAGTGGTTTCAACCACTGGACTCTTCATTGTCCGATGTCAGGCTTAGATCCAGGCTGCGCAGGATTTGCTGCAGCAGCGGGATCTGGCCGCCGAAGCGGTGAGACCGACGCAAGGGGCCCTGTTGGGCGGCGTTCCACGCGAGTTCGGCCACCTGATAGGCCGCCTGTGGCTTCCCCAGGGCACGCGCGCGTGCACCCTGTTCGGCTAGGCCGGCTCTCCCGTCCTCCAGCCAGTGGCATATCGTTTCCAACGCCTGCAGCGGGCTTTCCACCAGTCTACCGGCCCCACCTTGGGTGACGTAGTCCACGTTGCCCTCTTCTTGACCAGGGATGGCCTCCACCAGCAGCAACGGCAGCCCGGCGGCCAACGCCTCGCTCACGATCAGCCCGCCCGCCTTGCAGACGATGAAATCGGCCGCCAGCATCAGATCTGCCATGTTGTTAACATAACCGTAGACGTGCGCGGGCTGGTGCCAGCGCCGGGCGGACCAGCGCTCTTCGAGCTCTTTGTCGCCACCGGCCACCAGGGCCAGCTCCAGTGGCCATCCAGAATGATCCAACATGTTGGTGGTGGGTTCGAGCCTGGTCACGCGTCTGCTGCCGGCCAGTAGGGCCACTACGCGGTCGGTGGACCAACCCAGCTCGGCGCGCAATGCGGCTTTGTCTACGGCCCGGGCCAGGGCTGGGTTGACGGGCAGGCCGGTGACCTCAACGTTTTCGCGGGCCAAACCGCTCTCCAATGCCTTGTCTCGCACGATCTTCGTGGGTACAAGACAGCGGTCAACGTCGTCATTGAACCAGAGGCTGTGCACCGTGACCAGATCGGTGATGACGGTGAGCACGGGGATGTAGTGCTGCGAGAGTGCGAAGAGTGCGGCCAACGGCGCCTGATAGAGTGGATAGGTGGTTACAATGGCATCGGGTCGGTGCGCCTCGACCACATCGTGCAGGGTAGTGTACAACATCGCGATCAGCGCCTGCTCGGCGATGCTCACCGGGAACGCGCCGTCGCTGGCTTCGAAGCCCAGCCGATAGAGCTCCGGCGACTGCCGGATCAGGCGGTCATAGTCATCCTGGGCCAAACGCAGCAGGCGCGGGGCGCGGCGGTCGTCGAGGGGATTGACTACAGTGACCGTGCAGTCGTTGCAATAACGATCGTTGAGCGCGGCCGCGACCGCGTTGGCGGCTGCGCGATGGCCGAAACCGGCATCAGCGGTTAAGATCAAGATTCTTTTGACGGCAGGCATGTTTCGATTATCGCACGGCCTATAACATGTGTCAATTTTCTCCTGTCGTCATCATCCACCCCAGGGAAGGTCCATGGGCGACGTGGGTGACTCATAGGTCGTGCTTTGGTCTTGCCGCGCAGCCGCGGTCGGTGTGAGTGGCGTCAGGATTAAAATCACTAAGAAGACCAGGGCAATGGCGCAAGTGAGGCGTTGATGAAACATGGGGGACCTCCTCTTCCGGTGTGCTCTTGGAAGAGGGAGTGCGCGTTGTGGGGCCAGTCTTTCACTGAGCGGGGGCAGTATTGGATACTACTAAATACTGCTACGGACTTGGGGGAACTGAGTTGAACTTTGGGCGCGGACGAGCGCGGCTGGACGCGGAGGGTGATTGCCCACGCAAAACGGGGGTTGCCAGCGGCCTGACCGCCTGCACCCCCGGTTTTGTGGCTTGTCGGTGCTGAGCGTTAGCTCAGGGTCTTCTCGTAGATGCGGTGTTTCTTGTAGATCTGGCCGCCGGCCGTCTCGGTGTCAGCCAGGGTGAGCACGTGTTCTTCCATCTGCACCAGGTCGGCATGGTCGAACTGACCCTGGCGAATGGTTTTGAACATTTCTGCGTAGAGGATGGCGTTGGCGCCCAGTCCGCGATAGGGGGCCAGGATTCCGGCGCCGTTGAGGTTGAGCCAGCGGGTGCGTTTGAACTCACGCAACAACCAAAACCAGCCGAACGGCCAGATGCGGCCCCTGGCGCGGCGGATGCCCTCGGAGATGTCGGGGAAGCCGAAGAGGAAGCCGGCGATGACATCACCCTTCATCACCAGCTTGATTAGCTTAGGGTCGGCGATGGTCAGGAGCCGCTCTCCGATGATCTTTCCCTCGGCTTCGGTGATGGGGTTGAACTCCCAGTTTTCCACAAAGGTGTCGTTGTAGGTCTGAACGATGCGCGGGATCCAAGCGCGTAGCGCTTTCCTGGTCGCGAATGACTTGATGCTGAAGCCACGACGGGCCATCATCTTATCTGCGATCTCGATCATCCGTGGGGGCAGGGTCACGTTGCCCGGCAGGTAAGCCGACAGAAAATCGCGCTGGCGCTGATAGCCCGCGTTTTCGATGAGTTCGCCGTAATAGGGGTAGTTGTAGGGGATGCCCACAGCCGGGTGGTGCTCGAAGCCCTCGATCAGCACGCCGATACCGTCCCCTTGCAGGAAGCCTTTGGCGCCGACGACCTTGTCCAGCCCCCGGCCGCGCACCCAGGCCTCGATCGCCCCAAACAGGCCTAACGCGGCTTCGCGGTCATCCTCCGCGTCGAACAGGTAGAAGAAGGCGGTCTTGCTGCCCCAATGTTCGTTGTAGTGCCGGTTGTCCAGCACGGCGATGCGGCCCACCACCGCGCCGTCCCGTTCGGCCAGGAAGAAGGCGGCGTCCGAATGCTGGTAGAACGGGTACTTGTTCCGATCTAGCATCAGCTTAACGTCATCCACTAGCGGCGGCACCCACGGCTTGCAGTCGCGGTAGAGGCGAAAGGGCAGGTTGATGAAGCGGTTTACCTCGCGCTGCGCGGCGGTGTCCAATTCAACGATACGTAGAGACATCTTGCGGCTCCTGGACAACTCAGGCGGGTGTGAAGAAGCCGATCGCCAGCGCGCCCGGCCCAGCATGGGTCACGATGGCGGGCACCAGGTCCATGATCAGCGCGTCGTTCGTATTGACCACGGCCTTCAGCTCTTCGGCCAGGGCCGCGGCCTCCTCGGGCATGGCGACGTGCATCACCGTGAGGTGCGCCTGGGGCCCGCGGGCAGCTTCGGCGGTCACGACTTCTTTGATGCGCGCCAACGCGCGCTTTTTGGTGCGCTCCTTCTCGAACTGGTCTACGCGGCCGTTCGCAAAGGTGAGGATGGGCTTGATCTGCAAGATCGTGCCCATCAGCGCCGCGGCGCCGCCGATCCGGCCGCCGCGCCGTAAGAACTCCAGCGTGTCCACCAGGAAATAGATGCGCGCGCGCGGCATCATGCCCCGTACAAGCGCTTCCACTTCGTCGGCGCTGGCCCCGGCTTTGGCCAGCTTGTCGGTTTCCAGCACCATGGATGCCAGCGGGCCGGCGATGGTGCGGGTGTCAATGATGCGGATGTCGGCGCCGGGGAAGTCCTGCCGCGCGATCTCGGCTGAGCGCACCGTGCCGCTGACGTCGGTCGAGGGGTGGATGCACACGATGGCTTCGCCAGCGCCGGTGAGTTCCTGGAAGACTTCGATGAAGTCGCCGGGGTAGGGGGCTGCGGTTTTGGGCAGGTCAGGGCCGGTGCGCAGCCGGGCCATGAACGCGGCATGATCCATATCCACGCCTTCACGGTAAGATTCCGTGCCGAAGTTGATGATTTGTGGGATCAACGGGATGCCGAGCTGGCGCGCCATCTCCGGCGCCAGGCCACAAGTGGTGTCCGCCACGATGCGGGTCATGAGAACCTCCTTGTTATGACGAGAACGAACGCGAAAGCGGATATGCAGATTGTATCACACTTTTCCCGGTTCTGCGTAGTCGCGTGAGACAGGCCAGGTTGTTTCAATTCCCGCAGAGAGCTGAGACAGGCGGATCACCGCAAGACCCGCACATCCCGCGGCCCAACCTCTACGGCCGCCCCTGCCACGCGCACGGCCTGCAGCCCGTCAGTGAAGTTGAGCAGCAGCGTGACCGGGCCGCGGCGCGCGGCGATCACACCAGCGGGCAGATGGTCGGCCAGCCGCGCCACGCGGGCTTGCTCCGCCAGGTAGGCCATGATGGCTGCGGCTTGGGCTTCGGTCGGATACCAGCCCAGGTAGAGCGCCCGGCCGCGGCCCACGGCGCGTTCGGTGAGGGCTGCAGCGCCAGCGAACGGGCCGTCAGCGTACCGAGCCAGGGCGGCGGTATCTGAGTCCGGGGCCAGCGCCTCAACCCAGCACGCTGCAGGGCCGGTCAGCCCCGGTAGTTGCGTCTCAAGCCCATAGCCGATGCCCGGCAGCAGGCTGCCGAAGTCGCTCACGGTCGCGCCGGCCAGGCCACGCAGCGTGCCAGGCAGCGGTTGATCGGTGACTATGTTGCTCGGCGTCTTGAACCCGGAGCGCACGCCGAACAGCACCGTGCCGCCCGCCTGGGCGAACGCGGCCAGCCGGTCCGCCAACGCGTCGTCGGCCAGGAAAGCCGAGGGCGCGACGACCACCTTGTAGCGGTTCAGATCGGCGTCCGGCGAGACGATGTCGGCCGGGATGCCCTGCTTGACCAGGGCGCGATAGAACAGGAACAGGTGCCGCTGGTAGGAAAAACCCTGACGGTGCGGCTGGATCTGCAGTGCCCAGACATCGTTGTAATCCAACAGCAGCGCCACCTCGGCGGCCGGCTCGCCCGCGGCGATGGCCGCCATCTCGGCCCGTTCATCCCGCATCGCCAGCAGCTCATTGTAGCCGGTCGCAGGGGTCGCGTCGTGGTGCAGCAGGCCGGAATGGTATTGCTCGAACGCGAAGCGCACTGCGCGCCAGCGGAAGTAAACGACAGCCTCCCCGCCCTCGGCCAGCGCGTGCCACGTCCACAGGCGCATGGTCCCCGGTCGCACCACGGTGTTGAAGCGGCTCCAGTTGATAGGCCCGCACTGCTGCTCCATGACCCAGAAGGGCGCCTGCTTGAACCCGCGCGCCTTGGTATGGCAGAAGCCCGTCACATAGGGATCGCCCACGTCGTAGGCGAAGGCGTCTCCGGGCCGCTCCGGCAGGTAGAGCGATTCGCCGTGGAACTCGGCGTAGCCGGTCGGGTAGGAGTCCCAGGTGATGAAGTCTAGCGGCCGGGCCAGGGCGTGATAGTCCAGGTCCTCGAAGTCGCCCAGGACATTGGTGGTGACGAACTGGCCGGCCGTGTGCCCGCGCAGCAGATCTACCTGCACCTGCTGATAGCTCACCGTGGCCTCGGAGGCGAAGCGGTCGTAATCCAGCACGTGGCTGGGGTTGGCGCCCGTGGGGGTCAGGTTCGGCAGGCGGATCTCCTCCCAGCGGCCGTAGGTCTGGCTCCAGAAGACCGCGCCCCAGGCCTCGTTCAGCGCGTCGAGTGTTCCGTATGTGCGCTGCAGCCATGCCCGAAACGCGGCCGTGCACCGGTCGCAGTAGCAGCGCACGGTGTCGTGACAGCCGAACTCGTTGTCAATCTGCCAGCCGGCCACGGCCGGGTGCGCGCCGTAGCGCTCGGCCATGGCCTGCACAATGCGCGCGCTGTGGCGCCGGTAGGTGGGGCTGGTAGGGCAGTAGTGCCGCCGCGTGCCGCTGTTGCGGGTGCGGCCCTCCGCGTCCACCGGCAGCACGTCGGGATAGTCGTGCGTCAGCCAGGCGGGCGGCGCGGCAGTGGGGGTGCCGAGGATCACGCGCAGCCCCCCGGCGGCCAGGGTCGCGATGGCCCGGTCGAGCCATGCCCAATCGAATCGCCCTTCGGCCGGTTCCATCAGCGTCCACGCGAATTCGCCGATGCGCACGTAATCCAGGCCGGCTGCGGCCATCATCTGCGCGTCGAGCGGCCAGCGCTCGGCCGGCCAGTGTTCGGGGTAGTAACAAACGCCAAGCTTCATGGAGATACCTCTGATATATGATGATTGTAGGGGCGGGTTTCTCTGCATCGGCGGGAAATCTGCCGCTAATCACATGGCTGCCTAGTGCAGAAACAGGGAGCATTTTCGGTGTCTCACTCCTTCGCTGCACTGAAAACCGCTTCGCCTGTCACCCTGAGCGGGTCTACAACTTAACGTAAGTGACAGCTCAAAGCCAGCGAAGGGTCTCGTTGGTTACGCCAAGATCCTTCGCTGGGGACTCGCCGTAACTGGCTTTGAGTGGTTAACCCGCTCAGGATGACACCGAGAAGGCGCTTTGCACTTGCACTAGCAAGGCGAGCGCGCGTTGACCGGGCCAAACCCGCCCTTACGATGATGGATGATCTGCTGGTACAACGCCTCGAGGCGATCCACGTGCGCTTCGACCGTGAACCGCTGCGCCAGCGCCCGCGCATTTTCGCCGAACATGCGCCGGGCCGCAGCATCATCGAGGATCGCGGCCAGCCGGCCGGCGAGCTCCACATCTGAGTCTACCAGGAAGCCGTTGGACCCGTCAAAAACCAGGCCGGCGAGGCCCGCATCACGCCGCGCGACCACCGGCAGGCCGCATAGGGCCGCTTCGATCACCGTCATGGGGTGGATCTCGCTCAGCGACGCAGTCACAAACACGTCGGCGATGGCGTAGATCTCGGTCATCCGCTCCCAGGGGATCGGGCCGGTCAGGAAGGTCTGTCGCGCCAGGCCGGCCACACGGGCCGCGGCCGCGATTTTATCCCGCGCCGGCCCCGCGCCCACGAACACGGCCCTGCAGTCCGGGTGGGCCGCCAGCAGCGGCCGCAGCGCCGCGAAGAGCGCCAGCACGCGTTTCTCAGCCGCCAGCCGGCCGGCGTAGAGGATGACGCGCTCCGCCGGGCCGATGCCGAGGGCCGCGCGCGCTCGGCCACGGTCGGCCTCGCTGAACCTTCCCAAGTCGAACCGCGCCGCGGCCACGCCGTTGGGGATTACCGCGGTGCGGGCCGCTGGCAGGATGGACGCGACGTAGCCGCGCCCCTTTTCCGAGGGGCAGACGACAACGTCGCAGGGGGCCAGAAATCGCGCCAGCAGCCCGGTGATGGCCCGCTGCGGCAGCAGGCGGCCCAGGGGCAGGTAGTGCCGGTAGGCCGGGTAGAAGGTGTGCAGCGTGTGGATCAGCGGCAGCCCCGCGCGCCTGGCTGCGCATCGGCCGGCCCAGCCCAGGCTGAACTCGGTGTGCGTGTGGATGAGGTCGATCTGCTCCCGCGCCACGAGGCGGTCAATCTCAGCCTGCCGCGGCAGGCTGAGACGGAGCTCGATGTCGGGCCGGAAGGGGAGGGAAGGGAAGCGGTAGATGCGGTCGACCGGGTGGGGAATCGAGGCTTTAGCCGGTCTCTCGCATCCACCACCAGACCGGCTGAAGCCTCGATTCCAGGATGGCATCGGGGCACACGCCGGATATGAGACTGTTAGCACGACGACCTTGTGCCCGCGACGCTCCAATTCGTGCTTGGCCTGGACGATGACGGTCGTCACACCGTTCTTGGTGGGCAAGTAACAGTCGGTGAAGATGCCGATGTTCATGCTGGTGGCAGCTGTTATCCTGGGCGGGTTGACCACCCAAGGTCAGCAACGACGAACCCCTAGCGAAGGATCTCAGCGCACCAGGAGACCCTTGTCCTGAAAATGGACTTTGAGCATCCTGGTCATAACTGGTTCTGGATACATCCGAATGGAGCCAGGACGCGGACGACGCGGATAGCGCGGACGACGCGGACATCTTTCGGCCCTTATCCGCGTCGTCCGCGTCCCATCAATCGAGTGCGCCGTCCCTATTGCCGCTCGAACTTCTTGCCCGTCGCCAGCTCGACGCACTTGTACGCGCCGTCGTAGATGCCGATGCGCTTGTTCTTGATGATGCAGTCGCAGAACATCTCCAGCAGGTCGGTGCCATCCGTCAGCAGGTCAATCGCCTGGAGGGTCTGCGGGATGGTGCGCGTCTCGACGGTGCCGTCGCCCAGCTCCGCGCCGCGGATGGCGCCCCACATCTCGTGGCCGCCGACGCGCGCGTTGAAGATCTTGGGCACGGGGTAGAACGCCAGCTCGCTGGGCTTGGTGATCATCACGTCCACCACGCGCATCAGGTAGTTGGTGGCGTAGACCGCGTGGAAGGTGTTGTCGTGCAGGAAGACGTGCAGCCCGTGGGCCGGTCCGGCCCGGATCTCGTCGGCCAGCGCCTTGGTGTCGTCCCAGGTGAAGTGCGTCTGGATGAGCTCTTTGTGGCCGGCCAGCTCGCCCTGCAGCCAGGCCCAATTGTCTTTGTGGTCGCCCAGGTTGACGAACAGCGTGACCTTACCGGCCTTGACCAGCGGAATGCAGTGCTCGATGATCGCCTTGAAGAGCTCACGCTGCGCGCCCGCGCCGCCCATGGTGACCAGGAAGCGCCTCGGCTCGCCTTCCCTCATGCGCGCCAGCCGGGCCGCACAGTCGCCCTCAATGTTTTCCACCAGCTCGTGGTCCACGTGGTGACCGGTGTAGTAGATCGCATCGGGCGGGGTGCCTTTCAGGATCGTGCCCTTCTCATCGAAGCCGCGCATGGCCCGGAAGCCATAGTAGCCTGAGGGGGACTGCACGCCGTGCTTGGCGCCCTCGGTGAGCTGGAACGCCATGGGCCAGTTGTCGAACATCATGTCCACGACGTTGGTCATGCCGCCCGCCACCGCGCCCATGCAGTTCCACATGTGCGAGGTCAGGATCGGCATGTCCGACGGCAACGCCTGGAAGAGGTTGCGGAACAACTCGCTCATCTTGTAGTCTTTGACGTTGGTCTTCAGGAAGCGCCACGGCCAGCCCACGGTCCACCAGTTCAGGAACGCGCCCAGGCCCGGCAGGGTCGGCTCGCCCGTCGTCACCGGCTCCCAGACGTATTTGTTGAACAGCTCGCTGCGCTGCGAGATGCGCGACCAGCGGCTGTACCAGGAATTGCACCAGTTGATGATGTCGGTGGTGATGCCGGGGATCGCCAGCAGATCGAGCCAGTAGGGCGTGAACCCCATCGCCCGGGCGCACGACGCGCCGGCCATCGCGATGCGGTAATGGCCGAACCCCATGCGGATCGTGCTGCAGATCACCGCATCGCCGGTCCGGATCGGCTCGCCCTCGCCCCCGCGCAGGATCTCTTTGGCGCCAAAGATCGAGCCGCCGTAGGGGTGGTCCCGCAGGCTGAGGGTGTACTTCTCGTTCGGGTCGTAGTTGAACTTCTTGACGAACATCTCCTGCCACTTGGTGGCCTTACGGGAGGATGATTCGCTGAGTGCGTTGCCGTACACGATGTAACGGCCGTTTTCCATCTTCATGAGCATGGCTCCACGGAATGTGGTTTGAGAAATCTGTAGGGGCGCACCCTCGCGGTCGCCCCCTATAGGCAGAAGGGCAGGTGCAAGACCTGCCCCTACCCCTTCGTCGCGCCGAGCGTCAGGCCGGCGATGAAGTAGCGTTGCAGGAACAGGAACACCAGCACCGTGGGCATGGTCGCGATGAGCGAGCCGGAGATGATCACCGTCCAGTCCATGACGTACTGCCCGCGCAGCGCGGCGAGCCCCGTGGTTACCGGCTTGAGCGCGTCGTTTTGCACCAGGATCAACGCCCAGAGGAAGTCGTTGAAGATCCAGGTGAACTGCAGCGTCGCCAGGGCGGCCATGGCGGGCAGGGTCAGCGGCATCATGATCTGCCGGTAGATGCGGAACTCATCGCAGCCGTCGATGCGCGCCGCCTCCAGGATCTCGCCGGGGATGGTGCGCATGTAGTTGCGTAGCACGAAGGTGCAGAACCCCAGCTGGAACGCCGAATGGAAGATGATCAGCGCCCAATAGGTGTTGTAGAGGCCCAGCGCGTTCACCAGCCGGAAGACGGGAAGGAGCAAGATCTGGAACGGCAGCATCATGCCCGCGACGAAAACAAACAGGATCAGCCGGTCGCCCCGAAAGCGGAAGCGCGAGAGCGCGTAGCCCGCCAGCGAGGACAGGAAGAGCGTGATGACCAGCGAGGGCAGCGTGATGATGAAGCTATTGGGCAGGTAGTGCGTCAGGCCGCCGCGCGTCCACGCCTCACCGAAGTTCTTGAGCGTCAGCACGTTGGGCAGCGACCAGAAGCCGCGGGTCAGGATGTCGTTGTTGGTGCGCAGCGACGTGATCAGCGCGGTCAGCACCGGCACCAGCCACAGCAAGGTCAGCGCATAGATCAGGATGTAGACGAGCCAGCGCTGGAGCAAGCCGGTTTGTTTGGCGGTCATGGGTCCCTCCTAATACTCCAGCTCGGTGCGCAACGTCTGCCACAGGTAGATGAAGATGAAGATGGCGGTGATCAGGAAGAGCACCACGGCGACCGCCGCGCCATAGCCCATCTTGTAGTTGTTGAAGGCTTCGATGTACATCATGTTCGCCAGCACACTGGAGGAGTTGGCCGGGCCGCCGCGCGTCATCACGAAGACCAGGTCGAACGAGCGCAGGGAGTCAATGACGCTGATGACCACCACCACGACGGTGATCGGGCTGAGCAGCGGGAAGATCACGTTGCGGAACGTCTGCCAGAAGTTGCAGCCATCCACCTGCGACGCGTCGATCAGCGAGGGATCCACCCCCTGCAGGCCGGTCAGGTAGAGCGTCATAATGTAGCCCACCTGGCGCCAGATCGCCGCGGCGATGATGCACCAGGTCGCCAGCCGCGGGTCGCTGAGCCACCCCGGCGTCTTCTCGATCCCGATTGCACTCAACACGCTGTTGAACAGGCCGGTGGCCGGTTGATACATCCAACCCCAAATCAGGCCGATGACCACGGGGGCGATGATGTAGGGCGAGTAGAAGGCCGACTTGATGGCCTTGGCGCCTGGAATCTGCCGGTTCAGGATCATCGCCAGCGCCAGGCCAATCACCACGGGCGCAGTGATGAAGGAGATCATCCATTTGGCGTTGTTGAGCAGCGCCGTCCAGAAGATCTTGTCGTTGAACAGGCGGACGTAGTTGCGCAGGCCGATGAAGCCCGGAGCCGACACGCCGTCCCAGTTGGTCAGGCTGAGATAGAAGGAGTAGATCATCGGGCCGATGACCCACATCAGGAACAGGGCGAGCGGGGCAGCCAGAAAAAGGTAGGGGACCCACGTGGCCTTGCCGCCGGATTTCCGCCCCTGGCCGGCGCGCAGGGCGCTCTTGATGGCCATGATGCACCTCCTCGGTGATACATGATCCGTGAGACGTGGTGCGTGATGCGTGGTACGTGGTGCGTGATACGTGGTGCGTGATACGTGGTGCGTGTTTCGCAACAGACATTACGGTTCACGCACCACGCAATACGCAATACGCAGTAGACACCACGCACCACGCAATACGCAGTACGTCTTACTCAGCGAAGATCAGCGCGCGTTCCTTCTCCAGGTCGGCCAGCAGGCTGTCGAGCTGCTTGGTATCGTTCCAGAACGCCTGGAACATGGCCATGCCCTTCTCGGCCATCTCGGGCGTGGTGTCGCGATCGAAGAACTGCGCGATGAAGTCGGCGCCTGCCAGCATCGCCATGCCCTTCTTGGATGCTTCGTCGAAGCCGCTGGTGTCCACCTGGGTGTTGGTGGGCAGGCGCTTGAGCTCGCCGGCGACGTAGGTTTGCGCTTCCTTGGATCCCAGGAAGGCCAGGAACGCCTTGGCCGCCTCAGGGTTCGGCGCATTGGCAGCGGCGAAGTAGCCATCGGTCGGCGCATCTTCGCCGATGGGCACGTTCGGGTCAATGATCGGGAAGCGGAAGAAGTCGTAGTCCGCTTTGTTTTCGGCCGGGATCGAGTCCATGACGAACTGGCCCATCAGGTACATCGCGGCCTTTTCCTGCAGCATGAAGGGCAGCACATCCTGCCAGTCGTAGGAAGCGGCGTTTTCGATGAAGTAGCCCTTGTCCAGCAGCTCGGCCCAATAGCCGAAGGCCTTCTTCACCCGCGGGTCGTCGTATTTCTCTTTGCCCAGCATCAGGTTGATGTGGAATTCGGGGCCGTTGGTGCGCATGTTCAGGTAATCGAACCACGCGGCCGCAGGCCAGGCGTTCTTGGTGCCGCTGACGATGGGGATGATCCCGTTGCTCTTCAGGGTCTCGCAGACCGCCAGGAATTGCTCCCACGTCTCCGGCGGGGTCAGGTTGTATTTCTCGAAGACTTTCTTGTTGTAGTAGACCGCCCACCAGTAGTAGCTGGTCGGCACGAAGTATTGCTTGCCATCTACCGTGCTCAGCGCCTGGAAGCCCTTGGGGTAGGACTCGTTCCAGCCCTCGCTGGCCCAAACGTCGCTGATGTCCAGGATCTGGCCCTTGTCAATGAAGAACCGGGCGCGGTTGCCCGCGAACCAGGTCATGACATCCGGCGGCTGCGATGAGGTCAGGTATGCACGGATGGCTTGCTTGAAGTCCTCGTGCGCTACGGTGCTCTGCGTCACCATGATGTTCGGGTTCTTCGCCATGAACATCTTTACCAGCTCTTCATCGGCCGCGCGCGGCGCGGGGTCGCTGGCGTAGGTGTTGTAGACCAGATTGGTCTTGGGGGCGGCAGTCACCTCGACTACCTTCTCCGTCTGGACAACCACGGTTTCCTTAACGGTGACCGGCTGCGCGGCCGGCACGGCACAGGCGGTCAACACCATGGCCAGCAGAGCCAGGACACTGATAACTTTGAACCACTTGGACGACATGGTCACTTCCCTCCTTTGGGGGTGTCTGAATGGGTTGATGGTTAATATCGGGTATGCTTGCGTTTACACAGGCGCTTTCTAGCCGTTTGCACCTCCTTTCGCCGGGCAGTGGTCGGTGGACTGGCGGACCACCAGCTCGGTTGCAAGCCGCACCGCCGTCGGCGCGGTTGTCCTCAACTCCAGCAGGTCGATCAACAGTTTCGCACACGCCTGGCCGACCGCAAAGGTGTCCTGCCGCACGGTGGTCAGCGGCGGATCGAAGTAGGAGGCCAGCGGCATGTCATCGAAACCGACCACGGAGAGATCCTGGGGTATCCTTAACCCCAGGTCGCGTGCGGCCCGGATGGCGCCGACGGCCATCCGGTCGTTGTGCGCAAAGAGCGCTGTGAGGCCCGGCTCACGCGCGAGCAACGCTTTGAACAAGTCGTGCCCGGAGGTCGCCGACCAATCCCCCTCCAGGGTCAGTGCGGGATCGTGCAGGAGGCCGGCCGCGACCAGCGCCTCCCCGAATCCTGCTTCGCGCTCCTGCGTGCAGTCCTCGGCCCGTGGCCCCGCGATCTGCCCGATGCAGCGGTGGCCGAGGCCGATCAGGTGCCGGGTCGCGGCCCGGGCGCCGTCTCGGTTGTCCAGCAGCACCGTGTGCCGGGCGTCATCCCGGGGCCGGCCAGCCATCAGCACCGCAGCGATGTCTTCCGGCAGGCGCACGCGGCGCGCATCCAGGTAGGGGCTGATGACGATGGCGCCGTCCACCCGGCGGTGCGCCACCAACTCCTCGATCAGATCATCGTACTGCGCCCGATCGGCGAACGGCACGGCCAGCAGATAGTACCCGTGTGTGCGCGCAACGCTTTCCGCGCCCTCGATGTTGGAAGCGTAGGTGAAATCGGTCAGGTTCGGCGCCAGGCAGGCCAGGGTGCACGTGCGCCCCTGTGCCATGGAACGGGCGATAGCATGTGGCCGGAAGCCGAGCTGCGCGATCGCGGCCTCGACCTTCGCCCGCGTCTCAGGGGTAACTTCCGGACGGTCGTTGATGACGCGCGAAACAGTCTGGTGGGAGACTCCCGCCAGGGCCGCAACGTCACGCAACGTCGAGCGTTTTGCGCCTGGTCCGTTCATATGATCCTGCGCCGCGGGTGAGAAGAGGGTTTGTTACCGGTCACGTGACCGGTAACAAGAGGATACTACAAAACCGGGCGTTTGTCAAGAGGCAATTTCGGGCAGTTTTTGGATTCAGCCCTCCCAACATTGCTTGCCTTCCATCACGAACTGGGTCAGCTCGCCCACACTGAGGTCGGCGATGCCCAGCTTCTCCATGGTGCGGCCGCGGCGCCAGTAGTCGGTGCGATGGATCAGGCAGGCTAGGCGGATGATGGCATCCATGCCGCGCACCGACACGCCATAGCGCTGGCCCAGCGCGGCGATGGGCACCAGGCTCATCGGCACATCTTCGAAGATGTAGCGGTGGTTCAACGTGCTGGGCGCTTTGATGCCGTAGTAGCCCTGTTGGTTATGGATCGCCTCGTTTAGATCCTCACCGTCCGCGTCGTAGGCCATCTTCAGCCACTCCATGGCGGTGCGGGCGCGGATGCCCAGGGAGGAGGCAACAGTCACCCGCTCACGGTCCAGCGCCTCCAGCACGCGCGCCACCGAGGGGGTCACGCCTTCGATGTAGAACTGGTAATCGCCGTGGGTGGACTCGATGCGGCCCGCGTTGAGGAGGGCAAGCCCCGGGTGAAAGATCGCACCCATGTTGTTGAGGCCGGTATGCAGCACGCTGATACCGTCAATGAACTGCGGGTAAGCGGGGGCCAAGGTTTCGAGCACCTGCTGCGTGCGCGTGGCCGGCAGCGCGGCCAACGGCACCGCCTCCTTAATGCGGAAAATGCGCGCCTGCGCAGGGCCGTCGGAGCGGCTGGCGTAGATAAAGGTCTCAGCCTCCGCCACCGTCACGTCGGCCCGGCAGCCCTGGTCGCATAGCACCTTGGCGACCTCCACCGCGCCCAGGGTGCGGCCGGGGTGCAGCACGATGATCTGGCCGTCGCGCAGGTGCGGGGCCAGGACCCTGGCGATGTCCGCGTGGGCCGATGACGGCAGGACGACCATCAGGACATCGGCGTTCGCCACCGCCTCGCTGATGTCGGCGGTCACCAGGGCCAACGGGCCGAAGCCGTGCGGCCCGCCGTCGTAGCTTTCCAGGTCAATGCCCCGCCGCGCCTTGATGGCTGCGATTCGGTCGGCGGTGCGGTTGTACAGGGTCACGCGGAAGCCCATGAGCGCCAGGTGGGCGGCCATCCCCTTGCCGCCGTGCCCCGCACCGATCACGGTGTAGTTGAGAGTTGTTGTCATGATATCTCCTTATATCCCAGACGGGTGTGTTCATTCTGTAGGGGCGGGTTTTGTGTGCTCAACGCGACGCCGCCCAGCATGGCAGCAACATGATAGCGGCGAGTACACCATCGACGGGGCCCCTACCCTCTCAAACGCGCCAACCGCTCCGCCTCGGACAGGGGGCGGCCAGTTTTCGGGTCAACGGCGATGCAGGCGCCGCGCTGGTCAATGCGGGCATGGATGGCCCCGCGCGCGAAGCGGTTGTTGCGCAGGTGCGGCGCGTCCAGGATGCCGGCCTCGACCGCGCGCACCAGGGTGTCGGCGTCCGCGAGGGGATCGGCCATGCTCGGCCCGGCCAGCTCGCGAATGGCCGCTAGCGTGACGTGGGCTTCAGCGACCAATTCCTCCCGCCGCGCGGCGACGCGCGGGTCGAGGGTCATGTCGGGCGCGCCAACCAACGCGTTCTCGACCGCGCGGCGGGTCACTTTGCACGCGGCGATCACATCGTCGGCGGTGGCTGCGTGGTGCGCCTCGGTGTGGCCGACCACATGCACGATGTGGGGCCTGAGCGCCATCTGCAGGTAGGTGGCTGCGGCCAGGTGCCCCCGCGCGGCCTCGGGGTCCAGCGGGTGGCTCAGCAGCCCGATGCGGGTCTGGCGGCAGATGCGCATGGCGTGCGGTGGATTGCGGATTGGGTGACCTGCTGAGTCCGGCTCGCTGTTGTCCGGGGAATCGGCTAACGGCGTGATGAGGTCGAGGCAGGCCAGCATCTTGGCGAGATCCATGGCGTCGGCGAGGCCGGGCGGGCTGTTGAACATCAGTTGGGCGATGTAGTCGCGCACGCCGCAGGCCCGCGCGTTGTAGGCCGACAGGTAGGCCGCGACCACGAAGATCACGTCCGGCGCGTCGCGCATGCCCCAGTGGTGCGGCTCGTTCAGCTCTACGGGGATGTCGTGCGTGGCGTACCAGCGCATCAGGGTTTGATGTTCGCGGATGGAGGCGGCCAGGTCGTGCGGGCCGCGGCCGTCCATGGCGTTGAACCAGAACAGCGGCACCGCGGCCCAGGCGATGTTGAT
>CAZKEF010000048.1:0-42827 GCA_964551735.1 uncultured Anaerolineales bacterium
GCAGGCCCCTGCGAGAGTAGGTCATCGCCAACAGAGCCCTTTCTCTGCCATTCATTGAAGCTGCGTCTTTCATTACAGGTGAGAAACGCAGCTTTTTTGCTTTTAAGTTCTACTCATGCTAAAATGTCAAGGGTAGGCGACAGCTGGCAGGCACGTAGTTAATCATGGTAACAACGCTTTGTGTTATCAAGGAGCAAGGTGACCAAGGGAGGGCCACAGCGATCAGTGGCCAGCCCTTGGTTTTTTTGTGCCTGTCACAGGAAGCATGGGCGTGATCCCAATTGGGAGCAAGGTGACGCTTTCCTGATGGTGCAGCAATATTTCAAGTTCATGCTTGATAGCCTCGGGAGTGGAATGGTTTGGATACTGATGGTAGTTCACTGATACAGTTGCTGCCGCTGGTGGGCGCTTGGGTTGTGGCTCTCTTCTTGATCGGTGTGGCCGCGGCAGCCGAGATTTCCTTTGCCTCTGTAAATCGCACCCAGTTGCGCCAGTTGCTTGGAGGGCGCAAAGCACAAGCACAGGCGGCCGAGGTGCTGTTGACTGAACCCGTTCGTTTGCTTTCCACCTTGTTGCTGGTCAAAGTCAGCGGCATTCTGCTGGCCGCCGCGAGCACCGTTTTGTTGGCGCAGCAGATCGGCCACGGGGCCTATTTGCTTTGGTGGCTGCTGGGCGCTGGCGTGGTCTTGATCCTGGTGCAATTGTTAGTGCGCGCGTGGGTGCTTGGCCGTGAGGAGCGATGGGCCGTCACTCTCACCCCGTTGGTCAGGGGCCTATCCTTTTTGCTTTCTCCAATAACAGCCGTGATGCAGCGGATCGGGCGCAGCGCCCTGCCTCAGGGACGAGCGCTGGAGGGCATCTTTTTAAGCGAGGACGGTTTACGTTTCTTGCTGAACGCGGGGGACGACGAGACGGGGATCGAGGAGGAGGAGAAGGAGTTGATCGCCTCCATCTTCGAGTTCGGGGATAAGTTGGTGCGCGAAGTGATGGTGCCGCGCATTGACGTGGCTGCTGTGCCGGTAGACATGCCGATGCTTGAGGCGTTGGATATCATCCTTAAAGCCGGCCATTCGCGCATCCCTGTGTATCGTCATTCCGTTGATAATGTGGTTGGAATCCTCTATGCGAAAGACCTCTTGCGTTACCTGCGCGATGGGCGGACTGATGTGCCTCTGGACAAGATTTTGCGGACAGCGTACTTCATCCCCGAGTCGAAAAAGGTCGATGAGTTGTTGCAGGAATTGCAGCAGCGCAAGGTCCATATGGCCGTGGTCGTGGATGAGTACGGCGGTACGGCCGGTTTGGTGACTATCGAGGACTTGCTGGAGGAGATCGTCGGTGAGATCCAGGACGAGTTTGACGCCGAGGAGCCGACGGTAGAGGCCGTGGGCAAGCAAGAGTATATTTTTGATGCGCGGGTGCCGTTGGCTGAGGTGGACAAGCTGCTTGGGGTTGAATTGCCGAGTGAAGGCGGTGATACGCTGGGCGGCTTTATCTACAGCCAACTCGGCAAGGTGCCTGCGGTGGGCGATCGGATCGAGTTCGGCCCCACAACCATCGAGGTGTTATCTGTGGCTGGACGGCGCATCAAGCAAGTGCGCGCTCGTCAGATGGCGGCGGATGATGTTGCCCAAGCCAGCCTCAAGTCGCAAGGCAAGGCCGAGACGTCAACTGTTAGCAGCGCATCAGGCCTTCTGGCCTTATTGAGCCTGTATTGAGTTGGGCTAGGCAGCCTTCTGCAAAATCGGCGCCGATGGGATGTGAAGTGAGGTAGCGTGATGAGTGATTGTGGAAGCCAGTCCGGTGTGGGTTTGGATGATGCCCGCATTGCTCAATTGGTCGCCGAGGCAAAAGCAGCGCAGGCGTACGCCTACGCACCATATTCTCGTTTCGCTGTTGGCGCTGCCTTACTTACACGCAATGGCGTGATTTACACCGGCTGTAACGTGGAAAACGCCTCATACGGTCTGGCGATCTGCGCCGAGCGCAATGCTGTGGCCCACGCAGTAGTCTGTGGCGACCGGGCGTTTGAGGCTGTCGCCGTGGTCACGGAGAATGGCGTGACACCGTGCGGCGCGTGCCGGCAGGTGTTGGCCGAGTTTGGCCCGAACATGCTGGTCATCGTGGCTGACGTGGCCGGGAACCAGCGGCGTTATCGGCTGTCCGAGTTGTTGCCCGATGCGTTTGTGCCGGAGCAGTTGACCGGCAGGTAGGGAAGCCCTCCGAGAATGACATTTATGCCGTGTGCCAAACACTTCGTAGGTGCCTGGCATTGTCAGGTCCGGATTTATGCATAAGTGTGCTTCGGCACACTTCCAGCTTATCAGCCGCCGAGTTCATTCGGCGGCCCTTGTGTGCGCCTGGCGGCCAGATACCCGCCGCATCCATCGCACCGGCGTGTTGATCGCCGTGCGGATGAGGGCGTTATGCCACACGTTGCCCGCATAACGCCATTGTAGCCGGGGGTCCACGACCACCTTCTGCATCTCCACCTGGCCCTTGACGCCAAACAACGCGGCCAGCGCACCCAGCACATGATGCCAGATCGCCTCCTGCTGCCTGGCCCCACCCATCAGCCGATAGCCGAGTTCGTAGATCGGGTCATTGGCGCGGCCCAGCGACTGGATCTGGGCCACGGTACCGCCATCCTCCGAAAACGCGCTGAAGGTGTTGAAGCCTGCCTCGGGATGGCCCGCCGGTGTCATGACGGTGAACGAGACGTCGTCCGCATAGATGATCCGCACCCCGGTGGAGACAGGGACGCCGCCGGGCAGGCCGGGCAAGGTGGCGTTGATCAAGACCACCTCGCCCGGCGCCACGCCGGTGAGCGAGGGATAGAAGCGGCTGTCGGAGGGCATCAGGTTCGGCAGGTTATGCTTCCACGCGCTCACGACCTGCTCCGGGGTGACGCTCCCGCCCAGGCGGATGCGATAGGTCTTCTGCCAGAGCTGGCCGAAGCCCATCAGCGGACCGACGGTCTGCCGGCCCTCGACGTTCAGGTTGACCGCATCGGGTGAGACAGCGCCGACTTTGAGTTCCGACACCGGCTTGGCCCAATAGGCCGCGTCGCGGGGCGGTTGGGGGGTTGGTTCTGACATGGAAGCCTCCTGCGTGTTGCGTGTTGCGTGATTCGCCATTCGCTGATTCGCCGTCACCCGGCCGCGGCCACTGCGTTGGCTTCCGATGCGTGAATGCCGATGGCCTTGTCGAGCTGGGTCAGCTCGAAGATTTGCCGGTAATGCTCGCTCAACCCGAAAGCGAGCAAGCGCTGCTTCTGGCGCTGCGTGCGGATCAGCAGCGTCACTAGCAGGCCGATGCCGGAGCTGTTCATGTATTCCAGACCGCCGAAGTTTAACACAATAGCTTGGACGCCGGCCGTGGTCGCCTGGTTGTGCGCATCCATCAGGATGCTTTCTGCGGAACCGGTCACTTCGCCCTGGATATCCAGAACGCTGGTCTTGGCGTTGATTTTGCGCACGGTGATGCTGAGTTTGACGGGAGCCATTGGGCCTCCTGGAATTTGGGATTAGGGATTGGGTGTTTCATCGTCGGTCGTTCGTAGTCGGTCGTTCGTCTACCGGCCACCCGTCAACGCACTGGCTTCATCCTGGTAGATCGTCATGAAATCGGCCAGCCGCGTGATCTGGAAGATCTCCTGGTAGTGCGGGCTGAGGCCGAAGACGAGCAGGCGGCGCCTGGCTTTGCGCGCGCGGGCCAGCAGGCCGACGATCAGCGCGATGCCGGTGCTGTTGATGTAGCTGACTTCGGCAAAGTTCAGCACGATGGTCGGCGGGTTCTGCGCCTCGGCTGCGGCATAGGCTGCGCTCAGGCCCGCTTCGGCTGCGGCGTTGATCTCGCCGCGCAGGTCGATGATGGCCGCGTCGTGCTGGCGGCGCACGCTGGCTTCAAAGGGTTGGGCTGGCATCGCGATCTCCTTCTGTTCTGGAAAACAACAGATATGGCCCCGTCTCATCTTCCATTTCGCGCTCCAGGGCCATGCCGATATTCTGGGCTACCTTGACCGATGCATGATTCGCCGGATCTATCATGCAGATCAGCCGTGACAGGTGCAGATCATCGAAGCCGTAGCGCGCGATCGCCTGCGCGGCTTCTGTCCCCAATCCCTGCCCCCAATACGCTTTGGCCAGCAGATAGGCCACTTCTACTTCTTCGCGCTGGTCAATCGTCCACGGCAGCAAACCGCACCGGCCGATGAATCTACCTGTTTCCTTGTGAATGGTCGCCCAGAGCCCCAACTCAGGGTGCCGGGGATGTCCATTCATGTGCCATTCAAGTTCTTCGCGCGCTTCGTCGTAGGTGCGAGGCGCATCAGGGATGTATTTACGCACATCCGGGTCGCAATACAGCGCCCATAGGCTGTCAAGATCGGCCAGCGTCTGATGCCTGAGGATGAGCCTATCGGTCTCCAGGATTTTCATCGTTTCATCACCAGTTCAATGGTATGGCGCGCATCGTCGGAGGTCACGCGCAGGTCGTCCACCATGCTGCGGATGAGGAACAGGCCCCAGCCGCGGGGGGATTGCAGCCCCGCCAGCTTGGCCTCCAGGTCAGGCGCGTCCGCCTCCGGGATCGGCTGGCCACCGCCATGATCGGTGATGCTGACCCGGATGGCGTCGTCCGCGACGCGCACCTGGATGGCGACGGGCTTGTCGGGGTCGTAGCGGTTGCCGTGCTCCATCGCGTTCATGGTTGCCTCCGCCACGGCCGTCTTGAGGCGTTCGAGACGATCTGCCGGCAGACCCAACCCTGCCACCGCTGCCGCGACCTGCACCACCGCCTCCCGCTCGTTGTCCGGCGCGGAGGGGATGGTGAAATCGGTGAGGAGGGATGGATTCGGGATTGGGGATTGGGGATTGCGGGTTCGGGTGCCCGCGTCCTGCTCCCCTGCTCCCCTGCTCCCCTGCTCCCCCACTCCCTCGCTCCCCTGCTCCCCTGCTCCGGCGTTCCGCTCCAGCGTCACGAACGTCACGTCGTCCTCCTGCTCCCAACCCGGCCCGGTGAAGTCGGCCAGGGCGCCGCGGAGATGCTCGATCAGCTCGGCGCCGCCGCCCAGCCCGCAGGCCATGCCGCGCAGCCGGGGGAAGCCGAACATCTCGCCGGTAGGGTTGTGCGCCTCGACCAGGCCATCGGAGTAGACCAGGATGCTTTCGCCAGGCTCCAGAGCCGCCTCATGCTCGTCGTAGGTCATCTCCGGCAGCAGGCCGAGCGGCATACCGGTCGCACGCAGCTCCACCACAGCGTCGGTCGTGCACTTGGCGGGCAGGTTGTGGCCGGCGTTGGCGAAGACGAAGCGGCCGGTGGCGGGGTTCAGCACGCCGTACAGACAGGTGACGAACATGTTGGGCGGGATGTCCGGGCAGAGCAGGTCGTTAACGTGCGCCAGCACCTTGCCAGGTGAGGTCGGGTCTTGTTCCGCGGCGATGCGCAACAGGCCGCGCGCCGTCGCCATCACCAGCGCGGCGGGCACCCCCTTGCCGGTCACGTCAGCCACCACGATGCCGAGATGACCTTCAGGCAGATGGATGAAGTCATAGAAGTCGCCGCTGACCGCTTGCGCCGGCTGCCAGTAGGCCGCCACCTGCCAGCCCGCCAGTTCGGGCAGCTCCTTCGGCAGAAGGGTCTGCTGGACGACGCGCGCGACGCGCAACTCCTGCTCCAGCCGCTCACGGGCCTGTGTCTCGATCTGCTGCTGGCGGACAAGCTGGGCCACGCGCACGGCGGGCGCGGCCTGGGTCGCCAGATCGTCGAGGAACTTGCGGTCGTCGCTGGTGTACTCCTGCTCGCTGCGCCGCGGCCCCAGGTTCAGCAGGCCGATCAGCTCGCCCTGGCCCACCAACGGCGCAACCAGCTTCGCGCCTGCGGCCCGCAGCCCGCGGAGAGCCGGCGAATCCAGCGCCAGCCGTTCGATCGCCACCGGGCCGCGCGCGCTGAGCAGATACGCCAGCAGCGGGTCGTCGGGCGCGATGTCCAGCGGCAGCAGCTCAGCGGTCGGCGCCGGCTCTTCCGGCTGGGTGATCGTCGCTGGTGCTGGCGCGACCGGAACCGGCTGGCTGTTCCGCTGCATGAGTCTACGGAATGGGTTGCGCATGTGAGCTCCGTTCTCAGATTACGAGGGGATGATAGCACGAAAGCGTCCTGGAATCGTTACGGCGAGCGTTACGGATAGGGTTTTTGCCACTTCTTGAACTTGGTTTCACGCCGATGCGCCGCTGCCCCACCAGGCAGTTAAGTTGACTGGGTGCCGCTCCGTCGCCGCCGCGCCCGCCTCACAAGCCAGACCACCAGCAAAATTGCGCCGTAGGCTCCCAGGGCCAACAGGCCGGTTGGGATCGTGACGAGCATGAACCAGCCCATCACACCCATTCCGTACAACTGCTCCCCCATGTCGTGCCCGTTCACGATGCAAGGATGCACCGATCCCTCGTCAAGCTGGCAGCCATTGGCAGAAGCAACCGAACCTGCCGCCGCAACCAACACTACCGGCCAGACGGTCCAGGCCAGAATCAAAAGTAGGATGAGAATTAGTAGAAGGTTACGGATTCCGGATGACATTATGTATTTCTCCTAAGCCAAATACTGACCCGCTCCGGCTGCATCGTCTCCTGGACGATGCGCGCCAGCTCGCCGGTCAGCGCGTCCAGATCGGTCTCGTCACGCGCGGTGAGCGCGAACTGCGCCAATACCCGCTGCGCGTCGTATTTTTTGCGATAGAAACGGCGGTCAATGGCATCCTGGATGCGCCGGCGCAGTGGCGTGAATAACGCGGCGATGGCGAGGGTCGAGACGACTATCGCCAGCGGGGACTGTGTGACGCCGGTCAGCGCGCCGAACAGTCGCTGCAGCAGGATCACACCGCCGACGTAGACCAGCGCCAACAGCGCCGAAAGCACTGTGTAGACCAGTGTGCGACGGATGACGACGTCTATGTCGTACAGGCGATACTTGAAGATGGCCAGGCCCATCACCACCGGCAACCCCAGCCAGAAGGGCAGCAAAACGAACAGATAGAACCAACCCTCGAAGATGGCCGGATAGAACGCCGCGCCGAGCACCTCGACCACCATGAACAGGGTGCCAGCGGTGGCGAAAAAGAAGGCCAGCCACTTGATCTGCTGGCGCGGCTCGCCGCTGGAGCGCCGCCAGCGCAGCACCAGCGAGACGATGCCGCCCAGAAACATGAGGATGATCAGGTTGTTGGGGCCGACCATGAGCGCGTCCAGCCAGGGCAGGTCTGGCATGGACAGGCTGAACGGATTGTCGATCCAGAGCCGTCCCAGCGGATCCACCCGCAGCGGCGCGGGCCAAATCGCCCTTAGAACAGTGAACACAAGCACGAGAGCTATCCCAACCAGTCCGACGCGGCGCCAGCGCGCGGTCAGGAAACGGCCATCGGGGAACAGCCATGGCATCAACGCCAACGCCATAAAGGCGACATTGTTCAAGACGTTGTTGAGCCAGACGGCATACTCGCCGCCGGCCAGCGCCGCCCTTCCCTCAAGAGTGCACTGGCCGTAGCCGCTGACGAACGTCGTCCACATGAGCGCGACGCCGTACAGGTTGGCCAGCCAGCCAAAGCGGTTATCGGGACGATAGGTGATGATCAGCGTGCCCAGCAGCGCAAAGGCCAGCCCGTTCAGCGGCACCATGGCCAGGCCATAGGCTGACGCCGGTTCGGAACGGGAAGGGTCGAACAGAATCCCGCAGCCCAGCCACTGCAAGACCACCGTGCCGGCAAAGGCCAGCACGGTCAAGCCCAACGTCAGCCAGGAGACCAGTCGGCCGCGGCGGCGATGTTGACCGCTCATCTATCCAACCACCCAAGCAGGCCGGGCCTGCGGGTTTCCAGACCGTGGAAGATGAGGCGCGACCCATCCGGCGACCAGGAGGCCACATCCGCCACCAGGTCGCGGCCGCTGACGCGCCTGACATCGCTGCCGTCGGCAGACACGGTGTAGATGGCCGCCGCGCCGTCGCGGGTGGAGGCGAAGGCGACGCGGCTGCCATCGGGCGACCACACGGGGAGATACTCCCAGGCCTCGCCGCCGGCCAGGAGCTGCTGGTTGCCGCCGTCCGCATCCATCACGAAGATGTCGGCGGTGCCGTTTCGCTCCGACATGAACGCGATTCGGCGGCCGTCGGGTGACCATGTGGGAGAGTTGCCCTCGGCCGGCGTAGGCAGGGAGCGCTGCTGGCTGCCATCGGGCTGCATGGTGTAGATGCGCCAGGCGCCCTCGCGGTTGGTGCCGAAGGCGATGGTCTGGCCGTCCGGCGACCACGCGACGCCGTACTCCTGGGCGTCGTTGTCGGTCAGGGGGGTGTCGTCGCTGCCGTCCTTGTTGATCAGGTAGATTTCGTGCGAGTCAAAGCCGCGGCGGCCGCCGGAGATGTAGGCGATCTGGCGCCCATCGGGTGACCAGGCGGGCAGGTAGTTGTTGCGGCCGTTGGCCGTGAACTGGCGCAGATTCGCGCCGTCGCTGTTGGCGATGTACAACTGGGCAGGGCTGCTCCCCGGTGACACAACGACCGGGATGGCCTTGGAAAAGACGACCTGCGTGCTATCGGGCGACCAGGCCGGACCCCAGAACGAGACCGCCGGGTCCGCCAGCAGCGCACGGCGGCCGCGGCCGTTGGCGCCGGCCGTGTAGAGCGCATGGGCCGGCGGAGGCGGTGCATCCGGCACAACCCAGAATGGATCGGCTGCGCTTTTCTCGCTGACGGCCGGCAGCACGCCGTATTTGACCAGGTCGTAGATCTGGTTCCCCTGCATTTCGGACACGTCAGGTGCAACGGCCGGATTGGCGGTGGTCACGACGATCATATCCAGCTCGGGCAGCAGGATCACGTGTTGGCCGCCGTAGCCTTGTGCGGCAATCGCTCGCTGCCCGCCAAAGAGCGCAGGCTTCCAGGTCCACCATTGCATGCCGTACCATTCGATGGGCAGCGTCCGTCCATCGCCTGCGTGAACGCCACTGCCTTGGGGCGCGGTGCTGAGCCGGACCCACTCAGGTTGCAGCAGCGCCTGGCCATCCCACGCACCGCGGTTAAGATGCAGGAAACCCAGCTTGGCCATGTCGCGCGGCGTCAGTTCCAGCCCCACGCCGCCTAGGGAAACACCGTTGGCGTCGGCGGGCCAGTTCCAGTGGTTGATGCCCAGCGCGGGAAAGAGCCGCTGGCTGGCATAGGCTTCCAGCGAACGGCCGGTCAACGCTTGAAAGGCCGCCGAGAGCAGTTGCGAATCCACCGTGCTGTAGCTCCAGGCCTCGCCCGGCCGGTAGGCCATCGGATGCTCCAGCGCGTAGCGGGTCAGGTCTCGCCCGGTGAACGCAGCCAGGGCCGCGTCGAAGCCTTGTGTGATGAGTAGCGATGTGGCGTCCTGGTAGAGCGCCGCCTCATCGAAGGCCAGGCCTGAGCGCATCTGCAAGAGATGACGCAGCGAGATGTTGCGTTGATCCCGCCGCAGCAGGCCGGCGAAGTGTTGGCGCAGTTCATCACCCAGGGTGGCGTCCAGGTTGGGGATGGCGCCCTCGGTCTGGGCCAGGCCATACAGCGCCGACGTGAAGCTCTTGGTCACTGACGCCAACTGATGCAGGCGATCCGCGTCGTAACCGTTGAAGTACGCCTCGTAGACCAGGTAGCCGTTCTTGACGATCAACAGGCTGTCCAGGAAGGGCAGTTCCTGCTCGATCTGGGCGCGCAGCCCGGCCAGCACAGTCTCGTCCAGGCCGTGGCTACCGGCCGCGTCGCTGCGCCAGCCTTCGGTGGGCCAGTAGTCGCGCGCCGGCGGCGGGGAAGCCGGCAGAGCCGCCGGCGCCGGCGCTGCATTGCTGCAGGCAGACAGCACCAGAACACACACAGCAGCCAAAACCGGCAGCAAACTTCCGTGTCCCACACGTGTGAAGTGATTCAGCATGTTCGAGCTCCTCATATCGTCTCATCGTTGGCGCAACCAGATGCTAACATGCTCCGGTTGCACCGTCTCCTGCACCACGCGCGCCAGCTCGCCGGTCAGCGCGTCGAGGTCGGTTTCATCGCGCGCGGTCAGCGCGAATTGCGCCAGCACCTGCTGCGCGTCGTACTTCTTGCGGAAGAAGCGGCGGTCGATCCAGTCCTGGATGCGGTGCCGCAGTGGCGTGAACAGCGCGGCGATGACCAGCGTCGAGACCACCACCGCCAGCGTGGACTGCTCAACTCCCGTCAACGCGCCGAACAGGCGTTGCAACAAGATCACGCCCCCGAAGTAGATCAACGCCAGCAGGCCGGTTAAGACCGAATACACCAGTGTCTTGCGAATGACAACATCAATGTCGTAAAGACGGTACTTGAACACCGCCACGCCGATCATGGCGGGAAACCCCCAGAACGTCAACGCCAGGACCAACGGGTAGACCCAATCTGCGAAGATGGCCGCGTTGACCATGTCGCCGTAGAGCTCGATGGTCAGTTGCACGGCGATCGCCACCACCAGGAAATACACCAGCAGCTTCAACTGTTGGCGCATGTCGCCCTGTGAGCGCCGCAGACGCACCACCAGGGAGGCGATGCCGGCCAGCGTCGCGCCAACGATGGCAAACAACATCAAATCCTCGAACAGCGGCCCCAGGGTCGCCGGCAGCAGGCCAACGGGATTGACAACCGTGTAGGTGGTATCCGTGCCGCTGTGGATCAACGGTCCCCGAACCAACGCAGCGCCGAGAAGGCCGGCAACAACCACCGCCGTGGTGATGAGCGCCAGACGTCGCCAGGCCGGTGAGAAGAACCGGCCATCCGGAAAAAGAAACGGCAGTAAGCTGAACATCATCAAGATCGTCGTAGGAAAGGCCAGATAGGCCAGCCAGGCCATCAGGGACACAGCCGGGAGCGCGGTTGCACCCGAGATGGCACAGTCTGCGTACGCGCCGGTGCACTGCGCCAGCGAGAACGTGACGCCGATGGCGCCGCACAGCCGGCCGATGCGGTTGCCGGGCTGAAACGCGATGATCAACGCGCCCAGCAACGAGAAGGCCAGGGCCGAGCCTGCGGCCAGGACGAACTCTGACAGGCTTAGCGAGCCACCAGACCCCAAGATCGTCGTACAGCGCGTGCCGACCAGCGCAACCATGCTGACGAGAAAGACTGACGTGCTCGCCAACAAGCAAAGCGCCAGGATCTGAAAGGCACGGATGGACGGTTTGGGTTCAGCCATTCTATGAGCGTCCGTCGTCATGCCATCATCCTATCAGGCAACCGTCCAAAAAACGTTACGAAACATCGGAAGAACTCTCCAACTTCACCGGGAAGTTCTGCGCACGCCACTGCGGTAGACATCAGTCCTCATCCCGCCACAGCGCGCGACAGTCCAGATCGTCGCACGCCGTCAGCGCTCGCTGTAACATCGGCAGCCAGGTGTGAACCCAGCGCTCGTTCACGCCGCCGCGACAGTACTCGACGGCCACGTAGACGCCCATCGCCGCGCACAGCCGGTAATCGTCGAACAACTGCTGCCAGGAATAGTCACGGACGCCGTGACCGATCAGCCGCGTGTGATAGTGCCTGAGGATGGGGATTTCCCATCGCCTGCGCAGCGCCATCTCCCAGTCCAGCACGATGGCATAGGCCAGGTCATAAGCGCCCAGCCAGGTGGTCAGGCTCCAGTCGAAGGGCTGGCGATCAATGAGATAGAGCGGACGGTCGCCGTCGCGCGGGACCAGGATGTTGCCGTGGCCGGCGTCACCGTGGATCACCGTGAAGCCGTTGGGATCCTGCGCCCGCCGCACCATGGCCTGTGGATGCCGGGCGAACAGCTCCCGCATCAGGTCCGGCCAGTGCGGCTGCAACTGCTCGGCAAAGGCGGCAACGATGTGCTCGACGCCCGGCTGGGCGATGGCCGCGAAACGGCGGATGTCGCCGGCGTCGTGGATCAACGCGTTGGCCTCAGGCAGCCGCGCTGCGCCCCACCAGCGGGCGTGCAGGGTCGCCAGCGCCTCGGCCAGCGCCAGGCCGTAGCTCAACGTCGGCGCCTTGTCGGCCGCCTCGACGTGGGTCTGCGAGACATCCTCCAGCAGCAGATGATAGCGCTGTAGGGCGGCCGAGTACTGGCCGTCGTAGCAGCGCAACAGGGGAACGCCGGGCGCATCCACATAGTCGCGGGTGTAATAGTCCACCTCAGACGGGCCGAAGAACTCGCCGTCGCCCGTGTCGGTATCCACCAGCTTGAGGAACAGCCGCGCCGGCTGCTTGCCCTCGGCGTTCGGGGAATAGCGCAGGCGCAGCGTGCCGCTGGTGGACCAGTTGCCGCGGCCCGTGTCCACCTCGAACGCGGCCACGCCGCCGCGCGTCAACGCACCGCTGCGCGTGAGTGCAGATGTGAGCCATTCAGTCGTCACCTGTTCGAGGCCGGTTATCACGTTATCGGACACAGTAGCGGTTCTCCCCGTGCATTCCGCTCGAAGGCTTCACGAGCCGCTTGCGAGTTTCGTCTCACGCAGCGAGACACTGACTTTCTCCGGCTGCATCGTCTCTTGCACGACCCGGACCAGCTCAACGGTCAGCGCGTCGAGATCCGTTTCGTCGCGTGCGATGAGCGCGAACTGCGCCAGCACCTGCTGGGCGTCGTACTTCCGGCGGAAGAAGCGCCGGTCAATCCCCTCCTGGATACGCCGGCGCAGCGGGGTGAACAGCGCGGCGATGGTCAGGGTGGAGATCACCACGGCCAGCGGCGATTGCTGGATCCCGGTCAACGCGCCGAACAGCCGCTGCAGCACGATCACGCTGCCGAAGTAGACCAGCGCCAACATGATGGTCAGGGCGGTGTAGAGCAGCGTCTTGCGAATGACGACATCAATGTCGTACAGCCGGTAGCGGACAACTGCACTCCCTACGGCCACATACAACGGCACGATCGCTGCGCTCCCCAAAATCACAAGCACGGCATCAATGCCACTCACAACGCTGGTGCTCCCATCGCGCAGCGGAAAGATACCGAAAGCCAAGAACAGGAAACAGAAGCCGCCCAGGACGAACCAACGAAGCTGTTGTCTGACATCTTGTCCGGCGGAGCGGTAGCGAAACACCAGTGAAACGGCAGCCAGAACCGTGATCAGAACGATCGACAGGAAGGCGGGAAGGCCCAAACCATTGATGGGACTGGTTGCGGAGATTGGCAGCCAGCCGTATGGGTTGTCGATGACGATCCCGCCTGCTGTTGCGCCGCCATTCCAGTTCGGCCCTGCCTTGAACAGATTCAGAAACAACACTGTCAGCGCAAATGCCATCCAAATGTAGAGGATTCGCCAGCGGCGCGACGGCGGGCGTCCATCCGGGAACCAGAGCAGCAGCAGGATGAAGAACACCAGTGTAGAAACATTGGTGAACTCGGTCGCCCACAGGAAGAATAGTTCCAACGAGGAATAGCCAACGGGCTGGGCGCCGGAAGCGTAATAGATGCCATGCCCCAGCGATCTGACGCCCACAAGTAGCCCATACACAATCCATAGCCAGGCGATGCGATTGCGCGCTTGCCTGGTCACGATAATCAGCCCCATGATGGGTGCGCCCAGGGCCACAACGCTCGATGCCAGGTTTGCCAACCATGCCACGCTGGCAGGGTCAGGCGCGGACAACAAAACAATCGCCGCGACAACCAGGAGCACGCCTGCCAGCAGCGCGGTTGCCCAGGCGATGCGCCGAAGCCAGCTATCACTCATCTGGATTGCTCCTTGAGCCACACGCTGACCCGCTCCGGCTGCATCGTCTCTTGGATTACGCGCGCCAGCTCGCCGGTCACCGCGTCGAGATCGGTCTCATCGCGCGCGGTGAGCGCGAACTGCGCCAACACCTGCTGCGCGTCATACTTGCGGCGGAAGAAGCGCCGGTCGATGGCGTCCTGGATGCGCCGGCGCAGCGGCGTGAACAGCGCGGCGATGGCCAGGGTCGAGACGACTATCGCCAGCGGGGACTGTGTGACGCCGGTCAGCGCGCCGAACAGCCGCTGCAACAGGATGACGCCGCCGAAGTAGACCAGCGCCAGCAGGACGGTGACGATGGAGTAGACCAGCGTCTTACGGATGATGACGTCAATGTCGTAGAGCCGGTAGCGGAAGATGGCGATGGCGATGGCGGCAGGGAAAGCCAGAATGGAGAGCACGAATAGCAGGTTGCTCAACCCATTGTCCAACGGCGATTCCACCGAGCTCGAAAGGAAGAGGGTCAGCCCGTAGACGACGACAAAGAAGGCGCCCGCAAGGAGCAGCCACTTGATTTGTTCGCGTTCGACAGTCTGGGCGCGGCGATAACGCATGAACAGGGAAACGACGCTGGCGGAAACCATCGTCAAGAGGCCGATGCCCCATATGATCATGAGCGGGCCATTCCACACCTCGATGGGAATGAACCCGATGGGGTTGGGCAGCGACCAGTCACCGCCGCTGGTCGGGACGAGCGTGTCCGAAAACGAGCCGGTAACGACAAAGAACAACCACATGCCGACAGCCAGCCAGATCACCCAGTTCCAGCGAGGGGATGGTGGCCGGCCGGTCGGGAAGTGCAGCGGGATCAGGAAGATCGGAAAGATGAGCGGAATCCATGACCAGCCGTCGAACCAGAGCAGCAGCCACAGGCCGAGCGAAAGCGTCTCCGGCGGGGTGGACAGGCGTCCCACGACGATGAAGTCGGGAATGCTCGAGACAAGGGCGATGATCATCATCAGCCAGCCCACGCGGTTACCGTGCTGGCGAGCGACGATCAGCGCCCCCAGCACGGCAAAAACGATGGGGATGGCCATCCCCCAGCCCAGCGCCTCGACCAGGTCGAACAGGCTCGGGCGCGCGTTGAGGTGGGTAGTCCAAGATACTAACTGGGCTGCGGCGCCTATCACCGCCAGGACACAGAGCATCCAGGCCAACCGGCGGACGGAACGTGAAGAAGTCATCGCGTCAGACCTCGTGAAATCGTCGTGTGTCAATTACGGCAACACTTGAAGGATATTTATATCACACTTGTGCAAATGCCAGAAACGGGGTGCAGGCATTGGGAGCGCCGCGGCGGGGATCGAAGTGCGTGCTCCGCCGCGGCCGTCACTGGGAAACCGGCGCGTGTACTACGCTTGCCCCCGGTTTGCTTCACGGCAGCGCCCTCAGATATGCCTGCACCGCGCGCAGGTCGTCATCGCTCATAGTCTTGCCGATGTTCTTCCACGGCATCCCCTCTGCCACCGGGCTGCCATCAATCCGCCGACCCTCGCGAAACACGGCCATGAATTGGGCCTCGCTCATGCCGGCGGCGAACGGCTTCAGCGGCGGCGCGGGCGGCACAAAAGAGTTAGGCGGCACGCCGTCCAGCTTCGCGCCGTGGCAGTCCGCGCAGCCGCCCGCGGCGACCAGGTACCCGCCATACTCGGCGGTCGGGCCGGCCGGTGGGGTAGTCACCGAGCCCACGGGCGCCTGCGCGCTGGGCGGGAACAGGCCCGCGCCCAGAAAGAGCGCGGCCAGGAGATTCAGGTTACGCGGCGGCTGCGGGTTCTCGATCGCCGGCTGCGAGCGCAGATAGGCCACCAGCGCCTGCACATCGGCGTCGCTCAGGTGGCGATAGGCCTGCGACGGCATGGCGATCAGCGACCGGCCATCCTGGCCGATCCCCTCGCGAATCGCACGCACGATCTCGCCATCATTCCACCCCGACAACGGTCCGGCAGGCGTCAGGTTGGTGGCATAGAGCACGCCTAAAGGCGGCCCGTCCGAGATGAGGTTCTCCGTGCTGCCGCTCAACGGCAGATCCAGCGTGGGTGAGTGGCAGTCGGCGCAGCCCCAGGCCAACTGTTCGCCGCGCGCGATCTGCTCGGGCGTGCCCGACACCTTGAGGTCGGCCACCGGGTTCGCGTGGTGTCCTTCCATTTTGACGAGGCCGATCACAGCCACCAGGCTCACCACAGCAAAGACCAGGGTCAGCAGTCCGGACAGGATGAGCCCTGACGCCTTGACCAGCAGCCGTTTCGCGCGCAGCGCCCGGCTGAAGAGCCAGGCGAAGCCCCCGGCGAACAGGACCAAGACCAACAGACTGACGATATTGCCGAACATGGGAACACCTCCTGATGAACTGACCTTATGACCGGCCGACCAGCCAACCCAGAACCGCGCCGTAGAGGAGATGCGCCACCCCAAAATGCACCGCCGGGATCTCCCGCAGTGCCGTTCCCGATGGCGCCGCCAGCAAACCTTGCGCTATCAGCAGCAGCGCCAGCCCGTAAGCCAATCCGATCAGCGCGCCGGCCGCGCGCCCCGCTAATCGTCCCCGCCCCACCAGCCGATAGATCACCCCGAAGGCCAGTCCGTATACCGCCGACACCGCCAGGTGGATCAGCGCGCCGGTCAGCGGCGAGGCTGCGGCCGCTGGGTCGAAGCGGGCCAACACGCGCGCCGGCCCTTCGCCCGCCAGCAGGCCGGTGAGTGCCAGCCAGGCCGCCATAGCGATGCCGGCGCCCACCCCGGCCAGTAGCCCCTCCACCGCCGTGTCGCCGGCCGTGCGCCGGCGTCCGGCCATCATTCTCTCTGTGCGAACCATCTTTGCGCCTCCTGGCATACCGCCCTCCCCGAACTACCGTAATCTTACGGCATTATTCTATTGTGCCTCCGTCCCCCAATCGTTACGGCGATCGTTACGGTGCGGCAGATCGTTGCGTTTTGTCCTTTCCTGCGGTATGATCTGGGTACAGTGACAAACACAGAACGCGGACGCCGCGGAAACCGCGGACAACGCGGATATTCTTTCGGATTTTTCCGTGTCGTCCGCGTCCTATCCCTGGAATCCAGCAGAGGAACCCATGACTCACCTCACCATCCGCCTCTTGGGCGCGCCGGCCATCGAGCGTGACGCCGCGCCGGTGGTCATGGACACGCGCAAGGCCACCGCGCTCCTGGCCTACCTGGCCCTCACCGGCCGCAGCCATGCCCGCGAAACGTTGGCTGCGTTGCTTTGGCCCGAGTACGACGATGAGCACGCGCGCGGGGCCCTCCGCCGCACCCTTTCGACCCTTCGTTCGGCGCTCGGCGAGGCGCATCTGGCCGTGGATCGGGAGACGGTCGGCCTGATCCCCAGCGCCGGCCTCTGGGTGGATGTGACCGAGTTTCGGGCGCGGCTGGCGGCCTGGCGGGCGCACGGCCATCCCGCGGCCGAAGCCTGCGCCGCCTGCCTGCCGCTCCTGACCGAAGCGGCCGCGCTCTACCGCGACGATTTCCTGGCCGGCTTCACCCTGCGCGACAGCGCTGAGTTCGACGATTGGCAGTTCTCTCAGGCCGAAGGCCTGCGCGGGGAGTTGGCCGGTGCTTTAGAAAGGCTGGCGGCCGGTCACGCTGCTCAGGGTGACTTCACCAGCGCGCTGGCCGCGGCGCGGCGCTGGCTGGGGCTGGATCCCCTGCGGGAAGAGGCGCACCGCCAGGTCATGCGACTCCTTGCGTGGGCCGATCAGCGCAACGCGGCGCTGCACCAGTATCGCGAGTGCGTGCGCATCCTGGCGGGCGAGCTAGGGGTCGCGCCGCTGGCCGAGACGACCGAATTGTACGAGGCGATCAAAGGGAACAGGTTAGCTGCCCCCACGGTAGACCTGACAGGTTTCGCCAAACCTGTCAGGTCTGCCCCTGCGAACCCTGTCAGGCCCCTGCCGTTGGTGGGCCGCACCGCCGAACTGGCGGCTTTGATCCGCGCGTGCGAACGGCACGGGGCGGCCGGCTACCTCGTGGCTATCGAAGGCGAAGCCGGCATCGGCAAGACGCGGCTGGCCGAAGAATTGCTGGCGCACACCCGGGGCCGGGGTGCGACGGCGATCACCGTGCGCTGCTACGAGGGAGAAGCCGGCGTCGCCTATGGCCCGATCATCGAGGGTTTGCGGGCCGCGTTGGCCCAGACAGCGTGCGCCGGCCGGTTGGACGCGCTTCCGGCCCATTGGCTGGCCGAAGCCGGCCGCCTGCTGCCGGAGCTGAGCGCCCTGCGCCCCGGCCTGCCACCCCCGCCCCCGTTGGACGCGCCCGGCGGGCAGAGCCGCTTTTTCGAGGGGTTGCGCCAGGCGTTCGGCGCCATGTGCGCCGGGCCGGTCCCCAACGTGTTGTTCCTCGACGACATGCATTGGGCCGACGCCGCCTCGCTCGACTTGCTGGCCTACCTGGTCCGCCGGCTGCGGGGCCAACCGCTCTTCATCCTGGCGACCTGGCGCAGCGACGCGGGGCCGACCCTGGCTCGGCTGCGTGCGCTCGCGGCCGAGGCGCAGCGCGCAGGCCACGGCGCGCTACTGACGCTGCACCGCTTGGCGCTGGCCGATGTGCTCGAATTGGCGCGCAGCCTGGCTGCGACCGGCGCTGCGCTGCCGGAAGGCAGCGCTGGCCGGCTCTACCACGAGACGGAGGGGCTGCCGCTGTTCCTGGCCGCGTATCTCGAGGCGCTGGCGCAGGACGGGGCAGCGGGCTGGGACGGTGTGTGGGCCGTACCGCGCGGCGTGGCCGATCTCCTGGCCGGCCGGCTGGCGGCCGTGGGCGATGCCGCGCGGCAAGCGCTCCAGGCCGCGGCGGTGATCGGCCACTCCTTTGACCTGGACGCGCTGCAGGCGGTCAGCGGCCGCAGCGATGAGGAGGTCGTGTCGGCGCTGGAGGCGCTGGCCGGCCGGGGCATCGTCCGGGAGATTGCCGGAGATGAGGGTGCAACCCCGCACTACGACTTCACCCATGAGAAGCTGCGGGCCCTGGTTTACGACGACACGAGCCTGGCCCGCCGCCGGCTGCTCCACGGCCGCGCGGCGCGGGCGCTGGCGGAACGGGCACGCGGCCGCCGCGGGGCGGAAGCCCAGGCCGCGCCGATCGGCCGGCATTATCGGCTGGCGGGGCATGATGCCGAGGCGGCCGCGTGGCTGGCCCTGGCCGGCGATCACGCCCGCGGCCTCTACGCCAACGCCGAAGCGCTGGCCCATTATCAGGCCGCGCTGGCGTTGGGCCATCCGGAATCGAGCAGGCTGCACCAGGCGGTCGGTGACATGCACACCCTGCTTGGGGCCTACACCGCTGCGTTGGCCAGCTATGAGACGGCCGCGGCGCTGTGTGATCCTGACAGCTCTGCGCTGGTCCCGATCGAGCACAAGCTGGGCAACCTTCACGCCCGCCGCGGGGAGTGGGCGGCGGCCGAGGCGCATTACCACGCGGCGCTGACGGCGGCCCAGGCCGCGGGCCAACGCGCCGCGGCCTGCCACATCCTATCCGATGCCAGCCTGGCCGCCCACGCGCAAGGGCAGGCAGCACGCGCGTCGACGCTAGCGCGGGAGGCGCTGGCCGCCGCAGGGGCGGCCGATGACCAGTCCGGCCTGGCCCAGGCGCACAACATCCTGGGCATCCTGGCGCGCAGCCGTGGGGAAAGCGCGACCGCCATCGCACAGCTCACGCGCGGCCTGGCTATCGCTGAGCTGTTACCCGATCCCACCAGCCACATCGCCGTGCTCAACAACCTGGCGCTGGCCCGCGCTGATGGTGGAGATTTGGCAGGGGCAGCGGCCCTGGCTCAGCAGGCCCTGGCGCTCTGCGTCGAGATGGGCGACCGTCACCGCGAGGCCGCGCTGCGCAACAACCTGGCGGATCTGCTCCACGCCGCGGGCCGCGAGGCGGAGGCGATGGCCCAGCTCAAGCAGGCCGTGGTGATCTTCGCTGAGATCGGCATCCAGGCCGGCGACGCCGGGCCGGAGATCTGGAAGCTGACGGAATGGTAGGCGCGGCGGGGACGGTGGCACAGGCAGGCTTTGTCCGCGCGTGGGGTGGTGCTATAATCCCCGCATGGAATCCCCGCAAGAACATCGCCAACGCCTTTATCGCCTCAGGGCCATCGTGCTGAAGCGCCGTGACATGGGCGAGGCCGACCGGCTGCTGACGGTTTTTACGCGCGACCGGGGCAAGTTGACGTTGCTCGCCAAGGGGGTGCGCCGGCAGGCCAGCCGCAAAGCCGGCCACATCGAGCCGTTCACCTGCACGGATTTCCTGGTCGCTAAAGGCAAGAGCCTCGACCTCGTCACCCAGGCCGAGACCGTTGAGGCGCACCGCCACCTGCGCGAAGACCTGTGGCGCAGCAGTTGGGCCTACTACGCGGTCGAGCTGGCCGACGCGTTCACTCAGGAGGCCGACCCCAACGCCTTGCTCTTTGACTTGCTGCTGGAAACGCTAGGCCGGCTGGACTCGGAGACCGCCAACCTGGCGCTGGCGGTTCGTTACTACGAGCTACACACGCTGGCGTTGGCAGGTTATCAGCCCCAATTGTTCCGTTGCGTGCAGTGCAACGCGCTCCTCCAGCCCGAAGTGAACTTCCTCAGCCTATCGCGCGGTGGCTGCCTGTGCCCACAGCACGGCGCACACCACCCCGAGACCATCGCGTTGCCTCTGCCCGTGCTGAAAGTCCTGCGCTTCCTGCAATCTCGTGCTTGGGAAGAGGTCGCCGCGCTGCAGATCAGCCCGGAGACCGCGGCGCAGGCCGAAAGCGTGCTGGCGCGGTATATCGTGTATCACCTGGAGCACACGCTCCGGTCCAGCGCGTTCCTGGCGAAGCTCCGGCAGGCGCTGGCGGAATCCGAGGCGGATCATGCAGATTCGTGAGTATCAACAGTGGCTGGAGGCGTGGGACAAAGCTCGCGGCTGGGATCGGGTCTCCCCTTCCCACACGCTGATCCACGCGTTGGAGGAGCTGGGTGAGGTGGCCCGGTTGCTATTGCAGTGGGAGGGCTACAAGGACGCGGCCAGCCCGGAGCAGCTGCGTGCCGACCTGGAGGAAGAACTCTCCGATGTTTTCGTGTTCCTGTTCAAGCTGGCCTATCAGACCGGCGTGGACGTGGAGGCGGCGCTGACGCGCGGCCAGGCGAAGGCGGATGGGCGGTATGATGACTTGGCCGAAGCCGGTGAGATGCTGGCGCGGTATCACGGCCGCCAGAGGAAGTTGCTGGCGCAGATAGTCAGCGAGCAAAGGCCAGACCAGCCATGATGGCGCTTCTTCGCACTTCAGATGCTTAAGCAAGTCGTGCATACCAGCATGATCGCGGTGTTTGACGAAACTTGGCCGGACAGGGTATCATGTGGCCGAGGGTTTCGAGAATGTCCTGTAATGCCGTTTTCTTCTTAGAATCAGGTCGGCTTGGCTCGGGTACCGGGCCGCAGGCGTTGGGGGACTCCCGGCGCGCTGCGGCCTGCTCATCCACGTCCAAGGCCGAGCCGGGCCATCAGGGCGATTAGTCGCGCCTGGGGCTCGATGTGATCCGTATCCCAGCATCATGACTGATGAACCGGCCTTGACCAAGCGCCGGTTTTCTTTTTCTGTGAGGTGAGAATCATGTCCAAGCCGTTATCGTTTCAACAGGTGATCATGCGGCTCCAGGAGTACTGGGCTGCACAAGGCTGCCTGATCTGGCAACCGTACAGTGAGAAGGTAGGCGCGGGGACGGGGAACCCCGCAACCGTGCTGCGGGTGCTTGGTCCGGAACCGTGGAATGTGGCTTACGTCGAGCCGAGCTACCGCCCCGACGATGGGCGCTACGCCGAAAATCCCAACCGGATGCAGATGCACACCCAGTTCCAGGTGATCCTGAAGCCGGCCCCGGCCGACTCACAGGAGCTTTACCTGCGCAGCCTGGAGGCCATCGGCATTGACCGCAACCAGCACGACATCCGTTTCGTGGAAGATAACTGGGAATCGCCCGCGCTGGGCGCGTGGGGCCTGGGCTGGGAGGTGTGGCTCGATGGGCTGGAGATCACCCAGTACACCTACTTCCAGCAGTCCGGCGGCGTCATGCTTGACCCGATCCCGGTGGAATACACCTACGGCCTCGAGCGCATCGTGATGTACCTGCAAGGGGTCAAGGAGGTCTGGCAGATTGACTGGGACGGCTGGCGAACCTATGGCGATGTGTTGAAACAGCCCGAGATCGAGCACTGCAAGTACGACTTCGAGATCGCGGATGTGACGCGCCTCAAGGCGATGTACGACCTGTTCGAGGCGGAGGCCAAGAGCTGCCTGGCGCACCGGCTGGTGATCCCCGCGCACGATTACGTACTCCGCTGCTCGCATACATTCAACCTGCTGGATGCCCGCGGCGCGATCGGCGTCACCGAACGCGCATACTTCTTCGCCCGCATGCGCGATCTGGCGCGGCAGGTGTCGCTGGCCTATGTGGAGCAGCGGCAGCATGAGGAGTTCCCGTGGCTGGGAGACGAGGAAACAAGGAGACAAGGAGACAAGGAGACAAGGAGACTGGGAGAGAGGGAGGAGGCGCCAAGTCACTCTGTCACGTATTTATTGGAAATCGGCACGGAGGAGCTGCCCGGCCACGATCTGGTGGATGCGTTGAATCAGCTCAAAGTCGCTGTGCCGAAGTTGCTGGTTGACCTGCGGTTGGCGCATGACGGGGTTTATGTGACGGGGACGCCGCGGCGTGTGGTGGTGTTGGTCAAGGGGCTGGCGCCGATGCAGGCGAATGAGGAGACGGTGGTCAAAGGGCCGCCGGCCGAGCGTGCGTTCGATGCTTCAGGCGCGGCCACACCGGCCGCGGTTGGGTTTGCGCGCAAGAACGATGTGCCGGTGGAGGCGCTGGAGATCCGGCAGGAGGGCGCGGGCCGCTATGTGTACGCGGTTGTGCGCAAGGTGGGCCAGCCGGCGGCTGAGGTGCTGGCCGCGGCGCTGCCGGGCCTGGTGGCGGGTATCAGATTCGGCAAGACGATGCGCTGGAACTGCACCAACGTGGCGTTTTCGCGGCCGATCCGCTGGTTCGTGTCGCTGCTGGGCGAGACGGTGCTGTCGTTCGACTACGCAGGGTTAACCGCTGGTCGTACAACGCATGGCCCCCGCGCAGCCGGCTCGCCCGAGCTGGAAGTGACCGACGCGGACGCCTATCTGCCCCTGATGGCAGCGCACCATGTCATCGTGGATCGCGATGTCCGGCGGGCGGAGGTCGCCCGCCGGGTGGCCGCCCTGGCCGCTGAGGTCGGCGGCGTGGTGCCGGAGGACCCGGCGCTGCTGGACGAGGTCACCGACCTGGTGGAGCAGCCGACCGCGCTGCGCGGTAACTTCGCGGCTGATTACCTGCGCCTGCCCAAAGAGGTGCTGATCACCGTGATGAAGAAGCACCAGCGGTATTTTCCGGTGGTTGGTAAGTTGGTAGATCGGGAAACTGGTAGATTGGGAGACCAATCCACCAATCTACCAATCTACCAATCTACCAAGTTACTGCCTTACTTCATCGCGGTCCGCAACGACCCATCTGAGCACCTGAATGTGGTGCAGGCCGGCAACGAGGGGGTGCTGCGGGCGCGCTACGCGGACGCAGACTACTTCTTCCGGGCCGACACGAGCCGTAAGCTGGCGGATTTCACGCCCCGCCTGGCGACGCTGACCTTCCAGGAGAAGCTCGGCTCGATGCTGGACAAGGTGGCGCGCGTGCAGAAGCTGACGCCCGCGCTGGCCCCGATGTTGGGGCTGAACGAGGCGGAGCTGGCGGCGGCCGAACGCGCGGCGGCGTTGTTCAAGAGCGACCTGGCCACGCAGATGGTGGTTGAATTGACTTCACTGCAAGGCATCATGGGCCGCGAGTATGCGAAGCTCTCCGGCGAGTCGGAGGCCGTGGCGCAAGCGATCTTCGAGCATTATCTGCCGCGCAGCCAGGGCGACAGCCTGCCGACCACCAAGCCCGGCCTGCTGCTGGGCATCGCCAACCGGCTGGACTCGCTGGTGGGCCTGTTCGCGGTCGGCCTGGCGCCTACCAGCACGGCCGACCCGTTCGGGCTGCGTCGAGACGCGCTGGGGCTGGTGCAGGCGCTGGCCGGGCTGGCGCAGCCGTTCGACCTGCGCCCCGCGCTGGCCGCGGCCGCGGCCGAGATGCCTGTCCCCGTGAGCCCGCAGGTGCAGGCTGACGTGCTGGCGTTTATCCGCGACCGGTTGTACGTCTGGCTGCGAAGCGAAGCGGAGTCCCGCGTAGCGGGACGCGACCAGGGGGCGCCTCACGACGTGGTGAGCGCGGTGCTGGCCGAGCAGGCGCACGATCCGGCACGGGCCGCCCAGGCCGCACGCGAGCTGGCCGTGCTGACCCAGGCGCCTGATTGGAGCGATGTCTTGACTGCGTACGCGCGCTGCAAGCGCATCGTGCGCAACCTGCCGGAGGTCTACCCGGTGGTGCCGGAATACTATGTTGAGGAAGCGACATCGACCTTGTACGAAGCCTGGTCTCACGCAGCACGCACCACGCAGCACGCACCGCGTGACATCGCGACCCTAGGCGCCACGTTGCGGACCCTGCAAGCGCCGATCAACCGGTTCTTCACCGATGTGCTGGTGATGGCGGAGGATCCGGCCGTGCGGCAGGCGAGGTTGGGGTTGGTGCAGCGGATTGCGGCGCTGGCGGATGGGATCGCGGATCTGAGCCAGTTGCAGGGGTTTTAGCTCATTCACGTGCCAGGCATCTCAAAGATGCCTGGCACGGTCATCGCGCCAGGCATTAGAGATTTGCTCCCATCTTGGGAGCGTGGTAGAATAGTCTATGCGCATCATTGCCCTGAAAGCAGTGTGTGACTTCTGGAAACAACACCCCAACGCCGAACAGCCGCTTCGGGCATGGTATCATGATGCCAGGCAGGCCAATTGGCGTACGCCTGCTGACATCAAAAATACTTACCGCAATGCCAGCCTGGTTGGGAATGATCGCGTTGTTTTCAACATCAAGGGCAATGACTACCGGCTTGTGGTCGCCGTAGCCTGTCGGCAGGGCATCGTCTACATTCGCTATGTGGGTTCGCACCGCGATTACGATCGCATAGACGCAGCAACCGTTTGACGTGAGGTGAGGCGCATGGAGATTCGACCTATTCGCACTGGAGCAGACTACGAAGAGGCGCTGGCCGAGATCGAGCGTCTCTTTAGCGCTCCGCCGAACACGCCCGAAGGAGACCGCCTGGACGTGCTGACGACCCTGGTTGAAGCTTACGAGGCGCAGCATTACCCGATCCCTGAGCCTGACCCCGTCGAAGCCATCAAGTATTTCATGGAAAGCCGCGGGCTGACACGAACAGATCTCGAACCCTATATCGGCAGCCGGGCTCGGGTTGCGGAAGTGCTGAACCGCAAGCGGCCGCTTTCACTCAACATGATACGGCGGTTGTATTCAGGTTTGGGCATCCCGGCCCAGGCGCTCATCGGGCCTTATGTGGTGGCTGAGAACAAACCGGCTTACACGCATGGGAGGGAGTAGGAAATGCAGGCGCAATTTACCGCTATTTATGAAAAGGGGGATCAATACTACATCGGTTACTGCCTGGAAGTGCCTGGCGCCAACGGTCAAGGAGAAACACTTGCCGAATGTCGCGAGAGCCTCCGTGAGGCGATCACGTTGATCCTCGCCGATCGTGTTGAAGAAGGATTGCGCAGCGTTCCAGTGGAGGCTATCCGCGAGCCGTTGGTCATCTATGAAACGGCATGAACTCCTCCGCCATCTGCGGGCTTATGGTTGCGTCCTTAAGCGCGAAGGCGCCAGGCATTCGCTCTTCGTCAACCCGGCCAATGGGGTCGTGGAGACTATCCCGCGGCATGTGGAGATTGACAACCGCCTTGCAAGAAAGATATGCGGCCGGTTGGGAATCCCCGATCCCGGCACACAACTTTATGCCTGAATAGCAGCATCCATGATCCCACTCAAACTTCGCCTCTCTAACTTCATGTGCTACCGCGAGGAGCAGACACTCGACTTCTCCGGCATCCACCTGGCCTGCCTGGCCGGCGACAACGGTCATGGCAAGTCCGCGCTGCTGGACGCCATGACCTGGGCGCTGTGGGGCCGGGCGCGGGCGCGCCGCGACGACGAGCTGGTCGCCCTGGGCGAAACTGAGATGTGGGTCGAGCTGGAGTTCGACCTGGGCGGGCAGCGTTATCGCATCTGGCGGCAGCGGAGCAAGAAGGGCCGCGGGCAGAGCGATTTGCACTTTTACGTGTGGAACCCAACTTCCGGAATCGAGGCTTCAGCCGGTCTGACAGTCGAACCGCCTAAAGGCTCGAATCCAGAGGATCTGGGCAACTGGCAGCTCCTCGACGAAGGCGGCCTGTTGGAGCGCCAGGCGTTGATCATTCGCACGCTGCGACTGGACTACGATACCTTTGTCAACTCGGCGTTCCTGCTGCAGGGCAAAGCCGATTCTTTCACCCTGAAAACCGCGGGCGAGCGCAAGCAGATCCTGGCCGACATCTTGGGACTGAGCCGTTACGACCTGTACGAAGCGCGGGCCAAGGAGGAGATCCAGGCGCGCAAGGAGCGGAGCATCGGCATCGGCGCGGAGCTGCGGGCCATTGACCTGGACCTGGGCCGCCGCCCTGAGTATGAGGCGCAACTGGCGCAGGCCCGGCGCGGCGTGGCTGAGGCCGCAGCGCTGCTGCGCGCGACCGAACAGGCCCAGGCCGCGTTGCGCGTGCAGGCTGAGGGGCTGCGTGCCCAGGCCCGTGCGTTGGCCGATTTGCGCACCCGATTGGCGCGGGGTGAGCGCGACCTGGCCGATCTGCGCAGTCAGCGCGATGCGGCGCAGGCGCGCATCCAGACCATCGAAACCGTGCTGGCGCAGCAGGCCGAGATCGAAGCGGGCTGGGCCGCGCTGATCGATGCCCGGCAGGCCGACGCGGCCTGGAACGACCGTTTGCTGGCCTACACCCGGTTGCAGGAGCGGCTGGCGCAGGCCCAACGCGCCGTGGACGGCGCCCACGCGGATCTGCGCGGCGAACTGGGACGCCTGGCCGACCGCCATGCCGACCTGGGCCGCAAAGTCACGGCCGGGCAGGCGCAGGCCGCCGCCCTGTCCGAAGCGCAGGCGGTCCTGACCCACATGGCCGAGCAGCAAGCCCGTCGCGAGGCTCTCGCGGCCGAGCTGCGTGACCTGGGCGATCGGGCGGCCGCGCTGCGGGTGGAGGGCGATCGCCTCAAGGCCGAGGGTCAGGCGGTGCGCGACAAAATGGACTTGATGGCGACGACCGAAACGGCAGCCTGTCCGCTGTGCCAGCAGCCGCTGGGGCCGGAGCATCGCGATCAAATGCTGGCCGACCTGACGGCCGAGCGCCAGGCGCTGGCCGAGCGCTACCGAGCCATCGGCGGCGAGCTCAAGGCCCTGACCGAGCGCAAAACCGCGCTGGAAGCCGAGGACGCTGACCTGGCGCGCGCGTTACGCGCACGGGATGCCCGCCAGCGCCAGGCCGCCCAGGCGGAGGCTGCTGTGGTGGAAGGGGAGGCCGCGGCCGAGGAGCAAGCGCGCCTGGCCGGGCAGATGGCCGCGCTGGACGAGCGGCTGGCGGCGGGCGATTACGCGCCGGCCGAGCGGGCCGCCCTGGCCGCCGTCCAGTCCGAGATGGCCGCGATCGGCTATGACGCGGCCGGTCACGCAGCCGTGCGCGCGGAGGTGGAACGCTGGCTCCCCTTCGACGCGCGCTACCAGCGGCAACTGCTGCCGGCCCTGGAGGGCGCCGAAGAGGCCCGAAGCCGCGGTGAGTCCCTGGCGGCCCAGCTTGCCCGCCGCGAGACCGAGCTGGCCGAGGATCAGGCCGAACGCCAGGCCCTGGAGGCTGCGACCGCAGACCTCCCCCGCCTGGAGGCTGAGCTCGGCCGGGCGGGGGCCGCGGTGGAGGGGGCGGCCGGGACTGAGCGCCGCGCGCGGCAGCAGGAGGGCGCGGCCATGCAGCAGATCGACGCGCTGGACGCGCTGGCCGTCCGCCGTGAGACGTTGCGCGCTGAGCTCGACGCGCTCAACACCGAGATCAGCCTCTACACTGAGCTGCGCGACGCGTTCGGCAAGAAGGGCTTGCAGGCGATGATCATCGAAAGCGCCATCCCCGAGGTGGAGGCCGAGGCGAACCGTCTGCTGGGCCGGATGAGCGACAACCGCATGAGCCTGCGCCTGGAAACCCAGCGTGAAAAGGTCACCGGCGGCGTGGCAGAGACGCTGGACATCATCATCGCCGATGAATTGGGCGCGCGGCCGTATGAAATGTTCAGCGGCGGCGAGGGGTTCCGCGCTAACCTGGCGCTGCGCATCGCGATCAGCCGGCTGCTGGCCCGCCGGGCCGGCGCGCAGCTCCAGACGCTGATCATTGATGAAGGCTTCGGGTCGCAGGACGCCCAGGGCCGCTCGCTGGTGGTGGAGGCCATCAACTCCATCCAGCACGACTTCGAGCGCATCATCGTGATCACGCACATCGAAGAACTGAAAGATCTGTTCCCAGCCCGCATTGACGTGGTGAAGACCGCGCACGGCTCGCGGGTGAGTATTGTATAGGTGGGTCTCATGGTCACATTTGACGACATCCTCGCCGCGGCCGAGCGCATCGCCGGCGCCGCGCATCGCACTCCGGTTGCCACCTCACGGCTGTTGGATGATGTCTGCGGCGCGAAGCTGTTCTTGAAGTGCGAGAACCTGCAGCGCGTGGGCGCGTTCAAGTTTCGTGGGGCATATAATGCGGTCAGCCGGCTGAGCGACGCGGAACGGGTGCGCGGGGTGATCACCCACTCGTCGGGCAACCACGCGCAGGCGTTGGCGTTGGTATGCCGCCTGCTGGGGGTCAAGGCGACCATCGTGATGCCCCAGGACGCGCCAGCCATGAAGCTGGCCGCCACCCGTGACTATGGCGCCGAGGTCGTGCTTTACGACACCGCGACCGATACGCGCGAGGCGATCTCCGGCCGGCTGGCGGCCGAGCACGGTTACACATTGGTGCCGCCCTACGACCATCCCCACATCATCGCAGGTCAAGGCACGGCCGCGCTGGAACTGTTCCAGGAGGCCGGGCCGTTGGACTATCTGTTCGTGCCATGCGGCGGCGCGGGACTGCTCAGCGGCTGCGCGGTGGCGGCCAAGGCGCTGGCCCCCGGCTGCCGGGTGATCGGCGTGGAGCCGGCCGCGGGCGATGATGGGACGCGTTCATTCAAGACCGGTGTGCTCCAAACGGTCCACAACCCCGCCACCATCGCCGACGGCGCGCGCACCCCGTATCTCGGCCAGTACACCTTCCCGCTGGTGCGGCAGCACGTAGACGACATGATCACCGTCGAAGACGACGACCTGATCCGGGCCATGTACTTCGTCTGGACGCGCATGAAGCTGGTGGTCGAGCCGACGGGTGTGCTGGGCCTGGCCGCGGTCTTCAACCACCGCCACCCGGCCTCCGGTCGCGTCGGCGTCGTGATCAGCGGCGGGAATGTGGATATCCAGCAGGCCGCGCAGTGGTTCACGACGTTGTGATCCTCTCTTGACAAAACGAACGAATGTTCGTATACTATGGGTGTCACTCCCTGGAGGCAGCCATGGACACCCGAGAGACGCTGAACCTGTTGGCTGAGGCGGCTCGCTACGACGACTGCCGCATCTCGGCGCCCGATGCCGTCGCCGAAGGCCGCGGCTTCTTCGCGCCGGAAACCACCGCCGCGGCCGACCCGCGCGTGCTGCCCTGCGTTTCGCACCTCCACACCCCCGATGGCCAGCGCAAGGCCACCCTGAAGGTTCTTCAAACCAGCGCATGCCAGAACAACTGCAACTACTGCGCGTTTCGCGCCGGCCGCGACATCCGCCGCGCACACCTGACGCCCGATGATCTGGCGCGCAGCTTTGACCTGATGTACCGCGCCGGCTTGGTCGAGAGCCTGTTCCTTAGCTCCGGTGTGATGGGCACGAACCACACCATGGATGAGATGCTGGCCACGGTCGAGCTGGTCCGGCTGAAATACGGCTTCCACGGCTACATCCACCTGAAGCTGCTGCCCGGTGTGCAGGCAGCCCACATCGAACAGGCCATCGCCCTGGCCGATCGGGTATCGGCCAACCTGGAAGCGCCGACGCCGGCCGCCCTGGCCGCGCTCGCGCCGCTTAAGGCCATGCCCGACCTGGTGGGGCCGTTGCGAACGGCTGCGACCATCCTCGGTAGGGGCGACCCTCCGTGGTCGCCCGATTCCATGCGGCCAGTGGGGCGAACGCAGAGGCTCGCCCCTACATGGGGCAACGGGCGTCTCGGCCTATCCACCCAGTTCGTCGTCGGCCCCGGGGGCGAAAGCGACCGCGAGCTGCTGGCGACCGCGCAGATGCTCTACCGCGATCTGCGGCTGACGCGGGCATACTACAGCGCGTTCTCACCAGTGCCAGGCACGCCGCTGGAAAAGGTCACCCCCACCGACCCGGCGCGTGAGTTCCGGCTCTACCAGGCCGATTGGCTGCTGCGTCTTTACGGCTTCAGCGCCGAGGAGCTGCCCTTCGGCCCCGATGGCCTGCTGCCGCACGATCTGGACCCCAAGGCGACCTGGGCCAGGCTGCACCCGGAGCGGTTCCCGGTGGAGGTCAACCGTGCGCCGGTGAACGATCTGCTGCGGGTGCCGGGGATCGGGCCGGCCTCGGCGCGGGCCATTGCAGCCGCGCGGCGGCAGGGCAATCTGTGTGAGATCGGCGATCTGCGTAAGCTGGGCGCCCGCGCCGACCGCGCCGCGCCCTACGTCACTTTGGCCGGCAAGCATCCGCCCTATCAGCCTCCGTTACCCCTCTAGCGTGGATGCAGGGTTCCCCATCAGGATTATACATAGCGGGAGCGACCCTACCCTCAACACGAGACCCTTCGCTGGCTTTTCGCCGTGACGCACTTTACGGGGCTGACCCGCTCAGGGTGACACTGAAAAGGAGCCCTGTTCATGCATTTGCGGTTCCCTCAATTCCTTGAGTTCCTGACAGTTCCCTCGTAGTGCCCGTGACTCCCCTCCCCCTCTTTTGCATCTCTCCTTTCCTTGCGTTACACTTCCACCCCATGACACTTTATGCCCTGCTTTCCGATGTCCATGGCCGCAGTGATCGGCTGGTGCGCGTGCTGGCTGACGCCCGTGCGCAGTGCGCGGCGCGGGTGGTGGCCTTGGGCGATATCGCCGGCCAGCGGGCCTTCGAGATGCTGGAAGATGCCCGCGCTACATGCGTGTTCGGCAACTGGGAGTGCTCCGGGCTGCGCGGCCTGTCGCCACCTTACCGGGGGTGGGTGGGACGCTGGCCTGCTCAGGCGCGGCTCGACAGCTTTTGGGCCGCGCACGCGACCCCGGTCTGGCCCGTCGGCCTGGGTATCGTGGACGTGGTGGATTATCTCCGCCGGCAGCAAATCCATTGGACTGTCCTGTTCCCCTCGCTGCAGCGCTCCGAGGCAGCGCGTTGGGCCGCGTTCGCCGAGCTTGAGGCCGCGGATGTGCCGATCTTTTTTCACGGTCATACCCATGTCCAGGAAGCCTGGTGTTGGCCGGCCGGTGGCGCGCCCGCGCGGGTGGATGGAGCCCAGGGCGAGCTGACTATCGCCGAGGGCGAACGGTGGCTGGTGGGCATCGGCAGCGTGGGCGACCCGCACGATGGGGGCGGCGCGTGCTACGCGTTGTACGACTCGGCCGATCGACGCGTGACCTGGCGGCGGGTGTAGGATGGCAGGGAATTCACCACCAAGACACGAAGACACCAAGCGAGAAACCAAAAAGACTTAGTGTCTTTGTGTCTTCGTGGTTTTCGACCTGTTTTCAGCTCCCAGCCGGTCACAGACCGGCGTCGCAGGCGATTAAAATCGCGTTTTGCCCCAAGACGGCGGTCGAAGACCGCCTGCGAGCGAAAGGTAAGACAAACATGTTCACCCTGGGCACAGTCCAATTCGCCCCGCGGCGCTACGACGTGGCGGCGAACATCGCGCAGGTGGCCGCGCTCCTTAACGGCGTGCGGGCCGATCTGCTGGTGCTGCCTGAGTTGGCGAACTCTGGCTACCTGTACGCATCCCCGGCCGAACTGGCGCCGTATAGCGAACCGGGCGATGGTTCAGGCCCGTTCCTGGCCACACTGCGCGATCTGGCTGCGTCCACCGGTGGGGTCATTGTGACGGGGTTTGCGGAGCTGACGTCCGAGGGCCTCTACAACTCGGCCGCGGCGGTGAGCGCGGCCGGCGTGATCCAGGTCTACCGCAAGACGCACCTGTTCTTGGACGAAAAGGCGCTGTTCCGACCGGGCGACACCGGCTTCCGCACCTTCGAGCACGCAGGCGCGCGGATCGGCATGATGATCTGCTTTGACTGGTACTTCCCCGAATCGGCCCGGACATTAGCGCTGCGGGGCGCGCAGATCATCGCGCACCCGTCGAACCTGGTGCTGCCCCACTGCCAGGCCGCCATGGTCACCCGCTGCCTGGAGAACCGCGTCTTCGCCGTGACCACCAACCGTTACGGCACAGAGGCGCTGCCTGATGGCCGTTCGTTGACCTTCACCGGCGCATCCCAAGTCATGGACGCGCGAGGCAACCGGCTGTGTCAGGCGCCGGTTGCGGGGGACGCCGTGCTGGCCGCCGGGATCGATCCCACCCTGGGCGACGACAAGCGCGTGACCGCGCGCAATGACCTTTTTGCCGACCGCCGGCCCGAGTTTTACGCTTGATACGTGGTATCAGTACCTTTCTGGTATCGAGGCTGTGCGAAGCCTTATTTGGGATTCACCGGTCATTCGCATCTTCGCAGCGTTTACGGTTTCATCATGGACATGACATTTCGTCTCGCCACCCCCGCGGATAAGCCGCGCATCCTGGAAATCGCCGCCCAGGTGTGGGAGGGCGACGACTACGTGCCCGACGTGATTGACGACTGGCTGGCATTGGGATCTGCTGCCCTTATTGCAGCTTGTGTCGGCGATACCCTCGTCGCCTTTGGCCGCTACGACCGGATCCTCCCCGACTATGTCTGGCTGGAAGGGCTGCGCACCGACCCTGCGTGGCAAGGCCGCGGCATCGCCAAAGCGCTGACCACCCACATGCTGGCGCGGGCGCACGCCGACGGCGCTTATCGGATCGGGCTGTCCACCTATCTGGATAACCTGGCTTCGCAGCGAACAGTCGAAAGCCACGGCTTCAAACGTACAGCCGAATTCGTCTACCTGGAGGCCCGCGCTGATGCCCCTGCGCGCGGCCAGGCGCAACCGTCGGCAACCGCGGTCGAAATGGCGGCCGCCGAGGCGGCCGAGTTTATCGCTCGGTCGGCCAGCATGGCGTTGGGCCGCGGCTTCCTGCCACAAGGGTGGCGTTTCCATCCATTCACCCACAACCCGCAGAAGGCGCTGGCCGCGATGGCGCATCTGCTGGGGATCCGGCGTGGCGGGCAGTTGGCCGCACTGCTCTGCCTGGGCAAGCCGGTGCACGGCCCGCAGGTAGTCAGCATCGGTTTCTTGGAAGGGGAGCCGGACGACATGATCGAGCTGGCGCGCCATGCGCTGCACCTGGCTGCCGCGGCCCGCTGTGTCGAGGCGATGGCGCCGCGGCAAGGAGAGGCCGCCGCACCAGCGCTGGCTGTGTTGCAGCACCTGGGGTTCACCGTCTGGAACGATGGCGCGGCAGATGTGTTTGTTTATGAGCGCCAGTTAACGTGAACAGGCCGAGTGGCATCTGGAATCCTCCGATTCCCGCAAATTCATCGCAAAATGGGTGGTGATTACCCATAAGTCTCCCTGGGCCTGGCGAAGGGATGATAGCCGGCGTAGCGAATCGGGGCAACGGCCACCAAGACCGCGCTGATGCCGGCGAGCAAGATGTAGGGCCCGTTGGCATCAGCGCGCAGGCCGAGCTTGCCCCCCAGGCGACGCAACCAAAAGACGGCTTGTCGGGGCCAAGTGTGGTCGATATAGTAGACAAAGAGGGCTGCGAGTAACACCAACACAAAGACGCGACGCATGCGTTCGACGGTTTGGGCGCGCATGTCTTCGACGTCGAGGCCCTGTTCTTGATCGAAGCGGTAGGTGTGTTCGATAGACTTGTGGGTAATCACCACTTTGCACCTCTTGCAGCTTGGCGTTATAATGGCGTAGCTTTTTGTGAGGGAAACGCATGGGTGTCAGCCAGCAAGTGGCGTACCACCGCTTTGAGAATGGGCGTGGCCAATCTGTGGACGGCGCAGTGGTGAGCGAGGCGCTGGTGCGGCTACACGTCAATGGCCGCGAGTTGGCGATGCTCATGTGCACCCCAGAAGCGTTGGATAGCCTGGCCCTCGGTTTTCTGGCCAGCGAGGGGTTCATCCGGAGCCTGGACGACGTGCGCAAGGTGGTGGTTTGTCCCAGCGGCGCGTGCGTGGAGGTGTGGCTGCGCGATGCGTTGTTCGAGCCACCGACCACGCGAACCATCACCAGCGGTTGCGGCGGCGGGATCACTTTTGCGGACCTGACAACCGCGGCGACGCCACTGGTGGCGGATCTTCAGGTCTCGCCCCGGCAGCTTGGCCGGTTGATGGCGAAGTTGTTGGCTGGACAACAGACAAGAGGTATTCACACCTCGGCGTTGGCTGAGGGTGAAGATCTGCTGATGGTTGTGGAGGATGTGGGAAGGCACAATACCATTGACAAGTTGTGGGGGCGTTGTCTGCAATCCGGCGTCAACCCGGCGGGCCGCATTTTGTTGAGCGCGGGGCGGATCAGTTCCGAGATGCTTAACAAGGCGGCGCGGATGGGCGTCCCGGTTGTGGTGAGCCGCACGTCACCCACCAGCTTATCCGTGGCGTTGGCCGAGGCATGGAACGTGACATTGGTCGGCTATGTGCGTCGCGATAGCCTGAATGTGTACACCGGTGGGGCGCGCATCGTGGAGGATGACGGCCCTGACGCATTGGCTGCGGCGCCTGCGCTGCCGTGATGGCAGATGAAAAGGGGAGGCGAAAATCGATGCATACTCGTGATGAGGCCTGGGCTGCGTTGGATCGTAGCTTCAAGACATTGATGGATTGTTTGGGGCAATTGACCGAGGAGGAGCTCACTGCTGCGCCGGCCGTGGGCAAGTGGACGGTCAAGGATGTAGTGGCGCACATTTGGTCGTGGATAGATGAAGCTGTGCTGACTGCCAAGGCGTGGCAGGATCGCCGGCCCTGGCAGGAAGGCGTGAGCTACAATGATGCCTGGAATGAACAGCAAGCGCTTGACCGCTCGGCCTTGCCCCTGATTACCGTGGTGGATGGCCTGACCGGAGCCCATCGCCGGTTCATGCACATGTTGGATCTGCTTGAGGATGATGCCCTGGCCGCAGTCGGCAAGGCGCCGTGGGGCGAAGAGATGCCCCTGGTCTCGTTTTTTGTCAGCATGGCGGAGCACTACATCGAACATGCCAAGGATTTGAAGCCTTACCAGGAGCATTGCCTGGAAGGCTGCGACTGACCTCGTTTTCCCCTGCGCTCTTCTTATTTCGCCCGCATAGCCGGCCGCCCAGGCCGGTTATGCTTTTTCTGAGCCTGCGTCGTTTACAAATCTGGACTGAGAATCCAGTTACAGACAGCCAACGCATCGTGTGGAATACTTGTGTCATATCTGTAATCCATTTCTGAAGGAGCCAGTATGAAGAAACCGTTTGCCAACGAACCACTTACCGATTTCAGCCAGCCTGCTAACGTCGATGCGTTTCATACCGCTCTGGAAAAGGTGCGCGTCCAGCTCGGCCGAACCTACCCGCTGATCATCGGCGGCGAAAAGATCTTCACCGAAGAGACCTTTGCCTCCACCAACCCGGCCAGGCCGGCCGAGATTATCGGCCGGGTGAGCAAGGCCACACCGGAGCTGGCCGATCGGGCCGTACGGGCCGCGGCTACGGCGTTTGAGAGCTGGCGCCGGGTGCCTGCCGCCGAGCGGGCTCGCTATCTGTTCTCCGCGGCCAAGATCATGCGCCAGCGCAAGCACGAGTTCAGCGCGCTGATGGTGCTGGAGGCGGGCAAGACCTGGGTCGAGGCGGACGCGGACACGGCCGAGGCCATTGACTTCATGGAGTTCTACGGCCGCGAGATGCTGCGGCTGTGCTGCCCGCTGCCCACGCTGCCCGAGCCGGCCCACGAGACCGAGCTGCGCTACATTCCGCTGGGGGTCGGCGTGGTAATCCCGCCGTGGAACTTCCCCAACGCTATTATGACCGGCATGACCACGGCGGCCATTGTATCGGGCAACACTGCCGTCCTTAAGCCTGCCAGCGCCACCCCGGTCATCGCAGCGTGGCTGGCCGAGCTGCTGACCGACGAGCTGCACCTGCCGCCCGGCGTCCTCAACTTCGTGCCCGGCCCCGGCGGCGCGGTGGGCGACGTGCTGGTGGATCATCCGCTCACCCGTTTCATCGCGTTCACCGGCAGCAAGGAGATCGGCCTGCGCATCAACCAGCGCGCGGCCGCGGTGCATCCCGGCCAGAAGTGGCTGAAGCGGGCCGTGCTGGAGATGGGCGGCAAGGACGCGATCCTGGTTGATGAGACCGCCGACCTGGATGAGGCGGCCGCGGGCATCGTGTCGGCCGCGTTCGGCTTCCAGGGCCAGAAGTGCTCAGCCTGCTCCCGCGCGATCATCGTGGCGAGCGTTTACGATGCGGTGCTGGCGAAGATCATCGAGCGCACCAACGCGCTCACTGTGGGCAACCCGGCGCTGGGCCCCGAGATGGATATGGGGCCGGTGATTGACGCCGCGGCGCTGGCGAAGCACCTGGAGTACATCGAGATCGGCAAGGGGGAGGGGCGCCTGGTGGCGGGCGGTGAGGCCATCGCCAACCGGGCGGGCGGCTACTACTTGCAGCCCACCGTGTTCGCCGACGTCCCGCCGGACGCCCGGCTGGCCCAGGAGGAGATCTTTGGCCCCGTGCTCGCGGTGATCAAGGCACGGGACTTCGAGGACGGACTGGCCATCGCTAACAACACCGAGTACGGGTTGACCGGCAGCATTTACTCCATGCGCCGCGACCGGCTGGAGCACGCCCGCGAGGAGTTCCACTGCGGCAACCTGTACCTGAACCGCAAGTGCACCCACGCCCTGGTCGGCGTGCACCCCTTCGGCGGCTTCAACATGAGCGGCACCGACTCCAAGGCCGGCGGCAGCGATTACCTGCTGCTGTTCACCCAGGCCAAGGTGATCAGCGAGCGGGTGTAAGTTGCGCTGGGCCTCCCGGCTGTTAGCAGAGCCAGGACGCGGACGAGCGCGGACAGGCGCGGATATGTTCACCATAGTGAGCGGGTATCCGCGTCCATCCGCGCTCGTGCCCGAAATTGCGGGGCATGCTATCCGCGTCCGATCAGCAATATTGTAGATCGCGCAATTGGCGTCCCGCGCGCATTCCCCGTATAATGCGGCCACACATGGGATCTCTCTTGTCCCGGAGCCCCAGCCATGACGGAAAACGCCCAGCCGCGCCCAGTCCAGGCAGCGTCGCCCCTGTTCAGCGCCTACCAGCTCGATCACGCTTACGACGAGATGTTCACGCCCGAGGGCGCGCCCCGGCCGGCGTATGACCTGCTCTATCGTCGCCTGCTGGAGCTGACGCCGGCCGAACTGCAGCAGCGCCAACAAGCCGCCGACCTCTCGTTCCTGCACCAGGGGATCACCTTCACGGTCTATAGCGACGCGCGCGGCACCGAGCGCATCTTTCCCTACGACCTGATCCCGCGCATCATCGCCGCGGCCGAGTGGGATGTCGTCGAGCGCGGCCTGATCCAACGCATCACCGCGCTGAACCTGTTCCTCCACGACATCTACCACAAGGCGCAGATCCTAGCCGACCGGGTGGTTCCCTTCGATCTGGTCTACAGCAGCAAACATTACCGCCGGGAGATGCGCGACCTGGACGTGCCGCACGGGGTTTATGTGGCTGTGGTGGGCACCGACCTGATCCGCCTGCCCGACGGCCGGTTCGCCGTGCTCGAGGATAACCTGCGGGTGCCCAGCGGCGCGTCGTACATGCTGGCCAACCGCCAGGTGATGAAGCGCGTCTTCCCGCTGCTCTTCAACCACTACAACGTCCGGCCACTGGATTACTACCCCCAGGCGCTGCTGACCGTGCTGCGCGACCTGGCTCCTGTGCGCCACGCCGAGCCCAACATCGTGCTGCTGTCGCCCGGCGTCTACAACTCCGCCTATTTCGAGCACACCTTCCTGGCGCGGCAGATGGGGATCACCCTGGTGGAGGGCCGCGACCTGGTGACCCACGATAACACGGTTTACATGCGCACCACGGCCGGCCTGCAGCGGGTGGACGTGATCTACCGGCGCATTGACGATGATTTCATTGACCCCCTGGTGTTCCGCAAGGACTCGATGCTGGGCGTGCCCGGCCTGTTCAATGCCTACCGGAGCGGCAACGTGACCCTGGCCAACGCCATCGGCACGGGCGTGGCCGACGACAAGGCGGTTTACGCCTATGTGCCCGCCATCATCCGCTACTACCTGGACGAAGACCCGATCCTGCCCAACATCGAGACCTATCAGTGCGCGGACGAGGCGCAGCGCCGCCACGTGCTGGCCCACCTGGATGCGTTGGTGGTGAAGGCCGTGGGGGAATCGGGCGGCTACGGCATGTTGATCGGCCCGCACAGCACCGCGGAGGGCCGCGAGGAGTTCCGCCGGCTGATCCTGGCGAACCCGCGCAACTACATCGCGCAGCCCACCATCGCGCTGTCGCGTGCGCCTTGCTTCATGGATTGCTGCGTCGAGGCGCGGCACGTGGACCTGCGGCCCTACATCCTCCACGGCCAACGGGTGACCATCGCACCCGGCGGCCTGACGCGGGTGGCGCTGCGTCGCGGGTCGCTGGTGGTAAACTCATCGCAGGGCGGGGGGAGCAAGGATACGTGGGTGTTGGCGTGAGGAAAAGTAATGTTATCTCGTGTCGCCGATAGTCTCTACTGGCTGGGCCGCTACCTGGAGCGGGCCGATTTCGTGGCGCGGCAGTTGGACGTTCACCTCACCGTGGCGCCGGAGCAGGCGCTGGAGGCCGCGGGCCGCCGGCGCAATCGTCTCATCGCCTGCCTGGTGGGCGAAAGCTACCCGGCCGAGCAGGTCACAAGCGATTATGACCTGGCCCAGTTGCTCACCTTCGACGCGGACAACCCCAACGCCATCGCCGTCTGCATCGCGGCCGCGCGCGAGAACGCGCGCCAGGTGCGCGAGCAGATCAACTCGCAGATGTGGGAGCAGCTCAATCAGCTCTACCTGGCGGTGCAGGAAGCATCGCTGCCTGAACTGTGGCCGGGCCAGCCGCACCGGTTCTACCACGGCATCAACCAGGACGTCTACCGGTTCCAGGGCATCACGGACTCGCGCATGAGCCGCGACCAGGGCTGGCACTTCATTCAGCTCGGCCGTTACCTGGAGCGCGCCATTGCCACCGCCGAGGTGCTGGACGTGGAGTTCCGGGACCTCTACCGGGGCGGCGGGCTGCGCGCGGTCGTGGCCGATCAGCAGAGCTACCTGGAGTGGGTGGGGCTGCTGCGCGGGTGCGCGGCCTACGAGGCGTATACCCGGGTCTACACCCTGGAGGTCGAGCCGCGGCACATCGCCGAGTTCCTGCTGCTCAACCCGGAGTTCCCCTACTCGGTGCATTTCGCTATTGATGAGCTGCAAGCCTCGCTAGAGGCCATCGGCGCGATGACGGAGACCAGCAAGGCCGCGCGCGTCCATCGCCTGGTGGGCCGGCTGCGCGCGACTGTAGACTACGGCCAGATTGACGAGATCATGGACGCCGGCCTGGGCAGCTATCTGCTGGACATCCGGCGCAGGTGCGGCGAGATCCACGCCGCCATCTATCAGACCTACATCACCTATCCCATCGAAGAGAAGTTGGCAGCCTGACCTATGCGCTACACCATCCGCCATCTCACCCAGTACCGTTACACCGCGCCGGTGGCCGAGAGCGTCACCGAGGTGCGCATGCAGCCGAGCACGACCGAGCATCAGCAATGTCTGGCGTTCCGTTTGCAGGTGCGCCCCGCGGCCGCGGTGTTCTCGTATGTGGATCACCTGGGCAACATCGTGCACCATTTCAGCCAGCCTGCATCGCACAAAGAGCTGAGCATCCAGGCCGAGTCGGAGGTGTTGGTGGCGCCTCGGCCGCCGCTGCCCCCGGCGTTGCCCCCCGACGATTGGACGCGTATTGACGCGGCTCTGGCCGGCGGCGATCTTTGGGACTTCGTGATCCCCAGCGAGCAGACCGGCTCGACCGCGGCCCTGGCTGGCCTGGCAGCCGAGCTGGGGGTCGAGCGCCGCGGCGACCCGTTGAGCGTGTTGCTGGATCTCAACCTGGCGATCCACCGCGCCTTTGCGTACGACGCCAAGAGCACGCGCGTCGATTCGCCCATTGATGAAGCGTTGAGCTATCGGCGGGGGGTGTGCCAGGACTTCTCACACGTGATGCTGGCGTTGGCCCGCAACTACCTGTACGTGCCGTGTCGCTACGTCAGCGGCTACCTGCACCCGCGGCGCGATGACGCCTCCGCGGCCGCGGCCACCCACGCCTGGGTGGAGGCCTGGCTGCCCGACCTGGGCTGGGTGGGCTTCGACCCGACCAACAACGTGCTGGCCGGCGAGCGGCACATCCAGGTGGCCGTCGGCCGCGATTACCAGGACGTGCCGCCCACGCGCGGGGTGTTCAAGGGCAGCAGCGGCAGCGAGCTAAGCGTCACCGTGCGCGTGCGCCCGGTGCAAGAGGCTGCCGTGGAAGCGGGTGAGCCCGAAGAAGCCGAGCCGCCGGCCTACCGCACCACCGTCCGGGAGCTCCAGACCAAGTACGTCCAGGCCATCCTGGCGGTGCAGATGCAGCAGCAACAGCAGCAGTGACGCCGCTTACGGCATCTTGTGCCGCAGCTCACCCTCTCATCCCCATGATGACCCCGGAGAAATACGGGATCAGCCAGATGGCCCAGACCAGGACGCTGAACTTGTGGAAGTTGACGATCGCCCGCTCGTTCTTGCGCGCCAGCACGACCGTCGCCCAGATCGCATGGATGATCATCAGCAGGATCGCGGCCACGCCGGTCACGCCATGCATATCGGCCGTCAGCCCGCCGGCATAGTCCATCATGATCGCGGTGCCTGTGGTATCGCAGGCCAACCCGAGCCAGAAGAAGACCAAGTGCCAGTCCTTGAGCCGGCCCGCCAGCCGTTCGCTCCAGACGCCGATGGTGTAGAAGACCAGTGCCAGGGTAATGAAGATCGTGCCGAAGATCATGATTGGGGGCATGAGAGGGTCCTCGCTGTTTGGTGTCGGTGAAGCACTATGCCACCAACTCGTCCGCAATCGCCGTAAACTGCTCCAGCGCGGCCTGTAAGTCCTCCACGATTTCCGCGGCCAGCACTTCCGGCGCGGGCAGGCTGGCGCTGTCTTCCAGGCCCTCATCGCGCAGCCAGAAGATGTCCAGGTTGACCTTGTCGCGGGCCATGAGCTCGGCGAGGGGGTAGGCCCGCCAACGCCCCGACGGATCCGCTGCCGACCAGGTGGCCGTGCGCTCGTGCCGGTTCTCCGGGTGATAGCACGCCACGAACTCGTCCAGGTCGCTCCGGGTCAGCGGCCTCTGCTTCAAGCTGAAATCGCGGTTGGTGCGCAGGTCGTAGATCCAAAGCTGCTGCGTCCAGGGGGTCTCGCTGGCCGGCTTGCGGTCGAAGAAGAGCACGTTGGCCTTGACCCCCTGGGCGTAGAAGATGCCGGTGGGCAGCCGCAGCAGCGTGTGGACGTCGCACTCGTGCAGCAGTTTGCGGCGGATCGTCTCGCCCGCGCCGCCCTCGAAGAGCACGTTGTCCGGCACGACCACCGCGGCCCGGCCGTGGATCGTCAGGATCGTCTTGATGTGCTGGATGAAGTTGAGCTGCTTGTTGCTGGTGGAGGTCCAGAAATCGTCGCGCACGATCACCTGCGATTCGCGTTTGGCCTCGCCTTCTTCGCTGACGAACGTGACGCTGGACTTCTTGCCGAAGGGCGGATTGGTCCGCACCAGGTCGAACCGGTCGCCCGGATCGGCGGCCAGGCTGTCGGCCACGCGGATGGGGCTGGCGCTGCCGTGGGCGCCGATGCCGTGCAGGTATAGGTTCATCACGCAGAGCCGCGCCGCGCTGTCCACGATCTCCCAGCCGTGCAGCGCCCGGCGCCGCAGGTGATCCCACTGCGCACGATCCAGGGCGTGGCGCTCCTTGATGGCGTCGTGCGCGGCCAGCAGGAAGCCGCCCGTGCCGGCCGCGGGATCGCAGATGGTCTGGCCGGGCGCGGGGCGCATGACGTGCACCATCGCCTTGATCAGCGGCCGCGGGGTGAAGTATTGCCCCGCGCCCGACTTGATGTCCTGCGCGTTCTTCTCCAGTAGCCCTTCGTAGATCTCGCCCTTGACGTCCATGTCCAGGCCGATCCAGGTTTCGCTGTCAATCAGGTCAATCAGCCGGCGCAGCTTGGCCGGGTCCTGGATCTTGTTCTGCGCCTTGCGGAAGATCACCGGGATGAGGCCAGAGCCCGCGCCCAGCGCGGTCAGGATGTGGCGGTAGTGAGCCTCCAATGCATCCCCGTCGAGCCGTAGCAGGCTGCGCCAGCCCAGCTCCGGCGGGATCGCGCTGGCCTTGCCCAGCTCGTGCTCCTGCTCGTCATCCATCTTGAGGAAGAGCAGATAGGTGAGCTGCTCAACGTAGTCGCCGTAGGACACGCCGTCGTCGCGCAGGACGTTGCAGTAGTTCCAGAGGCGTTGGACGATGGTGGCGGATTGGGTGGACATCAATGGTTATCCCATTGTAGGGGCGCACCCTTGCGGTCGCCCTGGTTGCGGTCGCCCTGGTTGCGGTCGCCCTGGTTGCGGCCGCCCTGGTTGCGGCCGGTGCGATGGGGGGCAGGTGCAAGACCTGCCCCTACATTATGGTGCCCGCGCGTTGCCGCGAACGCGTCGTTTATCCCATTGTAGGGGCGCACCCTTGCGGTCGCCCTGGTTGCGGCCGCCCTGGTTGCGGCCGCCCTGGTTGCGGCCGGTGCGATGGGGGGGCAGGTGCAAGACCTGCCCCTACATTATGGTGCCCGCGCGTTGCCGCGAA
>CAZKEF010000049.1:0-22191 GCA_964551735.1 uncultured Anaerolineales bacterium
AAGAGGTCGCCTACCTGGAAGAGCCGTATGTACCGCATCGCATCGTCGGGCATCAATAACCGGGAGCACGAGGGGAGACACCGATAGCAAATCGGGCGGGTTGGCAACCCGCCCGATTTGTCCATTTTCGGGTCAGAAGTACGAAAGTCCCAACCTCATGTAATGACCCCGCGCGCCTTCAGGGCCTTCACCAGGGCATCCACCACATCAATCCCCTTGGTGCCGCGGCCGAAGGTGGCGTCCAGGCCGGTCTCGGCGGCCATGTCGCGCGTCACCTGGGTGCCGCCGGCGATGAGGGTCATCCGCTCGCGAATACCTTTCTCCTGACACAGCTCGGCCAGCTTGCGCATCTGCGCGCGGTGGATGTCGTTGTGGCTGATGATGGTGGAGATCAAGATGCCGTGCGCGCCGGTCTCGATGGCAGCGTCAATCAGCTTGCCTAGCGGCACAGAAGTGCCCAGGTAGTGATACTTGACGCCGTACTTCTCGATCCCGCCGTGCTTGATGTCCAGGATCTCGCGCAGACCCACCGAGTGCTCGTCCTCGCCCACGGTGCCGGCCACGACCTTGAGCCCGATCTGTTTGATCGCTGCGCGCAGCTCGTCTTCGGGCAACAGTTCCTCCGTGGCCGGGATCTTGAGGGCCGCCTTGTCAATATCGAACGCAACCTTGCCCTTGACTTCGACGAAACAGCCCTCGGCCGGATGGAGCACCATCAAGTTGATCACCTGGGGATCCTGCAGTCCCATCCGCTGGCCGACCTCCAGCGCAGCCTCCCGGGCCACCGCCTCGCTTTCGGGGATCATGAGCTGCACGAGCACGACGCCATCGCCAGCCCACTCGGCCTCCGGCCGGATCAGGCCCCCTTTGCGGTAAGGCAGGGTGGCTTCCAGCCGGCGGGCGACCGAGTCCTCCGGGTCGAGCTCGTCAATGTAGGCGATCTTCTCCGGGTGGCACAGCGTGCAGCCGCCAATGGGGGCACAGGGCAAACCTGACAGGTTTCGGAAACCTGTCAGGTCTGGCAAGTGGTTTTCGCCGAAGTGCGCGCAGACCGGGGCCAGGTAGTCCGGCTCGCGGCGCACGATGGTGTTCGCCGCGACGCCGCCCTGGCCGTCGCGGGCGATGCCGTCGCCGTTCCGTTCGGGGTACTGAGCCGAGTCCACAAAGAAGCCCTGCTCGACTGCCGCGAAGTAGCCGCCGACCTCGATGATCTCCTCAAGGAACGCGACCGCGCGCTCCTTGAGGTCGCGGGCCATCTGCCCCAACGGGCCGTCCAGGTTGAGCGAGAGCAACTCCTTGATGCCATCCAGCGCGGCCCAGGTCTGCTTGACCGTCTGCACCCCGCGGATGTTGTTGTAGTGCCAGGGCACGTTGCGCCCCTCGTCGGGCGTGATGGTGCTCTGAACGTCGGCGCTGGTCAGCATGGAGATCAGCGTGTCAATGGTGTGCGTGCGCACCGCCTCTTCCACGTCCGCTTCGATGTAGCGTGTGTTCTGCTGGGCGCGCATCTTGTAGTCCGAGAAGAAATCGCGCAGCGCGACCGCGTAGGGCAGGTCGTACCACAGCTTGGGCGCGGGCGGCGCGTCAGGCGGCACGGTGGACAGGCCGATCAGCGCCTTGGGCATGCCCGCGGCGACCGAGAAGGCGCAGTTGATGCCGTGCTGCACCATCAGCTCCGGCATCACCAGCCAGCCGGCCTTGGCGGTGGCGTTGGCGTTGTGCGCGCCGTCAATCTGGAAGATGCCGGCGTCCGCCATCACCCGCTTGGCCTCGGCCGCGTCCACGAAGGAGCGGTACATGTTGATGTTGCGGTAGAGCACGTTGTACTGCGGGTCCTGGTGCGCGCCGTTGACGCCCTCCTCGGCGAACAGAACGGCCACCTCCGGGCCGGCTACGCCGGAGACGTAGCTGTGGAAGTTGAGCGGCCGGCCGACCTCTGCCTCGATCAGATCGCACGCCTTGCGGCTGGCCCGGATCTGCTTGCGGGTAATGGGGACGCCGCCGACCCCCTCGGGCGTGCCCTCCATCAGGCCATCAATGTGGCTCTGGCCGGTGGTGCGGATGACCATCAGGTGGTCGGCGCCGTGCCAGGCGGCCATGCGCATCCGCCGCAGGTCGTCCTCGAAGCGGCCGGAGGCGATCTCGGTAGTGATCACGCAGCTCGGTTGCGGGTCAATGTGGTCGAAGTGCTTGGAGGCCGGCAGCCCGATGCTGTTCCGCAGCGGCTCCGCCATGTTCCGGTAGCGGAACGGGCCCATCCTGACGCCGCCGGGCGGGACTTTGCGCCAGCTCCAGCCGCGGCGCCTGGGCCGGTAATGCACCAGGTCGCTGACGATCGCTTCGATGTCCAGCTTCTCCTGCGGGTCGAGGGGCTTGGGATCGTTCATCGCGCGACCTCCGGGAATAAACCGTGAAGGACCTCTTTGTCCTCAAGGATCGCGGCCGCAGCAGCCTTCACATCAGTCCCCTGCCGCTCTGCCAGCTTGAGCAGCACTTGCCCCGCGCCCTTGCCCAGCAGCCCGGCTTCGTAGATGCGCTGCACCACGCCTTGCGAGCTCAGGCTGTCAATGCCCATGCGGAGCAGCACGGAGCGCTCGATGGAGGGCGAGGTGTGGGTGCGGGCCAGATCCACGATGGGCGCCACCACCTGATCGCATAGCTCCCAAAAGCGGGCCTTGAGCTGGTCATCCGTCATCTGTGCCAGTGCTGCCCGGCGCTCCTGGAACCGGGCAAGGCGGTCGTTTGTCATGTGAATCCTCTTTGAGGCGTTGGAACGTTGAAACGTTGGAACGTGCAAACGTTGGAATGTGCAGACGCGCCGACGCGTTACGCGGCGTGCTGCCTGACCCACTCCGCGTCCACCTTCAGATCGGCGGCGAGGAAGGCGACATCATCGTCGGTCCACTGCGCTGCCGGGTAAGCTTTGGCCGCGTTCCGCAGGTACGACAGGCGCAGGCGATCCATATCCTGAACCTTGCCCCGCACCTGGTCGAGGCGCTCGGGGATGACGATCGCCTTGCCGGGCACGTTCTCGGCCGGGTCGCCGCGGCGGACTTCGATGCCGTTGGCGCGGGCGAAAGCGAGCTGGCTGTTGTGATGCTTGCCCGCGCCGGTGTACTCGGTCTCCTGCACCACCACGATCTGCTCCCGGTCCATCTGGCGCGCCAGGGTGACGGCCGCGGTCAGGCTGGTGTTGCCGGCCGGGCCGCGTTCCAATCCTTCCAGCTTGGTCAGCAGCTCGGTCACGTAGAAAACCTCGCCTTGGGTCACGAGCTGGTACTCGTCCATGTAGCGCAGCGGCCGCGCGGCGTTGCGCGGCACATCCGCCCGGTCGGGCCAGGTGGCGAAGGGCACGCCAAAGCCGGTGTGGCCGGTGGTGAACGATTTGCGGTTGAAGTCGCGGTCCGAGGCCATGTGCAGCCCGCTCAGGTCCACCGAGCAGGCGACGATGCGCGTCCGGTCGCAGCCGGCCGCCAGCAGGCCGCGCGCGGTGCCGGTCAGGTTGCCGCCGCCGGCGTGGGTGATGACCACCGCGTCGGGGTCCTGGCCGTAGCGGCCGCCTACCTGCTCGGCGATCTCCACACCCAGCGTCTCGACCCCGCGGATGCCGAACGGGGTGTACAGGCTGGCGTTGAAAAAGCCGGTCTCCTCCAGCGTGCGCAGATGGACGTAGAACAGCTCCGGGCCGACGCTCAGCCGGATCACATCCGCGCCGTAGGCCTCGCACGCGCGACTCTTCTCCACGATCTCGGGCTGGCCGACCCCGCGGCTGTCGAAGACCTCCTGGACGATGATGCACTTGAGCCCGCGCTGGGCCGCTTGCGACGCGACCGCCGCGCCGTAGTTGCCGCTGGTGGCCGCGACGATCCCTCGGTAGCCCTTCCGGGTGGCCTCGTAGGCGCTGATCGACGCGCGGCGCGCCTTGAAGCTGCCCGACGCGTTGGCCGCCTCATCCTTCACCAGGATGCGCGCGCCCTTGCCGGGCGGCGAGATGCGGCGCACAGCCTCGGTCAGGTTGCGCAGCTCGTGCAGCGGCGTGTCGCCGACCTTGGTCTCCCGCTGGATGCGGACGATGTCGGCGTGGCTGTAGCCGGTCTCCGCCATCATCCGCTCGTAATCGAAGGCGATGGGGCTGCGGATGAAGTCGTCGTAGTCAATGCCCAGCGAGGCCTTCATGATCTCGTTCTTGCGCGCCATGACAGCCGCGTAGGAGGTATCACGCACGGTCATCGTTCCGCCTCCCCGATGGTCAGCAGCTCGGGCACGGTGTCGCCGAAGCTGTGGCTGTAGCTGGGGTTGACCCGCACCAGCGTCCCACTCAGCTCGCGGCCGATCAGGGTGCGGACGCGCGCCGGGTCGCCCAGCTGGGCCGGCGCGATCAGAAAGCCGGACACGCGCATCACGTAGGGCGTCGCTTGGGTGTCTTCAGGCAGCGTGGGCGCGCGCTGCTCCGGGGCAAGCACGACCTGCTCGATCTCGACCCAAGTTCCGGGTAGGATTTGGCTCATATGAACGCCCCCCTTGAGGCTGAGGTTTAGGCTGAGGTTAAGGTTGAGGTTGAGGCGACTGTGACTTCAGGCTTATCCGCCTGGCCTTGTCCTTAACCTCAACCTTAGCCTCAACCTCAGACATTCCGCCTGTACGCGCTCTCGCCCATCAGCGCGGCCGGCACGGGCAGATCGATCATGCGCTTCAGGCCGGGCGTGGCCGCTACCACCAGGGGGATCGCGTTCACGGCGATGCCGATAGTGGCCTTGCCGCCCGCGATCTCGGGTTTGATGGCCAGATTGATTTCGGGGTTGCCGTAGATGTGGATATAGTCGCCGGTGGGCTGGTTTTCCAGATGCGGGTGGATCTGCTGCGGGTGCACCAGACGGATCACTTCCGTGTCCTCGCGGTAGCCGATGCCGATGTGCGTGCAGCCCGCCACCATCCCCGGTTCCACCACCACATGGGGGGTCTCGCGGTGCACGGTGCTGATGATCGGTTCGCGGCTTTGTTCGATGCGATCCACGCCCAGGCCGAGCGCATCGCTGATCATGTGGATGGATTCGGGGAAGCCCACATGGCCCACGATGGTGCCGTCGGCCACGCCGGCCCGGAAGGCTTCGGGGGTGGTGCCGACGCCCTGGGTCCGCATCACCGTGTGACCGTAGGGGCTGAGGTCGTTGACGCGCGAGGCTTCGATGCGGTCGACGGTGTGGCAGCCCGCGGTCAAGGTGACGATCAGGAGATCCAGCACGAAGCCGGGGTTGACGCCGGTGCCCAGCACGGTGACGCCGTTCGCCTGAGCCAGCGCGTCGATCTCCGCGGCCAGCGCCGGGTTTTGCGCGGCAGGGTCGGCCAGCTCTTCGGCGATGGTGACGCAGTTGATCCCGGCGCCCAGGATCTTGCGCAGGTCGGGCATCTGGTCCGCGGTCCACGAGGTGGTCGCCAGGCCGACGCAATCCACCTTCGCCCGGTCCAGGACATCGTCGGGATTGTCGGTGACGATGACGCCCAGCTTCCTTTCCAGGCCGAGCACCTCGCCCAGGTCCTTGCCGGCGTGGCGCGGCCGGCCGATCGCGGCGACGACTTCCAGGCCCGGTTTCTGGAGCATCAGGCGCGCCATGCCGGCGCCCATGCTGCCCAGGCCCCACTGACAGACACGGATCAGTTTCTTCATCGGTTCCTCCTTGAACCTGTGTTGGTAGATGGGTGGATCGGTAATTGGTCAGATTTCAGGCGAGCGCCAGACAAAGCATCCGGCGACGACGGTAGCCAGGACGCGGACGCCTAAGATCGCCATTGGGTCAATCGTGAAGATGTCCTGATCAAGGATAGTCAGATCGGCCCACTTGCCGGGCGCCAGGCTGCCCAGCCGCTCCGCCATGCCGGCCGCGTACGCGGGGCCGAGCGTGTAGCCGCGCACGGCCTCCTCCACGGTCAGCCGCTGCTCAGGATGCCAGCCGTCAGGCCCAGGCGAGCCGTCCGTGCGGCGGCGGGTGACCGCGGCATGAATCCCGGCCAGCGGGTCGAGGGTCTCCACCGGGCAGTCGGAGCCCAGCGCCAGCACAGCGCCATGATCCAGTTGTGTGCGCCAGGCATAGGCGCCGACAGTGCGCGCGCCCCAGTGCTGATCGGCAATGTGCATGTCGGATGTGGCGTGGAGCGGCTGCATGGAAGCGACGATCCCCAACTCGGCCAGCCGGCACGCGTCGGCCGGATGCAGCAGTTGGACGTGCTCGATGCGGTTGGGCAGATGGGTGAGCGCAAGACCCGCCTCTACCGTCTCAGCGTAGATGTCCAAGATCTCGCGGTTGGCGCGGTCGCCGATGGCGTGGACCGTCGCAGCCAGGCCGTGGGCGTTTGCCTTCAACACCGCCTCGCGGATAACCGCGATGGGCGTGGCTTCGATGCCGGTGTTATCGGGCGCGGAATCGAACCCAGCCAGCATCCAGGCTGTGCGCGGGCCCAGCGCGCCATCGGTGAACATCTTGACCCCGCCGATGCGCAGCCAGTCATCCCCGAAACCTGACCGCAACCCCAGGCCGACCGCCTCATCCAGGTGCGCGAGGGGAATGCTCTTGACCACCCGCAGGGTGAGCTGGTCGGCATGATGTAAGACCTGCAAACCCCGGAAACAATCAACGCCATCCATGTCGTGAACACAGGTCAACCCGGCCCGGTGAGCCACCTCTATCCCCCGCCGCAAAGCCTCGGCCGCCTCCTCCAGGCTCGGCTCCGGCGCCAGGCGCTCGACGAGATCCATGGCCTCTTCCAGCAGCACGCCGGCCGGGGCGCCGTTCGCATCGCGCACGATCGCGCCGCCGGGCGGATCGGCCGTCTGCGCCGTGATCCCCGCCAGGCGCAGCGCCAGAGAATTGGCCCAGCACGCGTGGCCGCTCTTCGCGGACAAAACGACCGGATGCTCCGGCGCCACCCGGTCGAGGTCGGCCGCGGTGGGGAACTCACCGTCCCAGACGTTGTGGTTCCAGCCGAAGCCGGTGATCCAGGCGCCGGCAGGCATGCGGCGGGCGAACTCAGCGACAATGTCCAGCACGTCCTGCTTGCTCGGCTGCTCCGCCTGAACCTGCGTCAATCCGTTCGAGAGCCACATCAAATGGATATGGGAATCGGTCAGGCCGGGGAGCACGCAGGCGCCCTTGAGGTCGATGACGTTCTCTTTGGCGATCCGAGGAAATGCATCCCTGGCGGCAGAATCGCTGAAGGCAGCCAGGACCTTGCCATCCCTGATCGCCAGGGCAGTGACGAAAGGCTGCGCCGGGTGCATGGTGTGGATTTTTCCGTTGGTCAAGATCAATACGTCCGCTGAGTTGGCCACTGATCAGCCTCCCGGATGTTACGATCGGCGGATCGCTCGGTCCGCCGATGATGATTATACCTGAGGCGTTCGTCTTTGAACAACTCAAGCCGCCAGCAGTTCCAAATCACAGTCAAACCCCTTGACAAATCATGCGTTTCATGTAAGAATGGTCAGTGAACAATCAAACGAACTCTCCTCCTATTTGATATGAGAGACGCGCATGAAAACGTCATCTCGCTCAGATCTCCCGGTTCCAGCATTTCGCTCTTCAGCATCGTATTGTGCTTCCTTGAACTCCACAAGAAAGGAGAATCGCCATGTCGGAATTTGCCAAACGTCTTGCCGGCCACATCGAGCAAGTGCTGCCGATGGTTGAGGCCACCTACCTGGATCTGCACCAGCATCCAGAGCTTTCACTGCAGGAAGTGCGCACGTCCGGCATCATCGCGCAGAGGTTGCGCGAGGCCGGCTATGAGGTGACGGAGAAGGTAGGCCGGACCGGGGTCGTCGGCCTCCTGAGAAACGGCGACGGACCTACGGTGATGATGCGCTCCGACATGGATGCCCTGCCGATGCGCGAGAACACCGGGCTGCCTTATGCCAGCACCGCCCAGGGCATCAACAAGAAGGGCGAGACCGTACCGGTGGCCCATTCCTGCGGCCACGACATCCATATGTCCTGGCTGTTGGGCGCTGCAACCGTGTTGTCGCAGGCCCGCGACGCCTGGCGCGGTACCATGATGGCGGTATTCCAGCCGGCCGAAGAGACCGCCGAAGGCTCGCAGGCGATGCTCGATGACGGCATGCTGGAGCAGTTTCCGCGCCCTGACGTGATCCTAGCGCAGCATTTGATGCAGTATCCTGCCGGCCAGGTGCGCTATCGCTCCGGGCAAGTCTTGACGGCCGGCGACAGCTTATTGGTGCGTTTCTTCGGCAAAGGCGCGCACGGCGCCATGCCGCAAAACGGCATTGATCCCATCGTGATGACCGCTTCGGCGGTGCTGCGCCTGCAGACTATCGTCTCGCGCGAGGTTGCCCCACATGCGCAGGTCGTAGTGACGGTGGGCGAGTTCCATGCCGGAACGGCCGAGAACATCATCGCCGCCGAAGCCTACATCAAGCTCAACGTGCGCACGACCGATGAGGCGGTGCGCGACCACGTGATGGATGCGATCAAGCGGATCTGCATCGCCGAAGCTCGAGCTTCGAATGCGCCGAAGGATCCGGAATTCGAGGTCATCAACAGCTACCCACTGACGGTGAACGATCCGGAAGTGACGGACAAGATCGCAACGGCCTTCCGCGGCCAATTCGGCGACCGCGTGAGCGAGGCGGCGCCGGTGGGCGCCAGCGAAGACTTTAGCCGCTTCGGGCGGGCCTGGAAAGCGCCTTACACGATGTGGTTTGTGGGCGGTACGGAACAGGCCAAGTATGACCAGGCCGTGGCCGAGGGCACGGTGACGAAACTGCCGGGCCCGCATTCGCCCTTCTGGGCCCCGGCCCTGCATCCCACGCTAGAGACCGGGATCGAAACCATCTTGACTGCGGCCGGCGAATGGCTGGCCAAATAACGCGAGGAGGTGTCACATGCAGCCCCTTCTGTCGGAAATACGCGAGCATGAAAGCCAGATGATCGAATGGCGCCATCATCTCCACAGCCGTCCGGAGCTGGCATTCGAGGAACAGGGGTCAGCGCAGTATATCGCTGATCTGCTCAGATCCTGGGGCTATGACGTGACGACCGGAATCGGCAAAACGGGCGTTGTTGGGTCGCTGACGCGCGGCGCAGGCAGCAAAGCGATCGGCTTGCGCGCTGACACCGATGCCTTGCCGATCCTGGAACAGACCGGCCTGGATTATGGCAGCCGTAACCCCGGCAAGATGCACGCCTGCGGGCACGACGGCCACACCACGATGCTGCTTGGCGCGGCCCGATATCTGGCGGAACGCGGCGCGTTCAACGGCACGGTCCACCTGATCTTCCAGCCCGCGGAAGAGGTCATGGGCGGCGCCAAGGCTATCATCGCCGACGGGCTGTTCGAGCGCTTCCCCATGGACGCCGTGTTCGGCATGCACAACATGCCGGGCGAGGCGCAGGGGAAACTGATCTTCCGGTCCGGCCCGATGATGGCGTCGGTGGATGGCTGGGAAGTCCTGCTCGAAGGCAAGGGCAGCCACGGCTCGACGCCGCACCTGAGCATTGACCCGATCGTGGCCGGCAGTGCGATCGTGATGGCGCTGCAGACCATCGTCTCGCGCAACGTGGCACCTCTTAAGTCGGCTGTCGTCTCGGTCGGGGCCTTCCAGGCGGGTGATGCCGGCAACGTGATCCCCCAGAAAGCGCTGCTGCGCCTGAGCATCCGGGCCGGCACGCCGGAAGTGCGCGAGTTGGTACTGGGCAAGGTGCGCAGCCTCGTGGCCGCCCAGGCCGAGAGCTTCGGCATCACCCACACGATCACGGAAACCGCCACCGGCGCGGTCCTGGTCAACGACCCGCAGCAAACCGAGTTTGCCATCGAAGTGGCACGCGATCTGCTGGGGCCGGAAAACGTTGACACCAACGGAGTCTTCTACATGGGCAGCGAGGACTTCGCTTTCATGGCGCAGGAGCGCCCGGCCACCTACTGCATCATCGGCAACGGTGACACTGCGCAAGTGCACAACCCCAAATTCGACTTCAACGACGGCAACCTCAGTATCGGGGCAGCGTACTGGGTGGCCCTGACAGAGCGGTTCCTGGCTTAGAGCCGCACCGTCAAGCCAGGAAATGACGCGTTTCTGGCAACCGCTTGCCTATACGATAAAGGAGCAAGGACATGTCACCCGCTAACGTTGCGAAAGCCGCACCTGCGGCATCTCCCGACGAATACAAATGCCCTGGCAGCGTGCTCTTGGGCATGTGCATCGGTGTGTCGTTGTATTGGCTCTTCGGCAATTCGATGTCAGCGCTGCTGCCGAGCATCGCCAAGACGATGAACGTGCAAGCCGCTGACCCGAACCTGGTGCTGGCGTCCAGTCTCGCCGGGCTGGTCGCGGGCATCTTCACTGTGCCGGCCGGCGGGATCGCCGACCGTATCGGCCGCGTGCTCATGACGCGACTCGGCCTGGCCGTCGGCCTCGTCGGCATGCTGGCGGCTGGCCTGGCGCCCAACGTGCCGGTACTCATCGGCGCGCGCTTCCTCCAGGGTTTCGCGTCGGCCATGATCATGCCCGCCACCCTGGGCCTGGTGCGCGTCTACTACAACGACGCCGACCGCCCGCGCGCCATCAGCCTCTGGTCCATGTCCACCTTCGGCGCCACCAGCGTGTCTGCTTTGTTTGGCGGCCTGGTCGCCACCTATATCGGCTGGCGCTGGGTCTTCCTGTTGGCCGTTCCCTTCATCTTCCTGGCCTACTGGCTGCTGCGCAGCGCCCCGGAGCGGAAAGCCGCCGGCACGGGGCAGCGGGCGTTCGACACCGTCGGCCTCCTGACACTGGTCATCGGTTTGCTGGCGCTCAACCTCGCCGTCTCCTACGGTCGGGTCTGGGGTTGGACGAGCCTGAACGTGATTCTATGTCTCGTCGTCTTTGCTGTGGCAATGGCGCTGTTCATCCCCAACGAGCTGCGGCACAAGGCCCCCATCGCCGACCTAAGGTTGTTCAAGTATAAGCTGTTCACCGGCCCGGTGGTAGCCAATTTCGTGATCAACACCCTGATCGGCATCCTGTTCGTGGTTCAGACCTACCTGCAGAGGGGACGCGGGCTGACCCCGATTCAAGCCGCGCTGCTCACCCTGGGCTATGCGGTCGCCGTGGTAACGCTGATCCGTGTGGGCGAGAAGATCGGCCTGCGCACCGGCCCGCGCGTGCCCATGGTGCTGGGCTCGCTCTGCTTCGTGGTCATGGCGCTCATGCTGTCTCAGACCTCGATCGCTAACAACACGACCTATTTCATCCTAGTGTTCGTCGGCCTAGCGTTCCTGGGCATCGGCATTGGCCTGTTTGCCACCCCGGCCACCAACGCAGCCGTGAGCTCTGCGCCGGGGGATAAGGCCGGCGTAGCCAGCGGCATCTTCAAGATGGGCAGCTCGCTGGGCGGCGCGTTCGGCGTGGCTATCCACCTGGCGATCTACGGCGCGGTGGCAGCCACCACCAACGACTTGCACCTGGCCACCAATAATAGCATCAGGATCGGCGTCGCCACGGCACTGCTGGCTGCTGTGGTGTCTTACCTTTTAGTGCCGGCGAAGAAGAAGTAGGCCATCTACATCCCGTGAGGACGAGCCCGCGTTGAGGAGACAGTGATGCCCGTTGACACGTTGATACTCGTGATTGACCTGGTGGGCACGTTTGTCTTCGCGCTTAGCGGAGCAGCAGCTGGGCTCAAACATCGCTTAGATCTCTTCGGGGTGCTCGTCCTTTCGTATGTTGCTGCCACCGCCGGGGGCGTGGCGCGCGATCTGCTGATCGGCGCCGTGCCGCCCCTGGCGATCAGCGACCTGCGCTACATGATTGTCCCGGTCCTGGCCGGCCTGATGATGTTCCGGCTGCCTGGCGTCGTACGCCGCTATCGCCACATCGTGGCGCTGTTCGACGCCGCGGGGTTGGCGCTCTTTGCCGTCAGCGGCGCGCAAAAGGCACTGGCCTTCGGTCTCAATCCGGTGGCGGCAGCCATGCTGGGCATGCTGACCGGCATCGGCGGCGGCATCGCACGCGACCTGCTCGTGAATGAAATCCCCGCGGTGCTCAGCCGCGAGCTGTATGCCGTCGCGGCCCTGGCCGGTGCAGCCGTGGTCGTGGCTGGCGACTGGCTGCGGTTGCCATCCGCCCCTGTGGCAACCGCAGCCGCGCTGCTCTGCTTTGGGCTCCGCATCGTGGCGATCAGAGAGCGCTGGCATCTGCCCGTCGCCGAGCCTGCTGCGGCCAGGCCAGCGGGTGGGGACAGCGCTCGCCCCAATCAGGCGGACAAATGATACCGACCCAAAACAGAAGGTCCTGAAGACCCCAAACTAAGGAATACCCCGTATGCCCGACCTGAACCACTGGACCACCCTCCTCAGCGCCGAACCCGGCCTGCTTGACCTCGTCACCGGTGCGATCATCGGCGTCGAACGGATTCAAGACAAGTTTGACGATCACAACACCGCTATCCTAAATCAAAGGAGAGGATCATGAACCCAGCCCCGCCCCAGGACACCACTTCGTTCCCGTGGATGGACAGGTCCCTGTCACCGCGCGAGCGCGCCGAAAAGCTCGTGGCCGCCATGACGCTGGACCAGAAGATCCAGCAGCTCCACGGCAACATGGAGACCATTGACATCTACGGCCTGTCCGCGAAGGCGACGACGAAGGAGGAGATGGACCGGCTCGCCGCCCAGATCCGCATCGAGCGGCACGTCAAGGCCATCGAGGATCTCGGCATCCCGCGCTTCCGCATCACCAACGGCCCCGTGGGCGTCGGCATGGGGGACGGCACCCCCAGCCCGCCCGCGACCGCCCTGCCCATGGCGATCGGCCTGGCCGCCGGCTTCGACCCGGAGCTGGCCTACCGATACGGCGACATCATCGGCTCCGAAGCCGCCACCCTGGGCCAGCACGTGCTCGAAGGCCCAGGCGTCTGCCTGCACCGCACCGAGATCGCGGGCCGCAACTTCGAGTATTTCTCCGAGGACCCCTACCTGTCCGGCATCATGGGCATCGAAGTGACCAAGGCGATCCAGGCGCACAACGTGATCGCCATGGCCAAGCACTACATCGTCAACGACCAGGAGTACGAGCGCTTCCGCGCCAGCATCGAGGTGGATGAGCACGTGCTGCGCGAGCTGTACCTGCTGCCGTACGAGATGGTGGTCAAGGATGCCAAGATCGCCGCGATCATGAGCGCCTACAACCGGGTGCGCGGGGTCTACGCCACCGAATACCGCTACACCCTTCACGACATCCTGCGCGACGAGTGGGGCTTCGAGGGCTACGTGCAGTCGGACTTCTGGTCCTGCCGCTCGTGCGCCGCGTCGCTCAACGCGGGCATGGATCATGAGATGCCCGACGCCAAGTGGCTCAACGAGACCAACGTGAAGAATGCACTCTACGACCACAGCCTGGAGATCCAGACGGTGGATCGCGCGCTGGTGCGCCGCTTCACGCAGATGTTCCGCTTCGGCCAGTTTGAGCGGCCCTACAACCCGGGCGTGATTGACGCCAAAGGCCACGGCGCCATCTCGCGCAAGATCGGCGAACAGATCGCCGTGCTGCTGAAGAACGAGGGCGGGCTCCTGCCGCTGGCCCCGAAAACGGCGGGCAAGGTGCTGATCGTCGGCCAGCACTACTACGCCGGCGAGGCGTGCCAGGGCGGCGGCGGCTCCTCCAAGGTTGATCCGCTGTACACCGTGCCGCCGCTGGAGGGCATGCAGGACGTGCTACGTGACCTCGGCTCGGACGCCACCGTGGGCAAGGTCATCGTCGCCAGGGACCTGGCAAACCTGAACGAGGCCATCGCCGCCGTGAAGGCCGCCGACACCGTGATCATCATGGCCGGCGTCGTCGCCACCGAGGGGGCCGACCGCCCCAGCGCCGACATGCCGGACGACCAGAACCGCATGGTCGACGCGCTGCTGGGCCTCAACCCGCGCACCGTGGTCGTCCTGAAGGACAGCTCACCGGTGCTGATGCCGTGGATCGCCAAGGCCCCGGCGATCCTCGAGGCATGGAACCAGGGCGCGGAGGACGGCCACGTCGTCCCACACCTGCTGTTCGGCGTCGTCAACCCCTCCGGCAAGGTCCCGACGACCTACCCAGCGTTCGAGCGGGACACCCTCTACTACAACGACCCGGTGCGCTACCCCGGCACCGACGAGGGCGGCGGCTTCCCGGTCATCCGCTACACCGAGGGCCTGCAGGTCGGCTACCGGTGGTTCCAGGCGCAGGGCATCAAGCCGCTCTTCCCGTTCGGCTTCGGCCTGTCGTACACCACGTTCGAGCTGTCCAATCTGGCCGTATCCGACACTGAGAACGATGGTGCGCAGCCCATCACCGTCGAATTCACCGTCAAGAACACCGGGGCGGTCGCCGGCGCCGAGGTGGGGCAGGTCTATCTGGGCATCCCGGCCGCGGGCCAGCCACCGAAGCGCCTGGTCGGCTTCATGAAGGTGCATCTGCAGCCCGGTGAGTCGCAGCGGGTCAGCATCGTCATTGACCCGGCCGCGACCAACCACCCGCTGTCGGTGTGGGACTACTGCACTCGGGGTTTCGTTGTGAGGCCCGGCGCGTACACAGTGTACGTTGGCAACTCCAGCGAGAACACCCCGCTCGCCGCCACGGTGACGGTTCGCTAGCGCGCTGTGACCGATGGGGGGCCGCTGGCGCCCGTTCAAAATGGGCGCTGGCGGCCCGGAGGTTAACAAGAAGGGCCAGGCAGATCGGCTGGGGTCCCAACGCGGCCGTGGACGGCAATTGGCTGCGGCTGCCCTCCGCCCCTGTGGCAGCCGCAGGCGCGCTGCCTGCTTTGGGCTCGGCCTCATCGCGATCAGGGAACACCAGCAGCTTCCCGTCGCCAGGCCGGTGGAGGATGATAACCCTGATTAGCCAAAGCCGCTCAGGCGACCGCCTGCGGCCTCAGACCGCGGGCGGCTCCCGCAGGAAGGCATCCACCAACAACGAGGCTGCGCCCAGCATAATGGTGTCGGGTTCAAGGGAGGCGCGCCGCACGATCGGTGGGGTCAGACCGCGGGTGCGCATCTGCTGGCGCACCGTTTCGGCGATATTGGTGTCAGCCATATTGCCGAAGGCCTCCATGCGTTCCTGAAACGCCTGGGGCAGGCCGACGTTGGCAAACCCGATGAGCACGAGTTCCGGGTCGAAGAGGGTGATGAGGTTCAGGATCGCGGTGGCATGATTGAGCGTGACGACGCTCTTGAACACCTCCAGCGCCACCGCGTCGCGTTCCAACGCGGCCTGGTGGATGGTGCGGTGATTTTGTAGCGCTTCGGCCGCCAGGTCGTGGAGGATGCTTGGCTCTCCGCTGGCCAACCGCGCGCTGACCAGCGCAGCTTCCCGGCCGACGTCCGCCTGCGCCTGCCAGCAGCCGCGCAGCCCGCAGGAACACAACTCGCCCTGGGGTTCCAGGATCAGATGGCCTGCATCCACCGCCAGCCCATGAACGCCGCGATAGGGAATGCCGTTGATCACTACAGCCACATCCACGCTGGAACCCACATCTGTGCCAATGCTGACATACACAAAATTCTGAACGGCCTGGGCTGTACCGTGCAGCAATTCCGCGATCGCGGCGGCGCGCGCCTTGTTTTCCACGATCACCGGCAGCCCGTAGCGGGCCTCCCACAGTGACTGCAAAGCAAGATCCTGCCACCCCAACGCCGACACATGCGTCACCACACCCCGTCCGGTGTCAACGGCGCCCGGCACAGCGACGCCGATCCCCAACAAAGGCAGATTGTGCTGTTGCGCCTGCTTGATGGCCGCAGCCAGCAGTGCTTCGGCCTGGGCCAATATCGCATCTTGCTTCGGGGGCCTGGCGATATCTACAGTGTCGCGCCACACTGGCTGGCCGCAAAGGTCAATCAGTAAGATCGCGATATAATTCGTGCTGATCTCCAGCCCGATCGCGCCGCGGGCCTGCCGATTGAGTTCCAACAGGTTGCCCGGCCGGCCGATCTTGTCTCGATCCTGGCCGACTTCACGGATCAAGTTCAGGGCAGCCAGATCGTCGCAAATGGCGGAGACGGTGGCCTTGGTCAGGCCGTTGCGCTGGGCCAGCATAGCCCTGGATAGTGGCGCATTGCGCCACAGGTCGAACAGCAGCGCGGACGTGTTCTGTTGCCGAGCGTTGCGTTGTTGGGCATACGGTGTTTTCATTATGTGCTCATTCATCTGAAATATGCCCTGATTACATCACGAATCGGCCGATCGGTCAAAGCAAGGCACAGCGACACCTGTGTCCGCCTGCGCCGGCACTTGTTCAGAAGCACAGGCGCAGGCGGATTTCGCTTTCTGGTCGCGATCCCCCGGTCTATGCCCGTTACCCGCTTGCCGGCCTGGGCGCGGGGGCGAGATGGACCTCAGGCGCCGGCTGCCCGGAACGCGGCCGCGACGATGGTTTGCGCCTCGGCCTGGATGCGTGCCAGGTGCTCTCGGCCCAAGAAACTCTCTGCGTAGATCTTGTAGACGTCTTCGGTGCCCGAGGGCCGCGCGGCGAACCAGCCGTTCGCGGTGACGACCTTCAGACCGCCGATGGCCGCGCCGTTCCAGGGCGCATGAGTCAGCCGGGCGATGATCGGTTCGCCGGCCAGCTCGGTAGCGGTGACCATCTCCGGCGACAGCGCGGCCAGCACCTTCTTTTGCGCCGCGTTGGCCGGCGCATCCATCCGCTGGTACACCGGCGCGCCAAACTGTGCGGCTAACGCCTGGTAGTGTTGGCCGGGGTCCTTGCCGGTCACCGCGGTGATCTCCGCGGCCAACAGGTCCAGGATGACGCCATCCTTGTCAGTGGTCCAGACGGTGCCATCGTGGCGCAGGAACGAGGCGCCCGCGCTCTCCTCACCGCCGAAGCCGAAGGAGCCATCCACCAGGCCATCCACGAACCACTTGAAGCCCACGGGCACCTCGGCCAACCGCCGGCCCAGGTGCGCGGCTACCCGGTCAATCATAGAGCTGGAGACCAGCGTCTTGCCGATGGCCGCGTCTGGCTGCCAGCCGGGCCGGTGCTGGTAGAGATACCAGATGGTGACGGCCAGGTAGTGGTTGGGGTTCAGCAGGCCCACGCTGGGCGTGACGATACCGTGCCGGTCGCAGTCGGTGTCGTTGCCGAACGCGATGTCGAAGCGGTCCTTGAGGCCGATCAGGCTGGCCATCGCGTAAGGCGATGAACAGTCCATGCGGATCTTGCCGTCGTGGTCCACGGTCATGAAGCCAAAGGTAGGGTCCACGTAGAGGTTCACGATTTCCAGGTTCAATCCGTACCGCTCGGCGATGGGCGCCCAGAACGCGACGCTGGCCCCGCCCATGGGATCCACGCCGATCTTGAGCCCGGCACGTTGGACAGCGGGAATATCAATCACGTTGCCCAGGTCGGCCACATAGGGCGTGATGTAGTCGTAGTCGTGCACGCGGCCCGAAGCCAGGGCGCGGGCCAGGGTCATCCGCTTCACGTCTTTCAGCCCGCTCCGCAGGATGGCGTTGGCGCGATCCTGGATCACCTTGGTTGCGCCGGTATCGGCCGGGCCGCCGTTGGGCGGGTTGTACTTGAAGCCGCCATCGCTGGGCGGATTGTGCGAGGGAGTGATGACGACACCGTCGGCCAGGCCCGCGCTGCGCCCCCGGTTGTAAGTCAGGATGGCGTGGGAGATGACCGGCGTGGGCGTGTAGCCGCGGCCGGCCTGCACCATCAGCTCGACGCCGTTGGCCGCAAATACCTCAATGGCCGTGCTCAGCGCCGGCTCCGAGAGCGCGTGGGGGTCCATGCCGATAAACAACGGCCCGGCCGTGCCTTGCGCGGCGCGGTATTCGCAGATGGCCTGGCTGGTGGCTGCGATGTGGTCGTCGTTAAAAGAACAGTTGAACGACGTGCCGCGGTGGCCCGAGGTGCCAAACGCCACCTGTTGGGCCGGGACGGCCGGATCGGGGTGGCCGGTGTAGTATTCAGAGATCAGGCGCGGCACATTAACGAGGATGTCGCGCGGGGCCGGTTTGCCGGCTAAGGGATGTAACGCCATAAGGCCCTCCGTGTGAGGCAGTGATGATCGGATTACTCAGACGCTCTCCGGCTCGCGCGGGCTGATCGTTGCGCCGCTGGGCACGTGCAGCCCGTCGTAGTCCGCTGGCGTCGTGCTGGGATCGATCCGGCAGTTGCGGCCGATAATGGCGCCGGACGGCACCCGCGCGCGCTTGCCGATGATGGTGATGCTGGTGTTGATGTTCGCCGGCTCGAGCTGGTTGGGCGTGTTGTCATCACCCACGCCGATCTGCGCGTCCGCGCCGACCTCGATCTCCTTATCCAGCACGCAGCGCTCCACCACGGCGCCGGCCCGGATGACGGTGTCGTTCATTATCACCGAGTCGCGCACGATCGCGCCAGCCTCAACCCATACGCCGGGGGACAGGACGCTGTTGATCACCGTGCCGTTGATGACGCAGCCGTTGGACAGCAGGCTGTCGCGCGAATGGCCGGCCGGGCCCAGCTTCACGGGCGGGCGCTCCCTGGAACGGGTATGGAGCACCCAACCGGGGTCATACAGATCGAGCTCCGGCTTCCCTTGCAGCAGCGCCAGGTTGGTCTCCCAGTACGATGAGATGGTGCCCACGTCCACCCAGTAACCGCTGTACGGATAGGCGAAGACCTGATCGCGTTCCACCATCTTGGGGATGATGTTTTTGCCGAAGTCGTGGGACGACGCCGGGTCGGCCGCGTCCTCGTTCAGCCGGCGCAGCAGGAATTTGGTGTTGAAGACATAGATGCCCATGGAGGCCAGGGTGCTGTCCGACTTCTTGGGCTTTTCGGTGAAGTTGACGATGCGCTGATCCGCCTCGGTGGTCATAATGCCGAAGCGGAAGACCTCTTCCGGCGGCACGTGCATCACCGCAACGGTGAGGTCGGCGCCCTTGTCCTCGTGGAAGCGCAACAGATCGCGGTAGTCCTGCTTGTAGATGTGATCGCCGGAAAGCACCAGCACGCGTTCGCAGCCCGATTCGGCGATGAGGTTGCGGTTCTGGTAAAGCGCATCGGCCGTGCCGCGATACCAGTCCTGGTCCTTGCGGCCGCGGTAGGGCTGCCAGATCTGCACGCCGTTGGGCTGGGTGCGATTGAGATCCCACGGCTCGCCGATGCCGATATGCTGCATCAACGAATGAGGCCGGTACTGGGTCAACACGGCCACGCGATACAGGCCCGAGTTGACCGCGTTGGACAGCGGAAAGTCAATGATGCGATACTTGCCGGCGAAGGGTACGGCAGGCTTGGCCCGCTTCTCGCCCAGGATGCTCAGCCGGCTGCCCTGGCCGCCCGCCAGGATCAAGGTGAGTACGTTCATGAGTCCTCCGCGGTTAGGCTGAGGTTAAGGCTCAGCCTTAACCTTAGCCTTAATCTCAGCGCATGCGTTTGATCGCGTTGATCAAACCGTTGGTTGAGGCATCGTGGGCCTGCACCTGGTCATCTCCCTTAAGCTCCGGCAAGATGACCTTGGCGAGCTGCTTGCCCAGCTCCACACCCCACTGGTCGAACGAGTTCACGTCCCAGATCGCGCCCTGGGTGAAGATCTTGTGCTCGTAGAACGCGATGAGGGACCCCAGCACCGCCGGCGTCAGCTTGGGGTAGAGGAAGGAGTTGGTGGGCCGGTTGCCGGGGAAGGTCTTGTGGATCGCCAGCTTCTCCAGCTCTTCGCCCTGCAATCCGGCGGATTGCGCTACAAGCTCGGCGCGCGCTTCGTCGGTGGTCTTGCCCCGCATCAACGCCTCGGTCTGTGCCAGGTAGTTGGACAGCAGGATGGGGTGATGGTCGCCCCGCGGGTTGTGGCTTTGGGCCGCGGCCAGGAAGTCGCATGGGATGAGCTTGGTGCCCTGGTGGATCAGTTGATAAAAGGCGTGCTGGCCGTTGGTGCCGGGCTGCCCCCAGATGATCGGGCCCGTGGTGTAATCCTCGATGCGGTCGCCGGCCCGGGTTACGCCTTTGCCGTTGCTCTCCATGTCGCCCTGCTGGAAATAGGACGGGAAGTGCAGTAGGTATTGGTCGTAGGGCAGGATCGCGTGCGACTGCGCGTCGAAGAAGTTGTTGTACCAGATGCCCAGCAGGCCCATCACGACCGGGATGTTGGCCTCGAACGGAGTCGTGCGGAAGTGCTCGTCCACCGCGTGCGCGCCGCTCAGCAACGCCTCGAAGTTGTCCATACCCAGGTAGATGGCGATGGGCAGGCCGATGGCCGACCACAGGGAGTAGCGGCCGCCCACCCAATCCCAGAATTCGAACATGTTCTTGGGGTCAATGCCGAATTTCGCCACCGCGGCCGTGTTGGTGGACATGGCCGCGAAGTGTTTGGCGATCGCTGCCTCGGCCTGGGCGGGTGCAAGACCCGCCCCTGCGGCAGCGTCCAGGAACCAGGCCCGCGCGGTCGCGGCGTTGGTCATGGTCTCCTGGGTGGTGAAGGTCTTGGACGCCACCAGGAACAGCACTGTCTCCGAGTCCACCAGTTTCAACGTCTCCACCAGGTCGGTGCTGTCCACATTGGACACGAAATGCACCCGTAGGGGCGGCCCTTGCGGTCGCCCGCCATACGGCTTCAGCGCCTCGCACACCATCTTCGGCCCCAGGTCCGACCCGCCGATGCCGATGTTGACCACATCGCTGATCGGTTTGCCGGTGTAGCCCGTCCACGCGCCCGATCGCACTGCCTCGCTGAACTCGCGCATGTGAGCCAGCACGCGGTTGACTTCGGGCATGACGTCCTGCCCATCCACCAGGATCGGCCGGTTGGCGCGGTTGCGCAGGGCGATATGTAACACGGCGCGTCGCTCGGTGTTGTTGACCTTCGCGCCGCTGAACATGGCCGCGATCTTGTCGGCTACGCCCGCCTGGCGCGCCAGGTCCACCAGCAGCGCCATCGTCTCATCGGTGATACGGTTTTTGGAATAGTCGAACAGGATATCGCCCAAGCGCAGCGAGAACCGCTCGAAGCGCCGCGGGTCGCGGGCGAACAGATCGCGCATGTGCACGGATGCCATATCGGCGCGATGGTTTGTCAGAGCCTGCCACGCAGGCAGGTGAGTAGGTCCTGGCATGTGTGCCTCCCTTTGTTGGCGCTTCCGGCCGGTCTGTGACCCAATGGCGCTAAAACCTCGCTTGTGGAGGGTCTACGACCCCTGTCTTGGGACGAAAAGCGGCTTGACAGCGCCTGCGACGCCGGTCTGTGCGAAGCCTCCCTTTGGGACAGACCGGCTGAGAACCGTAGGATGCTCCGCGCGCTTTACACCAGCGACCGATACAGGTCCATCGTCCGATGCGCGACCGCGGTCCAACTGAAGTGATCTTCCACGCGCTTGCGGCCGTTGCGCTCGAATTTCGCGCGCAGTTCAGCGTCCAGCGCCACCCGGTTGATGCCTTCGGCCAGCCCGCGCGAGAACGCGGCCGGGTCCACCGGATCGAAGGTGCCCGGCTTCAACTCCAGGTCCACCAGCACGCCGGTCTCCTCGGGCACGACCACCTCCGGGATGCCGCCGATCGCCGAAGCGACCACCGCGGTCTCGCACGCCATGGCCTCCAGGTTGATGATGCCGAACGGCTCGTACACCGAAGGGCAGCAGAACACGGTCGCGTTCGAGTAATACTGGATGACCTGGTCCTTCGGCAAGAACTCCTGGATCCAGATCACGCCGGGGCGATTTGCGCTCACCTCTGCTACGCGGTCCTTCATCTCCTGGCCGATGGCCGGCGTATCGGGCTGGCCCGCGCACAGCACTACCTGGATAGACGGGTCAATGTGTGGGATCGCGTTCACCAGGTGGATGATGCCCTTCTGGCGGGTGACCCGGCCGACGAACAGCACGTAGGGCCGCTCGGGATCGACGCCGTGCTTCACCAGCGCATCCACGTTCGGGTTGTGGCGGTATTGATTCAGATCAATGCCGTTGTGGATCACCTTGACCTTGTCGGGATCAACATCAAACAGCCGCAGCACATCGTTGCGCGTCTCCTGCGAGACCGCGATCACCGCGTCGGCCTGCGTGATGCCGTTGTTCTCGATCCACGAGCTCAGGTGGTAGGCGTTGCCGAGCTGCTCTACCTTCCACGGCCGCAGCGGCTCCAGCGAGTGAACGGTCAGCACGAACGGGACGCCCCACAGCTTCTTGGCCAGGAAGCCGCCGAACTGCACGTACCAGGTGTGGCAGTGCACGATGCTGGCGTC
>CAZKEF010000049.1:22291-42330 GCA_964551735.1 uncultured Anaerolineales bacterium
CCAGGAAGCCGCCGAACTGCACGTACCAGGTGTGGCAGTGCACGATGCTGGCGTCAAAGTTGTCCTTGGCCATCTGCAGGCTGCGATACATGGCGTCCAACGCGCCCTTGAAGCGCGGATCCGTGTTCTGCGAGGCTTCAGCCCACGGCCCATATCCTTTGACGCGCAGGTTAGGCTCCGTCACATCCTGGTCGCCGAAGCAACGCACTTCCATGGGGACGAGCTTTGCCAGCTCCCTGCTGAGGTACTCTACAACAACCCCCGCGCCGCCGTAGATATAGGGCGGGTACTCGTTGGTGAAGAAAGCGATCTTGTTGATACCAGGCATTGAATCCTCCTTGTCTCTGCGCTGAGCCTGTCCTTTGGCCCGTGCACTATGCCATCCTCGGCGTCTTCTAGGCGTGTTTTCAAGTCTTGTTGTTACAAAGAGCGCAATGGGTCTTTGTGCTAGCGCGTCCGATGGCGCACGCCCGATACTCCGGCGACGATCAGGTCGGTGGCCAGGCCGAGAAACAGGCCGTGCGCCACAACGCCGGTGCGCGCATCCAGCCGGCCGCCCAGGCCCACGGGGTCGTCAATCGGCCCGAAGTTGCAGTCCAGGATGAAGTTGCCCTGGTCGGTGATGTATGGCTTGCCGTCAGCCCACACGCGCAGGATCGGCCGGCCCCCCAGCCCTTCCAGGTACGCGGCCTGGGTCCGCCAGCCGAAGGGGATGACCTCGACCGGCACCGCCCAGTGGACGCCCAACGCCGGTGACAGTTTCGACTCGTCCACGATGATGATCTCGCGGCAGCTGGCCTGGGCCACGATCTTCTCGCGCAACAGGGCACCGCCGCCGCCCTTGATCAGGTCCAGCGCCGGGTCAACCTCATCGGCGCCGTCGAAGGTCAGGTCGATCACGGGGTGATCTTCCAGCGTGGTGAGGGGGATGCCTAAACGCCTGGCCTCTGCCTCGATCACGCGCGAACAGGGGATCCCCTGGATGTCGGTCAACTCACCGCGGGCGAGCAGCCGGGCCAGCCCGCGTACAGCCAGGATCGCCGTGCTGCCGGCGCCAAGGCCCACGATCATGCCCGACCGGATGTACGTAAGGACCTGATCGGCAGCTTGCTGCTTCAGTGCTTGCGCGGAGTCCATACCAACCTCTTATTGGTTACAGGTTGAAGGTTGAAGGTTCAACCCGCCCCGTGCTGGTGCGCTTGCGACCTGCAACCTTGAGCAGCCAAACCTTCACTCGCCAACGACGGCCTGCCGGCTGGCTTCCACGGCGTCCAACAGCGCCTTCCACGCATCCGCGAAGGATTTGACCCCCTCGGCCTCCAGCTCAGCCGTGACAGCCGCCATTGAGACGGCCAACGTTTCCAGGTTGGCCAGAACTTGATAGGCACCTGCCAAATTCTCTTCCAAGCTGGCAGCGCGCACCCGGCCGTGGTCGAGAAACGCCTTCAACGTTGCTGGCGGTACGGTGTTGACCGTATCACTGCCGACCAGCTCCTCGACGTAGATCACATCGCGGTAGGTCGGGTTCTTGGTGCCTGTGGAGGCCCACAGGGGGCGCTGAGCGCGCGCGCCCAAGGCTTTGAGCGCGGCAAAGCGCTCGGAGCCGAAGATGATCTTGTAGTCGCTGTAGGCCAGCCGGGCATTGGCGATCGCGGCCTGGCCCAGGAACTTGGCGGCCCTATCGGCCCGGGCCCCCCCGCGATCGATCATCGCGTTCAGGTGCCCATCAACCTTGGTATCCACCCGAGAGACGAAGAAAGAGGCCACCGAGGCGATGCCGTCAATCGGCAGCCCCTTGGCCGCACGGGCCTCGAGGCCACCGATATAGGCCTCCATCACCGCGGCATAGCGTTCGCGCGCAAAGATCAGCGTGACGTTCACGTTGATGCCCGCAGCGATCGCCTCGGTGATGGCCGGCAGACCTTCCAGGGTCGCGGGGATCTTGATCATCAAGTTGGGCCGGTTCACCCGCTTCCAGAGCCGTTTGGCCTCCGCAAACGTGTTGGCGGTGTCATGAGCCAGATACGGGTTGACCTCCAGGCTGACGTAGCCATCCCCCTTGTTGCTCTCGTCGTAGAGCGGCCGGAACAGGTCGGCCGCCGCCTGGATATCTTCGACAGCCAAGTCCCAGAAGATCTCCTCAGCGGTCTTGCCGGCCTGGGCCAACGGCGCCAGTGCGGCCGCGTAGTCATTCGACTTGGTGATCGCGTTCATGAAGATGGTTGGGTTAGATGTGACTCCCCGGATCTCCCCGCGCGCGATCATCCCGGCCAGCTCGCCATTGGTGAGCACGCGGCGCTCGATGTTATCGTACCAGATGGATTGGCCAGCCTCGTGCAGTTGTTGTGCTGTGTTCATGGGTTGCTCCTGGGCCTTGAGACAAACCAGGGTTCTGCGAGAACCCTGGTTTGTCTCACTATTGATTTATAGTTGCTCTTGCGCCAGCTTCACGATATTCTCGACCGTGAAGCCCAGCTCCTCGAAGACTGTCTTTGCGGGCGCGGAGGCGCCGTAGCGATCCAACGCCAGCACGCGGCCGGCCGACCCCACCCAGCGGTGCCACCCTTGGGAGACACCCGCCTCCACTGCGACACGCGCGGTGACCGCTGGCGGCAGCACCGCAGCCTGATAGGCCGCGTCCTGCTCGGCGAACAGCTCCCAACTGGGGAAGGAGACCAGACGGACGGCAACGCCCTGCTCGGCCAACCGTTGCCCGGCTTCCACGATGAGCCCCACCTCGGAGCCGCTGGCCAGCAAGATGACCTGCGGTGCCGCGCCGCCCAGGTCGGCCAGTACGTAAGCCCCGCGGCGCACGCCTGCGGCCGGCGCATAGACCGAGCGGTCCAGCGTGGGCAGGTTCTGCCGGGTCAGCACCAGGGCCGTGGGCCGGTGGCGGTTTTCGACCGCGATCTGCCACGCCTCGCTCACTTCGTTGGCGTCTGCCGGCCGCAGCGCCACCAGGTTGGGGATGGCGCGCAGCGCAGCCATGTGCTCCACCGGCTGATGGGTGGGGCCATCCTCGCCCACACCGATGCTGTCGTGGGTGAAGACCCAGATCGAGCCCAGGTGCGAGATGGCGGCCACCCGCAGCGTCGGCCGCAGGTAGTCAGAGAAAACGAAGAAGGTGGCGCCGAAGGGGATCACCCCGCCGTGATACGCCATGCCGTTCACCACCGCAGCCATGCCATGCTCGCGCACGCCGAAGTGGACGTTGCGGCCCGCGCGGTCATCGGCCGAGAACGCCGGGGTGTTCGCCAGCCAAGTGTTGGTGGACGGCGCCAGGTCGGCCGAGCCGCCCACCACTTCAGGCAGCTTAGCCGCGATAGCATTCAGCACCTTGCCGGATGAAGCGCGCGAGGCCAGGCCCTTCGGGTCGGCCGGGAACACGGGCAGGCCGTCGGCCCAGCCGTCCGGCAGTTGGCCGGCCAGCCGGCGGGCCAACTCGGCGGCCAGGGCGGGATGCTCGGCCTGATACGCCACGAATTCCGTCTGCCACGCTGCTTCCTGCTCAGGGCCGCGGGTCTCCGCCTGGCGGAACAAGGCCAGCGCTTCGTCGGGGATGTAAAAGCGCGGCTCCACCGGCCAGCCCAGTTTCTCCTTGGCGCCGTTCAGCTCCGCGTCGCCGGGCGGCTCGCCGTGGGCCTTGGCCGTGCCGGCGCGGGTGGGCAGGCCGTAGCCGATGACGGTGCGCACCATGATCAGCGAGGGCCGCGGGTCGGCTTTGGCGGCCTGGATCGCCCGGTCAATGGCCTCCACATCCAAGCCGTCTTCCACCCGCTGCACGTGCCAGCCGTAAGCCTCGAAACGTTTGCCCCGGTCTTCGGTGAACGCGATATCGGTGGAGCCCTCGATGGAGATCTTGTTATCGTCATACAGGTAGATCAGCTTGCCCAGGCGCAGGTGACCGGCCAACGAGGCCGCCTCGGACGCCACACCTTCCATCAGGTCGCCGTCGGTGACGATAGCGTAGACGAAGTGATTGATGATTTCGTGGCCCGGCCGGTTGTAGACCGCGGCCAGGTGCGCCTCGGCCATCGCCATACCGACGCCGTTGCTGAACCCCTGCCCCAGCGGGCCGGTGGTGGTTTCGATGCCGGGCGTGAGGCCGAACTCCGGGTGGCCGGGCGTCAGGCTGCCCCATTGGCGGAAGCGCTTCAGCTCCTCCAGGGGCAGATCGTAGCCGGTGAGGTGCAGCAGGCTGTAGAGCAACATGCAGCCGTGGCCGCCGGACAGGATGAAGCGGTCGCGATCCGGCCAGGCGGGGTCCTTCGGGTTGTGGCGCAGGTGGCGCGTCCAGATGGTGTAGGCCATCGGCGCCGCGCCCATCGGCAGGCCGGGATGGCCGGAGTTTGCCTGTTGCACGGCATCTGCGGACAGAAAGCGGATGGTGTTGATGCTCAATTGCTCAAGTGACTGGTCGGGCATACCGATCTCCTTTGGAATGATGAATCGGCGAATGGCAAATGATCGTACGCTGATTCGTTGATTCGCCGATTCTTACGCCTGATAGGCGCGAGATGTTACATCGCCGCCGTGGCCGGTCCAGTTGGTGTGGAAGAATTTGCCGCGCGGCTGGTCAATGCGTTCGTAGGTGTGTGCGCCGAAGTAGTCGCGCTGGGCTTGGGTCAGGTTGGCCGGCAGGCGCGCGCGGCGATAGCCATCGTAGAAGGTCAGCGCGCTGGTCAGGGCCGGAACCGGGATGCCCAGTTGCACTGCCGTGGCTACCACGCGGCGCCACGGGCCTTCGGCCGCGGCTATTGCATCCTGGAAGTAAGGGGCCAGCAGCAGGTTGGCCAGGCCCGGGTCAGCATCGAACGCGTCCTTGATCTTGCCCAGGAAGACCGAGCGGATGATGCAGCCGCCGCGCCACATCAGCGCGATGCCGCCCAGATTCAGATCCCAGCCGTAGACCTCTGCGGCCGCGCGCATCAGCATGTAGCCCTGCGCGTAAGAAACCACCTTGGCCGCATAGACCGCTTGCTCCAGGTCGGCCAGGAACGCGGCCTTGTCGCCGCTGTACTGGCCGACCGGGCCGGTCAGCGCCTTGGCGGCTACAGTCCGCTCGTCTACCAGCGCCGAGAGGAAGCGGGCGAACACCGCCTCGCCCACCAGGGTCAGCGGTATGCCCTGGTCCAATGACGAGACCACAGTCCACTTGCCGGTGCCCTTTTGGCCTGCGCTGTCCAGGATGACGTCCACCACGGCCTGGCCTTCTTCGTCGCGGTAGGCCAGGATGTCACGGGTGATCTCGATGAGATAGGATTCCAGGATGCCCTGGTTCCATTGCGCAAACACGTCGCTCATCTCATCGTTGCTCATGCCCAGGCCTTCTTTCATAAGCTGATAGGCCTCGGCGATGATCTGCATGTCGCCGTATTCGATGCCGTTGTGCACCATCTTGACGAAGTGCCCGGCACCGGTTCCGCCGACCCAGTCGCAGCAGGGTGCGCCGTTTGGGTCCCCCTCGGGCACTTTGGCCGCAATGGCCTGGAAGATGGGCTTGACGTGCGGCCAGGCCGCGGGCGAGCCGCCCGGCATGATGGATGGCCCGTGCCGCGCGCCCTCCTCGCCGCCGGAGACTCCGGTGCCGATGAAGAGCAGGCACTTCGACTCGACGTAAGCTGTGCGCCGGATGCTGTCCTCGTAGTTGGAGTTGCCGCCGTCAATAATGATGTCGCCGGGTTCCAGCAAGGGGATCAGCTTCTCGATGAAGTCGTCCACCGGCTGGCCGGCCTTCACCAGCATCATCACGCGGCGCGGACGCTTGAGCGCCGCCACCATTTCCTCCAGAGCGTGCGTGCCGATGATGCGCATGCCCTTGGCTGGGCCGTTCACAAACGCATCCGTCACCGAGGTTGTGCGATTGTAGACCGCCACGGTGAAGCCGTGATCGGCCATGTTCATCACCAGGTTCTGGCCCATCACGGCCAGGCCGATGAGGGCGATGTCTGCTTGAGTCATGATTTCTCCCTCTTACCGCTGAATCCGCGCCGATCCGCCCTTGGCGAATGCGCGCACCTGCTCCACCGTCGCCATCGTTGTGTCGCCGGGGAAGGTCGTCAGCAACGCGCCGTGCGCCCAGCCCAGGTTCACCGCCTCCTGCTCGGAGGCACCTGACAGCAGGCCGTAGAAGAATCCGGCCGCATAACCGTCGCCGCCGCCTACGCGATCGAGCACGTCCAACTCGCAGGTGGGGGACACGTACGTCTCGCCGTTGATCCAGGCGACCGCGCCCCAGCTATGGCGGTTGGTCGAATGGACCTCGCGCAGCGTCGTCGCCACGATCTTCACTTGCGGGTACAGCGCCTTGACGCTGTCCATCATGCCGAAGAACACACTCGGATCGAGCTTGGACTTGGCGTGCACGTCTGGGCCGTGGATGCCCAGCCCCATCTGCAGGTCCTCTTCATTGCCAACAATGACGTCCACGTGCGCTACGATGCGCTTGAGCACTGAGAGTGCAACTTCGTGGCCGCCCCACAGATTCCACAGCTTGGCGCGGTAGTTCAGGTCGAACGATGTGACCGCGCCGGCCGCCTTGGCCGCCTGCATCCCCTCGATGATCAGCTCGCCGGTGGTCTCTGACAGCGCCGCGAAGATGCCGCCGCTGTGGAACCACCGCACGCCGCCTTTGAAGATCGCATGCCAATCGAAGTCACCGGGCTTGAGCTGCGCGGCGGCTTCATTGCTGCGATTATAGAACACCACCGGCGCGCGCACCCCCTGGCCTCGATCGCTGTAGACCGTCGCCATGTTGGGGCCGTTGACGCCGTTGTGCTCGAAGTGCTTATAGAAGGGCTGTACGCCCATCGCCCGCACGCGCTCGGCGATCAGGTCACCGATGGGGTAGTCCGCCAGCGCGGTCACGATGCCTGTCTTCAGGCGGAAACAGTCCGCCAGGTTGGCCGCCACATTGAATTCGCCGCCGCTCACGTGGATGTCGCAGTAGGTGGCCTTGCGGAAGGGGATGATCCCAGGGTCCAGGCGGTGGACCAGCGCGCCAAGCGATAGCAAGTCCAGCCCGCCCGTGGGGCTCAGGTTCAGACCGTAAGTCATGGATTGTGCCTCCTGTCGGTATTGGGTATTAGGTATTAGGTATTGAGGGCCAATGCCCAATACCTAATACCTAATATGATGCCCTACTTTCCAGCGTTCACCTTGTACAGCCGCTCGCCCGCCTTCGGCACATACAGGATACCTTCATCCTCGCGATCCTGCCAGTCGGCCGGGTTGATGGTCGTCGGATCCAGGTAGCCCAGGTTCAATCTGGCACAATCTTCGGGCGGGATCTTGCTCGCCAGGGTCAATCTGACATTGGGTTTCTCGACGCCGCTCTCCATCACGCCCGAGCCGCGCACGTGCGTACAGTGCGCCAGCGCGCCCAACGGCAAGTGCTTGTAACGATCCCAGTCCTGCAAGAAATAGGGTAGGATGTGATAGCCCGCCTCGTAGATGTATTTGCCGTGCACGGGGCTGACGACATCGAGGTGCGGGGCATAGATGATGAGCTCGCCGCCCACCTCAACTACCGATTCCATTTTGTACATGCATTTGCCTGCGGTCCAGAGCTCGCCGTACATGGGTGGACAGCCGGACAGCACACGCTGGTACGGATGGTCGCACCATTGGATGTGTCGTTGCGACGACACATCCGCGGCCGCGTTCCAGGTTTCATACACGTCACCGATGAGCACGCCCGATAGGTCGTGGCCTTCCACGATCAAGGCGACTAACGTGGTCGGCGTCTTGAGGCGTTGCGTCGCGGCGTGGATCACGGCGCGCACGGGGGTGTCCTTGATGCCGATGGTGCCAAGTACCGTCGCCAGCGCTCCCAGCCAGTGGGTGGCGTTGATGACATCCGAGCCGGAGATGCCGGGGAAGAAGTATTTAGCGCCGCCGGAGAAGCCGACCACTTCGTGGGGGAAGGTCGGGCCGAGGATGATGATGTGATCGTGCTCCAACACGGCCTTGTTGATCCGGATGTTGATCGCAGTCGGCAGCGAATAGTGATAGCTGGAGCCGGCCAGCTGCTGCAATTCATCCTGCTCGATGATGCCGAGCGAAGTCAGGGCGGCCGGGTCGTCCCAGGCGTGGTTCAGCAGGCCCACGTGTTTGAAGGTGGTCGCGCGCTCCTCAGCGGTGATCCCCACCAGGTGGTTCAGGCCGGCTTCGTCGTAGCCCAGATGTGTGCCCAGCGCCACCATGACATTGAGCTCGGCCGCATCGTGCAGAACGTCCACCAGCATGCGAAACAGCTCGGGCAAGGGCAGTGAACGGGTGTGATCCGGGATCAGCACCATCACCTTCTGCCCCACAAACTTGCCATGGCCCAGGCCCTGCATCAGGACCTCCATGATTTTGTCATGCGAGAGTAGGCCGGTTTCCGCAATTGCTTGAGCTATGACCATGCGCTTTTACCCTCCCAGTTTACCAATCTACCAGCTCCCAATCTCCCAGCCCTAAACCCCAGAGAATGACGAGAACCCGCCATCCACCGGCACCGTGATGCCCGTGACGAAGGCAGAAGCGGGCGAGAGCAGCCAGAGCACCGTGCCCAACAAGTCCTCGGGCACGCCGAAACGGCCCATGGGGGTATGGTCAATCACGAGCTGGCCGCGCGGGGTCAGATTGCCCGTCTCCCGATCCACCAGCAGATCGCGATTCTGCTCGCCTAAGAAGAAACCCGGCGCGACAGCGTTAACTCGGATCTTGCCGGAGTAATTCTTCGCCATGTGGACAGCTAGCCAGGCGGTGAAATTCGTGATCCCGGCCTTGGCCGCCGCATACGCCAGTACGTTTGTCAGGGGGCGGTATGCAGCCATGGATGAGAAGTTCAGGATCACCCCTTCACCGGCCTCGGCCATCTGCCTGCCGAGGATCTGGCACGGCAAGATGGTTCCCAGGAGATTCAGGTCGATCACGAACCGCAATGCGTCCTCCGGCAGGTCGAAGAAGCTCTGGTTGGCAGAGGTAATGGCGGTCGGCCGGTTGCCGCCTGCGGCGTTGACCAGGCCGTGCAGAGGGCCGAAGTGTTCGTGAATGGTCGCTGCGGCGCGTGTCAGACTCTCGCGATCCAACACGTCCCCCTGCACAGCCATCACCTGACAGCCTCGCGTCCCCAGGCGCTCGATCAGACCCTGTGCGGGCGCCAGGTTGCGGTCCAGGATCACTACATTGGCGCCGCAGCCGGCCAGCGCGCACACCACGTCACCGCCCAGCACGCCGGACCCCCCCGTCACCGCGAAGGTCTTGCCGGTGAAATCATACATCGCTTTCAGCTCGTCCAGGTTCATATGTTGCGCTCCTTCCACTTATCCGAGTTTATACACGCGCCGCGCCAGGCCGTTCGCCAGGTCCGGCGCCATTTCGGCAGCGTCATCCATGTCAATCAGCCCGCGCACCACCATCCCGGCGAGCCAGTTGGCCGAAGCCCGGCGCCAGACGTCATGCCGCGCCGGGATCGAGACGAAGGCCCGTGTGTCATCGTTGAACCCGGCGGTGTTATACAGGCCAGCTGTTTCCATCACCTGGTCGAAAAAGCGCGCGATGCCGTTCAAGCTATCCTGAAACCACCAGGGCGGGCCCAGTCGCAGCACGGGATAGTGGCCGGCCAGGGGCGCCAGCTCGCGTGAGTAGCTGGTTTCGTCCATGGTGAAGAGGATCAGTGTGAGCCGCGGATCATTGCCGAAGCGATCGAGCAGAGGCTTCAGGTTGTTCGTCCACTCGGTTGCTATCGGAATGTCGCTCCCCTTGTCGCTGCCGAACCGTTCGAACACGACCGGGTTATGATTCCGGAAGGAACCCGCGTGGAGTTGCATGACCATGCCATCGTCGACGCTCATGCGCGCCATCTCGATCATCATGTGGCCCGTGAAACGCCGTGCATCCTCGGCTGTTGCCTTCCCAGCCAGCGCGCGGGCGAAGATCGCTTCGGCCTCGGCGGTGGAAAGCGCCTCGGTGTAAGGGGTCTGCACTGCGCTGTCAGTCGCCGTAGCGCCCATCTGCTTGAAGAAGGCCCGCCGCTCCTCAAGCGCAGTAATCAGCGCCCTGGCTGTGGTGATCTCCCGGCCGACGACCGCGCTCAACGTATCGAGGTGGCCGCGCCAGCCGACCGTTTGAAGGTTCACCACCGCGTCGGGCCGGAACGTGGGCCGCACGACCCCCAACCACCCGGATTCTTTGATGGCCTTGTGATATGCGAGCGAGTCGCTCGCGGCATCGGTGGTGCAGAGGACCTCGATCTTGAACCGGTCGAACAGGGCGCGCGGCCGATACTGGGGCCGGGCCAGCTTGTCCGCCAGCTCATCGTAGATCGCCTGCGCGGTGGCGCCTGTGAGCTTCTGCTGGATGCCGAACACCTCGTACAGCTCCTGCGCCAGCCAGGAGCCGCTGGGCGTGCCACGGAAGAGATGGAAGTTTTCAGCAAAGATCTGCCAGATCTTCCGGTGATCGGTTTCGACCGGGCCGCCATCGCGCCGCGGGACGCCCAGCGCTTCCAGCGGGATGCCCTGCGAGTAGAGCATGCGGAACACATAGTGGTCGGGGATGATGAACAGGTCGGCGGGCGTGCCGAAGGTCGCGTTCTCATCGGCCAGCAGCCGGGGGTCAACATGGCCGTGCGGCGAGATGACCGGCAAGCCCGCGATGCTCTCGTAGAGCTCACGCGCTACGCGGCGTTGCTCAGGGTCGGATGCGAAGAAATGGTCCGGAGATAAGAGCGGTTGTGTTGACATCGGGTCTCCTTCTTGGCAATGGGCACATTATCGCATGGACACTGAAGGCAGTCAAAGCGCAGGGCGAAATCATGTTGCAGGCGATAAAGTTGCAACGAATAAAGCAATCTAGCGGTTTAAACTGATCCTACGGCTACGAGCCCGACCTTCGTCGGTTGCATCCCAGTCTGCGCAGGGACTTTGCACTGGTAACCGCAACTTCAGTTGCCCCGCCTGATCAGGCGACACACAATGAAATGACCCTGGTCAGAGCGTCTCGTCATATCGCCTGGTGGATTTCGTGCGCAAGACGAGAGAGTATGCATTTAGTTTATATTGACATTTCACACATATCGTGGTAATATCAATTCTGACTTATGAGAACGTAAGGGAGACGTAGAATGCCAAGAGGACAGTGGGGGCGCGGAATGGGCTTCGGTGGCGGGGGCGGCGGCGGGATGCGACGGATCGTCCGTTTCCTGGAGCCATGTCTGCTGCTGCTGTTGCGCGAGGATGCAACCCACGGCTACAACCTGCTGGACGGGCTGCGCCAATTCGGCTTCGCGCCGGGGACGCTCGATGCCAGCGTCGTCTACCGCGTCTTGCGCGAGATGGAAGATGCGGGATGGGTGAGCTCCCAATGGGACACGGCTGGCTCCGGCCCGCCACGGCGCGTGTATACCGCAACACCCGATGGCGAGGCGTATCTAGCCGCGTGGATCGGTGACTTGCGCCATACCCGCGATGAGATCGATCGGTTCATCAGCGCTTACATGCAGCAAGAACGCCAGTAGCGCCCTGCAGGGGCCGGTGCCTCCGTGCATCGGAGCGAGGAGGTTAATCATGTATCAAGGTGACGAAACCGCGCTGGAACCGGTCAAGCCGACGCAGATCGAGGTATTGCCGGCAGCAGCGCCACGCAGCATCTGGCGCAGCGCGGTCTGGCCGGCCCTGGGCAGTGCGCTGATCTGGGCGGGCCGCGAGCTACTGCCGCAGGTTCTTGCGGCTTGGCAGGCGTCCCGAACCGGTGCTGCGCAACCTGTCACGCGCCAGCCAGGTGCACTGCTCGGGCTGACACGCCCATCGGGACGCGTCGGCCATCGGCATCGGTGGGGCCGCCGCGCTTGACGCGGCCGCCAAGCCAAACGCTGGAAGGGGTCTATAACCCCTGGCTGCCGGTCATAAACCGGCTGGAAACGTAGCAAGATAACCAGTACAGCAAGCATCAAACCATCAACCGGAGGATTTCATGCGCATCGCAATTTCCACAGAGACAGACGCCGGCCCGGACGCGCCAGTCGCCACGCACTTTGGGCGCTGCCCATTTTTCACCCTGGTAGACCTGGAAGGCGACTGCATCCAGGCCGTCCAGGTGGTTGCAAACCCGTTCTTCCCGGCCCACGAGCCGGGGCAGGTGCCCGGTTTTGTGCACAACCAGGGCGCGCACGTCATGCTGACGGGCGGCATGGGCGGCCGCGCCGCGGCCTTCTTCGAGCAATACGGCATCCAGCCGGTGACCGGCGCGGCCGGCAGCGTGCAGCAGGCGTTGACCGCGTTCCAGCGCAGCGAGCTGGGCGGCTGGGCGCCGTGCAGCGAGAGCGTGGCGCACGGCCACGGTCACACTCATGGCCACTAGCCCACACACACAAGAAAGGAGTAACGACTATGCCAAGGGGAGATCGCACAGGACCGATGGGCGCTGGCCCACGCACCGGCCGAGGGGCCGGTTGGTGTGCAGGTTATGACCGCCCTGGGTATGCTTATGCACGGCCCGGGTTCGGTTTCGGGATGGGATATGGCGGCAGGGGGCGCGGTTGGCGCAACATGTTTCACGCGACCGGCAGGCCCGGCTGGGCGCGCGGCGGGTTCGTCCCGCCGATGCCGGAAGCTGAGCCCAACATGGCCGACCTGAAAGCAGAGGCCAGTTGGTTAGCCAGCCGCCTGGACGCCATCCAGAAGCGAATCGAGGATCTCGAAGGCCGCGGCGCTGCGCCTGCAGCGTCGTGACCAGTGAGGTGACAGACGTTATTGTATGTCACCTCACGTTACCACGGAGGTGAACCATGTTCGACCGACTGTTTCGCGGCGGCCGGGGCATCGGTGGTGGCCGCGGCCAGGGCGGAGGCGGCCGGGGGCGCGGAGGCGGCAACAAGCCAGGCTCCGGCCCTGGGGGTGACTGCGTCTGCCCGAAATGCGGCTTCAGGACACCGCATATCCTGGGCCAGCGGTGCATGGATATTGCCTGCCCGCAATGCGGCACACGTATGACAAAAGAATAGGGGTCAAGCGACATGAAACTCATCGTCACAGCCACAGCGCCTGAGCTCGAAGCACCAGTGGATCCACGTTTCGGGCGCGGCGCCTACTTCGTCGTTGTAGACACCGACACCATGAAATGGCAGGCGCACGAAAATCAGGGCGTGAACGCGGCCGGCGGCGCCGGCTCGCAAGCTGCCCAGTTCGTGGCCCAGCAGGGCGCCAACGCCGTCATTAGCGGCGATTTCGGGCCCAATGCCTATCTCGCGCTGGCGGCCGCCGAGATCGAGATGTATCTGCTCGGGACCAGCAAAACAGTCTGGGAGGCAGTGGCCAACCTAACGGCGGGTACGCTAACGCAGGTGCATGCGCCGACCGGGGCCGGGCATCATGGTGGCCGGCATGGATAACCGCAGGGGCGGGGAGGCCCCGCCCCTGCGGATCGCAGTCGCCAGCGGCAAGGGCGGCACCGGCAAAACCACTATCGCAACCAGCCTGGCGTTGAGCCTAACGATGGGGGGGGTGGAATCGGCAGCGATGCCGCCGACTTACCTGGACTGTGACGTCGAAGGGCCCAATGCCCACCTGTTCCTCGCGCCGACTTTCCGCCAGCACAAGGATGTCGTGATCCAGATACCGCGCGTGGATGCAGCCAGGTGCACGGCTTGCGGCCGGTGCGCTGAAGTTTGTGCATACCACGCCATCGTCGTGCTGGGCAAGAAAACCCTGGTGTTCCCGCAGCTGTGTCACGGCTGCGGCAGTTGCACCCTGGTATGTCCGGAAGGCGCGATCAGCGAAGAGCCGCACGCCATCGGCGTGCTTGAAGCGGGTCCAGCGTCCCGCGAGATCTCGTTTGCCCGCGGGGTGCTGGATGTGGGTGAGCCGATGGCCGCCCCGGCGATCCGCCAACTTAAGCAGTGGATGATCCCGACAGCCGGCCCTGCGGGCAGCGTGGTTATCCTCGATGCGCCGCCGGGAACCTCATGCCCGGTGGTCGAGACGATACGCGGAGCCAATTACCTGCTGCTGGTCACCGAGCCGACCCCGTTCGGGCTGCACGACCTCCGGCTGGCGGCCGAGGTGGCGGCCGAGCTGGGCATCCCGGCCGGGGTGGTGATCAACCGAGACGGGATCGGTGATGCGGCCGTGGACGCGTTCTGCGCGGCGGCCGGACTGCCGGTCTTGCTGCGCATCCCGTTCGAGCGCGCTATCGCCGAAGGGATCGCTCAGGGGCGGACGTTGTTGGCGATCCGGCCCGAGTATGTCCGCGATTTCACCGACCTGTTCACTGTCATCGTACAATCAACCAGGCGCCCAACATGAAACAATTCGTGATCCTGAGCGGCAAAGGCGGCACCGGCAAGACGAGTGTGGCGGCCGCGTTCGCGCACCTCGCCAGCGCAAGGCAACCATCGGTTCGCGCCGTGCTGGCCGACGCGGATGTGGACGCGGCGAACCTGGAACTGGTGCTCCAACCCCGGGTGTTAGACACACATGAGTTCATCGGCGGCGCAGCAGCCCTGATCGACCCTGAGAAATGCCAAGGTTGCGGGCGGTGCTATGATATCTGCCGCTTCGACGCGATCATCCCGCCTTCAGCCGCGCCCGGCGGCCAGGACGCCACGTATGCCGTTGATCCCATCGCCTGCGAGGGCTGTGCGGCTTGCGTCTACCAATGCCCTGAGGGCGCCATCCGCATGGCGCCGCAACTGGCCGGCCATTGGTTCCGCTCGGAGAGCCGCTACGGGCCGCTGTTTCACGCCGCGCTGCGGCCCGCGCAAGAGAACTCCGGCAAGCTGGTCACATTGGTCAAGCAGCAGGCGCGGCTGCTGGCGTTGGATGAAGGCTACGATGCGGTGCTGGTGGACGGGCCGCCGGGCATCGGCTGCCCGGTGATCTCGGCCGCGTCCGGCGCTGACCTGGCCCTGATCGTGGCCGAACCGACCGCAGCCGGCATCCATGACATGGCGCGCGTGCTGGAGACCACTGCCCACTTCCGCGTGCCCGCGCTGGTCTGCATCAACAAGGCGGACATCTATCCTGAAGGGGCCGCTCAGATCGATGCCTACTGCCGCCAGCATGACATTGAGATTGTGGACCATATCCCCTTTGACACCGCTGTCACGGCAGCAATGATGCAAGGCCAGCCGGTCACAGCTTTCAGCCCGCGCGCGCCTGCCAGCCGGGCGCTGATCTCCGTGTGGCAGCGCGTTGCAGCAAGGCTTGTCGAATGAGCAGCAGTATGCGTCCAGAATTCGTCATGCGCCCCATCGGCGTGATCCACACGCCGTTCACGACCACCGCAGGCATGCCCATTCAGCCCATCTTTTCACAGGTCGGCGGTCAGGTGGAGGTCTTCCCTGAGTACGAGGAAGGCCTGAAGGATGTGGAAGAGTTTTCACACGTGATCCTGATCTACATCCTGCATAATGCAAACGGCTATGCGCTGCACGTCAAGCCTTTCCTCGACGACGAGGAACGTGGCCTGTTCGCCACGCGCCACCCACGCCGACCCAACCCCATCGGCCTGTCCACCGTGTGTTTGCTGGCCCGGCGGGGTAACGTGCTGGACGTAGCTGGGATTGACGTGTTGGATGGCACGCCGCTACTCGATATCAAACCCTACGTGCCGGATTTCGATGGGAAGTCCGAAGCCCGTACGGGCTGGTACGATAAGCGACCAACGGGCAAGGAGGGACGCTCATGAACAACCCTGGAGCGCTTTGCAACGCGATCATGGACAGGCTGACGCACATCATTGACCCTGAGACCGGGGTTGATATCATGAGGATGCGCCTGATCGAGGACCTGACGGTGGACGAGGGTGGCTGTGTGAGCTACACTTTTCGCCCCTCTTCGCCATTGTGCCCCCTGGCTGTGCCCTTGGCCGTCGCGATCCAACGCACTGTGCGCGAGACACCAGGGGTGAAAAGCCAGACGATGCACGTAAAAGACTACGTGCGCAGCGATGAACTGACAGCCTTGTTGCACGAATTGGATGAGGAACATGGACAAACCGATCGTTGAACTTCATGCTGAAGACGTTGATCATACAAACACAGGGGAAGAAGCCTGGTCGCAAGTTATCGAATTACAACCGGCGCGCTACTCCGCCAAGGCCATCCGGCACGGCCGGCACCCGACGCACGTAGGGCGCATGGAGAATCCCGACGCGCACGCCAGCAAGGTCGGCTGGTGCGGCGAGGTGATGGAGATGTATCTGCGGCTGGATGCCGGACGGATCCAGGAAGCCACCTTCTGGGCCGATGGCTGTGTTTCAACAATGGCCTGCGGCGACATGCTCACGACGATGGTCCAAGGTAAATCCCTGACAGAGGCCGCCGCAATCAGCCCGGAGACGCTAATCGCGGCCCTCGATGGCTTGCCTTTCAAGAGCTACCACTGCGCTGAGCTCTCCGTGGAAACCTTGCGCGAGGCCATTGCCAATAAGCCAGGCTGAACAGGGGAATAGAGATTATCGGGAATAACTGTCATTTTTAGCGGGTCGCCCCAGTGCCTCTCATTGCGGCGTCAGACCAGCGAAGATCTCCTTCGGTAGGCACAGAGACTCTTCGCTAGTGGCTCGCCGCGGCGTACCCAACGTCGTTAACCCGCTCAGAGCTTGCCCTGAGTGCAGCGAAGGGGTGACATCATACAGCCATACAGACGTTGGCGCAGAAATTCACATCGTAAGCTTGCGATGTGATATGATACATGTATAACAACCGCCGTCCGTCACAGCGCAGACCATACGAATCGATAACACAGGAGGTTATCATGCCAGAACTGAAAGAGGGTTGCGTCAAACCCGCACGCGGGCCGATCTTGCCCGCACCACCGCCCCCCTCCGCAGGGGCCATACCACCACAGGAGGCAACAAAGATGCTCGCACGCGTCGGCAAAGAGGCCATTGATTTCGAAGCCACGGCTTTCATCAACGGCGTGGGCTTCCAGCCCGTCAAGCTTTCGGACTACAAAGGCAAGTGGATTGTCATCTGCTTCTACCCCGGCGATTTCACCTTCGTCTGACCGACGGAACTGGCGGCGGTCGCCGCCATCTATGATCAATTCAAGGCGCTCGATACCGTCGTGCTCGCCCTGAGCACTGACAGCCGTTTTGTTCACAAGATCTGGCAGGAGCAAGAGCTCTCCAAGATGGTGGAGGGCGGCGTGCCCTTCCCGATGCTGTCCGATGGTGGGGGCAAGATCGGTACGATCTACGGTGTGTATGACGAGGACGCCGGTGTGGACATCCGCGGCCGGTTCATCATTGACCCCGATTTCGTCATCCGCGCCATGGAGGTGCTGACGCCCGAGGTCGGCCGGAACCCGGCTGAGCTGGTGCGACAAGTGAAAGCGTTCCAGCACGTGCGCGCTACTGGCGAAGTGACGCCCTCAGGCTGGGAGCCGGGGCAGGTCACCCTGAAACCTGGCCCGGCGCTGGTAGGCAAGGTCTGGGAAGTCTGGAAGCCCTAAAGGGGACAGGACGGCGGTAGGACGGCTCAAGGAGCGCCGATGTCAACGATGACATCGGCGCCCGTGCTTTAGCTTGGGGTTAGCGCTTTTGACCCAACGCCAGCGCCAGCCCGGCCGGGTCATCGCTGGTGATCCGATCCACTCCCAGCGCGATCATCTGCCGTGCCAGCGCGATGTGATGCGGCTGATCCGGATTCAGCGTCCAGGCAGCGACTGCGATCCCGCGCCGGTGCAGCCAGCCAACCAGGTCAAACTCATCGGCCAACATGCGCGCCAGCAGCGCCGCACGCACATACCAGATGCTGGCCGCGACCTGTGCAGCCAGCGACTCGGCCCGTGCCTCCAGGTACGCCTGTGCCGTCCCCCAGCGCTCCGTCGCTAGGGGATGGTCGTCGAGATAGCCGTAAGCGCCGGTGTGGCGCGGCGGGATGCGCCCGCTGTCGGCGCCAGGCTCCTGGCCGCGTTGCAGGTCCAGGTACAGCAACGGGTCGAACCCCACCGCCAGCCCCGGATCCAGTTCACCCAGCCGGCGCAGCGCCCAATCGGCCACGCTGGTCACGCGCACCTGCGCCCGGATCGGCTGAATGATCCGCAGCAGGTCGGCCAGCACGGCGTCGGTCAGGGGCGCGTGCGGCTTCAGATCGAGCTGAAGCTCAGCCAGGCCGGAGTGTGCGGCCACCAGAGCCACTGCCTGGCTGAGTGTGCCCGCGCGCTCATTGGTCAACGCGCCACGCCAACGCAGCCGCAAGCTGCGAACCTGTTCGGCCGTGACCGCAGCCACCGGCCCGGCGCCATCGGTGCCTGCGCCCAGCCGACCATCGTGCAGCAGTGCGAAATCACCGCCGGCCAGGGGGATCAGATCCACCTCTACAACCGCTGCGCCAGCGGCCAGGCAGGCAGCCAATCCGCTCAACGAGCTCGGTGGGAAACGACCACCCAGGGTGGCTGCGTGGTGGATCAACAACGGTCGGGGCATCAGACCACCTCCCCCGGCTGTTCGGTGTGCCAGTAGGCCGAGCCGTCCCGCTCGCGGACCAGGTAGCCCAGGTCACACAGCAGGCGCCGCAGGATGGCCGGGTCCTTGAACGTGTGGTATCGGTTCAGCAGCTCGTTGACCTCGCGCTCGGTGAACCGCTGCCCGGCTGGGATCGCGCCGGCCAGCGCCAGGATCGCCAGCATCTGCAGCTTTTGTTTGGACGGCCACTGCTTCAGCCGACCCTCAGCGTCCACAAAGTTCTTCAACTCAGGGGGAAACGTGACCATCGAAGTACATCTCCTGGTTCAAAAACGGCACCAACGCCATCGCCAGGCCTTGGGCGTACAGCGTCCGCCGATCCACCCGGCCCCGGGTCAGGAACGCGATGGCGCCGCCCTTCTGTTTGCTGTTCCGATCGCCGCTGAGCCGATCCACCACATGCCCCAGCTCCTCGCCGGCCAGCACCTGGGCCAGCATGGCGGGCGGCATCTCAAACAGCGGGGATAACCCGAAGCCGAGCCGGCCGGCCGCGTCCGCGATGCACAACACGCCGAACGCGAACCAGCGGCCGTGCAGTTGCGCGATCCCGCCCTCCAACCCGGCGCAGTACTCGGCCCCCAGCCCTTCGGCGGCGTTGCGCGCCACTAGCGCCCGCGCCCGGTTCTCTGCGCCCGTAAAGGTCTCATCACCCACCGGCTGCGCGGGCACCCCCGACGCCACCGGGCAGCCGACCACCGCCACGCCAGGAAAGTATGGCTCAAACACATCCCGCACCGCGGCGATCTTCACCGGGTTCTCCGATCCCACCAACACCTTCATCAGAACCCCGCCTGCCACACGAAGATCGCGATCATCACCAGCGCCAGGATGAGCTGAACGCCCCGCGAGGCCACGCAGCCGGCCAACCAACCACCGCCAGCCTTCAGCGCCTCGGCCCAATCCTTGCGGTGGCGATATTCCACGATGAAGATGCCCAGCAGTGTGCCGATGATGCCCGCGGGGACGGCGCCGATCCCGCCCACGAACAGGCCTAGCAGGAACCCGGCTGCGCCCAGGGCAACGCCGGCGGCCAGCGCCTGCCACGACGCGCCGGCCATCCGGCTGCCGGCCTGGGACAACAGGAAATCGGAGGCCAGCCCAACGACGGCCAGCAGGGTGATCGCACCGAAGCCCAGCGGCGTCAGGTTGGTGAAGCCGTCGGCGAGCGCGTAGATCAACGCGGCGATCCAGATCAGGCCGCCGCCGGGCAGCGCGGGCAGCACTGTGCCGGCCAGGCCGATCAGCATGGCGAGTAAAGCGATCCAAAAGGGCAGTTCAGGCATCCGGGCCTCTCACGCAAGGGGTTCGTGTGTCGCGGCATGGCGCGGCACACAGCATGATGATACCGCAAAACGCACCGCGCACCAAAGCCGGCGAGCGTGGGCCCATTCTGAGACACTCGATGCCGCGGCGCGCCATGCGTTCCCGCAAGCAGCTTGCACCTGTCCTGCTGAGCGGGTTAACGACTCAAGTCTCGTTGCGGCGAGTGTCCAGCGAAGTATCTCGGCGCCGGAAGTTTCTAAGTAGACCCCAGATGCCGCGGGGCGGCACCTGATTGACAAGAAACGTGACGCAGTTGG
>CAZKEF010000050.1:0-41451 GCA_964551735.1 uncultured Anaerolineales bacterium
CTCTGCGAGTGGTGCGCGGCGATGGCGCGGCCCGCGCCGCCCTCGGTGCGGATCACCATGGGCACGCTGGTCTTGCCGCCGAACATGTAGCGGTTCTTGGCGCCCTGGTTGGCGATCTGATCCATGGCCAGCGGCGTGAAGTCCACGTACATGATCTCGGCGATGGGCCGCATACCGGCCATGGCCGCGCCCACAGCCGCGCCGCCGATGGTGGCCTCGGAGATGGGGGTGTCCAGCACCCGCCACTCACCGAACTCCTTGAACAGGTCACGGGTCGCGCCGTACGCGCCGCCATAGAGGCCCACGTCCTCGCCCATGATGAAGACGTTAGGATCCCGCAGCATCTCCTCGCGCGCGGCCTCCACCAACGCCTGTGAGTAAGCGATGGTCTTCATAGAAACCGTGGTCGGCTGTCCCGCCTCGGCCAGGTGGACCTGGGCCCGCAGCTCGGCCTCCGCGGCGATGTCGGCCGCAGTAGTCTTGGCCGGCGCGTAGACGTCGGTGAGCGCCTCTTCCGGTTCGGGCTCGGGGGAGGCCTTAGCGAAGCTGACCGCGGCCTCCAGCTTGTCCGTCACCGTCTCGTCCAGGGCATCGAGCTCGCCATCGGCCAGCAGCTTTAATTCGGCCAGCCCGCGGCCCAGCAGCTTGATAGGGTCACGATCCTTCCAGAACGCCTCCTCATCCTTGGTGCGATAGGCGCGCGGGTCGGAGTGCGAGTGGCCGTAGTAGCGGTAGCACTTCGCCTCGATCAGGGTCGGCCCCTCACCACGGCGGGCGCGTTCGGCCGCCGCGGCCACCGCGCCGCGCACCGCGACCGCGTCCATGCCGTCCACCACCACGCCGGGGATGCCGTAGGCGCAGGCGCGCTCCGCGATGTCGGGCAGCTTGGTCACTTTGGCCCATGGCACCGACATGCCGTACATGTTGTTCTCGGCCACAAACACCACGGGCAGGTCCCACACGCTGGCCATGTTCAGCGCCTCGTGGAAGTTGCCCTCGTTGGATGCGCCGTCACCGAAGAAGCAGACCACCACCCGGTCGGTCCCTTGCAGCTTCTGCGCCAGCGCCGCGCCCACCGCCACGGGCAGGTTGCCGCCGACGATGCCGGTGGCGCCCAAGTTGCCGTGCGCCACATCCGCGATGTGCATGGAGCCGCCCTTGCCCTTACAGTAGCCGGTGGTCTTGCCCAGCACCTCGGCCATCATCTTGTTGTAGTGTTCCTGCTGCGCATCGGAGGCTTGCGCGGCCTTGTCGCCGTGCGCGTGCGCGTGGCCGTGGCCCCGATGGGTGCTGGTGATCAGGTCGTCATCGCGCAGCGCGGCCACGGCGCCCACGGCCACCGCTTCCTGGCCGGCGTACAAGTGCGACGCGCCCTTGAGCTCGGCCTTACCCAACAGCTCCGCGATCTGGTTCTCCAGCGCGCGGATCTCCATCATCTGGCGCAAATAGGTTAGCAGGTCCGCCTTGGTGAGCGCCTGCTCTTCCATCATGGCCGAGAGTTTCTCGGCAGGGGAAAGGGTTGACATGGGTTCAGGATACTCCTTCGGTTGGGAACTTGTGTTTGGAAATCAGGGGAACCCAGGAACAAGGGAACCTCGGGAACTCGAAATGCTAGTTATGTCACCCTGAGCGGGTCTTTAAGCCAACCTCCGCGGCGACGAGTAACCAGCGAAGGGTCTGGTCCACAACTAAGATGCTTCACTGGTGCCTCGACGTCATGTACTTTGAGTGGCAGACCCGTTCAGCATGACTCATCACGCCACCTGCTCCACCTGCACCCCCACCGCCCGCACTGCGGCCACCAGCTCGGCGGGCGCGTGGGTGTCGGTGATGATGGTGTGGATCTGGCTGACATCGGCGAACGAGGCGATGCCGGCGCGGCCCCATTTGGTGGCGTCCAGCACGGCGACGACCTCACGGCACATGGCGACCAGCGGCCGTTTGACATCCGCTTCATCGGCGCTGACATCGGTGAGGCCCTCGACCAGCGTGATGCCGTGTGCGCCGAAGAAGCCCCGCTGTACGTTGAAGCGGCGCACCATCTCTAGCCCGGCCGTGCCGACCAGCGACGCCGTGTCGCGGCGCAGCGTCCCGCCGATGACCACCACGGTCACACCGCTGGCGTCCAGCAACTCCTGTGCGATGGCAAGGCCGTTGGTGATCACGGTGAGGTAGCGGCGGTTCTTCAGGCTCTGCGCGATGGCCAGTGCGGTGCTGCTGCTGTCCAGGAAGATCGCGTCGCCATCGGCGATCAGCACTGCTGCGGCCGCACCGATGTGGGCCTTCTCTGTCACCTGTTGCTGCCGGCGCAGGCCCAGCGAGAGGTACTGCAGGCCCGGGGTCAGCGGGATCGCGCCACCGTGGGTGCGCAGCACCAGGCCGCCCTCGGCCAACGCCTGCAGGTCCGCGCGGATCGTCACCTCGGACACGCCGAACGCCTGGCTCATGTCGGCGACCGACGCCCGGCCATGCTGGCTTACCCGTGCCAGGATCTCCTGGCGCCGCTCGGCTACGGAAGTATCTTTCATGGGGTCCCGCAGTTGGTTTCGATTGATTTCATATGATTTCAATATACTACGATATGAAAGAGTTGTCAAGAATTGAGTTTGCCGCTTTTGTGTGGTATATTTCGATCTCAGACTGCAACACGCTCAATTCGCAACCCGCAATCCGCAACCAGGAGCATTTATGATCCGCACCGTCCCCGCCACCACCAGCGAAGGCATCGAGCTCTACATCCGCACCTACTACTCGCTGCTGCGCTCGTCCGGCGACATCCGCATCCGCTCGCTGGAGGAGACGCACGAGGGGATGCGCTCCAGCCTGCACCTGTGGGCCGAGTCGCCCAACTTCGATGCGTCCGCGTTCCTTTATGCGGCGCTGCGCCTGCCGGAGCCGATCCACCGGGCGCGACGGGTGGTGCTGGGCCAGTCGGAGCAGGTGTTCGTGCGGGGAGGGCTGCGGGATGTGGCAACCTGGCAGCGGGTGGACGCGCCCGCTCGGCGCCGGCGCATGCTGTTCGACGGCGTTGACACCGTTGCAGCGTTCGTGTCCAGCGTGTCCGATATTGACGACCTGCTGCCCTGCCTGACCGCATACCAGATCGAGTGGAACAAGCTGCACGGCCGACTGGCCAGCACCCAGCTCGGCGTTGATCTGGCGACCGGCCGCGCTCGCGCCAGTGAAGTCCCCCAGGCGCTGGGCGAGGCATTGGGGGTCAGCCCGGAAGACCTGGAGCGGCTGCTAAGCGTCTGGCGGCACGACTGGGACGGCAAGATGGCGGCGGTGGCGGCCGGGGGCCTGGATATCCGCATCGCGTCCCTGGCGAAGGGCTTCAACGACTATCGCAAGGCGGCCGAGGACTGGTGGGATGACCTGGCCGCCGCGGCCGGTCCCACCGATCTCCTGGCGCGGCCCATCTACTTCGTCTCCAGCAACCCACACAGCCTAACCAACCCCCTCTCCGGCTATGCCCTGGGCCAGCGAGAGGCGTTGGCCGCGTTCGCCGTGGAGCGAGACCTCGAAGGCCTGGCCGGTGAGTGGCGCAACCTCCTTGCGGGCGGCGACGCGGGCGCGCAAGCCAACTTCCTGTACTACGTCCAGCGCGCCTACCTGAAGGGCGACGCGGCCCGGCAGCGCGCCTGGGAGGAGGCCGAAACCGCGGCCGGCATCCACCGCTTCGACGACCCCCACGCACTGGACATCAGCGCGCAGGTGATCGAGCTCCGTAAGTGCCTGGATCCCGCCCGCCTCGACCCGCGGCTGGACGTGCCCGGCCTGGAGACCTTGACCGGCAGCCGCGCAGTGATCGTCAACGTGGACTATCCGCTGGGCTTCGCCGCCTACCACCTGCTATCGCAGATCGCGTCCAGCGCGGCCGATCTGCGGGGGATCTACATCATGGGCAAGGCGGCCACTCTCAACGGCCGCGTGGGCGACGTGATGATCCCCAACGTGGTCTACGACGAGCACTCGCGCAACACCTTCCTGTTCAAGAACACCTTCTTGGCCCAACACATCGCGCCCTACCTGCGCCACGGCACGGTGTTCGACAACCAGAAGGCCGTCACCGTGCGCGGCACCTTCCTGCAAAACCGTGATTTCATGGCCGTGTTTTACAAGGAAGGCTACACCGACCTGGAGATGGAGGCCGGCCCGTATCTCAGCGCGGTCTACGAGGACATCTACCCGCAGCGCTACCCGGTCAACGAGATCGTCAACCTCTTCATCAACGCGCCCTACGACATCGGCCTGCTGCACTACGCGTCGGATACGCCCTACAGCCGCCGGCAAAGCCTGCTGAGCAAGAGCCTGAGCTATTTCGGGGTGGACGCGACGTATGCGTGCAGCGTGGCGATCTTGCGGCGGATTTTGGAGGCAGAAGCGGCGCGGGTGCGGGGGAGCAAGGGTGAAAGGGAGCGGGGGTGAGGTTTTCCGCCCGCTCCGTTACTTTGCCTTTATGCCTGGCGCGGTTTGGGATGAAACACTTTCCGTGGCTTTCCTGCGCCGAGAAGCAGCCAGGGACCCGGATCGTTTATCATGTTCACTAATTTGCCAAGAACGTTATCGTAGATGCGGTAGAGATCACGCCCGGTTTCGACATCCAGATATTTGCAGGCAACCGCATACTCGATCCAAGTCTGCGTCTCCGCTGCCTCCCCTTCCACATCATTCAGCTTTGCAACGAATGCAGCCTCATAGCGTCGCTTCCGCCACCCCTCCGCGATATTCGCGCACACTGAACGCGACGCCCGTCGAATCTGATCAGTTAGCGAGTACATCTCCTCTTTCGGAAAACGCCTGGTGATCTCGAAGATCCGCATCGAGGCATCGAAAGCCAGCTGGTACACCTCCAGATCGCGGTGGCTCACAATCGCCTTGCGCTCCATCTCACCCTTTTCCCCTTTCTCCCCCGCTCCCCTGCTCCCCCGCTCCCCCGCTCCCTTTCACCCCCGCTCCAGCGCCTCCCTCATCGCCGCGATATGCGCCGGCGTCGAGCCACAGCACGCGCCGATGTACGTGACCCCCAGAGCCTTCATCTTCAACGCATATTCGGCCATTACCTCCGGCGTGCCATCGTAGCGGATGACGCCCTGGTCGTACTTGGGCAGACCCGCGTTGGATTGGGCGATCAGGAACACGTCGCCCGGCTTGACCGCGACCATCTCGGACATGATGCGCTCGATCTCGGCTGGGCCGTTGCCGCAGTTGGCGCCGATCACGCGCACACCCATGCCGTAGAGCACCTTAACCGCTTGCACGGGTTTCACGCCCATCATGGTGCGGAAGTGGGTATCGAAGGTCATGGTCGCTGCAATGGGCAGATCCGATACGGAGCGGATGCCCTTGACGGCAGCCTCGACCTCCTCCAGCGCGCTCATGGTCTCGATCAAGAAGAAATCGGCGCCGCCTTCGGCCAGCGCGGCCGCCTGTTCCGCGAACGCCGCCTGGGCTTCTTCCGGTTGCAGCGCACCCAACGGTGCAAAGATCTCACCGGTAGGGCCGATATCGCCGGCCACCAGCACGGGGCGATCGGCCGCGTCGGCCACCTGGCGCGCTATCCTGGCCCCGGCCAGGTTGAACTCCCGGACATGCGCCGATAAGTTGTCGCGGCCCAGACGATAGCTCGTGCCGCCAAAGGTGTTGGTGGTGATCACTTGGCTGCCCGCATCCACATAGCCTTGATAGATGCCGCGGATCACCTCCGGCCGTTCCACGTTCCACAGCTCCGGCGCGCCCCCGGATTCCAGCCCTGCCGCTTGCAACATCGTCCCCATCGCGCCATCGCCCACCACAAACGGATGCTCACTCAGAAACGCGACGAATCTATCCATGCTATCCTCCAAGAGAAATCAGCGAATCAACGAATCGCATACAGGGCACGTGCGATTTGCCTGCTCTTTTGCGCGTTGTGCACATCGTCCATCGTACATTCCACATTCGACATTCCACATTTTACATCCCCATCATCGCCCTGGCCACCGCCACCGCCTCGGCCGCGTCCTTACAGTACGCGTCGGCTTCGATGTCCTCAGCGAATGCAGGGTTGAGGGGCGCGCCGCCTACCAGTACCTTGACCCGGTCACGCAGCCCCTCGTCCTTCAAGCGCCGGATCACGGTGAGCATGTAGGGCATGGTGGTGGTGAGCAGCGCGGACATGCCAAGGATGTCGGCGTTGTGCTCTCGGATGGCCGCGATGAACTTGTCCGCGTCCACGTTGATGCCCAGGTTGTGGACCTCGAAGCCGGCGCCCTCCCACATCATGCCCACCAGGTTCTTGCCGATGTCATGGATGTCGCCCTTCACGGTGCCGATCACGGCCACGCCGAGCTTAGGTGCGCCGGTCTCGGTCAGCAGCGGCCGCAGGATCTCCATGGCAGCCTTCATCGCGTTGGCTGCACGCAGCACCTCGGGCACGAAGAGGATGCCCCCGCCGAAATCCTTGCCCACGATATCCATGCCCGCCACCAGACCGTGCGCCAACACCTCGGCCGGCGCTTGCCCCCATGCCAACGCCTGGCGGGTCTCGGCCACAACCTTGTCCGTCAACCCATCGTAGAGATCATCCTGCATGTTGAGGTAATGCTCACGTAGCTCGGACGACAGTGAATCGAAGTTCTCTGCCATGCTTCATCTCCTGAACAGGACGTTTGCATGTTCCAACGTTTGCACGTTCCACCGTGTTAGCGCGCCAGCGACCCCGCGATCTGCGCCAGGTGCCCCCGGTCGTGTTCCAGCAGCGACGCCACCTGCGCGCGCAGGGTAATCGGACCAAGATCGGCGTGAACCGCCGGTCGCAGACGGGCAGCAGGCGGCAACGACCGCAAGAACGCCAGGGTGTCTGCCCGCAGACGCGCAAAGGTATCCAGCAGGATGCTAACCGGGGTCGCGGGATCATACCCACCGGTCGAGCGGTCAATCACTGCAACGCACGGATTATCCTCCAACACGATGCGCGCCAGCCGCGCCAGGTAGGGCGCTTCGGCCGCGCACATATGCGACACGATGTCACATACTGACCGTGCGTCAGCCGCGGGACACTCGCTCGTGGCTGCGGGCGTTGCCAGCAACGCGCGCAGCCGCTCCGGCGTCCGCGCCAGTTCCGTCAACAGCGCTGTCCACGTCAATGTATTGGGATCTGACATCGTACCGCGGCCTCCACCGTCCGAATAACATCAATAGCACTACGAATTGGGCTCACCTTCAACCATCCGACGCCGGCGCCGGGCCGTAAACACGTCGGCCACCCCGCGCGCCCGGCGCAACGCCGCCGCATCGGCCAACACATCCGCCAGGTGCGGGAACGCCTCGCTCGCGTGGGGCAGTGGCATCGCTTCCACGAACGCCTCCTGGAACCGCGGCTCCAGCGCGATGCCGATGTAATTCGTCCAGCGCGCCAGCCGCCGGGCTTCCTCTCGCTCGTGGACGTTGAGCAGCGCGATACGCGCGCCGTCGCCGGCCGAGTTGCCAGCAGTCGCGACGCGATCCAGCTCGCAGTCCGGGATCATGCCGATGACCATCGCATGCCGTGGGTCAATGTAGCTGCCGAACGCACCCGCCAGCAGCACCCGATCCACCCGAGCGACCCCCATGCGTTCCATCAGCAGCTTTGCGCCCGAATAGAGCGCAGCCTTGCCGAGCTGGATGTTGCGCACGTCGTCGCTGGTGATGACGATGGGCCGGCCGGTGCTGGTTTCGTGCGACCACGCCAGCACAAACTCGGCCTTTGCGCCTTGCCAGCTCAGTCGCGAGCTCACGATCTCAGACGCGAACCGGCCATCAGGTGTCAACACCCCCGCCACGAACAACTCCGCCACCGCCTCGATGATCCCGGAGCCGCAAATGCCGGCGGCCAGAATTGCGGATTGCGGATTGCGGATTTTGGATTGCGGATTGCGTGACACGTACTGCGTATTGCGTACTGCGTACTGCGTATCTTCTCCCCCTCTTCGCGTCTCCGCGTCTGCCCCTCCTCGCGTCTCGGCATCCCACGCGTCACTCCACGCCTCGCGACCGATGACCCTAAAACGCACCTCCAGCGTCTGAGGATCGATCCGCACGCGCTCGATGGCGCCCGGGGCGGCGCGCATGCCGTGGCGGATCTGCGCGCCCTCGAACGCTGGGCCGGTGGGGCTGGACGCAGAATAGAGCTCGTGACGGTTGCCCAGCAGGATCTCGCCGTTGGTGCCCACATCCACGATCAGCCAAACCTCGTCCTCCGGCGCTTTGTCCGGCTCCTCGGCCAAGATCACGGCCACGTTGTCCGCGCCGACGTGGCCGGCCTCCAACGGCAGGATATGCGCCTGCGCACCGCGCGCCAACTTCAACCCCAAGTCGCGCGCCTTGATGTCCACCGCGTCGCTGATGGCCGGGGCAAAGGGCGATTGGCCGAGTTCGTGCGGCGAGGTGTTCAGCAGGATGTGATGCATGGTGCTGTTGCCCACCAACACGATATCAGTGATAGCGTCTGTGGCGATGCCGGCCTCGGCCGCGGCCTGCGCAGCTAACTCGTTCAGCGCGCCGACAATTGCATTATGTAATGTCTTCAACCCGGCCGGCCCGTTGTCGTCACAATAGCTCACCCGGCTCATGAGGTCCTCGCCGTAGGCCACCTGCGGGTTCATGCGGCTGACCGTGCTCAACACCTCGCCCGTGCGCAGATCGCACAGGTGCATGGCCACGCTGGTGGTGCCGATGTCCACCGCTAGGCCGTAGGCCTCCTCGGAGTAGCCTGGCTGGAGGCGCACCGCCTCTCGCCCCTGCCACACGGTCACGGTCAGCTTCCAATTGCCTTTGCGCACCGCCTCTTGCAGCCCGCCCAACAGCACCGGATCCAGTCGCACGTTCTTCAACCCGAAGCCGGCCTCCAGCTCCGCCGCGATGCGATCCCAGTCGCCGAGCTGGTGCTCCAGCGAAGGCAGTTCGGCGACCTCGACGTAGTACAGACGGATGGCCGGATCGACCTCGATGGCCCGCTCGGAGGCAGCCTTGCGCACCACCTGCTTGCGCGCCTGGCTCTCCTCCGGCACGAAGATCATCAGGTCCCCGTGCACCTCACATGCACACGCCAGCCGGCGGCCCGGCAGGGGCGGGTGCTTCTCAAAGTAGTGGGCTTCCCGCCCATCGGCCGCGCTCAGGTGACCGGTCGCGGATGTGATGCCATGCTTCGGGAAATGCCCGGTCTCCACCGTCACCTGGCACTTGCCGCACGTCTGACGGCCGTTGCAGATAGACTCGATCTCGACGCCGAGGCTGCGGGCCACTTCCAGCAAATTGGCGCCCTTCACCGCCTCACCCTGGCGGCCGGAGGGTTGGAAGACAACGCGATAGGAAGGAAGAGCGGTTGACAAGATAAACACTCGCACACAAAGAGATTGAACACCGGTGCGATTGTACGTCAAGAACAAGGCTTAGGCAAACGAGCCGCATTATCACGGCGCGGCCGGGCTGTGTTATCATCCCCCTACTTACCCATGCCAGAGAGGAGCTTATGACCGCGCCAGTCAAGCGGGACAGGCACACCCAATGCGCCGATACGGCCAAGTCAAGCATGAAGCGTGACCTGGAAATTGATCTGCGCGATGCCATCATGCAGGAGATGCTCCGAGCCATCGGCCGGGATCCCCACGGCCCGGCGCGGCGGCTGCTGGGCCCACTCCTCCGGCCGCCGGCCGCGCGGTTCGCCCGGCTGATCGCCGGCGCTGATGCCCAGGTCGCGCAGGCGGGCATGGCTGCCGCCGCCGGCTGGCTGCTAAGCCAACTCGTGCAGGGCGTTGATGTGCGCGGGGCGGCTGCGTTGCCGCTGACCGGCCCGCTCCTGGTCGCGTCCAACCACCCCGGCGCGTATGACTCGATTGTCATCATCGCTCACCTGCCGCCGCGGCCCGACCTGCTGATCCTTTCCAGCGACATCCCATTCCTCCGCCGCCTGCCTGCCATCGGCGCGCATCTGATCTACGTCTCGCCGGACCCCTACGATCGCATGGCGGCCGTCCGGGCCGCCATCCGCCACCTGGGGGCCGGCGGTGCGATCATGACCTTCGGCAGCGGGCTGGTGGACCCGGATCCCGATCTCTTGCCGGGCGCGGCCGAGGCGCTGGAGAACTGGTACGCGAGCCTGGCCCTGATCCTGCGCCGCGTGCCCCAAACGCAGGTGGTGACGGCCATCGTCAGCAGCGTGGTCGCGCCCTCCTACCTACGCAATCCCCTCACCCGGCTGGTGCGCGGCGGCTGGCAGCGGCGCCGCCTGGCCGAATTCCTGCAGATCAGCGTGCAGATGCTCAGCGGCCGCAAAGTCCCCCTGACCCCGCGCGTCACCTTCGCCCCGCCGATCGCCGCGGCCGAGCTCGCCACAGGGTCCGGCGAGCCGATCACGATGGGGCCGATCATCGCGCGGGCGAAGATGACGTTGGATGAGCATATGGCTGCCCGGCGTTAGTGGCCACGGCCTGAAAAGCCGACGCGGTCGGTGTTTCCGGTCGAACAACCAAGGCTTTTTGACTGTCGGTTCTGGCAATGCTATGATGTCTTCAGGTCACGTTGTCCATCACACGGAGACCCACGTTCTTCACCATGATCACGTGGACACACACCATGCCTGCTTCAGACGCAGTACTTACGCCAAAAGCTCCTGATCAGCGTAGCGATTCTGGCCTGACAGATCGCGTCGATCTGTTTCGCGTCACTGCCATGCGTCAGCTACGCCCCGAGCAACGGGCCGAAATGGGCCAGTATCCGACCCCGCCCGCGATCGCCCGCTTCATGGCCGCGATGTTTGGTGAGCCGCCTGAGGTTGTGCGGCTCCTGGATGCAGGCGCTGGCGTCGGCACGCTCACCGCAGCATTCGTGGAGGACACGTGCAGCAGACGGACACGCCCTGCGCGCATCGAATCCACCGCGTATGAGCTTGATCCGGTCTTGGCTGAGTATCTGCGGCTTGCACAGCTTGGCTGCAAAGAGCACTGCGAGCAGCACGGCATAGATTTCTGGAGCACCGTTTACCAGGAAGACTTCATCGCAGCAGGCGTGGCTGAGCTGCGGCACGATCTGTTTGCGCCGCCTAAGAGACTCTACAATCGAGCCATCCTGAATCCGCCTTATCGCAAGATCCAAAGCGACTCACGCTATCGTGCGCTGCTGAGAGAAATCGGCGTAGAGACCAGCAATCTGTATGCGGGATTCCTCGCCATTACAATCGGTCTGTTGGAACCCGGCGGTGAGTTGGTTGCGATTACCCCGCGCAGTTTTTGCAACGGCCCTTACTTCAAGCCATTTCGCAGGCTGCTCCTCGAGCACATGACGCTCAAGCGGATCCATGTCTTCGAAGCACGGGATCTGGCCTTCAGCGAAGACGAAGTCCTGCAAGAAAACATCATCTTCCACGCTATCAAGGCCGGTCAGCAAGACGTAGTTGCGATATCCAAAGCACGCACGGTCCATGACGACACGTTGACAGTTCGGGATGTACCGTATGATCAGGTTGTGCGGCCCAACGATCCTGACAGCGTCATACACATCGCAACCAATGAGCTCGACTCGCTTATCCAACATCGTGCGGAGGTCTTTGAACAGGGTCTTGATGATCTCGGCTTGCGTGTCTCAACCGGGCGCGTGGTTGACTTCCGTGTGAGAGCGGCCCTCCTTGACAAGCCCAAGCCAGGCTCGGTGCCGCTCATCTATCCAGGCCATTTTGATTCCGGCCTTGTGCGTTGGCCTAATGGCGGCGGCCGCAAGCCTGAAGCGCTCGTCTTGACATCTGAGACCCAACCGCTCGTACTGCCGGACGGGAACTATGTTCTGGTCAAACGCTTTTCTGCCAAAGAAGAACCTCGTCGCATCGTCGCTGCACTGCTACCCAGCCATTCCATAGACTCTTCCGTGATCGCGTTTGAGAATCATCTGAACTTCTATCACGTTAACGGCGCCGGTTTGCCACTGAACCTGGCAAAGGGACTGACTCTATTCCTCAATTCCACCCTGATTGATGTCTACTTCCGCCAGTTCAGCGGTCACACGCAGGTCAACGCTGCCGATCTCAGAATGCTGCGTTATCCAGATCGCAGCACTTTGGAAAGACTCGGGGCAAAAGTGGGATCTACGATGCCCTCACAGCATGAAATAGATGCCTTGCTCGAAGAGGAGATACGCCTGATGACCGACTTGGAATCGCCAGACCCCGTCACCATTAAGCAGCGGATTGACGAAGCGCTGGATGTGCTGCGGGCGTTGGACTTGCCGCGGGGGCAACTTAATGAACGGTCTGCGCTGACATTGTTGGCGCTGCTTGGTCTGGCGCCTGACGTGCCTTGGCGACAAGCGGAGAATCCACTGATCGGCATCACGCCGATCATGGACTTCTGTCGGGAGCACTATGGGACGAAATATGCGCCCAACACGCGCGAGACTTTTCGCAGGCAGACTATGCATCAATTCATGGATGCCTGTCTCGCCGTAGCAAACCCAGACGAGCCAGACCGTCCCATCAATAGCCCGAAATGGTGCTATCAGATCGAGCCGAAGGCCTTGCACTTGCTCAAGACGTTTGGGTCACCCAAATGGGAGCAAGAGCTTTTGCGCTGGCGAACAAACGTCACATCGCTCCGACAACGTTATGCGCAGGAACGGACCATGAACAAAGTACCCTTACAGTTAGCCGAAGGACAGGAGCTTTATCTGAGCGCCGGCAGCCACAGCAGGTTGATCCGAGCTATCGTGGAGGAGTTCGCGCCGCGTTTTGCCCCCGGTGGTCAGATCGTTTATGTGGGCGATACCGGGGACAAATGGGGTTATTTCGATGCTGCCACCTTGCAGACGTTGGGGGCGACAGTTGACCAGCACGGGAAGATGCCCGATGTCGTCATCTATTACGGGGCAAAGGATTGGCTGCTGCTCGTCGAAGCGGTGACCAGTCACGGTCCTGTTGACGCCAAACGCCGCGCCGAACTGGCCCGCCTGTTTGCCGGCGCGCGCCCCGGCATCGTTTACGTGACCGCGTTCCTGACGCGGCGGGAGATGATGCGCTACCTGCCGGAGATTTCGTGGGCCACCGAGGTCTGGATCGCGGATGCAGCCAGTCATCTCATCCACTTCGATGGCGAGCGCTTCCTGGGCCCCTACACGGAATAGCTTCGGAACGACCACTCATCGTTGCTGGACGTTCATCAACGTAAGGAAAACCCAATGACCACACGCCAACTCACCCTCCCCGACCGACCCAAACCCTATGTTATGGCCCACCGTGGCAACTCGGCCGCGTGCCCGGAGAACACCATGGCCGCGTTCCGTCGCGCGCTGGCCGACGGCGCCGACATCATCGAGACCGACCTGCACCTGACCGCGGACGGCGTCTTCGTGTGCATCCATGACGGCAAGGTGGATCGCACCACCGACGGGCACGGCGCCGTGGCCGACATGACCCTGGCGCAGATCAAGGCGCTCAGCGCATCCTACGGCCGGCCGGAGTTTCATGAGGAGCGCGTGCCGGCCCTGGCCGAGCTGTGCACGCTATTGGCCAACGAAGCGCCGGAGGTGGCGCTGGCACTGGAACTGAAGACCGACCGCTTCCTGGATCCAGCCGTGTGCCGCAAGCTGGCCGCTGAGCTGGCCGCGCACGACATGCTCGAACGCGCCGTGGTGCTCTCTTTCAACCTGGCACGCGTTCAGACCGTGGCCGCGGTCGCGCCCGTCATCCCCAAGGGCTTCATCACCATGTCGAAGCTGACGCCGAGAGGGGTTGACGCGGAGCTTATCGGCGCGTTCTGGCCGGTGTACTTCCTGAACCCCTTCTACGTCCGCCAGGCGCACCGGGCCAGGCAGATCACCTGTCCGCTGGATCCCATGCCCGATAAGCGGCTGTGGTACTACCGCTGGCTGGGCTGCGATGCGGTCCTGTCCAACGACCCGGGGGCCACCATAAAGGCGTTGGGGCGAAAGCCGAGCGTCTAGCCAAAGAGAGCCTTGAGAGTTTCTGAAGCCCTTGGGCCTAGTGCACACCTGAGATACCGGCCCGGCCGCAGGCAATTCCGGCCAGGTTCCTCAGTTAACGTTCACGCACCCGGTCAAACGAACCAACTTGCGCCGAGACCATCCTCAAGCTATAATGCGAATAACGGCTGCATTGCAGGCGGCCTCATCCGCACAATCTGGTAGGAGAGTTCTTATCCCATGGAAACCATCCTCCGTTCCAAATCCGGCGTCGAAGCAATCATCGGCCCTGGACGTCCCTTCACCGTAATCGGCGAGCGCATCAACCCCACCGGCCGCAAGGCGCTGGCCGCGGAGATGCTGGCCGGTGACTTCGAACGCGTCAAGGCCGATGCCCTGGCGCAAGTGCAAGCCGGCGCGACCGTGTTGGACGTGAACGCGGGCCTCGGCGTGGCGAATGCGCACGAGCTCGAGCCCGAAGTTATGGTCAAGGCCATCGAGGCCGTGCAGTCGGTGGTAGATGTCCCGCTCTCCATAGATTCGTCGGTGGTCGGCGCGTTGGTGGCGGGGCTGAAGGCCGCGGGCGGCAAACCGCTCATCAACTCGGTGACGGGCGAAGCAGAACGCATGGAGACGGTCTTCCCCCTGGTGGCCGAATACAAGTGCGCGGTGATCGCCATCTCCAACGACGAGAGTGGCATCAGCATGGACCCCAGGGTGCGTTTGGAGGTCGCCAGGGCCATCGTCAAGCGCGCCGAAAGCTACGGCATCCCTCGGGAAGACATCCTGATTGACCCGTTGGTGATGCCCGCGGGCGCAGTACACGGCTCAGGCAAGGCCGTGCTCGACCTGGTGCGCTGGATCAGCGAGGAGCTGGGCTGCAACACCACCTGCGGCGCCAGTAACGTCTCCTTCGGTCTGCCCGACCGCGAGGCGATCAACGCCAACTTCATCGCCATGCTGATCGGTGGCGGCATGACCAGCGCCATCACCAACCCACTCAAGCCGGAGCTCAAGAAATCCATCCTGGCAGCCGATATGCTGATGGGCCACGACCCCGACTGCATGAGCTGGCTGCGCTACCAACGCCAACTGGCGCGTGAAGCCAAAGCTGCGGCTGCGGCCGCAGCCGGCCAGGCTGTGCCCGCCGATGATCGCGCCACGCGCCGCACCGCCCGTGGCGGATAAACGAAATGTACGATGTACGATCTACGATGTAGATTTCACATCGTACATCGAACATCGTACATCGTACATCTATCAGGAGTCCTCATGAACCCGGTCTTACTCAAACTCGGCCCTTTCCAAGTGCACTGGTACGGCCTGCTGATCGTCGGTGGGGCCGTGCTGGCGGCCTGGCTGGCTACCAAAGAGGCCAAACGCCGTGGGGAGGATCCGGAGCACGTGTGGAACCTGCTCACCTGGTGTCTCATCCTCGGCATCATCGGCGCACGGCTCTACCACGTCTTCTCCACGCCCACGGGCAACTTCGCGGGGTGGGCCTATTACCGCGAGAACCCTATCGAGATCATCGCGTTCTGGAACGGCGGCTTCCGCGGCCTGGGCATCTACGGCGCGGTGGCGGGCGGCGTGCTGGCCGTGGTGCTCTACGCCTGGCGCAACAAGCTCGTGCTGCTGCGCTGGTTGGACATCCCGACGCCGGGCTTGCTGGTGGCGCAAGCGGTGGGCCGCATGGGTAACCGCATCAACCAGGAGCTGTACGGCCCGGCCACCGACCGGCCCTGGGCATTTCACATCAACCCGCTCTACCCGTGCCAGGAGCCGGCCGGCTCCCCCATGGCGTGCGGCCTGCCCGACCGCCTGACCGAAGCGGCCAAACAGTGGTACGAACAAAACGGCTTCCATCCCACCTTCTACTACGAGGCGCTGTGGAACGTGGCCGGCTTCCTGCTGTTGTGGCTCGGTGGCCGGAAACTGGCGAGCCGGCTGCGGGACGGCGACATCTTCCTGTCGTACCTGGTGTGGTACGGCATCGGCCGCTTCTGGGTGGAGATGTTCCGACCCGATGCCTGGCGCATGGGCGCTTTGGCCACCGCGCAGTGGATCGGGCTGGGGATGGTGGTTGTGGGCATCGCAGGGATCGTGCTCAATCATTTGCGGCGCCGGCCGGCTGTTGCCTGAACACAGGAGGGCGCACCCGTATTGATGCGCTCGTTGTGCTTAAGAGCCCTGTACACCCAGGCGCAATGATCGGCCCGCATCGGGCCGATCATTGCCGACTTATCTTTGAGGACTGATAGTGTTATCACACCGCTCTTCATGGACGAAGAGCAGTGCCTATCTCGCGCCGGTCCGTTGCTCCGCAACCTTCGCAGAGAAGTTGTCGCCTTATGACCGACGTAAGGAGGAGCGCGATGTCCGAAACCTGCTCACCCGCAGTTCGTCGCCACTTGGCCGCAACCTACGCGGCCGGCGTGACTGCGGCGCTGCGGCCAGCCGCCACCCGCGGCCTCGATGAGACGCTGGCCGCCTTCACACCCACGCCCGATCTACTCCCGGCCTCGCGCAGCCTTGGGACCGCCGCAGAGGCCGGCCTGGCCGCGGCCGATCCGCTGGATGTGGCCGCCGCTGAAGTGCAACTGCTGGCCGGCGCGGCCCTCGACCTGGCGCTAGCCGGTCACTTGGTCGGGCCGGCCGCGCCCCAGGTGCGCGGTTACGGAGCCGAGCTCGCCTTCGGCGGTCCGGGCTTGCTCGCGCCGGACCTGTTCGAGTTGCAAACCATCATCGCCGCTCCTGAAGCGTATCTGGTAGGCGGCACAGCGAGCCGCGGGCTGCGAAGCTTGCCGGTCCGCCGCACCCGCGGCCTGGCCGAACCGGCCGCCGAGTTCGCGGACGCGACCCACGTGGCGCTGGCGGGCATCCGGGCCGACGTGGTGGCGGCCGGCGGGCATGCGGTCGAAGGACTGCTACTCCTGGACGCGGCACTGCTGCGCGAGGCCATCAGCGTCGTAGGCGGCGATCTGGCTGGCAAGCTAGGGCTGGATCTGGCCGGAATCAGTGCGAAAGCGCTGAACTTCCTGCTGGCAGCCAACGACAAAATCCTTGCGCTGGTGGGCCTGGATGCCCTGAGTGAAGCGCGCAAGCAGCTCGACCGATGGCTGGCACAGTTGCGCGAGGGGACGCTGTTCCCTGCCTTGGCCGGCCGCATCCTCCGCACCGCCGCGGTTGAGGCCGAGGTGAAGCATTGGCTGGCTGCCTACGGAGGCTCGGAGGCTGGTCTGCTGCTGGCGCGGGACGAGGTTAACCAGCTTGCGGGCCGCTTTGCTGCCAAGATGCGCGTGGCCGACAAAGTGGCCGCTGGCCTGGCCCTGGTCAAGGTGGTGCCGCCCCTCATGACCCCCGCTGGCCGCATCGCCGTGGCTGCAATTTACCTGGGGCTGCTGGCGTACATCATCGGCTCCGGCTACGACCACGTAGACTCGGATCGCATCAAGCTGCTGGACCGGGTCGAGGGTGTGCGAGGGGTCAGCAAACGGATGTTGGAGTCTTAAGTGTTCGCCTACCTTGCACGACGCACCCTGACGTTGCTGCCCATCCTGCTGTTGATGTCTATCATCGTCTTTGCCCTGATCCGCATGGTGCCGGGCGACCCGATTGATGTGATGTACGGGAGTGAAGGGATGGACGAGGTGCGTCGCGCAGCGTTGAGCCGTGAGCTCGGCCTCGACCAGCCGATCGTTGTCCAATACGGCAGATGGCTGCTGCGAGCCGTGCAAGGCGACCTGGGCAACTCCTACCGCGCAGGGATGCCGGTGCTCCAGCTCATCGGCCAGCGGCTCCCCGCCACTCTGCTCCTCTCCTTCGCCGCGCTCTTCCTCTCGCTCCTGATCGCCCTCCCCCTGGGCTTGCTGGCTGCCGTCAAGCGCAACTCCGGCGCCGACATGGCAGCTATGGTCTTCGCTATCCTGGGCATCTCCCTGCCCAACTTCTGGTCCGGCATCCTGTTGGTGCTGGTGTTCGCCATCTGGCTCGGCTGGCTGCCGTCCATCGGCTACATCTCGCCGTTGGAGGACTTCGTCAAGTCGCTCCGTCACCTGGTCTTGCCCGCTATCACCCTCGGCTGGTCGCTGTCCGGCACGACCACGCGCCTGGCCCGTTCCAGCTTGCTGGAGGAGTTGGGCAAGGACTATGTGCGCACTGCGCGCGGCAAGGGTCTGGCCGAACGAGCGGTCCTGCTGACCCACGCGCTGCGCAACGCCCTGATCCCCACCGTGACCATGGTCGGCCTGCAACTGGGCTTTCTGATCGGCGGCACCGTGGTGGTGGAAACCGTTTTCGCCTGGCCCGGCGTGGGCCTGCTCGTCGTAGACAGCATCTTTGCCCGCGACTACCCGGTCGTCCAGGGCATCGTGCTGGTGATTGCTGTCGTCGTCGTCCTCGTCAACCTGCTGGTTGATGTGATCTACACCCTGCTCGACCCGCGCATCCGCCTGGGTTGAGCCAATTCAAGATTCAAGGAGGAATCTCATGAAACGCTCGGTATTCGCCCTATTGGCCGTGCTGGCGTTGGTGCTTACCGCCTGCGCGCCCACACCGCCCGCCGCCCCAGCCGAGGCCACCATAGCACCCGTGGTCGCCGAAAAGCCTGCCGCTGAGCCCAAAGCCGGCGGTACGCTGACCTTCGCCATGAAGGAAGACGTCACCTCACTGGACCCGCTCAAGGCCATCCAGTACGGTGACATCCGCCTGAACATCCTGGTGGCCCAGCAGCTCGTCGCGCCCGACCGCGCCGGCAACTTCGTCGGCGTGCTGGCCGAAGGCTGGGAGACCTCGGCTGACGGCAAGACGCGCACCTTCAAGCTGCGCCCCGACGTGAAATTCCACAACGGCCAGCCGGTCACGGCCGACGACGTGAAGTGGATCTTCGATCGCATCTTGGACGAGAAGGCCGGCGCCGCGATGCGCAGCACCTACGCCGGCATCAAGCTCCAGACCGAAGTCGTGGACCCGGCCACGATCAAAATCACCATGGAAAGCGGCATGGGCCCCTTCTTCTCCTACCTGGCGCTGCTGAACCGCACGGCCATCATTCACCGCGACAGCTACGACGCCGAAGGCAAGGTGACCAAGATCATCGGCACCGGCCCCTTCATGATGGGCGAGGTCAAGCCCGGCGAGTCGTACACCCTGGTGAAAAATCCGGACTACTGGAAGGCCGGCGAACCGCTGCTGGACAGCGTCGTGCTAAGGGTCATCACCGACCCGGTGGTGCGGCTGAACGCGCTACGCACCGGCGAAGTGGACATGGCCGAGGAGCTGCCCATGGCCGATGTCAAGAAGCTGGTGGAGAGCCCTGACCCGAATTTCACCGTGAAGGTGTACTACATCAACTCCGGCGAGCGCCTGGTGATGAACCACAAGCGAGCGCCATTCGACAACCTCAACGCCCGCCTGGCGCTGCAGGCTGCGTTCGACCGGGATCAGTACAACGAGGCGATCTTCTTCGGTCTGGGTCAGGTGCACAACCAGCCTTTCACGCCCGACAATGTCTGGCGGCTGGATGTGCCCGGCGTCGCGCCCGACCTGACCAAGGCTAAGGAGTACTTCAAGGCCAGCGGCCTGCCCGAGGGCACGCCCGTCAAGTTCCTGTTGATGGCGAACCAGAAGGACAAGGGCGAGGTCATCCAGGCCATGCTGGGCCAGGTGGGCTTTGCTGTGGAGTTCGACATCGTGGATTCGGCCGCGTGGAACAGCAAAGGCCAGGCCTACGACTACGACCTGCTGCTGGGCACCATGACCGGCATCTTCGACCCCGACCGGCCCTACGGCTACCTGACGGCGGCCAGCGGCGGCAACTGGCTGGTAGGCGGCTACGATTCGCCCAAGATGAACGAGCTGCTGAATGCGGGCAAGGCCGAAGTTGACGTGGCCAAGCGGCAGGCGATCTATAAGCAGGCGGTGGAACTGGTGCAGGAGGACGCCGCCACCGTCTACGTGTTGGGCCTGCCCTGGGTCGAGGCGTGGCGCAACACCGTTAAGGATTACCAACCTGGCACCTCGCCCGCGCTGATGATGATGGACGCCAGCGATGGGTTGAACAAGACCTGGTTGGATAAGTAGTGTCGTTCTGAGGTGTGTTGGGCGGCGTAGCCGCCCAACACACCTCTTCAGAGAAGCATTCGCGCATGACCATCGACATATCCATCGCGGGTCGCATCACTGACCGCCGGCCCCGCAAGAGCCGGGGACTGGCCGCGCGGCTGTGGCGCAACCCGATGGCGCGCCTCGGCATGATCATTTCGGCCATGGTCGTGTTGGCGGCGATCTTCGGGCCAGAATTGGCGCCCTATGACCCGGTGGCGATCAACCTGGCGCATCGCTTCCAACCGCCGGGCCAGGCTCACCTCTTGGGCGCCGATCACTTGGGGCGTGACATCTTGGCCAGGGTGCTCTACGGCGCGCGCATCTCGCTGCAAGTGGGCGTGGTGTCGGTGGCGCTGGGCACCGTGATCGGCCTGATCCTGGGCGCGCTGGCCGGCTACGTGGGCGGCCGGGTTGACACCGCCATCATGGCCGTGATGGATGCGATCTACGCGTTCCCGGCCATCCTGCTGGCGCTAGTGCTGGTGGCGGTGTTCAAGCCCGGCCTGGTCACGGTGATGACCGCCATCGCCATCGTGCGCATCCCCATCTTTGCGCGCACGGTGCGCGCCTCGGTGCTGGCCGAGCGCGAAAAGGATTACGTCGAGGCTTCGCGCTCTATCGGACAGCGCGAAGTCCTGCTGTTAGCAAGACACATCCTGCCCAACATCGTCGCACCGTTGATCGTGGTCACCACTACTTATTTTGCCACCGCCATCGTAGTCGAGGCCTCGCTGAGCTTCCTGGGCCTGGGCGTTCCGCCCCCGGCCGCCAGTTGGGGCACCATGCTCAACGACGGACGCAAGTTCATGGAGAGCGCGCCGCACGTCGTCATCTTCCCCGGCATCGCCATCTCGTTCACGGTCCTCGGCTTCAACCTGCTGGGAGACGGCCTGCGCGACGTATTAGATCCACGGCTGAAAAACCTGCTGTGACAGGCCTGCGCACAAATCTCGGAGACAACCCATGTACCGCACCGACATGTACGAAGGGATGCTGGCTGAGACAGTCACGCTGGCGGGTGCCAACGGCGAGACGGTCAACGCGTATTTTGCCCGGCCGCTAGGCCCCGGCCCGTTCCCCAGCGTCGTGCTGATCCACCACCTCCCCGGCTGGGACGAGTGGTATCGCGAGGCGACCCGCAAGTTCGCGCACCACGGCTACGCGGCGCTCTGCCCCAACCTGTATTGCCGCGAGGGCCACGGCACCATCGAGGATGTGGCCGCGGCCGTGCGAGGCGCAGGCGGCGTGCCCGATGATCGGGTGTTGGGTGATGTGGCTGGCGCGCTGGCCTACCTGCGCGGCTTGCCTTACGCCAATGGCAAAGTCGCGGTTTTCGGCACCTGCTCCGGCGGCCGCCATGCGTTCCTGACCGCGTGCCGCGTTTCCGGCTTCGCTGCAGCTATAGATTGCTGGGGCGGCCGGGTGGTGATGGCGCCGGAGGAACTGACCCCGAAGCAACCCGTCGCACCAATCGACTACACCGCAGGTCTGGGGTGTCCCCTGCTGGGTCTGTTCGGCGCGGATGACCGCAGCCCGTCACCCGAACAAGTGGCCCGCCACGAGGAAGCATTGAAACGGCACGGCAAGCCCTACGAGTTCCACATGTACCCCGGCGCCGGGCATGGTTTCTTCTATCACGACCGGCCCAACTACCGACAGGAGGCCGCCGTTGACGGCTGGCGGAAGGTGTTTGCCTTCCTGGCGCAGCACCTGGCCGCACCGCGTTGAGGTAGGGGCACGGCCTAGCGTCTGTCGGGGCGGGCGCTCGCAGAGAGCCACCCCCGCCCGGCAAAACAGGAGCCCAACCATGTGCACGATGATCAGCCAACAGGTGTCCATATCAGGCAGCGGCAAGGGGCCGGACGGTTGGTTCCCTTTGCAGCATGTCAGCGTGTCGTACGATCACCCCTTCGACGTGGGGTTGGAGTATGCCCTGAACCTGGACTTCGGCAATGAGGCGCTAGGGCCGAGCGCGCGAACAGCTGTAGAGCTGGACGCGGCTTCGGCGCGCGCCCTGGTTGCCACCATCCAGGCCGTGCTGGCGCGCGCCGAAGCGGGTGGCTTCCTGTTGGAATGATGATCGATGTACTGGGGCTGGCCCGTGCCTTGATCAACCGGCCCAGTCCATCCGGCAGCGAGGGCCAGGTGGCGGCGTTGATCGCTGAAATGATGCATGGCTACGGCTTCGACGACGTGCAGATTGATGCCTGGGGCGACGTCATCGGCGTGCGCCGTGGGCACTTGCCGGGGTCGACGTTGCTGTTTGACGGTCACATGGACGTGGTTGATCCCGGCCCCGAAACGTGGGCGCATGCCCCGTACGGCGGCGAGGTTTCGCAGGGCCGGCTGTGGGGCCGGGGCGCAGCCGATACCAAGGGCGCGCTGGCGGCGATGATCTGCGCCATCGCGGCCCTCCCGCCAGAAGACCTCGCCGGCACGCTGATCGTCGCTGCCACGGTGTGTGAGGAAAACCTGACCGGCGCGGCCCTGGGCCATGTGTTGAACGCCTGGCCGGCCGACCTGGTGATCACCGGTGAGCCAACCGGCCTGCGGTTGGGGGTGGCGCAAAAGGGTCGCGCAACATTGCGCCTGTATGCAGCGGGACGCAGCGCGCACACCTCGCAGCCAGAATTGGGCGACAACGCCGCGTACAAGATGATCGAAGCGGTGAACCGGTTGCGCGCTCTTCCGTTGCCAGCAGACCCAGAACTGGGCTGCGGCGTGTTGACGTTGGTGGAGTTGGTCTCTGAACCGCTGCCTAACCAGACCCTGGTCCCGGCCGGATGTCACGCGCGCTTCGTGGCACGCACCATGCCAGGCGAGACTGGGGAGAGCTTCCTGGCCCGCATGACCGCAGGTCTCGAGCACCTGCCCGGCGTTACCTGTGCGCTGGATCACCTCCGGCAGCCCTGCTACACCGGCGCGCTGCTGGAGGCCGATGATTTCCTGCCGGGCTGGCGCTGCCCACCGGAAGCCCCCTGGCGGCAGGCGCTGCTGGCCTCTTTGGCCGCGGCCAGCTTGCCGGCCGACACCTTCGCAGCACCATGCGGCACCAACGCCTCCGAAAGTGCGGGCCGCCGCGGCATCCCCAGTTTCATCTACGGCCCTGGCTCGTTGGCCCAGGCGCACATTGCGGACGAATGGGTCGCGGTCGAAGATCTGTACGCGGCCCAGGCTGGCTACGCCGCGATCGCTCGCGCCCCGCGCCATACCTGTCCTCGACCTAGTGCTCATACGCCCATCCCCCTCGGGCATCAACCGTCCCAAACAGCCGGGCCGTGCGCCTAACTGCCCAGCTGTTCGCAGTCTGCTTTCTAGCCCGATGACAGAGCCAAAGGTAAAGCAACCTACGGACATTACCCCATCAAGAATGAGATAAAAGACTCGCGAAATAGTAACGCATATCAACTTGAAGCGTGAGGAAAATGACCTATGGCATGGATCACCGACTCGGCACACAGCCAGATTCAGTTCGTCGCCCGGCACATGATGCTCTCGAAGGTGCGCGGCGAATTTGAGGATTTCACCATCAACCTGGACCTGGATATTGACAACCCCGATGCTGCTTCAGTGGAAGCACGAATCAAGACCACCAGCATCAATACGCGCGAGGCACAGCGCGATGCGCACCTGCGCTCGGCAGACTTTCTGAAATCGGACGAATACCCCGAGATGGTGTTCAAGAGCACCAAACTCGAGCGCACCGGCGACACCACCGCCAAGCTGTACGGCGACCTGACCATCCGCGACGTGACTAAACCCGTAGTGTTGGATGTGACCTACCTGGGCACTTCCAAGTCGCCGTGGGGTACGCAGAACGCCGGTTTCGAAGCCAACGCCAAGATCAACCGCGAGGAGTGGGGCCTGACCTGGAACGTTGCCCTGGAGACCGGCGGCTGGCTCGTCGGCAAAGAGATCACCATCAACATCGAGGCGGAGTTCACCCAGCAGTAGGAGGAGCGCATGTCCACTACCGTCACCCTGACCATCCCGGCCATCTCATGCGGCCACTGCGTCATGACCATCAAGCGCGAGATCGGGGAGTTGCCCGGGGTGCTAACCGTCGAAGGGGATGCCCAGGCGAAAACCACTACCTTTACCCTGGAGAACGAGGGCATCCTGGCCACTGTGAAAGAGACTTTGGCCGAGATCGGGTATCCGGCACAATAACCCGACTAACCCACCATGACCCGAAAGCCAGGCTTCAGTCTGTGTACGCTCTCGCCACGATGGCTCGGAACCTGGCCGATGCTCTTACACCTGCGCTCCCCGGCAGCGCCTCCAAACAAGCGTCAGGGAGCGCAGGCCGGCCCAAAACCGGGCCATGACCGGCTTTCTCCACAGTGTGACCTTTGTCGTTGACGATTATCCACACTGATGGTATACTCCAGCTTGAATCACAAGCCAGTATACTGCTAAGAGACTAGATTTCTGCAAGAAGCCTGGTTTCTAGTCCTATCGGAGGCATGATGGCCGAAAGCTCAACCATTCTGCGCGGCGCTGTCACCACCAACAGGGCCAACAGCCAAGTCAAATTCATCATCGGTGGCTTGGTCATCGCTGCGTTGATCATTTACCTGATCGTTTCGTCTATCTCTAGCGCCGGCGCGTATTACCGCGAGGTGGGCGAAGTGCTGGCGCAGCAAACCGAGTTGACCGGCAAGAACCTGCGGGTCAGCGGCAATATCGTTACCGAGAGCGTGCGCTACGACGCCGCCAACCTCGATCTGAACTTCCTGATCTCGGATCCGGCCGATGCCAGCAAGCAATTGGCGATCCACTTCCACGGCGTGCAGCCTGACCAGATCACCCGCCCCGGCTCCAGCGCCATCGTCGAGGGAGCGTTGGGCCCCAACGGTGTCGAAGCTAACAACCTGCTCCTGAAGTGCCCTTCTCGCTACGAAGAAGGGGTGCAGAAAGAGTATGAAGAGATCAAGGTTGAGGCGGTGAAATGATTGGGCACCGGAGGAATTGAGGGAAAGCTGGGGAACTGAGGGAATTTCCAAATAGACGGTCGCCCGCAGGGCGGGTGGCCGTCTTTATGTCATAAAGCGGATCGCGTGACTTATGCAACAAGACCCCGGAACGGCGACTCCCTTCAGGCTGAATCGCGAACCAAAGCCCGCTGGTAGTCGCTTCACGTTTGTCGTCGGCCTGGCGTTGGTCCTGCTTCTGGCCAGCATTGCGGTGGCCTCGGCCACACCCCAGAGCCAGGACACGCCAACGGCCCCGCCTCAGCCGCTGGCCGGCCAGGACAACTATGCTCAGAACTGCGCGCCGTGCCACGGCGCCACTGGCCTAGGGGACGGCCCTTCGGCCGCGGGCCTAGGCGTGCCGCCCACGGCCCTGGGGCGCTACGAAGCCATCGCAGGCAAGACATGGCAGGAACTGTTCAACATCACCAAGAACGGCAACATGCAGCGCATGATGCCGCCGTGGAAGAACCAGTTGAGCGACCAGCAGATCTGGGACACGGTGGCCTATGCCTGGAGCCTGCATACGTCTTCCGCCGAGATCGAGCAGGGCCGGGCGCTGTACGAGGCCAACTGCGCCGCCTGCCACGGCCCCGATGGCAAGGGTGCGGTCGCCGGTGCGCCGAACCTGGCTGATTTCGCTGCCACCTCTGGGGTCAGCGAGGCCACATGGGCTGCCTCAGTGGCCAACGGCAAAGGCGCCATGCCCTCGTTCACCGGCAAGCTAAGCGACGCCGAGCAGCGCGCGTCACTGGCTTACATACGGAGCCTCTCGCTGGGTGGCCCCTTGTTCCGCGGGCCGTTGGCGGCAGGCGCCGGCGTGATCAGCGGCACGGTAACCAACGGCACCACCGGCCAGCCCATGCCGGGCCTGGCCGTCGAACTGGGTATTTTCGATGCCAGTGCACTGCTGGAGCAGCGCACTGCCACCACCGACGCGGCGGGAGTCTACCGCTTCACTGATCTATCCACTGACGCCGGACTGGCATTCGCCGTGCGCGTCCAATACCCGGCCGGCGTGCCCTACAGCACCGACTTCGCCAGCTTTGCGGACGACCAAACGGCCGTTGACCTGCCGGTAACCGTGTACGAGTCCACAAGTGACGCCAGCGACGTGCGGATCGAGCGCGTCCATTTCATCGTGGAGTTCAGCGCGGGCCAGGCGCTGGTGGCTGAATTGCTGGTCTTCAGCTTGGACGGGGATCTGGCCTACGCCGGCGACGGGAACGCGGTGCTCCGCTTCACGCTGCCGGCCGGTGCGACCGACCTTGCAATCAGCGAAGAAGAGCTCGGCGGCCGCTTCCAGGCCACAGCCGATGGCTTCGTTGACCTGCTGGCGCTGCCTCCCGGCCAGAATGTGCGGCAGGTGCTCTACCGCTACGCGCTGCCCTACGGCGGCGGCAAACTGGAGCTAGCGCGCACACTGGCCTACCCCGCCGCCAACATCAACGCCCTCATCAGCGACGTTGGCCAGAAGGTCACCGGCCAGGGGCTGACCGATCAGGGGCTGCGCCAAACCCAGGGCGGCAACTACTTCAACTTCCTGGCGCAAGACGTGCCGGCCGGGCAGGCCGTGACCCTGCGGATGACCAACTTGCCGGTCGCAGCCGACGCCGCCCCCCCGGCAACGTCCCGCATCCTGATCGGCGTGCTGGTGGCTGCGGTGGTCGGGGCGGCCGCGTTTCTGATCACCCTGCCCATCCTGCGTCGCGGCCGCGCGGTGCAGGGCGCGGCCGCGGTCCCGACCGACCGCGAAAGCCTGATAGACGCGTTGGCTGAACTCGACCTGGCACACGAGGCCGGCGAACTGACAGACGCGGCTTACCGCGACCAACGGCTGCGGCTGAAGGCGCAGTTGCGCGATCTGCTGAGCAAGGAAGGCCAGGGGTGAGCGAGCACGGCCGCGCGACCGGGCCGGCGCCCGAGGCTGAGATCGCCATGATCGAGGTGCGCAACCTCACCAAGGCGTTCGGCAGCAAGTACGCGCTGCGCGGGGTTGACCTGCGGGTGATGCCCGGCGAGTCGCTGGTGCTGTTCGGCCCCAACGGCGCGGGCAAAACCACGCTGGTGCGCATCTTGTCCAGCCTCAGCCGGCCCACCGGCGGCACAGTGCGCATCGGCGGCCTGGACCTGGCGAAACATGCCGATGGCATCCGGCGCTACCTGGGCGTGGTGTCGCACGCGCCGCTGCTCTACGACAGCCTGACGGCCGAAGAAAACCTGCGGTTCTTTGCTGGGCTGTACGGCATGAAGCAACCGGCCGAGCGGATCGCGGCCATGCTGGAACGGGTGGGGCTCTACCTGCGGCGCGGGGACCTGGTGCGCACCTTCTCGCGCGGCATGGTGCAACGATTGGCTATCGCCCGCGCGCTGTTGCACGACCCCGAAGTGCTGCTGCTCGATGAACCCGACACCGGGCTCGATCCTCAGGCGGCCGAGATGCTGCATGGGCTGCTGGCGGAGTTGAGCGGGCGCGACGCCATGCATACGGCGGCGGTAGAGACGTTGCATGCAACGTCTCTACAACGCCAGCGCACCATCGTCACCGTGACCCACAACCTGGAGCGCGGCCTGGCCATCGCCGACCGCGTGGTGATCCTGGCCGGCGGCCGGGTGGCGTTCGAAGCAGCGGCCCGGGGCATGATCCCAGCCCAGCTGCGCGCACACTATGACCAGCATGTGGGGAGCGGCCGATGAACTTCTGGCGGGCGGTCGCTGCCATCATCCGCAAGGACATCCGTGCCGAGCTGCGCACCAAGGACATCTTCAGCAGCATGTTCGTCTTCGCGTTGCTGGCGGTAATCGTCTTCAACTTCGCGTTCGAGCTGCGGGTGCCGTCCATGCGGATGGTAGCGCCCGGCATCGTGTGGGTCGCGATCACCTTTGCGGGCACGCTGGGCCTCAACCGGGCCTTTGTCATCGAGCAGGACAAGGGCAGCCTGGCCGGCTTGCTGCTGGCCCCGGTGGACCGTTCGGCCATCTACTTCGGCAAGATGCTGGGCAACCTGGTCTTCATCCTGGTCGTCGAGATCATCCTGCTGCCGCTGGTGATGATCTTCTTCAACCTGTCGCTGCTCACCCCAGCACACCTGTTGGTGATCCTGCTGGGCACCTTCGGCTTCGCCGCGGTAGGCACCGTGTTCTCGGCCATGGCGGTGAACACGCGGGCGCGCGAAGTGCTGCTGCCCATCCTGCTCTTCCCGGTGTTGCTGCCCGTGTTGGTCGCCGGGGTGAAGATGACCGGGGCCCTGTTGGACGGCGAGACGTTAGGGTCGGTCGGCAACTGGCTGCAACTGGTCATCCTCTATGACATCGGTTTCACTGTGCTGGCATATCTCACCTTCGGTTTTGTGGTGGAAGAATGACACAGGAGGTTCGCTCTATGTTCGACCATTCAAACCGCGGCCTGACCAGCCTGACGGCGCTGGCCGCGTTGGGCATCCTGATCGCCGCCTACATGGCGCTGGCCGGCGCGCCGAACGCCGTGGGCCTGACCGAGGACAACACCTACGCCCAACGGATCATCTACTTTCACGTGCCCAGCGCGTGGCTGAGTATGTTGGCGTTCGGCGTCACCATGGTCGCCAGCATCGCCTACCTGGCCACCAGCAAGCGGCGCTGGGACAGCCTGGCCGTCTCGTCGGCCGAGCTCGGCTTGATATTCACCCTGGCAGCCACGGCCAGCGGCTCGGTCTGGGCCAAGCCAGCCTGGAACGTCTGGTGGACGTGGGATCCGCGGCTGACCACCTACACCATCATGTTCCTGCTCTTCGTGGCCTATTTCATGCTGCGCTCGGCCATGGAAGATCCGGCCCGCCGCGCGCGTTTCTCGGCCGTCTACGGCATCTTCGCCTTTTTGAGCGTGCCCATCACCTTTATGTCCATCCGGTGGTGGCGCACCATCCACCCGGTGCTGATCGATCCCGGCGAAGGGTTCGGGTTGGGGCCGGGCATGATGACCGCGTTCTTCATCTCCCTGGCCGCGTTCACGGTGCTCTACGTCGTCCTGCTGGTGCACCGCTACCGGCTGGAGCAACTGCGGGAACAGGTGGATTTGTTGAAGGAACAAGCGGGTTATTAATTCGCTGATTTCCACAAGGAGTGATTCACATGACATTCATGGTTGCGGCATATCTGATCATCTGGCTGGCGGCGTTTGCGTTTATCTTCAGCATGATGCGGCGGCAGAGCAATCTACAGCGTGAGATCGCGGCGCTGCGCGAGCTCTTGAAGGACAAGCCGGCGCGGTGAGGGCCGAAGGAGCACATATGACCGCCGCTAACCGCTGGCAAACCTTCTCCCACGCGCTGGCCTTCGTGACCGGCTTCAGCCTGGTGTTCGTGCTGCTGGGCGCGTCGGTCGCGTTCATCGGCTATAGCATAAACGCATTCCTGCCCACGTTCGTGAAGATCGGCGGCGCCATCCTAATCATCTTCGGCCTGCAGGTGACGGGAGTCTTCGGCGCGATCGCGGCGCAAATCCGCCAGACAGGCGGCGCGGACAGCCTGTTGGGCCGCGGCTTCATCGCGTTCACCGAGGGTCTAGGGCGGATCATGTACACCGAGGGCCGGGTGCAGGCGCGCGTGGACCGCCGCTGGGGTTACCTGTCCTCGGCGCTCATGGGGGTCTTCTTCTCAGCCGGGTGGATCCCATGCGTAGGGCCGGTGCTGGCGGCCATTTATTTCCTGGCCAGCGACACGCAGACGGTGGCCCAGGGCGCGCTGCTGCTCCTGGTCTACTCGCTGGGTCTGGGCCTCCCGTTCCTGCTCACCGGCGCAGCGTTCAGCACCATGACCGGCTGGCTGCGCCGCATGAACCGGCACCTGGGCCTGGTCTCCAAGATCACCGGCATCTTCCTGATCATCGTGGGCGTGCTGCTCTTCAACGACCAGTTAGCGCGGCTTGCCAACTTCTTTGTGGCCCGCTTCGGCATGGGACTGGCCAGCCTGGAGCCGGGTGGCGCCGAGGTCTCAGCCGCGATCAGCATCCCGCTGGCGTTCGCGGCCGGCCTGCTGTCGTTCCTTTCGCCGTGCGTGCTGCCGCTGATCCCGGCCTACATCGGCTATCTGAGCGGCACCGCGGTGATTGCTGACGCCGCGCCCTTATCCCAGACCAGTCCATGAACGAGCAAGGGCGACCACCTGCCGCGCCCAGCGCCACCATCGACCGAGCGGTCAATGGCTTGGCCGCGTGGTTGGCGCGGCACTGGCTGGCGCTCTTTAACGTGATCCTGGCGCTTTTCATCGGACTGCCTATGCTGGCCCCGGTGCTGATGGAGGCCGGCGCAACCGGCCCGGCGCGGCTGATCTACAAGGTCTTCGCGCCCACCTGCCACCAGCTGCCGGAGCGGTCGTTTTTCTTGTTCGGGGCGCGTGGGGTTTACAGCGCGGCGGAGTTGGAGGCGGATGGCATCTACCCTGCCGACAGCAGCCCACTGGCGCGCCTGTTGCTGCGCTGGAACGGTGACGACGAACACGGGCACAAGATTGCCATCTGCCAGCGCGACCTGGCGCTCTTCGGCAGCCTGTTGGTCAGCGGCTTGCTATTCGGCCTGTTGCGCGGACATCTCCGACGGCCCAACGGCATCTATGCCAAGATGCCGATCTGGCTCTTCGCCGTGCTGCTGATCCCCATTGCCGTTGACGGAGGTACACAGCTGCTGGGCCTGCGGGAAAGCAGTTGGACGCTGCGGGTGCTCACCGGGGCGCTCACTGGCAGCGCGATCGTCTGGCTGGCCTATCCCTATGTGCAGGAGGCGATGGAAGGCGTGCTGCTGGACGGCCGCCAGCCGCGGGCGATGAGCACCCCCTCTCAAACTGGACAAAATCGTTCCATTGGGGTATAGTTGTCTGCTGTGGCTGGTGACAGCACGTGGATCCCGCGATCCTTGATATCATCTGAGCGGCGGAATGAGCCGTTTCCAAGATTAACCATCTGGAGTTAGAAAGTTCTGGAGGCTATCGGTGCCAAACCTGAAGAAGAACCCATCTGCGTTGAAATGCCAGCGGCGTGATGCCCGCAAAACTGTTTACCGCGGGACTGTCCGCACTAGCACCCGCACCTACATCAAGAAGTTCCGGGCGCTTCTGGCTTCTGGCAAAGTCGAAGCCGCCGATCAGGCGCTGAAGACTGCCGTCCGGGCGTTGGATAAGGCCGCTGAGAAGGGCGTGCTCCACAAGAATAACGCGGCGCGGCGCAAGTCTCGCATGATGATCGCGCTCAACAAGGCCAGGCAAGTGTCCTGAGGCCCGGGTCAGTTCCGTCGCTCGCGCATCGGCGCCCTAGGGTGCCGATTTCGCTTTTAAAACGGCCTATTCCGACAGTTCATCAGAGTCGTCAGGCTCCGAGGCTGGCGCGGCGCGCTCACAAGCGGGCACAACCAGTTTGTAGCCGACACCGCGCTGGGTGATCAATAGCGTGGGATGCATGGGGTCAGACTCGATCCGCTCGCGCAACCAACGGATATGGACGTCAAGGGTGCGGGTGTCGCCCAGATAATGCGTCTCCCAGATATCTTGCATCAACGCCTGGCGTGAGATCACCTGGTTCGGACGTAACATGAACTCGGCCAGTAACTTGCACTGTTTGGGTGTTAAATGCGCGCGCCCAAGAGGTGTCACCACAACGCGCGAGACGATATCCAATTCGATTGGGCCGGCCTGGAGGATGTTGGGGACGACTGATTCGCCGAGCCGCCGGATCGTGTCCCGCAGCTTACGGTTCGTGAACGGACGCACCAGGCGCTCTTCACATTCGGTCTCCCCCCCTTCCCCGCGCTCGGTCAGGAGCAACCGACACGCCTGCGGTAAACGCCGGCCCAGCGTCTTGCACAGACGGTCACCTGAAAAGTGGCTGTTGATGGTATTGATGATGATAATGCTGGGCTGAAGCTCACGCGCCAGTTGAAGGCCGGCGACCTGGGTGCGCGCAAACGCCACCTTGCCACCCTCTTGTTGGATCCCCTGCCAGACTCTCTCGTAACTGGACTCGATGCGGCCGATATAGAGGATTTGTACAGACCTGGCAGTCAGATTACGGCCCATCGCCAGCCCCCTTCCATTATGCTCAATAATCAACCCCAGTATAGCGTATCTTAAGAAAAAACGCAACGGTTCTGGATGTGATGATCATCTGCTTTGACCTTTAGCCGCTGACGTGGTAGAATCGACCTCGTTATGCCTTCTCAAGAACCAAACGGCATCTCGAGAGACGCAAAGACCGTAATCGTCATCCCCACCTTCAACGAAGCTGACAACCTACCGGCCCTGATCGCGGAGTTACGTGCGCTCGTCGTACCGGGGCTTTCAGTGCTGATCGTGGACGATAACTCGCCCGACGGTACAGGACAGGTTGCCGAAGCGTTGGCGGAACGGCTGCCTGGCGTCGTCTCCGTTCGGCATCGCCGCGAAAAGCAGGGGTTAGGCCGCGCTTACCTCGACGGCTTCGCCCACGCACTTTCCGGCGGGGCCGACTTCATCATTCAGATGGACGCGGATTTTTCTCACCCACCGACTGCAATCCCGGAGATGCTGAAGCTGATGGCGCAGTACGACGTGGTGATCGGCTCGCGCTACGTGAGCGGCGGCCAACTCGATGAACGCTGGAGCTGGTGGCGACGATTTCTGAGTTGGTGGGCCAATGAGGTGTGGGCGCGGCGCATCCTGCACCTGAAGACACGCGATATCACCGCCGGGTTCAAGTGCTGGCGTCGCGCAGCGTTGCTAGGGATCGGCCTCGGCCGCGTGCGCGCCAACGGCTATGCGTTTCAGGTGGAGATGGCCTACCTTACCGAACGCCTGGGCTATCGGGCCAAAGAGATCCCCATCTACTTTGAGGACCGCCGCATCGGCCAGTCCAAAATGAGTGTAACCGTGAAGATCCAGGGGGCAATCGATGTTATCCGCATCTGGTACCGCCACCGGAATGTCACACGTAACCCGGAGCCTCGCCCGGACAAACAGCTGGGTTGATACGCCGGCCCTGGTCATCTCTCTTCACTTCTCATCCTGGGGAGAGCGTCTTTGATATCCTCACGCCGAACTGACATCGCCGTCATCCTCTTGCTGCTCCTGCTGCCCGTGCTGTGGTTTGCGGCGCAGACGTTGGGCGGCAAAACACTGCTGCCGGTTGACAACCTGTTCACTTTCGAGCCGTGGCAGTCGTTTGCGGCGCAGTACGGCGTTGACGTGCCTCACAACGGGCTGATCAGCGATCTGATCCTGCAAAACCGGGCCTGGAAGGCGTTCCTGCTGGAGGCGCTGCGCGACGGCGACCCGGCGGGCGTGCTGTGGAGCCCGCGCATCTTAGCAGGCGCGCCGTTCCTGGCTGCTGGCCAGCAGTCGGCGCTTTACCCGTTGAGCATACTTTTCTACATCCTGCCGTTGGCGCTGGCCTATGGGATCTTCACCTGGCTGCAACTGGGGCTGGCCGCGGCCGGTATGTACATGTTCGGCCGCGTCCTGGGCCTGCACCGGCCTGCGGCAGCCTTTGCAGGCATCGCCTACGCGTTCTCCGGCTTCTTCATCGTTAGCGTCAACTTCACGATGATCATCGCGGCCGCGGCCTGGCTGCCGCTGATCCTGGCCGCGATCGAAATGATCGTTCGCAAGCAGGCTGCAAAGGGGCCCGCGGCTTACTCGCCCATGCCCTACGTCATCGCGGGTGCGCTGTGCCTGGGGTGCCAGGCGCTGGCCGGGCACGTGGAGATCACCTACTACACACTGATGGTGGTGGCGTTCTACGCGGCCTGGCGGCTGATCGCCCTCGGGCGGCAGCTCCGTACCCCGCGGCCCGCCCTGCGCCTGGCCGGATGGCTGGTCGTCATGGTCGCGTTGGGGCTGGCGTTGGGCGGCGCGCAGCTTGTCCCGCTGTACGAGCTGGTGACACAGAGCTTTCGTGAGGGCTCGGCCAGCCTGCAACAGGTGCGCGACTGGGCCTGGCCCTCCCGGCAGATCATCACCTTCCTGCTGCCCGATGCGTTCGGCAACCCCACGCACCACACATACTTCGACATCTGGGCACGGGTCTGGAAGCCCGTCACCCAGAACGCCCTCGGCGAGACGCTGCGTACCATTGACTGGGGTGTAAAAAACTACGTCGAAGGCGGCAACTACCTGGGCATCCCAACGCTGCTGCTGGCGGTCGTGGCGGTCATAACATCCTTTAGCCGAATCCGAGCCTTCAGGCGGTTTGCCGCACCCCCCACGCAACCCGCTGAAGCCTCAACCCCGGGCAAATCGAACCACCGAGGCCCCGTCACCCTCTTCGCCGTCCTGGCGGTGCTCTCCCTGCTTTTCGCTTTCGGTACGCCGCTGTACGCCATCCTCTACTACTGCCTGCCCGGCTACAGCCAGCTCCACTCGGCGTTCCGCTGGGTATTCCCGTATACATTGAGCATGGCGGTGTTGGCGGGGTATGGGCTGAACGCGCTGATTGCAGATTTCGGATTGGGGATTGCGGACTCTTCATCACCTCCAAAGCAATCCGCAATTCGCAATCGCCAATCCGCAATCATCCTGGGCTGGCTCGCAGTGGTGGCCGGCGTGGGCGCGGTGGCCGCGGTGCTGGTCAGCATGGCTGTGCCGGGGCCGTTTGTGGCGCTGGGTGATCGGCTGCTGGCCGCATCCGACCTGGCGCGGCAGTTCGGTTACGCCGACGGCGCGATGGCGTGGAGCCACCAGGCGGCCGGGATCGCACGCTTCGGGCTGATCGCGCTGCTGGCGGGCGGGGTTTTGGCCTGGGGGGGGAGGCAACGGATAGAAACGGATAAGCGGATGGGCTCGCCGCAACGCTGGCTCTATTCGCTCAGCCGCTTCCATCTGCTGCTGCTTGTTCTGATCCTCGACCTCTGGCTCTTCGGACACGACTTCAACCCGGCGACCGACCCAAAGCTGCTGGACTTCAAACCGCCGGTCATCGAATTCCTGCAAAGCCAACAGGACGAGGAGCAGCCGTGGCGGCTGACCAGCTTCGACGCGCCGGGCGAAAAGGTGCTGAACGCGAACTCAGCCATGGTCTACGGCCTGGAAGATGTTCGCGGGTATGACTCGATCATCCTCAAGGAATACGCCACCTACATGACGCGCATCCAGCGCCAGGACGACCTGCTCTACAACCGCATCGCGCCCATCTACACTCAGGTGGATGGTCAGCCCAACTACGACGCGCTGGACAACCTGCTGCTGGATCTGCTGGGCGTGCGCTACGTGGTCACCACCCACACCATCCCCAACGCGGGCTACGAGCTGGCCTACGACGCCGAGGTCAAGGTCTACGAAAACAGGGACGCGTTCCCCCGCGTCTTCATCGTGCCCCAAGCCGTGGCCGCGGCGGATCAGACGGCGGCGCTGGACCTGCTGCAAACCGTAGACCCTGCGCAGACTGTGGTGGTAGAAGGCATCTCGGCCGCCGAGCTTCCCCCGCCCGCGTCCCCGCAACTGCGCGATGCGCGCATCAGCCACCGCGGCAACCGCGAGATCTTCGTGGATGTCAATATCAGCGATCGAGGCTGGCTGGTGTTCACCGACAACTTCTTCGAAGGGTGGAAAGCGTACCTGCGGCCGTTCGGCGTGGAGGGAGAGGGGATCAACGAGAAGGGGGAGTCCATCGAGCAGCAGTTGCCCCTGTATCGGGCGGACGGCGCTTTTCGTGCAGTGTACCTGCCCCAGGCGGGTCAGTGGACGGTGCGCTTCGTCTACTCCCCACGCAGCTTCCTGCTGGGGCTCTACTTGTCCTTTTTAAGCGGCGTAGTGCTGTTGCTGCTGGGCGGCTGGTGGGCGTGGCAGCGCTTCTACCGCGACGCCCGCAGCGAAGTGGGCACTGTGGCCAAGAACAGCGCGGTGCAAATGGCAATGTCGCTGATGAGCAAGGGCATCGACTTCGCGTTTGCCATGCTGCGGCTGCGGGTGCTGAGCCCGGCCGGTGAGGGCAGCTACGCGTTCGCCATCGCGTTCTACGGCATCTTCGAGATCCTCACGCGCTTCGGGTTGGGCACCTTGGCGACGCGCGACGTGGCCATTGACCGTAGTCGTGCACAACGCTATCTGGCTAACACTATCGTGCTGCGGATCGGACTATGGCTGGTGAGCCTGCCGGTCATGGGCTTGGTGGCGTTGTTCTACCGGGCCGTCCTGAACCAACTGACCGGCGCTGAAATACAAGCGATCGCGTTGTTCGCCCTGGCGTTATTGTTTGCCAATGTCAGCGATGCCATCAGCGCCATCTTCAACGCCTTCGAAAAGATGGAGTACCCGGCAGCCATCGCAACGGCCATCGCCACGGCCAAGGTGGCATTAGGCGCCTTGGTGCTCCTACCACCGTTTGAGCTAGGCTTCGTAGGGCTGGCCGGCGTTTCGTTGGTGATGAATGTCGTACAAATGGTGTGGCTGTGGATCGTGCTGGAACGCAAGGTTCTCGAAACCAGATTTCTCGGAGAAACCTGGTTTCTAAAGCGCTCCCTCGACCTCAATCTCCAACAGCACATGCTGCGCGAATCGGGACCATTGATGCTGAACAACCTGCTGGCGACGGTGTTCTGGCGCATCAGCCAGTTTGTGCTGCGCGGGGCCACCAATCCCGCAGCGCTGGGCATCTTCTCGGCTGGCGTGAAATGGCTAGACGGCCTAAACGTGATCCCTGCGTACTTCACCCTGGCCATCTTCCCGCTGATGAGCCGCTATGCCCAGGCTGGCAAAGAAGCGTTAGTGAAGGGCTACCAACTGGCGCTACAACTGCTTTTTGTGGTAGCATTGCCTATCGCGGTCGTTTTCACGTTTGCGGCCACACCGTTGATCCAACTTCTGGGCGGCGCTGCTTACCTGCCCGATTCAGCCGACGCGCTGCGCATCATGATCTGGTCGATCCCTATCGGGTTCATCAACTCAGTGACGCAGTACGTGCTGATCGCGGTGAACCAGCAGCGCTTCCTCACCAAAGCGTTCATCATCGGTGTGGCTTTCACAGGCCTGGCAAACCTGATCTTCATCCCGCGCTTCGGGTATATCGCGGCCGCGATCATCCAGATCCCGGCTGAACTGGCGCTGTTCATCCCGTTCGGCATCGCGGTGCGGCGCTACGTGGCGCCTATCCCGTGGGCTACGTTGTTGGGCCGGCCGCTGCTGGCGGCCGGCATCAACGCAGCCGTAGTCTGGGGGCTGCTGCGCCTGGCCATGCCGCTGCTGTTAGCGTTGGCGGCTGGCGGGCTGGCCTATATGGGCGCACTGGCTGTGCTGGGCGCGTTCCGTGGCGAGGAGTTCGCCGTGTTGCGCGGCCTGATGCGCCGAAGGAGCAGGCGTGACTGAACCTTATGCCCTGGAACTAAACCACATCTCTGCGCGCACTGGCGAAACGCTGGCGCTGGACGATATCACGTTGGCAGTGTTGTCCGGCGAGATCCACGTGTTGCTGGGCGATTTGGGCGGGCCCGGCAGGACGATCCTCTTCAAAATCCTGGCCGGCACACTGCCGACCGCCGTCTACACGGGCGAAATAAGGGTTGCCGGCCAACCGGTCAGCCTGCACTCGCCGCAAGACGCGATCCGCCACGGCATCAGCATCGTCCCGCGGCGCTCCGGCATTTTTAGCCGGATGACCATCGCGGAAAACATCACCTTGGGCCGGTGGCAGCAGGGCGGACACGGTTTCCTGCTGCGTCGCGGCGCAATGGAACAAGAGGCCCTTGCCATCCTGGCGCAGCTCGACCTCAAGCTCGACCCGACCGTGCCTGCTGGCCGGCTCACGGCGGGACAGCAACGGCTGGTCATGATCGCACGTGCGCTGGCTACCGGACCGAAAGTCGTCATCCTGGATGAACCGGCCGCGTCCCTGCCGTCGGCTGGCGAGCAGAGCCAGCTTATCCGCGGCGTGCGCCACCTGGCGGAACGGAACATCGGCTGCCTCTACCTGACGCGGCGGCCGGCGGAAGCGGCGCTGATCGCCGACCGTGTCACCGTGTTGCGTGACGGCAGCCTCAACGGAAGCTGGTGCCGGATCGAGCTTGATGAGTTGAAACTAACTCAGGCCATGATCAGCCAACGGATCAGCGATGGCAACTACGACGAGCCCGAAGAGGTCGAGGAACCCAAGAGCCTCCTCGACTCACTGCGCACCCTGTTCAGCGGCTATCGGGATTAGATATCTGTTCCGCGACGTCACGCCCGGTCATCCAGGTTGTTCGCAGACCCATGACGCTCAATCCGCAATCGGCAATCCAGAATCCACAATATCATCAGGAGGTTCACATGCGCATCGGCATCATCACCAGCGGCGGCGACTCACCGGGCATGAACGCGGCGATCCGCGCAGTGACGCGCTGCGCGCTGGATCGCGGCATCGAGGTCGTTGGCATTCACGAGGGGTGGCAAGGGGTTGTGGATGGCGGTGAGAAGTTCCAACCTTTCGACTGGCGCAGCGTCGGCGGCGTCCTGCAACTGGGCGGCACCATCCTTGGCACCGCTCGCTCTGAAGACTTTCGCAAGATAGAAGGACGCCGAAGGGCCGCCCGCAATCTTGTTAACGCCGGCATCGATGGCATGGTGGTTATCGGCGGCGACGGCTCGCTCACCGGCGCACTGTTGCTCTATCAGGAGTGGGCCGATCACCTGGCCGCGCTGGCCGCAGAGGGCGCGATCCCGGCAAAAAAGGCTAAGAACCCACCCCCGTTCCGTGTCGTCGGCCTGCCCGGCTCGATTGACAACGACCAGTTCGGCACCGACATGAGCATCGGCGCAGATACGGCGTTGAACACCATCGTCGAGGCCGTGGACAAACTGAACAGCACAGCCGACTCGCACCAGCGCACCTTCGTTGTGGAGGTGATGGGCCGGCGCTGCGGCTACCTGGCGCTGATGAGCGCGGTGGCGACCGGCGCCGACTGGGTGCTGATCCCCGAAGAGGAGATGGATTCCCGCTGGCACTTCAGGATGGTCGAGGCGCTGAAGCGCGGGCGCGCGGCGGGCCGGCGCCACGATGTCATCATCTTCGCTGAAGGCGCGCGGCACAGCGATGGGCTCCCCATCCGGGCCGTGACGATTTCGGAAATCTTGAAGCAACGCATGGGCGTTGATGCGCGCGTGACCGTGCTGGGCCACGTGCAGCGCGGCGGGTCGCCCTCGGCCTTCGAGCGCAACCTGGCCTCCCGCCTGGGCGCGGCCGCGGTGGACTACCTCGCCGGCGACGACCCCACACCGGTGATGATCGGCCTGATCCACAACGAACCGAAGGCGACCCCCCTCGAAGAAGTGGTCGCCAAGAGCCAGGCCATCAACACGGAGATCGAGAACGGCAACTTCGAGCAGGCGCTGGCCATGCGCGGGCGCAGCTTCGCGGATTCGCTGGAGCTGTTGAAGACGTTGGCCCGCGTTGAGCCCAAGCAGGAAGTCCTGAGCCGCGGCCGCATCGCGGTGATGACCGGCGGCCCGGACGCGCCCGGCATGAACGCGATCGTGCGCACCGTGCTGCGCATCGCACGCAACGAAGGCCAGGACGTCGTCGGCGCGCGCTACGGCTTTGGCGGCCTGGCGCGGGGCGATGTCTGGGACATCGGCTGGATGGATGTCCAGAACTGGATCAACCTGGGCGGCAGCGAGCTGGGCGCCATCCGCCACGAGGTCACGCCCGAGGAGATCGGCCAGATCGCCGAGCAGATCAAGAAGTGGGACCTGCGCGGGTTCATCGCCGTCGGCGGCATGGAGACCTACAAACAGGTGCGCAAACTGGTCGCGGCGCGCGATCAGTATCCGGAGTTGCGCATTCCCATCATCTGCGTGCCCGCGACCGTGGATAACAACCTGCCCGGCACCGAGACCACCATCGGCGCGGACACGGCGCTGAACAACATCGTGGATGCCATTGACAAGATCAAATACACCGCCGGCGCGGCGCACCGCGCGTTCATCGTCGAGGTGTTCGGCCGGCGCTGCGGCTACTTGGCCATGGCCGGCGCGATGGCCAGCGGCGCGGAGATGGAGATCCTGGCCGAGGATGGCATCAACCTGGACATGCTGCAGAAAGATATCGCGATCCTGCGCAAGGGCTTTGCCGCCGGCAAAAAGATGGGCATCGTCGTGATGGCCGAGCACGCCTCGCCCTATTACGACAGCGACTTCGTGCGCCGGATCATGGAAGCCGAGGCGCAAGGGGTGTTCCAGGTGCAAACCACGATCCTGGGCCACCTCCAGCGTGGCGGCGTCCCCACGGCCTTCGATCGGATCCAGGGCAGCCGCCTGGGCGCGTTCGCGGCCAAGAAGATCCTCGAGGAGATCGAGGCGGGCCGGGACACAGCTTACGTGATCGGCATCCAACGCCGCGGGGTGGTCGCCACCCCATATGAAGAGGCCATGGAAGAATTCGATTGGGAGAACGAGCGGCCCAAGCAACAAGCCTTCATGCAGTGGCGGACGCTGGCCGATACGTTGGCCAAGCCGGCGCCGGGCAGCGGTGAGGCGGCGTGACCCAACCGACCGCGGCGTGGCCCTTCCCCTGGCCGCAGGACCGCATCGCCCACTACACCGCTTACCGGGCAGACGCGCCACCGGTGATTGATGGCCGCCTGGATGAACCGTGCTGGCTGGCCGCGCCGCGCTCCCCGCGCTTCGCGGATCTGATCCACGGCCGGCCGGGCATCCACGACACCCGCGCCGCGGTGCTGTGGGATGATCGTTTCCTCTACGTCGGCTACTGGATCGAAGAGCCGTCCGTGACCGCGGCGCTGACCGAACGCGACGCCGAGATCTGGCACGAGAACGATGTGGAGCTCTTCATCGCCGGGCCGGACGCTTACTACGAGCTCGAGATCAACGCCCTGGGGACGATCTATGAGGTCTTGTTCATCTGGGAAGATGCCTACCACCGCGCCGGGTACCATCAGATCCCCGAGTTCGACCGGCAGGCGGCGGGCGTCCGCCCCTTCCACGGCGTTGGCTTCCCGCAGCACCCGCGCGGCCCGCGCATCGGCTTTTGGAACTGGGACCTGCCCGGCTTGCAGTGGGCCGTGCATGTGGATGGCACGCTGAACAACCCCACGGATCGCGACCGCGGCTGGACCGTGGAGCTGGCGCTTCCCTGGGCTGGCCTGAAGCGGCTGGCCGGCCCCACGAACAGCGCGCCGCCCCGCGCAGGCGACGTCTGGCCCATAGACTTCTCGCGCTTCAACACCTACCGGGAGGCGCCCCCGGCTGATGACCCCGGCGGCTGGGCCTGGAGCCCGCACGGCGTCTGGGATTCGCACGTCCCGGAGCTCTTCACGCAGGTGCGTTTCTCGGAGCAGTCCGTGCTGTCGCGGTGAGCACTCTACAGCTTCGGGACTCGGCCTGCCTGGAAACTCCGGCCTGTCACTCTGAGACCCACGATCCCGCGCGGCGGGATGCGATCCCGGCAATGACATGCCATGTCATAAGCAGACCCCAGATGCCGCGGGGCGGCACCTGATTGACAAGAAACGTGACGCAGTTGG
>CAZKEF010000051.1:0-36535 GCA_964551735.1 uncultured Anaerolineales bacterium
CGCAACACAACAACTCGCGGCGTAACTGCAACAAACAATTAGCCAACGGTATCCCCAGGCGGCGGGGGAACTGGCGGACAGGTGATACATAGCGGCGCGAACTTGCTCACTTGCCGAGTGTGCGACCTTATCTGTGCCTCCGTTTCGTCTGCGATCACGTTGACTACTGTGAAGGGAAGATGGTTGCGCTTGTAGTGTCAGGCGTTCCTGCCATGCGCATGACACCCCCTCCTACTCATAGCGGAGCGCGTCCGCTGGATAGATGCGCGCGGCCTGGAGCGCGGGCAGGATCGTGGTCAGCAGCGAGAACAGGTACGCGGCCAGGACGATGACGCCGATCTGGCTCCACGGCACGGGCAGGGTGCGGCCGGCCGTGATGATGCTGAAGAGCTGGCCGATGACGGCCTGGCCCAGCAGGACCCCCGCACCGGTGCCCAGGCCGATGCCCACCAGGGCGATGAAGCTGGCCTCCAGCACGAAGGAGAGCGCGACCATTTCAGGCTGGTAGCCGATGGCCCGCAGCATGCCCACCTGCTGCCGGCGCTCCACCACCGTGCGGGCGCTGATCACGCCCAGCGCGGCGATGCCCACCAGCAGCCCCAGGGCCAGAAAACCCTGGAACAGTTGCAGGATGCCGCGGGTCAACGCCTGGCCCTGAGCGGTGCTGTCCGCGATCACCGTGGCGTCCAGCGCAGAGCTCAGAAAGGCCCGCTCCACTTCCTGGGCCACTTCCCGGACGTTCGCGCCCGCGGCCACCTTGATGAAGAAGGTGTCCGGCGGCACGGCCTGGCCGGTGACGGCGGCGATGGCCCCCTGGTTGACGTGGACCGAGTTCATGCTGGCCGTGGTGATGTCCGTCAGCACGCCGATCACCTGCACCCGGTGGATCCGCACCTGTCCGCCCGATGTATCCCGCAGCTCCAGCCACACCTCCGGCAGCGCATCCGCCCGGGTGAAGCCGGCCAGCCGGAAGCTGAGCTCATCCTGTGTGGTCGGCGCAGCATCCTGCGAGCCGGCCTCCTCGGCCAGCCCGCTGAGGGTGGCTGCCAGGCCGCTGTCGCCGCCGCCGGCGCTGGCGTAACTGCGGTCGGGATTGGCCACCAGGAACGGGGTGACGATGGCGACGTCGTCCCGCTCCAGCAGCGCCTGCCAGACCGCGGCGTCGTCCGCGAACCCCGCCGCGCGTTGCTGGAAAGTATAGATCCCCCGGGCCTGGGCCATGAAGCCTGCGTCCATGCCCGTCAGCGAGACCGAATGCCACGTGCCGGCCGGGCCGGGGCCGGCCTGGCGCACATCCGCCGAGCGGTTGACGATGGCCCCCACGGCCGCCACCTGGTCGTGGGGAAAGTCCTGCACCTGCGCCAACTCCCCGGCCAGATCGGTCACCCGGTCGAAGAAGCTGAGCAGGCCGAAGGACGTGCGGATCTCGAAGCCGGCGCTGCTCCTGGCGTCCGGCGCCACGACGCTCCCGGTGGCCTGGATGACCACGGACATGAGCACCACGGTGGTGATGACCATGGCAAACATCACCATGGCCACGCCCGTGCGGAAGCGGCTGGTGAGGGGATAGGCGATGGCGGTCTTGAGCACCGGCGTCAGCGCGCCGATGCCGCCCAGCACCCGGCTCACCGTTTGCAGCAGGATGTCGGCGCTGAACATGATGACCAGGATGCCGCCCAGAATCAGCGCCGGCCCCTTGACCGCCAGCGAGAGGACGGTCCAGCGGGCATCCCCCTGCAGCAGGCCGAAGCCCCGGCCGGGCAGCAGCGTCTCCCACGGCAGCCCCCAGATGAGCACCAGGCCCAGGCCGATGGCTGAATAGACCAGCCGCCGCCGGCGTTCGGTGCGCATGGCCGTCGCCGAAAGCGCCCAGCTTACGCTCAGCAGCCCGCCGACCAGCAGCAGCGAGAGTGCGATCAACAGCAGGACGCCCGACCGGCCGCCCGCTGCGCCGAAACAGAGCCAGGCGCCCGCGGCGACGGTCAGCGGGCCGGTGATCAGTCGGCCGATCAGCTTGCCTCTGCCCCGTCCGCCCCCGTCCGGTTCCGGCGTGTCCTGGATCGCCGAGACGATGTTCAGGCGGCTGACCCGCCAGGAGGAGATGGTGACAACGGCGAAGGTCAGGAGCACGCCCACCGCGTAGGCGATCACCACCGACGTCGGGGCGACATCGAAGCGGAAGGTGAACTGGCTGCCGGCCAGTCCGCTGCTGACCTTCTGGGCCGCCGCGTTGAAGAGGCCGCCCAGGAAGCCGATCATCGCATAGGAGATGGCCAGCCCCAGGACGACGCCCAGGGCCGCGGCCACCAGGTCGTAGATCATGCCTTCGGAGACGAACATCTGCACCAGGTGGCCGCGCTGCATCCCGATGGCGCGGGCCATGCCCAGCTCGCTGCGCCGCTCCGCCGCCAGCATGACGAAGATCAGGAAGATCAGCAGCACGCCGGCGAAGATGGAGAAGATGCCGAAGATGCTGAAGACCGTGGTGAACACTCCGCCGCCGATGCCGGCGGCCGCGACCACCGTGTTCTTGCTTAGCACATCCAGCACATCCAGATCGCTGATCCGGCCCAGGATCTCAGTCAGCTTCGCGCCGGTCTCGCCGGGCAGGGACAATCGGCGCAGCCAGTTCTGCATATCGGGCTGGGCCACGAGCACCCGCAGCTCCGGGGAGACGCCAACGCCCGCCAGTTCCGCAACCAGGTGGCGCTTGCGCTCGGCCAGCGCCACGTTGGCCCGCCCCCCGCCGATGAAGGCCAGAAAGTCGGCCATGTCGTCTTCATCTGAACTCCTGGTCGAATTCCCGGTGGTTGGGGCGGAGCCGTCCGCGCCGGCCGTGATGGCAGCCAGCACGGCCGGTTGTCGAAGCAGGGCCACCAGCTCCGTCAGGGCGCCCTCATTCAGGGCCAGCGCGCGCAGTTGCCGGGCCGCGGCCGCCGTGTTTGCCATGCCCGTGTCGGCATCCCCGGCGTTGGAGACCAGCACATTGTTGATCCGCCCCGGCATGAAGAGCAGTTCCTGGGCTTCGTCCAGCCGCAGCATGACCACCGGCTTAAGCGCACCCAGGGGGCCGGCCTGCTCCACAATCGCGCGCACCCGGAAGGGCACGGGGAGCGGGCCGATGAAGACGTCCAGCATATCTCCCGGCTGGGCGTTGAGCTGCTCCGCGCCCAGCCGGTTGAGGTAGACATCCCCCTGGCGCAGTTCCAGCCCCACCTGCTCCAGCACGCGGTCAATCTCCGTGCCCAGGGTGTTCAGGTTCACCGCGCTGAGGATTGCCTCGGTGTCAATGCCCAACGCCGCGCCCGCCGCGGCCAGGTCGAGGTTGCCCGCCGATAATGCGTTGCCCAACCCTGCCAGGTCTAGGGTTCCGGTCAAGGGCCGGGTGGGTTCGCCCGACCCTTCCTGACCCTGGGTGATCAGCGCGCCGGCCTGGGCCACGACCGCGGCCACGCTGTTCACGTTGATGCCGATGCTGTCCGCCCAGCGAAAGAGGTTGCTGGCCTGACCAAAAATGTTCCCCACGCCCGTGCGCAGATCCTCCATCTGCACCGGCCGCCCATCCACCGTCGTGAGGCCGAACTGCTCGTCGTATTCGTTGTTCACGGCCACGATGAAGCCCAGCGGGACGCCCTGGCCGCTGGTCCGGTCACGGATGATGGTCGGGAAGGCGATGGAGGGCGCCAGCCCGTCTACCACGGCGGCGGTGGCCGGGTCGGCCTGAGCCTGGTCGCGGAGTTGAGCGTAGCGTTCTTCGCTGATGCCCGGCAGCCCCCCCTGGAGCAGGCCCAGGATGCTGAGCAGGTCCCCGTTCAGCACGCCGGACAGCTCGGAGCCGGCCAGCGCGGCGGCCGGATCCTTGCCATCTTCGGCGCTCGTGACCAGGCCGGCCAGCGCCGAGAGCAAGGGCGGCGAGATCACCTGGTCAATCGTGCCGTAAGCATTGATGGCGTGGCGGCGCACCGAGTAGCTGAGCGTGTCGCCGATGCTCAGCGCGCTGACGATGATGATGGTGCTCAGCGTCAGCCCCAGGATGATGAGGGCCGACTGCGAGCGCCGCCGCGGGATGTTGCGCAGGCCCAATTTGGCAATGGTGCGGTTGCGCAGCCCCAGCACGACCAGGGCGAGCAAGACCAGCGCCACCGCGGCCAGGAGCACGATGGCCGCTGTTTGGGCCGGGCTGGAGCCGGATTGAGTCGTCATGGTTGCCCCCCTTCCCCTGCCTCTGCATCGCGCACGTCTGACACGATCGCGCCATCCTGCATCCGAATGACGCGGTCGCACAGGTCGCCGACGTGAGGGTCGTGGGTGACGATCACGAAGGTCTGGCCTTGTTCCCGGTTCAAGTCGCGCATGAGCGTGAGCACATCCGTGGCCGACTTGGTGTCCAGGTTGCCGGTCGGCTCGTCGGCCCAGATGATGGCGGGCTGGCTGGCCAGCGCGCGCGCAATGGTTACCCGTTGGCGCTCGCCGCCGGAGAGTTCCGCCGGGCGATGCTCCGCGCGGTCGGCCAGCCCCACCTGGGCCAGGCCGCGCAGGGCGCGCTGCCGGGCCTCCCGCGGGCGGACGCGGCTGAGCAGGAGGGGCAGCTCGACGTTTTCCACGGCCGTGATGACAGGGAGCAGGTTGAAGGTTTGGAACACGAAGCCCATGCGCCTGGCCCGATAGCTGGTGCGCGCCCGATCGCTCATCGCCCGCAGGGACTCGCCTTCGATCTCGACCTCGCCCTCATCGAAGCTGTCCAGGCCGGACAGGCAATTGATCAAGGTCGTCTTGCCGCACCCCGATGGCCCCATCACGGCCACCATCTCGCCGGCCGCGATGGCCAGATCCACGCCGGCCAGGGCATGCACCTCGATCCTGCCGTTGCGGAAGGTTTTGTGTATGTTGCGAGCCAGGATGATCGGGTTGTCCATGGGATGCCTCCTTAGTAGATCAGTGGGATCATGCGTTTTGTCCGTTTGCGATAGCTCAGGTAGCGCTCTCCCATTTGATCAACCATGAAGGCCTCTTCGACTCTGATTCGGTAGCCATACCCTATGGCAACCGGAACCATCATCAGGAGAACAGCTAACCAGTTCGACAAAGAGACCGAGATGCCGGCGAATACCAGCAATTGCCCCAGATATCCGGGATGCCTGATGATCCTGTACAGTCCCGTCTCGATCAGCGGGTGATTCTCGGTCTGGGCAACGGAATAGGTGAAGTATTGTTTCAGGGTTAGTATGGAACGCACCCGGATCGTCAATCCTGCCAGAACTGTGACGACGCCAACCGCAAAGAAGACACTCCAGTGCGCCGTCCTGCCGATGCGTGTTGCGCCGATCGCAAATGACAGGGCATAGCCCAGGGTTATGAGCGCATACAGCAACCGCAGACTCCCCTTGTCGCCCGAAGTCGTAACGGCGCTTTTGCCTCGCTGTCTCAGGTTCATGACGACTTCAAAGAGCCCGTACAGGTACGAGAACCCGATGATGATGATCAATTTCGCGTCCATGGTTGTTCCTTTAGCACCGCCTGAAGCCTATTCTTCAACCTCGATGCGGTCTACCTGGACCTGCGAGCCGTTGACATCCGGCACGTTGCTCAGCAAGGCGCCCCAAAGATGCACGATCTTGCCGCTGTCGCGCAGCGCCTCGATCCGAGACCGCACCGCCGGGTCCAGGGAGTCAATGCCGAACAGGATGATCTGGCCCAGGTCGCGGCGCTCGAAGGTGTCATCGAATTGCGCGCCGGGCGGCGTGCTCTTGATCACGCCCCACCAATCCGCTATCGCTTCCGCGGCGCCGGGTGGCATGTAGCCTCCACTTCCTTCCGTGGTCGGCTCAACAGTCGTGGCAGGTGTTGGGCTTTCCTGTGAAGCGGGAGCGCACTCCCCCCGGAAATAGGCCCACTCGTCACACTCGCTGCCATCCGGAAAAACGCAGATCCCGTATTGACTGCCATCGGCAGCAGTGCGAATTTCGAGTTTGTTGCCGCCCTGCCGGCAATAGACCGAGGCGGGATTGGGCAGACCTGCCTGAGGCGTGTTCGTCGCCGCAGGCTCAGGCGCCACCGGAGCCGGCAGCGCCGTGCAGGCTGCCAGTGCTGTCAGCACGATGATGAATGTCGCGATCCTTTTCACTTTTTCCTTCCTTTCTGTCTGCTAGACAACCGTTCTTGCGCGCATGATGATCACCAGTGGAATGATGTAGCACAGGGAGACAAGTGCGAAGGCCGTCAACATGCCGTATTGGAGGCCCAGATAAAGCGAACCCTGTGGATAAATAAGCTGAAATGCCACCCTCGTCAGCCACAAGATGCTTGTCGCCGCCAGCATGACCATGACTGAATACCGGTTCGACTTGTCGCCATAAACCAACAGGATGTTTACGACGCCGAACAGCACCAAAGACAAAGAAAAGAACGCATTGATCGCCCGCACAGCGGCTACCAACTCCGTCGCGTTGCTATCCATATATGCGTACCACTTCCAGGTTTGCGGTACGGAAAAGTGCCAGACGCCGAAACCGATAGAGGCAGCGCTGCCGATCATGACCAATATCTTGACAAGCTGATTCACAAGGACACCTCCTGGCAATCAACGATTCGCGCGTCAGCCGCCGCGGAGCACGCTAACTCATGATTTCCATTCCCTCTGCAGCAAGGCAAAAAGGTAATGATCGTAAAATTTCCCGTCTAAATAAAAGAAGTCGCGAAGAACACCTTCTTGCTTGAAGCCCAGTCTCCGCAATAGTTGGGTTGAGCGGTCATTTTCAATATACACCAGCGCATCAATCCGATTTAACCTCATGCGCTCGAACCCACTGGTGATCACTGCCCGCAGCGCTTCCATCATATAGCCTTGTCCCCAACAACTGGGGCTCAAATCATAGCCGATTTCAGCACGAAAAAAGCGTTTGTCCCATTTATGGAAACCACATGTGCCAATAGAACGATGGTCGGATTTTCGAACTACTAACCAGCGATTGTGCGTCTTCTCTTCTGGCTCAAAAAAGAATCGAATGATCTCTTGGGCTTGAGCAGATTCTGTCACAGGCGGTTCGTCCATGAGATATCGGTACACCGCCGAATCACTGAAGTGCTGGAAAACAAAATCCGTGTCTTCAAGTGTCATTTGCCGTAAGATCAAACGCTCGGTTTCCAGGATAGGAAAGTAACTATGTTTAGTGGTTTGAGTCATTGTCATTCACCAACCACGCCCCGATCTTCTAAATCCTGGCCAACGCCTCGATAATTTTCGCGCAGCCGCCCTCACGCACATACTGCGCGTGGTCGGCGACATCCGCGAACTTGTGGCCGACGATGTTGGCGCATTCGAACTCGTAATCGGCGCTCGCCAGAAATTGCTCCATCTCCGGCGAACTGGCGCCGAGATCGAAGCTCAGCTTGCCGCCCTGTTCGAGCGTGTCGAGGCCCCGGAGCCAGATCGCGGCGCCCAACACGCCGCAGGCGCCGCCGCTCAGCCCGATGCCGCCGGCCAGCCCCGCGGCCATGGCCACGCGGCTGGCTGAGACGCCCATCTGCTGCGCCAGCAGCGCTGTGCAGCTCACTGGCCGCGCTGGCACATCGGCCTGCTCGTCGTCCAGCGCGCTGTTGATCGTGTCGAACGCGATCTGGGCGTAATCGGCCGCCAGGCGAAAGCAGCCGATCGGACCGCCTCGGGCGAAGAACCTGACCACCTGACGGCCGGACACCTTCTTCCACTCAAGTTCGGTGATCTCAGTGCAATTGATGTCCCTGGCCCGCGCCTGGAACGCCGACACAAGGCGCTGCGCCGCCCGCAGCGCCGCGACCTGGGCGCGGGCGCCTGCGCCATAGCACCGATAGGCCTGCGCGCCGGCGGCCAGCGCCCCGCCCCACAACATGCCGCATTGATAACCGCTGCCCAGGATGCCGCCCGCAAGTGGCATGGCGGCGGACTCTTCGCGTGGCAACGGGTGATCGAATGAGCGGTCAACGACCGCCATGATGGTTTGCGATCAGGTGCCCTCTTTCAGAAAGGTGCGGATTGTGCCCAGCGCCGATATAGCGTTTTTGCCGTTGGTGGACATCGTTTCCCTCTTTTCTATGTGCGTCTCTGTCGTATCTTCTTAATCTGTAGGGGCGCACCCTTGCGGTCGCCCCAGTGGGGGTAGGCGCAAGGCCGTGCCCCTACCCCGGATTATTGAGAAGATGCCACCGTGATGACAACCTTCCCACGGGCATGACCTGCGCCGAGATACCGGAGCGCTTCGGCGGTCTCGCTCAGCGGGTAGCCCCGGTCAATCACTGGTACGACCTTACCGGCTTCCAGTAGCTCTTTGAGCGTCACCAGATCTCCCTGGTTCGGTCGCGCCGTGAAGCCGCCCAGCTTCCTGCCTCCTTTTTCCGACATCCAGCTTCCCAGCAGCATGGCCTGGAAGATCTGCCCCGGCTTGCCGCCAGCCATCACGTAAATGCCTTGGGGCGTCAGGGCTCGCTTGTAAGCTGAGAGCGGCTGGAAGCCGTTGGCGGCGAAGATCAGGTCATACGTCTGTCCGGTGCGGGTAAAATCCTCTCGGGTGTAGTCAATGACCCGATCGGCCCCCAGCGAGCGCGCCAGCTCCAGGTTCCGTGTGCTGCACACCGCCGTGACCTCAGCGCCGAACGCTTTGGCGATCTGCACTGCAAAGGTCCCCACCCCGCCCGACGCCCCGTTGATCAGCACCTTTTGGCCCGCCCGAATCCGCCCGTGATCCCGCAAACCCTGCAGGGCTGTGACGGCCGCCATGGGCACGGCCGCGGCTTGCTCGAACGAGAGCGCGGCCGGTTTCAGCGCCAGAGCGCTTTCAGGCACCGCGACATACTCGGCAAAACCGCCCCTGTCACATGCGGAGATGTCCCCGAACACCTCGTCGCCTGGCCGAAGCTGCTTGACGTTGCTGCCGGCCGCCTCGATCCGGCCAGCGATGTCCACGCCGGGGATCGCCACCTTGGGCCGGCGCAGCCCCCCGCCCATCAGGCGCACCAGGGGGATGTCGGCGGTCAACAGATGCCAGTCGTACATGTTGACGGAGGCTGCATGAATCTTGACCAGCACCTCGTCCGCCGTGGGCGCAGGTTTTGCCACCTCCTGGAATTGAAGCGCCTCAGGGGGGCCGTATTTGGTGCAGATAATCGCTTTCATTTCAATCCTCCACGTTCAGGCTGCCCGGCAGAGAGGGCGGCGACCGCCGCCGGATTGAAGCCCTTGACGATCAGCCAGCCCCCCAGGACGATTTCCTGCACGGCGATCGGCGCCGCCAGAGGAATGTAGCTGGTAATCCGGTTACCGCTGAAGGTGGCCAGCACGCACGCCGTCAGCATCAGGATCATGGCGACGATCCCGAAGCCCGACAGCCAGCGGGGAATGAGCCGCGACTGGAAGAGAAGATAGTAGTACATCAACCCACCCACGCAGAAGGCGAACACCGCTACCAAGGCAGCATTGTCACGCACGCTCACCAACAAATCGCCAATGGCCTGAAGCGCCGCACGATCGGTGGCTCCCGCCGTTATGAACCGCTGGCCGAGCACCAACAGGGACAGCAGGCACACGATGCCGACCATGTAAAAGGTCGCCTCCAAGGCCCTGAAGATGACAGAGCCGAGAGCCAGACCCGCATTCTGCTGCTTCAGGGCGGGGTACAGCGCGATGGCGATGCCGGCGCCTGTAAAGGCGCTGACGATCCAAAGCAACACGCCGCCGGCCGCCTGGTTCGGTTGTGCAGAGAACCGGATGAGGTAGTCCGTAGCGGTCAGATCCGGCATGAGCGGCGTCGCCAGCAACGGCCCTGTGAGGGTCGCGAGGATGAACAGCACGCCAGCGATAACCGCTGTTTTTCGAGTTGAATTCATTTTGTGTCTCCTTTTGATGAACTGAATCCCTTCACGATGAGCCAGACCGCAAAGACCATCTCTTGTAGGGCCAGCGGGATCATCAGACGCCCGATGCCCGATGCGATGTCCGGGGCAACATGTTGTGGACCGAACATGCTGACCAGGTTAGCGGCGAAGTAGAACACGCCGCCAATCAAGCCCCAGCCTGACAGCCACCGGGGAACGAGCCTGGCTTGATAGAACGCGCCGTAGATCATCAGCGCGCCGATGCTGAACACGAGGGCGCCCCACATCTCGGTCCAATCCTTCGCGGCGGTGAGCATGGCCCCCAGCGTTTGGAGATTGGCCGCATCTGCCGCGCCGGCGTTGGCAAAGGTCTCGCTGAGGGTCGCCATCAGGAGCATACTGAGCACCATGACTGCATACGATATGGCTTCGATGGCGCCCCGGAACAGGACAGCGCCCAGCGCCAGAACTTGATTGTGCTTTCTCAAGATCGGGTACAGCATCACCGGCATCATGGCAAGGGACAATCCCATCAGCGAGACGAGGAGCGCGCCGGCAATCCATTGCGTTTCACTCGCAGCGATATTGAGTGGGAATGTGGCCTCCGCGCGAATCGGGGCGGTGACAACGCCGCTCAGGATGCCCGAAACCGTGCCGATGATGAACAAGATTCCAACGATGACGGCTGTCCTTCTGTAGGTGTTCATTTTGGATCTCCTCGCAGCAGCACGATCCCCAGTCTGACGAACCAGATGATCTGGCTGAGGCCGAAAACACCGATCAGCGTGTTGGTCAGCCCTGGGATCAGCGAGAGGATGCCCACCGCGCCGGCGAACAAGCCGAGGACGTTCAGGCCCCGGAACAAGGCACCAGCCCGCAACGCGGCCAGGCTGACCAGCAGCGTCCACAGGCCGCCCAGGATCTCGCCGTTGCCGTTGCGCAGCCCGCTCGCCACGGCCTCGATGGCCTGCCAGAGCAGCGCCGCCTGGGTCGGGTCGGTGGCGTGGAGCGCGGTGACGGGCGCGATCCCGGCGTTGGCGACCATGCCGCTGGCGATCAGCGCGCCGGCCCAGATGATCCCCAGCGCGGTAGCTGTCCGCATCAGCGCCGGCGCGCCGGCCCGCAGCCGGTCGTGCAGCGCCAGCGCCAGCACGATCAAGGCGACGCCGAAGGCCACGTACATCAGCAGGTTGGTGGCAAAGATGATCATCGGCATTTTGACGAGCAGGGCCACCTTTTGGGCCGGGTCGGTGATGCTGGGATAGTCCAGCACGACGAGAAAAACGGCCATTCCGATCAGGTAGGCGACGGCCAGGTACAACGCGGCGAAACCGCCATACTTCTGCAAAGTTTTCATTTCCCCCTCCTTCCTCACGCCGGATTAGCGTCGCCGCGACGACGCGCGGCCCCCGCCGCCCCAAACCGCCGTCAGCCCCAACAGGAAGCCAAAGACATACCAGTTCCCGTTGTTGTGCGTCTCGAAAACGTGCACGGTGTCCGAGAAGAGCGAGATGACAAATGTCACCGGCGCGATGATCCCGTGCCACAGGCCCTGCCAGAAGCCGGCGACGCGGCCCGCTTCGTCCGGGGTGTTGACCAGCGCGTTGGGGCCGGCCACACAGCCAACTAGCGCCAGGAGCGCCATGACCAGCACAACTACGACAAATGCGTTTCTCATAGGTGATTCCTCCTTGTTTGGGTTTTCTCTAAATTCAGCGAGTTCGCGGGTATTGCAGTCAGGACTGGGCTGCCTCGAAGCGCCAACTCCACGCCAGCCAGATGATCCCCAGCATAGCGACCACCTCCAAGGCGGCAAAGACAGGATAGCTGGCGCTTTCCCAATTCCCCCCGCCAAGCACATAGAGCAGGGTCAGCACGCTGGCCGCGATATTCAGCCAGCGGTTCACGTCACGGCGGAACCAACGCGAGGCGACGATCATCGCGATCGGGATCGCCTGGAGCAGGCTGAAGCCCACGATCAGCGCCGGGGTGAGGTTGAACCCCGTGTTGCCGTTCATGATGCTTGCGAGCGTGCCAGGCTCCAGGAAGCCGATGATGTCGGCGAAGGCGATGCAGAACAGCACACAGACCCACAGCGTGGACAGCGCGACCTTGCGGTCCTGGACTTCGATCAGCTTGTTACCGGTGTTCATGCTTTACTCCTGATAAGGTTGGTTTTGAGATCCCGGTGGCGGAATCTGATTGACCGAGAGCAACGGCATTCCCAAATCGCGCACCTTTTTGAGCAACCCGTGCAGCGCGGCCTGATCCACCACCGGGCCGGTGAGCAGTGTATCGCCATCCTCAGACAGCGTGATGGTCAGACCCTCGAACCAGTCTGCCCACGCCAGGCCCAGGTGGCCCTTGAGCCTGATACGATAGATCACGGGGCGGCTTGGATCAGTTGTCGGGTCGGGATTGTTTGACATGACCTCGCACCTGTTGGGTTTGATCTCAGCGGCTGAGCCGCTCGCTCAATGCACAGGTACTATACCGGCGCGCCGGTGTTGTTGTATAGACACTTTGGTGTTGGTGGGAGGTGTTGTTTTTGGAACGGCGAAGGAGGAGAGGGAGAGAGGGTGGATAATGCGCAGCGTGCCGTTACAGCAGCCCCAGCTCGCGGGCGCGGGCGATGGCTTCGGTGCGGCTTTGCACCTGGAGTTTGTCGAAAATCCGGCGGTTGTGCCCTTTGACCGTGTCCAGGGCGAGGAAAAGCCGTGCGCCGATCTCGCGGTTGGAGAGCCCCTGGATGATCAGCTTCAGGATTTCCAGTTCGCGACCGCTCAACGGCTCAGGCTTTGTGGATTTCAGATCGGCGATTTTCGATTGGGGTATGGCCGCCGGTTGTCCAAAAGCAGCCAGGAGTCTATCTGCATAAGCGAGCAGGTTGCCAGCATGACTGCCCAGTGGCTTGTCAATCCGCAATCGCAAATCGGCAATCGCCAATTGCATCGGCTCGCCCTCATCCACGAAGAGCCGAATGAAGCCGCCCGGCTCGGCCAGCGCCAGGGCAGCGGCCAGCGCCTGCGCCGCCTGCGCTTTGTCGCCTTTCAGGTGCAGCGCAAGCGCCTGCAGCGCCATGACCCTGAGCTGCTCATCGGCCCAGCCGCGGGCTTCCGCCTGCTGGCGGAATGGTTCCAACACGGCCAGCGCCGCGGCCGGATCGTCCTGGGCGATGAGCACGCGCGCCTGGCTGAGCGGGAGGTCATATTGCCGGGCCAGGTGCGCGGCCGCGGCGACCTGGCCCTGACGCAGCAGAGTTCTGACCTGGACCGCGGCGATCTCCGGCAGCCATTGGGCGAAGTTCTTTTGGCGCGCGGCCTCTTCAGTTTGCGCCAACAGCGCGGCCGCGCCGGTCACATTGCCTCGCGCCAGTTTGACGCGGGCCAGAAGCACTTCGCTGGCAATGTAGCGGTCAATCGTGGGGTCATACTGCCGCGCCAGTTGCAGGCTCTGTTGGCCGTGCTGCTCAGCCGCAGCGAGATCGTTCCATTCGTAGGCGATACGCGCCAGGCCGATATACTCCTCGTGGGCATTCGGAGGCCCCTGGTCGCTCAGCAGCTTCAGGGAACGTCGGTAGGTATCCGCCGCCTGGTACAACTGGTTGTCCGTTTCCTGTACCTGACCCAGGCTGGTGGACGCCAGGACGGTGTAGTAGGTATTCCCAGACGCCTGCTGGATCGCTTCGGCAAAGACCTGCCGGGCCGCAGCGCGATCCCCCTGCAGCCGGTAGGCAAATCCCAGCGCCCAGGTCGCGCGACTGCGGAAAGGTAAGTTGTCGGGGCGCAGATACTCCAGGGCGCGGCGCGCCTGGATGATTGCGTCCTCCGGTTGGTAACGGATCATCGCCAGTGTGGCCCTGATGGCGGCCATCTGCCCGATCAGGTCGCGGGCCTGGTCGTCGAGATCGGCGTGTGGCGGGGCAGCAGCTAACGCTGCCTCGGCCGCCTGTAATTTCTCTTCGACGCCGGTGGTTTGGCCGGCCATGAGCGCCGACGTGGCCGACCTCACCCACAACCAGGGCCGGGCATCCAAGACGGTCTTGGGCAGCGAATCGAGCCAGCCGAGGACGACGGTCACTACAGTGAACGAGTGCAGCGGGATCCGGCCTCCCTGGAGCAGCCGTTCGGCGCGCTCGATGTCGTTGGCGGCGGCGGCATGGCGGAAAGCCTCGAAGTCCACGGCATGGTCTTCGTACCACTGGCTGGCGCGGATGTGCAGCTCGGCGATTTCCGCGGCGGTGAGACTCTGGCCCAACCGCTGCCGCAGCAGGTCCCCGAAGAGATGGTGATAACGATACCAGCGCCGCTCGTGATCCAGCGGGACGATGAACAAATTGGCGCGTTCGATGTGTTCTAAGATTGCCGACGAAGGATGAAGGACGACTGACGAAATCTGCCCTTCGTCGTTCGTCATTCGTCGTTCGTCTATCACCGCGTCACACAGCGGGCCACACAAGCGATCGAGGATGGACGTGCGCAGCAGGAAGGCCTGGATGCTCGTGGGCTGCTTCTGCAGGACTTCTTCGAGCAGATAATCGAGCACAAAGCGATGGCTGCCGGTAAAAGACTCGATGAAGCTGGCGGTATCTGGGTGTCCCTGCATCGAAAGCGCGGCCAGTTGCAGACCGGCGATCCAGCCTTCGGTGCGGGCTTCCAGCGCGGCGATGTCCTCGGCCGAGAGGTGGAGGCCCATCACCCGGTTGAGGAACTCGGCGGCTTCGGCGGGCGTGAAGCGCAGATCGGCCGCGCGCAGCTCGGTCAGTTGGCCGCGGGCGCGCCAGCGCGCCAGCGGAAACGGCGGATCCTCGCGCGTGGCGATGACCACGTGCAGGTGGGGCGGGAGATGCTCGATGAGGAAGGTGAGCGCCTGGCTCAGCGCTGGGGCTTCGATCACGTGGGCGTCATCGAGCGCCAGGATGAGCCGCTCCGCACGGGCGGCCAGCTCATTGAGCAAGCTGGACACCAGCCATTCGATGTTCGGCGGCTGAGGCTGGGGCGCCTGCAGACCGGCTAACACCCCTGCGCCGATCCCCGGCGCGACCGTCTGCAAGGCCGTGACCAGGTAAGCCAGAAAGCCGGTGGGGTCGTTATCCCCGGCGTCCAGCGACAACCAGGCGGCGGGTAGGGGCGGGGTCACCCCGCCCCTATTGCTCGCCAGCCATTCACTCACCAACGTGGTCTTCCCAAAGCCGGCGGAGGCCGAGATCAGCGTCAACCGCGCGCCCTGGCGCAGTCCTTCGTCCAAGCGCTGCAGCAAGCGCGGACGCGTGACGCGGTTGGCGCGCACGGGTGGGATGTAGAATTTGGTCGCCAGAAGCTGATTTATCACGGGTTCACCTATCCAGAGGCAGCCGTATTGTATAGGTGAACCCGGTTGAGGTCAACTCACGTCCGCCGGGAAAGCGATGCGGAAACACATCCGGCCCAGTTATTTTTCCCCCTCCTTCCTCACGCCGGATTAGCGTCGCCGCGACGACGCGCGGCCCCCGCCGCCCCAAACCGCCGTCAGCCCCAACAGGAAGCCAAAGACATACCAGTTCCCGTTGTTGTGCGTCTCGAAAACGTGCACGGTGTCCGAGAAGAGCGAGATGACAAATGTCACCGGCGCGATGATCCCGTGCCACAGGCCCTGCCAGAAGCCGGCGACGCGGCCCGCTTCGTCCGGGGTGTTGACCAGCGCGTTGGGGCCGGCCGCACAGCCAGATAGCGCCAGGAGCGCCATGACCAACAAAACGACGACAAAGGCGTTTCTCACAGGTGATTCCTCCTTTTTGGGATTCTCCAAATTCAGCGAGTTCGCGGGTATTGCAGTCAGGACTGGGCTGCCTCGGAGCGCCAACTCCACGCCAGCCAGATGATCCCCAGCATGGCGACCACCTCCAGGGTGGCAAAGACAGGATAGCTGGCGCTTTGCCAATTCCCGCCGCCAAGCACATAGAGCAGGGTCAGCACGCTGGCAGCGAGATTCAGCCAGCGGTTCACGTCACGGCGGAACCAACGCGAGGCGATGATCATCGCGATCGGGATCGCCTGAAACAGGCTGAAGCCCACGATCAGCGCCGGGGTGAGATTGAATCCCGTGTTGCCGTTCATGATGCTTGCAAGCGTGCCAGGCTCCAGGAAGCCGATGATGTCGGCGAAGGCGATGCAGAACAGCACACAGACCCACAGCGTGGACAGCGCGACCTTGCGGTCCTGGACTTCGATCAGCTTGTTACCGGTGTTCATGCTTTACTCCTGATAAGGTTGGTTTCGAGATTCCAGCGGTGGAACCTGATTGACCGAGACCAACGGCATGCGCAAATCGCGCACCTTCTTGAGCAAGCCGTGCAGCGCGGCCTGATCCACCACCGGGCCGGTGAGCAGCGTATCACCGCCCTCTTCGAGCGTGATGGTCAAGCCCTCGAACCAGTCTGCCCACGCCGCGCCCAGGTGGCCCCTGATCTTGATCTGATAGACCAACGGTGCATCCGGCTCGGCCGGCCGTTGACTTTGCATCGCTAACTGGCCTTTCCGGCTTTGGCCTCCTCCCTGGCGGCCAGCGCCGAGGGGGTCTGGCAGCCGACGATCGCCGGCGCCTCATGCACGAGCGCATCGTTCTCCAGTGCCGCTACCATGAAGAGGGCATAGTCCACGCGGCGCGTCATGTTGCTGCCCAGGATGGGGTCGCCGACATGCCGGCTCCAGACCGGTAAGCCCTGGCTCGCGCCTTCTTCCAGGTCGCTGCCCCGCACCACCGTCCAGCGCGTGTCGCTGGCGAAGATGCGCCGGCACGCTTCGATCTGGTCATCAATATCCACCATGCGGGTCAGCCGGCCCAGCCAGCGGGCGACCACCTCCTCGCGCTTCAGGGACGCCGGGTACACATCCTGGCCGTCGCGCGTGATGTGCCAGCCGCAGGAGAAGATCAGCCGCGCGCCGGGCCGGGCGTAGTCGAGCACCGCCTGGGCGGTTCCCGATGCGTAGTGGTTCGCACCCCACGGGACCAGCACGGTGAGCACGCCGTCGCACCCGGCCACGGCCTGCTGGATCACCGCCCGGTCGTTCGTGAAGCCGGGGATGACCGCGATGCGCCCCCGGAACGCGTCGAGCTTGCCTACGCTGCGCTCCCGGCACACGCCAACCACCTCGTAGCCCCGATCCAGCGCGTGCTGCACCATGTATCGGCCGAGCTTCCCGGAAGCGCCCACGATACAGACTTTCTGCATTTTGACCTCCATTCGCAGTGCCAGACAATCGTCTGAGCCGTTTGCTCAATGCGCAAGCACTATACCGCCGCCGCGGTGTTGTTGTATAGACACTTTGGTGTTGGTGGGAGGTGTTGTTTTGGGAATGGAGCGAAAAGCCTCATGCAAAGGCGCGGCGCCGCCAGAATTGCGCCTTTCTGCGGGCTGTCTTCTTTGCGTTGTGGATAAACCCGGAGTACATCTTTTGTGGCATGACGCCTATCCAGGTTTACTGTTAGGCTGTGCGCAGAAAACAGGACGAAAGGGGGAGTCATATGTTTGGAACCAACCACACCGGCGGAGGCTGTCTGACTTGGCTCGGCCGCATGGCAGCAGGGCTGATCGGCCTGATCGTCCTCCTGCTGGCTGTTTCGACCATCAACCAACACATCGCCCTGACTCGCTTTCGCGCGACCACGCCGACCCCAGGCGTTCTGATCGGGGTGAACGGCCACCGGATGCACTTGCGTTGTGTCGGCAGCGGCGCACCGACGGTCGTTATCGACGCGGGCAACGCCTCCTTCTCGCTCGAATGGACGCCAATCCAGGCCGCGCTGGGCACGCGCACGCGCGTTTGCACCTACGATCGTGCCGGCTACGGCTGGAGCGAGCCGGGGCCAGCGCCGCGTGACGGCGCAACGGCCATCGCCGAGCTACATGCGTTGCTGGCTGCGGCCGGGGAACGCGGCCCTTACGTGCTGGTCGGCCACTCGCTCGGCGGGCTGCACGTCCGACTCTTTGCCGCGGCCTATCCCGATGAAACGGCCGGCCTGGTGCTGGTTGACACCGCGTCCGAGAACACTGTCTCGCCAGAGTTGGAAGCGCAAATACGCGCCTCGGTCGGCTTCTACCAGGTCATGCGCCTGTTGACCGGTTCCGGCCTGCTGCGCTTGATCGGGCCGTGGAGCGGTGAAGGCGCCATGCCGGAGACCGCGCGCAAGCTCCCCGCTGATCTGCAGGAGACCTACCTCAACCTGCTGCTCGACCCCCAACAGCAGACGACCGCCATTGCCGAAATGACCGCGCTGCCCGCTACTTTGCGCCAGACCGGCGACACGTTGGCCGGGTTCGCGCCGTTGGGCGACCGGCCGCTGATTGTGCTTACCGCCGGTCAGCAGATGGCGCCCGGCGCCACCCCCTTCGACGACCGCCGCGTAGCCGTGCCCGATGCGGTGATCGCGGCCCAGGGCCGGCTGGCCGCGCACTCGTCACGCGCGGAGCAGCGCGTCGTCGCCGAGAGCGGTCACCTGATGCACCTGGACGCGCCGGAAGCGGTAATCACTGCAGTGAAGGATGTCATCGAGAAAGTCCGATAGCCAACATGGGAGGAATAGACGATGAACCACAATCTGTCCGTCAAGAATTCCTCAGTGCCTGCTTCAGCCACGAACCCGGCCAGGCCCCTGCTCGCCGCGGCCTGGCTCGCGACGCTGCTGGCGAGCGGGCTGCCGATCATCGTGCAGCGGGAGCTGCTCCGCGGGGATGGCAGCCTGGCGCTCCGGCTGAGTTCGGGGACGCTGCTGCTCGTGCTGGCGCTGGCGCTGCTCTGGCGGCCGTTCCGACCGCTGGCGGGCTACTTCGGCCTGCTGCTGGCGATCGTGCTGGCGGCCGGTTTCGGCCAGCCGCTGGCGTTGAGCAGCACGCTGTGGCAGCGCTGGTTCGGCGCGGCCGACGCGTCGTGGGCCTGGCGCGGCCTGGGCGAGCAGATCGTGCGGCTGCTGCCGGTGCTGGCGGTCTGGCTGGTGCTGCTCGTCCTGGGGCTGCGGCGCCGCGATTACTTCCTGACTGTAGGCCAGATGGACGCGGCAGCCGAGCCGGTGCGCTGGCTTGACATCAAAGCCGGCGATCGGTGGACGAAGACCGGCCGCAACTTCGTCATCACGTTTGCAGTCGTGACGCTGATCATCGCGGTAATCAACAGCCGGGGCGCACTGGCGAACGTGGGTCGGACGCTGCCGCTGCTGCCCGCCGCGCTGCTCTTCGCGGCCATGAACGCTTTTGCCGAGAACTTCGTGTTCCGCGCCGGGCCGCTGGCGCTGCTGGCGCCGGTCGTCGGCAAGGGGCAGGCGCTGCTGCTGGCCGCAGCCCTGTTCGCCATGGGCCACTTCTACAGCTTCCCGCCCGGCGTGCTGGGCGTGCTGCTGCCCGGCTTCCTGGGTTGGGCGCTGGGCAAGAGCATGATCGAGACGCGCGGCTTCGCCTGGGCCTGGCTGATCCAGGTTCCGATGGACGCGACGGTGTTCGCGTTGTTTGCGCTGTCTGCGGCGGGCTGAAAGCATAAGGATGTTCACCATGCACCGGTCAACTTCTTTGGGCATGCTATTGGGTCTTGTCTTGGTGTTGGCTGCACCGGGCCGGGCCGCAACGGCGGACGTGACGCGGCCTCACTCCTGCAGCACGTTCCTGCTGCAGGCCGGCGATGCGTTCTATGTGGGCCACAACCTGGATGATTACTACAACGTGCCGGGCACGGTGGTAGTCAACCCGCGAGGTGTGCGCAAGGAGAGCCTGAGTTGGGAGGACGACCTCTTCACCCTGTTCGGCAAGAGCCGCCGCGCGCCGCGCGTCCGCTGGATCGCGAAGTATGGTTCGCTCACCTACAATACGCAGGGCCGCGACTTCATTGACGGCGGCATGAACGAGGCCGGGCTATATGTGGGCGAGATGACGTTGCGTGCCACGGCCCGGCCGCCCCAGGGCATGCGACCTCGGATCGAGCCGCGGCTGTGGATGCAGTACTTGCTAGACAACTTCGCCAGCGTGGATGAGGTCATCGCCAGCCTGAAGACCGTCGCAGTCGGCGGGCCGACCACCTGGCATTTCTTCGTCGCAGACCGGCAGGGGGAGACCGCGGCAATCGAGTTCCTGGAAGGCCAGGTTGTGATCCACCGCGGCGCGGCCATGCCGATCAAGGCGCTGTGCAACGCGCCCTACGAGGCCGAGCTGGTGAAGCTGGCGCAGTTCGAGGGCTTCGGCGGACAGACGCCGTTGGATATGGCGAACAAGGACCCGCAGGCCGATCGCCGCTTCGCCTGGGCCGCGGCGCTGCTCGCGGCCTATCCGGCCGCCAAGACGCCGGAGCCGGTCGCCTACGCCTTCAACATCCTGGATGCGCTCGACTTGGGCAACAACCAATGGCAAGTGGTCTACGATCTCACCCAGGGCCGGATGTATTTCCGCACGGCGCAGGCGCGCCAGGTGCGTCAGCTGGATTTTGCAGCCTTCGACCTGGCCTGTCCCGCGCCGGCCATGATATTGGACATTCAACGCGATCTGGCGGGCGAGGTCGCAGGCGCGTTCGAGCCGTACAGCGCGGCGAGCAACCGTGCGTTCGTCCGCCGCGTCCTGGCGCCCCTCGACCTGGGCGTGCCGAAACTGCTGGCCCAGGCGTTCAAGGCGCTGTGGGAGAGGCGTCTGTACAATCACACTCGCCACTTCGTCTGCGCTGTCGAGGAATAGCCTTCGCTCGGTGCCGTGTCTGGATGCATCACAGTAACACGGTTCCCGCCGGTTCGTGTGGAGGAGCAAAGCGATGTTCGCAGCCAAACCCAACCCGATCCGCCGCTACCCGCTGGCCGCGTTCTTCATCCTGGCCTACGCCATCAGTTGGGGCCTGTCGCTCTTTGCCGCGCGTGGTGCGCTGCCCTTTGCCGTGCCGCCGGTCGTGGCGCTGGTCGGCGGCCTGCTTTATCACTTCGGACCGGCGCTGGCGGGGATCGGCGTTGCCGCGGCGCTGGCAGGCCGGGGCGGGGTGCGGGGGCTGCTGCGGCCGCTGGGTCGGTGGCGCGTCGGGGTCGGATGGTACTTTTTCATCGCGCTTTACCCGCTGACGCTGCGACTGGCCGCGGTGAACCTGGAGCGGCCCTTCGGCGGCCCCGCGCCGGTCTTCTTCGACTCGCAGTCGCTCGGCCTGCCCGCGGCCAGCCCGCTGCTGCTGGCGCTGCCGATCTTCCTCAGCACCCTGATCCTGACCGGCGTGGCCGAGGAGATCGGCTGGCGCGGGTTCGCCCTGCCGCGGCTGCAAACCCGTTTCAGCGCGCTGATCGCCAGCCTGATCCTGGCCGTGCTCTGGGCGCCGTGGCACTACAACCCGCTCAACCTGCCCGGCATCCGGCCCGTCATCCCGTGGCACTTGCTCTCCGTGCTGGCGATGACGATCCTGATGACGTGGATCTACAACAACACGCGCGGCAGCCTGCTGATCGCGATCCTGTTTCATGCGTGCAGCAACTTCAGCGATTGGGTCGTGCCCACCACACCGGCCGCACTGGGCGGGAGCACCGTGGCGCTCACCGCACAGGTCGTGCTCAACCTGGCCGTGGCGCTGGCGCTCGTGTTGCTGTGCGGCGGCTGGCAGCTCACCCGCAACCCCGCAGGGAGGATCACAAAATGAACACCACAGGGAACAAGATCATCGCCATCCTGGAGGTGCTCCTGGTCAAGGGCATCATCTTCGCCGTTGCCTGGTTCGGCCTGGCGCCGCTGGTCGGCTGGCAACGGCAGACGTTGGGCCACACTTACCTCAACCATCTGGCGTTCATGCTCATCCCGATCGCCTGGTTGCTGCTCACGGGACGGCGCCTGACCGATTTCGGCATCACCGCCTGCAACCTGAAGGCCGACGTGACCGCGGCCATGAGCGCCTTCCTGCCGTTTGCGTTGGCGGGCGCGTCGCTTGGCTTCCTGGCCTACACGCGCTGGCACGGCGCGCTGATCGAGTCGGCGATCCAGGTCGGCGTGCTGTTCTGGGTGGCCCATCTGCTGAACCGAAAGCCGGATCCCAAGAGCGGCCTGATCACGATCGGCCTGGCCAGCGTGCTCTTCGCCGCCTATGCCTGGCGCGCGGGCCTCTATCCCGGCCTGGCAGCCGGCGCGGGCAGCTTCGTCTACTACCTCTTCTTTGTCGGCCTGGGTGAGGAGCTGCTGAATCGGGGCTTCATCCAGACCCGGCTGGATCAGGCTTTCGGCAAGCCGTTCGCGTTCGGCGGCGCACGCTTCGGCTGGGGCATCGTCATCGCGTCGCTGCTGTTCGGGCTGTCGCACGTCACCAACGGGCTGGATCCGATCGCGGGGACGTTCAACCCGCAGTGGTGGTGGGGGCTATGGACGTTCTTCGGCGGGCTGGTCTTCGGTTATGTGCGCGAGCGGACGGGCAGCATCATCGCCCCGGCCGTCCTGCACGGCCTGCCGCAGGCGTTGGTCTTCTTCTTTCTGAAGGGCTTATGATGAAGCAGGCGCTCACAGTACGCATCATTGGCGGCCTCGCGCTGGCCGCGCTGAGCGCGGCCCTGCTCATCCTGGCCTTCCCGCCTCACAACCTGGGCCTGCTGATCTGGGTCGCGTTCATCCCGATGCTGACGGCCCGGTACCGCGTGCTGCCGCCGCGGCTCTCCAGCCGATCTCGATCACCGGCATTTATGGCCTCGATCTGCTGATCATGCTCGCCAACTATGTGCTGGCGCTAGTAGTTTTCAACCGCTTCGACCGTGACGCCAGACCTGTCCCCCTCACCTCCCCCTTCTCTCGCAGGGAAGGGGGAGGTGACTCGCCATTCTCAGCCTCCTGCTGGCCGCTTGGACCGGCCTGAGCCTGGCGCTCGCTGCTCGTGCGCCGGCCGGCCCGGCGGTGCGCGTCGCGGCGATCCAGCCGAACCTGCCGCGCGCGGCGCATCGCGACCAGGTGACGTCCGCCGACGCCCGCCTGGCGGCCCTTGCGCCCCAGACGCGGGAGGCCGCGAGACAGGGCGCTCGGATCATGGTTTGGCCGGAGATGGCACTGGGCTTCGATCCGCACCATCGCCCACGTCACCACCTCCCAAATCGTCTGCCGCGCCATCGAGAACCGGGCCGCGGTGGTGATGGCCGACGTAGCGTTCAACTTCGCCATCGTGGGTGCGCATGGCCGCATCCTGGAGCTGGCGATCACGCCACAGGGGGAGGCTCGCATGCTGGTGGCCGACGTGCCGCTCGGAACCGGCGACACGCCCTACGCCAGGCTGGGCGATTGGCTGGGTTGGCTGAGTCTGGCCGGGATGATCGTCTTCGCGGTTGTCATGACCGTGACCGCGCACCGGATCGGCCGCGTGCCGCGCAAATAAACTTCCAATACATCTTTCGAGGCCTGACAGCGCCCCTGGTTTACGGCTACAGTAAGGTCGTCAGAAAAAACACCGGATACAAGGAGGCGCTTGCTGTGCGATCTTCGCGGTCATGGAGTACGTCTATGAGTGCGCCTGAGTGCTACACGATCCGCATCAAGGGCCATCTGGATGCGCGCTGGTCGGCGTGGTTCGCCGGCCTGGCCGTGACGCACACGGAAGACGGCGATACTATCCTGCACGGCCCCGTAGCCGATCAGTCCGCGCTCCACGGCCTGCTCGCCAGGGTGCGCGATCTTAACCTGACGCTGGAAGCGGTGACGCGATGTGGCCGTGAGGCGTGAGCGCATGAGCTGTTTGGACACAGGTCGTTCCTGGGGTACAATGGCGACGAGTCCACCCTGGGGAGGCGACCTGTGCCCAGCTCGATGCCCCTGCTCACTACCAAGCTCTACCTCCCGCCCGCTCGGCGCAACCTCGTCTCGCGCCCGCGGCTCACCGCACGCCTGGGCGAAGGGCTGACCCGCCCCCTCACGCTCATCTCCGCGCCCGCCGGCTACGGCAAGACGACCCTCATCAGCGAATGGCGCGCGTCCGCAGCGGGCCGTGATTTCCCGCTGGCCTGGCTCTCCCTCGATGAGGGCGACAACGACACGGCGCGCTTTCTGACCTACGTCATCGCGGCGCTGGCTGCTTTGAAGCCAGGTTTCGGTGAGGTCACGCTGGGCCTGGTGGGAATACCTCAGCCGCCCCCGCCCCAGGCGATCCTGACGAACCTGGTCAACGAGCTGAGCGGGATCGAGGGCCCGTTTGCGCTGGTGCTGGACGATTATCATGTGATCGCCGCGCGGCCGATCCATGACGCGCTCACGTTTCTGTTGGATCATCTACCGCCGCAGATGCGCCTGGTGCTGCTCACCCGCGCCGACCCGCCGCTGCCGCTCGCCCGCCTGCGCGCCCGCGACCAACTCACCGAAATCCGCGCGGCCGATCTGCGTTTCACGGTCGAGGAGGCGACTGCATTCCTCGACCGCATGTTGGGGCTGGCGCTGGCGCCGGAGCAGGTCGCCGCGCTGGAGCAGCGCACCGAGGGCTGGATCGCGGGTCTGCAACTGGCCGCGCTGTCCGCGCAAAGGCGGAGCGACCTGCACGATTTCATCACGGCGTTTGCTGGCAGCCATCGCTACATCGTGGACTATCTGGCCGAAGAGGTGCTGAACCGCCAGCCCGAGCCGGTGCGCGACTTCTTGCTGCGCACCTCCATCCTGAAACGACTATGTGGGGAGCTGTGCGACGCGGTGACGGACGAACAACGAAGGACGAACGCCGAAGCACAGATGGCCGGAGATGCTCCTGTTTTGTCATCCGTCCTTCGTCCTTCGTCGGCGGTCTTGGAGGACCTCGACCGCGCTAATCTGTTCCTCATCCCTCTGGATGACGAGCGACGTTGGTATCGGTACCACCATCTCTTCGGCGACGTGTTGCGACAGCGGCTGCAGGAAGCCCACCCCGATCTGCCGGTCGAGCTGCGCCGGCGTGCCAGCGAGTGGCACGAGCACAACGGCTTCACCCTCGAAGCCATTGAATACGCGTTGGCAGCGCGCGACTTCGAGCGCGCCGGGCGGTTACTTGATCCCATCGGCGCGGCGCTGGCGGCCCGCGGCTCGGTGCAGTTGGTGCTACGCTGGATCGAGGCACTGCCCGAGGCCCTGCTCCAGGCGCAGCCTCGGCTCATGCTGATCCATGCCACCGCGTTGACCTTCGCGAATCAGCTGGCGGCCGCACAGTCGCGCGCCCAGCAGGCCCAGGCTGCGGTACCGGATGACGGCAGCGTCACTGCCTACGCCGTGCGCGGCTGGGCAAACGTGGTGCTGGCGACGACCAGCCTCTACGCTGGCGACATCGCGGCCAGCGTGGCCCTGGCGCGCGAGGGTCTGGCGCTTTTGCCGCCAACCGAGACTGTCGTGCGCGCCAGCGCCGCGGCGTTGGCGGCGCGCGCCTACCAACTCACCGGTGACGTGACGACGCCGGCCGAGACACAGGTCGCTGCGGCCGCCGAAAATGCGCTTGTTTCGGGCAGTCCGGTTGGGATCGTGAGCAGCCTGGCAAACCTGGCGTGGCTCTACGTGTTGCAGGGCAGGCTCCGCCAGGCAATGGCCGCCTTTGAGCGTCTCGCGGACGCCATGCCCGCGGCCGGTGTGCTGCCCAACGTCTTCAACAGCCTCTCCTACTATGTCGGCCTGGGCTACGTGTTGCGCGAGCGGAACGAGTTGGACGCAGCCGAGGCATCCCTGGCCCAGGGCATGGCCCTGGTACGCAGCGCCATCACAGCCTACCCGCACGTGGTGACGCTGGGTTACATCGCCTGGGCCAGGCTGTGGCTGGTGCGCGGCGATATCGCGGCCGCGCACCGGACATTGGATGAATTGGATGCGCTGGCCGACCGCCTGGGTTATGCCCCCAGGCTCGTGCGGCAGGCGCATGCGGCACGCGTGCAAATCTGGCTCGCCAGGGGTGAGCCGGCCCCTGCTGCCCGCTGGGCTGAGAGCAGCGGGCTGGCCGCGGACGATGCCGACCTGCCCTATGTGCGGGAGCACGAATACGTGGCTTTGGCGCGCGTGCTCATTGCCCAGCGGCGAGCGGCTGAGGCCATCCGGCTGCTCGACCGGTTGATCGGCCTCGCCGAGGCCGGCGGACGCCTGGGGAACGTGATCGAGTTGCTCGCCTTGCAGGCGATGGCGCACCAGGCGGGGGACAATTGGACGAACGCAGTGGCCGCGTTAGGCCGTGCACTAACCCTGGCCCAACCGGAAGGCTATGTACGCGTTTTTGTGGATGAAGGGGAGGCACTGAGAACAGGGATCAGGGAGTGGGGATTGCGGACCAGCGATGGAACGCACGTTGGCGCAGACGCCATCCGCATGAAGGCCTACGTCGCCAAACTCCTCGCCGCCTTCGGAGAACCCGCCACAACCTCAACACCCCAATACCCCGTACCCAATACCCAATACCTGGTCGAACCGCTCAGCGACCGCGAACTTGAAGTCCTCCGCCTCTTGGCCGCGGGCAAGTCCAACCAGGAGATCGCCGACGCGTTGATCCTGGCGCTCGGCACGGTCAAGAAGCACCTCAACAATATTTTCGGCAAGCTGGGCGTCGAGAGCCGGACGCAGTGCGTGGCGCGAGCGCGGGTGCTGAATTTGTTGTAGTAACCCCACGATCCGCAAGGCCAACCCGCAGAGCCGTTGCGCAGGCTGGCTCTCTGTATATGTCGCGAATAAAACTCGGATACGCCTTTCGAGGCATGACATCCCTTCGGTTTACTGCCAGACTGTTGGCAGAAGATGAGACAATGGTGTGGCGCGAGGAGGAATCCGATGAACAACCCGATCACAGCCATCCCATAAGACGTGGCGTATCAACCGCGTGGTGCGGACGGAAGGCGGACGGCCTGGCCTGCGGAAGGGCTTCGTGCGGAACCTCCTGCGGGCGGTGGACAGCCTGCCGATGCTCAACATCCTCGGCGTGATCTTGATCGTGCGGTCTCCTGAACGGGCGCGCTTCGGCGATCGGGTGGCAGGGACGCGGGTGATTCACAGTGGGAGCCACCATGCAACTCACGATAGACCACGTCGGCAAGTAGTATCGCCGCGACTTCTGGGGGTTGCGCGATTTCAGCCTGGAGCTCGCCCCTGGGGTGTTTGGGCTGCCCGGCCCGAACGGCGCGGGCAAGTCCACCCTGATACGCATCCTCGCCGCGAGCCTCGGAGGGCAAGGTCGCCTGGAATGGCGTGGACATCGCGCGGCGGCCGGACGACCTGCGCCAGGTGTTGGGCTATCCGTCGCGCGGGCCGCTGGCGATCTTCAGCCCCACGCTGCGCTTTCCGAAGGCGAGAACCCGCGCTGGGCTGTTGAAACTCGAAGGCGAGATGCGGAAGGCCGAGACCGGCCACGTCCTCATCTTCGTGGTCGTGCTGCTGTACACCGGCTGGCGCTGCGTACCGCGCGCACGATCCAGGTGCAACACGCGGGCCAGAGCTACTCGCTGGGCGCGATCGCGGATCCGGTTGCGCTGATCAACGAGCTGAAATGCTGTCCATTCGGTAGACGAGGCGTGACATGAGCGCCTTCACTACTTCGAGAGCGCGCCGTTACAGCAGCCCCAGCTCGCGGGCGCGGGCGATGGCTTCGGTGCGGCTTTGAACCTGTATCTTATCGAAGATGCGGCGGTTGTGCCCTTTGACCGTGTCCAGGGCGAGGAAAAGCCGCTCGCCGATCTCGCGGTTCGAGAGTCCCTGGGCAATCAGCTTCAGGATTTCCAGCTCGCGTTGGCTCAGCGGTTCGACCAACGACGAAGGACGAACGACGGAGGACGAAAGCTTCGTCGTGCAGAGCGGTTCTTCGTCTTCCGTCACGTTCTGAAAAGCAGCCAGGAGTCTATCCACGTAAGGGAGCAGGTTGCGATCCTGGCCGCGCGGTTGCTTGTCAATGGACAATCGAAAATCGGAGATCGCCAGGCGCATTGGCTCGCCCTCGTCCACGAAGAGCCGAATGAAGCCGCTCTCTTCGGCCAGCGCCAGCGCCTCGGCCAGCAGTTGCAGCGCCTGGTCCTTTGCGCGCTGCGCGTACAGCGCCAGCGCCTCCAGCACCATCACGCGCAGCCGTTCATCCTGCCAACCCCTGGCTGCCATCTGCTGGCGCAAGGGTGCAAGTAGGGCCAGCGCCTTGGCTGCATCTCCTCGGGCCAGGAAGACCCGCGCCTGGCTGACGGGAAGATCGTGAGTCTGTGCGAGCTGCGCGGCGGCCGCCACATCGCCCTGGCGCAGCAGCGTCAGCACTTGCGCGGCTGCAATCTCGGGCACGCGCTGCACGAAGTTATGCTGGCGCACGGACTGTTCGGCTTCCGCCAGCGTGGCAGCCGCGCCGGCCACGTCGCCGCGGGCCAGTTGCAGGCGGGCCAGGAACACCTCGCTGATGATGAAACGGTCAAGCACGCGGTCATACAGCCGCGCCAGTTGCAGGCTCTGTTGTGCATACTGCTGGGCAGCGTCCAGGTCGTTCCATTCGTAGCAGATGCGGGCCAGACCCAAACACGCGTCGTTGGCGCTCGGTCCAGGCTGATCGCCCGCCAGCTGCAGGACACGCCGATTGGTCTCAACCGCCCGATAGAGCTGGCCTTCCAGTTCCTGCAGCCGCCCCATGTGGCTGAGCGCCAGTATCGCGGAGAACAGGCTCGCCGATTTCTGGCTGACTGCCAGGGCTTCCGCGATGACCCGGCCGGCCGCAGCGCGGTCGCCCTGAAAGAAATAGGCAACCGAGAGCGCCCAGTTGGCCGTGAAGCGGAAACGCAGATTCTCCGGACGCAGATACTCCAGGGCACGGCGCGCCTGGGTGGCCATCGCTTCCGGCTGGTAACGGGTGACCGCCAGGGTGGCGCGGGCGCAGGCAATCTGCCCGATCAGGTCGCGGGCCTGCGGATCAAGTTCGGCATCTGGCGTGGCGGCAGCCAGAGCCGCCTCAGCCACCCGGAGTTTCTCTTCCACGCCAGTTGTCTGGGCGGCCGTCAACGCCATCGTGGCCGACCTCACCCTCAGCAGAGGTCTGGCATCCAGCACCGACTCAGGCAGCGATGCCAGCCACGCCAGGATGGCATTCACGGCGCCGCGAAAGTGCAGGGGGATCCCTTTGCCCTCCATCAGGCGCTCGGCGCGCGCAACGTCGTTGGCGGCGGTGGCATGATGAAATGCCTCAACCTCCAGGCCGTTGTCTTCATACCACTGGCTGGCGCGGATGTGCAGCTCGGCGATCTCCGCGGCGGTGAGGCTCTGGCCCAGCCGCTGCTGCAGCAAGTCCCCGAAGAGGTGGTGATAGCGATACCAGCGCCGCTCGTTGTCCAGAGGGACGATGAAGAGGTTGGCGTGGTCGAGGCGTGCGAGGAGGGACTGCGAATCAGCGAATGGGCGAACGACAGCTGGCGTGATTTGCTGATTCGCTGATGCGGTGATTCCCATCACCGCATCGCACAACGGGCCGCACAAGCGGTCCAGGATCGCGGTGCGTAGCAGAAACGTCTGGATGCTGGCGGGCTGCCGGCTCAGGACCTCTTCGACCAGGTAATCCAGCACGAAATGGTGGCTGCCGGTGAACGAACGGATGAAGTCGGCGGCGTCGGGGAGTCCCTGCAGGGAGAGGGCGGCCAGTTGCAGGCCGGCGATCCACCCTTCGGTGCGGGTTTCCAGCGCGGCGATGTCCGCGGCTGAGAGGTTCAGACCCATCGCCCGATTGACGAACTCGGCGGCTTCGGCGGGCGTGAAGCGCAGATCGGCGGCGCGCAGTTCGGTCAGTTGGCCGCGGGCGCGCAGGCGGGCCAGCGGTAGGGTAGGATCCTCGCGTGTGGCGATCACCAGGCGCATCTGCGGCGGCTGATGTTCGATTAGAAAGGCGAGAGCAGCGTCAACCGGTTGGGCGTCAACCAAGTGGTAGTCGTCAAGAACGAGGATGAATTCCTGGCGCACGGCTGCGATCTCGTTCAGGAGTACGGTCAGGAGCGCAGCCGTGTCCGGAGGCTGGGGGGATTCGAGCGCCGCCATCACCCCAGCGCCGATGCCGGCAAAGAGGGTTTGCAAGGCTGCCGCGAGGTAAGCCAGAAAGCGCGTGGGGTCGTTATCCCCGGCGTCCAGCGACAGCCAAGCGACCGGTCGCGCGCCACCGGCGACCCAGTCGCTGACCAGCGTAGTCTTACCAAAACCGGCGGGGGCAGAGATGAGGATCAGCTTGTGGCCCGCAGAGAGCCCTTCGCTCAGCCGCTCGATCAGGCGGGGGCGGGGGACGACCTTGGGCCGAGGCAAGGGAACATAAAGTTTGGTGGCCAAGATTGGCATGGACATGGATCAATAATATAACAAACACTCCGAAATCTAATACCGAAAGCATCGGGTATCCGATGAGGCGAGTTGAGGCAAAAAAGGCGGAGGAAGTCTGAAGAGCTATTGGTAATCAGAATACCAATAAAGAAGGCAACTAATAGTGAAGTGGCAAGATAGTGCCCCCAAGGGGATGCGAACTTATCCCCTGCCCCAGGCGGCGGGGGAAGTGGCGGGCAGCGAGGCCGTGAGCCACCTGGGTTGTCGGGGCCGATGGGCGCCGGGGGGGAGGCGCACGCACATCGGCCTGCCTACCTGCTGGCAGGGATGCCCCGCAGCGTCTCTCAGGTCCGAGAGGACAAACCCGTCGGTGAACTGCGCGCCGTTCCCGCTCAGCCGCTGGTCGTCTGAACGCATCTGACCGACCAAACAAACTTTACCCTGGTTGCAGGGTGTGCTAGGATAGCCACCAGCAGCGTCGTTGACACTGGCAGAACCGGGACCGGCCACCCATGCTGAGCATTTCGCTGTTGGGCGATTTTTGCATCAGGCACGACGAAGCGCCCGTCAAGGACGTCGATACGCCGCGGCTGCGATCTCTGTTGGCCTATCTGCTGCTACACAGGAATGCCCCCCAGTCCCGTGCGCACCTCGCCTACCTCTTCTGGCCCGATACCACCGAAGCTCAGGCTCGCACTAACCTGCGTTACCTGTTGCACCACCTGCGGCATGCCCTGCCCGATGCGGACTCCCGTCTCGATGCAAGCGTGCAGGCCTTGCAATGGCGGTCTGATGTCCCGTTTGCCCTGGATGTCGCCGACTTTGAGGCGGCGCTGGCTGATGCAGAGCAGGTTCAACGGACCGGTGATCCCACTGCCGTTCGAGAGGCGTTGGAGCGGGCAGTCGCCCTGTACACGGGGGACTTGCTGCCAAGCTGCTACGACGACTGGATCATCCCGCGCCGTGAAGGGCTGCGCCAGGCGTATCTCGGCGCCCTGGAACGGCTGGTCGGTATGCTGGAGGAGCAGCGCGACTATGGCGCGGCGATCGCCAACGCCCAGCGCCTGCTGCGGCACGATCCGCTGCACGAAGCCGCGTATCGCCGCCTCATTCACCTCCATGCCCTGGATGGCGACCGGGCTGCGGCCTTGCGGGTCTATCATACCTGTGCCACGGTCCTGCAGCGTGAGCTGGACGTGGAACCCAGCGCCGCTACCCGGGAGGTCTACGAGCAGTTGCTGGGCGCAGAGTCGCGTCCAGCAACGGCGGTGCCGGCGACAACGGCCTATTCTCCCCTGATCGGACGGGAGAGAGAGTGGGCGCAGATGCTGCAGGTCTGGCGCGCCGTGGCCGCGGGCGGGGGCCCCCATGTGGTCATGCTGCGCGGCGAGGCCGGGATCGGCAAGACCCGGCTCACCGAGGAGCTGCTTCAGTGGGCCGCGCGCCAGGGGATCGCCACCGCCAACGCCCGCTGCTATGCGGCTGAGGGCCAATTGGCCTACGCCCCGGTCACCGCCTGGCTGCGCGCCCACCCGCTGGCGCCCCTGGATGATGCCTGGCTGGCAGAAGTGGCCCGGCTGCTGCCGGAGGTGTTGGCCGGACGGCCGGACCTGCCCCGGCCGGCTGCGCTGACCGAAGCCTGGCAACGGGAGCGGCTCTTCGAAGCGCTGGCGCGCGCCATCCCTGGCGCCGGCCGGCCGCTCCTGCTGACGCTGGACGACCTCCAGTGGTGCGACCCCGATACCCTGGAATGGCTGCATTTCCTCGTCCGCTTCGATCGCACTGCACGGCGGCTGATCGCCGGCGCCTATCGGACCGAGGAGGTGGGGGACGGCCATCCGTTGGTATCCCTGCTCCAGGCGTTGCGCCTGACAGGCCAGGTCACCGAAGTGGAGCTGGGACCGCTGGACGAGGCTGCCACCCGGGCCCTGGCGGCAGGGATCGCGGGCCAGGAGATCGACGAGGCGACCGCTCAGTTCCTCTACCGGGAGACGGAGGGCAACCCGCTGTTCGTGGTCGAAACCGTGCGGGCCGGGCTGCCGCTTCATGACCAGGGCCTGACTCCGGAACCGGCCAGGCTTCCGCCCGCTCCTGCGCCGGGCGACGCAGGCCTGCCGCCCAGGGTGCGGTCCGTGCTTGAGGCGCGCCTGGCGCAGCTTTCGCCTCCCGCCCGAGCGCTGGCCGAGCTGGCGGCGACGATCGGCCGGGAGTTCAGCTTCGAACTGCTGGCCAGGGCCGGCACGCGCGACGAGGAGGCCCTGGTTCGCGCGCTCGACGAGTTGTGGCGCCGGCGCATCGTGCGGGAGCGGGGCGCCAGCGGCTACGACTTTTCCCATGGCAAGCTGCAGGAGGTGGCCTATCGCGGCACGAGCGCGGCGCGGCGGCGGCTCCTGCATCGTCACGTCGCCCAGGCGCTGGAGGTGCTTCACGCCGCGGAGCCGGGCTCCGTCAGCTACCAGGTGGCGGCCCACTATGAGCGCGCCGGCCTGCCGGGACAGGCCGTTCCCCACTACCTGGCCGCGGCCGAGGTCGCGCGTCGCGTTTTCGCCAACGAGGAAGCCGTGGCCTTGCTGCGGCGTGGCCTGGCGTTGGTAGAGGGCGGTGGGCCAGGCGCAATCGGGTATGAACGCAGTATCGAGCATGCAGCGCGCCTCTGGGAGGATCTGGGTGACGTGCTCGAGTTGATGGCACGCCATGAGGAAGCCCTGCAAGCCTACCGGAACGCGCTGGCCATGCTTCCCCAGGCAGATCAGATCGGACAGGCGTGCCTCCACCGCAAGACGGGGGTGGCACTTCGGGAGCAGAGGCTTTATGCGGAGGCCCTGGACGCATGTCAGCGGGCCGAGACGGCGCTCGGGACGCAGCCCGACGAGGATGTTGACCGCTGGTGGGATGAATGGCTTGAGGTGCAGGTGGATCGGGTCTGGGCGCACTACTGGGCGGCTCAGTGGCCCGAAATGGAAGCTCTCGTGTATCAGGTGGAGCCGGTCGTGCAGGAGCGAGGAGGCGCTGGCAGCCGCCTGCGCTTCCTGTGGGCCTCCTGCCTGATGCACCTGAGAAAGGACCGCTATGTGGTTTCGGACAAGATGTTGGCCGATTCGCGCGAAGCGTTCGCCCTAAGCCGGGAATGGGGCGATCTGAAAACCAAAATCTATATGCGATTTGAACTCGGATTCCTCCTCCTGTGGCGGCGCGAGCTGGAGGAGGCCGAGGAACATCTGAAGGCCGCCCTGGAGTTAGCGGAATCCTCCGGGAGCTTTTCGCAGCGGACACTTGCCCTGACCTACCTGACCGTCTTGTGCCGGTTCTGCAGCCGTATGGATGGGGTCTTGAGCTACGCCCTGGCCGGCCAGAAGTCAGCCGTGGCAGCACACATGCCGGATTATGTCGCCACGGCCAGGGCCAACCAGGCCTGGCTCGCCTGGCGCGAGCGGAACCTGCCCGTGGCGGAGCAACTGGGTCAAGAGGCTCTTGCGCAATGGCGGCAATCGCCGCTCGTCTACCCCTTTCAATGGCAGGCCCTCTGGCCCCTCACCGCTGTGGCGCTGGCGCAAGGCCGGGAGGAGGAAGCGTGGGCGCATGTCGGGGACCTGCTCGAACCGAAGCAGCAGCGCCTGCCGGATCCGCTCAACACCGCCCTGGAAGCGGCGGCCCAGGCGAGAGCAAACGATCGGCCTGACGAGGCGCGTTTCCATCTGGGCCAAGCCATCGAATCAGCCCAAGAGATGGGCTACCTGTAATCAGATTTCCCCTCATCCTCGCCCCCAAACGCCCCACCAAACGCTTTGCAAACGCTCCTTCTGCTATGCTGGCTTCAGAGATTCAGCTTATGAAGGCTAGAGGAATCTATCAGGACCCATGCCGTTCATGGACAAGGAGGTCCAAGATGAAATCCGCGTCCCGTGTCCGCCGGCTGCTGCCGGTCGTCCTTGCGGCTCTCTTCGTCCTCACTATTCTGCCGGCCGCAGGCTCACCGCCTGCCGGCCTGGCTGCGGATCGCGCCGGGCTCGCTCCGCAGGGAGATGAACCTGGCGCCCTTACGATCAACGAGGTGATGTTCGCACCGGCCCCAGGCGGTGATGAGTGGGTCGAGCTGAAGAATGACGGGGCTGCCCCCGCCAATCCCTTCGGCTATCGCATCACTGACGAAGATGGGAACGAATATCGTCTGCCTGCTGCGCTGCCGGACGTGCCCCCTGGCGCGTTCGTCGTCGTGCTTTTCGATGGGCTCGGCGCGGCCGGCAACGACCTTGACTTTGCCGACAATGTGGCTACGCTGCACACGGGGCCGGGAGTGGTTGACGTCTTCGAAGACGACGCTGACCAGGTCGCGCTATACAACACGAGACGTTTGCTTTATCTGCCCCTGGTGCTCTCTGGAAGCACGGGATCGGCCCAGGCGGCTGCCTGGAACTTGGCCACCTCTGTGCCCGCGGCCGCGCTGGCCGCTTCGGGTATTGTCTCCTTCGTCGCCTATGGTGCGCCGCCGGGCGACGATGACACTGCCTGGCAGGCTGGGTTGTGGAGGCGCGGCGCCTTCAAGAGCCTGGCCCGAGGTCTGGGAGAAGATACCGGAGAACGGCTGCCGGACGAGACGCTCGGGCGGGTGCCCAACAGCCAGAGCAACACCGTTGGTGATTGGACTCTCTATCTCGCGAGCCAGGCGACGAAGGGGGGCGAGAACGCCTGGCCGGTCATCACCTGGTATTACCCGCCGGCTGGCGCCGCGCTCGGTGACTCCACATTCGCCGTGAGCTGGGCGCCGGTGGAAGGCGTCACGGGCTACCGGTTCCAGTTGGACGACAATAGCGACTTCAGCTCGCCAAAGGTGGACGAGACCCTGCAAGAAGCGGCCTATGTGCCATCGGGCCCGGTGGCGGCGGGTGACTACCACTGGCGGGTCAAAGCGCTCTTTGCAGGGGGCGAGAGCGCCTGGTCAACGGGGGTGGAGATCCACACGCTGGCCCTGCCTGATTTGACTGCGAATCGAGTGACTGCGGAATCGATGAAGACGCTGGGCATCACCTGGCAACTGCAGCACAAAGATACGAACATGCTGTGCATGGACGGAGACGCTGAACACGGAGAGAATGCCTGGGATCGCCCGCACAGCAGTCGAGGGGAACATGGGGAGGAATACTGCGTCCGAGCATCGGTAGCCATGCTGGCCTCCTACTACGGCGGCAAGCTCAGCCAGGATCGCATCGCCTACGAGATCTTCAAGGGGCGCGCGCCCGGGCTGGATCTGGGACATGGCGAGGGGGTCAGCCCAGCGCAGGCGGTGGCGGCCGTCGAATGGGCTCTGGGCGCCACGCTCCCGGCCATCTTAGGCAAGCCGGCGTTTTCTGAGATCAAGGCCTGGATCGACGACGACCGGCCGATGCGCGCGCCGATCTCCGGTCACTCGCGCGTCATCGACGGCTACTGGGAGTACTCGGTCGGTTCGACAACCCTGCAATTGGTGCACGTGCTCGATCCCTGGGATAGGGCGAAGTGGATCACCTATGCGCATGACCCCATCGTGTACGTGCAGGTCACGCCCAAGGGCTCCGACGGGGCTCCAGGAGTTAGGTCGGACGAGGACCAGGACGGGGACGGCCTCGCCGACTCCATGGACGACTCTGACGGCGACGGGATGGTGGACTTCGACGAGCGGATGCGTTTCCATACTTTCCCGAATGACGCCGATACGGATGATGATTACGTGGCGGATAAAGCTGACCTGCGTGAGTATGTGTTCATTTTCGCAGGCGCCTACAACTGGCGCGACCCGGACGTGGATTCCGACGGCAAGCGGAAGGAGCTGGACGACGACAACGACGATGATGGGGCACTGGATGGCTGCGAGGACAGCAACGGCAACGGCAAGTACGAGCCCGATCGTGGCGAGAGCGATAACTTCGACGATGGGGACGCGCAGGAGTGCGCCGTCCTGGTGCCTGCCGGCACATTCCAGATGGGCTGCGACCCGGCGCACAACGCCGGCTATGAATGTTATTATGAACATGATGGCGCTCTGCCGCTGCACACGGTCTACCTGGACGCGTACCGCATCGATAAGAACGAGGTGACGAACGCGCGTTATGCGCTGTGCGTGGCAGCCGGGAGCTGCACGCCGCCGAGTTACCTCTCGTCCCTTACCCGTCCGTCCTACTACGGCAACCCGGCCTATGCCAAATATCCGGTGATCTACGTGAGCTGGCATCAGGCTTATGCCTACTGCGCGTGGGCCGGCAAGCGGCTGCCGACGGAGGCGGAGTGGGAGAAGGCCGCCCGCGGGGACAGCGATACGCGGGCGTATCCGTGGGGTGATGCGACGCCGAATTGCTCGTTGGCCAATTACTACGATTATCCGGGAGGCTACTTTTGTGTGGGCGACACCAGCGCGGTCGGGAGCTATCCGGCCGGGGCCAGCCCGTACGGCGTGCTGGACATGGCCGGCAATGTGACGGAATGGGTCAATGACTTGTGTAATTGTTACATGCCCCCCCCCAACCCCCC
>CAZKEF010000052.1:0-35704 GCA_964551735.1 uncultured Anaerolineales bacterium
GTGCGCCACCTCGGCGCGCAACGCCAGGTCGGCCACCAGCTCGCCGTCGTGATGCCCCAGGAAGAAGACGTTGCGGATGCCCAGCGCGGCCGCGCCGGCCAGGGTTTCCTGGCGACGGGTGGCAGCCAGCGTCTCACGCGTGAAACCGGGGTCGTGGGTGCCGATGTCGCCGTCGGTGCACAGCAGCAGGGCTACCTCGGCCCCGCGCGCCATCAGCAGCGCCACCGTGCCGCCGCAGGTGGTCTCCAGGTCATCAGGATGCGCAGCGACGACCAGGACGCGGCGCACATCGCCGCCGAATTGGGTTATGTCGAAGGTCGGTGTGTCGGACATTCGTTCTTCTCTATGGTTCACCAGTCAGTATCCTGAGCGGACCGGAGCCGCCCCGCGGTTCGGGCGGTCGTCCATGCCGGGCGGGCCGCCACGGCCCCCTCGGGTGAAAACGTGATTGCGGTCAGCGGCCGGCATTTTCAGGACAGCGCCCAGGTCGCGGCGACACAAGCAGAGACAAAAACTGGAACGCGGGGAGCCTGCCCCGCAGTTTAAGGCACGACGCGGATACCGCGGAGGCCGCGGACAGGCCCAGATTTTGTCCGCGTCCTCCGCGTCGTCTGCGTAGTCCGCGTCCCCTTATCGGGTTAGGACGCTTTGCTACGCGCCTACCGCTCCCAGCAGCTTTCCGATCCGCTCATTCAGGTTCGCGTCCAGCGCGCTGGGGTGGATGGCGGAGATCGGGCCTTCGTGCGGCCGGCCGCCGGCGATCACCGTCACGTGCTCCACCGGGAACAGGCCCAAGGTTTGTGCGAATGGCTCGATCATGTCGCCGAATTTTTCGATCATGTACGCGGTGATGCCCTGGTCGCCGCCGCTCTGCACGATAGCGATGGTGCGGGCCATCTGGGTGAGCTCGGCCTGCGCCTGGCCGCGGATGCCGGCAGCCTCGGCCAAAGCGTTTTCCACCATCTTCTGCCGTGCAGCCTGCGCGGGCACCAGGGTGTTGGCCTGGAGCTGTGCTTTCACCATTTCGATGCGCTGCTTCTCGGCTTCGATCTGGGCGCGCACGCCCGCCACTTCCGACTCGGCGTTGCGAGTCGCTTGTTGCACGCCGATCGCCCCACGTTGCCGCTCCTGGGCGAGCTGGACCTTGGTTTGCGCCTCGATGTTTTGGCGCTCGTTTTCCAGTTCGCGGACGGTGACCTCGGCGCGGCGCTCCTCCTCCTGCTCCTTCGCCGTTGCACGCGCCATCGCTTTGGCCTCGCGTGACTGGGTCTCGGCGTTGGCGGTCTGCACCCGCTTCAGCAGTGCGATGTACAGGTCGGGTTCCTTCACTCCCTCCAGCCGGTGATCGTCCACGTCCGCGATGTTCATGGTGGTGATCTCCAGGCCAATCCCTTCCAGGTCCGACTTGCAGACGCGGATCATGTTCTGGATCAGGCGGTCTTTGTGGCTCATCACCTCTTCAGGCGTCATCGCGGCGATGGAGTCGCGCAGGTGGCCTTCGATGATGGAGGTGGCGATGCCGCGCAGCTCGTTCCAGTCAGCGGTCATGTGCAAGATGCGTTTGACCGCGTTAATCAGCCCGCGCTCCGACTTGGCTACGGCGAAGCTGACCGTGGCTTTCACGGTGAGGGGCACGATCCCCTTGGCGATGGCAGACTCGACCACGACGGTGGTGGTTTGTGGGGTCAGGTCCATGGTGGAGAAGCGGTTGATCAGCGGCAGTACGAACACGCGGCCGCCGCGATAGGTGCGGAAGCCGTCCCCTTTGCCGTGCACCACCGCCAGGCGGCTGGGCGGCACCAGCTTCATCTTCATGATCACCTGGAGCACCAGGGTGAGGACGATCAGCAGCCCCAGTGTTACGAGAAATGCCAGCATCTTACACCTCCTTCCCTGTCGGCGCTGGGCTCGCGGCCAGGAACTGCCGGATATCCACGCCGAAGCCGGCCTGGAACTGCTGCAGGAAATGCACCATCGCGGCCGGGCCGCGGTTCACGGCATTGTTGAAGCCATCCTGCTCATCCAGCACCAGGAGCTGGTCCACCTTCTGCTCGCTGGCGTAGAGCTGGTAGGCCTCGAACAGCTTGGGCAACTGCGATACGAACAGCGCGATCCGGCCGGCGTCGCCGGCATCGCGCAGCAGCCCCACCTTCTGTTCCAACAATTCGTTGTGCGCTTGCTGCACGATCTTCACGGCCTCAGCCTCGCCCGCGGCGTTGATCTCGGCCGCCTGGCGTTGCGCTTCGGCAGCGACGGTGACCTCCGATTGGTTCTTCAGCTTTTGCAGATCGATCTTCATTTCCTCGACCTGGCGCTGGCCCTGGCTCTCCGCCTGGGTGATGGCGCTGTCGGCCTCCAGCTTGGCCCGGTGCACCTCGGCCTCGCACTGGCGGCGGTAAAGCTCAACCTCCTGCCGGGCGGCCAGGATGCGCTCGTTGGCACGGTTCTCGGCCACCGACATACGGCGTTTGGCGTCCGACTCGGCGCGCTCGGCCTGGGCCCGCAGCCGGGCCTCTTCGATCTCCACTTGCTGCCGTTTGTGTGACAGGGTCTTGTTCGCCAGATTGGCGATGTAGTTCGAGGTATCCCAAATGCGCTGGAGCGCTACGGAGACCACCTCCATGCCGAACGCGCTCAGGTCCTCCTGACAGTCATCCAACAGGAACTTGCGGAAGATGGCGCGCTCGCCCTCAGCATCCGCGGCGGCGCGCGCCTGGGCTGCTGCGCTTTGGCCAGTGTTGGCGCCCAACTCCTGGTCCGAGACCCCCTCAGCGCTCTCCACCATGCCGATGGCTTGCAGGGGGGTCGTCTTGTTCAGTGCGGCCCGGAAGTTGCCGATCATGGTCTGCTGGATCTGCTCCTGGATCTGCCCCCGCGATTTGCCCAGCAGTTGCTGCACCGCGCTGTACAGCAGCGTTTCGTTCAAGTCGTCAATGCACACGCACGCGGTGGCGTCCGCGCCCACACTGATGCCGTTGGCCGAGTTGACCCCCTCGATGCGCACGTTTATGGGCAGGATGGTCAGGTCAACGGTGTGCGCGGTTTGCAGGAACGGGATGACCAAGGTCCAGCCGCCCTTCTGGATGCGAAAGCCGTACTTGCGGCCGTCCACCTCGGTTTCGACGCCGCCCGTGACCACCATAATGTGATTGGACGGGCAGACCCGGATCAGCGACCGGAGCAGGGCCAGGATGCCCAAGAAGACGAGCAGGGCCAGCAGTCCCCCCAGCAGGCCGCCTGCGATACTGGTCAGGTCTGACATATCATGAGCTCCTTTCTAGCGAACGTATACGCACGCATCCGTCACCCGCACGATGCGCACCGGTTCCCCTTTGGCGAACTGCTTGCCGGGTTCCGCCGCCAGGGCGAAGCGGTCGGTGACGTTCAACCCGCTCTTGATGCGCACTTTGCCCATGGTGTCGTGATCCAACGGCACCACCACGGTCGCTTCTGCGGTCAACAGCTCCTCGCGGGCGATCTGCGAGTCGGTATCGCGGCGCTGGAAGCGGAAGAACGCCTGCGCCAGGAACACCGCAGCCAGCCCCACAGGCACGGCCAGGCCCAGGCTGAGCAGTGGGCTGCGGCCGGTCGCCATGCTGACCCAGCCGGTGGGGCCGAAGCCCAGGCAGAAGTACACCAGCAGCCGCAGGTAGGCAAGCACCGACAGGATCGGGGCCGCATGGCCGGCGTGCGCGTGGTCGTGACCCGCATCTACGTCGTCACCGTGGCTGAGATGTACATCGTCGCCGCCGTCGCCAACGTGATCCAGGGCCGCGGCCGCGTCAGCTTCAAGGTGTCCCGCGTCCCCCTCGTGGCTGTCCAACACGCCGAACAGGTCCAACATCACGACGCCGGCAGAGAACACCGTCGCCGCGACGAAGATCTGGCGCGCAATCTGGGCATCGAAGATCTGGACGGCCAACGCCACTGCGATCAAGCCCAGGAAGAGCGCCAGGACGACAAAAAACACAATGCGCGTTCGGCTCATGCTTCACCTCCTTGTCGTGGATATTGTACCACATTTTTCCGCAATAGATGCAGGGGCTGGAAGGTGCTTGCCCTTTGATGGCCGCGATTCTGCATCACTACATAGGCTTGATATCGGTTATAATGTCCATGTTTTACCGAGATGTCGGTGAGTCGAAGGAGGCATTCATGCGTTTTGCGATCATCGGGGTTGGAAACATTGCACCGATCCATGCCGCTGCCATCGGCGGCGTGCCGGGCGCAGAACTGGTGGCCGTCGCCACGCGTGACGAGAGCCGCGGCCGCGCGTTCGTGGCCGCGCACGGCGGCACGTGGCACGCCGATTACAAAGTGCTGCTGGCGCAGGCCAGACCGGACATCGTTGCCATCTGCACCCCGCACGACCTCCACGCGCCGATGGCGCTGGACGCGGCCGGGGCCGGCGCGCACGTGCTGTGCGAGAAGCCTTTGGCGCGCAACGTTGCCGAATGCGACGCCATGATTGCAGCGTGCGACCGGGCCGGCGTCAGGCTGGGCGTGGCCTTCCAAAGTCGGTTCGAGCCGCTCGCGATCCGCTTGAAGGCCGCACTGGATGCCGAACGGCTGGGACGCCTGTTGTGGACCAGCGCCAACACGCTCTGGCTTCGCTCTGACGCCTACTACCGCAGCGGGCCGTGGCGCGGCACCTGGGCGCATGAAGGCGGCGGCGTGCTGATCAACCAGGCCATCCACGCCATTGATCTGTTGATCTGGCTGGCCGGGTCGCCCGAGCGCGTCACCGCCAGGACGCGCACCTTGAACCACGCCATCGAGGTCGAAGACGCGGCCCTGGCCATGCTGGAGTACGCCGATGGCCGGCTGGGCCTGATCCAGGCGACCACGATCGCGCATCCCGGCTACCCTGAGCGGCTGGAGTTTTACGGCTCGTCCGGCAGCGCGGTCTACGACAAGGGGCAGGCCCGGCTGGAATGGCATCTGACCGATCCGGTGGAGGACTATTACGAGGAGGCTGAGGTGAGCAGTGGCGCGGCCCGGCCGATGGACATCACCGCCGCCGGCCATACGGCCCTTTACAACGAGTTCGTCGCAGCCATCCGCGCAGGCCGGCCTTCCTTGGTAGATGGCCGCGAGGGTCGGCGCAGCGTCGCCCTGGTGGAGGCGATCTATCGGGCGGCCGCTTCGGGGAGCCCCGTTACGCTGTGAGGGTGTGACTTGACCGCAGGTGGGCGATCGCCCGCTGCGCGGCCGTATCGGCGTCGGGCAGGGGCATGAACTCACCGGAGACAAAGCCGCGGTAGTCGCGTGTTGCTAACACGCCCAGGATGTGCGCGAAGTCCAAGTGGCCGGCGCCGGGATACCAACGGTTCGAGTCAGCCACATGGACGTGAAACAGCCGGTCGCCGGCCGCCATCATACCCTCTGCGATGGACGGCTCCTCGATGTTGGCGTGAAATGTGTCGAAGAGCAGCCCCAGGTTCGCGGCGCCCACGCGCCCGATCAGCGCCAGCCCTTGCGCCACGGTGTTGACCAGCGTCGTCTCGTAGCGGTTCAGCGGCTCCAACGCCAGGCGCACGCCGTTAACCTCCGCCGCGGTGCAGCACTCGCCCAGCGCGGCGGAGGTCCACGCCAGCGCCTGGGCCTCGCTCACGCCCGGCTGCACCTGGCCGCGCAGCAGGCCGATGATGATGAGTGCATCCAGTCGCCGCGCGAGCGGGATGTGTGCCTTCGTCCGCTCGATGGCAGCCCGCCGCACGACTGGGTTGGGGTCGGAGAAAGAAAGCCGCTCCTCACCCCAGGCCTGGCCCGTGCCGATGGCGGGGATGGTCAAACCATGTGCCTGAACCAGGTTAGCCAGCGCCTCCGCATTCACGGCCCGCGGGTCGCGGATCGCCAGCTCAACGCCATCGTAGCCCCAGCCCGCGATCTTCGCCAGGTTAGCCTCGATGTCGCCCTTGAACGTGGCAGCTTCGAATCGCGCTTGTTGGACGGAGAGGACAACGCTGAGTTTCATTGCTCCCCAAACGTTTGACGCAGCCATGCCAGGCAGGCGGCGACGACAGGTTCCGGGTCGAGCACATACTGCATCCCCAGCTCGGCCGCCACGTAGCCGGTGTAGCCGGACTGTTTGAGCGCGGCGGCGAACGGAGCAAAGTCAATCGTGCCAGCGCCCGGCGCCAGGTGCGCGTCGGCCGAGCCGTCGTTGTCATCCAGGTCTACGTGCCCCAGCAGCGGCCCCAGCTTCGCCACTCCTGCGGCCAGGTCTTCGCCGTTGACGTGCAGATGCCCTGTGTCCAGCAGGATGCCGAGCTGCGGGTCGCCGATCTCCCGGACCATCCGCAGGCCGTCGTCCAGCGTCAAGATCTGGTTCGACTCGAAGCGGTGCGCCGGCTCGATGTAAAGCCGCAGCCCCATGCCGCGCATGTACTCCAAGATTTCGCTGATGCTGCGACGCAGGCGTTCCCAGCCCAGCTCCGGCGGCTGGTCGAACAGGCTCATGCCTGCGCACACGTGGACCGACGGCGCGTCAAGCAGCAGCGCGTTATCCACGTTATCCATGATGTAACGCACGCTATCCCGCCGCACCTTCTCGTTGGACGAAGCCAGCAGCGACGGGTAGCGGAACTGGGCCGGGATGACGTGGCAGACTGCCATGTTGTATTCGGCCAGCAGGTCGCGAATCTCCGGCAGGTGCGCGTGCAGATCTTGCCGGTACATATGCGGCCGGCCGCCCCAAACCGCGATCCCATCGTAACCCAGCCGGCCCAGGCTGCGGATGGCGTATGGGAGCGAGTAGTTGTGGTAGACGAAAGAGGACTGCGCGAATTTCATGACGCTCCTGACCGATGACGGCCGACCGTTGACGGCAACCCCAATACCAAAACCCTATCCCTAATCCCCAGCCGATTTACACCATGCCCGCCATGTTCAGCTCATCGGCCCGGTGACAGGCGGCGAAGTGGCCGGGCGTGATCTCCCGATAGCTCGGCGCCTCCGTCTTGCAGCGGTCAATGCAATAGGTGCAGCGCGGGTGGAAGTAACAGCCCGAGGGCGGATGGGCCGGGCTGGCGACTTCGCCGGGCAGCTCCACGTTGCCGGTCTTGATGCGCGGATCGGCCACCGGCAACGCTGCCAGCAACGCCGCCGTGTAGGGATGGCGGGGCCGGGCGAACAGTTCGTTGGCTGTCGCGGTTTCCACGATCTTGCCGACATACATCACGGTCACGCGATCGCAGATGTGCTTAACCACGCTCAGGTTGTGGGAGACGAACAGGTAAGTAAGTTGTAAGCGTTTTTGCAGGTCGAGCAGGAGGTTCAACGTTTGCGCCTGCACCGAGACATCCAGTGCGGACACCGGCTCATCCGCCACAACTAGTCGTGGATTGAGGGCCAAGGCGCGCGCGATGCCGATGCGCTGGCGTTGCCCGCCGCTGAAGGCATGTGGGAAGCGCTGCATGAACTCGGGCCGCAGCCCTACCAGCCGCAGCAGCTCGGCGACGCGCTCCTCGCGCTGCCGCCGGCTGCGCATCCCAGCGATAAGCAACGGTTCGCCGACGATATCGAAGAGGGTCATGCGGGGGTTCAACGAGCCGTAGGGATCCTGGAAGATCATCTGCATCTGCGAACGCAGCGGCTTTAACTCTTCGCGGGTCAGCCGGGCCAGATCAACTGTATCGCCATTCTTGGTGTGGAAGAGCATCTGACCTGATGTTGGGTCGAGCGCCCGCAGGATGCACCGGGAAGCGGTGGTTTTACCGCATCCGCTTTCGCCCACCAGCCCCAGCGTCTCGCCTTCGTTAATGAAGAAGTTGATGTCATCCACGGCCCGGACGTAGCCCACCGTCTTGCGCAGGAAGCCCTTGCGGATGGGGAAGAACTTACGCAGATCTTTGACCTCTAGCAGTGGTCGGGGGGTGTTGTTCATCATGCCATCACTCCCTCATCCTGGTACAGGAAGCAGCTTACCACCTGGCCCTCACCGACCGGCAGCAGCGCAGGCGTCGTCTGGTTGCACGTGCCGGGCATGAATTTCGTGCAGCGCGGATAGAAAGGACACCCGGCTGGGCGGTTGAACGGGTGCGGGATCGAGCCGCTGATGGTGGGCAAGTCCGCGCGCGGGGTGGTATGGATGTTGGGGATGGATTCCAAGAGCGCCTGCGTGTAGGGATGCTTGGGGTTGTGGAAGATGCGGTCCACCGGGCCCTGCTCCATGACCAGGCCGAGATACATCACCGTGACGTAATCGGCCATCTGTGCAATGACACCGAGATCATGGGTGATGAAGATGATCGCCGAGTTGCGTTCCTCCTGCAGTCGGCGTAACAATCGCAATACTTGGGCCTGGGTCGTTACATCCACGGCGGTGGTTGGCTCATCCGCAATGAGGATGAGTGGGTTGCACGACAGCGCCATAGCGATCATCGCGCGTTGACGCAGGCCGCCGCTGAGCTGCCACGAATATTCGTCCAACCGTTGCTCCGGCGCCGGGATGCCGACGTCTCGAAACTGCTGGAGCGCGATGGCGCGCGCCTCACGCTCACCGACCCGGCGATGCAAACGGATCGCTTCCATGATCTGGTTGCCCACGGTGTGCACCGGGCTGAACGCGGCCATCGGTTCCTGCGGGATGAGGGCGATCTGCCCGCCGCGGATGTCGCGCATTTCATCTCCGCGCGGGTTCAGTTTCGCCACGTCAACGGTGTCCGTTTCGCCGTCCGGCCTCCTGCGGCGCAGCACCATCTCGCCCGAGACGATGCGCCCCGGCGGCTCGACAATGCGCAGCAGCGCCTTCATGGTGACGCTCTTGCCGCAGCCGGATTCGCCGACGATGCCGAACACCTGGCCGGGGTAGACGTCGAGCGAAATACCGTCCACCGCCTTCACCACCCCTTCATCCATGAAGAAGTGGACCTTGAGATCCCGAATTGACAGCAGCGGTTCTGTGTTTTGCTTCATGGTGCAACTCAATGGCTGTACGGATCGGCCGCATCGCGCAGGCCGTCGCCGACCAGGTTGAAGGCCAACACGGCGATGATCACACCCAGGCCCGGCATCATCAGCCAGGGCGCCTGCGCGACCGTCTGGATGGTCTGCGCCTCTTGCAGCAGCACGCCCCAACTGATGGCCGGCGGCCGGATGCCCAGGCCGAGGAAGCTCAGCGACGTTTCGTTGATAATCATCACCGGAATAGCCAGGGTGCTGGTGGCGATGATGTGGCTCATGAACGCTGGGACCATGTGGCGTGTGATGATGCGGAACCGGCTGGCGCCGGAGAGCTCGGCCGCCAGCACGAAATCTTCCTCGCGCAGTGATAAGAAGCGGCCGCGCACCTCGCGGCCGAGTGTGGTCCAACCGATAAACGCGAGGATGATCGTAATAGCGAAGAAGACCCGTGTCGGCGGCCAGTCGCGCGGCAGCGCAGCCGTCATCGCCAGCCAGATGGGGATGGTCGGCAGCGATTGGAGGATCTCGATGACGCGCTGGATCACCATGTCGGCGATGCCGCCGAAATAGCCCGAGATGCCGCCCAACAGCACCCCCAGGATCACGCTCAACGCGACCGCAACCAGGCCCACGGTCATCGAAGTGCGCGTGCCGTACACCAGCCGCGACCATTGGTCGCGGCCGAGACCATCCGTGCCCAGCAGATGCACGCCCTCTTTGGCATCCGGGGTCGCGACACCCACCAGGTGCAGGTCCGTCTCGAACAGGCCCAGCACGTTGTACTTGTAGCCCTTGGTGAAAAATGCCAGGGGGATCCGCCGCTCGGGATCGGTGGTCCACTCCATCCGCAGCGTCACCTTGTTACGCGCGCCGGTGACGGCGGGCACCGACAGGCCCAGCCGCCCATTGGTGATGAGCGCCGGCCGCTGCGGCGGGATGAAGGCCAGCCGGGCCGAGGTGATCTCGGGATCCTGGGTGGCAAAGAAGTCGGGCACCAGCACGATGATGTAGAAAATGATGAGCACCACGGCGCTGATCACTGCAAGCCGGTTCTTGCGGAACCGCCACCACACCAGCTTCCAGTTGGGCGCAACGGAAACGCGGTCTTCGGCTTTGGATTGCGGCGTCAACTCAGCGGTGGAGGCGGCGGGGAGAGGTTCAGCCATGTCAGTTGCCTCCCTCCATGCGGATGCGCGGATCGGCCAGCGCCAGGAGCACATCGGAGATCAATGTGCCGATGATCGTCAACAGGCAGTAGATCAGCAGGATGCTGCCCGCCAGGTACATGTCCTGCTGCTGCAATGATCGCAACAGGAGTGGCCCGATGTTGGGCAGGTTCATCACGGTAGCCACGATCAGGCTGCCGGAGAACAATTGGGGCAGATACCAGCCGATGGTGCTGATCAGCGGGTTGAACGCCAGGCGGACCGGGTATTTCATCACCAACTGCCACTCCGACAAGCCTTTAGCCCGAGCCGTGATCACGTACTGCTTGTTGAGCTCGTCCAGCAGGTTCGCGCGCATGACACGAGTCAAGCGGGCCGTGCCCGCGACCCCCAGCACGATGGCCGGCACCCAAATGTGCTTCAACAGGTCCACGAACCGGCCCCAGCTCCACGGCGCCTGCACATATTCGGGCGAAAAGAGGCCGGTGATGCTGATGCCGAGACTGTCGAAAGCGAACCACATCAGCACCAGCGCCAGCATGAAGTTAGGTGTGGCCACGCCAACATAATTAAGGATGGTGAACGCATAATCGAGGATCGAATTTTGATGCGTGGCTGAATAGATACCTGCGGGAATGGCGATGGCCCAGGTGATGACGAAGGCGAAAAGCGCCAGCGCCACGGTCAGCAGCAGCCGCTCGCCGATGAGCTCCGCGTTCGGACGTTGGTACTCCAGGGAGCGCCCCAAATCGCCGCGCAGGAGGCCGCCGATCCAGCGGCCATACTGCACGACAAACGGCTGGTCAACGCCGAACTGCATTTTGAGCGCGTCAACCTGGGCCTGATCCATGGACGAGCCCGATGAGGCCAACGTCGCGATGTAGCTGGTGAGAAAATCGCCCGGCGGGGCCTGCACCAGCCCAAAGACGATGATGGAGAAAAGCAGGATCAGGAGCGGCAACAGGAGCAGGCGTTGGACGATGTATCTGAGCATAAGCACTCCCGTAATCTAGCGCGATCGCAGTTGGGCGACGACCGCATCACCCACCGCGCTCGTCAGGGCGCGGCCTCCCAGGTCGGGCGTCAGCGTCTTGCCCTCGCCCGTGACTGCCCTAATGGCGTCCAGCACCAGGCCGGCAGCCTGGCGTTCACCCAGGAAGTCGAGCATCATGGCCCCGCTCCAAATCGCGGCGATGGGGTTGGCGATGCCGCGGCCGGCGATATCGGGCGCTGAGCCATGGACCGGCTCGAACAGGGATGGATATGTGCGCTCCGGGTTGATATTGGCGCTGGGTGCGATTCCCATGCTGCCGCAAATGGCGCTGCCCAGGTCGGTGAGGATGTCCGCAAACAGATTGGAGGCCACCAACACATCCAGGGTCTCCGGCTTCAGCACGAACCGCGCGGCCATGGCGTCGACCAGCACCCGCTCGGTGCGCAGCGCCGGGTATCCCGCGGTCACACGCTCGAAGGCCTCGTCCCACAGCACCATCGAGTGGCGTTGCGCGTTGGACTTCGTGACGTTGATCAGATGCTTGCGCGGCCGGCGCAGCGCCAGCTCGCATGCGAAGCGCACGACCCGCTCGACGCCCTCACGGGTAAAAATGGAGGTCTCAACAGCCAGTTCCAGCGGCAGGCCGCGGTGGATGCGGCCGCCCGCGCCCGCGTATTCGCCTTCGGTGTTCTCCCGTACGACGACGAAGTCAATGTCGCCCGGCCCCTTGCCTTTCAGCGGACCCGGCACGCCCGGCAGCAGTATGCTGGGGCGCACGTTGGCGTATTGCTCGAAGCCCTGGCGCACAGGCAGCAGGAGCCCGTGCAACGAGATGTGGTCTGGCACGCTGGGGAAGCCCACCGCGCCGAAGTAGATGGCATCAAACGGCTCCAGGATGCGCAGCGCATCAGGCGTCATCATCACCCCGTGCTGCAAGTAATACTCGCAACCCCACGGGAACGTCTCATAGGTCAGCCGAAAGTCCCCGAACAGCTCACTGGCTGCAGCCAGGACCTTGACGCCCTCCGGGCAGACCTCATGGCCGATGCCATCACCGGGGAGCAAAGCGATATGATATTCTCGCATGCGCCTCCCCTATCCGGCCAGCCGGCGCTTGCACGCTTCCAGGATGTCCACCGTCTGTAAGGTGCCGAAACGGGTGCAACCAATGGCGCGCACCTCCAAGGCCAGGTCGAGCGTGCTGACCCCGCCTGCGGCCTTGACCTGCACATGCGGAGGCGCATGTTTTCGCATCAGCCGCAGGTCATCCATCACTGCGCCGCCGGATCCGTAGCCGGTCGAGGTTTTCACCCAATCGGCCCTCACCTCGCCGCAGATCTCGCACAGCCGAATCCGGTGCTCATCTTGCAGGTAGCAGTTCTCGAAGATCACCTTGACCAGCGCGCTACCTGCATGCGCCACGCGCACCACCGCGGCGATGTCTTCGCGGACGAAATCCCAGTCGTGGCTGAGCGCCTTGCCGATGTTGATGACCATGTCCACTTCCTGGGCGCCGTCGGCCACGGCCTGCTCGGCCTCAGCGACCTTGATGGCCGTGGTGTGCCCGCCGTGGGGGAAGCCGATGGTGGTCGTCGCCTTCACATTGCTGCCAGCCAGTATGGCCGCGGCCCGTTTCAGGTAATACGGCTTGATGCACACGCTCGCTACGTCGTAATCCAGGGCGAGTTGACAGCCCGCTTCCAGCTCTGCGTCATTGTAGAACGGCCGGAGCAGCGAGTGGTCAATCATCTTCGCGATGTCAGCGTAAGTATAATCCACGACTTCCCCCGCAATTGATACATTGATACATCAGGCTTTAGCCGACGCACCCACCGATGGCAGGTGCGTCGGCTAAAGCCCTACTCAGAAAGTTTGCTGCTTAGTTCGCGTAGAACCAGACTTCGGGCTTGCCGTTGCCGGGAGTGCGCAGCGCCCAATCCTTGGTCAGGTTCTCGGGCACATTGCGCAGCTTGGCGTTCACCACCGCCACGCCCTGGTCCATGGCCGTCAAGCCGATGGTGCCGATATCATACAGGTTGTCCACCCAGATCTTGAAGATCTCCTGGGCGATCTCAGCCTGGCGCTCCGGCCCAACCGTCTTCGCCTCATCCTGGAGCTCGACGATCTTCTTCCATGGATCCGGCGGCTCCACGCCTTCCTTGCCGCCGGTGTCGTACCAGTTCTTCCACAGCGGGCCGTAGGTCAGGTTGCCGTAGAGCGGCAATCGGATGTCAAACTTGGTGGACCCACTGAACATGGTGCCCGCCGAGTCCTGGTTCCACACCTCAGCCTGCATCTCGTTGGCCTGGCGCATCTGGAAGTGCAGATCGCGCTCGCGCACCTGGAGGTCAACCCAGATGCCGACCTTCTTCAGGTCTGCCACCACCAACTGGGCCACAGGGACATACGCGCCCAGCGCGGGAACCGCCGAGAGCTCGAACCCGACCCGCTTGCCGCTGGGCAGCAGGCGGTAGCCTTCGGCATCGCGCTTGGTGTAGCCCAGCCCATCGAGCAGCTTGTTGGCCTCATCGGGCTTGTACTCGGTGTACTTGTAGGCCCATTCGTCACCGGGATACCACGGGCTGGTGTTCTTGATGATCCCATGGCGCGGCTCACCGGTGCCCAGGAAGATGGACTCCTGGATTTCGGGCCGGTTGATGGCGTAGGAGACCGCCTTGCGGAAGTCCAACTGCGTCCACATCGCGGTCAGCTCGGGATCCCCCTGGTAGGTCAGGTTGAAGATGATGCCGGCTTCCTCGCCGCCTGTGCTGGACCAGAGGAAGATCTTGTACTTGCCGGACTTCTGCTCTTCTTCCTTGAGGACCGGGTAGTTAGCCAGCTTGATGTGGCGTTCCTGTTCGTCGAGCTCGCCGGCGATGGCAGCCAGGTTCAGCGCGTCAGCATCGGCGAAGAACTTGACTTGGATTTCGTCAATATACGGCAACTGGTTGCCGGCCTGGTCCACGCCCACATAGTAGGGGTTGCGCCTCATGATGAAGATCTGCTCGCTGAAGCGGTTGGTCGCCATCCACGCGGTCATGACCGGCCGGTCAGGGTTGTCAAACTGATCCTGGCGCAGGTAGAACAACTCCGTCCAGGTCTTCAGGCCAGCATCCGCCACCATCTTGTCGAGGTCTGCCTTACTGGCATAGGCCGCATGGAACTGCTTCAGGTAGTGCGCGGGCAGGAACATGGGGTACTTCTTGTCGCCGGCATCCTGTTGCGCGATCTCGGGCAGGAACAGCGTCTGCGGCGCAGTGAAGGTGAACTTCACCGACACGTCATCTACCTTCTCCACCTTCACCGGGGCGCCATCTTTGTTCACGAGCCAAGAGGGTAGCGACGGCGAAAGGTCCTTGTTGTTCACCACGTCGTTGAACCAGAACATGATGTCGTCCGCGGTGAACGGCTGGCCATCGGACCACTTGCTGCCCTTGCGCAGCTTGATGGTCCATTCAGTGAAGGTGTCGTTCGGGGTCACGCTTTCCGCGTACTTCATCTCGACGCTCGCCCCGTCAACAGCGAAACGGACGAGGCTGTCGTTGACGATGCGGATCAGGCCGTTGCGGTCGGAGGGGCCGAGGAAGCCACGGCGCCACACGCCACCGTACTGGCCGACTTCAGGGGCCTCGATGATATACGGGTTCTCGGGCAGGCGCTCGTCCACTTTCGGCAGCGTGCCGGCTTTCACCTGCTCCGCCAATATGGGCGCCTCCTTGTACTTGCTGACCGGCTCGGGAACCGCCGTGGGCTCGGGCGCCTTCGTGGGTTCGACAGCGGGCGCCTTGGTCGGTTCGGGCGCGGCGGTCGGCTGCGCCGGGACCGCGGTGGGCTGCGGGGCAGGCGCCGGGGCCGGCGTCGGCTGCGCGCAGGATGTGAGCACGAATGCCAGGATCAGGATCATGCTCAGGACACTCAAGATGGATTTGCGATTCATTGTCCCTTTCTCCTCAGTGCGATGGTTGAGATGTTCACCGTGGACCAGTGACGATGCGAACGTGCTCTTCTGTCTGATACCGTGCCATCACCTCCCTTCTGATCTGCTGGCGATTGACGCCAGTCCGCCAGGGCGCCTGCAAGGGTGTGCCCCTGCGCTCATCAAAGTCCATTAATGATCGGCTCGGCCCCGCGGATCCAGACGTGGGCGGGATCATCACTCCACGCGCCATAAACCCGGTTGACGCCGCACAGCGCCCAGATGTAGACCAGTTGATAACCGGCCGCGGCCACCAACGGATGATAGCCGCGCGGGATCGCCACGGCGTCACCGTCTTCGACGACATAGACCTCGTCCAGGCGGTCGGGCGCATCCCCCGGCTCATAGACCCGCTGGAAGCCGTAGCCGCCCGCGGGCTTGAAGAGGTAGAAATAGACCTCTTCATAGATGGATTCGTTGGGCGGGTTCTCGACATCGTGCTTGTGCGGCGGGTACGAGGTCCAGTTGCCGGGCGGCACCAGGGTCTCGGCCATCATCAGCCGCTGGGTGGTCGGCGCCACGCTGGTGCCGGGCCGGATGGTGCGTGACCAGTTCGCTGCACCGGCACGGTTTTCGGGGATGTCGTTGGGGCCGATAATCGCCACCGGCAGCCCTGGGTCCACCGGCGTCAAGGAAACCGCCATGTCGAGGGCCGGTGTGAGGGCCGTGAAACGATAGCTCGTGCCAGGCGGCAGACAGATCAGGGTCGGCCCGGCCACAAACGGGCTGGCGCGACCGCCCAGGCCCTCAAACACCTGACCGCCAGCTATCTCAAGCCGGCACATGCCGGAGATGATGTCGAACACCGCCTCGCGGTCGCCGGTGTCCCCCTCGTACGCGCGGCCGCGACGTACGCCCACGCGGCCGAATTCCAACATCTTCAAGATGCCATCGCCCGGTCCCGCGATCATCACGTAGCCTTCACGGAAACCGGCGCCCTTGATGAGTAGATTCATGATCGTTCCTTCTCACGGCGCGCTGGCGCGCACCACCAGCTCCGGCTGAAAAAACAGCGCAGGATCGCCATCTGAAGCGCCGCGCAACTGAGCCAACAGCATGCCGACCGCAGCCGTGCCGACGGCCAGTCGATCGATCCGCAGGGTTGTCAGCGCGGGCGTGACCAGGCCAGCCAACAAGATGTCGTCGGCTCCCACCACTGCGATGTCGTCGGGCACGCGGCGCCCCGTTTCGGCACACGCGCGCAGCGCGCCGATTGCCACCAGGTCGTTGTAACACAACAGGCCATCCAGATCCGGTCTTGACGCCAGCAAAGCAAGCGCCGCGCGATAGCCGCCGTCAATATCCGCGCTGTCGCATCGCTGGGTCAGGGAGGTATCTGGCACTACATCCGCCGCCAGCAGCGCCTCAGTGTAGCCACGCCTGCGCTCTCGGCCGCTGTAAGCCCCTTCCGAAGCGCTCAAAAGACCCACCTGATACCGGCCTAATCGCCGTAGATGCCGCACCGCCAGCGCAGCGCCCCGGGCGTCAGCGACGCAGACACTACTGCATCCGACCAGGCAGCCGTTGATCAACACCACCGCCTGATGTCGCTTCACCAACTCGACCAGGGTCTTCTCGGGCAAACGTGGGCTGCACAATACTACCCCATCCACCGCCCGCTGCTCCAGGATGCGCAGTAGATCGGCTTCACGCCCTGGTTCTTCGACTGTGTTGCATAGCAACAGGCTGTAGTCGGCCTCATGCGCAGCATCGTCGGCCCCGCGACTGATATCAGCAAAGAAAGGGTTAGCAATATCAGGGACGATCAGGCCGATAGTACGTGTGTGCCGGGTGGCCAGACCGCGCGCAATGCTGCTGGGACGATAATCAAGCCGTTCGATGACATCCTGAACGCGGCGGAGGGTCGCCTGGCTGATCTCACCTTTACCGTTGAGTGCGCGCGACACCGTCTGCCGGGAGACCCCGGCCTCGCGCGCAACATCGGCAATGGAGACGCGAAACGACATCCTCGTGCCTCGCGGGAAAAGTGGGTGGAAATCGCCGTGATCGCTCACGGCATCGCTCACGGTCATTATAAACAGAGAGTTAGCCGGATGTCAAATCACAAAAATATGGGCGCGCAGCAGTTTGACGTTCTTGCGTTCGCCCGGTATAATCCTGGCGTTCTCTCCGTGAACGCTGCCGTGAACGCTAACGCAAGCGCCATCCCTGCGTCGCTGCGGGAGGTTGATTCGATGATGAGCAGACGGATAACCATCGTAGATGTCGCACGCGCGGCGGGTGTGTCCGCCCAGACAGTATCACGCGCGCTGAACAACAAGGGTGAGATCAGTGTCGAGACACGTGCGCGCGTCCTCGAAATGGTGACCCGCCTCGGCTACCGCCCTAACACCCTCGCCCGCGGCCTGGTGACCCACAAGACCGCCACACTCGGCCTGATCGTGCCCGATATCGCCAACCCGTTTTTCTCAGAAGTTGCGCGCGGTGCTGAGGATGCCGCGCGCGAGGCCGGCTTCAGTTTGCTGCTGTGCAACACCATGGAAAACCCTGCCCGCGAGATGGAAGCCTTGCGGGCCCTGGAGGCGCAGCGTGTGGATGGCATTGTCTTGTGCAGCTCGCGCCTTTCAGAGGAAGCATTCGGTGGGGTGCTGCCTCGACTCCCGGCCGTTGTTCTGGTCAACAGTGAATTGCCCGGCAGCGACCTGCGCTCGGTTCGCATTGACGATGAGGCCGGCGCACAATGCGCCGTGCAGCACCTGCTGCGCACCGGACGCCGCGCAATCGCCTTCCTGGCCGGCCCGCCCGCCTCCCAAAGCGGTCGGCGGCGGGCGCAAGGGTATCACCGCGCGTTGACCGAAGCGGGACTGGCAGTTGATCTCGACCTGAGTCTGGGCTGCGCGCCGCATCTGGAGGGGGGACTGAATTGCGCCCTGCAGATCCTCGCCCGCCGGCCGGAAATTGACGCCTTGCTGTGTTACAACGACCTGGTGGCCGTGGGTGCGCTGCAAGCCTGCGCGATGCTGGGCCGCCGCGTGCCGGACGATGTCTCGGTGGTCGGCTGCGATGACATCCTGCTGGCGGGGCTCGTCACCCCGCCGCTCACGACCCTGCGCAGCGATAAACGCGGCCTGGGCGCCGAAGCCGTGCGGCTGCTGTTACGCCACTTGGACGGCTGCACGGAGGGGTGCGAGAACATCGTGCTGCTACCGGAGTTGATCGTGCGGGCCAGCGCCTGAGCGACTGATTCAATACAGGGCGGCCCTGTTCAGGGTGACGGGTGATAGATTGAAATGGAACGGAAGGAGACATCCATGAATCCCTGGCAACGCTTCATGACCGTCGCGCGCGGGGGCGTGGCTGATCAGACGCCGGTCGCTCTGATCGTGGATAGCCCCTGGCTGCCCGGCTACGTGGGGGTGGATACCCTCGACTACTTCCTCCAGCCTGATGTGTGGTGGTGGACGAACTGCGACTTGCTGGCGCGCTACCCCGATGTGGCCTGGGTGCCGGGCTTCTGGGTGGAATACGGCATGGCCGCGGAACCGTCTGCGTTCGGCGCGCGCGTCGTCTGGCACCATGATTCGCCGCCGTCCATCGAGCCGCTGCCGGGCGGCCTGGATGCCCTGGCTGCCATGCGCCCGGCCGACCCGTACGAGCACGGCTTCATGCCGCTGGCGCTCCAGTTGTACCGGGATGCGGGGCGCCGTTTGCGGGCTGAAGGCTTAGCGGTGCGGATGGTCGCCGCGCGCGGGCCGCACGCGGTGGCTGGTTGGCTGCTGGGCATCACTGAGCTGATGGTGGCTTTGAAACGCCAGCCGGAACGCGTTGCCCCGGTGTTGGATATGCTGACCGAAACCATCATTGCCTGGTTGCGCGCCCAGGCCGGTGCGGTGGGCGGGGTGGAGGGCATCCTGCTGCTGGACGATATCCCCGGTATGCTTTCGCCCAAGCTGTTCGACGCGCTGGCCGCGCCCTACCTGGCGCGCATCTTCGAGGCGTTTGATGGGCTGGTGCGGGTGTATCACAACGATACGCCCTGCCCGCACCTGCTGCCCCGGCTGGCCGAGCTGCCCTTCGACGTCTTTAATTTCAGCCACGAGACGGATATCGCCGAGGTGCGAGCGGCCATGCCGCGCCACGCGCTGATGGGCAACGTGCCGCCGCTCTCGGTGATGGCCCAGGGCATGCCGGACCAGGTGCGGACGTGGGCACGCGCCTGCATCGAGAAGACCGGCCGCCGCGGGCTGATCCTGTCGGCCGGCGGCGGCGTCAGCCCTGGCACACCTGCGGAAAACGTGGACGCGCTGGTGGAGGCGGTGCGCGGGGCGTAGTACGTATTGCGTACTGCGTATTTCGTATCCTGTCAACGTTGCACACCATCCGTTATCCGCCATTCGTTGATTCGCTGATTCGTTCCAGGAGCAAGTAATGACCGTCACACTGAGCGAGCTTTCCGAAATCAATCTTCCAGTCTACCCGAATTCCCTGGTGGGGGACGAGGACGTCACCTATTTTCTAGCTTGGACCGGGGAGGGGAAACGATTGTGTGTGGTAGGGCCGGCGGGCAGTACGGCGCTGATGGCTTTCTCCGGCGATGCCAGCGCGTTGGGCGACCGAGCCTTGTTGGTCTGCCCGCTCATGCACGCGAACGCGGGCGCGTTGCGCGCCGCGCTGCCGTGGCTCCGCCCCGCGCCGTTGGGCCTGACCACCTCGGCGGGGTGCGGCGACCGCCTGGGGCTGGCCACGCCCGGCCACATCCGCGCGGCGCGCGCAGTAGGCGGCCGGATCGGCATGATCTTCGCCCAGCAATCCATCCGCGAGATGACCCGCACCGGCCGGAGCCCCGACGACGTGATGGACGATGCAACGTGGGGCATCTTCCAGGAAGGCTGGCGCACAGGGATCGGCGCGGACGCCGACCATCTGAAGACAACCGATGACATTGACCGCTGCGCGGCCGCCGGGTTCACCTTTTTCACCTTCGATCCCGGCGCCCACGTTGATCCCGCGGCGGATACCGACGACGCGGCGACCCTCCGGGCGAAGTACGCCGCGCTGCCCTGGCCCGACCTGGCAACCGCCGCCCACGACCTCCAGGTGGCCTACGTCGGCAAGCGCATCGAGGTTGAGGACCGCTGGCTGGCGCTGGACGAGGAGACGCTGCTGCGCGCGGCCGTGAAATATGGCCGCGCAGTGGTGCACGTGGCCGCGCTCTACCGCCACCTGGCCGTGCTCCTGCCGGCCGGCGCCTTTGAGGTGGAGGTGTCGGTTGATGAGACGGACACGCCCACCAGCCACGTCGAGCACCTGTTCATCGCGCGGGAGCTGCGTCGGCTGGGCGTGCGCTGGGTCAGCCTGGCCCCGCGTTACGTGGGCAGCTTCGAGAAGGGGGTGGACTACATCGCGCCCGGCGCCCGCCGCCCCGAAGAGGGGACCACGGACGCCTTTGCCGCCGACTTCGCCGGCCATGCGGCCATCGCGCGGGCGCTTGGGCCCTACAAGCTCAGCCTGCACTCCGGTTCCGACAAGTTCAGCATCTACGGCATCGCGGCCGAGATGACGCGCGGACAGATCCACCTGAAGACGGCCGGCACCAGTTACCTGGAGGCGTTGCGCGCCACGGCCGCGTTCGATCCCGCGCTTTTCCGGGAGATCCTGGCGTTTGCCTTGGAGCGCTACGACACCGACAAGGCGAGCTACCACATATCGGCTCGGCCGGCGCTTGTCCCCCGGCCCGAAACCCTGGCCGACCGCGATCTGCCGGGCCTGCTGGAGCATTTCGACGCCCGGCAGGTGTTGCACGTCACCTTTGGCTCGGTGCTGACCGCGTCCGCGCTGAAGGCGCGGCTGCTGGCGGGCCTGCTGCAGCATGAAGAAGCCTATTACGATGTGCTAGAACGCCACTTCATCCGTCATCTCGCACCGCTAAAGGGGAAAGCATGAACTACGTCTTCAGCACCAGCGATACCATCCTCTACCGTTTTCCCACCCATGTGAACGAGCTCGTGCTCGATCGCTCGGAGGCGACCGCCACCGAGGTCTTCATCGTCGTATTGGAACCCGGCGAGGCGCCGCCGCTCCACAAACACCCCGATACCGAGCAGATCTTCTACATGCTCGCAGGGGAAGGTGAGCTGCGCATCGGTCCCGAAGCGGCCGAAAGTTACCGGGTCAAACCGGGCGATGTGGTGCGCATCCCGCCGGACACGTGGCACAAGATCATCAACGATGGCGGCGTGCCCGTGCGCTACGTGAGCGTGGACGCTTTTCCCGGTGGCCGTCCGACCGACGAGCCCACCTGGGACGACCATGTGCGCGGCAACTGCGCGGCCCATGGCTGGGATTTCGCCAGCATCAAGCGCAGTAAGTGAGGGGGATATGAACGGCAGAGAGCGCATCCTGGCCGCGTTCAACGGTGGCGTTGCTGATGTCGTCCCGTTCGCGCCCAACATCTATCTATGGTTCTACTACCATCGCTACCACGGCACCCTGCCCGAGGCGCTGCGGTCGGCGACGCATCCGTTCGACGTGTTACGCCACCTGGGCGCCGACATCTTGGCCCGATGGGATACCCAGTGGGCGGTGAAAGAAGTCTATAGCGCGGGGGAATACCACTCGGAGTTCGTGGATCAGGGCGGGGTCACGCCCTCTGCTTTGCCACCGGGGACGCCGATCACCACCTCGTTCAACATCTATCCGCCCGGTGCCAACGAACACCGGCGGCGCTTCGTCACGCCCCACGGCACGCTGACGCAGACGTGGGCCTTCACCGCCGAGACCGGGGCCGACTTCGAGGCGAAATACTGGTGGACAGACTGGGCCGAGTATGAGGCAGTGCGCTTCATGCTAGAGGCGCGCGACTATGTCTTCGATGCCGACCTCTTTCGCCATTGGGTGCGGCAGGTGGGTGATGATGGTGTGGTGATGTGCCACGTCACCCAGTCGCCGTTGAAGATGCTGCATTGGTTGGCCGGCCCGCAGAATGCGACCTTCTTCATCATGGATCACCCTGAGGAAACGAAGGCGCTGGCCCGCATCCATGAGGAGAAAGCGTTGGCGCTGTTGGAGCAGGTGGTGGATCTGCCCGAGGCCGACATCTTCTTCTCCGGTGACAACCTGGACAGCATGTTCTACCCCCCGCGCTTCTACCGTGACTACTGCGACAGCTTCTTCACCCGCGCGGCTGAGATCGTCCATCGCCGCGGCAAACGGTTCGTGGTGCACGCTTGCGGCCGGAACAAGGCGCTGCTGCCGCTGGTAGGCGCGTCCGGCGTGGATTGCCTGGAGGGGATCACGCCGCCGCCGCTGGGGGATGTGCTCTTGGGGGATGCGCGGCGCCTGGCGGGCAAGGCTGATTTCACGGTCAACGGCGGCATGGATTCGCCGCACCAGGAGTTGGGCGAAGGCGCTGAGGCCGCGCTGCATGCGTACACGCGCGACCTGTTTGCCTGCATGGGTGATAAACGTCACTTCATCTTTGCCTCAAGCTGCATGACCTCGCCGCTGACGCCGTGGGAGAACCTGGTGTATTTCCGGAATGCGGCGCGCGAATACGGAAGGATCGGCTGAGCCATGTCCGCGTCCGTGTTCGACATCACCACCAAGGACGCTCAGGCCATGCCGGTGACGCCGGTCGCGCCCGCTGATTTCGACCTGGCGCGCTACGAGGCGTACGCGGCCGAGGCAGAAGCGCGCTACGCTGAGTTCGTGCGCCAGTCTGAAGGGATCATGGTCTGGCAGCGGGTGCGCGTGGCCGATGTGTTCCGCGACGGCTGTCGCGATATGCGCGCGTCGTTGGCCTGGCAGTTGGGCGGCCTGACGAAGGCGCTGGATTTCCTCACCGACGCGCCCAACTACCTGGAGCCGTGGTATGGCATCGGCGTGACCGCGGCCGCGTTTGGCGCCGAGTACGATTGGCCTGAGGGCCAGGCGCCGGTGGTGCGGCCCCGTTACGCCACGGCCCAGGCTGTCCCCCCACTCACCCCGCGGCCCTGGCACGAGGCACAGATCACCCGCCATGTGCTGGCGATGATTGACACCTTCCTGGAGGAGACGCAGGGTTGCCTGCCCATCTCGTGGTCTGATCTGCAGAACCCGCTCAACGTGGCGACGGAGCTGGTAGAGACCTCCGGCTTTTTCACCGATTTCGTCCAAGCGCCCGACGCGGTCCGCCGGCTGCTGGCCGCGCTCACCGACGAAGTGATCCGTTTCACGCAGGAGCAGACCCGCCGCATCGGCGATCGGTTGGTGCGGCCGGGCCACGGCTTTGCCAGCGCGCGCGCCGGCACAGGCATCGGGCTGAGCTCCGATAACCTGGTGATGATCTCCCCGCGTGCCTATCGGCAGTTCTGCGTGGAGAACGACGCGCGTATCGGCGCGGCTTTCGGCGGTACGGCCATCCACTCGTGCGGGGATTGGGCGCGCTGGATTGATGCCGTGAGGAGCAACCCGCACCTGGTCATGGTGGATGCTGCGTTCAGCCCGCAGACCGATCCCGCTTACAACGATCCGGCCGCGTTCCGTGCGGCCTTCGCGGGCACGGGCCTCATCGTCCATGCGCGCCTGGTGGGCGACCCGGACGATGTGCTGGCGCGGGCGCGGCAGCTCTGGGGGCCCGGGATGCGGCTGGTGATCGTAACTTATGTGCAGGATCCGGCCGCGCAACACAAGCTGTATCATGACATCCACGAACTGAGCCACTAAGGATCCGACATGAGCCGCGAGGATAGCGCCCTCCCAGAAAAAACGGCCCTCACCCACGGCCGCATCGTCCTCCCTGACCGCGTCGTCACCGACCAGGCGCTGGTCATCAAGACCGGCCGCATCGCGGGCCTGGCCCACCCGGCCGACCTGGGCCATGACGTCGAGGTCATTGACGCCGCTGGCAGTTGGATCACCCCCGGCCTGGTGGACATCCACACCCACGGCGCGGTGCGGCACACCTTCAACGAGCCGGACCTGGCCGCTTGGGCCGCCATTACGCGCGAAAACCTGCGCCGCGGGACCACCGCGCTGCTGGCCACCTTCGCGCCCACCCCCAACCTCGCCGCGGAGCTGGCCTTCTGCCGGCAATGGATGGCAGAGACACACGGCGGCGCTCAGGTTCTGGGCGCCTACCTGGAAAGCCCCTACATCAACGTGGCCCAAAAAGGCGCGCTGGATCCCTCATGCGTTCGCGGCGTGGGCGACGGCTCCGCGGCGGAACTGCTCGGATACGCTGACATCCTCCGCGTCTTCATGTTGGCCCCAGAGCTGCCGGGCGCGCTGGAATTAATCCACGCGCTGAACGCAGCCGGCGTCGTGCCCGCGGCCGGCCACACCATGGCGCACGATAGCCACATACTGGTTGCAATGCAGGCCGGCCTGCGCCACGTGACCCACCTGTGGAGCGCCATGTCGCTGGTGGTGCGCGAAGGGCCGTGGCGCAAGCCCGGCGTGCTGGAAGCGGCCCTGGCCTTCGACGGGCTGACCGCCGAGATCATCGCGGATAACCGCCACCTGCCCCCCACGCTGCTGCGCCTGGCGTACAAATGCCTGGGGCCTGACCGCCTGTGTGCGATCTCAGACGCGCTGGCCGGGGCCGGACTGCCCGACGGCAGCACCTACACCATGGGCGGCATGACCTACGAAGTGAGCGACGGCGTGGGCATGATGCTCGACCGTTCCGCGTTCGCCGGCAGCGCCACGCTGCTGCCCCAAATGCTGCCGGTGCTGATTGACGTCGCCGGCATCCCGGTCGTGGAGGCCGTGCGTATGGTCACGCTCACCCCCGCGCGTATCATCGGCGCGGACGGCGAACGCGGCTCCCTGGCGCCGGGCAAGCGCGCAGACCTGGTGATTTTCGATGACGCGTTCAACGCTCAGCGCGTGATGCTGGGCGGCGAGTGGGTGTAGCAGACGGCAGATGGCCGATGGCTGTTGGCAGATAACGGGGGGCGCAACACGACAGGCACGTAATACGCAGTACGCACTACGCAGTACAAAGAAGGGACTCCCATGTCAACCCAACCATTCCACACAACCCAATTCGACCGGCTGCCGGTGAGCGTTTTTGCGACCAATGAGGCGTTGGGCGCGGCGGCCGCGGCCCAGGCAGCCCAGATCATCCGGGCCGCCGTTGCAGCCCGGGGGGGCGCGAACGTCATCCTGGCCACCGGCAACTCGCAACTGACGTTCCTCACGGCGCTCCGGGCGCTGCCCGATGTGCCGTGGGCGGCCGTCAACGTCTTCCACATGGATGAATACGTGAACCTGCCGGACGGCCATCCGGCCAGTTTCCCGGCCTTCCTGCACCGGCATCTGATTGACGCTGTGCAACCGCGCGCGTTCTTCCCCGTGCCCGCCAGCGGCGATGTCGAAGCGGGCTGCCGGGAGTATGAGCGGCTGCTGCGCGCACACCCGGCCGACTTGTGCGTGATGGGCATCGGCGAGAACGGCCACCTGGCGTTCAACGACCCGCCCTACGCCGATTTCGACGATCCCCTGTGGGTCAAGGCCGTCCGGCTGGACGAGCGCTCCCGGCGCCAGCAGGTGGGCGAGGGGCACTTCAGGAGCCTGGACGAGGTGCCGACCCACGCGGTCACGCTGACCGTCCCGGCCCTGTTGGCCGCCAGGCGCGTGCTGGTGTTGGTGCCCGAGGCGCGCAAGGCCGAGGCGGTGGCGCGCTCGTTGCTCGGGCCGATCACCGAGGACTGCCCCGGCTCGATCCTGCGGCAGGCGCCCCATGCGCACCTATTCCTGGACGCTGAGTCGGCGGGCAATACGGCGATCGCCAGCGATGCGGCAGGCGCATCCGAAGCGCCCGCCGCGTGAGAAGTGCTACTTCTGCCAGGGGGGCGTGGCTGTCAGGAGCTGCTCGAATTCGGCGATCAGCGCCGCTTCGTACGCGCCGGCGTAAGTGCCATTGAGGAACTTGTCAGAGGCCTCATCGTAGAAGCGCTGCCACGACAGGTCTTCCGCGTCGGGGTTGATGGGGTAGAATAGGCCATTCACCGCTTTGGCGGCGTCGCGGTCGCCCAACGCATCGCCGAGCACCAGGATGCGGTCAGGGGGGTACTTCCCCCTGGCTGCCCATTCGAGGTGCTGGCGCTTGGCGCCCATGTCTTGCCCGGCGATGAGGGCCACGTATGAGGCCAGCCCCTGTTCGCCCCACTCGCGGCGCAGGGCATCAGAGGCGGTCACCGAGACCACGATCATGTCGGCTTTATCGTGCAGCTTACGGAGGCTCTCGCGCACCATGGGGAAGGGGGGTATCCCGCGCACCGTTGCCGTGACCGCAGCGTCAATGCCGCGCGTCCAGTCCAACGCCTGCCACAACTCCTCATCGCCATGCCCGGCCGCAATGTACGCCTTGAGCCCTGCTTCGCTCAAGGTATATCCCGAGGCGAGGAATGCCTTGAGCGCCTTGCCCTCAGGCACTTTGGCCCCGCGCGCCTGCACCTCAGGGCGCTCGGCCAGCAGATCGAGCGCTTTTACCAACGTGACCCAACGGTTCAGGCCGCGCCATTTTGAGTGGAGGTTCACCCACTCCCACGTCTCCCGCGCGTATTTGGAGATCGGCTGCAGATCCCAGGCGCGGATCAGGCTGGGGATGAAGCACTCCTGTTGCTTTAACGCCATCACATCGAACGCGCAGCCGTCCGAATCAATACCGATGAAAAAGGGGTGCCGGGGCTTGAAATCAATGAGCACCTGAGCCGAAGGCGGGATATCAGTCATTGCTATGTCTCCTCACGAGGCGAAATTCTAGCACACGACCGCGGTGCATACAAGAAACGTACTTTCTCAATTTGTAGGGGCGATCCCTCGCGGTCGCCCACGTGGGCAGGCGCAAGGCCGTGCCCCTACCCCTGCACGTTGCAGTGGCACAGCTTGGAGGTATTGAGACCATGGATTCAAGGGAACGCCTGCTTGCAACACTCCATCATCGCGAGCCCGACCGCGTGCCGTTCGACCTGGGCAGCACCCAGGTGACCGGCATCCACGTCGTCGCGTACCAACGGTTGCGCCAACACCTGGGGCTGTCCCCTATCGAGCCGGCCTTTTGCGACGCGATCCAGGGGCTGGCGCTGCCCGACGACGACGTGCTGGAGCGCCTGGGCGTTGACGTGCGCGGCCTCTTTCCGCTCAACAGCCACAACGACCGCGTGGCCGAGCGCGCCCGCCGTGAGGCCAAGGGGGATGGCGATGAGGCCGAGGCGTTCGTGGATGAGTGGGGCATCACCCAACATCGCCCATACCCCGACGGCCTCTACTTCACCGCGGTCCGTCATCCCCTGGCAGGGGCGATCACCGCGGACGACGTGGTGCGCTACCCCTGGCCGGACACCGGCGACCCGCAGCGCATCGCCGGGCTGCGTGATCTGGCTGCGGCCTACCGGGCCCAGGGCCGCGCGGTGATGATCAAAGGCGTGCTGGCCGGCGTTTTCGAGATGGCGCAGCGGGTGCGCGGCATGGCGGCGTTGATGATGGACCTGGCGTCCGATGAGGCGCTGGCCGGTGCGCTGTTGGATCAAATGGTGGCGCTCAAGCTGGCGTTCTGGGAGATGGCGCTGCCCCAGTTGCGCGCTGTGGTCGATGTGATCTCCGAGGCCGACGACTATGGCACGCAGGCGTCGCAGCTCATCTCCCCACGCATGTTCCGCCGGCTGTTCAAGCCGCGGTTGGCGGCCCTGTTCGGCCGCATCAAGGCGTTGGCGCCGGACGCGAAGCTCTTCTTCCACTCCTGCGGTAACGTGCGGCCGCTGCTGCCCGACTTCATCGAGTTGGGGGTGGACATCCTCAACCCGGTGCATGTGCGCGCGGCCGGCATGAACCCGGTCGAACTCAAACGGGACTTCGGCCGGGACATCGTCTTTTGGGGCGGCGGGGTGGACACCCAGGACGTGCTGCCCTACGGCACGCCGGCCGAGGTGCGCGATGATGTGCGCCGCAACATTGAGGCTCTGGCGCCGGGCGGCGGCTTCGTCTTCAACACGGTGCACAACATCCAGGCCGATGTGCCGCCGGAGAATATCGTCGCCATGTGGCAGGCGCTGCAGGCGCATGGAGTGTACCCATGAACCACGGGGTAGGCTTCCTCCCTTTTGAACTGGTTTTCAACCCGCGCTGGTGGCATCACGCGGCCGGGATCAGCTTCGAGCGGCCCTTTTACTTCGACCCGGCGACCCGCGTTGCCAACGACGTGACCATGCGCCGGGTGCTGCACCAACGGTTCGGCGCTATCGGGTTGGGCGAAAAGGACCCGCAGCCGCGGCCGGTGGCGGGGTCGTTGCAGGTAGCCGGTGGGTTCGTCATCCCCGCGTTGCTGGGTGCGGGGATCCGTTTCGAGCTGGACGCGGCCCCGCAGCCGCTGCCGTGCCCCCTGTCCACCGACCAGCTTGAGCGCCTGGAGCCGCCCGACTGGCGGAACGCCTGGCCCATGACCGAGCTGATCGCAGGCTGGAACGCGCAAGAAGCAGCGTACGGCTATCTGATCGGCGACCTCAACACTGACGGCGTGCTGAACGCGGCCTATCACTTCTATGGGCAGGACCTGTTCGCAGACTTTTACACCGCGCCTGACCGGGTGCGGCATGTGCTGGCGGTGATCGCGGATTTGATCGTGGATGTGGCGCTGTACGTGCGGGGACGGACGGGGAGTTGTTCCATCGCGGTCAATCGTATGGTCGAGCGCGTGGTCCCACAGCTTTTCCTCCATGCCAACTGCTCAGTGCAGATGATCTCCCCACGCAGCTACCGCGAGTTCCATTTGCCGGTTGAGCGGCGCATGGCTGCCCGCATCCAACCGTTCGGCATCCACCACTGCGGCGATAACATGCACCGGGTGGCGCCTGCCTACGCCGAGCTGGGCATCGCCTTCGCGGATGTGGGCTGGGGGTCCGACGTGGCAACCTGTCGCGCGGCGCTGCCCGACGCCTTCCTGAACCTGCGCCTGAGCCCCATCCGCATGCTCCAGTGCACGCCGGCCGAGGTCGCCGCGGATGCTGAGAAGCTGCTGCGCGCGGCAGGACCGCTCCAAAAGGCCGGCCTGTGCTGCATCAACATGGATCACGGCACGCCCGACGACAATATTACCGCCGTGTACGAGGTGGTGGCGCGCTATCGGCGGTACGGGGCGTGAGCGCGTGACCCGGCTCACTGCCTGGCGCTCGTTCGCCTCCACAACGCGGCCAACAGACCGCCGCCGATGATTAATCCGCCGCCGAGAAGCTGGCCCGCTATCAGGCGCTCGCCCAGGAACAGCGCGGCCAGCAGCGCGCCGAACACTGGCAGCATGTTGTAGAACGCCATCGCGCCGGCCGGGCCAGCGCGGCGCACCCCCTCGTTCCACGCCAGGAACGCCAGGCAGGTGGCGAACACCCCGATGTAGAGCACGGCCAGCAGCACCGGGCCGGTGAGGGCCGGCGGCGCTTGCCGCCATTCCAGCACCGCCGCAGGGATGAGGAACGGCAGCGCGAACCAGGTGGAGAAAGTAGTGGCACAGACGGCCGAGCGGCCGCGGGTGACGACCCGGCTCATGATCGAATAGAGCCCCCACATCGCCACGTTGAGCAGCATGATCAGGTCGCCCCGGTTCAGGGCCAGGCCGTTCAGCCCCTCGGGCCGGCCGCTCCCCACCACCAGGGTGACGCCGAGCAGCGAAACGAGCGCGCCGGTCAGCTGGCCAGGGGTCAGGCGATCGCGCAACAGCCAGGCCGCCAGTAGCGCGGTCATCAACGGCCCGGTGCCGTTGATCAGCGAAGTGCTGGTGGCGGTGGTATAACGCAGCGCCAAGTAGAGCGTCACCGGGCAGCCCACCATGCCCAACAGCGCCATTCCCAGCAGCCAGGGCCACTGTCCGCCTGGGCGGTGCTCCGCGACCGGCCGATGGCGCAGCAGCGGCAGGAAGACTACCCCCGCGATGCCTATGCGCGCCGCGGCCAGCGTGAATGGGCCGATCTCGTGGCGCAGGGCGCGTCCCAGAACCACGTTCCCGGCCCAAAACAACGTCGCCAGGATGACGAGGATATATGCCCACCGTGAGTCATGGCGCGAGTGCAATGTTGCCTGCCTGCAGGGTGATCTTGTTTGCGCTGCGATGGTCCTGGCCGGCCGCCGATTGGCGCCTCTGAGTCGCCTCAGCGTAATGTCGCGATCAAGGCCTCGAACGGCGCCAAGTGCAGCCCATCGAGCCTGGCTTCTTCTCCCTCGCGGCCGCGAGACGAAAAGATGACGCTGCCGTCCGCCTTGTCAGGCACGTCCAACTTCACCACGCGCGGCCGCGCCGAGTAGTTGAGCGCCACCAGCACGGCCTGCTCCGGCGTCTCGCGCAGGAAGGCCAGGGTGCCCCGCGAGCGCTCGGCCAGGGGGCGGTATTCGCCGGCCATCAGCGCGGGCGTGCTGCGGCGGACCTGGATCAGCCGGCGGTAGTAGCTGAGCATGGACGCGGGGTCGCCGGCCTGGTCGTCGGCATTGACGCCCGCCGCGTAGTTCGGGTTCACCGGCAGCCAGGGTTCAACGTCGGCCGGGCAGAAGCCGGCGTTGGCCGCGTTCGCCCACTGCATGGGGGTGCGGTTCTTGTCACGGCTCATCCGGCCGGCGCGCAGCGCGGCCTCGGCCGGGTCGGCGCCCAGCGCCTCCACCTCGGCCCGGTAGTACCACGTCGCCATGGTGTCGCGCAACCGTGCCGGGTCGGTGATGAGTAGGTCGCTCATGCCGATCTCGTCGCCGTTGTAGAGGAACGGCGTGCCGCGCAGGGTTAGCGTCAGCGCCGCGTTGACCCGCGCCAGCTCGGCCGCGTGGCGGCCGCCGCCGCCAAACGCGGACAGCATACGGGAGGAGTCGTGGTTGCCCAGGGTGTTGCATGGCCAGCCGCGTACGGGCAGCGCATCCAACCGGGCCAGGCGCGCCCGCTGGTTGCGGCGCACGTGGGCTGGGGTGATGCGGTCGGTCCGCATCAGCGGGAAGTTGAAGACCAGGTGCAGCTCGTCCCCGCCGTCTCCCATGTACGCGATGTCGTCGTCCTCACCCACCAACATGCGGTCACCGGGGTATTCGTCCAGGATGGCCCGCAGTTCCTTCATCAGGTCGTGCAGGCCGGGGCCGCCCCACTGGTGCCGGAACATCTCGTTGAAGTAACGATGCGCCTGCGCTCGTGCCTCGGGCGTGGCTGCGGTCTCGGTGAAATGGCGCAGCCCGGCCAGGTCTAGCGGTACGGTGTGCGGGGTCAGCGCCGGGTCTTCATAGATGGTGCCCAGCGCATCCAGCCGGAAGCCGTCCACCCCCATATCCAGCCAGAAGCGGGCCGCATCCCACATGGCCGCCTTGACCGCGGGGTTGCGCCAGTTCAGGTCGGGCTGCTGCTTCATGAAGTAGTGGTAGTAGTACTGATTCCGGTCGGGCACGTAGGTCCACGCGCTGCCGTCGAAGCACGATTGCCAGTTGTTGGGCGGCGTGTCGTGCCAGATGTACCAGTCGGCCTTGGGGTTGTCCCGGCTGGACTTGGACTCCAGGAACCAGGCGTGCTCGTCGCTGGTGTGGTTCAGCACCAGATCCAGGATCACCCGAATGCCGCGCGCGTGCGCGCCGTCCAGGAAGGCCCGGAAATCGGCCATGGTGCCGTACTCCGGCGCGACGGCGCAGTAGTCGCTGATGTCGTAGCCGCAGTCCCAGTTGGGTGAGGGGAAGTGCGGCGAGAGCCAGATGGCGTCCACGCCCAGGTCGCGCAGATAGTCGAGCTTGCCGATGATGCCGGGGAAGTCGCCGATGCCGTCGCCGTCCCCGTCGGCGAACGAGCGCGGGTAGATCTGGTAGAACAGGGCGGTCTGCCACCACTTCAGGTCGGACATGGGGTGCTCCTCAAGTTGGACGGCCTCTTCATGGCCGTCGTAATAGCGCACGATGGCGCGCGTGCCGTCGGGCGCGATGGTCACTTCACGGACGCCGGAGAAGGTGTAGTCCTCCCACAGCCCGGTGTCTCGGCTCAGGTCGGCCGTCATCTCTCCGTGGCAGGTCAGCACGCTCTCGTTGGTGCGGGTGTCCACCACCCGGTAGGTGGTGGTCTGCGTCAACGCGTAAAGGCCGCCGTGCGGCGGCCCTTCTTCGATGAGAACTACGAAATGATCTGACGAACTAGCCATCTTCATCATCTTCGATCACCACATTGAATTCCCGTATCATGTTTCACGCCTCCAACGCCCTACGATGCTTCCTGCAAGGAGTATATCACTCATTCCAGGGAAGGGAAAGCGCGCCATCACCAGATGTCCCCTTCTCGCCACGGCGCGACGAGCGTGCCGTGAAGATCCAGGGGCGGGGTCTTGGGCAGGCGCAGGATCATCACGTCCTCATCCGGCGTCGGGATCACACCCTCAGCGGTGAGGACCGCCAGGCGTCCGTGCCATTCCTCCCAGCCGAGGCGGGCGTAGAAGGCGGGCTCCGAGGGCGACAGCACACCCAGGTCATAGGCGGAGATGGCTGCCTCCAGCGCCCTCAGGACGCCGGAAGCGTACCCGCGGCCCTGATGGCGCGGCTCCGTCGCCACCGCTTCGACATAGGCGCTGTGCAGCGGCGTGCCGTTGCAGGTCAGCGTGCGCGGGATCCACAGCGCGTGGCTGACGAGCTCGTCGCCCAGGTAGCCCAGGACATGGGTCGCATCGGTGAACAGGCGCATGATGCCGGCGAAGTCTTCTTCGTAGGCGCGTGTGCAGAGCGCGATGATGTCCTGACGTAGGGCCGAGGATAGGGAAGCCCCTGGCACGATCGTGATGTGCAAGGGTTCAGTAGGAGCAGTCGGAGACATTGGTTCTCTCAATTAATACGCATGCGGCGGGCCATTTCCGCTTTCGTGAGCTGCTGATCGGCCATCAGTTGACTGATCTGGAACGCCAACACGCGTTTGGCGGCCACGGCCTCGGCTTCTGCCAAGCGGCCTTCGTTTCCCAGAAAGAAGAATAGCCAGCGGTTTGCTGCAATGTCTCAACGGCGAGTCGTGGGTTTTGCTGGCGGTTGGCCCACGATGCTCTGCTTTGCCGGCCTAACGAAAAACGTCACCTGCGCCTGCGGCCAGATTCCGTTCGCGACCCACAATCCCCCTGCTGCAGGCGTCAGGTGGACGTGGTGTTAGGCAAGGCCAAAACCCCAGACCCGCAAAACGACGCACGCTGCTCACGACGGCGAACCGTGGCGACTACCGCTGCCGACAAGCCACGTGGGTTAGGGATGGAGTGCCGGTGCAGGAGTTGAGCCGGATGGCGCGGGAAGACGTGCACTTACCCTGGCCAGTTCGAGTAGGCCGCGTAGCGCATCATTGACGGCTTTGGTGTTCGGGAAAGCCTCAGCGATTTCAGGGTCAAGCACGACAATGTTTGAGGACTCCTTCAGACGCGCCGCGTATTTGCCGCGCACCATGACCCCGAAATCTTCACGGCGATACTCAGGGCGTAGCTCATCATGGACCATATCAACCTTCTTCATAGAGTTTTCTCTCTGCCCGCGTGGCAGGTCGGGCGCTGATGATCCTAATGCGTTCACCCCGCTCCGTGTGCGAAACGGCCAGCAAGCGACCGGCACTGGAAATGCCGAACGTGATCAAGCGCGCCTCAGTGATGGAATGATCCGGGTTATCACCCGTGAGCGACAACTCATCTTCCAGCGCGGTAGCGGCTTCCTCGAAGGATACCTTGTGATCACGCAGGTTGATGGCGGCCTTCTTGGGATCCCACTCAAATTGCATGTCCGCTCCGCTGCACCGGGGTGGGTAAACTGCCCGCCTGCCGTCATCGCTTGACAGCAGGCTTGTGGCCTACGCCCATTTTACCTGGCTTTTGGGATCTGGTCTAGTGTGAGTCTCGACGGCGAGTCGTGCATCACGGTGCTGTCGTGGTGATTGACCACAGTGTCGGATTGGATGCCTAACGAAAAATGTCACCTGCGCCTGCGGCCAGACAACTTTCGCGACCCACAATCCCCCCGCCGCAGGCGTCAGGTGGACGTGGTGTTAGGCCCTGCCCTGGCCTGATCCCACCCCACGCGAAAGCTGCTTATGACGGCGAATTCACCTATGCCGTCTCAAGCCGCCTTTGCTCGACAAGCTTCTGTTGTAGCCACAGATTCGCCAAGGTTTCGACCTGCACCCCGCGCTGATGCGCCTGCTTTTCAAGCGCCGTGAATAGCTCGATCTCGATCGGCACAGCACATGCCATCGTGAACTTGACATCTGGCAGGTCGGGATTGTCGACTTCTGTAAAGTCATGGCTATCCCAGAACTCACCCATATCTTCATCGGTATCTGCTTGGGAAATACTGCTGAGTCTATTGGCGTCCATAGGTTCTGCGCTCTTTCTCGCTCATCTCACGCGCGCTGATGATGACGGCTGTCTTGCTTGTCGGCTTGTAGATGAAGAACACGGCCAGATAGCGGCCGCCCAAGGACTGCCCGAAGCCCGCATACACGTCTTCTCCTTCGGTATGACCTCTTTCTGCAAAGCGGATCCGGGACCTACCAAGTAACGCCTGCCGGGCTTCACGATAGGTGACGCCGTGCTTGGCTTCAAGTTTCCCCTCAATATGCTCAGGACACACGATGGATTCAATCTGCATGACCCATAGCCCCAACAGCTTCACCTCGAAATGGCTGCCATGTTCGCCGTGCCTACATTATACCATGTACCATACAGGGAGCGCACAAGGCTCCGCTCCCGCGGCAAGTGGTGAGTTGTGGATTCTTCTGTCGGTTGACCCACGTTACCCGATTGCCTGCCTAACGAAAAACGTCACCGGCGCCTGCGGCCAGATTCCGTTCGCGACCCACGATCCCCCCGCCGCAGGCGTCCACAGGATGCTTCGCGATCAGGTGGACGTGGTGTTAGGCCCCACCCAAACACCAGCCCCACAAAACGAAACCCGCCACCCATGAGGGCGAACCGTGGCCGACTACTGTGGTGCTACGCGACGTTACGCAAACGCCGCCACAGCCACCGGCCGTTCTTGTGCCCAAGCACGTCGGTGCAGCTTGATGCGTTCGATTTCGTGCAAGGTTTCAGCGGTCAAATAACTTTCGCCGCAGTTGGGGCAACTGACGAGTGGGATGTTCTCAATGACGAACAGGCTGACCCCGCGCCCGTAACTGCGCGACACGCGCCGCACTTGCGCACCATTCTTACCGCAAATGTCACAGACCATAAGCTCACCTGTTACTCACGAAAGACTGTAATCAGCACCAGTTTGTCGGTGGCGCCGAACCTGAGGACGACGGTCCCACCAGCGCCACCCAGGGCCTGGCCGTTCACCAGATACTTCCACTCGTCGGGCTGGCGGTCACGTTGGCGTTCGGTGATCTGACCGGTGAGGATGACGCTTTCGATGTCGAAGATGGTCAAACCGTCGGCATCCATCTCGTCTTCGGCGTGGCAGGCCAAAGAACTCGGTTACGCACTCACGCCCGTCGCCGGCTAGACCCGGCAGGCTGCGGCTTGGACTGGGTGAACCCTGGCGGTGACGACCGCCGGGGCGTTGCCGCGTCGCCCCGTGACCGGGTGCGGGCCGTTTTTTCAGCGCCAATCCGCCGCACTACGCCCTCAAAACGCGTCTTGCGCCGTTCAATCGCCGCCTCGCCGTCCCGAACCGGGTCAGCTTGCCCACCACTCGCCATCATGTTTCTTGGCAGGCCCGTGCCCCTGGCTGCGCGCCCGCAGCGAGACCCGCCACCCACAACGGCGA
>CAZKEF010000053.1:0-35654 GCA_964551735.1 uncultured Anaerolineales bacterium
GACGTTGATCTCAGCTCCTGCCGCGGCGCCCACTGCGTCAGTTTCTTGAAAGCGGCCATGTCGCAGCCGACACAAGCAGAGACGAAAACCGGAACGCGGACGACGCGGACAGACTCAGATTTCATCCGCGTAGTCCGCGTCGTCGGCGTAGTCCGCGTCCTATTTTTGGGTTAGGGTGGCTAAAATGAGAGGGGCATCAATACGCAAGAGCGCGGGCCTAACGCTGTCCGCGTTAGTCCGCGCTCGTCCGCGTCCCAATAGGGTAAGGCGGGCGCCGCTTGTGGGCAAGCCCGCCATCAGCCTCACACCGGGGCCAGGGTCCCGGCGAAGATCAGCCAGGCCAGCACGGTCTTGGCCGCCAGGCTCAGCACGATGTAGATGCGCTCGCCGAACAGGTAATCGGCCCACCGCCCCACCTTCTTGTACTGCAGGTACATGTTCAGGGCGAAGATGTTGAAGAAGACGAAGATGGTTGGGATGATGGCGTACACGAAAGCCGGCGGCTTTGCGCCCGCAGAGTTGATGGCGTTCATGAAGTAGAGCACGATCACGACCCAGGGCAGGATGCCGGCGATACAACCGTAAATGAACGACGTCCAGTCGGTCTTCTTGGTGGTCTGATTGTGCAGTTCCATTAGCACGCCGAACAAGTTCATCATCGCGTTGATGCCGAAGGCCAGGATGATGGTTCCCAGGTCCCAGACACCCACCAACATGCCGATGAGGACGATCATCAGCGACGAGCTGAGCGCGTACTCGTAGAAGCGGGCCGGGTTCATGCCCTTCACCAGGTTCGCCTTATACCACTTATAGCCGAAGGTCGCCAACGCGAAGTGCGCCACTGCCGACAGGAGCAGGAAGATCGCCACCGCCGGGCCAAAGGGCAGCTCGAATGCCAGCTTCGGATCGGGCGTGAGCGAGCGCGACGCCAGATCGAACTTCAGGTAATTGGTGTAGATGGGATACGTGGTGTCGTTACTGAGCACGATCATGAGGAAGCCCTGCACCAGGTGCAGGAACCCCATGACCAGGTTAAAGCGCCGCAGCCCGCCGAGCTTTTTCTCGGTGGCGGCCGCGGGGGTGACGGATGCGGTGCGTGGTGGCATAAGACGGATCTCCTTGGTTGTGTTTGAGTCTGTTTTAATGCTAACCTTATACAAACAATGTACAGCAGATGTGTTCCTCTCTATGTAACACGCGCTCCAATTCGCTCACTTCACCCCACCGGCCGAAACCACTGCCGTTGGGGCTCGTCTCAAGCCGCATCCTGCACCAATTCGACCGGATTTGGCTTGTTGTGGCCGATACGGAACGTCCGCACGCCGAATTCCAACAGGCCGCATAGATCTACTTGCTGGTCAAATGCACCCGATACCACGCCACTGTTGCCTTGACAGCCTCAACGACGGGGGTGGCCTTCACGCCGAAGGCCCGCTCGAACTTGCTGCTGTCTATGATGAACGGCTTCTCGAACTCGTACAGCATCTCCACCGACTCGCGCGCAGCGGGAATGAAGAGGCCGCCGAACGCCAGCATCACCTTGCCCATGCCGCTGGCCTTGAGCGGTTGGCCGGTCTCGCGGTAGACCAGCTCAGCGAATTGCCGCTGGGTGATCTGCGGCCGGTCGTTGGGCACGTGCCACGCCTGGCCCAGCGCCTCATCGCGCTCGCCCAGGATCACCAGCGCCCGGCCGAAGTCGCCGATGTAGGTGGCCGTGTGCGGCAGATCGAGCTTGCCGCCGAAGCTGGCCGCCTTGCCCGCCAGCGCTGGGTAGAAGACGCGGCTGCCGAACCCGGAATCGAGCACCCACGGCCCGAAGAAGTCGGAGCCGCGGCCGATCGCCACCGGAACTTTGCCCGCCTTGTGTGCAGATAGCGCCGCCTCACTCATCGCCGCGCGCACCTTGCCCTTGCGCGTGGCCGCGACATAAGGCAGGTCCTCAGTCAGCGGTCGGCCGTCCGTATCGCCGTACATGTACGTGTTCTCGCCGATCACCAGCTTGGCGCCGCTGCCGGCCAAGCCCTCGATGATGGCGGCTTGCAGCGGCGGGAACTTCTGCGGCCACTCGTAGTAGTGCGGCTGGGCGCACTGATACGCCACGGTCGCGCCCTGGGTCAGCTCGCGCACGGCGCTGGCGTTGTACAGATCGCTGGCAGCCAGCTCGATTCCCGCGGGGGCTTCGGCCATCTTGCCGGATCGGCTGACCACGCGCACGCGTTTGCCGCGGCGCACCAATTCTTCGACCACCGACCGGCCCAGGGGGCCGGCGCCAAAGACGACGTGTAGTTCAGACATGATTGGGACTCCTCTTGAAGGTAGGTTGGTAACCTGGTAGATTGGTCGGTCAGTCATTCTGCGATTCGTGGTTTGTGGGGGTGAGACCGAGTTGACCGAGAAACGCGATCATCTCGTAGCGGTACAGGGCCGCGGGGTCGCCTACCAGCGGTTGCAGGTGGTGATACATCTCCAGCGCGGTCAGGCCGTAGATGCGCGCCCAGCCGCTCATCAGCAGGCCCATCAGCGGGTCAGCCACGGCGATGCCGGACATCTGCCGCCAGGCCGACACCCCGGCGGCCATGGCCGGGGGCACGGTCCCATATTCGGCGGGGATGGTCAGCTCACCGCTGGCGTGGGCGCGGATGAACCAGCGGAACAGCCCCAGGAAGGGCCGCCGGGCCAGCGGGATGGTGATCGCCTCGGGCGCCTGATAGCCGGGGATCGGGTTGCCGCCGATAAGCTGGAATTCGGTGGGGTACGCCATGGCCCACACCCGGTAGGCCAGGCAGAGCGCCAGGATCTTGTCGTAGGGGCGGTCGGCCGGCTCGGCTGCCTCGGCCACTTCCATCGCTTCGGCCAGGTCGGTGAACGCGTCCACGATCAGCGCGGTGATCAGGTCCTCCAGCCGGGAAAAGTAGTTGTAGATTGCCGGAGCCGTGATGCCCAGCTCGCGGGCGATGGCGCGCAGCGAGAGGCCAGCGGTGCCGTGCTCGGCCATCTGCTGGCGCGCCACGGCCTTGATCTGGGCGGTCATGTCGGTTCGTTCGTGGGCTTGTGCGCGTTTGGGTCTAGGTGACATGAGTTTGCTCCATAAATAAACACTGTAAATACACACTGTATACATACGACATTTACTTCCATTTGTCAAGCCCCGAAATGAGCAACTTGCATGAACTTTAAGCTTCGAGAGTTTCCGGATTGGGGGAGGATATGCTAGAGCGGCGCCCCGACTGACAAACTGAGCCCGCCCCAGGGGGCACCATCGCAGCGATCCCCCCGGCACCGGCCTGGGCGAGGCATTCCTGACATTGTACGTGAGATGAGAGTGCTGATATAATCCAATTCTCAACCCGCCTGTGCCATCTTGCCGGGCGGCTACCATGACAACGCCCTCTGGTCGGCGTACGGAAGGCATTCACTTCCATGGATGATATCATACAGGATCGCCTCCGCGGCACCGCAGTCGGCGCTGCAATCGGTGACGCGTTGGGTATGCCCCTGGAGTTCGGCCCGGCCGTCCCTCTGGATCAGCTGGTGCGCACCATGCAGGCAGGGCGCCTGCCTGCCGGCGCATTCACTGACGACACCGAGATGGCGCTGGCGCTTGCCGAGAGCCTCCTGACCCACGATCCGTTGAATCCATCCGACCTCGCGCAGCGCTTTGTGGCCTGGTATCGCGCTGGCCCGGCGGATATCGGCCGACAAACCCGGTTGGCGCTCCGGCGCATCGCTCATGGCGAACCCTGGGATGCGGCCGTGGCTGCTGTGCAGGCTGAGACCCCGTGGTCGGCCGGCAACGGCTCCGTGATGCGGTGCTGGCCCGTCGCACTGGCGCGCTGCAATGACCTGGAGCGCCTGCTGGCCGACAGCCGCCTGCAGAGCCAGGTGACGCACCCGCACCCCGAATGCGTCGCGGGCTGCGCGTTCGTCAACGCGGCCATCTACCACATGGCGCGCGGCATCCCCCCAGCCGAGGCGGTTAACCGGGCGCTGGATCAGGCCGATCTACCCACTGAACTGCGCCAGGTTATCGAAATCGCCCCAGCCAAACGCCGCGACGATCTCCCGAACACCGGTTGGGTCCGCCACACCCTGGAAAGCGCGATTTGGGGCCTGCTGATAACCGACTCCTTCGAGGAAGCGGTGGTCCAGGTGGCGAACCTGGGGGACGATGCGGACACGGCCGCTGCTGTGGTCGGCGCGCTGGCCGGCGCAGCCTATGGCCTGAATGCCATCCCTGCGGACTGGCGGGCCGCGCTCCACGGCCAGTGGCCGCTGCGCGGCGGCGAGCGGTGGGACACGGCGCAGCTCATTGCGCTGGCCGATCGGCTGGCGCAATGCTGCGGGGCAAAGTAAGGAGTCTGAACCCATGATGGCAGCCGGCCCCGAAACCAATGCGCATCCGTCCCGCGGCCGTTGGTGGGGCCGCGTCGCCTTGCTGATCCTGCTGAGCCTCGGCGTTGCCGCCGCGCTCCTGGCGGTGGGCATCTGGGCGATCACCGGCCAAGCCGACGGCCGGATCGTATCCGGCGGCGAAGAGCGGTCGTACCTGCTCCACGTGCCCCCCAGTTACGACCCGACCACGCCCGTACCGCTGGTGATCAGCATCCACGGCTTCGCGGAGTGGCCCGCACACCTGCGCGATATCAGCCGCTGGAACGGCCTGGCCGACCAGCATAGATTCATCGTCGTCTACCCGGCTGGCACCGGGTTCCCGCGGCGCTGGCGCGCCTACGGGCAGGCTGGCGCCACCGGCGATCCGCAGCCGGACGTCACGTTCATCGCCGATCTGATTGATCACCTGGCCGCGCGCTACAGCATTGATGCGGACCGTATTTATGTCAATGGCTTCTCCAACGGGGGTGGCATGACCTATTTACTGGCCTGCCGACTCGCCGATCGCATCGCGGCGGCCGGGGGCGTGGCGGGCGCATATCTGTACCCGCTGGACGCGTGCCGGCCAGCGCGCGCCGTGCCATTCATCACCTTCCACGGCACGGCCGACCCCATCGTACCCTACGACGGGGGGCCCTCCAGGTCGTTCGATATCCCCTTCCCTGCGCTGCCCCAATGGATCGCGAGCTTGGCGCGCCTCAGCGGGTGCGACCCTACCGCGCAGCCGATGCCCGCCGATGGCCCCGTGAGCGGCGTACGTTACGCCGGCTGCCGGGATGGCGCGGAGGTCGCGTTCTACACCATCGAAGGCGGCGGCCACGCCTGGCCCGGCAGCGAACCCCTGCCGCGCTTCATTGTTGGGCACACCCCGCAAGAGATTGACGCCACAGCCATGATGTGGGCGTTCTTCAGCCGCTACACGCTGCCGCAGTTTTGAAGCGGTGTACGTAGGCGCGCAGAAGACCGTCGCGCGCCTGCGCCCCCCAGGAAAGCCAGACGAATGCTGTCAACCGTAGTATGCCCTACCCCATCGCCTCCTCAATCATGATATGCTGCAACCCTAAAGTGGCTCATTAAACCAAAATGAAACACAGAAAGGAGTAACCCGTTGTCTTACAGACGGACACCATCACAGGATGAACTGCTGGAGAATCTGGTCCGGTGGCTGACTGCTAAACGGCGCCTGATCTACCTGTTGATCCTGCCAGTACTTCTGCTGCTCTGGCTGAGCAGCGGCATCTACATGGTCCAGCCCGGCGAAGAGGGGGTGGTCCGCACCTTTGGCCGGTTCACCGGTGTGACCGGGCCCGGCCTCAACTACCATCTGCCGGGGCCGATCCAGAGCGCAACCATCGTGGATGTGCAAAGCATCCGCCGCGCCGAGATCGGGTTCCGCACCGGCCTACAAGATCGGAAAGAGGAAGTGCTCAACGAGGCGCTGATGCTGACCAAGGACGAGAACATCGTCCAGGTGGAGCTGCTGATCCAGTATCGTGTCGGCAGTTCCCGTGATTTCGTCTTCAACGTGCAGTCTCCTGAAGTTGTCCTGGTGACCAGCGCCGAAGTGGCGTTGCGCAATGCCGTGGGCCAGATGTCCGTTGATGCAGTCATTACCGAGGAGCGGGCCAAGGTACAAGATGACACCCGTGTCTTCCTGTCCCGCTTGATGGATGACTACAAGACGGGCATCCTGGTGACTGACGTGCGCTTGCAGGTGGCGGATCCGCCCATCGAGGTGCGCGACGCGTTCCAGGAGGTCGTGCGCGCCAAGGCGGACAAGGAACGGCTTATCAATGAGGCCCAGGCTTACCAGAACGACGTGGTGCCGCGCGCCCGCGGCGCGCGGCAACGCCTGATCGAAGAGGCTACCGCGTTTCGAGACCAGGAGGTGCTGCGGGCGACCGGCGATGCCGAGCGGTTCCTGGCTGTCCTACAGGCCTATCGGTTGGCCCCCGAAGTGACGCGCGAACGTATGCAGATCGAGGCGCTGGAAGGTGTCTTGAGCCGAGTGGCGCTGATCCTGTTAGACGAAGAAGCTGTGGGGGGCCAGGCCCTGCCGTTCCTGCCGTTGACCGACCTGGACACCAGCACGCCTGCGCCGCCTGCGCCGGCAGAAGGAGGTCAGTAAGATGCGCCGAAACCTGCCGTCTCTCATCGTTCTGATCTTGATCCTGGCTTTGATCTTACTCAGCCAGAGCGTCTTTGTTGTGGACGAGACACAACAGGTGATCATCTTACAGTTTGGTGAGCCGGTGGCGACCGTCCGGCAGCCAGGGCTCTCCTTCAAGCGGCCCTTCATCCAAAACGTCATCACCTTCGACAAGCGCGTGCTCTCCAGCGATGCGCCGCCGCAGGAATACCTCACCGCGGACAAGAAACGGTTGGTGGTGGATCACGTGACGCGCTGGCGCATTGACGATCCGCTGATCTTCTTCCAGGCCGTGCAGACCGAGGGCGGCGCGCGCGCGCGGCTCGATGACATCGTCTTCTCCGAGCTGCGTCGCGAGCTGGCTTCGGTGCAGTTCGTAGATGCCATCTCGGGCCAGCGGGAGGCTATTGAGGAACGCGTCGCACAGTCAGCAACCGCTAAAGCCGTCGAGTTCGGCATCACCGTGGTGGATGTGCGCACCAAGCGGACCGACCTGCCCAAAGAGGTGGAACAGAGCGTATTCGACCGCATGCGCGCCGAACGCCAGCGCGAGTCTTCACTGGAGCGCGCCGAGGGCGAAGAGCAAGGCAACATCATCCGCGCCCAGGCCGACCGCACCGCCACCGTGACCCTGGCCGAAGGCGAGCGGCAAGCACAGCAGTTGCGCGGCGAGGGTGAAGCCGAGGCGATCCGCATCTACGCCGAAGCGCTGGCGCAAGACCCGGAGTTCTACGCCTTTTCCCGCCGGTTGCAAGCCTACGCCACGATCTTGAAGGCGGGTGACCGGCTCATCATCCCTGCGGATGCCGAATTCTTCCGATATTTGCTGGACAAAAGCGAGGCGCGATGAAACATCTAGGGGGAGAGCTGGTCTGAAAGCGCCGCCCATGATGCGTCTACCCGTCTCTTCACCTGACGGACGTTGCCGGGCGCGTGACCTGGGCCTCGCGCCCGGTGTCCTGTCGCCCGGCCCCCTCAACGCTATCACCGACGTGGCGGGCGTGCGCATCGGCCACGTCACGCTGATCGCAGGGGACGCGGTGCGCACCGGCGTGACCGCGATCCTGCCCCACGGTGGCAACCTCTACCGGGAGCGCGTCCCGGCCGGCCTGGCGGTGGCCAACGGCTTCGGCAAGCTGATGGGCGGCACCCAAGTGGCGGAATTAGGGGAGCTCGAGACCCCCATCGTGCTCACCAACACCCTGGCCGTTCCCAAGGCCGCCGAGGCGGCCATCACGTGGACCCTGGCCCAGCCCGGCAACGAGGCGGTTGTCTCCGTCAACCCCCTGGTGGGCGAGACCAACGACAGCCGGCTGAACGATATCCGCCGCCGCTCGGTCACGGTCGAGCATGTGCTACACGCCATCGAAACCGCGCAGGACGGGACGGTGGCTGAAGGGAGCGTCGGCGCGGGCACGGGGACGGTGGCGTTCGGCTGGAAGGGGGGCATAGGCACCAGCTCGCGGCGGCTGCCGGTCGCGCTCGGCGGCTACACCATCGGCGTGCTGGTGCAGGCCAACTTCGGCGGGGTGCTGCAGATGGCCGGCGCGCCCGTGGGGCAGCGATTGGGTCGGTATTACCTGCGAGAGGCGCTTGAAGCGGGTGATGCCGACGGCTCGATCATGATCATCGCCGCCACCGACGCGCCGCTGTCTGACCGGAACTTGACGCGGCTGGCGCGCCGCGCCTTCGCCGGCCTGGCCCGCACCGGCGCCGCGTTCTCCGACGGATCGGGGGATTATGCCATCGTATTCTCGACAGCCGAGGATGTACGGCGCACGCCGGCGCGCCGCGACCGGCTTACAACCGTGGCCGAGCTGCCGAACGCCGCGATGTCACCCCTGTTCGAGGCCGTGATCGAGGCGACCGAGGAAGCGATCTACAACGCGTTATGTATGGCCGTCACGATGACCGGTTATCGAGGGGCCACCGTCGAGGCATTGCCGTTGGATCATATCAGGCAGCTCTTGGGCAGCAACCGGCTGAACTGATCTCAGATCAGAATGCGCGCCAGGCCGCCATCCAGCAGCCCTATCAGCAAGTGTGCGCCGGTGCCCAGCCCTTCGGGCGCCGCGACCGCCGTGATCCCCTCAGCGGGCAGCACGCCCCAGAACGCGCCATCATCCTGCGACAGCCACAGCCGGTCTTCGCACAGCACCAGCACCGCTGGCCGTTCGGGAGTGTCCGGGGCCAGCAGCACAGCGTTGAGCGGACCATCAAACGTCCCGGCGCCCACCTCGGCCCACGTGCGGCCGCGGTCGCGCGAGCGCAGGAGGACGCCCGCATCCGTGCCGGCAAAGAGGATACCGTCGTGCCGAAAAGCCGGCGACAACGCCAGGCTCAAGGCCGGCGCATCATCGGCGGGCAGGGCCAGCTCGCGCCAGGCGCGGCCGCCGTTGGTGCTGCGATAGATCGCGGTCTCGGTGGCGACAAACAGCGTCTCGTCAGCCGCGAAGTTCGGCGACACGGCCAGCGCCAGGCAGCGGAGGTCAAGCAGGCCGAAATTCCACGAATGCCAGCTCCGCCCCCGATCCGGCGAACGGAAAACGCCATCCTCCATCGTGCCAACGAACAGGAAGCCATCCTGCTCGAAGTCCGGCGAGATCGCCAGGCACGTCACGGTCGGCGGCGGCGCGGGCAGGGGGATCCCCGCCCACGTCTCTCCGCCGTCCACAGAGCGCAACATGCCGCCGGCAACCCCGGCGAAAACGGTTCGATCGCGGGCAAACGCCGGTGAGACTGCCACCGCCAACACCGTGAGCGGCGCGCCTGCCTCACGGTTGCGGCCAAAAACGACGCGTTCCCACGTGACGCCCCCGTCCACGGAATGCGCCAGCCCTGAAGCGCGCGCGGCGAAGCAGATCCCATCGTGCACAAAGGCCGTCGAGGCGGCCAACCCATAAACGAAATCGGTCTCCGGTTCGGACATCATGGCTCGAATACCTTTTGGGGATGCTTATGCTGCACCAAGGCGTCGGTAGTGAGGGCCAGGGCCGCGCCCGTAACCGCCCGCCAGGCCGCGCCCTTCTGCACGGACGCCGGATCAAGCAGGCCAGCAGCCGCCATTTCCACCACCTGGCCCGCCGCCACGTCGAAGCCGAACCCTGGCCCCGCGTCGTCCAGCGCAGCCATGAGCGCGGCCGGCTCGTACCCGGCGTTGCGCGCCAGCGTGCGGAACGGCCGCTCGACCGCAGTGAGCAGGATGCGCAGCGCGGCCCGCTCGTCATGATCGGTAGCCACCGCTAACCGGTCGGCCAACGGCCCCCGGCAAGCCAACAGCGCGACCCCGCCGCCCGGCAGCGCGCCCTCGATCAGCGCGCCGCGCACCGCCTCGGCCGTGCGCTCGGCGACATCGGCCCGGAACTTCACCTCGGAGTCAGTCGCGCCAGCCAGCCACAAGGTCGCTGAGCCGCCCATCAGTTTGCCGATGCGGGCGCGGATCCGCTTGCGCTCGGCGGGGTCAACAATCCGGGCGTGGGCCTGGCGCAACACCATAATGTGGCCGCGCAAGCCGCGCGGATCCCCGCGGCCGCCGATGATACCAAAGTAATCTTTGGTCGCCCAGGCGATGCGCGCCCGGCCCAAGTCCGCCGCGGTAAGGCCATTTAGATCGGCACGCGCCTGTCCAGCAAATGGCTGGCCGCCGGTCAAATACGCCAGGTCCTCTAGTGCGGCGGCCCAGTCGGCAGTCACGGCGCCGGGGCATTTGACCGCCAGAATAGCCATACGCTCACCAGAACTTCGACGCCACTCCGTTTCGCTCAGGATGCTTGCAGAGTCGCTTTCAGGGTCGCCCGCGGGCCGGCGGTTGGCCAGCAGGAAGTTCATGGCGCGATCCGCGATCTTGCGGGCGACGATCACCACCGCCTGGTGGCCCGCCTGCATCGCAGCGCGCAACACCGGCACAAGCTGTTCCGGCGTCTCGAACTCGATGTCACTGATGAAGATCGCGGGCGCGGCCAGCTCGGCGCGCGCCTTGGGCTGGTCGGCTACCATCTGCCAGGAGAGGGCGCCGCCTTCCCAGTAGACCCCCTCCACGTACTCCCGCTCCAGATCCCGGCCGCGGCCGGTGCGCACCTCAAACCAGCCGTACTCGCCGATGATGTCGAAGATCTCGCCCAGCCGATCCGCCAGCCCCGGATCGCCGCAAACCGCCAGCGCGACCCGTTCGATGACTTCCTGGCCCTCCACAGGGACCGTCTGCCGGCCCAGCGCGTCGAGCAGCAGCTGGCCGCCCTCCTCCAGCCGCCGGCGGAGTTGCATCGCGTTGCCCCCTGCGGCCACGTAAGCCAGCCCGCCGTCGTAGATCGCCTGGAAAAGGACAGCCGCCGTCGCCGTGCCATCCCCCTCTCGCTCGTGCTGCTGCCACAGCAGATGGCGAAGGAACATCGCGCCGGCGTCGGCGTCCCGATCGGGCAGCTCGAAGAGGCGCCGCGCGATCACACCGCCGTTGTCTAGGATCTCCGGGGATCCGATGGTGGGGCGCGGCAGCATCACGGTACGCGGCAGCGGCCCCAGGGTCGGGCGGATGGCGTCCACCAGAAGGTCAATTCCCCGCTTGAATCCGTATCCGACGGCGGGTTGGAAGAGAACGCGCGGCGAAGACTTTGTTTCCGGCAAGATGAGCTCCTGTTCAGTGATTCCCGAAAGTATACGGTAAAGCACGCCATGCTGCAAGAGTTGACGCACCGTCCCAAACGGGTATATAGTGAAATAGCTCTAGATCACGATTTCGCTGCTCCAAGCCGGTCTATGACCGGCGGTCGGGGGTCACAGACCCCCTCCGAGCTGGAATCTGTGATCTACTGAGATTATCTAGCCATCTACAGATCGAAGGAGATCGCCGGATGAACGAACTCGAAACCAAACTGGCCCAGGTGCGCCAACTCCTAACCGCCCGCGACCTGGACGGCATCCTGGTGAAGCGCACCCCGAACTTCGCCTGGCTGAGCGGCGGCGCGTCAGCTTATATCAACGTCGCGGCCGATACCGGCGCAGCCAGCCTGCTGATCACCCATGACGCCGCGTATTTCCTCACCAACAACATCGAAGCCCCGAGGCTGGAGGCGGAAGAGCGCCTGCTAGACCTGGGCTTCCGGCCCCTGGCGGCCCCCTGGCATCAGCCCAACACCGTGGCGGACACGCTGTTGGCGAAGTTGCGCCTGGGCGTTGACGTGGCGCAAGGGGGCGCGGCCGATGTCTCGGCCGACCTGGCCCGCCTGCGCCTCACCCTGCTCCCCGCCGAAGTGGCGCGCGTCCGCGAGCTCGGCCAACTGTGCGCGGCGGCGCTGGACGAAGCGATCCGAGCGGTCCGCCCCGGCATGAGCGAGCTCGCCATCGCCGGCCTGCTGAGCCAGGCCACCCTGAGCCGCGGCGTACTGCCCATCGTCAACCTGGTCGCCACCGATGAACGCATCTACCGCTTCCGCCACCCCCTGCCCACGGCTAAAACGCTCGACCGCTATGCCATGCTGGTGCTCTGCGGCCGGCGCTACGGCCTGGTGGCCTCCATCACGCGGCTGGTCCACTTCGGGCCGCTGCCGGCCGACGTGCGCCGCAAGGCCGAGGCGTGCGCGCAGGTGGATGCGACTTTCATTGCCCACACCCGGCCCGGCGCGCGGCTGGGCGACGTGTTCCGGGCCGGGGTTGCTGCCTACGCCGCCACAGGCTTCCCCGACGAATGGGGGCTGCACCACCAGGGCGGCCCAACTGCCTACGCGCCGCGCGAGTTCCTCGCCACGCCGGACTCACCTCATATCGTCGCCGAAAACCAGGTCTATGCCTGGAACCCCTCGATCACTGGGGTCAAATCGGAGGACACCATCCTGGTCGGCGCGGCCGGGAATGAGATCCTCACCGCCAGCGCGGGCTGGCCGCTGCTCGAAATACACGTGGCCAGCGCGACCATCCTCCGCCCGGCGATCTTGGAAATCAACGCGTAAAGCGGGGGCGTACCCTTGCGGTCGCCCCCGCGGGCAGGCGCAAGGCCATGCCCCTACCCCAGATTATTGAAAGGATACCGCAAAGAAGTGCCGCGCCGGGGTTGACAAACCGCCGCATCTGCGCGATACTGGCGCCATATTATTTCTTCCTCTTGATTAATAAAATCGGCGGCCGACGGTGGTACGAAACCCGATTCCTCCACCTGCCCTGACGGGCAGGCGCATTGTCAACATCAAGGCGCACAACCTGCGCGCGGTGCTGCTGACGCTGCTGCAAAACGGGCCGACGTCCCGCGTCCGCCTGGCGCAAGTTACAGGCTTATCAACGACTACCATCACCAACCTGGTTGGGGAGCTGGTGGTCGAGGGCATCCTTTCAGAAACGAACCATGAGACAGGGGCCGAGCCGCGCGAAGCGGGCGGTCGTTCCAGCGGCCGGCCGGCCACGCCGGTGCAGATCGTGCCGTCCGCCCGGTACGCAGTCGGCATCCATTTCGGGGTGGACACGGTGCGCGCAGGCATCGTGGATCTGTCGGGGGATCTCCGCTGTAGCCAGGTGATCAGGCATCCCGCGAATGTCTCGGCGGCCGCGCTGCTGGGCCAGGCGACGACTCTGGCCGAACAGGTGATCGACTGCGCCGCGGTCCCGCGGGAGGCCCTGGTCGGCGTCGGTGTCGGCGCGTCGGGCCTGGTGGACCCGCAGACCGGGGTCAACGTGCTGGCGCCCAATCTGGGCTGGCGGGACGTGCCGATGCGCGACAGCTTCAGCCAGCGGCTAGACCTGCCGGTGTTCGTTGACAACAACGTGCGCGCAATGGCGTTGGCTGAGTCGTTGTTCGGGGTTGGCCGCGGGGTGAATACGCTGGCGTTCGTCTACGGCCGCGTCGGCGTGGGCGCGGGCTTCGTGGTAGGCGGTCAGGTCTATCGCGGCCGCAGGGCCGGCGCCGGCGAGATCGGCCACACCACCATGATCCCGGTGGGCGGCGCGGCGTGCCGCTGCGGCAACACCGGCTGCCTGGAGACGCTGGTGGCGGAGCCCGAGATCGTGCGCCAGGCACATGCGCTGGCCGCGGCCGCGCCCGGCTCGCTCCTGGCGGACCGGTTGAACGCGCCGCCATCGGCCGAGCCGGGCGGGGACATCGTTGATGTCCGGCGCGACTCGCCCATCGAGCGCGTGTTCGCAGCCGCGCGCGCGGGGGATGCACAGGCGTTGGCTCTGTTGCACGAGCGGGCTCACTACATGGGCACCGCCCTGGCCAACCTGATCAACCTGGTGAACCCGGACATGATCATCCTGGGCGGGCTGTTCGCTTCCGGCCACGACCTGCTGTTGCCGACCATCGAGGAGACCATGCGCCGCCGCTCATTCGCGGGCCAGGGCGCGTCGGTGGCGTTGCGGGTCACGACGTTCGGTTCCAATGTAGGCGTGGTGGGCGCCGCGGCCCTGGCGTTGGATACGTTCTTCTATCAGCGCGACGCGCTGCCGGCGTGAGGAAACAAGGAGATCCTTTGGATTCACTGCTTCGCATCGGTTTCATCCCGTTGGCCCGGCCGACCTTCGACACCGCCCTGGCCGCAGAAGTCACTGCGCAGGCCCGCGCGGCCTTGCTGGACACGGGCGCGGTTTCGCTGCTGGGGCCCGAGGCCCTGGTGATGGACCTGCCGGCCGCGGCGGCCGCGGCGCAGATGCTGGCCGGCGACCCGCCCGATCTGCTGCTGGTCTTCCAGGCCAGCTTCGCCGACAGCACCATGGTGGTGCAGTTGGCGCGTTCAGTGCAAGCGCCGGTGCTGCTGTGGGCCGTGCCGGAGGAACGCACCGGCGGCCGGCTGCGGCTCAACTCCTTCTGCGGCATTAACCTGGGCGGACACGGTCTGCGGCGGGCCGGCTTCCACTATGATTACGTCTACGCGGCGCCGGGCGATCCAGCGGCGACGGAGAAGGCCCTGACCCTGGCGCGCGCGGGCCGGGCAGCCCGGCTCCTGCGCGGGGCGCGCATCGGCCGGTTCGGCCGCAACCCCGATGGCTTCGAGCCCTGCACCTTCGACGACGAAGCCCTGACCGGCCTTACCGGCGCGCGCATCGTGCAGCGCGAGCTGGGGGAGGTTTTCGACGGCGCGCGCGCGGCAGCGGAAAGTGCGACAGAACCGATCCTGGCAGATTTGGCGCAACGGGTGGCCGGCTTGCCGGCCTTAGATCAAACCGCGCTGCATAAATCGCTGGGCGCCTACCTGACGCTGCGCGGCCTTGCCGCGAAGCACGAATTCGCCGGGCTGGCCGTGCGCTGTTGGCCCGAGTTCTTCACCGAGCTGGGCTGCGCGGCATGCGGGGCCATGTCCCTGCTCAGCGACCAGATGATCCCGTGCAGTTGCGAGGCCGACGTCAACGGCACGGTGACCCAGCTTATGCTGCAATGGCTCAGCGGCGGGCAAGCGTTCGGCACCGACATGGTGGGCTTCGACGTGGCGCGCGACGAAGCGGTGCTGTGGCACTGCGGCCTGGCCCCGCTCTCGATGGCCGACCCCGAGTTCCAGCCGCGCGGGGCCATCCATTCCAACCGCAAACTGCCGCTGCTGATGGAGTTCCCACTGAAGCCTGGCCGCGTCACCATCGCGCGGCTGAGCGAGGCGACCGGCGCGTATCGCCTGGTGGTGGGTCGTGGGGAGATGCTGCGCGCGCCCATGAGCTTCTCCGGCACATCGGGCGTGCTGCGTTTCGACCGGCCGGCCGGCGAAGTGCTGGACACCATCATGGCGGAAGGGCTGGATCACCACATCTCGTTGACCTACGGTGACCACCTGGACGCCCTACTTGCCCTGGCGCGCATGCTCGACCTGCCGGTGCTGCGCCTGGCGTAGGAATGACATCCTGCGTTACTGCGAAAGGAGGGAACCTGCGCACACACAAGCTTGATCAGCTGAATCCAGATTTCCAGGTTTCAACGTTGAACACTCATTTCAGGAGGGAGAGACCATGAGCGATCAGAAGAAGAACCGCAAGCTGTCGCGCCGGGAGTTCCTGCTGCTGGGCGGCCAGGGCATGGCCGCGGCAGCGTTCCTGGCGAGCTGCGGGCAGCAAGCCACACCGGCCCCTGCTGCGCCGACCCAACCGGCAGCAGCCCAACCGACTGCGGCACCCCCGGCGCCGAAACCGATTGACATCGAGTTCCTGGCCTGGGGCGACACCACTGACGGCCCGGCCTGGGAGAAACTCGGCCCGGCCTACATGGAAAAGAACCCCGGCTGGACCGTCAACATCACCCCGGTGGCGGACCCCAACGCCAACTTCTACACCAAGCTCCAGACCATGTTCGCGGGCGGCACCCCGCCCCATCTGGCTTCCTTCCAGGGCTGGGAGTGGCAGGTCTATGCCGACAAGGACCTGCTGGCCCCGGTGGACGAGTACATCGCGCGCGACAAGGTGACCGGGCCGTATCCCCAGGGCTTCACCAGCGTCGAGCAGAGCACCAAGCGCAAGGACAAGACCTATCTCATCCCGCTGCAAATGGGCGTGATGGTGATGTTCTACGCCAAGAAGCTGTTCGATGAGGCCGGTGTGGCCTACCCCAAGGACGACTGGACCTTCGATGAGTTCGTTGAGACCGCCCAGAAACTGACGGACGCGGGCAAGGGCACCTTCGGCTACCAGGTGAACGGCAGCTGGTTCCGCGACATCGGCTGGATCGTCGGCACCGGCAAGCGCGAGTTCGACAACATCATTGACCCCAAGAAGGCGCAGTTCAGCACGCCTGAGATCGTGGACGTGATGACCAAAGTTGCCTACGACATGCCGCACACCATGAAGGTCGCGCCCAGCCCGGCCGACACCTCCGGCGCCAACACCATCAACACCGGCAAGGTGGCCATGAAGTACGAGGGGCCGTGGTTCCTGCCCCAGCTCAACAGCCCTAAGCTGCGCGATGATAAGAAGGAAGTGCCATTCGACGTCGTGCGCATGCCCAAGGGCGCAGCCGCCGGCCGGCCGCATCGCGGCTGGGGTGAAGGCGTCATCTGCACCAAGAGCGACCGGGTTGAGGCCGCCTTCAGGTTCGCTGCGTTCCTGGTGAGCGAAGAGGGCAACAAGATGTACTCCGAGGTCACCGGCCGCATCCCCAGCAACCTGGCGCTGGCCGAGTCGTGGTGGGTGCCGCGCGCCAAAGAGCTTTACGGCATCGAGAACGGCAAGGCGTTCCTGGACGCGTTCAAGGAAGGCCAGATTGACGTGGTCAGCGGCGTGCCGCGCTCCAAGATGTGGGCGGAGTTCGTCAAGCCGACAGCCTGGGACCTGATCAACAACGCCACCGCCAAGCCGGCCGAGGTCTTCCCGCAGGTGGACCAGAAGCTGCAAGCGGCGTTGGACGAGTACTGGAAGGGTTAGTCAGTGCATTAGTGCGGTAGTGCGTTAGTCAGTTAGAGCGTTAGCTTAGTAATGTTAGCAAGTGAACTTGCTGGTCTGCTATGGCACTAACATACTAACGCACTATCGTACTCTAGAGGAGGCAACCATGGCTGCATCAGTTGCGCCGAGACGGCGTCCGTCCGCAATGGTCGTGCGTGAGTGGCTGCAGGGCTACCTTTTTGCCGCGCCGTTCCTGATCGGTTTTGCGGCATTCGTGGCGTTCCCGATGATCTATTCCATCTGGCTGATGTTCCAAAAGTGGGATCTGCTCTCGCCGCCGGTCTTCGTAGGGCTGCGCAACATCCAGCGTGCGCTCACCGATGAGCTGGCGCTCAAGAGCCTGTATAACAGCGCTTTTTACACGTTCCTTGCCGTACCGGTGCAGATGGTCATCTCGTTCACGCTGGCCATGGCGCTGACGCAAAAGATCAAGTTCCGCAGTATCTATCGCGCGGGTTTCTACCTGCCGATCATCATCCCGGTCGTTGCGACGGCCGTGGTGTGGCAACGTGTCTTCCATCCCGACTTCGGCATTCTCAACCAGGCGCTGGGCTGGTTCGGTATCCCACCGCAAGGGTGGTTGCTGGAACCGGCGTTAGCCAAGCCTGCTTTCATCTTTATGTCATTCTGGATGATCGGCCGCCAGATGGTGATCTTCATTGCCGGCCTGGGCAATATCCCGGTGCAACTGCTGGAGGCGGCGCAGATTGACGGCGCAAGCAGGCTCCGCTCCATCTTCACGATCACCATCCCGCTGATGACGCCATTGATCTTCTACAATATGGTGATCGCCGTCATCAACTCGTTCCAAACCTTCGTGCCTTCCCTGATCATGACCGATGGCGGCCCGCAAAACGAAACGCTGTTTGTGGTGCTAAACATCTACCGGAACGGGTTCCAGTTCTTCAACATGGGGTATGCGTCGGCGCTGGCGTGGGAGCTGTTCATCATCGTCGTCGGCTTCACCATTATCCAGTTCTACGTGTCCAACCGCTGGGTCTACTACGAGTCATAGGAGGCGCATCATGGCAACCATTACAGCCCCCCGGTTCCTGGCCACTCGCCGCTCGCGGCAGCAGATCAGAGAGACCATCGGCCTGATCATCCTCCAGATCGTGATGACCCTGGTGTTGATCACCTTCCTGGCGCCGACCCTCTGGATGGTTTCATCCTCTCTGAAAGCGCGGCCGGAGGTCTTTGCGGTGCCCATCGTCTGGATCCCGGAAGTGCCGCAATGGCGCAACTACACCGACGCGCTGAGCCTGCTGCCGTTCCAACGGTTTGCTATCAACACATTGGGGTTGTGCCTGTTAACGGTCATGGGCACGTTGCTGTCAGCGTCCATGGTGTCTTATGCGTTTGCCCGGCTCCGCTGGCCTGGCCGCGACCTCTTCTTCATGCTGCTGCTGGGCACCATGATGCTGCCTGAGATCGTCACCCTGATCCCCAGGTTCATCGAATTCCGGTGGTTGGGCTGGGTCAAACCAGGAACCGTGTTCAATTTGGGCATCATGCCGCTCAACTACCTGCCGTTGACCGTGCCTTATTGGTTGGCCCTGACGCCGCTTTACGTCTTCCTGATGCGGCAGTTCTTCAAGGGCATCCCCATGGAGCTGGAAGAGGCTGCCCTGGTAGATGGCGCTAACCGGTTCATGATCCTCTTCCGGATCATCCTGCCGCTTTCGAAACCGGTCATCGCCACCGTGGCCGTGTTCCAATTCCTGCAAACCTATAACGACTTTCTCGAGCCGCTGATCTACATCCGCGGCCGCAACGATTGGACCCTGGCGCTGGGGCTGCGCGCGTTGAACGATGTGTCGGTGACGGGCCAGTGGGAGCTGCTCTTCGCTGCCTCGACTGCGGTGCTGATCCCCATCCTGCTCATCTTCATCTTCGCGCAGCGTTACTTCGTGCAGGGCATCGCGACGACGGGGTTTGGGGGGCGATAAAATAACTCACGGAGGTTTCTCGTAATGAAGTTCTTTCTCGACAGCGCCATCACCAGCGAGATCGAATATGCGCTGGAAATGTGGGATATTGACGGTGTGACGACAAACCCGCGGCACGTGCAGGCCTCGGGCAAGCCGTTCATGACGGTGATCCGGGAGATCGCGCAGATCTTCGAAGGTGTTGACCGGCCGATCTCGGTGGAGGTCAACCCGCACTTCACCGACTGGCGGGACATGGTGGCCGAAGGCAAGAAGCTGGCGCGGATCAGCGACAACTTCGTGATCAAGCTGCCGGCAACCGAGGCCGGGTTCAAGTCGGTGGCGGAGCTGGCCGCAGAAGGCATCCGCACCAACCTGACGCTGGTCTTCTCGGCGGCGCAAGCGCTGCAGGCCATGCGCATGGGCGCGGCGTTCGTGTCGCCGTTCATCGGCTGGAAGGAAGCCAACGGCGAGGAGATCGTCAAGTTCATTCAGGAGATCGTGGCGATCCGCGATAACTACGACTTCGAGACCGAGATCATCGTCGCCGCGGTGCGCAACGGCCGCCAGATCGTGGAGGCCGCGGTGGCCGGCGCGGACATTGTCACGGCCGGCCTGGCGGTGTTCAAGGACGCGTTCGCCCACCCGTACACCGACGAGGGGTTGAAACGGTTCTCGAGTTTTTGGGATCAGACGAAGTACGAGTAACGTGGTGCGTGGCGCAAAAGATCTGATCGGCCAGGTGCGCTGGCTGAACGAGTGGCGGGTATGAGTTGACAGAGGAGACTGCCACGGTTATACTGAAAGTTAGATATTTGGTATAACTAAAGGTAGAACCAATGGAAACCAGGATCAAAACCGGCGTTTCAATCCCAAAATCCCTGTTCGAGCAGGCCGAGGCGTTTGCGCACCGCATGAACCTGTCGCGCAGCCGGTTGTTCTCGATTGCGTTGGAGGATTATTTGCAGCGGCAACGCAACCGTGAGTTGCTGGCGCAGATCAACGCAGGGTATGCCGACGGGCTGACCGAAGAAGAAAAGACATACCTCCAAGCCGCCAGTGTTCAATTCAGCCGCATCGCCGAGCGTGACACGGAGGGCGAATGGTGATCAACCAGGGGGATGTCTACTGGGTGTTTCTTCGGCCGCCCGTCGGATCAGAACCGGGGTATCGGCGCCCTGGCGTCGTAATCCAGAATAACCTGTTCAACCACAGCCAGATCGAGACCACCGTGATCAGCGCCATCACCTCCAACGCTAAGCGCGCTGGCATCCCGGGCCACGTGCTGCTGGCTGAAGGTGAAGCCAACCTGCCCAAGCGCGGCATTGTCAACTTAACGCAGATCATCACGGTGGACAAATCCCAATTGGGCGAGTATATCGGCAGCCTGACAACCAGACGCATGCGTCAAATTCTGGACAGCATCTCGCTGGTGTTGGAGCCACGCGAAGCGGGAAGTTAACGCGTCAGCGAGGCATTACTTGTTCCAACCTATCGTTTCGGAATGGAAGCAGATCGGCAGTGAGCTGCGCCTTGCCCTGCCCGGCCTCTACCTGGCGGTCGGCGTCGCGATTGCGGCCCGCTACCTGCACGATCTGATCCCCAACGCGGCCATGGCGCGCGCGGTCAGCGAGGCCTTCATCGCGGTGTTCCTAGGGCTGCACATCCGCAACGCGCTCCACTTCTCCCCGCGCTTCGACCCCGGGGTCAAGTTTGCCTTGCAGCGCATCCTGCGCCTGGGCATCATCCTGCTGGGGCTGCGGTTGAGCTTGCAGGATGTGGTGAGCACGGGGGCCTCGGCGCTGCTGCTGATCGCCGCGTGCATGGCGTTCGCGCTGGCGCTGGCCTACGCGGCCGGCAAGTGGCTCCACGTCCCCGGCCGGCTGGCCGCGCTCATCGGCCTGGGGACGGCGGTGTGCGGCAACACGGCCATCGTCGCGGCCGCGCCGGTGATCGAAGCCCGCGACGAGGATGTCAGCTTCGCGGTGGCGGCGATCACCTTCTTCGGCACGCTGGCGGTGATCTTCTATCCCATCATCGGTTACTTCACCGGCATGACCGAACGCAGCTTCGGCCTGTGGGTGGGCACGGCCGTCAACGATACCTCGCAGGTGGTCGCGGCCGGCGCGGCGTTCAGCGAGCGGGCGCGCGATATCGCCACGGTGGTGAAGCTGACGCGCAACACGCTGATGGCGCCGCTGCTGGTGCTGCTGGGTGTCATGTACGCGCAGGCGCAGAACCGGCAGGAGCCGGGTCGGGTGAAAGTCAGCGTCGGCAAGGCGCTGCCGTGGTTCGTGTTCGGTTTCCTGGCGATGACCCTGCTACGGACCCTGGGCGTGGCCGTGGGGGTGCTGCCCCACGATGTGGCAGCGCCCGGGCATCTGGTGACGGCGGCCAACGCGCTGCGATTCGTGGATGAAGTCGCCCGGTTCGCCGTGCTGGTCGCCCTGGCCGCTATCGGCCTCAGCACCGATACCGCAACCGTACGGCGGATCGGCCTCAAGCCATTCGTCATGGCGATCACCCTGTCAGCAGCTCTGGCGCTATTTAGCCTCGGGTTGATTGGATTAATGCAAAGGTAGGGGCGGGGTTGTCTGCCCTGAAAACAGCTTCGCCTGTCACCCTGAGCGGGTCTACGACTCAACGCACATGACAGCTCAAAGCCAGCGAAGGGTCTCGTTGGTTACGCGGAGATCCTTCGCTGGGGGCTCGTCGTAACTGACTTTGAGTGGTTAACCCGCTGCTTATGACATGGCATGTCATTGCCGGGATCGCATCCCGCCGCGCGGGATCGTGGGTCTCAGGATGACATTGCGCAGCCGGCCAAACCCGCCTCTACGATTCTATCGGAGGAGATTATGCAACTCGGCAAGGAATTCCGCAATCAAGTGATGGCCCTGAGCCCCATCTTCGCCTACGTGCCGGCCGAGGATCGCTACCTGTTTGCGCCCGGCGAGGGCCGCTATCGTTTCAACGTCATCGGGACGGGCGTCAACGGCCAGGAGCACATCCGGGTAACCATGATGGAGGGCCGCGCAACCATCCACGGCGTCTACGACCCCAACCCGTTGAGCGTGGCCGGCGCGCAGGGGACATATGCCCAGTTCGTCCCAGGGGGCAAGCTGGTGGCCTACGACTCGTTGGAAGCCGCCTGTTCAGACCCGGCCGTAGACGGGTTGATCATCTGCACGCCCAACTACACCCATCTCGACGTGGTGCGCTCGGCCGCGGCATCGGGCAAGCACATCCTGCTGGAAAAACCCATGGCCACCACCATCGCCGACGCGCACACCATCACCCAGATCGCCCAGCAGCACCCGGCCGTGTTTCAGATCGGCCTGCAATACCGGTTCAAGCCGATCTACGTGGAGGCGATCCACGAGGCGCTGCACCGCAAGGCCATCGGCGACATCAAAACCATCAGCATCATGGAGCACCGCTTCCCGTTCCTGGACAAGGTGAAGCAGTGGAACAAGTTCTCCAGGTATTCCGGCGGCACGCTGGTGGAGAAGTGCTGCCATTACTTCGACCTGATGAACCTGTTCTCCGGATCGCGGCCGGTCAGCGTGTTCGCCACAGGCAGCGCAGCGGTCAACTTCCTGAACTTCGAATACGACGGTCAGAAGTCGGACATCCTGGACAACGCGTTCGTAGTCGTGAATTACGCCAATGGCGTGCGGGCCAGCTTCAACCTGTGCATGTTCTCGCCCATGTTCTACGAGGAAATGGTGCTGTGCGGCGACGATGGCCGGCTGAAAGTGACCGAGAACGAGGACTTCTTGCCACTGGCCCAGACCGACACCTACCTGGAGATCAAGTGCGGCGACCGCAAGCCGTCGCGCGTGGGCGCGCCCTGCTACCCATCCTTAATCCAGGGCAGCGGCCACCACGGCGCCACCTATTTCGAGCACGTCAGCTTCGTGGACAACATCGAGGGCAAGCTCGCCAGCGCGGCCACCGCGGCCGAGGGCTTCTGGTCCATCGTGGTCGGCGTGGCTGCCGAAACGTCGGTGAAGAAGGGGCGGCCGGTGCTGATTGACGAATTGTTGCAGGAAAACAACATAAATCTATAAGGAGTTCATTCATGTCTCACGGTATCCTGATCCACGAAACCCACGATGATGTCGGCGTCGCGGTGCACGATCTGCGCGCGGGAGAAGAGGTCGGCATCGTCACGCTGGAAGGCGTCAACGCGGGCGCCATCACGGTCGTCAACGATGTGCCCCTGGGCCACAAGGTGGCGCTGCGCGAGATGCCCGTCGGCCACGAGCTGCTGAAGTACGGCCGTCCCATCGGCCAGGTGGTGGAGGCGACCGCCAAGGGCGCGCACGTCCACACCCACAACCTGAGGACGATGCGCTGGAGCCTGGAAGAGGTCGCCGCGCCGGAGATCGTCACCAAGCCGGCCGAGCGGCTGGCGTTGGGCGGCAAGAAGCCCGAAGAGATGAGGCTGCTGGGCTACCGCCGCGAGAACGGCCGCTACGGCATCCGCAACCACGTCGTGATCTTGCCGCTGGACGACATCTCCAACGCCGCGGCCGAGGGCGTGTCGTACCTGATCAAGGGCACCATGGCGCTGCCGCACCACTACGGCCGCCTGCAGTTCGGCGAGGACCTGGAGCTGACCTTCCGCACCCTGGCCGGCACCGGCGCCAACCCCAACGTGGCCGCCTGCATCGTCATCGGCATCGAACCGAAGTGGACGCAGCGCGTGGTGGATGAGATCGCCTTGACCGGCAAACCGGTGGCCGGCTTCTCCATCGAGCGCTACGGCGACCTGAAGACCATCGAGATGGCCGCGCGCAAGGCCAAAGAGTACGTGCAGTGGGCCGGCGAGCTCCAACGCGAGCCGTTCTCGGTGCGTGACCTTTGGATGAGCACCAAATGCGGCGAGTCGGACACCACCTCGGGCCTGGCGGCTAACCCCACTGTGGGCCGCGTTTTCGAGCGGCTGGCCGAAGCCGGCGCCACCCTGATCTTCGGCGAGACCACCGAAGTGACCGGCGGCGAGGACATCATCGCGGCCCAGTGCGTCAGCCAGGAGGTGGCCGACAGCTTCATGCAGTTCTTCAACGACTACCAGGCGCTGGTGAAGAGCAAGGGCGTAGATCTGCTGGGCTCGCAGCCCACCGAGGGCAACATCCGCGGCGGCCTGACCACCATCGAAGAGAAGGCGATGGGCAACATCCAGAAGATGGGCCGCTGCCAGGTGGTGGGCGTGCTGGACAAGGCGGTCGCGCCGGACAAGCCGGGCCTGCACTTCATGGATTCCTCCTCGGCCGCGGCCGAGATGGTCACGTTGTGCGCGGCCGCCGGCGCGGTGGTGCACTACTTCCCCACCGGCCAGGGCAACATCATCGGCAACCCCATCATCCCGGTGATCAAACTGTGCGCGAACCCACTGACTGTGGCGACCATGTCGGAGCATATTGATGTGGATTTGACGGGCCTGCTGCGCATCGAGATCAACCTGGACCAGGCGGCCGACAAGGCTATGGACGTGCTGGAAAGCACCATCCGCGGCCGGCTGACCGCGGCCGAGGCGCTGCGGCACAATGAGTTTGTGATCACGAAGCTGTACGAGAGCGCGTAATTCGCGCCTTAAACCTGGAATCGAGGCTTCAGCCGGTCTGACCGTTGAGCCGACTGACCGTCTGAAGGCTCGATTACGCCTTCATCGGAGGCTGCGTGGCTGACTTTCACCTGCCCTACGGCACAACCCAGCTCACCTTCACCCTGCCCGACGACTTGAACGTGCAGGTGCTGGCCCCGCGGCCGGCGAAAGGCGCGGCCGATGAGCTGGCGGCCGTGGCGCAGGCGCTGGACCTCTCCCCCCTCCCCTCTCCTGTGAGGAGAGGGGAGCAAGACTCCCCCTTCCCTGCGAGGGAAGGGGGTCGGGGGGTTAGGTCGCCCGCCCCAAAAGGCGATCGGGGGGTCAGGTGCGCCATCGCCATCAACGACAAAACGCGCCCCGTGCCCCACAAATACCTGCTGCCACCCCTGTTGGCGCGGCTGGAGGCGCTCGGCTTCGTCCCGGATGCGATCACCCTGCTGATCGCCACCGGCACCCACGCGCCCATGCCGCCGGCCGAGTTCGGGATGGTGATCCCGGCCGGCATCCTGGGCCGTTATCCGGCCTTCAGCCACGATGCCGAGGATGACGCCAACCTGGTCTACCTGGGCGACACGGCCCGCGGCACCCCGGCCTGGGTCAACCGGCGCTTCGCCGAGGCCGACCTGCGGATCGTCGTCGGCGACATCGAGCCGCACCAGTTCATGGGGTTCTCCGGCGGGGTCAAGAGCGCGGCCATCGGCCTGGCCGGCAAGCGCACGATAAACGCCAACCACGCCATGATGACCGACCCCCGGGCGCAGATCGGCCGTTACGAGGATAACCCGTGCCGGCAGGACGTCGAAGAGATCGGCCAGATGATGGGCGTGCACTACGCGGTCAACGCGGTGCTCAACGAAGAACGGCAGATCGTCCACGCGCTGGCCGGCGACCCACGGGCCGTGATGGGGGCCGGGGTCCCGCTGGTGCGCGCGATCTTCCAGGTCGAAGTCACCGCGCCGTTCGACCTGCTAATCGCGGCCCCGGGCGGCCACCCCAAGGACATCAACCTGTATCAGGCGCAGAAGGCGCTGGGCCACGCGACCCTGGCGATGCGGCCGGGCGGCACGGTGATCGTGACCGCGGCTTGCCCGGAAGGCACGGGGAGCACGAGCTACGAGGCCTGGATGGCGGAACCGGGCATGACATCGCACGAGGCGGTGCTGGAACGCTACGCCCGCGAAGGCTATCGCATCGGCCCGCACAAGGCATTTCAGATCTCCCGCGACGCCAGCCGCGTCCGCCTGCTGTTCGTCTCGGACATGGCCCCGGACTTCGCCGCACATCTGCTGCTGAACCCGGTCGCCGGCCGGCCGGGGATGCCGCCGCGGGCGCAGTTGGATCGAGCCCTGTCAATGGGCCTGGCCTGCCTGCCGCCCGGGGCCAGGATCGGGGTGATGCCGTGGGCGAACGCGACGATACCTCACGCGCTATCATAACGAGGGTGCATTGATGAAATACGGCTATTCAGGCAAAATCCTGCGGGTTGATCTCACCAACCGAAAAACCTGGACTGAGGAAATTGACGAGGCCACCTACCGCCTTTATCCTGGCGGCAAGGCGCTCGGCGCCTATATCCTGCTGCGCGAGATGCCCCCCGGCGCCGACCCGCTCGGCCCGGACAACATCCTGATCCTGGCCAACGGGCTGCTGACCGCTGCGCCCTTCTCCACCGCCACGCGCTTCTCCGCGGTCGCGCGCTCGCCCCTCACCGGCGGCTTCGGCGAGTCGGAGGCCGGCGGCTTCTGGGGGCCGGAGCTGAAGCTGGCGGGCTGGGAAGCTATCGTGCTGACCGGCCGCGCGGCCGAGCCGGTCTACCTGTGGATCAAGGACGACCAGGTCGAGATCCGGGACGCCCGGCACTTGTGGAAGCACGACCCCGAGGAGGTTCAGGCGACCATCCGCCAGGAGACGGGCGAAAAGCTGGCCCGGGTCTTGCAGATCGGGCTGGGGGCCGAGAACCTGGTGCGCTTCGGCGCCCTGACCAACGAGCTGCGGCACTTCAACGGCCGGTCAGGCATGGGCGCGGTGATGGGATCCAAGCAGGTGAAGGCCATCGCGGTGCGCGGGTCGGGCAAATACCTGGACGCGGCGCACGAGCCGCAGCCCATCGCCGACCTGGGCAGGCGCCTGGCCAAGGCGGTCAAGGAGCACCCCAGCAGTTGGGACCTGCAGGTCAAGGGGACGCCGGGCCTCACTGCGGGCCTGAACGCGGCCGGCATCCTGCCCACGCGCAACTTCCGCGGCGGCGCGTTCGAGGGGGTGGACAGCCTGCGGTGGGAGGCCTACGAGAAGGAGCTACTCACGGCCCGGCGTAGCTGTTTCGCGTGCGCGGTGCGCTGCAAGCGCGAGGTCAAGGTGGATGATCGCTACCAGGTCACCGACGCGTACGGCGGCCCGGAGTATGAAACGGTGGCTGGCTTCGGCTCCAACTGCGGCATTGACGACCTGCAGGCCATCGCCAAGGCCAACGAGCTGTGCAACCGCTACACCCTGGACACCATCTCGACCAGTTCGGTCGTGTCGTTCGCCATGGAATGCTTCGAGCACGGGCTGATCGGCCCAGCGCAGACCGGTGGGCTAGAGCTGCGCTTCGGCAACGCCGAGGCCATGGTGGCCTGCGTGGAGATGATCGCGCGGCGCCAGCACATCGGCGACCTGCTGGCCGAAGGCACCCGCCGCGCGGCCCAGGTCATCGGCGGGGACGCGCCCTATTTCGCCATGCAGGTCAAAGGCCAGGAGCTGCCCATGCACGAGCCGCGCGGCAAGGTGGGCGTGGGATTGGGCTACGCGATCAACGAAGCCGGGGCGGATCACCTGACCGCGGCGCACGATCCCACCCTGGCCAACCCCGAGTCGTTGAGCTTCAAGGGCGCGATGCCGCTGGGGATCACCGAGGCCGTGCCCCCGCGCGAGCTCAGCGACCGCAAGGCCCGCAACTACGCCGTGCTGGAGAACTGGAACAGCTTTGAGAAGGCCATCGGCATCTGCTTCTTCGGGCCGGCCCCGCGGTCCTTCATTCCCGTGGAGGATACCCTGGACGCCGTGCGCGCGGCCAGTGGGTGGGATGTGGACATCCCCGGCCTGCTGCGCATCGGCGAGCGCGCGACCAACCTGGCGCGGCTCTTCAACGCGCGCGAAGGCTTCACCCGTCGCGACGACACACTGCCCCCGCGCCTCTTCCGGCCGTTGGAAAGCGGCGCGCTGGCCGGTGCGACGATTGACCGGGAGGAGTTCGAGCGGGCCATGACGACCCTGTACGAGCTCAAAGGCTGGGACGCGGCCACCGCCACGCCCACCCGCGCCCGCCTGCGCGAGCTTGATATCGAGTGGGCGGCTGACCAAGTCGGCTTACCGCCGGAGGCGTGACGGTGCGCGTCCATCTCGGCGGCCACCTGAACTGGTACGATCCCCAAAAGCGCGCCTGGTTGGAGCTGACGCAGCCTGAGCCCCTGCCGCTGCTCCACCTGGCGCAGCAGTTGGGGGTCCCAGCCGCCGAGATCGCGGTCGCCGTGGTGAACCGGCGCGCGGTTGACCTGGAACTGAGCATCGCCTCGGATGGGGACACGGTAGAATTCTTCAGCGCGGTGGGGGGCGGGTGAAGCCCTCGAAACGCGCCTGTCTCACATGTCACAGCCAGCCAAACCACCCCACGCAGATATGATGCAAATCATTGCCGGCTTGGTGATTCTGGTGTATAAATATGCAGTATTTACTATATAATGAAGTGCGCATATGAGCACCTACCACGAACAAGCTACCCTGCTACGGCTGATGGCTCACCCGGTGCGCCTGCAAATCCTGGATGTTCTGTGTGGCGGGGATGAATGCGTGTGCCACCTATCGGCCGCGCTGGGCAAACCCCAACCGTACATCTCACAGCAACTCGCCATCCTGCGCAACGGCGGCGTGATCAGGGACGTGCGCGAGGGGACGAACATCTTCTACCACCTGAGCGATGCGCATGTGACCCGTGTGATCGAAGCTGCGTTCGGTCCCGCGCCGGCCACAGGACCTCGCAACAGCAGCCCAAAACGCCGCGTCATCGGCGGCTGCCACTGTCCAAAATGTGCGGAGCCCGCGCCCGCCCAAGGCTGAACGTATGGAGACCCTGCGCTTTTTCGCAAGTCTGCTGCAATCCGGCCTGAGCAATCTGGCCAGCTACCTGGCCGCGCACGTGTTGTTATGTCTTGTGCCGGCATTCTTCATCGCGGGCGCGCTGACCGCGCTTGCGCCCAAGGAGGCCGTGACACGTTTTTTGGGCCGGCGGGCGCCGAAATTCATCTCCTATCCCGCCGCAGCTATCGGCGGCTTTGTGCTTGCAGTCTGCTCGTGTACAATCATGCCGCTCTTTGCAGGCATCTACAAGAAGGGCGCGGGCCTGGGTCCAGCGGTCACCTTCCTGTTTGTCGGCCCGGCCATCAACATCCTGGCGCTGGCTTACACCGGCGTCGCCATCGGCACGGATATCGCCGTAGCACGGGTCATCCTGTCCATCGTCTTCGGCATCGCCATCGGCCTGATCATGGCGCTGATCTTCCGCCGGGATGACTGTATGCGGGACAACGCCGGCCCGGATGTGTTCGCGGCGTCTGCCAGGGTGCCAGGGACCACCTGGCTGCTGTTGGGGCTGTTGATCGCCCTGCTCATTGCGGGCACACTGCAGATCGGCCCGCTCACCGACGCGTACGCGCAGGTCACGCTCCCGATCCGGGGCACAGATGCCTTGCAGGCAACCCTGAACCGCCTGGCGCCGTTTGACGCCACACGTGGGGAGGAGGGGGTCACGGTGCAAGGCCTCCTCTTAATCGGGTTGCTGGCGGCCATCGCGGCGTCCGCGTGGCGCGGGCTGCGCCGCGTGGATGAAGGCTTCAACCGCTGGACAACCGCGACGTTGGCGCTGATCGCGCTCACCCTGCTGATCGCCGCGCTCAGGCTGACGCCCGCGGCCGGAGGGGTGACACTGGCCTTCACCGGCAAGTTCTTCGCTGTCGGCCTGGCCATGTCAGGCATCTGGTGGCTAGGGCGGCGCAGGTTCGAGGCGTACGCGATCCAGGAGTGGCTATGGGAAACGTGGCGGTTCGTGGGGCAGATATTCCCGCTGCTGCTCGTCGGCGTCTGCGCGGTCGGCGTGATCCGGCCGCTGATCCGCCCCGAATGGATCGAAGCGCTGGCTGGCCGCAACACCGTCGTCGCAAACGGGGTCGGGGTGTTCTTCGGCGTCGTGATGTACTTTCCCACCCTGGTCGAGGTGCCCATCGCGCGCCTCTTCCTGGACCTGGGCATGCACCGCGGGCCGCTATTGGCGTACCTGATGGCCGATCCTGAACTGAGCCTGCAAAGCATCCTGATTATTGCCAGCGTGATCGGCCGGCGCAAGGCGTGGTTCTACGTCGGCTGGGTGGCGCTGTTCAGCACCCTGGCCGGCCTTCTCTACGGCGCATGGGTCGATGGCGCCAGCGCGTGGCTGATCTTGGCCGGCACAGTTACGGGCGCAGCAGTGCTGGCATTAGCGCTCAGCCGCCTGGCGGCAAAGGGCTCTGAAATCAGGCATCAGCCGACAGAGGTCAGGTGACAAGCGGCAGGGAGTCAGAAGCGCAGCACGCAGTATGCAATCCGTAGTACGCTGCCCGCAATACGATCTCAGTTAGGAGACACATTCATGACCCTACACATCAAAATCCTCGGCGGCGGCTGCGCCAACTGCGACCGGCTGGAGAAGCACGCCAAACAAGCGGTCGCGCAACTGGGCGTCGAAGCCACCTTCACCAAGACCGGCAACTTCGACGAATATAGCCGGTACGGCATCCTGGCGACCCCCGGCCTGGTGGTCAACGACAAGCTGCTGGCATCGGGCCGGGTGCCGGCGGTGAGCCAGATCGCGACACTGCTGGCAAACGAGTTGAGGTAGCGGCCGATAAAAAACTTGGGGAAGGTAGACGCCAACCGGCCAACCTCATAGGAAGGATGACTGATGACAATATCGCATACTCTGCCCGATTGGGCGATAGCGTTTCATACCCACCGGTGCCCCTACCTGGCACTCGGCTTCCGCATGGGCCACCTGGCCATGGCAGCCTTACACTTCGATCGCCAGCGGAATCGCGGCCTGCTGGTCTTGCCCGAATTCGGCGAGGGCAACCCATACACCTGCATCGTAGACGGCATCCGCGCTGCCACCGGCGCTATCTATGGCCAGATCATGATCGCCAAAACGTTCTACGGCAAGCTGGCCGCCACGTTTTACTACCCATACCGTGGCGGCGCGCTGCGATACAGCCTGCGGCCTGAATTCGTAGACCAACTGGAGCAGTCACGTTTTCACGCGCTGCGCGCGCGGGGCATGGATCCCAACGAGATGCCACCACAGGTCATCAACGAGGCGCTGACCTGGCTCGAAGCACAGCCCGACGAGACGATCTTCAAGGTCGAGCCGGAAGTGGGTTTTCCCTACCAGCAGATGGCGCTGACCTTCTCCAAGGTCCACTGCGCCCGTTGTGGGGAATATGTGCTCGAAACCTTTGTTCAGTTTAGGGACGGGCGGCCCATGTGCATCCCTTGCGCGTATGAGGGGTAGCACCATGCGCTGGTTCTTGCTGATCTGCATGTTGGCGCTGATCATAGCGCCCGCGACATCTGCGGCGATGTCTGCCAGCGCGCCGACGCCGACCGTGCCGGTAGTGCGCATCATTCTGTACTGGACCGAAGGGTGCGGCAATTGCCATGAGATCATCGATGGGCTACTGCCGGCCATGCAGCGGCAGTACGGCCGCCAGTTGGAAGTCCGCCTGATAGAAGTCATCAGCCTGGAGGACATCAGCGCATTCTTTGCCGTGGCGGAAGCGTACGGCTATGCGCGGGGTAAGGCGGCTGCACCGTTCCTGCTCGTCAGTGACCGCGCGCTCATGGGCGTGACGCAGATCAGACAGGAGCTGCCCGGGCTCATGGTTACGCTCCTGGCCTTAGGCGGCGCTGACTGGCCGGCGCCAGCGACGGAGACAACCGGCAAGATAACCGTCCTGGCGGATGATATCTGTGGGTTCACGACGCCGTGTGCCGATGATCCCCTTGCGGTCGATCCTATGGCCGCTCAGGTTGCGGCCAGCGCCGATAGGTTGCAGTTGTCGGCGATCCTGATGGCTGCGATCGGCCTGGTCGCGGCCACCGGCGCAGGGCTGGCCGGCTTGAGGCGGGGGCGCGCGCGGGAACGCAGCCGCACCGGCCTGCTGGACCACTCAGAAACCCTCAAGTCTGAAAGGTGAGAAGGTTCTCACCCCCGCTCAAGCTCTCAGCATTCCCTCAGGATCAACACAGCCTGAACACAGCCAGCCCGTGTTATAATGCGCTCAAACCTGAGTGACTATGCGAGCGGCCCATGGCAACCATCCTGATCGTAGACGATGACCCGAAACTACTGAAGATGCTCCAGCGCACGCTGGCCTACGAAGGTTTCCGCGTGCTCAGCGCGGCCAACGGCACCGAGGCGCTGAACCAGGTGCAGGCGCACCGGCCGGATGTCGTGGTGCTCGACTGGCTGATGCCGGGGCTGGATGGCCTGGGCGTGCTGGAACGGTTGCGCGCGGCCGGCGACCAAACCCTGGTACTGATGCTGACCGCGCGGGATGCGGTGGAGCACCGGGTGGAAGGGCTGGAGAGCGGCGCGGATGATTACCTGGTCAAACCATTTGCGCCGGCCGAGCTGCTAGCGCGCATCCACGCCCTGCTGCGCCGGCCCGCGGTGGCCGCCAAAGACGAGACGTTGCGCTACGCCGACCTATCGCTGAACCCTGCCACGCGCGAGACCAGCCGCGGGGGGCGCAAGTTCGATCTCACGGCCAAGGAGTTCGACCTGCTGCGCTTTCTGATGCGCCATCCGCGGCAGGTGCTCACCCGCGGGCAGATCCTGCAGGACGTGTGGGGCTACGATTTCGGCGGTGAGGACAACGTGCTGGAAGTGTACATCGGCTACCTGCGCAAGAAGACCGAGGCGGCCGGCGAGCCGCGGCTGATCCAGACGGTGCGCGGGGTGGGCTACGTGCTGCGGGAGGACGCGTGAAGCGCGGGATTTCCATCCGGCTGCGGCTGACCCTGCTTTACACCGCGATCCTGGCGGTGACGGTGATCGCGTTCGGGAGCGTGCTCTATGCGGCGCAATCGCGCACCACCTACGCCGACATCAAGGAGAACCTGGTGCGCCAGGCGTCCTTCTTTCCCAATGTCGGCAAACCGGAACCGCGCCTCCCTGCGCCGCCCCCCGAAGATGAGAAGCCATTGACTTTCGTCCCACAGGATTTCGGGCTGCCCAGTGGCACGTTGCCCGGCCGGTGGACCCAGACCCGTGATCTGGACGGCGCGGTGACTGGGCGGACCTTCGATCTGAGCGGGGTCACGCTGCCGCTCAGCGACAAAGGCCTGGCGGCAGTCCAGGCCGGCGAGGGGTGGTTCGAGGCCGCCACGGTGCAAGATGAGCCGCTGCTGATCTACAGCCAACGCTACATCGGTTTCGACGGCGCGACCGGCATCGTGCAGGTCGCGTTCCCCATCGGCCAACCGGAGGGCTACCTGGCCACCCTGCGCCTGATCCTGGCCATCGGCAGCAGCCTGGCGGTGTTGGTCGCGTTCGCCCTGGGCTGGGCGCTCGCCGGCGCCGCGCTGCGACCCATCCAGCGCATTACCCAGACCGCACAGGCCATCGGTGTCGAGCGCGATTTCGGCCGCCGCGTGGCGCACCGCGGCCCGGCCGACGAGGTGGGCCAACTGGCCGTCACCTTCAACGACATGCTGGCCGAGCTCGAATCGGGCTACCGCCAGCTCGAGGCAGCGCTCCACTCGCAGCGCCGCTTCGTGGCCGACGCCTCACACGAGCTGCGCACGCCCTTAACCACCGTGCGTGGCAACATCGAACTGCTGCGCCGTGAGCCACCCATCGCGGCCGGAGAGCGGGGTGAAGTACTGGCGGACACCACCGAAGAGGTGGACCGGCTGATCCGGCTGGTCAACCAGTTGCTGGCCTTGGCCCGGGCCGACGCCGGCCAGGTGCCGCGCTCCGACCCGATCCCCGTGCAGGCGCTGGTCAACGACGTGTGCCGCCAGGCTGGGACGCTGGCCCCGCGCACCGAGCTTCACTGTGACGCGCCCGCGGACATCCTGGTGCTGGGTGACCGCGACGCGCTGAAGCAGGTGCTGCTGATCCTGGTGGACAACGCGCTGACCCACACCCCCGCGGGCACACCCGTGACCCTGACCGCGTCCCTCGCCCCCGGACGGCGCAGCTCGCTGCGTCCTGTCCCTGCCGATGCGGAGGAGACGCACGTCACCTTCACCGTCCGCGACCGCGGCCCCGGCATCCCGGCGGAACAGTTGGCGCACATCTTCGAGCGCTTCTATCGCGGGCAAGTCTCCCGCACCGGCCGCGGCGCCGGACTGGGACTCGCCATCGCAAAAGAGTTGGTGGAAGTCCAAGGCGGGATCATCACGGTGGAAAGCGCGCCGGGAGAGGGCAGCACGTTCACGGTGATCTTACCCCATGCTCGAGAAACCTGACCTCAGCGACCGGAGCATCATCGCCTGCCTGCGCGATGCCTACGGGCTGGCCGGCGCGCAGATCACGTTTTTGCCCCTGGGGGCCGACGCCAACGCGGCCGTCTATCGCGTCGTCGCCGCCGATGGCGCGGCGTACTTCCTGAAGCTACGCCGCGGGGATTTCGATGAGATCGCTGTGGCGCTGCCCAGGTTCCTCAGCGACCAGGGCATCCTTCCGATCATCCCCCCCATCCCGACGCAAGCGGGCCAACTCTGGGCCGATCTGGCCCCATTCCGGGCGATCCTCTACCCATTTGTGGCCGGCCGCAACGGTTACGAGGTTGACCTGACGGATGGGCAGTGGGTCACGCTCGGTGCGACGCTCAGGGCCATCCACGCGCTGTCCCTCCCGCCAGCGCTGGCGCAGCGCATCCCGCGGGAAAGCTACGGCCCGCGGTGGCGCGAGGCGGTGAGGGCGTTCCAGGTGCAGGCCGAGGCAGAGTCTTTTGTTGATCCCGTGGCCGCGCAGGTCGCGGCGCTGCTGCGCGCTCAGCGGGCCGCGATTGATGATCTGCTTGCCCACACGGACCGGCTGGCAGACCTGCTGCGTGCCCGTTTTCCAGCCTTGGTTCTGTGCCATGCCGATGTCCACGCCGGCAACGTGCTGCTCGGCGCCGATGATTCGCTCCACATCGTGGACTGGGACAACCCCATCCTGGCGCCCAAAGAGCGCGACCTGATGTACGCGGGGGGTGGGCAGTTCGGTGACCGGCGGAGCCCGCAAGAAGAAGAGCGCTTATTCTACCTGGGCTATGGCCCAACAGCCGTTGAGCAGCGCGCGCTGGCCTATTACCGTTACGAGCGGATCATCGAGGACATCGCGGCCTTTTGTCAGCAGTTGCTCCTCAGCGATGCAGGCGGAGAAGATCGGGAGCAGTCGCTGCGTTACCTGGCGTCCAATTTCCTGCCCAACGGCACGATCGCGATCGCGTATCGGGGGGATCGGAGTGCAGGGGCATGATGTTAATCGCACAACGGGCGTTATTCGGCGTGGTGGCGGCATTCTGGCTGGTGGCCGGGGTGCTGGCGCTGTTCGGCGTGCTGCACCTGGGCGCGACCGGGGCCGGCGCGCGGGTGCTCGGCCTGCTCATGCTGGCGAACGGCGCGGCGTTCGCGCTGGCGGGGTGGCTGGCGCTGCGCGGCTATCGGCTGATTGATCTCGCCAGCCTGGCCCTGGTCGCGGCCAACGCAGTCCTCAGCGTGACGGACGAGGTCGGCCTGCTGGATGTGCTGTCGCTGCTGGTCAACGTTGAGCTATTGGTCATGCTGGTGATCAACCTGCTGCGCGCCAGGCGCGAGAACGCAGCGCCGTAACAACGACCATCCCTCTGTTACCCAACCACAAACTGCGGATCCACCGGCACTTTCAGCGCGGTCGCCAGGGCGTTGGTCTGCGCGGCCATGCCGACCACGGCCAGCAGCTCGGCGTACTGCGTGTCGCTCATCCCCTTGGCGCGGGCGGATGCGGTGTGCGAGTGGATGCAGTAATCGCAGTTGTTGGCCACCGACACCGCGATGTAGATCAGCTCCTTGGTCAGCGGGTCCAGCGCGCCGGGCCGCATGACCTCCTTGATCGCCTCCCACGTGCGCCGCAACGTCTCCGGGTGGTTCGCCAGCGCCTTCCAGAAGTTGTTCACGTCCGGCACGTTGCGCG
>CAZKEF010000054.1:0-35087 GCA_964551735.1 uncultured Anaerolineales bacterium
CTTCAGATTGCGCCACTTCACGGCGCACAGATGTGCACCCCGTCGGTACTGGCCGCATCATCCTCGGCAACGGTGACCGCCGCCTGCACCAGCCGCGATGTGGCCGGCGCGACGACGGCCAGCACCTGGTTGGCCGCGGCGTTGAGCGCGCGTTCCACAGATCGTGTGTCGTCCATCGCGCCCTCCCTACACCGTCACGCCGATGCCCTGCAGCACCTTGCGGAACCCTTCGGCCGCGGCGGGGTCAATCGCCCCCAGCCGGCCGAAGTAGGCCGCCAGGAACCGCCGGTCGTCGGGCGCCTCGGCGGTGGTGAGCGCCTGGTACTCGATGGGCAGCGGGAGCTGCCCGCCCTGCACCGCCTTCCAGGACGCCTCGATAGCGTTCTGCAGCGGGGTCGTGAAGAGCCGGGCCACCGCCGGCGCAAACGCCACCGGCACGGGCGTCACCCGGCGCACGATGGCCGGGTCGGGGACGCTGCCCCACGGGTTGCAGGCCAACGCCAGCTTCGCCCGCGAGCACGGCGCCCACTCGACGCCCCAGAGCGGGGCTTCGAGCAGCCGCACGAACTCGTCGGTGCGGATGCCCATCGCCTGCGCCACGTCCGGCGGCGTCGGCAGCAGCGGCCGCATCAGGATGTCCTGGGCGCGCGTGTTGAAACGGAGGAACTCGTCAATGAACAACAAGACGTGTTCCCCGGCCCGCGCCCGCCGGAAGGCCCGGGCGAAGGGCCCCGCGATCTCGACCCCGCCGGCCATCTTGACGCCGGCCAGGTCCGCATCGGCGAACGACGGGCTGCCGGAGACTTCCTCGAAGCCCCAGGCGTTGCGGGTCGCCGCCAGCCGGACGGCCGAGGTCTTGCCGCAGCCGGTGGGGCCGATCAGGAACGGCGCCTCGCCGGCGGCCAGCACCGCCTCCACCTGGTCGGCCAGCGCCGCGATCGCGGCGGCCACGGCCTGCAGGATCCTGTCCCGGAAGGTCGTGGGTGTTGCTGAGGGCGGAGGCGTGGTCGGTGGCGGCGTAGCCGGCGTGGGCGCCGGCGGCGTGATCAGGACAACCCCGTTATCGGGCACGGCGCCGACCTTAAGCGCCAGCGCCAGCAGGTGTTTGCACGGCTGGCTGAAGTGCTGGCCCCGCTGTTGCCAGTCAGGGCAGTCGCACTCGACGTCCAGCACGGCCGGGTTGGTTGCGTCCAGCGTGATGCTGGTCCGGTAGCGGCCGACGATCTCGCCGGCGATCTCCTGCGCCGTGGCGGTGCTGACCCGCACCCGGCCCAGGTCCACGATCTCCTGCGCCCGCTCGATGCGGCGCGGGTCGACGCTGCCCCACTGCTTCAGCAGGTCCAGCAGGGTGCTCTGTGCTCCTTGTGTCATCGTGTGGCTCCTTCGGGCGTGGCCCGGCGGAGCGCAAGTCATCCCGGCGGGCCGGGGCGTCCTGCGCTCCGGGCCGGGAACTGTGATGGTGGGCTGATAGCGGCCTGCGCCGCCTTACGACGTGAGGGGCTGCTGTGGGGCCTGGCGGTTGCGCCGGCCCGTGTGCCGGTAGTAGAACGTCACCGGCCCGGCGATGAGCCGGGCGAAGCGCACCAGCGAGGCGTTGGCCAGCCGGCCCAGGCGGGTCGGCCCGAAGGGCGGCTCAGCCAGCCGCTCGATCGGGGCCAGGTACGCCACGCGGTCGGTTGATCCGCACAGGCGCACCCGCCAGATCTCGTAGGGCTGGGGCCAGGGGTAACGATTCCGCCAGAAGTAGCCGGACGGGAAAGCCACCTTGCCGCCGGGCAGGTAGGCCATGACGGCCGTGCCCGCGCCCCGCCCCTGCCGGGCAGGCCGGCGGGCCGGTTCGAAGCAAACCTGGTAGATCTCGGTGTCCATTGTGTGTCTCCTCCTCACCGGTGGGCCGCGGGCCGGCCGCTGCTCAGCCGATCCGGGCAGCGCGTGGCGTGCGTGCAGTAGCGGCACAGCCAGGCCTCGGCCGCGTCGCCGGCTGGGCCCGCAGGGCCGCAGTCGGTGATCGCCCGCGCTTTGGCGATGGCGTGCGCCCGGGTGCGCGCCAGCCCCTCCGCGTCCGGCATCGCCACGTCCACGGACAGCACGGTGCGCATGTCCATGTAGGTGACGCGACCGGCCAGGGGCGGCGGGTAGCCGTTCTCGGCCAGCAGCCAGGCGTACAGCCAAAGCTGCCGCCGGTGCTGCGGCTTGGGCAGGTCCAGGCTGGTCATGGCCTTGCCGAAGCTGTTGATCGTCTTGTAGTCCAGCGCCGTGCGGGTCAGCGGGTCGTAGTGGTCAATCTTGCCCGACACCCAGGCCCGCGCGCCGGACTGCGCCTCGCCGTCCAGCCGGGCGACCAGCCGCACCTCGGCGACCGCGTCCGCGCCGGCCAGCGACTCCAGCGCGGCGTGGAAGATCGTGCCGCGCAGCCGCGCCCAGTGGCGGCCCGGCGTCTCCAGCGGGGCCGGGCCGTGCAGCCCGTACCACGCCTGCCGCGTGCAGCCCAGCAGGCTGGTGACCCGGAGCAGGGCCACGCCCGCGGCGGCCGCCTCCGCCCGGAGCTCGGCCAGTTCCGTCTCGCCGGCCAGGCTGCGCGCGAGCGCGGCCAGGATGGTCGGCGGGTAGGGACAAGCCGGCTGCCGCCGGTAGCGGGCGCACGCCAGGCAGTCCGCCAGCGGCGCCGGTTGGCCGGTGACCTCGCACAGCCAGAGCTGCGGGTTCGTGTTGGTGGTCATGTTGCCTCCGTGTTATGTCATGTTTGGGTCTCAGAAACCGAGGCCTCTGGTCTTCAAGGAAATCCAGCCTGCTCGAGCCACGATAATATGGTCAATCAGGTCAATGCCGAGCAGCTGCCCAGCGTCGCGGATGGCCCGCGTGCACTGGACGTCTTCCGGCGAGGGGGTTGGGTCGTTGCCCGGATGGTTGTGCGCGATGACGATGGCGGGCGCGTTGGCCCGCACCGCCAGGCGCAGCACTTCGGCGGGCCGCACGACCGCGGCGCCGACGTTGCCGCGGTAGACGTCCTCCATGGCGAGCACGTGGTAGCGCGTGTCCAGGACGATGACCCGCAGGTGCTCCTGCTCCAGGAGCGCCATCTCGGGCAGCAGCAGGTCCGCGATCTGCGCCGGCGACGTGATGGCCGGCCGCGCCTCGGACGCGTGCAGCTCCTCGATCAGGCGCTGGCCGAGCGCCAGCGCGGCCTTGACCTGCAGCGCCTTGCCGGGCGCGAGGCCCGCGGCGCGCAGCTCGGCCGGGGTGGCCTGCGCCAGGCCGGTCAGGCCGCCGCAGCGGAGCACCAGGCCCTGGGCGAGCGCCAGCCCGTCGGCCGTGCCCAGGAGCACGGCCAGCAGCTCGGCGCTGGTCAGGATGCCCGGCCCGTGCCGGCGCAGGCGCTCGGCGGGGCGATCGGCCGGGGGCAGTTCGCGGATCAGAAAGGTGGGAACGGTCTTGTCAGGGCGTGTGAGGGTTGGCATGGAAACTCCTGTCTGTGAGCTGGTCTGTGCGGCCACCGCAGGCAGGCGCATGGTTGTGAGGAGACTCCCAACAAGGAGCCATGCGCCTCCCTGCCGGGCAGCCGTGCGTGTTGCGTGGAAACCAGATGTTGCGTTTGGACGCCTGATGTTGCGCGTGGAGGGGGTGATGTTGCGCGTGGGACCCTCTATGTTGCGCGGGGGGCGCCATGTTGCGCGTCTACACCCCGTGCGCCGCCAGCCAGTCCGCCAGCGAGCCATCCCGCAGGAGGTCATTGGCGTCCAGGCCGCCCTCCGACCACAGGGCGTAGCCGGTGGCTGGGGCGATGAGCGGCACGGATGCAGCCGCGCGGGTGAGGTCGTCCAGCCAGATGAAGACCCGGCGGTACGCCTCGACCACGCCACCCAGCAGGTTGCGCGTGCGCCGCTGGGCCAGCCCTTCCTGGCTGCCGCACGAGAGCACGTCGGCCCGGCCGGACAGCACCTGCCAGAGCGAGATCGCGTTGAGCTCCCCTTCGGCCAGCACCAGCGTGTCGCGGCCCGTGCGCAGGTCCAGCCCGTACAGCAGCCGCTCCCCGCCCTTGCGCTGGCTGAAGCGCTCGCCCTTGGCCAGCTCCGGGAAGATGAAGCGGTACTGCACCGCCTGGAGCGTGGTGTTCGCCTGCCAGGGCAGCGTGATGGCCGGCAGCTTCGTCTTGAGCCGCGGGTGCCAGGCCAGGGTGTAGCCCAGCCCCCACGCCTGCCAGGCGAACGGAGCCAGGCCCCGGCCGGCCAGGTAGGCGCGGCCCGGTTCGGCCGCAGGGTCGTGGTGCAAGGCCCAGGCAGCCTGCCGGACCTCGGCCTGAGCCGCCCGCTGCCAGCGCGGCATGCGCCACGCGGGCGTCGGCGGCGGCTGTTGCCGGCCGGTCTGGAAGGCCGGCAGCGCGTTGGGCGCCAGGCCGGCGAGCCGGCTGACCGCTTCGTGAAAGGTGAGGCCGTCGCGGCGGCGCAGGTAGTCGATGGCGTCGCCCCCGCGCGGCGCGCACTGCCGGCAGAACCAGCGGCCGCCCCCGTAGGCGGGCTGGACGTGCAGCCGGTCGCGGCCGCCGCAAAAGGGGCAGGGCCCCGCCCACTCCCCGCCGCGCGTGCCCGCGATGCGGGCGAGCGGCGTGTCGCGGCCGATGAGGTCGGCCAGATTGATGCGTTGCTTGATCGCGGCGATATCTGTGGTCATGGCTGTGCTCCGGGCTGTGGGGACGTGTGCTGAGACAAGAAAGGGGAGGAACAGGCCGTCCTCCCCTTCGGATCAGGCGTAAGCCTGGCAGGTGCGCCGACCCCGTCCGGTGTGAAGCCGGGACAGGGTCAGCGAGACGGTTAGCGCAACGCGATGCGCGGCCTAGAAGGGGTCGTCGGCGGTGGGAGCAGGGACGCCGGCGGGAGTCGCGGGCGCCAGCAGAGCCGCAGCCGCCGCCTTCAACGGCGCGAACTGCGCGTTCTCGCTGAGCCACTTGACGTAGCCGGGGTCCTGGGCCAGCACCTGGCCCAACGTCTGCCCCTTGAACTTGCCGAACTTGACCTCCATGGCCGCCGGGTCGCCGTGGGCGGCAGCGCCGCTGCCGGCGTGGCCGTGGCCGTTGCCGTTGCCGTTCCCGCCGTTCGCACCCTGCGCGTCGGCCGGCGCGCCGCCAGTAGCGGGCAGCTTGCCGGTGCGCAGCATCTCGCGCAGCGCGTCCAGCGCGGCGGGCGTGAAGGCGCGCTTGGCCGGGTCATAGTCGGCCCAGACCTGGGGCACCGAGTACAGGTAGCGCCCCAACGCGAACTTGGCGCACGCCCGCTTGAAGGCCTGCGCCTCCGCGCTGGTGGCCGCGTTCTCCTCCGCGCCGTTGGCCGTGACCACCAGGCACTCCCCGATGGCCTGGCGGGTGATCCCGCCCACCGTGAGGGTGCAGGTGACGACCACGCGGCCTTCCGGGTACTCGCGCAGGTAGGCGTTGGACCAGGCAGGATCCGCCGCGTCCAGCCGCGTCTCGTACGCGCGGGCGTCCACGTAGGCCAGCGCCAGCGCGCGGTTGCTGCTCTTGGCGACTGCGCCCGGCTTGAACTCGACCACGGCGGGGTCGAACGGCTTGACCAGCTCGGCCAGGATGGCGGCGAACGTCTTCGGGTTCTGCGTGTTTGCGGATGACATGGTGTGTTCTCCTTGTGTGGGGATGTGAGGACGGGATCGCCCGTCCGGTGGAACTGCTGTATGAACGTGCGGTGACATGTGTGTCCGGGGCCAGGTGGCAGGGGTCAGGCGTCAGGGGTCAGACTGTCTCCTGACCACTGTCCCCTGTCCACTGATCCCTGATCCCTGTCTACTGGCCCGCTTCCTGCGCCAGTTCGGCCAGGACCGCTGCGGCGATGGTCGCGCTCTGTTCCTCGACCGCGGCCATGACCGCCGTCAGGACGTGCGAGAGCGCGCTCTGCACGGCGGCCCGCACGACCGCCTCGGGCACGGCCGGCGCCGCGGCCGCCGGTGGGACGACCGACCGGACCTTCGCCAGGTAAGTCTCCAGCCGGGCCGGCCACTGCGTCAGCACGGCCGCCAGCAGGTGTTTGCACGGCCCGCCGCGCTGCTGCCAGTCGTCGCAGGTGCACGTGCCCAGTCCGTGGGGGGTGGCCTGGCCGAAGTGGACGGTGTAGGCCGCGCGGCCCCCGTTGGCGACGATGAAGGCGTTGGGCGTCTCGGCCGCCGTGACCGTGACGCTGCCCGCCGTCACCACCTCCCGGGCGCGCGCCAGCCGCGCTTCCACATCGGGCCAAGTGAGCTTGGTGCCGTTCATGAGAATGACCTCCTTCGTGTGATGCTGCAAGATGCCTCAGGGCTGTGTGTCTCTGTGCGTCGTCCGTCTCCGTCCCACAGGGAGGCTTGCGCGCTGCCGCTGTGGGCACGACCGCAGAGGACGAAGGCGTGGCGGATTTCCGATTTTCGATTGCCGATTGTGGCTGGTTAGCCGGCCAATCCGTAATTCGCAATTCGCAATTCGTAATTCGCCCTCGTCCGCTCCGGTCGTGCCCACAAAACAAAAACACGCCCGGGGCGACCGGCGTTAGCGCCGTGGTCGCAGGCGTGTCAGGTTCTGTGGGCATGGAACACGGGCGAGTCCACCGGACTCACCCGGTCCCCTGTGGGCTTGTATGCTTATTACGTGATGTGATCTTCAGTTGTTAAAGTGCAAGACCGGCATGGCCGGCTCAGGCCGGCCCGCCGGTCACCGTCAGCCGCTCGACGATCACCTCGTTGAGCACGTGCGGCTTGCGCACCTTGTCCCCATACGCGGCGACCAGCTCGCGCAGGGCTTTCAGCCCCGCCTCGTCGCCGGCCGCGGCTTCGGCAAAGCGCGCCAGCGGGATATCGTAGTCGCGGCTCGCCAACTGGCCGTGCGCCCGCAGGCGGGTGCCTTCGGCGAGCGCGCTGGCGGCGAGCGCATGCGCGCCCTCGCAGCGCAAGGTCAGGTAGTCGGGCTCCTCCCGGCTGCCGGTGCGCCGCAGCGCGCGGCCGGGATCGGGATAGCAGGCGAGACGCACGAAGCGCGTGTCGCCGAACGCCCAGACCTTCACCACCACCCCTTCGACGTTTGTCTCGTTCAGCACCGCTTCCTCCTTGGTCAGGGATCAGGGGTCAGTGGACAGGAGACAGACGTCAAGAGATCGCGGTGGGTTGTTGGCCGCTGACCGCTGATCACTGCTCACTGACTCCTGCCCCCTGTCCACTGCTCCCCGTCACCATGTCTCCGCCCACAGCGCGCCGCGGTCGTTGCCGGCGAGCAGCAGCTCCAGGTCGGTCGCCCGGCCGTGGGCGATCCCCGCGGCCTTGGCGGCTGCGACCAGGTGCTGCCGCACCTGGCGCGTGGGCGTGCAAAGCGCGACCGCGCCCTGCTCGTCCATCAGTTCGGCCCACGGGGTGTCCAGCTCGGCCCCCCGCACGGCCGCGTAGACCCGTTCGGCGCCTTTCACCAGCAGCAGGTCGGGCCGCGGCGGCCGTGTGGCCGCCGGGCAGACCTCGGTCTGGTAGCCGCGCTGCCGGGCATGGTCCGCCAGGGCGCAGACCCAAGCGCTGTGCTTGACCTGGCCCGCGCCATCGCGCGCTTCCAATCGGCCCCATTCCGATCCCGTCGGTGTGACGCCGATCTCGTTGAGCACCCGTTGGCCCAGGTTGGTCAGCCGCAGGATGGCGATCCGCACCTGCCCGTCGGGTGCGCCGACGGCTACCGTGCCCTCGATGCTCTCCGTGGCCTGGTGGATCAGGTTACGCTGCGCCAACGGCCCGAAGAGGTCTTGCAGGCTTTTGTCCCGCTCCGTCACGCCGAGCTGCTCGGCCACGCGGCGCAAAACCGCCTGCCGCAACGACCAACCCGTCGTCGCCAGCGCCACCAGCGCCCGGCCCTGCACGGGCCAGTTGTCGAACAGCCGGGCGTACTTCGCCGGCGGCGCGGGCAACTCCGGGGCGGCCGGCGCCGGCGCAGCGGGTGGCGCGGCGCGGCGGTCGGGCTGGTCCGGCGCTCCGGGCGGCTGCGCCTCAGGCGGCTCGGCCGCGTCGGCTTCCGCCGGTGCAGCGCTTCCTGCGAGGCGGGCCTTGGCCCTCTGAGCCGGGGTGCGCTCGCCCCGCTCCTTGTCCTTCAGTTCCCGCAGCGCCGCGGCCAAAGCCGCCTTCTCCTGGCGCAGCTGCTGCGTCAGGTCGCGCAGCCGGTTGTTCTCGGCCCGCACGACCCGCAGCTCGTCACGCAGCCGGTTCAGCTCCTGCCCACCGGGCGCCGCAGCGGCGGCCGGCAGGCCCCACTGTGCGCCAGCCGGCGGCGTCAGTCCACCCTGGCTGGCGGAGAAGAAGGCCAGCCATTCCGCGGCGGTCAACCGCTGAAAGTAGCCGGCCTCGCCGCGCTTGGCTGCGTCGGCCGCGGCCGGCGCCAGGGTGTGCGCCAGCCGTTCCAGCACGCCGACGTATTCCCGCACCTGGCCCTCGGCCAGCGCTCGCAGCGTGTGTTCCGCCTCAAGGAGCTGCTGCCAGGTCTGGTCGAAGGCCGGGTCGGACATCCCCACCTGCCCAGCCCTGTCATCCGCGGCGAAGCGCAGATGAAAGGGCCAACGCCAGGTGGCTTCGGCGCAATGCGCCTTCAGGCGCAGGCTCGGCCGGCCCGGCCAGCACCTGGATCCGGGCCAGCGCCTCATTCAGGGCGGCGACCGCCTGCTCGCGGGCGGCTGCCCCGCTGGCATACTGAGCCGCGGTCGCGGCCGCGTCGATCAGCGCCTGCCGCGCGCCCGCGGTGGCCGACACGCCCTGCCGGTGTCCGGCGTAGAGCCGCTGCGCCAGCAGCATCGCCTGCACCGGGTCCGGGCTGGCCGGTCTCGCCAGGAACGCGACCAGCTCGCCGGCATCGCGCGCCAGCCGCTCAGCCTCGCTCCGCGCCTGGCGGGCAAGGCTGGCGGCCGCCCACCGCGCGGGCGTCAGCACGGCCGGGCTGTCCGCCTCGACCGGCGTGACGCCGCGCCCCAGGAGGGCCAGGCCTAGCAGAAGCAGCGCGGCCAGGCAGCCGAACAGCAGCCGCTTGGCCGGCCATTCGCCCAGCTCGATCTCCATAGTAGTCCTTAGTCCAGTAGTCAGGTAGTCAAATGGTCAGATGGTCAGTCGTTCGCACTGCCAGGTCAATCGGCCGCATATCGGCGCGCCAGAGATCACACGCCCAAACGACTATCCGACTACGCGACTATCCGACTCATCGTTGGTCCATCCTGAACCGGCTCTGCGCAACGACCGGCACGGTGAAACTCGGCGACAGCGCGAAGAAGACCCGCGTCGTGCCGCCGGCGTGCACCGTCACCGTATCGCCCCCTTCATCGACCTGGATGGCGCCCAACGTGGGCGCGTAGCCGCGCGCGGCCAGGTCACCCGTCGCGCGGGCGAACTCATCCGCGGCGTTGCTGTAAGCCGCTGCGGCCAGCCGCACCTCCCCGGTGTCCCGGAAGTGCGGGATGTCCACGCTGCGCGCCGCGGCCTCCGCGGCCGCGTCGGCCGCCAGTTGGAGCCGCGTCCGCAGAGTGAAGTAACGCGGCACGTCGATCGCCAGCCCGGCCAGGGGGATCAGCACGGTGATCACCACCAGGGTGTTCCACACCAGGTCGCCGCGGCGGCCGAAGAGCCAGCGGAAGAGACCAGGAGACAGGGAGACACGGAGACGCGGAGACCTTTGCCGCTTCTCCCTTTCTCCCCCTCTCCGCGTCTCCCCCTCTCCCTTGCCCATCACCATCCCTCCTTCCGAAACGCGGCCACGGCCTCGCCCCGCAACGGCTGGTTCGCGCCGCCGAAGAGCGGCATCAGGCTGCCGTAGACGTTGGGGAACTCCCAGCCGACGCGCACCGTCACCTGGCCGCCGGGGCTGGTGTCGGCGGCCACCTCGACATGGTACGTGCCCACGCCGCCAGCCAGCGCGTGCTGCGCCGCAGCCAGCCCGCGGCCGACCGCGTCGGTCTGGCTGACCGACGCGACGCGCGCCGCATAGTTGGCCGCGTTGTTGGCGGTCACCGAGCAGTACCCGGCCAGCGCCAGGTTGACCAACGCCAGCGCGACCAACGCCAGCAGGGGCATGGTCAGCGCGCTTTCCACCATATCGCCGCGGCGGCCCTTGAGCCACTGGATCATGCTGGCCTCAGCGCTCAGAACGAATTGACGACGTCGCCCAGCTTGCCTGCCAGCCGCTGGCCCAGGATGACCCACAGCGCGACCGCGGCGACCACGATCGCGGCGAGGATCAACCCCCTTTCAACCATATCGGCTTCCGTACCCAGGAACCACTGCCTCATGCTGCTACCCTCCTCTGCAAAAATGACCGGAAACAAAAAAGGGGCCCCCGCAGGGACCCCTTTCAGACAACTGCCGCTATTCTACCAGGCCTCGCGCGTGATGTCAAGATGCGTGGCGCAAGTTTAAGCCCATACGCATAATCGCATGATTCTTACGATTCTCTACACACCAGACTCGGAGGACAACAGCACAAGAAGGACTGCTGCAGCCATCAGGCGCCGTTCTGCGCGTGGCTTCAGCCGTTTGAGCCCAGCACTGCATGCCTCAGGTAGTTGACCAAATTCATGCGCGTGATCTCGGTTAGTTCGGCAGGCATTTCATCCGGCGCAAACCAGGCGATCGCACTGCATTTGCCCGGCTCCTGGATACTGGGCGTACCGCTGACAATCCGGCAGAGGTAGCTCGGCGAAACCCAGTGCTGGCCCTCGGCGGTCAGGATATGATCGGCCACATCCAACAGCGCGCCGACCGCGATCTCGATGCCGTACTCCTCACGAATCTCGCGGCGCAGCGCGTCGGCCAGCCGCTCACCGAATTCCACTGCGCCGCCAGGGAACTCCAACAGCCTGCGCTCGTTCTTCGTCAGCAGCCCGCGGCGCGCGAGGAACAGCCGGCCCGCGCCGTCTACGATCACGGCGCCCACGCCGACGCCGATGTAGTCAATGCCTCGTTGCATAGTTCAGTCCCTTCGGTGATGCGCTGCTCAACAGACAACTGCATTATAGCGGTGGCGGTAAGCCGCGCGTAAAGCGGTCTCGCGGGTAATGATTTGGGTGTATTCAAAGTTAGTTATGAGGCATGGCATACTATCGGTGTAAGGCGAGCTTGAATCATGTCACACCGGAGCAAAGCCATGTCTCATAACCCAGATGTCATTGTACAGGAACTTCATACCGAGTTCGAATCCATGTTGAACTACGTCAGGGATAGTCGAACCGCCACCGCCGATCAGGTCGAACGCGGGTTGTTCAGGCGGCTCCTGAGTTTGGGCGCCCGGCTGATGCTGTGGTTCTTCGCCCTGCGGACGGCGGCGGCCGCGCGTGGCGAGCACCAGTTGGCGAATGGCGTGACTTTGCCGTACCGCACCGAACACCGGCGCCACTACTTCTCGATCTTCGGCAAGTTAGCGTTCTGGCGGCCTTACTTCTATCGGCAGGCTGTCGGCGGTGCCAGTCCCCTGGATCAAGAATTGGCGTTGGGCGCCGACTGCTACTCGGACTTGGTGCGCGAGTTGGTCGAATACCTTGGCGTGGGTAGCACCTATGCCAAGGTTGCGGACTGTTTTGGCCGTATCTTGGGCCTGGAGCTCTCCACCCAAGCCATCAGTGCTATGGTGGCCGAAGACGCAGGCGAGGTCGAAAACTTCTATGCCCAGCAAGCGCCGCCCGCCAGCGCCAGCGAAGCCGCCGTCTTGGTCGTGCAAGCCGATGGTAAAGGCGTCCCCATCGTGCGGGCCGCCCCGGCCGAGCCGAAGGTGCGCCTGGGCAAAGGTGACAAACACAGCCGGAAGAAAGAGGCGGTCGTGACCGGCGTGTATACCATTGCCCCCCACCCACGCACCCCGGCCGAGGTGATTGCCAGTCTCTTTCACCCGGAGCGCACCCCCGGCACGCCGCTCCGCGTGCGCTCAGGCCCACAAAACAAGCGCCTGTGGGCGACGCTGGCCGGCAAAGACGCGGCCCTGGCGCGGCTCGCGACCCAAACCGCCAAACGAGAAGGCCCCCACATCAGCCAGCGCGTGGCTCTGACCGACGGGGCAGAAGCGCTCCAAGACCGCGTCCAGCACCACCTCCCCACCTTCACCCTGGTGCTGGACTTCATCCACGCCGATGAGAAACTGTGGGATGTCGCCAATAGCCTGTTCGGTGAAACGGCCGCCCACCGGGCCCCCTGGGTCGAGAGCCAGAGCTTGGACCTGCTCTCCGGGCGCGTCCCCCAAGTCATCACCGAACTGCGGCGCTTGGCCAGCCTGGCCGAGACCACAACCACCCAAACCACCGTGCTGACCCAAGTCGCCAACTACTTCGAACGCAACACGGCCTATATGCACTATGACCAGTATCTGACCGCTGGCTGGCCCATCGCCTCCGGCGTCATCGAGGGCGCCTGCCGGCATCTGGTCAAGGATCGCTGCGAACTCTCGGGCATGCGGTGGACCCCAGACGGCGTTGAAGACCTGCTGCGGTTGCGGGCCGTCGCCGAAAACGATGACTGGGAGGCCTATTGGCGCTTCTTCCAACAACAGCGCCAGCAGCGCTTGTACGGCGTACCAGGACCCGCACCGGCACTGCTTGAAAACCAAGCCCTGGCTGATCCTGAGCCAACGCTCCCGTTGCGACCCGTAGGACACGCTTTCATCATGCCGGTACTCGTCACACGCCGCTCAGCGCAGCCGCAGAAACGCGCCGCCTGAGCATCCTAACTAACTTTGAATACACCCTAATGATTTCACTAATAATGAAAACATATGGCTGAATGTTTTCAGCAGCAGTGAAATCATGCGGTGTCATCACTATGCAGCAGATGAAGCTTCCTATTCTGCCAGGACCATGAGTTTTCGGTAGGTGACTCATCCCGTTTGAAGATTGGTTACGGCAGCGGGCGATCAGCGCAGTCCGCCATCTAGGCAGCAGGTCTTGTTGAGCAGGGCAGTTCTGGAGTGGGGTCTGCTTTGTAATCCTGAATAGAACACCATGCAGCACTATCGCGCATCACTTATGATCTTGCTCCTGATAGGTACGGTTGTGACCCGCGTTTTGCTGATGCACAGAAGCGGCATGAACGCCCTGCAGTTCGGCAAGATTGACAAGAAGGATTTTCTCATCCCCCCATTTGCCCTGCTCTTCTTCTACGTGGTGTTCGCCGCCGCTTTCGATTGGCCTGCCTTGGGCAAGCAGGTCTTCTTCCACTCTGACGCTGTCGCTTGGGTCGGCGTGCTCCTTTGCACAGCAGGATTCCTGCTCGTCCTGCTGTGCCTGGTTTCATTCGGCAGCAGCTTTCGGGTTGGTATTGACGCAAACCACCCCGGCGAACTCGTCATCACGGGCGTCTTTGCACTGAGTCGAAACCCCATCTATTCGGACTACTGCGCGCGCGTCAGGAGATACCTCTGAACAGTCCCGAGGCCGCCGAATCGCGTGGGCAGCTTGTCAACGCCTGAAGGTTATGGGGAAGTGACTGGTCAACAGTGCGACCAGTCAGGCGGCGATGTACAGCGGCACAGTCAGTCAGGAGTCAAAGGCCCCCGATGGGTTGGAGACGCGCCGCGTCAGGTAGCCCTGCATGGTGCAGGGCTACAATTGGGACGGTTACTGGAACTTCACATGGCGTGACGGCAGCATCACCCGGAAATGCTGCCCGTCGCTGGCAAACTGGGGCTCCGGAGAACCCAGTTTCGCCATCTCCTGCCGGATCAGCACCAGGCCGCGGCCCACGGTGGTCACTGGCGCAGCCGTGCCCATCTGCCGCAGCACTTCGGCGATCACCGGGTTGCGCCGGCGCGACTCGCCGCCCGCCAGCACCTGCTCCAGCGTCAGCCCAGGCAACAGACTGCCAGGGTTCTGGATTTCCAGCCGGTTATCATAGAGGCGCACGAAGACCTGGGCCGGCGCGGCGTAATCCCGATGCGCCACCGCGTTGGCCACGGCCTCATGCGCAGCGACCAAGGGGTATTCGGGCACATCTTGTTCTTCGAAGTGGGTGCCGCGGTCTACCAGCAGGCGCGCCACGCGCAGGTTCCGCCGCAAGAAAGCCTCGGCCTGCTCGATGGCCCGCAGCGCCGGACCTTCCGTGTCCAGCCGATCCACGATCGGCGCCGTGATCTCCGTGCCGCTGAAACGCAACGCGGTCACGCGCCAGGCCGGTTGGAGCCATTCGGGGTGGCTGCCGAACAGGACACACCCGGCTACGGTTGGCGCGACCTCAGCCCCGCGCCCCGTGCGGACCGCGAACTTTTGACCCACGGCCAACGCTTCAAGGGTAATGCCAGGTTGCTCCAAGACGCCGGGCGCGCGTGCTGAGAAATACTTCTTGAGCGCCGCTTCATCCAGGTTGGCCCAGGTCGCACTGGGGCACGGCGTTGCTTCGTAGGCTTCCGGGGTTTCACGCAGCGTGAGCAAACGGATTTCCTCAGCGGACGCCCGCCGCGTCTGCCGGCCGTGGCGCATCAGCACCGCGCCGCTCTTGGCGTGCATCCGTCCTGTAGCCTCAACCTGCGCCACGACCAACACACCCCCCGGCGGCCTGACGATCGCCACCAGCGGCGTCAACGGTGGACTCACCGCTTCCCGACACGCGCTCAACACGCTCTCAACGACCTTGTCCGCATCTGGCAAGCTCACGACCCGGCCGCGATCGTTCACGCCGATCAGCACGCACCCCCCGGCTGTGTTGGCAAATGCCACCAGGCTCTCGATGACGCGCGAGCTGTATTTCTCTTTGAATTCAGTGTGTTCGCCCTCGCCGGCTGCCAACCAGGCTGCGACAGTCTCTGCATTCATTGCTTGCACCTCACCTGCATCCGAGATCACCTGTCGGCGCGGAATCATGCCCCGCCATGATCGCCAATCCATTTCCCTGATTTAGTCCTATGATAGCACAACAAGCGCAGAACCGCGAACGTTGAACATGCTGAGCACGCCCGTGCCCAGCGAACTCCCCACATAGAGCCACAGTGCGCCAGGGATCGTAGCAGCGCGCTGACCGCGCGGCCGCAGCGCGCCGAAGACCAGCATCTCCAACAACGCGCCAATTTCCGACGCCAGCGGCGCAAAAGCCGCCAGCCCGACCATCAAAGCCGGGGCGATCGACAGATCAGGCAACGCGGCTGTGTCCCCATCACCGCACCGGCGCCTGGTAGAACTGGATCCCCTGGCTTTCCAGGATACGGCGATGCCGATCGTCAGGCGAGACGACGACCCACTCGCCCTGCACGTACTCCTGGTACATGCGGATTTGACGGATGAGCTCGCCGGCGCTGGGCAGCGTGGCCTTGACCTCAAAGTAGATCGGCATGACTTCCCAGTGGTTGCTCACCACGGCCCGCAGCGTGCGCGGATCAGGCGCGCGACGGTAGACCTCCAGGCCGCTACAACGATCCGCGTAGGTGTAGCCGGTGAGGACCAGCCGGGGCTGGCGCACTGCGACATACAGGTCCACGAAGCCGACCAGGAACTTGCTGTCCGTCTGCAACGGCAGCTCCCACACCACCTTATCCACCGCGAACAAGGGTCGCGGCGGCAGTGTCAGCCCGGTGTAGCGGCGGCGATACTCGGCCGCCTCTTGCTGGCTGGCGCTGATCAGGTCGGGGATGCTCCGTTCAATCGCCGCGCGCTGCACCGCATCGGCGGCATAGGCGGCGGTCAGACCGATCTTACGGGCCAGCGCTTCGCGCGCCTCCCATTCTGAGAGGACCAACGCCGCGGCCGTCTGGTTGACGACCGCCTGCGCCTGCTGCTCCACCAGCCGGCGCTCGTCGGCCGGCCAGGCCGAGTCCCAAAACAGCTCGATGATCACCTGCTCGATGTGCTCCGTCAGCCAGGTCATCACTTCATCGTGAGAGACCGTCCTGAGATCGTCGTCCAGGAAGCCGAAGCGTTGTTGCAGGGTTTGCCCACGGGGTCTTGCCATGTATCGTCTCCAGGTTAATCTGCGCCAGCACTCACATGCGTGCTGGCAGGTAATTCAAGCCAGCCGTAACCAGCGCCGCCCCTGCCGCGCCAAGATAGAAGCCGACCGCGCCGGGCAGGGGCGTCGCATATCCGGCGCGCCGCCGGGCGCAGAGAAACAGCAGCCCCTGGGCGACCACGCCGGCCAGCAAGGCCGGTGGCGCCAGGCCGGCCAGGCCGACCGCAAGTTTGCCATCCGCCGGGCCCATGCCCCCACCCCACCGCCAAGCGACGACCACGCCGAGAAACACCGCCAGCGTCAGCGGCAGGTGGCCCGTCAGGAGCGCGACCGGCCAGGCCAGGATAAACAGCGGCACGGTCAGCCAGTTGGACACGTGGCGCGTCCGGTAGTCCTGGAGCGCGCAGGGTAACAGCCAAAACACCAGCGCCACGGACCGCAGGAACGGATCGCGCAGAAGATCGAGTAGATTCACAGTCGGCGCCTCCTGGACTTGTCAGCCGCTGGCGCGGCGTGGCGCACCCGGTAAGCTGCCAGCAGCGCGCGCACCCGCGCCTGCCGGGCCGCGGCAGGCGAATGCCGCAGCCACAGGCGCTCAACGGCTGCGCCGAGCAATTCCAACCCGGCCAGCATGAGCAACAGCGTGCCCAGTCCGGCCAATGCGCCGGTCAACAGGGCCAGACCAACCCAAGCATTCAATAGCATCCGCCGCACCGACCTTACAGGCACAGGGCCACGGCCTGCACCGACTGGATGCCGGGCACGAGGAACGCCAGCGTGAAGTGCCCGGTCGCGCCCGCGGCCAGCTCGCTGAGATCGGTCCCGAACTCCCGCAGCCCCCGCCTCGGGTACAGCAGCGCCGCCGCGACGTCGAGCAGGTTGCCCGCGGCGTCGAAGCCGGCGGCCACCACCAGCGGCTCAGCGCAGCGTGTCGCCGCCGTGACCGTGCCGCGCGCCAGGTAGGTTGGCGCGCCGGCGTAGGCCGGTTGGCGCGCGGCCTGGCTGGTGATCGTGGCCTGGGCCGTGCCGGCGGGCGCGCCGGCGTAGGCCTGGCGCAGGCGCAGCCGATGGGTGGCGTACTGGCCGGTGAGGCGTTCGACGGCACGCAGGTAGAGGTAGAACATGACGCCGCCAGGCGGGATGGGATAGGCGCTGCGCAGTTGCTCGCCCGCAGTGGGCGCGGCGCGGTTGACCAACACCTGGCCGGCCGCGTCGAGCAGCTCCACGCTGACGACGACGTCGGCCCATTCCTCCGAATGGTTGCGCACCAGGGCCGGGATGCGTACGAAGCCGTGGAGCACGCGGCCCTGGCCGCCCACCAGCTCCAACTGGCCGCGCAGCGAGGTTATCTGGGTCATACTATCACCTCTTAAGGCAGGCTCAGCACCACCTGTCGTAGCATACGGGGGCCCCGCCCTGCCTGCCTGGTCCAGTTGAGAGACTTCTGCCAGCAGGCGGGCGCGCAGCTCGGCCACGCAGCCGGGCCGCGGCTGCACCGGTGCGGTGCGCAGGGCGGCGAAAGCCGCGACCAGGTCGCTGTCGTCCGCCGCCGGTAGGTTGCGCGGAGCCGCGCTCATGCGGAATGCCTCACTCCTGTCATTCGTTAGATCAGCGCACCGGCAGGCCGGCCAGGTCTACGGCCAGCTCCACCAGTTCCGCCAGCACCCAGCCGTACCGGTCGCCGGCCACGCAGCAGACCTGCACCCACTGACCGGCCCCATCCCGGCCGATCGGTGTCAGGCGGCTGCCGGCTGGCAGCGTCGCCAGCACCGAGGTGTCCGTGCCCGGCCCCGCGCGCACGTTAAGGCCTTGCGCCGGCCCCGGCTTCACCACAGCCAGACCTGGCGTGGCCGTTGGCGTCGGCGTTGAGGTTGAGGTTGGGGTTGAAGTTAAGGTCGGAGTCAACGTCACTGTCACCTCAGACTTAACCTCAGCCTTAGCCTCAGGCGTCGGCGTCGGCAACCGTTCAAGCGGCGCCAGGGTCAGGGCGACGTCGGCCCGGCCCGAGGCCGCCAACAGCGCCGGGACCAGCGCCTGGCTACTTTCCAGGGCCACCACCAGTTGCCCAGCTGCTTGTTCGGTGATGGCTACCACCCGCAGGCCCGGCCCTACCAGCCGGCCCGCCTGCCAGACGTCCACCCGTTGGCCGGCCAGGAGCAGATTGCCGGGCACGCGCTCACGGTTGACTGTCACGCCAAGCACCACGGCCTGCGCGTCCGCCGTGTAGCGCAGCTCCGCGGCCGGGACGGCGTAGGCGCGCAGCAGCGGGACGCCGGGCAGGAGCTCCAGCCGGGCCAATAAGCCCACAACCTCGGCCGGATCGGCGTAGGCCGGTTGGGCCAACGCGCCGGCCGGCAGGTGGACGACTGCGACCATGTCGGCCGTGATGGCCGCGTACGGCGGGATGGCCGTCCGCGCCACCACCACCGACACCGGGGCGGTCAGGGCCGCCAGCCAGCTCAAGGTGGCGCGCGCGGCCAGCAGCGCCGCCAGCAGCGCCAGCAGGCCGGCCGCGCCGCGCGCCAGGGTCGCCCGGCCACGCGCGGTCAAGCCAGCGGGAGCAGGTACACGGCCCCACTCGCGCCGCGCGTGCTGATGACCAGCGCCTGCCGCGCCGGCCAGTAGGCGATGGCCAGCGGCGGCTGGGCCAGTTGCGCCAGCCGCGTCCACTGCCGCCAGTCCGCCGTGGCCCACACCTGCCCCGTGGCGTCCGCCACGTAGTAGCGGCCCGCGCCTGCGGCCAACCACTGGGGCAGGCGCGGCGCCGGCCCAGGCAGCACCAGGGTGTGGATCCCGCGTTGGTCCGCCGCGTGGGCCAGCCGGCCGTCATGGCTCAGCGCCAGCACGCCGCGGCCGCTCAGCTCGGGCATCAGCCGCGCGGTGCAGCCCAGCGGGTAGGGGAACTGGGCCCAGGTCCCGGCCGGCGTCCCCGGCCGCGGCCGCGGCTGATAGGCCAGCCGGCAGGTCACGTCGGCCGTGTTGGCCACCGCGAACTGCGCGCCGCTCACGGTCAGCACGTCGTAGGTACGCGTGGCGCCCAGCGCCGGGTCCGCGGCCAACGTCCAGGTCGCGCCCGCATCCCAGCTGGTGTACACGCCGCCGCCCCAGGTTGCGTTGTCACCCAGGTGGCGCGCCACGGCCACGCTGAGGCGGCCGGTCAGCGGGTCGTGGTCAACGCCGAAGGCGTGGATGGTCTGCGGCAGGGTGCGGCGCTGGGTCAGTTGGCCGCGGGCCGGGTCGTAGATGTACAGGTTGCCCAGGGTCCAGTCGGCCAGCGGGTCCACGCCGGGGATGTACAGCCGGCCACCGCTGACCGTCAGGTCGAGGAACCCGGCCTCGGGCAGCGCGGCCACGGCCGCCAGCCCGCCCGCGTCCAGCCGCGCCAGCAGCGCGCCGGAATCCGCGCCGGGCGCACCCGTGCCCAGCCCCAGATAAAGCTGGTCGCCCAGGGGCGCGAGCGCGTACGCGCCGAAGTCGGCCGGGTGGGCCGCATAGCCGGTCTGCGCCTGATACCAGGCGGGCAGGTCGGCCGCGGTCAGGGGCGTCAGCGGGCCCGCGGCCGCGGCGGCCGGGGGCGGCCCGGCCAGGAGCAGCAACGCCAGCGCGGCCGGCGCCGCGGCGCCCGCGCGGCCCCGCCACCCGCGGCCCAGCAGCCAGCCCAGCGCGGCGGCCAACGCCAGCAGCAGCGCCGAGTACCAGGCCGGCGGGCCGGCCGGCGCGACGCGGAAGCTGCCCAGGGTCACGGCCGTCGGGCGGAAGGTCCAGTAGTAGTCCTCCACCTCGCCGCCCACCACGCCGCCCCCCGCGGCCGCGCCGGTCACCGAGGTGCCGGCGGGGAACAGCCGGAAGCGGGCATAGACGGCTTGCCCAGTGGTGTAGGCGCTGCCGACGACCAGGTCGAGCTGCTGCGCGCCGGCGCTCAGCCCGGTGAAGGCCGTGAACTCAGCCGGCCCGAACACGCCGTCGTTGTTCCAGTCCAGCCAGGCGCCCAGCTCGCCGGGGCCGCTCAGCGTCACGCTCAAAGGCACCGTGGCGCCTGGCGTCCAGGTTCCCGCCAGGCGCGCGACGCCATCATCGGCATCGCCTTGCGCGTTGACATCGGGTTGCGGCGCGGTCTCCGGGGAGACAGCCGCGCCCAGATACAGGCCGGTAATCTGATGCCAGGCGGCGCTGCCGCCTTCGTAGCCCAGCGGCAGATCGCCGTAGTCGCGCGCGGTCGGGTGCAGGCCGGTATCCACGTCGGTGCGGAACTGGCCGGGGGCGACAAACACCGCCACGCGGCCGGTGGCGGGGTCCGCATCGCTGTCCGCCTCGTCGTCCGCGCCCTGGTCGGCCGGGCTGAACGCGTAACCCAGGGGCGGCGTGAAGCCCACCTGGTAGCCGCCCGCGGCGGCCAGGCCAAAGTTGTAGTAGCCGGAGCCAGTGGTGACAGTCGTGGTCAAGACCGTGCCCAGCTCATCATACAGCGTAACGGTCACATCAGGCAGGCCCGGCTCGCCCGGGTCCTGCACGCCGTCCTGGTTCAGGTCGTGCCACACGAAATCGCCCAGCTCGGCCAGCCAGCCCAACGGTTCCGGATACAGGCCCGCGTCCACGGTGTCGTTGGTTGCACCCGGCGCCAGCACGATGAGCCCACTGCGCCCGGTTACGGGGTCGGCATCGGAGTCCAGCGCCGGGTCGCCGCCCTGGCCGAACGGGCTGAACTGGTAGTCAGCGGGCCGGGTGAAGCCCACCTGGTACGCGCCGGCCGGCAGGGTGAAGCTGTAGTAGCCGGCCGCGTCGGTCACGGTCGTGGCCCGCACGGCCCCCAGGTCATCGTACAGGGTCACGGTGACACCGGCCACGCCGGTTTCGCCCGCCGCCTGGCGGCCGTCGCGATCGGTGTCCAGCCAGACCCGGTCGCCCAGGTGCGCCGGCTGGTAGAGGCCCGCGTCTATGGTCAGGTTGGTTTGCCCCGCAACCACCGTGTAGCTGCCCGTGCGGCCGGTCGTCGGCTGGGCATCGGAATCTACCGCATCATCCGCGCCTTGATTAGCGGGGCTGAAGGCGTAACCGCTCGGTGCGGTGAAGCCGACCGAGTACGTGCCGGAAGTCAAGTTGCCGAACAGATAGTTGCCATTGCTGTCAGTCGTTGTGGTGGCAACGGCGTTGTTGCTCTGGTCATAGAGCGTGACCGGCACACCCGCGATACCGGCTTCACCCTCGTTTTGCCTACCGTTCGCGTTGGCGTCGTACCAGACGCGGTCGCCGAGGTCGGCCCCGGTGCGGTACAGCCCGGCGTCAATGTGCAGGAAGATGTCGCCGGAGCGCACCCGGATGGCCGGCGCGCGGCCGGTAGTCAGGTCCGCATCCGAGTCCAGGTTGTCGTCCCCGCCCTGGTCGCGCGGGCTGAACGTGTAGCCGGCCGGCGGCCCGAACTCGACGGTGTAGAAATCCTGCGCCGCCAAGGTGAAGCCGTAGTAGCCGGCCGCGTTGGTGGCCGTCGTGCCCACCAGCGCGCCCGCGTTGTTGTACAGCCGCACGGTCACGCCAGGCAGCCCCGGCTCGCCCGCATCCTGGACGCCATCGCGGTCCAGGTCATGCCACACGAAGTCGCCCAAGCCGGCCGTCTTTTGCAGGCCCGCGTCCACGGTGTAGTTGGTCTGGCCGGGCGCCAGGGTGATGAACCCGGTGCGGCCGGTGGCGGGGTCAAAGTCGCTGTCAATGGCCGCGTCGGGTCCAACGTTGGGCGTCGTGAAGCTGTAGCCCGCGGGCAGGGCCACGCCCACCTGGTATGTGCCGGGCCGCAGCTGGTTGAAGTAGTAGTAGCCGTCGGCGTCGGTCAGGGTGGTGGCGACCACGTTGCCGCCGGCGTCATACAGCGTGACGGTCGTCGGCGGCACCTTGGCAGTGGGGCCGGTCGCATCATTGCCCTGCCGGCCGTCGCGGTTGCTGTCCCACCAGACGAAGTTGCCCAGGTGGGCCAGCTCCGCGCCCGGCGTGCGCACGGGGACGTCATTCGAGTAGACCGGCAGCGCCAGCGAGCTGGTGCGCCCGGCGAAGCTGTTGACATACCAGTCGCCCCCCAGGTTGCCGGTCGCGCTCAGCACCAGCGTAACTGTGCGCTCCGGGTCGGTGCTGCTGAAAGCCGGGCTCAGCAGGCGGATGGCGGTCACTTGGGCCAGGCTGGCCGGGCAGTTAGGGCCGCCGGAACCATCGTAAGTTGCACACCAGCCGGTGGTCGCGTTAGCGGGCTGGTTGCTGGGGTCGTTCGGGTCCGCGGCGATGGTCGCGGGCGGCCGGTGGCTGTACAGGATGGTTTCGCCCGCCCCGGGGCTGACTTGCTGCAGCGCCAGTTGCCCGGTGTAGTCGGTGCGCGGGGTGCGGCTATCGCCGTGCCAGGGCAGCACGTCAATGAGATCGAGATCCGCCAGCGTGCCGGTGGTGGTGTTGTCGTAGCGCAACGTGAAGGTCAGGGGGTGGTTGAGCGGCACTTGCGGCGTCTCCACCTCCTTGCAGATCGCCAGCGCGTTGTACTGGATGACCGTCACCGTGTAGCTGGCGCTGGCCGTGCGGTTGTGCGTGTCGGCCGCGCTGATCGTCACCCGGTTGGTGAGTGGGGTGTAGCTGGGCAGGTTGTAGCGGGCGTAGCCGTAGATGCTGACCCACGGCTCCGGGCTGGCCGGCAGGTTGCCCACGTCCCAGCCCAACGTGGTCGTGCCGTCCGGGTTGGCCGTCACGCGGTCGAAGGTGAGGGGTCGGCCGCCGTTCACGCTGTCCCACACCTCGGCGTGCGTGAAGACGAAATCCGCCGGCAGGGTGTCGGTGAACACAACGCCGGTGGCGACCGGCTGCTGGCTCGGTGCGCCGGTGCTGTCGTAGGTGAGCCGCAGCGGGATGAGCCAGCGGAATGCCTCGCCCGCGCCGATACTAACAATCCGCTGGATGCTAGCCGGCCGCCGAGCTTCTTTATACGTGCTGAGCACGCCCTGGCTCAACCAGACGCGGTCGCCGTTGGCGCCGGGGCTGTAGTGGCTGACCGGGTCGTACGCGCCCACCTGCCACGCGCCGCCGTTCATCTGCCAGGCCGCCTGGTTGGGGAGCCGCGTGCCCATGGCCAGTTGCTGGCCGGCCAGGTTCGTGCTGCGCGCCCGTACTTGCACGCGGAAGCGGATGTCGCTGAGCAGCGGCACGTTGGGCGCGGTGACTTCGACGTAATTGATGCTGGCCGCGCCGCCGGGCGCCGCGCCGGGCGTGGCGTACCAGGCGATGCCCGCGTCAGCGCAGGTCGCCGTCCGGTAGGCGGTCGGGTCGGTCACGTTGGGGCCGACGCCGTAGCGGTAGACCGCCTGGCCTTCCAGGGTCGCGTCGCGGACGCCATTGACGCGCACCTCGTAGGCGGTCGTGCCGGTGAAGGTCACGTAGTCCAGCGGCAGCTTCTCGCACAGCTTGAGGTTGCTCTGCGCGGTCTCACCCGTCAGCCGGTAGCTGAGGCTGGCTGCGAACAGTTGCGTGGGCACGACGACGCCGTTGCCGGAGCCGTACGCGCTCTGGTTGGTCAGCACATCGCCGTCTACGTCGGTCCACCACTTGCTGAAGTAACCGGCGTTCGCCAGCAGGGTGTGGCTGGTCGCGTTGTTGCCGGTCGGCTCCGTGCCCGCGCCGTAGTTGCTCTGGCCGCTGACGCTCACCGGGTCGAAGCTGGTGTAGGTGTTGGTGACGTCCACCTGGCCGCCCACGGCCGTGATCTCACTGTTGGGCAGCCAGAAGGCGACGTTGCCGGCCAGGACGTAATGCGTACTCAGGCTGGTGTCGTTGGGGGCCCAACTGGGATAGGTCCGGGCCGAGGTGTCCGCGCCGGTGATGGTGAGCGCCACCGCCGCGCCGGGCGCCGCCTGGCTGCACTGCCATTGGCCGGAATTGACGACGCTGTACGCCGGAGCGCCGAATTCCGGGCCCAGGCTGTAGGCGCCGTAGGGCAGCGTGGGATTGGTCTGGCCGTTTTGGCCGTTGGGGAAGCAAGCGCCCGCCGCGCCGTACGGGCCCCAGGTGTAGAGCCGCGCGCCCGTGGGCAAGCTCTGCCCGGCGGTCCACTGGTCGGTGAAGCTGAAGCTGCTGCCCAACTGCTCGCCGCCCTTACCGGTCGCCCAGCGCGCGCTCAGCGGATACCACAGCCGCTGGCCCCAAGTCACGCCGTCCGGACCCAGGGCCGGCTCCTGCATGACCGCGCCATAGTTCTTGACCAGGTCGAGCCTGGGCAGGGCCGAGATGGTGTGCCCGACCGGGGCCGGCGCGGGCGCGGCCGCCTCGTTGCTGCGGAACGCGACCGCGAAGGTCAGGGTCTGGCCCTGGCGGCCGCCGTGGACGGTGCGGTAGGGGAAGCGCAGGCTGGCGCTGGTCCCGCCGGGCACCGTGCCCAGCGTGCAGACCCAGGCCCGCTGCGCGTGGGTCCCGCTCGGCAGCGTATAGCTGGCGCAGCCGACCGGCGCGTCCAGGCGGAGGACTTCGTCCGGCGCGGCCGCGCCGGGGGTGGGGTTAGCGACGGTCACGGTGACGGTGATGACCGCGCCGGTGGCGGTCGTGCCGGCCGGGTTGACGCTGTAGTCCACGCGCAGGCCGCCGCTGTCGTTAGTGCGCACGTAGGCGTCGGCTACCGCACAGTCGTCGCCCGGCGCGGGGACGCCGGTGCACGCGCTGAAGGCGGGCGTGCCGGTGTAGTCGGTCTGGCTCACGACGGCCAGGGTGGGTGTGGTGGTCTGCGCGTCGGCGGTGGCCAGGGCCACACCGTACAGGACGATAGCGCACAGGGCCAGCAGCAGCCGGCGCACGGCGGGCCGGCGCCGAGCGGCCCAGGGGCCAGCCGGGGCGTCGCGCCAGGCCCAGCGGCCATGGCGGTGGGGGATGGAACCGGTAGTGCTCATGGTGTCTCCTCCGGGTACAGAAATGGGTTGCGGTGGGTCGGGTCGATGACGGACCCGGCGCGCACTTCCAGGGCGGCTTCGTACACGACGGCGGGCGGTTGATAGGGCCGCCGCACCGGCCGGCCGCGGACCTGCTGCCAGCGCGCCCGCACCCGGACGTACGACTGGCGGGTCAGCCGCGCGCGGGCGGCGGGGGTCAAGGGGAGCTGAACGTGGTGCATTGCAACCTCACAGCGCGTTGATCACCGGCAGCAAGAGCGGCACCAGGATCAGGAACATGAACGGCAGGAAGAAGAACAGCACGGTCGGCACCGCCAGCCGGCTTTCCAGCGCCTCGGCCTCGCGCAGCGAGCGGTCCTTGTAGGCGATGATCAGCGTGCGGGCCAGGCCCTCCATCAACTCCGGCCCGGCCACGCCGGTGCGCGACGCCTGGTCGATCTGCGCCGCGAACGCCTTGACCGGCGGCAGGTCGTAGCGGTTGACCACTTCGACCAGGACTCCCGCCACGTTCTCCCGGCTGAAGAGCGGCCGGCCGGTGCGGCGCGCTTCCTCGACCGCGCGCCGCAGCAGGTTGCCCAGCGGCCCGCCGAACTCCGCCGCGCGCGCCAGCGCCCGGTCGGGCGGGTTGCCCGCGGCCATCTCGGCCGCCATCAACGCGGCCAGGTCGGGCAGGCTGCGCTGCACCCGCCGGCGCACCGCGTTGCCCTGGCTGCGCAGCCGCGCGAAGGGCGCGACCGCGCCCATGAGCGCTGCGGCGACCAGCGCGGGCACGCCCGTGATCACGGGCAGCAGCAGACCCAGACCACCCAACACGATGGCCAGGCCCCAGATCGCCGCGGCCGAGGGCGCGTCCCCGACCAGCAGCAGCCAGCGCCGGTGGGCCTCCACGTCCACCAGCCCACCCAGCGCCGGGAAGCGGTGCAGCGCCGCGCCGCCGACCTGCTCGAAGGCGTTGCCCTCCGCGCGGCCCAGGTAGCCCGCCACGACCGAGCCGGGCGTGCGCGAGAAGGCAAAGTCCGTACGGGAGGCAATCACCAGCATAAGTACCCCCGCGCTCAGCGCGGCGGCCAGAACCAGAGCTTGTTGCAGCATGTCATCCCCCTTCTGCGGAGACGAGGAGACACGGAGACGCGGGGACACGGAGACGTTCTCTGCGTCTCCCCCTCGCCGTGTCTCCCCATCTCCCCCTCTCAACTCACGCCTCCAGCGCGTCGTTGATCATGCCGTTCAGGAACACGTACCCGAACGCCATCGCGGCGAGCGCCGCCCCCGCGACCAGCTGGGCGGTCGGCGCGGCAAAGCCGGCCCGGATGCTGGGCGAGGAGAGCATCATGCCCAGCACGATGCCCATGATGACCAGCATGGTCAGCACCGCCCCCCGCGCGGCCTCGGCCTTGGAACCGGCCACCGCCCGCGCTTCCAGGATGGCCGAGAGCTCGTCGGCGGTCGTGGTGAACGCCACCGCGAAGCCCGTGCCGCCCGTCTCGGCCAGCCGGCCGATCTCGTAGAGCACCAGGCCGAGCAGCGGCGTGATCTGCATCGCTTCGGCCCGCGCCTTGTCGAGATACGCGCTGCCTTCCAGGCGCAGGCCTTTCAGCAGCCGCGCCAGCCAGAGCTGCAGCACACTGCCCTCGGCCAGGTTGCCCACCACCTCCTCGACCGCCTTGAGCGGCGCCTGGGTGACCAGCAGCTGCCCGCCCAGCTGGCTGACGAAGAGCGGCAGGTCGGCCTCGACCGCCAGCCGCGCCTTGCGCCAACGGCCCTTGAGAAACGTGTCGGCCAGGATGTAGCCCAACGCCGCCAGGCCGAGCGCGGGGATGAGCGGCAGCCCCATCAGCAGCGCCAGCAGCCACGGCGCGACCGCGCCGCCGATCTGCGCGGCCAGGACGAGCCGCCGCGGCAGCAGGCCCAGGGCCGCGTTGATGCCCGCGGCCTCGGCGTCCGCCTCGACGACGGGTTGGACCGCCGCGGGCGCCATGTAGCCCGCCACGACTTGGCCTGGGCCGCGACCGAACGACACCCGGCTCGTCACGGCAGCCATGGTGCTCCCGGCCGCGATGGCCAGCGCCAACACCAGGATGGGCTGGAGCGCAGCATTCCCCAGCAGTCCTCGAATCACCTCTTGCATAAGCAGACCTCCCCCTCGTTCACGCCCAGGCCCGGCGGACGGGCCAGGTCAAGGCGGCCGCAACGACCGTCACGGCCAGCACGGCGGCGACCGGCAGGCCCAGCAGCGCCCCGGTCAGACAGGCTACGGCAGGCCAGGCCCAGCGCAGGGCCCGGGGCTGCATGGCCATGCTGCCCACCGCCAGGCCAATAGCCATCGCAAACAGAATGATGAGCGCATACGTCATCATGACTTTGCCTTCCAGGGGACAGGGGTCAGGAGTCAGAGATCACGAGCCAGGTTGACGTCATTCTCCGCGTCACCGCGTCGCCCTGTCACCGCGTCTCCCCCTCTCCGTGTCCCCCTGTCTCCCCCGTCACTCCCGCCGCCGGCTCGGCGCCTTGAACTCCGCTGCGCCCGGCAGCCAAAGCGGCTCCAGCCGCACGTTGCCGCCGGACGTCAGGCCGCCGACCTCCCAGGCGCCCAACGCCACCCGCCGCTCCGCGCGCCAGCCGACCTGGACGACCAGGTCGATCGCCTCGGCGAACATGCCCTTGGCCGCCTCCGCGCGCACGTTGGCGTCGGAGTTCATGATGATGCCGATGCGGTGCACCGCGTGCTCCGGGCCGTCGGCGTGAAAGGTGGTCAGGCCGGCGTGGTCGCTCATCATGGCCCGGAACAGCGAGAGCGCCGCATCCCCCTTGCGCACCTCGCCGACGATCAGGTGGCTGGGCGCCAGGCGCAGCGCGTCGTCCACGCCGTGCCTGACCTCGTAGGCCGGCACCGTGGAGCCGGGCGGCGCGGGCCGCGCCTCCAGCGTGGTCACGTTGGGATGCGGCAGCCAGATCTCCTCCGGGTCTTCGACCTTGACCACGCGGGCATCCAGCGGCACGCCGTGGCACAGCGCCGACAGCAGCGTGGTCTTGCCCGTGCCCGTGCCGCCGATCACCATCACCCGCAGCCGGCGGCCGACCGCTTCCAAGAGCGCGGCCATGACCGGCTCGCTGAAGACGCCCCAGCCCACCACCTGCGCCGGCGTCACCGGCAGCGGCTCGAAGAGCCGGATCGCCAGCGTCGGGTAGCCGCCGCCCGGCGCGATGCAGGGGTGCAGCACCTTGACGCGCGCGCCGCCGAAGCCCAGCTCGCGGTCGCGCGGCAGCTTGGTATCCACCGATGGGGTGGCTTCCGAGCAGGCCCGGCCTTCCGGGGCCAACAGCGCCTCCACCGCCCGCCAGACTTCCTCTTTGGTCGGGGCCAGGTACTCCAGGCGTGCGAAGGCCATCGCGGTCTTGCGCCGCGTCCATACCGCGCCGTCGGCGTTGACCAGCACGTCGGTGTACTCAGTGCAGTGGGGCGGGAACAGGGCGTCCAGGAAGCCCAGGCCGCCAACCCGCGCCACCACCCGGTTGATCATCCCCTGGATCTGGCTGTTGTCCGGCGTCGGCCCGCCCAGGGCGCGCAGGCCGTTGCGCACCGCGGCCTCGGCGCGCCGGCCCACCTCGGCCCGGTTGCGCAGCACCGACAGCGACAGGCTCGACAGCTCCTTGCTGGCGCTCTCGACGACCGCCGAAACCTGCTCCGGCGTCAGAGAGTTCTGTACGGCTCCCCAGCTCATGCTTGCCTCCACGGCGAATCAACGAATCAGCGAATGGCGAATTCGTGATTCGTTGATTCGTTGATTCGCTGATTCGCTCCGTCACACTCGAATCCGTATCGGCCCCAACCGGATCACCCGGCCGGGCCGGCCGGCGTCGGGCAGGATCGGCGGCGGGCCGGCGAAGAGCAGGTCGCCCAGCGTCTTGGCCGCCCGGCGCACCTCGTCCGACCGGAAGTAGGCCGGCTTGCCCTCATTGGCGGCCGCCTCGACCTGCGGGTCGTCGGCGATCGCCGCGGCCAGGGACGGGAAGTCCCGCTTGGCGCGGCGCGCCTCGGAGCCCGCGGTCGCGACTTCGTTGGGCGACAGCGTGCTCTGCCGCACGCCGTTGACCACCAGGTGGATCGCCTCCGGCGGGATGCGGTGCTGGCCGGCCATCACGTCGTGGATCACGCGCGTGCCCTCGGCCGCGGCCAGCACCCCCGGCACATCGGGCCGCGCCACCAGCACCAGGGTGTTGGCCGCGCTCAGGGCGGCCGCGGCCAGTTCCTGCGCCGAGACGTCGAAGATCACCGGCACGAAGCCCGCCTGCGCGGCGGTGTAGGCCAGGCTGCCCAGCGCTTTCGGCCCTGACAGCGCCTCCAGGTTGTAGTTCATCAGGCTCATCAGGTCCGGGAAGCCGGCCAGCAGGCTGACCCCGTGCACGTTGCGCACGCAGGCGCGCAGGCCGTCCACGGTCGGGTTCGTGGTCCAGGCGACCAGGTTGGGTTCGGGCGCGTTCAGGCCCGCCAGCAGCGGCAGCGGGTCCGGCGCGCCCAGGCCGACCAGGAGCGCCGGCAGGCGGCGGGCGGCCGCTTCCAGCGCCAACGCCAGGGCGATGGTACTCTTGCCCACCCCGCCCTGCGGCGACCAGACCGCAATGGCCCGCCAGCCGATCATGGCCCCGCCCGGCGCCTGGAAGGGCAGGAATGCGTCCCGGCCGCCGGGGTTCAGGCTGGCCTGGCGGCGCAGCAGCACGGCGGCGTAGACCTGGCCGGCGAGCGCGGTCAGGTTGACCTCGCCGACCAGCGCCTCCTTGACGCACTTGAGCCCGCGCACCGCCGCGACCTGGTTCTCCGGCACGTTGGCGGGCAGGAGCACGTAGCAGACGCCGGCGTATTCGCCGAAGATGTCGGTCAGCTCGGTCGGGCCGGCGAAGACCTGGCCCTCGATGACCGCCGCCTCGGGCCGCATGGCGAGCTTGGCGCGCGTGTCGTCGGCGCTGGTCGCCATGGCCAGCACCTGGAAGCGCGCGTCCTTGGCCAGCAGGCCGTAGAGCGCCTGGGCGCGCGCCGGCTCGCCCGCCACCAGGATCGTGACGGGCCGCTCGCCGGGGAGCAGGCCGGCCGCCGGGGCCGACCGCGTGAAACCCCACGTCATGACATCCTCCCGCTACTTGCCTGCGCGACCAGGCGTGGGCGTAGGCGCCGGGGTTGGCCGGGCGCGTTCCACGTCCGCCGCCAGGTCCGCCAGCGACAGGCCGATGGTCGTGTACGGCGTCGCCTGTTCCGGCGTCAGCACCAGGGTGAAGGACGCGTTGGTCGCGTTGAGCGCGGCCAGCAGCTCCACCGGCACGACCAGGCGCGTGGCCGGGGGTGCCGGTTCCACAGCCGCCGCGCCAGTCGGCGCCGCCCCCCCGGCCAGCAGCCCCAGCGTATCCGACAGCGGCAGGGTGGTCGTGAGCATCTGATAGGTGATCGAGATCGGCTTGGTGCCGGCCGCCAGGACGATGACGCCCTCGCGGAGGTTGGTGGCGGTCGTGGTCGGCGCACTCGCCGTGCTCGCGCCGTCCCCCATCAGGCCGCCCGTCTTGCTCTGGCCGCCGCTCACTGTGGCGGAGGCGGTGACCGGCGTGTAGGGCCGCGCCTGGAACTCCGGCGGCACGTAGAGCACCCGCACCCCTTCCAGGAGGGCCTTGGCGTACACGGTGCGCACGGGGGACGCGATGACCCCCGGCTGGATGTCCGCCGCGTCCTGCGTCTGCCCGACCAGCGTGGCCACCACTCCAACCGTCATACCCGGCCGCAGCAGCCCGGCCAGGCCGGTGTCGGCCTTGACCTGCACCGCGATGCCCCGCTCGTCCGGCCGCAGACTCACGGCGGGTCCCAGGTGGCGCGGGGTCACCGGCTCGCCCGCGAAGCGCACCACCGCCAGCGACTGGCCGACCAGCGCGGCCGGGTCGGCCACCGCGTCCGCCGGCGCCTGGGCCGCGGGCAAGGTGGCGGTCGTCAAATCGGCCGCGGCCAGCGCCAGGCCTGCGCCCAGGTCGCGCGCGGCCACGACCACGGTCACCTGCGGCTCCTGCTTCGGCCACAGCACCAGCGCCAGCAGGGCGCAGGTGATCACTCCCAGGGCCAACGGCAGGCCCATGCCTTTTCTGCGCATCTTTTCTCTCCTTCCAGTTCAGTCGGCAGCCGCCCCCTGGGCAGTTGCCTCAACGGGCTGGCGCGCGGCCAGCGTCGCGGTTACCGCCGCGCGGGTCGTCCAGCGGGCGTCGATCAACTCGTCGCCCTCGTACAGCAGCGCCACCACCGGCATCTCGGCTGGCAACGCCTGCAGCGCCGCCAGCACCGCGGCCCTCTGCGGCGGCTGCCCCAGACCCGACAGCCCGGCGGCCGGCCGGCCTGTGTCACGGGATCTATGTGCGGACATCTCCTCGCTCCTCCTACTTAGTGCTGACCTGGATCACGCACGGCTCCGGGTAGTTGCCGGTGCGATCCACGGCGGTCAGCCGGACTTGATAATCGCCGCGCGGCACCGTGCGCGTGTTGAACTCGATCAGCAGGCCGTCCTGCACCGCCGCGCTCGACCGGTAGAGCATGGTCCAGCCCTGGCCATCCGGCGAAAGCTCGCCCTTCCAGTACTCCTGGTTCGGGATCGCCGCCGTGCCGACGATGTTCCACCAGCCGGGCTTGCCGGCGGTCGTGATCGCCGTGATCTTCACGTCGCCGCGCGGGCAGCTCAGGACCGCGAACTTGACCGGATCGCCGGCGCTCAGCCCGCCTCCGCCGCCGCCCAGGCCCAGCTTGGGCAGCGCAGGCAGGCCAGGCAGGGCGGGCGTGGCCGTGACCGGCACGGTGGCCCACCAGCCGGGCGTCGGCGTGATCGTGGCCGTGGGCGTCGGCAGCGGCGCGAACGCGAGGCCATCCACCGCGGCCGGCGGCCGGGCGAACCCGCGGCCGGCGATGGCCGCCAGCCCGACCAGGATGGCGAAGGCCGCCAGCGCCAGCAGGATCACGTTCGCCCGCAGCCGCCACGGCGCGCGGGGATGCGCCGCAGTCTCGCCGTCAGCACTCATCGCCCCATCTCCGCATCCCCGCGTCTCCCCATCTCCCCATCTCCCCTGCTCCTCCGTCCCTCCGCTCACACCACGATCTCCCCCAGCTGCGCCACGATCTCGTCCCGGCTCGGCGCGGGCACGTCCAGCAAGAGCGGCTGGATGTAGCACGGCTCCACCTGCGCCCGGTCGGTCGTGTAGCCCAGCTTGACCACCGCGCGCGCCACCGGCATCGAGGCCAGGAAGCGCCGCCACGGCTCGTCCACGAACCCCTTCTCCGAGCGGGCCAGCGCCGCGATCATGGCGTCACGGTCCTTGGGGTTCTTCAGGTTGGCCACCACCATGTTGTTGCACGACGACAGGATGCCGGTCGGGATCAACGAGGGGGACTGGGTGATCAGGTGCAGCCACATGCCGTACTTGCGCGCGTCGCGCCACCAGTTGGTGAGCTGCTCCGACACCGACACCCCGCCACCCGTCTCCTCGTCCGCGCCCGTGTCCAGGCCGGAGAGGATCTTGTTGGCCTCCTCGAACACGATCTGGATGCGCGCGTCCCCGGTCACCCCCAGCTCGTCGCGCTGGATCACGGCGTCGTTGTAGAAATGCCAGGCCGCCCAACCCAGCAGGAACGCCTTGGAGAAGTCGTCCAGGAACTTGCCGCCCTCCAGGATGGCGATGCCCCAATCGCCGGGCACGACCGTGTTGATGTCGATGGCGTCCAGGCCCTCCGCGTACTGCCGCGCGGCCTGGCCCTGCACCAGCGGGTGCAGCCGGAACAGGATCCCCTCCAGCACCCCGCGTAGGGTGGTGTCGCGCTCGGGCACGCCGCCCAGCTTGGTCTCGACGTCACCGTAGAGGTCGCCCAGCCCCACCACCTGCGAGCGCGCCACGGCCAGTTGCTGGCGGGCCGCGGCCGGCAGCGCCGCGAGCCGCGTGCCCGCGGGCTGGCCGATCAGGTCGGCCTCGCCGGGCCGCACCACGCCCCAGACCTTGTCTCGCCGGCACTCGGGGTCGTCCACCAACACGCCCGCGGCGAGATACACCCGGCGCAGCGCCTCGCGCAGCTCCGGGATCTGCCGCCGGACGCCCGCGCGCGCCACCGTGCCGAAGAAGTCGCAGAAAATGCGCCACTGCACCTCCGGCGGGATGTAGCGGCCGATCTGCAGCGGGTTCCAGCGCAGCGGCCGCACCCCGCCCGGCGACAGGTGGCGGATCTCCACGTGCCCCGCCAGGCCGGGCGCGTTGAGCAGCTTGCGCCACCCCGCGCCGAAGTCGAGCACCACGGTCCTGAGCTGCCAGTGCCGCGTGGTCTCGTAGACCATGCGCTCCGCGGCGACCGACTTGCCGAAGCCGGTGTCGCCGGCGAACAGCGTGTGAAAGTGCCGGTCGCGCGCCAGGCGCAGCGGCGCCGTCGTCAGGTCGGCGGTCTCCGGGCTGACCTGGTGGCCCAGCACCACCTCGCCGGGCAGTTCCGGGTAAAAGCCCAGCGGCGGCAGCTTCTCCTGGATGGTGACCGCCGTGCCCTCCTCGAACAGGTTGGGGCAGGTGTAGGCGGCCAGCATGGCCGGGGTCAGCAGGGTGCCCCACTTCGACCACAGGAGGCCGATGCCGAACGGGTCGCCGTCCGGCTCGAGCGACGGCCGGAACGCCAGCGCGTGCTGGCGCAGCGATTCGTCCGCCGGCACGGTCAGCACCGGGGTCGGCACGCCCGGCCCGTGGAACGACTGCGGCACCAGCGCCTGGGCCGCGCGGCTGCCCTGCTCGCCCACGAACATGAGCGCGGTGGTCAGGAAGCCGCCCTCGTGCGAGGCGGTGTTGAGCAGGCTCTCCAGGCCGCGCGCGATCTCGGTCAGCCGGATGGCGACGTCGTCCTCGGTCTGCCAGCCCCGGCTGATGGACAGGCCCGGCACAATGCCGGCCGACAGGCCGCCGGAGAAGGCGTGGCCGCCCGACATGGCGAGCGCCTGGCCCGCCGTGACCCCTTCGCCGTGTGAGCGGCTGGCCTGCGCGGAGCGGGACACCGAGCGCCCCTCCGACCAACCCTCGGAGACCGCCTCGCCCCACGACTCGGTGTCGGCGCTGCCGCGCGTGGTGCTGTGCGAGCTGGACACGGAGCTGAACGCGCCCCGGCTGCCGCTGACCGAGTCCGCGCTGCCGCGGGTCGCCGCCCAGCCGGCGGTGTCCGCGGTGCCGCGCGTGTCGGCGGTGCCGCGCGTGTCCGCGCTGCCCCGCGTGTCGGCCCAGCCGCGCGTGTCCGCCGTGCCCCAGCTCTCCGAGGCCGTGGCGGAGCTCGAGCCGCCCGTGGTGTGGCTGGAGCTCTGCGAGCCGCCGCTCGACTGCGCCACGCCGGAGGAGTCGGTGTGCCCCGTGCTGCCGCTGACGCCGGAGCTGGTGGAGTCCGCGCTGCCGGTCGACTGCGCCTGGCCGCTGCTGGCCGAGGCGGACATGCCCCAGTTCGTGCCCGTGCTCTCGGCCGTGCCGGTGGAGTCGGCGTGGCCGGTGGACTGGCCGGTCTCGACGCTGCCGCTCTGGCCGCTGCTGGCGCCAGCGGTCCAGCCGTGGCTGTAGCCCGCGCTGGCGCTGGCCACGCCGGGCAGGCCCGCGCTGACGCCCCCCGACACGGTGTCCGACTGGCCCTGGCTCTCGCCGCTGGACCAGCCCGTGCTCTGCGCCGCCGACTGGGTCGCGCTGTCGGTCTGCGACTGGCTCACGGTCGTGCCGGCCGAGCCGCCGCTGCTGACGCCGACGCTGGCGCCCTGCGAGGCGGTCTGGCCCGTCGAGTCGGTATGCGCCTGGCCGGACGACCAGCCGCTCGCCTGGCTGTCGGATTGGCCGCTGGAAACCGTGGTGCCCCAGGAAGAACCGCTGGTCTCGGTGTCGGACCAGGAGCTCCCCTCGGTGTGCGCGACGCCGGTGGCGTGGCTGTCGGTGTGGCTGCCCGAATCGGTGTGGGCGGCGCTGTCGGTGTGGGCGAACGAGTCGGTGTGCGCCTGGCTCACGGTGTGCGCGCCGGAGACGGTGTTGGCTGTGCTGTCGGTGTGCCCCCAGCCGACGCTTTCGGAGACGCCGCTCGACGTGCCGACCGAGTCGGTGACCGCCTGGCTCTCGGTGTGCGCCGTGCCGTGGCTCTCGGTCCGGCCCACGCTGTGGCCCCACGACTGCGCCTCCCCCTCGCTCCACCCCTGGCTGACGCTGTCCGCGCTGGAATGCGCGGTGGAGTGTTCATCATCATGCAAATTGAGTCCACTTCATCATCGAATTGGAGCCCACTAG
>CAZKEF010000055.1:0-32846 GCA_964551735.1 uncultured Anaerolineales bacterium
GATTGCCAAATCCAGGCTCGTCTCACACCGCCAGATCTGACGATCCGCCGCGAGCGACGCGCCGCCCGCGAGCAACACATGGATTCCCGCCATCGCTCAGCCTGGATTGCCAAATCCAGGCTCGTCTCACACCGCCAGATCTGACGATCCGCCGCGAGCGACGCGCCGCCCGCGAGCAACACATGGATTCCCGCCATCGCTCAGCCTGGATTGCCAAATCCAGGCTCGTCTCACACCGCCAGATCTGACGATCCGCCGCGAGCAACACATGGATTCCCACCAGCACTCAGCCTGGATTACCAAACCCAGGCTTGTCTCACACCGCCGGATCTGACGATCCGCCGCGAGCGACGTGCCGCCCCACAACGCTCGACCTGGATTGCCAAATCCAGGTCACGCTCACCTGATCACCAGCCAGGTGATGAGCTCAAAGTCGGTCGTCTCCTGCGCCTGCGCGCGCTGGTCCACCAGCGCCGCGCCGCGACCTGACAGCAGGTGGCTGACGGAGCGCTTCCGAAACGTGCTGGCGATGGACCGCACGGCCCTTTGGAGCAGGTCGTTGTAGCAGTCCATACTGGCGCCGCCGCACGTCTCCTGGTCAAACAGGTTGCACAACTCCTCGTAGGGCGCGGTCTTGCCCGAGCACAGGAGCCGGTAGATCTCCAAAATCTGCTTCGGCTGCGCAAAGGTGAAGCGCACCACCCCATCCGTCCGCACGTAGACCAGGTAGTACGGTTTAAGCGGATTTACGACTTCGCTGCCGGCCGCATCACCGGCCTGGCGCAGGCAATAGATCACCCCCGGCGCGATCAACGGATAGGCCGGGTCGGCCGGCACGACCGCGTAGAGGCCCAGCGGCGCTTCCGCCAGCAGCCGGCGGTTGCTTTCGATGTACTTGCTCAACTCGATCCGGAAGTCGTCCAGGGTGAAGTCGTTGAGGTCAACGGTCTCGTTGAAGTCCTCCAGGTCGAGCACCTCGTCCTTCAACCGCAGGAGCTGCCGGTCGCGGTACTTGAGCTCGTCGGTGATCAGCTCTTCGATCTCGTCCGGCCGCAGCAGGTTATCCTCATTCGTGGCCGCGATATCCACCAACGCCATGCGCGCCTCGACGCGGCTCTTCAGGGTGATGTATTTGTCCAGGTCTTGGGTGGGCCAGAAGTTGATGAGCTGCACCGCGGGGTTGATGCTGCCAATGCGGTCGATGCGGCCGAAACGCTGGATGACCCGCACCGGGTTCCAATGGATGTCGTAGTTGACCAGATAGTCGCAGTCCTGCAGGTTCTGCCCTTCCGAGATGCAGTCCGTGGCGATCAGCAGATCAATCTCGCCCGCCTGCGGCATGGAGCGAATCAAGCTGCGCTTCTTGGCGATCGGCGAGAAGTTCGTCAGGATGTGGTTGAACTCGTTCTTGCCGAAGGTGGTCTTGTTCTCGGTCGCGCCGCCGGAGACCAGGGCGATGTGGATGCCGAGCTCTTGCTGCGCCCAATCACGCAGCGCGCCGTAGAGGTAAGCTGCCGTGTCGGCAAAGGCCGTGAAGAGCAGCACCTTGCGGTTGGGTCGCCCGTCCTTATCCGTCGTCGGCTGCCGCACTTTGGCGGCGATCAGCCGCTTCAGCTCGGCCAGCTTGGCGTCGCGCTCCGGCGTGATGCTTTCCGCCAAAGTTTGCAGAGTGTAGAGCTGCTGTTTATCACGGCGCAGATCGGCCAGCCATCCATCCACGTTTAGATGCGCCATCTCGAACACCAGTTTCTCACCGACCTGAAAGGCCTCGCGCAGCTCGTCGTCCTCGAACTCCTCCACCTCCAGATCGCCGAAATCGAGGCCGCCGTTCGCTGCTCGCAATTCCTCGAAACGGGCAATGCGCGCTTCAAGATCTTCGATCTTCTGGACCGTGCGGCCCAGTGTGATGGCGAACGAGTGCACCGAGCTTTCCAGGCGCTTGAGGAAGCCGACCTTCATCATGCCGATGAGGTAGAACTCGCGCTTCTCCTGGGTGAAGGCTACGAATCCCGACTTGTTTTGGTACAGAGGCACGAACTGGGGCAACACATAGCGCGACGGGTTGAACAGTGAGAGCTGGTACTGAGAGATTTCGTCGTTCAGCTTGTCATACGACATGAAGCGGCCCCGCAGGTCAATCTGCGGGAAGACCGCCACCGGCCGCAGCCGTTCCGGGAACCCGCCCAGTTGCGCCACCGAGTCGCGGTAGTAGCGTTGGATGTGCTTGCGTGACCGGGCGATGGTCAGCTCGTCGAGCAGCTTGAAAAACGCGGAGCTGAGCTTCTCAAGCAGGTCGCTGGTCTTGCGCTCACCGCTCCGCTTGGCCCACTCGCTGAAGGTGCGCTGGGCGACGGTCAGCGTGTCGGTGAGGTTGGGGATCCCGATGGTATCCCGGAAGGCGTCATCGCGGCCCTCGGTGATGAAGCTGATTTGGTTGCGCAAGTCGCTCAGGCTGTTATTGACCGGCGTCGCCGAAAGCAACAGTACGTTGGTCTTGACGCCGCTCTGGATGATGTCTTCCATCAACCGTTCATAGCGGCTCTTGCGGATCACCTCACCGGTTTCGTCGCGCCGGCCGCGCGTGTTATTGCGGAAATTGTGCGATTCATCAATGACGACCAGGTCATAGGCTCCCCAGTTGATGGTCGCCAGGTCAATATCGCCGGAGCGACCGCCCTCCCGGCTGAGATCGGTGTGCGACAGCACGGTGTAGCTGAACCGGTCACGGACGAAGGGATTCAGCTCGCTGTTGTTTTGCGCCTGGTAGACCGTCCAGTTCTCGCGCAGCTTCTTGGGACACAGCACCAGCACCCGGTAGTTGCGCAGCTCGAAATACTTGATGACCGCCAGCGCCTCGAAGGTCTTGCCGAGGCCGACGCTGTCCGCCAGGATGCAGCCGCCGTGCGTCTGGATCTTGCCAATGGCCCCTTTCACGCCATCCTTCTGGAACTCGAACAGCGCCTTCCAGACATCGGTGTCCACGATCTGGCTGCGCTCGTCAAGCAGTCGGCTGCGGGCCTGGTCGGCCAGGAACTGCTCGAAGAGATGATACAGGGTCTTGTAGTAGACGAACTCGGGCGCCTGATTACGGTAGAGCTGCTCAAGGTACAGGAGGACCTCCGCCCTCACATCTTGCACCAACTCGGCGTCGTTCCATAACTCATCGAACCAGGCCTTGAGCTCGCGGCGGTCACGGTTGCTGTCCACTTCCAGGTTGAGTTCGATGTTGTTGCCATCCTCGCCGAGACCCAACCCGCGCACCGTGAAGTTGGAGCTGCCGACGATGGCGTCGTCCACATCGCCGTGCGCGATGTGATACAGCTTGCCGTGCAGGAACCCGGCCTGCTTCACCGACTTGATCTCGGCCCTACGCGCCAGCCACTCCGCGCACTCGCGCGCCAGGCGTTTCTGCTGGAGCTGGTTCTGGAGCTGTAGGCCCTGGTCGGTGATCTGGAAGGTCTTGCCGTGGTCTGGATCCGGATCAACCGACCGGACGAAACGCGGTTCACCGAACAGGAAGCGCAACCCGTTGATGTCCGCAAGCTGATCCCGCAGCGCATCGAAGGCATAGATGGTGAAATAGGCCGAGACAATCGAGAGGTCCGCGCCAGGCCGGATCTTGGCTCTCAGATAGTCGCCCACTGTGCCGCGACGATAGTTGTCCCGAATGCCGGAAGCGAGGAGTGGACGCTGATCCTTGGGCATGGCACGTCCTTGATGAATTGTCAGAACGAAAACCCGATAATAGCAAAAAGCCGCGATCCCTCGGAAAAGGGGTCGCGGCCTCATTTGACGTTCCGTTCCGCCATGCTATACTACGCACAGCACTTCGTCATGAAGGCTGCAACGCCCGATCCTGGGGCTTTCAGGAGACGGGTTCGAAGCCGATCAGCTCGCACCTGGTCGGCTTCGTGCATTTATCAGACGAGATTATACCTTATTGCTGGTGCAAACAGCAAATGACTTTGCACAAGGACGACCCTATGCCCAGCATAGCAATGCGAAGTCACGCCGCCGAAGATGACTGCGCAGACCTACGCGGGAACCTCCGAGGCCTCCGCTCACCACCGTGAAACCATGACCACCCTCCCTTCACTCATCACATACCCGGTGAATGGCGCGGGCTAGGGAGTGCCCAGGCTGGTTCTATGCGCGCGGCGCAGCGCGTTCCTGGTCGCTGCCGCTCACGGCCGGCACTCCGGGGGCAACGCGTTGGTCACCAGGTCAAAAACCTGCTCAGCCTGCACCACCGCATCGCCCGCCGTGCCTTGATCGGGCCAGAATTCCAGATCGTAGCGCACCAATACCCCGTAGTCGGTCGTCTCGCTGAAGTCGTAGCGCTCCAACGCTGGCAGCGGCTGAAGTGGCGAGCACAGCCGTTGGAGTTCTTCCAGATCATGTGTACGCGGCACCGGCTGGCCATGGAACGCCAGTAATGCCTTGAGCGATTTCTCGATTGCTTGCTGCGCATGGAAGCAGGTTGTGTCGTAGGGGCCGTCGGCCTCCAATGTCCGGTGGCAGGCGTTGAGATCACTGCACACCTTCGACAGCCACCCGCGGGCCAGATCACAGCGATCGCTCATAAAGCACAACCCCTTCCTGCACGGCAGTGGTGATAAAGGCGTTCGGCACATCGCGCCACTGTGCGACCTCTTCCGGTGTCCAAACCAGGATATCCTTGGCGCCGGACAGCCCGGTCAGCGCGCGGCGATAGCGAGCCGCGCGCTTGTGGCGCGGAAGCACGGATGGCTCGACCAGCAGCAAATCATAGTCGCTGTCCGGCCGGGCATCCCCACGCGCCCGCGAGCCGAAGAGTACGATCTTCTGCGGCTCGCCGGCTGCCAGGATGCGCCGGATCATCTCCGCCAGGGTGGCATCGGCTGCCCAATCTGGCCTACGGGCCGCTGCGTCGCCGTGCTTCGGTGATCGTTTGCTTCTCGTAACAGTCATTGCCCTTTCCTCCATGAGTGTCCGGCCATATTATACCACAAGGTCTCTAGCGTCTTACGAGTGACGCACTGCCCTGTGAGCGCACTTCTGAATGAGCTAACCGCTCACCCGGTCGTCGTGATCTGCTGCCAGTCCCAGGCGCCGCGCTCCATCTGCTCCAGGCTGCCGAGCCAGATCACTCCTTTCGGCAGCCGGAAGCATGCGGCGATCAGGATCCCCGCCTGCTTCTTGTGCGCCGCCTCATGGTAGAGCACCAGCGCCAGCCGGCCGGTCAGTGCCAGGGTCTTGCGCCATTTGTCCAGCGTGCGCGTTGAGGTCTCACGCTGGACCTCAACCGGCCACCACTCGCCTTTCAGGTTGAATGCCAGGTCCGGCTACGCGCGGGCATGCCAGGGTGATGCGTCGTCCGCCAGCAGGGCTTGCAGGTCGCCATCCACCGCGTAGCCAGCCGCGGCCAGGTGGTGCGCTGTCTCCAGGATCGCCACGCCGTGACTGACCGACTTGTGCCGCCGCGCGGCGGCCGCGATCTCCGAGTCGAGCGGCTCCCGGCCGAACGCCACCTAGCACCACTGCCGGCCCGTCGGGGTGAGCTGGCCGGTGCTATAGTTGTACGCGCGAACGCGATCGCCCCTGCGTGAACTTGCCCATCTGGGTACAGCATGATATAGTCTAGTCGCGACTAGCTTAGTTTAGCCTAGCTTATCTCGATGAGGTGGGTCATGTTTATCAACCGCGTGCGTGAGTTGAGCTTCCTGGAGCGGCGGTACGCCGCCGATCAGGCCGAGTTGGTCGTGCTCTACGGTCGGCGTCGCGTGGGTAAGACCGAGCTGCTGCGCCGCTTCTGCGAGGGCAAACGCCACTTTTTCTACGTGGCCGACCTGGGCACCGAGGCCAGCACCCTGGCGGAGCTGGCGCGGCGGTACGGCGAGCTGTTCCACAACGACCCCGAGAGCACGCACTTCGCCACCTGGGATCAGGCATTCAAAGCCCTGGCGCGCCAGGCCGGCGAGGAGCGCCTCATCGTGGTGCTCGATGAGTTTACCTACCTGCTGCAAACCAGCCCCACCTTGCCCTCCATCCTCCAGCGCCTCTGGGATGAGTCGCTCCAACACACCCACCTGATGCTGATCCTAAGCGGTAGCACCATCGGCATCATGGAGCGCGAGGTGTTGGCCTACCAGGCGCCTCTCTACGGCCGGCGCACGGCTCAATGGCATCTGCAGCCGCTGAGCTTCACCGATGCGCGGCTCTTCTTGCCCGGCTACAGCCTGCAGGATCAGGTGCGCGCCTACGCGGTGCTGGGCGGTGTACCGGCCTACCTGCGCCAGTTCGCCGATCGCCGGCCGCTGCTTGACAACATCGAAGGCGAGATCCTCAGCCAAGGCACGTTCCTGTACGACGAACCGCGCTTCCTGTTGCAGATGGAACTGCGCGAGCCGCGGGTCTACTTCGCGATCCTTGAAGCCATCGCCACCGGCCGCGTGCGCCAGGAGGAGATCAGCCAGGCGGTCGGTGTGAAAGGCACCTCGTTGGGCTACTACCTGAACACGTTGCGCGACCTCGGCCTGCTCGAGCGGGCGGTGCCGGTCACCGATGCCGACCCGGCCCACTCCCGGCAAGGGCGCTATCAACTGCTCGATCCCTTCTTCCGCTTCTGGTTCCGCTTCGTCTATCGCGAGCGCGTCCATCTGGAGCGCGGGGACACGGCCACGGTGCGCCAGGCGGTGAGCGAGCAGGTGGATGCGCTGACCGGCTGGGCCTTTGAGGAGATCTGCCGCGCCCGTGTCTGGGAGCTGGCGGCCGCCGGCCGCATCCCCTTCCGACCGCAACGGGTCAGCATGTGGTGGGATGCACAGGCGCAGATTGATGTGGCGGCTCTCGACGAGCAGCACATCCTGCTGGGCGAGTCCCGTTGGCGTTCGCGGCCCCTCGGTCCCGATGCGCTGGCTGAGCTCAAGCGCAAGGCCGAACGCGTGCCGGGCAACCGCCATCAAGTGCTGGCGTTGTTCTCGCGCGCGGGTTTCACCGAGCCACTACAGGCTGAAGCGGCCGGCCAGGGTGTGCTGTTGTTCGGCCTGGACGATCTGCTCGGCGTGGAGGCAAAATGAGCGAATACCAGTACTACGAGTGGCAAACGATCGACCGCGCCCTGACCGCTGCCGAACAGACGGCCGTGAACAAGTTGTCCAGCCACATCGAGGTCACCTCGACGCGCGCCTGGGTCGAGTATCACTGGAGCGGATTCAAGCACGACCCCAAACAGGTGCTGGCGCAGTACTTCGACGCCTTCCTCTACTACGCCAACTGGGGCTGCCAACGGCTGGCGTTCCGCTTCCCCAAGGAGCTGCTGGACGAGGAGGCGCTCCAGCCATACCTGTGGGAGTACTGCTCGGAGCTGGTACCTATCGGCGACTGGCTGATCCTGGACATCTCCTACCCTGACGACGATGGCGGCCACTATTTCGAGGATGAGGCGCGCCTTTCCGGCCTGGCGCCTCTGCGCGACGATATCCTGAACGGCGACTACCGTATGCTCTATCTGACGTGGCTCATGGCCGCCGCGGCCAACGATATTGACGAGGAGCTGGAGCCGCCGGTCCCGCCGGGACTCAAGGAGCTATCAGCGCCGCTGGCGGAGTTCGTGCGCTTCTTCCAGTTGGATCCGTTCCTGATGCAGGCGGCCGCGCAGGCGAGTGAGCCGCTCCGCCCCCCGCCCGCGCCCGCACTGGATGCCCTCATCGCCCGCCTGCCGCGCGCCGAGTGTGACGCGTTCCTGCGCCGGTTGGCTGAGGGCGAGCCGTTGTTGGCGCTGAAGTTCAATCGCCGCTTGCAGGAATTGGCCGGGCCGCCCGTCAGATCGCAGCCCACCGCGGCGCGGCGCACCTGGGCCGAACTGCGCGCGACCGCCAAACGGCTGCGCCAGGCAGAGGACCGCCGCCAAAAGGCCGAGGCGGAGGCCCGGCGGATCAAAGAGTTGCAGGACTTTGCGCCCCGCGCGGCGCAAGCGTGGCGCGATGTCCAGGCCTTGATCGAGGAAAAGAAGGCGCGGCCCTACGACGAGGCGGTGGTGCTGCTGGTCAAACTGCGCGATCTGGCGATGTTTCAGGGTCGTCTGCCGGAATTCCAGGCCAGAATGGCAGCCTTACAGGCGCAATATGCCAATCGGCCGGCCTTTCAGGAGCGGTTACACAAGGCAGGGTTGGTTTGATCTGACACCAGCACATCACTCTATCGCGCCCAGAGTCATCAGCGTCGCCCGCTGTGCCGCCGTGATCCCCGTGGCGCCGGCAATATTCGTGCCCGCATAGGGGCCGGGCGGTTCCAGGCGCGCCAGGCAGGCGCCCGTTTCCAGATCCCAGAGGCGCATAACGCCATCCACGCTGCCGCTGGCAATCACGTTCTCTGCCGGACTGACATCCAGAGAGGTCACGTCAGCGCGGTGGCCCCTGAGCGTTCGCCGGACTTCTCCCGATGCGGCATCGCGGATGTGGATCACCTTGTCCGGCCCGGCAGTGACCAGATGTCGGCCTTCTCCGCTGAAGGCCAGGTCGAAGGCGCCGGACACATCGGGCAGTGAGTACACAACCTCTCCGTTCGCCAGGTCAATGACCTGTTTCACCCCGCCACTGCCGGAAATCACCAGGAGCTTGCCGTCCGGGCTGATGAGGATCCCCCAGATGTTCTGCACCAGGGGTTGAGCGCGAAACCGCAGTGTATATCGGCTGTTGACGCATCCCCTTTTCGCCTGCCAAACCCAGAGCGCACCGCATTTCGTCCCACACGCCAGCAGTTGGCCCTGGGAGCTGAACGCCACGACCACTGGCTGCTCCGAACCTACCGACAGACTCTCCAGCACCTGCCCTGAGTTGATATCACACAACTTCACGGTGCTGTCTTCGCCGCAATACGCCATTAGGTCACCGTCCGGACAGAATTCAGCCTGGCTCGCCTCCACGACATCGTGAATGATGTGACGCAGCCGGCACGTCGCCGCCTCCCAGATGCGCAGCGTCCGATCATAGCTGCCCGTCACCAAGTATCGTCCATTTGGACTGAAGCCGACGTAGCGCGCAAGATCCGTATGCCCCGTGAGCGTATGCTTCAAGCCGCCCTCGGCAATATCCCAAAGATACACCCGGTGATCATCGCAGCCGCCGGCAACTACCTGGTTGACCTCACTCAGCGCCATGGCCCGGATGGCTCCCCGGTGCCCGGTCAAGCGATGCATGTGGCGCCGGGAGGAGATATCCCAGAGATGAACCGGGCCGTCGAGGCTGCTGCTTGCCAGCAGCGCCCCATCCGAACTGAAACTGACGCGATGGATACGGCGCGGGTAGCCGTGCAGGGAGAGAACCGGAAGACCGGTGGCTTTCTCCCACAATCGTACAGTCTGATCATTGCCCCCTGTGGCAATCAGCTCTCCGTCTGGTGAGCAGGCCACCGCGCACACCCAACTGGTGTGGCCGAGCAAGGTTCGCTGCGTTTGGCCCGTTGCTGTATCCCATATCCGAACCATCCGATCTGTGCCGGCGCTGATCAACTGGTTGTCATCTGGGCTAAAAGCCAACGACAAGACCCAGCCGTTATGCCCAGCCAGCACACGACAGACGCCGGGATCAGCTAACTGCCACAGGCAAATGCGCTTGTCCTCACCTCCCGTCGCCACCCACTCGCCATCGGGGCTGCAGGCGACGGCGCGAAGCTTGTCGTCATGGCCGCTCAAGGTGCGCACGACGGTTCCATGGCGCCAGTCCCACACGTCAGCTTGTCCATCATCCCTGGCGCTAATCAGCCACCGGCCATCGGGGCTGAAGGCCAACCCGTTGACCGCGGCCTTCCCGTGCAGGCTGCGGCCGATTTCACCGCGTCGCCACTCCCAAACGACAATGCGCTGGTCGGCGGCGCCGCTGACCAGGTAGTTGCCATCCGGGCTGAAAGCAACGCTGGTGATGGTGCCCGAGTCCGCAGACAGTGTGACCAGCGCCTCTCCTGTGGCAGAATTCCACACGCAAACCCGGCCATCGTAGCCGCCGCTGGCCAACACGGCGCCATCCGGTGAAAAGGCCAGGGCGCCGATCCCATGCGAGTGCCCCTCGAGCACGAGATAGGACTGGAGGCCCCTCATCCGCCAAACGAAGACGCGGCCATCTCCATCCCCAGCCGCCAGATAGCGGCCGTCGGGGTGGATCGCAAGCGAGCTTACCATGCCTAAGAGTTCGGCGAAAGTGGAGCCACGCAGGTCAACGCCCCGGAAGTCAACCCCTGCCAGCGCGCCCGTATGCAGATCGGCCTGCCAGACGGCCAGCCCGGAGAAATCCCAACCCCGCAGGTCCACTTCGAGGCTCAGGAGCAGGTGCAGGATGTTCGCGGCCGCATAGCTGGGCCTCTGAGCCGCCTCATGCCGCAAACGCGCCAATAGCTGGCGCAGGCGCAGAACCGCGCCGGACTGGCCCCGGGAATGCACCAGCCAGCGAGCAACCGGCGCCAGCAGGAGCACGCGTTGGCTCGCTTGAATGTGCTCCTCGCTCTGCACCTTGACCAGGGTGTGGCGGTGCAGCCAGAGCATCTGACCGCTCTCAATCTCATCACACAATACGCTCACCAAGCGATCGGTCAGATACTCCATGATCACATTCTGCAGCGCCAGTTGCGTGCCATCATCGGCTGCGCCACCGGTCACCACCTCCACCAGAGAACCGTTCTGCAACGAACGCACGGCCTCAAGGAACTCCGTTCGCCGCGGTGGGTGCACCAGATTCTGCCACACCGTCTGCACAGCGACAGGCTTGCGTTCGATAGCCAGCCAGGTTACGATCTCGCGGCCCAACTCGCTTAGCCGACTGAACTGCTGGTCAAGGACCTCGCGGATGTCATCGAACACAGGGGTTCCTTCGTCGAGGAAAGCGCTCACATCGTTCCCGAACAGATCGCGCACGGTGTCGGCGACCAGTTTCAGCGCCAATGGGTTGCCGGAGTAACGCGCAACCAGGGACGCCAGCGGGGCATCAGCCTCACTGATGCCCCGCTGGCGCAAAAGGCTGATCGCCGCAGCAGCAGAGAGCCCCTCAAGCGGCAGAATCCGAACGCGCGGGGTGTCCTCCTCCCGTGTCCGAAGCCCTTTCGGCAGATCGCGGCTGGTCAACAGCAAGCAGCTCTGATGCTGGCCGCGAGCCATGCGGTCAATCAATTGGCCGTAGTCCTCATAACCGGCGCGCAGCTGACCAGATTGGCCGGCCGGATCAATGATGCTTTCGAAGTTATCCAAGACGAGAAGGCACCGTTCGCGCCGGAGCGCATCAACAAGCACGTCCAGCTTCTCATCCATGCTTTCGGGCAGTGTCGCGGGATGCCATCCGCTCACGGTCTGCAGCCATGCATCCAAGACAGAACCAAGCGGTGGCGCGTTCACCAAGGAGCGCCAGGCAATGTGGGCAAAGGATCCGGCCGCAAGGCGTGCAACCAGTTCAACGACCAATGTTGTCTTGCCGATGCCTCCCATTCCCGTAATTGCCACCACCCCGGCGCCATCGGTGGCAAGCCAACGGTTCAGTTGCCCGAGGTCCTCTTGGCGACCATAGAATGCAATCCTGGCAGGCATATCACGCCGATCATGCCGCTGAACCGGCACGGCATTACCGGCTGATGGCGCAGAAGGCAGCCATACTGCCGAGCCGGCGCGCAATGCCTGATTGGGCGCCCCTGGCTGCATCTCCGGCGCACCGGCCAGGATCAGCTCATATGCCGCTGTCGTCTGCGGGGACGGCTCCACGCCCAGCTCCTCAGCCAGGATATGCCGGCAGGTGTCGTACTGCTTCAGCGCCAGGCTGCGTTGCCCCATGCGCGCCAGCAGGATCATCTTTTGCCGATGACCAAACTCGCTGGCAGGATCAATGCTCAGGAGCCGGGTCAAATCATCGAGGCCGGCAGCATAGTCTGTCTGTCCGGCGTGCCATTCGGCCAACGTGAGAAGGCTATTGAGCACCGCCTGGCGCAGCCGCTCCCGCTCGATGGTTGCCCATTGCTCGAAGCCCGGTGCATCCGAGACGTGAAAGCCCTCCAGAAAGTCTCCGTGATATAAGGAAATAGCGGCCTCCATTTGAACGATGTCGGTCTCAGTATCTCCGGTTCGCCTGACCAACGCGTCAAACTGCGCCACATCCAGCCAAAGCGCTTCCCGATCAAGCGTGACAGCCTCGCGTGTCACGGTCAGGTGATCGCTGACCAGCGCCCGCAAGTTGGACAACACATTCCGCAGACTGGCGCTGGCCTGCGCCTCATCCGCCTCGGGCCACAGCAGCGCGGCCAGGATCGAGCGGCGCTGGGTGCTGCCTGTGACCGCAAGGAAATAGAGTAGTGCCTGGGCCTTAGCCGACCGGAAGCCCGTGACGTGCTTGCCGTGGCGAGTGACGTGCGGCGGGCCGAGGAGGTGTAGACCCAGATGAGACACCGAATCGTTTTGTGCCATGGTGGCTCTCGAACCGTCTTTCGATCTCGTTACGATTTCGTTGCGTTGATCTGATATTGGTCTTTTGCAGCAGCCTACTACCACGGGACAGTATAACACGGAATGTTGCAGGACGACAAGGGGCAAGGCTAGGCAAAGGAAGGACGGGACAAACAAACGCAATGGATACGCATTTGAGCACAGCGACATCTTCAGCCGCGCTGCTGTTGGACGCTGCCAGTCTTGATTTTGGCGGCGCGGGGGTTTTCGACCTGAGCTTCGACCTGCCTGCGGGCAGCATCCTGGGTATGATCGGCCCGAGCGGCTGCGGCAAGACAACCACCATCCGGTTGCTCAACGGGGTCTACCGCCCCACCGCGGGGACGGTGCGGGTCTTTGACAAAGCCCCGTCGGAGTTCAACGCCTCGGACAAGGCCCGCATCGGCTACATCCCGCAGCACTTCGTCCTCTATCCTACCCTGACTGTCGAGGAGAACATGCAGTTCCTCGGCCGGATCTACGGCATGTCCTCACGTGAACGAACGGCGAAGATCGCCCCGTTGCTGGAGTTTGTCGAACTCGCCGACGCCCGCAAGCGACTCGCCCGCAAGCTGTCGGGTGGCATGCAGCGCCGGCTCATGTTGGCAGGCGCCCTGCTGCACGAGCCTGACCTGCTGATTGCTGATGAGCCGACAGCCGGCATTGATCCAATCCTGCGCGCCCGCATCTGGGAGAACTTCCGCGCGCTGCGTGATCAGGGCAAGACGCTGCTGGTCACCACCCAATATGTGGGTGAGGCCGCGTACTGCGATCAAGTCGCTGTGATGCGCAACGGCCGCTTGATCACGGTGGATACCCCGCGCGGCCTGCAGCGCCGCGCGCTGGGCGGGGAGGTCATCCACCTGACCGTAGAAGATGGCCGGGCGGCAGCGACCTCGCGGTTCCTGGCTGGCCTGCCGCAGATCATCAGGGTCGAGCCCGCCCCCGGCGAGCCGAACGGCATCCTTGTGCTCGTCGAAGAGGCCGGTCGGGAACTTCCTAACCTATTGACGCAATTGCGCGAAGGCGCCAGCCTGGCGCCAAAAACGGCCGAGCCCTACCTGCCTCCCTTCGACGAGGTCTTCGTGCGTTTGATCCAGGCAGCTGAACAGCAACCCACACCGGAGGCTCCACGCTCATGAGCTATCTCACCAAGGTTTTTGCCTTTCTCGCCAAGGAGTTCCATGACATCCGGCGCCAACCGCGCTTGATGTTGAGCCTGGTAGGCGGCCCGCTGCTGGTGCTGGCAGCCTTCGGCGCCACTTTCCGCAGCGCGAATCCGTTCATCTCTGCCACGCTGGTTTGGCCGGAGAACGGGATTCCCGGGGTCAGCCAGGAGGCGGCGGTTGATTTTATCGGCAGCAACTTCCATCTTTATGAGGTGACCAGCGATGAGGAGGAAGCGCAGCGGATGCTGGACGCTGGCCAGGTTGACGTGGTGCAGATCATGCCAGAGATCAACCTGACGCAGGCATCCGGCGCCGCGCGCCCAGAAATCCGCGTGCTTTCCAGGACGATAGACCCGAACAAGGAGGCCTGGATTCGTTCGCTGGCCTACGGTGAGTTGAACTACATCAACCAACAACTCCTGGCGCGCGAGGCCGACCAGGCGCAAGAGACGGCGCGCGGCGTAGAGGTATCGTTGCAGGGGTTCGAGAATGAGCTAAAACAGATCGGTCAAACATTCGAACCGCAGGCAATCGAACGCGCCGGGGCGCTGATTGGAGGGCTGCGCACGCTGCTGGATGGCCTGAGTGAGGCGCTGCCGTCGCTGAGCCGGGCGCAAGCGAACCTGGCGCCGGAGCTCAGTGAGCTGCATCATGCCATTTATGTGTTACACGATGACCTGGAAGAGCTCGAACACACGCTGCAACAAGGTGAATTGGAGGCTCAACTGGAACGGCTGAAGAGCGCGGTGAATGAAATCGGGCAGCTACGCCTGACCATCAATGTGTTCACGGATACGCCCGCCCAAGACATCATCACGCCCGTGCGAGAAACCTACGCCAACCTGCGCGGCGGCCCCTACCCCCTGATGGTTTTCTACGCGCCGTCCGTGCTGGCGCTGTTGGTGCAGCAGTTGGCCATCACGCTGGCCTCGCTCGGCATCGTGCGTGAGCGGCAGATGGGCGCCTTCGAGATGTTCCGGGTGTCGCCGTTGCGGCTCTCCCAGATCTTGCTGGGCAAGTCCCTGGCCTACATCTTCTTTGCCACGGTGGCCGGGATTGTGCTCACCGGTTTGTTGACCCTGCTGAAAGTGCCCCTGCCCACCCAGATTGGGCCCTATCTGCTCTTGCTGGTCCTGCTGGCCACCGCCTCCGTCGGCATCGGGTCGGTCATCTCCGCAGTCTCGCGCACCGACGCACAGGCCATCCAGCTCACCATGTTGATGCTGCTGCTCTCGGTGTTCTTCACCGGCTTCTTCCTGCCGATCACCGGGTTCATGTGGCCGGCGTGGATCATCGCGCTGCTCATCCCGATGACACACGCCATTGACGGCTTGCAGGAAGCGCTGCTGGCCGGTCAGGCGATCTCCAACGGGGTCTGGTTGGGACTGGGGTTGATCGTGCTGGTAGCCGCCGGGCTGGTGGCCCTGCTCATGCGACGCCAGTATCGCTCCGTGCTGGATTAGCGCCCATGTTCCGAGTCAAGCCCAACGTGAACCTCTTGGCCCGCACGGCCGGGCTGGTGGTTGCCGCCGTCCTGCTCAATATCCTGCTGGGGCGTCTGACGCGCGAGGTCCTCAATTGGCCGCTGTTCCTGGACTCGGTGGGCACGATCCTGGTGGGCGCCCTGTTAGGCCCGCTGGCGGGCGCGATCACCGGCGCGCTCTCGAATGTCGTCTGGGGGCTGCTGGGTAGCCAGACAGCACTGCCGTTCGCCATTACCGCAGCTTTCATCGGCTGGGCCGCCGGCTACGCGGTCGCGCAGGGGGCCTTTCGGCGCCTTGGGACGGCGCTGCTGGCTGGCGCCCTCGTTGGCTTGGGCGCGGCGCTTATCTCTGCGCCCATCAGCGCCTACCTCTTCGGCGGGCTTAACGCGGTGGGCATGGACTATCTGACCAGCTTGCTGAGCGCTGCTGGCTCCAACGTCCTGCAAACCGCCACGATTGAAGGCTTCCTCAGCGACCCGGTTGACAAGGTCATCTCTTTTCTGCTCGCCTGGCTGATCTGGCGTGGCCTTCAGCCGCACTTTCTGCCGCCTTCGCCGCGTGGCGCGCGTTTCTTCGCCGCGTGGCGGGGCTACAGCGCGGCGGCTGCGGCTATCCTTCTGGCGTCCCTCCTGTGTCTTGTCTTCCTGCCGGCGTTCGGGCGCGGCATCTTTGCGCTCTTCTATCTGGCTGTACTGATCAGCGCGTGGCGGGGTGGGCTGAGGCCAGCCCTCTTGACAACCGTGGCGGGGGTGGCGGCCAACATCCTATTCCTGCGCGCGCATGCGCTTGACCCAAGCATAACAGTCGAGGACTGGTTGCGCGTCATCGTGTTCGCGATCGTATCCATCGCCATCGCGGTCATCGCCGACCAGCTCGAGCGGAGCAGACGAGACCTGCAAACATCCCTGCACGCGGAACGAGAAAGCCAGGCCCGCACACGTGCCATCGCTGACGGCGTCAACGAAGCCTTGGCCCTGATCTCGCCGGAACAACGGGTGGCGGCTGTCAACCAGCGCTTCGGCGAGCTGTTCGGCGTGCCGGCAGAGCGGGTCACCGGCCAACGCCTGGAAGATGTGCGCACGCTCTACGACCAGGTCTTTGAAGACGCAGAGGCGCTCTATGACGCATCTGTTGCGGCCAGCGGCGATGCCGAGCATGATTTCTCCCGGCTGATTGTGCAGAAGTGGCCGCAGGCTCGGGAACTCCTCCACTACTCGACGCCCATCCGCGATGATGGCGAGTTCCTGGGCCGGCTCTTCGTCTTCCGGGATGTCACCCACGAGCGCGAAGTGGACCGCATGAAGACTGAGTTCGTGTCGCTGGTCTCGCACGAGCTGCGCACCCCGCTGACGGCCATCAAGGGCTTCACGCAGATGGTGCTGGACGGGGACGCGGGCGAAATCAACGAGGAGGTGGCGGAGTTCCTGGGTGTGGCGATCAGCAACACGGACCGCCTGGTGGCGCTGGTGAACGACCTGCTGGACATCTCCCGCATCGAATCGGGCCGCATCCAGCTCAAGTCGGAGCCGGTGGACCTGGACGAAGTGGTGCAGGCGGTCTCTGCGACCATGCAACAGAAGCTCAAGGAGAAGGGGCAAAGCCTGACCGTGTCCGTTGATCCGGCGGCCGCCCGCGTCATCGGCGACAGGGACAAATTGGTTCAGATCCTCACCAACTATGTGAGCAACGCCCACAAATACACCCAGGCGGGCGGCGCAATCAGCGTCCTTGTGAAGCAGCAGGGCAATTTCGCCCAGGTGGCGGTGAACGACAACGGCCACGGGATTTCGGAGCAGGACCAGCGCCGGCTCTTCTCGCGGTTTTATCGGGTTGATAACGAGCTTACGCGCGAGGTAGGCGGCACGGGGCTCGGCCTGTCCATCGTCAAACAGCTCGTCGAGCTCCAGGGCGGCCAGGTCGGCGTGCGGAGTATCCTGGGCGCGGGCAGCACCTTCACGTTCACCGTACCGTTATCTATTTAGTTTTTCAGGAGGTAGAGTGTCAATCAAAGTACTTGCCGTAGATGATGAAGACGACGTGCGCCGTCTCATCCAGGTCAAACTCAAGAAAGCCGGGTTCGAGGTCGTCACCGCCTCCAACGGTGAGGAAGGCGTGGCCAAGGCCAAATCGGAGCATCCCGACGTGGTCATCATGGACTGGATGATGCCGAAGATGGATGGCCCGACTGCGACCGCCAAGATCAAGGCCGAGTGCCGCCCCGCGCCCATCGTCCTCATGCTGACCGCGAAGGGGACACAAACCGATGTCATCCAAGGCCTGGGCGGCGGCGCCGATGACTACATCGTCAAACCGTTCGCGCCGCGCGAGCTGATCGCGCGCGTCAACGTGGCTTTGGTCAAGGCCGGCAAACAGCCGCTGATCGCCGAACAGTGAACCGGCGGCTGGCGTCAGCTCATCCCGGTCGGCGAAAGCCGACCTCGCAGAGGTTGCAGCGACCTGGGTCGCCCGGTGCGGAATAGCGACCGATGCTCTAGCGGAGTACAGCACACATGGACGAAACGCAATATCAACCGGACGAGGAGCAAGAGATCAGCGAGTTCCTGCAGGCAGCAACGAAGTTGGAAGCCGCCAGGGAGCTAGAGGCGGCCGAATTCATCCGCGACGTGGAGATCGAGGAGGAAGAGGGCGAGCCGGAGGCCGCTGGCGCAGCCGGAGCTGAAGCCCAGGACGCGCCCGCTGACCTGATCGCCGATAGCGCCGCTCGGCGGACGTACTGGGAGGCCCAGGCGCTCGTCGAGCTGGAGCAGCAGGAGTTCGCCGCGGCCACCGCCGAGGAGGATACGGCGCGCCGGCGCAGCGCCTACTACCGGCTGGCGGTCTACCACGGCCGCACCATCTACATCCTGCGCTCCGCGTTGAACGCGGGCAAGGAGCCGCTGGCGCAGGCGGCCATGCGCAACCTGGCGACGCTGCACCGGGCGATGATGCAGATGCACCGGTCGGCGCCCGCCAGCGTCCCCGTGGCGCTGGTGCTCGACCGCCGCGGCCGCGATGCGTTTGCGCGTGACCTGGTGGTGCGGGCGCTGGGCGAGAGCGCCGAACCGCTGGAGCTGGAGGGCATGGTGCAGCGGGCCAACGACCTGGACGTGATGGGCGTGGCGCGCGGGACAGTGCAACGGCACCTCAAAGACCTGGTGGCGTCCGGCTATGTGGCGGCCACGGACGAACACCCGGCGCGTTATGCGCGCACGCAGCGCGCCTACACCGACATGGATCTCAACGCGCCCAGCTTGCGCGCCCTGGTGGGGATGGATATCTACGCCCGGCTCGCCGAAGCGGGGTTCGAGGGGTTGAGCGACATCTCGGCCCGGCAGAGCACGTTCCGGGGCGCGTTCGGCGAGATCACGGGGCTGGGCCAGGCGAGCGCCGCGCTCTTCGTTGATCTGGTCGAGACGCTGCTGGAAGACCGGGGGCGGGAGGCCGGCCCCTGGCGCTTCGCCGACCTGATCGGCTCGCCCTACCCGCGGCCCTACCAGTACGAGGCGTATGCGGTCTTCCGCGGCTACGGCTACCACGGCCAACTGGTCGAAGCGCCCACAGGCAGCGGCAAAACCATGATCGGCATGCTATGCGTCCAGGATTGGCTGAAGACGCTGCGCGCCGGGCAGTCCATCCTGATCCTGGTGCCCACCAGCAACTACCTGCAGCAGTGGACGGGCGAGCTGTGCTACAAGCCCATCGGCCTGCGCCTCTCGCCGGAGATGGTCTTCTCGGGCACGCCCGGCCAGTTGGAGCGGTTCCAAAAGCGCACTGGAGGCCACCCGGCCGTGATCCTGATGACCTACACGGCGCTGGCCCAGGCCGGATCAGGCATCGGTAAGGGCGGCTTTGATGTGGACGCCATCGAGATGTTCCTGCAGGGCGCCAACGTGCAGTACGTCATCCTGGACGAGGTGCATAAGGTGGCGGAAAACCTGAACAGCGTCTCGGCCGACGTGATCCGCCTGATGCTGGCGTGGCTCCACGACGACAGCCTGCGCGGGCTGATCGGCTTCACCGGCACGGCCGAAGCCTACCGGTCGCGCTTCGCCAGGCTGGGGCTGCAACTGGTCTACAGCATCCCCATTGACGAGCTGATCGCGGCCGGCTTCGTGGCGCCCTTCGCCGAGTTGGGCGCGCCCTTCTCCTACTCGGCGCGCGAGCGCCGCATCCGCGACCTGCTGGACAGCTACAAGGCGCAGACGGTCACCTTTATGGCGCTGGTGTGCGGCGACCGCCTCCGCGGTTGGTTCGCGACGCTCCCCATGGACGAGCGCGTCGCCATCGGCCACGATCTCCTGAACATGTACGCGGGCCGCAAGGACTGGCAAACGACCTTGCCGAAGCGCCTGACGGAGTGGGAATCCGGCGGGGACCTCGCGCTTCCCGAATCGAAGCTCGTGACGATGGTGCAGATTGCGCGCGCCTGGAGCGACGCGGACATGATCCGGGAAGCGGGCGCGGACGAGGACGCGTTCCGTCAACTGGTGGCGGACCTCAACGCCATCCGCGCTGAGCTGGAGATACTGATCTACCTGCCGACCACGCTAGCTCGGCTGTGCCGGCCCGGCTTCACGGAGCGCTTCGATGTAGCGGCCCTGCGTCAGGCCCACGCCGCGGCGACCAATCAGGCAGCCCGGAACGAAACGGTCAAGGACCACCTGGCCACCACGGTCGTTGGCCTGTACGAAGGGCTCAGCGAGTGGTACCGCCGCGTGGGCGAGGGCCGCGTCGAGACGATCAAGGCCGTGATCGAGGCGGAGCGCGCCACGCGACCGGTGAGCAGCATCATCATCTTTGATAATGCCCGTCGCATCCAGTGGCAGCAGGGCATGGCCGGCCAGGGGGTCGCCGTGCCAGGCTACGAGGGACTGGGCGGGCTGTACGCCCAACTGCTGGGCGACGAGCGCTTCACACCCTATGCCGTGCTGTCGGGCGAGCAATACCTGCCCTACGACGAGGCGGACCCGCTGCCGCCGCGCATCGCCCACTTTGTAGAAGAGGCGTTGATGCAGGGTGAGATCGCAGGGGCGATGCTGGATCTGGTGGCGCAAGGCCTGGAGCTGTCCGCTGAAGCGCGCGAGAGCTTGCAAGCGCGCTGGGCCGGACTGATCGCCGGCTACATCCCCGCGCTGGGCAAGGTGCACGCCGCGCGGCCCGGCGACTTCAGCCAGCGCGTGCTGCGGCCGATGCGGGCGCATATCCGCGGGCTGGCGCTTGGCCCGGCGGGGGATCGGCTGCTGGCGCGGCTCGACCTGCGCAACATCCACTTCGCCGACCTGGTGGGTGCCTTCTTCGACTATGCCATCATCGCCCGCTACTTCCGGGAGGCAAAGGTGGCCGAGCTGGAGCAGGTAAGCGGCGCGCGGCAGAAGTTTTTCGTCGTCCCCATGTCGGCGGGCAATCGTAAGCTGCTGATGTATGACCTCACCTCTCGGATCGTGGATGCCGACTCGCTACCGATCAACATGGTGGTGGTGTCGAGCTGGGCGCGCACGGGCTGGAACGTGATCTCGCCCAACGTGCTGATTGACGCCACGGCCACTCGCGACGTCACCGCCTGGCAGCAGTTACGCGGCCGCGCGATCCGCGCCCGCCGCACGTGGACCAATGACTGCTACCGGCTGATCATGGCGTTAATCGGCAGCCAGATGGGCGGGCTGGTGGAACAGGACGAGATGCCCGAGGACGTCATTGACGCTCTGGGGCAGGTTGAGCAACAGGAAACAGAGATTGTCTTAGACGAGCGCCTGCTGGGCTTGTTGGCAGAGGTGACTTCGTCCGACCTGAGCGAGCGCGTCCGGGCGGAAGGTATCACCAGTTTGACGGCCTCAGAACGCACCACAATCGCCATCGCGCTCATGCGCCACCGAAACAAGGTCACGCACATCTTCGAGCTGGTGAAGGCGTACGGGGCCACCACCCAGGTCGAGTATGACCGGCCGGCGCGCGCCTGGCGGCGCCGAGAGCACATCGCGCTCAAGCACGAGTACGAGGTGGCCGTCAACCCGTTCAGCGGGGAGAAGTTGACGGGCGCGGGGCATGCGCCGCTCGTCTACGCGGACGACCCGCGCACCGACATCCCCGCTGAGCTTCAAAAGCATCTGGTCGGCGCGATCGACGGCGCGGATGAACGGATCGTGTCCGGCTGGCTGCGCTATGAGCTGCCGGAATCTGCATCATCATGATGACAGGTGTCTTTTCGATCTCGTTACGATTTCGTTGCGAAGCGCTGCTAAGATGATGCTTGTTCAAGTTACGCATGTCGTCCCGGCCAGACCCGAAGACGGCCAGCACACGTTCAAAAGGAGAAGACAGATGCGGCGGAAGCATTTCTTCATAGCTGCCATGGTTGCCACTTTGTTGACCAGCCTCCTGGTCAACTTCGCCAGCGCCCAAGACCGGGTGGTGCCCTATCGCACCCAGCGCGGAGACACACTGTCCTCGATCGCCCGGAAGTACTGCACCTCCTGGCAGGACATTTTCTACAACAACCAGGGCATCCTGGGCAACAACAGCGATGTTCTCAGGGTAGGCGTCCTGATCTACGTTGCCGACCATTGCACGCAGGCGAGCGGCGTCTATGACCGCGGACCCAGCACCTATGCGAGAGGCACTGTGTCCGGCAACGTGTATGCGGTCGCAGGTGGCGACACCTGGTACTCCATCGGTGTGCGTTTCGGCTTGCCATGGGTCAACATCTCCAACGCCAACGGCGGCGGCGTCCTCTACGGCGGCCGCCGGCTCGTCATTCCGGGGCTGAACCAGGGCCAGGCGCCGGCGCGTCCGCCGGTGGTGCGTCCCGACATCCACATCCTCAACCCGCATGAGGGCGCGATCCTGCCCGGCGCGTTTACGGTCAGCGGCACAGCCCAGGGCCTGCTGGAGGGCAACGTCATCGTGCAGGCGCTGGATCGCTCCGGCGGCGTGCTGGCGCAGGCCTTTGCCAGTGCCCAGGGTGCAAACGTCGCCACGGGTGGTTCGGGAACCTGGACGACACAATTGTCGGTGAACGTTCCCCCGGGCACCCCGGGCAGCATCGTCGCCACCGGCGGCGGCGTTGACGCCCGCAGCAGCATCGCCGTCATGTTCGGCGGGCAGGTGGCCGCGCCAGCACCGGGCCAGGCCAACTCCAACATCACGCGCTTCACCGTCAATCGCCAGCAGATCAACCCCGGCGAATGCGTCACCTTCAACTGGAGCACGCGCAACACCGGGCAAGTCTATTTCTATCGTGAAGGCGAATTCTGGCAAGACAACCCGGTGGCGCCGAATCCCAGCCACTTCGATGTTTGCCCCAGGAACACCAGCACTCACTTCCTGCGCGTGATCGGCGATCGCGGGCTCACGGAGATTCGCACCATCACGATCTGGGTGGGGGAACCTCAGCATGGCGGGATCGGGCCGGCCATCCCCAGCCTGGTCGCCAGTCCTGCGGCCGTGAACAGGGCCAACCGCTGCACGACCCTGCTCTGGAGCACTGAGGGAACCGATGTCGCCCGCATGACGCTGTTCCGCAACCATCTTGCTGTGGCAGGCCCTGAACTCAGGACCTCGTTCCAAGACTGCGTTCCCGACTCCGAGCTGGGCGGGGACATCATTTACGAGCTGAGGCTTGAAGGCCGGACATCCGGTTGGACTATCCGGCAGGTGCGGGTTACGTCGGCCCGATGATGACCCGTATGGTGAGCATGGGATTCGCAAGCAACTTGCTTGTCCCCTTCACTGCAAAGGAGCATGTCTTGGCTCACATACGTAGACGCGTCGTGCTTGTCTCGACGCCCGGACTGGTTCAAAAGGCGACTGAGTTGGTGCTGGCATCCTGCCCAGAAGTTGACCTAGTCGCAACGGCCTCGGGCGCCCTGTCGGCCACAGACCTGCTGTCAAAGCTGCAGCCGGATCTCGTCGTGCTCGACGCCACGCTGGCCGAGCGAGAGATCGAGGCGCTGTTGACATGGATCAAGCGTCACTACCCCGATGTTCAGTGTACGGCCTTGACCGTGACGTCGCGTCAGCAGGAGCTGGTTTTGAATTGGGGCGCGGACGCCGCTATCCACCGCGCCAGGTTGAACAGCGAGCTGAAGGCAATGTTGGGCTGCCGTTCGGAGGCAGGTGTTGCTGCGACATGAAGACAGCAATCGCCAGGATGACCAGAGCCAACTGATCATCAATGTTCTCTTCGAAATCATGCAAGGAGCAAACTAAATGAAACGAGTTTGGATAGTGTTGCTGGCGCTCACTCTGACGGCAGCCCTGGCTGTCGTCGCGTGGGCGCAAGCAGACCGGCCTCAGGCCACCGCGGCAGCGGACGAGGCGTCCGCCGCCTTTGTGACGATCGATCTCGCGGCGGGCTTCCCGTTGGACCCGATGCTCATCAGCCTCAACGGCGGTGGTGATGTGGCAGCCAGCACGCTCAGTGAGGCGTGTAACGGCTACATCACGATCGATCCGACCGTTGCGGTGGATTGGACAGGCGAGAGCGATTTTGTGGAAGCCTTCTTCTACAGCGACCATGACCCGGTGCTGGTGGTGCAAACCCCAGACGGCGCCTACCTGTGCAACGATGATGCGAATGCGGTGCTCCTGGATCCTGTCATCGAGATCAGCGCACCTGCACAGGGCCGCTACCACATCTGGGTTGGCAGCCACGCAGCGGGTCAGCTCGTTCCGGGTATCCTGGTGCTCACCACCCGACACGAGGTCAACATCGGCACCTTCTCGCTGGAAAACCTCATCACGCGCCACTCGCTTCCCGAGGATCATCTGGAGGTGCACGAGGTGCACACCGAGCTCCTGCCCAGTCAAAAACTTGAGCCCGGCGATGTGGAAGCCGACGAGTGGCAGCCGGGTGATGATCCCATCCAACACTCTGCGGTCGTGTCCGGCACCTTGCCGGCCTTTGACATCAGCATTCCGGGCCGCTTGTGCAATGGTTTCATCCACACGTTCCCCGACTACGTGGTGAACGTGACCGACGAGCCGGATCACCTGCGGTTCTTCTTTGAAGGGGACGGCGACGCGACGCTGATCGTTGAGGATCCGTCCGGTGAGATTCACTGCAACGACGACCATGTCGCAGGCGAGAATCTCAACCCGGTGGTTGACCTCGCGGAACCGGTGGCGGGCCACTACTATGTGTTTATCGGCCGCGTCATGCTGGAAGACGAGATCAGCGGTATGTTGACTGTCAGTGAGTCGGTGGCGCTCCAACCGGCGGTTCTGAAGGAGGAATAACATGAGACAACGGTTTATCGGGTTGCTGCTGGCGCTGGTCCTGCTGTCGGTTTTCGGCCTGCAACCGGCCGCGGCGCAGAACGGCAATTGGTGGCAGGTAGACTATTACCCCAACATGGAGTGGCGTGGGCCGGCCGTCTACACCCAATACGCCAACTTCGCCGACTTCACCTGGGGCACGGCCGCGCCCGGCCCCAACATGCCGGCGCAGAACTACACGGCGCGGCTGACCACCGATGCCTTCTTCTACGCCGGCTACTATCGCTTCAACGTCCTGGCCGACGACGAGGTGCGCATTTCGGTCAACAACGTCACGTTCTTCGACACCGTGGATCGCGGCCAGTCCGGCAAGGCCTTTTCGGTGGATATCCCATTCGCGCAGGGGCCAAGCCGGGTCGTGATAGATTTCCGCCAGTTCACTGGCCCCGCCTATCTGCACGTTAGTTGGGGTTATGTCAAACCCGGACCGTCCTACCCGAGCTATCCGCCGCCGAGCGCGCCTGCGCCGCTGCCGACCGTCCCGCCGCCGACCATCGTGCCGCCGCCATCATCGGCGCCGACCCTGAGCAACAAGTACGGCGACTTCACGCCATGCATCCAGCAGAACATCCATCAGGCCAACTGCTTCCGCGCCAGCGGGGAGTGGAACTCGCCCAATCTGGGCTCCATCCAGATGGAGCCGCAGATCGTGATCTGGCAGCCATGCAAGGCTGATGAGCAAAAGGTGCAGCGGCTCTTTGCCAACAAGGACCCGCAGGCATCGAAGTGTTCCAAGTCGGAAGCGGGCTGGTTCCCGCAGTAGGCGCTACAGGACCAGTCTGGCGCGAATATCAAGCCCGGTTTCTGGTCGTGAGTGCACAGAAACCGGGTATCCATCCAGGAGCTATGAAGCATGAGACGATTATGGCTTACCATAACTACGTTAGTGGTGTTGGCTTTGGCGGGCTGCGTCATGCCAGCCCCCGCGACCCAGACGCCAGCGCCCGCAGCAGTGGCGCCGGCGCCCGTCCAAGAGGCCCCCACAGCCGTCCCTGCGCAAGCCCAGGCGGAGGCGTTGACCGCCAACCCATGGCAGTGGGTCTCCTTCACCGGCGCGACTGAGCAGTTCGAGGTCGCCATGCCGGAAAGCTACCTGCTCACCTTCAACGAAGATGGCACGGTGATCATCGTCGCCGACTGCAACCGGGCAGCCGGCAGCTACACTGACCAGGCCGGCAGCCTGACCATCGAGATCGGGCCGGCCACGATGGCGCTCTGCCCCGGCGACTCGCGCGGCGAGCAGTTCGTCACCTACCTGGGCAGCGCCGCGCGCTACTTCTTCCAGGACGGCAAGCTGTTCATTGACCTGCTGGCCGACGGCGGCACGCTGGCCTTCGCACCGGCCAAGGCCGAACTTATGGCCGACGATGGCGAGGGCGCGCTGGCTGGCGCCATCTGGGCCAACCCATGGCAGTGGGTCTCCTTCACCGGCGCGACTGAGCAGTTCGAGGTCGCCATGCCGGAAAGCTACCTGCTCACCTTCAACGAAGATGGCACGGTGATCATCGTCGCCGACTGCAACCGGGCAGCCGGCAGCTACACTGACCAGGCCGGCAGCCTGACCATCGAGATCGGGCCGGCCACGATGGCGCTCTGCCCCGGCGACTCGCGCGGCGAGCAGTTCGTCACCTACCTGGGCAGCGCCGCGCGCTACTTCTTCCAGGACGGCAAGCTGTTCATTGACCTGCTGGCCGACGGCGGCACGCTGGCCTTCGCACCGGCCGCAGCCCAGGCGGAGGCCCCGGCCGCGAGTGGGACTATCCAGTCCGCTCCTTTCTCTGCGACTGCGCTCATGAACGCCACCTACAGCGGCATCTACGACGAGCCGGTCACCCTGACCGAAGGCCTCTTCGAGGGCCAGCCGTTCGTCGCGGGCGATCCTGCTCGCCCCACGGTGCACTACGGTGCTGGGTCTGAGCGCTACGGTGACCTGGATGGGGATGGGGTCCCGGACGCCATCGTGATCCTGATCGAGCGGGGCGGCGGCACGGGCGCCTTCAGCTACATTGCGGCGCAGCTCAACCGTGACGGCCAGCCGGTCGACGCTGGCGCGGTAAGGATCGAGGATCGCATCGGGGTCAAATCAGCGGCCATCGTAGGCGGACAGGTCATGCTGGAAGTCATCATGCAAGGACCTGGCGATGCCGCCTGTTGCGGCAGCCATAAGACACTGAAGACCTATGCCCTGCAGGACGGCCGTTTGGCCGAAATCTCCCGCGAGGGAGAGACGTTAGAGAAGATCTCCGCTGCAGATCTCGACGGGACCACCTGGACACTGGTCGAGCTCAACTACGAACAGCCGGCGCTCGCTGATGCCGAAATCACCGCAACGTTCCAGGAGGGCCGCGTCAGCGGCTCAGGCGGCTGCAACAATTACAACGCCAGCGCTACGGTGAGCGACGCTAACCCCTTCGTCGTAACCTTTGGCCCCGTCGCCTCCACCAAAATGATGTGCCCGGACGCCATCTCCAACCAGGAAGCGGCCTATTTCACGGCCCTGGGGACCGTCGGCAGTTGGGGGTACGTGTATGGCCGGCTGGCCTTCTTCTATGTGGATGGACATGGGGAGAGCGGTCGGCTGCTGTTCGCGGCGCCGGGGATGCCCGAGTTGGCGCCGCCGCCCACCGAGGACTTGACGCTGATACGGGACCATCCCTGGCAGTGGGTCTCGTTTGCCGGCGCGACCGAACAGTTCGACGTGGCCGCGCCGGAAAGCTACCAGCTGACCTTCAACGCCGACGGCACGGTGGCCATCGTCGCCGACTGCAACCTGGCCCAGGGCAGCTACAAGACGGACCAGGGCAGCCTAGCGATCGCGGTCGGGCCAGCCACCCTGGCCCTCTGCCCGGGCAACTCGCGCAGCGAGCAGTTCGTGAAGTACTTGGGCTTTGCCGCGCGCTACTTCTTCCGGGACGGCAAGCTGTTTATTGACTTGCTGGCCGACGGCGGCACGTTGGCCTTCGCCCCGGCCGACTGATCGGGACCTGCAAACAAGAGAAGGGGCGCCGGTATGAGGTACGCAGTTGATGAAACCGGCGCCCCCATCAGAGCCAGGAAAGATGCGCCGGGGCGGAGCCGATGTCCTTACTGCGGGGGCATCATGGTTCTGCGACAGCGTCAACGCACGGGGCGCGTTGCTGATGTAACATACTTTTGGCGGCACGTGGACAACGCAAGCCTGGACTGCCCGAACCGGCCATCAGTTGCCAGCCGGATCGGGTCTATCATAGAGTCCTGAGGACTTACACAATCTACCTAAAGGAGAAAAACATGAACATCGTCGGTCTCATCATCGGAATCCTGCTTGGAGCCCTGGTCTCAGGCTTCGTGATCTGGATCGTCGGCAAGCTGGGCCTGGGCCTGGAGGTCAGCGGCTTCGGTGCGGCCTTCGTCGCCGCCATCATCATCGCCGTGGTTTCCAACATCATCACCTGGCTCCTCGGCGTGCTCGGCATCTCCGTCGGCACCGGTATACTGGCCGCCATCATCAACCTGGTCATCGCTGCGATCGTGCTGATGATCAGCGGCAGCCTCGTGCGCGGCCTGCGGGTCAAAGGCTTCGGCGGCGCGCTGGTGGCTGCCATTGCCATCGGCCTGGTCGGCTGGCTTGTGGCCCTGATCGTCAGCGGAATCGTCCGCGCCTAACCGGTCATCCTAACCATTCAGCAGGAGGAAATCAATGAAACTCAGTGCACCCAAACATCTCACCTTTTGGATCGCAGTCCTGGTAGCGCTTCTCGGCGTGCTGGCCAACTTCATCAAGATACCCGTCCTTTCCGGGATCTCGTTCTGGTTGGTCGTGATCGGCTTTGTGATCCTGGCTGCGGGAAACCTGTTCGAAGGGGTGTAGTCATCCAGACACGCACGTCTCAATCGAATCGTTCTCAAGGAGGATACATATGGGTATCGTAGCTACACTAGTTGTTGGCCTGATCGCAGGCTTCATCGCCTCGCTGATCGTGAAATCGAGCGGCGGCCTGATCACGAACCTGATCGTGGGCGTGGTCGGCGGCTTCCTGGGCGGATTCCTGTCGCAACTGCTGCTGGGCCAGAACATGATGTCCGGCATTAACGTGGTCAGCATCCTGACCGCTGCGGCAGGCGCCGTCGTCCTGTTGGTCGTCGTCAAGCTGCTGCGACGCTAGTGGGTCACTTGGTGTGTCTGTTGCCATTAGCTGTCACCCTGAGCGGGTTAACCACTCAGAGCCAGTTACGGCGAGCCCCCAGCGAAGGATCTCGTCCCGGGAGTTTCTAGGCAGCGGGTTAACGAGCCAACACGGGTGACGGCGAGACCCTAGCGAAGCATCCGTTCGCTGCGCTCAGGACAGGTTCTCGCCCGGCCATCACGAGACCCTTCGCTGGCTTTGCGTGCATCTGGATGTTGAGTTGTAAACCCGCTCAGGGTGACAATTGGGAGTTCCTTGCCGGGGCGCATGCCGCTCGCGGCTTGGGGAACTCAGCATGACATTCTAATAATGGCAGAAGTCGAACCAAACGACCCACTACTTCACATCGCGAAGCATGTTCAGATAGCAGCCAGCGCAGGTGGCGGAACGACGATGCCTGCCGGGAAGCAGGCAGGCGCCCGATGATGCCACGAATCATCAAGCACAAAGGAGCACATACCATGTCAACAACAGACGTCATCCGCCCGTCAGCACGGCGAACCGCAGGTCTCGTGATCATCGTGCTGGCGCTGCTGTTGTCCGTCCTGCCGCTGCCAGCCCTGGCTCAGGAGCGCAGCACGGCCATCGCCATCGGCCCGCATATCGTCACGCTGGAGCCCGGCGCAAAGACCGAGATCAAGGTATACGGGTTCTGCCTGAACTACGGGCTGCCGTTCCCCGGCGCCGAGCTGAAACCGGTTGAGCTGGCCGCAGATCCGCTGCGCAACGCCGCGATCTATGCCCTGGCCAACAAGTACATTGACGCCAACGCCTACGATGTGGAAAAGGCCATCTGGTTCCTGTCCGATGGCACTCGCCTGAACGGCCAGGATTACACGCTGGCCGACCAAATCATCGCCTACGCCAACAGCGGCGTACAGCCGGCCGATGTGGTGGCGGGCGTGCCGCACATGGCGGACAAGCTGGCCGATGGCAGCCTGGAGGCGGTCGTCACCGGTTTCGTGAACATCGCCCCTGAGAAGGGGTCCTTCTACGGCAACGGCACGCTGACGATCACCAATGTCAGCCAGGCCGCGCAGCGATTCGTGGTCTCCTACGGCACCGTCAGCCGCGATGAGGCCACGGGCGACCAGCAGAACATGCTGGTGTTCCCCACCGATCCGGCGCCCGTGACGCAGCCGCCAGCCACCGGCGCCCTGCTGCCGCCCGCGGGTCTCGCCCTGGTGGCGTTGGCCGGGTTAGGCTTGGGAACCTTGGGAATGGGCCGCCTGCGCCACCGTGCGGCGAACGCGGCGTGAAGATGCGGCCGCTGCTTTCAGCGTTTGCCCTGGCCCTGCTGGCCCTGGTTCTGCTCGCAGGCCAGGCCGTGCGCGCCTCGGAAAGCGGGCCGGGGCAGGCGCCGGACTCCGGGCCCACGGAGATCACGATCCCGGCCATCGGCCTCGAGTCGGTGGTGACGCCCGTGGGCTTCCAGTTCAACAACCGGAAGCTCGAATGGGAAACGGTGGATGATGCGGTCGGCTGGTATCGGACCTCGGCCATGCCGGGCAGCCCCGGCAACGCGGTCTTGTCGGGACACAACGCGTCGCTCGGCAGCGGCGTATTTCGCAATCTGCATAAGGTCAAGATCGGCGACGTCATCGCGGTCACGATCAACGGCCGGGAGATCAAGTACACCGTGACCGAGCGCGTGATCCTGCCGGACCTGTGGGCAACCAAGGCGCAGCGCACCGCGAACGCGGCCTGGCTCGGCCAGTTCGGCGACGAACGCCTGACGCTGGTGACGTGCTATCCGTGGTACACGAACACGCACCGGTTGGTGCTGGTGGCGCATCCGGCCGCTGCGCCGGCCAGGTGAATTCAACGCATCGCATGGAGATTCTGAAGTGAAAACATATCCTGTACTGCTCACGATCGTCGCCTCGCTGCTGCTGGCGGCGTGCGCTCTGCAGACGCCAATCGCCACGACATCGCAGCCACAGGTGGCGCCAACGGTGGCTGCACCTACACCCACACCGTCCATGCCGGCGGCCGACATCGCCAACGACGAAGGCGGCCCGGTGGTGGTGACCGGCGAGTGGGCCTATACCGCTGCCGCCATCGCCACCCATTACCTGGAGCCGGTGGCCATGTTGAAGGACATCTCCGGGGATATCCAGCGCAACTACACCGAGTGGGTGCCCCGCAGCGGCCAGATCATGGGCTTCCTCACCCGCCCCCTGGCCCCGGCGCCCACCGCTTATCAGGTGAACCTGCCGGTGCAGCCGACCGGCGCCAGCGTCGACGTGGACAACGACAGCGAAAAGGATGCCGGCGTCCAGATCTTTGCCCCCATCCTCGGCACAAATCTCGTCGGCGACTCCTACCTGGGGCCGATCGAGCAAGCAGGGTTTGGCTCCTACCTGGGCGATCCCCAGACCGGCGACATCCGCCAAGGCGCCTTCCTGGTCTATGCCCCCGACGACGCCCAGGGCTTCCCCAGTAGCGCTGGCGAGGATGGCATCTACTTCACCGCCGATGATCCGGCCGTGGGCTTGCCGGCCGGCTGGACCCTGGTCACCCTGGGCGAGGACGGCCAGGTGAGCTTCGACCGCAGCCGTGAAGCGACCGTGAACATCCTTGAATCCGCGGCCTACGCCTCGCCGAACTTCTCCGACCAGGGCATCCTGGAGAGTTTCAATTCCCTGATCGACCTGCTGGCGGTGCGCTACTCCTACACCGACCTGCGGAAGCTGGACTGGGAAGAGATCCGCCAGGAGTATCTGCCCCGGGTCGAGGCAGCCGATAAGGCTGGCGACTTTGCCGCCTACTTTGCTGCCATGAACGACCTGGCGCTTTCCATCAGGGATGCGCACGTCTACTTGAGCGGCGGTACTCTCGAGGGCAAGTTAGCAGCCGCGGAACCGATCGAGCAGGCTTTTGGCGGCGGGCTGGGCGTGGAGGTCAAGGAGCTCAGCGACGGCCGGGTGGTGGTGACCTATCTGGATCCGGAAGGGCCAGGGGCGAAGGCCGGCTGGCAGGCAGGCACGGAAATCGTGAGCGTGGACGGCGTGGCCATCAGCGACCGCATCGACACGTTGCCCATCACAGAGAGCGCGGGCAATCCTGAGGTCATCCGCTTGCAACAGATGAAAAAAGCCCTGGCCTTCCCCGTCGGCGCCGAGACCACCATCGAGTTCCGCCAGCCCAAGCGCAGTATCTCTGCACCCGCCAGCGATGTGCAGAGCGCCACGGTGACGGCAGTGGAAGACGGGACCGTCAGCGCACCCAAGCCGGCCGTGGACGATGCCGATATCAGCTTCAAGGATCTGGGGGGTGGCATCTGGTACGTGCAGTGGGAGATGTTCCACGACCCGATCTACAAGCTTGCCATCTGGGAGAAATTCCTGGCAAAGGCCAGTGGCGCAACCGGCATCATCATTGACATGCGCCACAACGGCGGCGGCGCTACGGATCTGCTGTACACCCTGGCCTCCTACCTCTTCACTGCCGACGCTCCGGCGAAGTATCACTGGATCGACAACTACACCTACGACGAGAAAGCCGGCGACCTGGTGAAGGAGTTCGCCAGCGACCACACCTTGAGCTCACCCAGACCCGAACTAACCTTCACCGGCGCAGTGGCGGTGCTGGTGGGCGAGGGCTCGGCCAGCGCCGCGGAGTACCTGCCTCAGTTCTTGCAGCGCCAGGGGCGGGCCGTCGTCGTCGGCGAGCACGGCACCGAAGGGGCCGGCGGCTACCTGGAACAGGCCGCCATGCCCGGGGGCTTCACTTTCCACTTCACCAAGGGCCGCACCTTCTTTGCCGGCACTGACGAACTCAACCTGGAGGCCAAGGGCGTGACCCTGGATACGCGCGTGCCCATCAGCCTGGAGAACGAGCTGGCGAAGCAGGAAGGCAGGGATGTGGTGTTGGAGGCCGCGATTGTGGCCGTGGGCGAGGAAGCCGCCAGGCTGTTAGCCGAACGACTGCCGGGCACAACCCTGCAACTCATGACCCTGCAGGCCACAGGGGAAGACGGCAACTTGGCCCAGGTCAATCCCACAAACCCAGAGAGCTACACCATCACCTTCGGGGAGGATGGCGCCCTGTCCATCAAGGCCGACTGCAACCAGGTCAACGCCGAGTACAGCTTGGGCAGCGCGGGCGCCATCACCATCACCCCCGGCGCGGCCACCCTGGCCCTCTGCACGGATGACGGCCTGGGTGAGAAGTTCGTGGCGGCGCTGGGACGCGTCACCCTGTTGCAGACCGACAGCCAATCCTACGTTTTGGCAAATCCGTCGGAAGATGCCCCGGTGAACATCCTGATGACGCCGGTGGAAGACACCGCCGGGCAATAGAGCAACGAGAGCGGCGT
>CAZKEF010000056.1:0-32406 GCA_964551735.1 uncultured Anaerolineales bacterium
GGACTACATGCGTACGGTACTGGCAACGCTGTTCAAATAAGACGCGATTGCCCTAAAGCAGCGGGCCAGATGGGGCGTGCAGGGGGGCGGCACCGGGGTCATGAGTTGTAGGCCAGCCAGCCATTGCTCGTGCGGCGTCAGGCCACCTAGTTCGCGGTGCGGAGTGTGCAGATAGTCGACTACCAATTGGTGAACGATGCGTACGACGTCGCGATAGAGCAGGCACGCGCCCTGGCTGGAGTTGTGCCAGTGCCGCTGGTCTGGGCGCAGGAGCGCGCCCGGCAAACGCTCTCGTAGCTGGCCGGAGAGATTGCCGAAGATGCGCTCAACCAGCCCGCCATAGCGGGCCTGGTAAGAGGGCCGGAAGACCAGTTCCATCTGGGTGTAGCAGCCGCCACCGGCCAGAGCCTTGACCAGAGTTTCGAGCGACTGGCTCTGATGGGCCCAGGCGTTGTCGAGGAAGAGACGCTGGGGGATGCCATAGCAGAGCCAGGGCAGGTCAATGCCGAAAGCAGCCAGATCCGTCTTAGGCCAGATAGCATGGCGCAAAGCGCCTTGGATGCTCTCAATATTGGGCGCCTCATAGGACAAGAAGATCCCCAGCACCGCCCGCGAGTAAGCGTCAATGAGCAGAGTCAGCCAGAGGCGCCCCAAAACCTCACGGAACTCATCGTCCACATGCAGGACATCCAGCTTGTAGTGATCGGCAAAGACATACTGCAAAGGCAGTGTTGCGGTCTGGGCAAAACGGTCGAAGAGTTGGAAGTTGGCCTCCCAGTCGGCACGGCCATGCCGGGCAATGTAAGCCTGGGCGCCCTCACCTGGCTGCGCACTGAACCAACTGACGTAACCATAGAACCAGGTGCGCGACGGGAGTTGGATTTGGGTCAGGAGTGGAGCCTGCTGCGGATCCGCCAACAAGTCATCGATGGCCTGCCGCCCTGCGAGCAAACGCTCGACAAGTTCTGCGCTGCCTGCCGCCCTGGTCTGCTCGGGATTGAGCCACCAGTGCCGATTATGCTCCCACAGTTGTTGGGCGATCCCATAGACTGTCTCAGCGCGCAACGGCGGGTTGCTGCGGTAGAAACGCCGGATGATCGTGTTGATGAAGTGTTGGGCACTCGCATTGAGCCGCGTTTTACCAAAGGTGTCACGGTGTAGCGCAGCTGCCAGTAAGGCGCGGTCGCCGTGATGCGCCTCGTACAACTCCCGGTAGCGATAGTAGCTGCTGATGGAGACGGGCGTAGGCAAGGCCTGGCAGGCCTGGCGCGTCATCTCGGTGAGCGAGGTGATCTTGGCCGCTACCTGCTGACGTTGGCGCAACCGCGCGATCGCGGCCTGGACGGCTTCGACAATCGCGATGACGTGGTCGGCGCGTCGCAACAGATGCTCAGGTAGGCTGGCGGCATCCGCGGCGGAGGCCGGCGGCTGGGTTGCGCCGGGCGGTGTGTCAGCCAACTCGGTACGCGCAGCGGCAAAGCGTGTCAGTGGGGTAGGCGCAAACAACTCGGTCAGCAGGAAGATCTGCTCAGTGGGGGTGTCGGCAGCGCGCGCTACGACACGTAACGGATCTTTGGCATCCCAGGCCACGATCTCATACAGGCGATCCTCACGCCGAAACCAGTGTCCCGCTTGCAGAACCTCCGCGGCAGTCAGCGGCAGACGCATCTTCATAGCTGCACCGCCTGTGCCGACACTGCGGCCAGTTGGGTTACAACTGAGGCAGCGTCTGTGGTCGGCGAGGGCAACCAGATGCGCGCCGCAGGGTGAAAAGCGCCGTGCCAGATGAAAGGCTGCTGCCAATCCGTCTGCACGATGCCATGCCAGAGTTGATGATACAGGCTGTTGAGGAGCAGGGGCAGGGCAAGATGCGCATCCGCCTGCGCCAACACGGTCTGTGGATGCACGGCGGACTGGTTGTGTAGCTGCTGTTGCCACCAACGCACGCTCTCGGCTGCGGCATACGTGGTAGCCCGAAAGGCTGCCAAGAAGTCAAGGTTGGCGTACTCGTAGCCGGACGGCAGTGTGTGGTCAGTATGCACCACATACCGCCAACCGCGCGCTTGGCAGATGGTCTGGGCTGCCGCGGATCGCTGTTGCAGGGTGGCGCGCTCGGCAAGACGCGTAACCAACGTGACCTCGTGCAGCTCAATGGCGCCATCGATGCGCCAGACTTTGAAGTCAGGGGTGTAGCTATGCTGACACCCCGCGGTATCGCAGAAGCTAAGCCGCTCAGGCTGGCTTCTGAAGTCAGCGACGGTGGGGTCACGTTCCAGGAGCAACACTAGCTTGCGCTCTTGCTCCGACTCAAACTGGACCAGGTGGCCTTGTTTGTTGGTCGTGACCCCGCGAAAGTTGCCACCCATGCTGACGACACGACGAACATCGTCCGCCGGAGGTTTGCGTTTGAAGGCCATAGATTAACTCCTTTCCAGGGTTATGCCGGACGAAAAAACCGCATTCCAGGATTACGGCGGACTGAGTATAGCTGACACAGCCCCTACCGCTAATCCTACCCTGGTCAGAAGCCTCTTTTGGGCCCAAAAACCTCCATTCTATTCTCAAGTTACGTCGAACCTAACACTCAGTGCTTGAAGCCGATCGCGCGGTCCGGCGCTTCGAAGCCGGCGTCGCTGGGCAGGCGCACCTCGCCGAACTTTTCTTCGTACTTGGCCAGGTTATCCTGCAGCGCCTTCAGCAGCAGCTTGGCGTTGAGCGGCGTCAACAACACGCGCGCATGGACCTTGGCCTTGGGCACACCGGGCATCAGCCGCGCGAAGTCTATGACGATCTCCGAGGGGGAGTGGTTGATGATGGCGAAGTTGCTGTAGATGGCTTCCAGGTCGGCGGGTAGTTCAATGTTGATCTGCGCGGCGGGTTGGGCAGGCTGTGCCATGTGAGTCTCCTGTGCGATGCTGTTTGGGTGGTATTCTGGAGTCGAGGCTTCAACAGGTCAACTTCATCGTGCAGAGCAACCGGCTGAAGCCTCGCTTCCGGATTGGGAAGACCGGGTCTCTAGGTGACCCAGTTCGTTCGGTTCACCCGGCCACCTGCCCCAGCGGCAGCTCCACGGCGATGGGCTCGGGCACGCGCTCGCTGAAGGCCAGGTGTGTGCCGCCGTCCGAATCCTCGGCCACATCCACGATCACCGTGCTGCCCGCGCTGAACCCGCCGGCCAGCAGGCGCCTCGACAGCGGGTTCTCCACATGGCGCTCCAGCGTCCGCCGCACGGGCCGCGCGCCGAACTGCGGGTCGTAGCCCTCGCGGGCCAGCCAGTTGCGGGCGCCGTCGGTCAGCTCGATGCTGAGGCCGTGCTCGGCCAGGCGGCCGGCGATCTCCTTCATCTGCAGGTCCACGATCCGCCGCACGTGCTCCTGCGTCAGCCCGTGGAAGATGATGATCTCGTCGATGCGGTTCAGGAACTCGGGCCGGAAGGTGCGTTTGAGGTCGCTCTCGATGTTCTCGCGCAACTGCCGTTCCTGCGCGCTCAACCCGTCCTGTTTCAAGAAGCCCAGGGTGCCGCCCGATTTCACGAAGCTGGTGCCGATGTTGGAGGTCATGATCAGCACGGTGTTGCGGAAGTCCACCAGGCGCCCCTGGCCGTCGGTCAGGCGGCCGTCTTCCAGGATCTGCAGCAGGGCGTTCCACACTTCGGGGTGCGCTTTCTCGATCTCATCGAAGAGGATCACCCGGTAGGGGCGGCGGCGCACGGCCTCGGTGAGCTGTCCGCCCTCGTCGTAGCCCACGTAGCCGGGCGGCGCGCCGAACAGCCGGCTGATCGTGTGGCGCTCCTGGTACTCGCTCATGTCAATGCGCACCAGCGCGTCCTCGTCGTCGAACAGGAACTCGGCCAGCGCCTTGGCCAGCTCGGTCTTGCCCACGCCGCTGGAGCCCAGGAAGATGAAGCTGCCGATGGGCCGCCGCGGGTTCTTGAGGCCGCTGCGGGCGCGGCGCAGCGCGTCGGCCACGGCCTGGATCGCCTCCTCCTGGCCCACCACGCGGCGGTGCAACTCCTCTTCCATGCGCAGCAGCTTGGCGGTCTCGCCTTCCAGCATGGTGTTCACCGGGATGCCGGTCCAGCGCGCCACCACCCCCGCGATATCGGAGGCCTCGACGACCTCGTCCAGGCCGGTGGTCTGCTTCCAACTGGTGTGGTCTGCCTCGTACTGGCCGGCCAGCTTCAGGCGGTCGCTCTTCAGCACCGCGGCCTCGGCGAAGTTGTTTTCCGCGTACGCTTTGTCCTCTTCCGCTTTCAGCGAAGTCAGCCGCTTTTTGACGGCCTTCAACGGCTCGGGCATGGTGAAGAGGGCCACGCGCAGCCCCGCGCCGGCCTCGTCCATCAGGTCAATGGCTTTGTCGGGCAGCCGTCGGTCGGTGACGTAGCGGTGTGAGAGCTTGACCGAGGCCACCAGCGCCTCGTCGGTGAACGCGATCCCGTGGTGCTTCTCGTAGCGGTCGCGCACCCCCCGCAGGATCTCGATGGCATCTTCGACCGAGGGCTCGTCCACGTAGATGGGCGCGAACCGGCGTTCCAGCGCGCTGTCCTTCTCGATGTGCTTGCGATACTCGTCCAGCGTGGTGGCGCCCACGCAGCGCAGCTCGCCGCGGGCCAGGGCCGGTTTCAGCATGTTGCTGGCGTCCACCGCGCCCTGGGCCGCGCCCGCGCCCACGACGGTGTGCAGCTCGTCAATGAAGAGGATGACCTCGCCCTCGGCCCGCTGCACCTCCTCGATGGTGCCTTTCAACCGCTCCTCGAACTCGCCGCGGAAACGGGTGCCGGCGATCATCGCACCCAAGTCCAGGCTCATCAGCCGCTTGCCGATCAGGCTTTCGGGCACGTCCTCCTGCACGATCTTCTGCGCCAGGCCCTCGACGATGGCGGTCTTGCCCACGCCGGCCTCGCCGATCAGCACGGGGTTGTTCTTGGTGCGCCGGCTCAGCACCTGGATCACCCGCAGGATCTCGGCGTCGCGGCCGATGACTGGGTCGAGCTTGTCCTCGCGGGCCAGCGCGGTCAGGTCGCGCGCGTACTTCTCCAGGGTGCGGTAGCGGCTTTCGGCCTGGGGGCTGTTGGATTTCTGGCCGCCGCGGCCTTCCTTGATGGCTGCCAATACCATGTCGCGCGTGATGCGCGCCTCGCGCAGCAGGCCCGCGGAGAAGCCGCCGCGTTCGCTGAGGATGCTCAACAACAGATGCTCGGTGGAGATGTATTCATCGCCCAGCTGGCGCGCCTCGTCGGTTGCCTGGTCAATGGCCCGCTTCAGCCGCGGGGTGATGAAGACCTGGGCCACCGCCTGCTGGTACATGGGCGGGCCGGGCGCGCGGGGGGTGCGCTGCAGGTTGTCGGTCAGGCGTTCTTTCATGATCTCGACGGGCGCGCCCATGCGCTCCAACAGCTCGGCGATCAGGCCCTTGGGCTGTTCCAACAGCGCCAGGAACAGGTGCTCGACATCCACCTGGCTCTGTCCGTGCCGCTGCATGATCTCGTAAGCGCGCATGGCGGCATCTTGGGCGCGTTCCGTAAAACGATCAAACCGCATGTGACTACCTCATAAACACAGCAACCCACAACATAGCGGTGCACCGATGACAGCGCAGCGCGCAGCTGTGGGTTGCGGGGTAACTGGCTGAGAAATCGGCTATTCAACCGGCATTGTAGCACGGTCGTGTTAACGCCCGCGTATGAGCCGCTCCAAAGCTTCAAACTCTAACACAACGCAAACACTCAGTAGCGCAACACTGCAGCGATCCCGCCGATCTCGGCCAGGCGATCGTTATGCGCCAGGGCCGAAACCTTGATCCCCGCATCGAGGGCTTGATGCACGGCCAGGTTCACCACATCGGCCGAGGAGGCCAGCGTGCCGCTGCAATAGGGGCAGGCCGGCAGCGCCTCCAAGATCACAGCGCAGCAGTTGGTGCATTGCTGGCCCGGCACATGCAGATCCGAGTCGAGCAGCAGTTGATGCACGCGGCCCTGCTGCAAGGCCGCCAACGTGTCGGTCAGGCCGATCGCGCCGGCGCCACCCTTGTGCGCCAGCGTGATCACCTCTTCCAAGAGCGCGGCTTCGGACTGATGCTGCGCTGTTTGAGCGACCTCGAACGCGCGCTCCCAGGCATCGGCCGGCGTCGCGGTCATATCCAGGGCGATCTGCCCGACGACCTTGTCGAGCAGCGGGCGCGGCAGCAGTGCGCGAAACTCAGCCAGGTTTTCGTCGGTGCCGGACAACACCACACGGGTCACTTTGTGTCCGGTCAGATAGGTGTTGGCCCACTCCGCCGCGTCCTTGAGGTTGTGGCGGGCCTCTTGATCTTCGTAGCGTTGCAGCTTTTGGGCTGCCCAGCCGCCCTGCTTGTGACGCCTGACCTCGGCGCCCAAGGTGCCGGCGGTGTCTACCAGGGCGCCCAGATGATACACGAACGCCCGCGCGCCCTCGCGGTCGGCCATCAGCACCGCAAAGCGATCGTAGTTGTCCCAGAGGTCGCTGAGCAGTTTGACGAAGGGCCGGCGCCCCACAAAGACCACACTCTGCACCGGCGCCAGCAGAGGGTACGCGCGCCAGAACTTGCGCGCCTGGCAACTGAAGCAGGCCACACTGCGACCCTGGCGGTCGTACTCGTGCTCGAAAAAGCGCTCGCAGCGCTCGATGTCCGCTGCCGCTGCGCCCAATGTCGCGCCTTGGGCCAACAGGCCCCGCAGCGTCAGCTTGTGACTTTCCGGCGAGCGGCTGTGCCGCTCCATGTTGAGGTACAGGCTCAAGATCGGAGCCTCCTCACTGACCAGTTCGGCCAATTCCTGCAGATCATGTTCTTGCATCATCGGCGACGCTCCTCTGTGGTGCAGTAGGGCGCCAGGTTGGCGCCCGATATAGGCCGGCGCAACCGCCGGTCGCTCGCTGTTCGGTTGGTAATGTGCCGGCGTGATTCAAACAGCAGCCACGCCCCGCAGCCTGGCCCATTCGCGCACCAGGCGTACTTCCTCGTCGGAGAGTTTTTCGGGCAGTGTGAGCCGCAGCTTCGCGTAAAGGTCGCCGCGGCCCTCGGCTTTAAGCCTGGGCATGCCCTGACCGGCTAGCCGGAAGGTGCGGCCTGCCTGCGAGCCGGGCGGCACTCGCAGGGCGACCGGGCCATCCAGGGCCGGGACCCGCACCTCGCCGCCCAAGAGCGCGGTGAAGATATCCACCGGTGCTTCGCAGTGCAGGTCATCCCCGCGGCGCTCGAACGTGGGGTGCGGCAGCACCTTGATCACCAGGTAGATGTCCCCGCGCGACCCGTTGCGGCCACCGGGCAGCCCTTCGCCGGCCATGCGCACCTTGGATCCGGTCTTCACCCCCGCCGGGATCTTGACCTCCAGCCGGCGGCCGTCCACTTCCATCAGGCGGTGAGCCCCGCGGAATGCTTCCTCCAGGGTGATCTCGACCTCTTGCTCGACATCTTGCGTTGTTGCCGCAGCGGGACGCCCTGTGCGGCGCCGTGCACCTTGCCCGGCCACGCCGCCAAAGATGGCGTCAAAGAAGTCCGAGAAGCCGGACCCGCCGAAGAGGTCGTTCAGATCCTTGATATCGCCGTACTCGACGCGCACGCCGCCCGGCTGGCCGCCAGCCATCCACTGGCTCCAGTCGAAGCCGCCCGGCTGCCCGCCGGCCTGCTGCCAACGCTGGTAGTTTTGGCCCAACTCGTCGTATTTGCGGCGTTTCTCAGGGTCGCTGAGCACCTCGTTGGCCTCGTTGATCTCCTTGAAACGCGCTTCGGCGGCCTTGTCGCCAGGGTTCATGTCAGGATGAAACTGGCGCGCCAGCCGCCGATAGGCCTTCTTGATCTCTTTTTCGTCAGCCGTCTTATCAATGCCGAGGGTTTTATAATAATCCTTATATTCCATACCTGGCTCCTGCGTGTGCCTGCGCAGCACAGGGAGTACAGTACACTGCTAGTATAGTCCTTTGTCGGGAGACTGTCAAGGGATTTAAAGGGCAGAAAAGCGCCACCCGAGGAAGCCGGGTGGCGCTTCATGTCAGGCTGTGTGCGTTGCGGTGCGTTACGGGATCACCAATTCCTGGCCGGGGTAGATCCGATCCGGGTCGGCGATGCTGTTCGCGGCCTGAAGCTGCGCCACCGTCACACCGAAACGCCGGGCGATGGAGAGCAGCGTGTCTCCGCTCTGGACGAAATAGGTTTGGCGCTCGCCGGTGCTCGTGCCGCCCGTCTCCGTGCCGCCGCCTCCGGCAGCGGGCACGATCAACTGCTGGCCGAGGGAGATCATGTTCGGGTTGGCGATGTTGTTCAGGCGCGCCAGTTCTTCAACCGTTGTGCCGTAGCGCCGGGCAATAGCAGCCAGCGTGTCACCGGCCACCACTGTGTAGGTTGTGGTCTGACCCGTGGTCGTTGGTGCAGTGCCGCCCGTTGTGGCTGGGGCTGTGCCGGGAATCTTCAACTGCTGGCCCAACATCAGGGTGTTGGGATCGGTGATGCCGTTGAGCTGCACCAGCGCGTCCACCGATACGCCGAAGCGCTGCGCGATGGCGCCCAGCGAATCACCGGCGACCACCGTGTAGATGAAGTTCTGGCCGCCGGCCGTGTCGCCTGCCTGGCCGGGGCTGATCACCACCGGCACCGGGGTGGGCGCGGCCGGGGTGCCTTGCACGGCCGGGACGGGGGTGGCCTGCGCCCCCTCGGCGCCGGTTGCGCCGGGCAGCGTCACCTGGGTGAGCGCGATGGGCGGTGTGGGCGACGGGGCTACTGTGCTGCGCGCAGGCGTCGCTGCGGTGGTCGCGGCCGGGGTGACCGGCGGCCGCTCGCGCTGGCACGCTGTCAGGGCCAGGCTCAACAAGACCACAACACCGATAATCAAGAGCGGACGAAGACGGTTGCTCATCCTATGCCTCCGATGCTTCAGAAACGAGTCATACGCAAGTTATTTGCTATCACAATCCTACCACACACATGACACAGCGTCAATGTCACATCATCCGATTACGCCGAGCTTTCGGCCCACCGCAGCAAATGCTTCCAGGCCCTGGTCCAAATCCTCCCGGCTGTGGGCGGCGGTGTTCATCACGCGGATGCGGGCCATGCCCCGCGGCACCGTGGGGAAGCCGATGCTCATGGCGAACACGCCCGCCTCGAACAGCTCGCGGCTGAACTGCTTGGCCAGCCCCGCGTCCCCCAGCATCACCGGCACGATGGGGGTCTGCGACCGGCCGGTGTCGAAGCCCAGGCGCCGCATCTCGGCCCCAAAGTAGGCCGCATTGTCCCACAGCTTCCGCACCAGGTCCTCCGACCCCTCCAGCAGGTCCACCGCGGCCAGGCACGCGGCCGTGTCGGCCGGGGTCACGGCGGACGAGAAGAGGAACGGCCGCGCCTTCTGGCGGATGTAATCCACGATGACCTGCTTGCCCGCGATGACCCCGCCCACCACGCCGAACGCCTTGCTGAGGGTGCCGATCTCCACGTCGAACTTGCCGTGCAGGCCAAAGTGATCCACGATGCCGCGGCCGCCTCGCCCCAACACCCCTTCGCCGTGCGCGTCATCCACCATAGTCAGCACGCCGTAACGGTCGGCTACGGCCATGAGCTCGTCCAGGGGCGCGATGTCGCCGTCCATGCTGAACACGCCGTCGGTGACCATGAGGCCGCGGCGGTAGTTGGGCAGGTGCTCCCGGATCTTAGCGTCCAGGTCGGCCGGGTCGCAGTGCTCGTAGACGATGATCTTGGCACCGCTCAGCCGTGCGCCGTCAATGATGGACGCGTGGTTCAGCCGGTCCGAGAAGATTACGTCCTCCTTGCCCACCAGGGGCGGGAGCGCGGCCTGGTTGGCGCAGAAGCCGCTTTGCACATAGAGCGCGTCCTCCACGCCCTTGAACGCGGCCAGCCGGCGCTCCAGCTCGATGTGCAGCGCCTGGGTGCCCGCGATGGAGCGTACCGCGGCCGGCCCGACGCCCCAGGTGTCGACCGCGGCCTTGGCGGCCTCTTTCATGGCGGGGTGGTTTGCCAGCCCCAGGTAGTTGTTGGTGCAGAAGTTCAGCACCTTCTTGCCGTCCACGATCATCCACGCATCCGCGGGCGAGCCCATGGTGCGCAGGGTGATCAGCAGGTTGCTGGCCTTGAGTTGGGCCACATCGTCGTGGATAAAGGCGAGTTTGTCGGTCATGGTTTCCTCCGGTATAGGGTGGATAAGGAATCAGGCAGCCCGGCAAGAAGGGCGGCGACTGCTTGCTGCCTCAGCACAGGTGAGCACTGCGAAACTTCGGGATCAGCGCACATCCGTGGGGTCCTGGCGGCTGTCACCGCGCGGCGTCGCGCATGCCAAGCCAACGGTGGTACAGGTCATTCTCGAAGCCCATGCGCGCCAACACCCGGCCGACAGTCCCGTTCACGATGTCGTCCACCGTCTGCGGCCGGCTGTAGAACGCGGGGACAGGCGGGAAGATCACGCAGCCGATGCGCGCGGCCTGCGCCATCAGTTCCAGGTGACCCAGGTGCAGCGGCGTCTCGCGCACCAGCAGCAGCACCGGCCGCCCCTCCTTCAATTGCACGTCGGCCGCGCGGGAGAGCAGGTCGCTGTCGAAGCTGTGCGCGATGGCCGACAGGCTCTTGATGCTGCACGGGGCCACGATCATGCCAGCCGTCTCGAAGGAGCCGCTGGCGATGGCCGCGCCGATGTCGCCGGGGCGATAAACCACGTCAGCCAGCCGCTCTACATCTCGCGGGTCATAGTCGGTCTCCTGCGCGATGGTCATGCGCGCGGCCTGGGTGAGCACCAGGTGCGTCTCGACCTCCGGCGCATCTTTGAGGATTTCCAGCAGGCGGATGCCGTAGATCTGCCCCGACGCGCCCGACATGCCGATGATCAGGCGTCTCATTTCGTCCCCCAATGGATGGCCACCGTGCCCATCATCGCCAGCCGGTAGCGCACATCCCGCAGCCCGGCCCCGGCCATGATGCGCGCCAGCGCGGGCGGCTGCGGGAAGTTGACGGCCGAGTGCGGCAGGTAGGTGTAGGCTGAACGCTGCCCGCTGATCAGCCCGCCCACAATGGGCACCAGCTTGAAGAAATAGAAGCGGAAAAGCCGGCCGAAGACCGGCGTGCGGGGCAGCGTGATCTCCAGGCAGACCACGCGGCCGCCCGGCTTGACCACGCGCGCTTGCTCGGCGAACGCGGCGTGGATATCCACCACGTTGCGCATCATGAACCCGGAGCAGGCCGCGTCGAAGGTGTCGTCGTCGAACGGCAGCGCCAGCGCATCCCCCTCGACAAAGGGAAAGCTGAGACCCGGCCGCTTGTCCTGGCCGTAGGCCATCATCTCGCGGGTCAAATCCACCCCCACGGGCCGCGCGGCCGGATCCAGGCGCAGCGCCTCGTAGGCGATGTCGCCCGTGCCGGTGGCGACGTCCAGCAATCGGCCGCCAGGGGGCAGGTTGCACAGGCGGATCACCGTGCGCCGCCAGACCTGGTCACGGCCCAACGTCATCAGCCGGTTCATCAGGTCATAGCGCGGCGCGATGGCCGTGAACATGCTGCGCACATACGAGCGCTTCTCGGTGAGCGTTGGAAGTACTGAGGTGTCGGATTTGTCGGTCAAATGGCTCTTCCTCACGAAACAAACAGCCACGGTGCCAGGCGGCGCTCCGCGAAGTCAATCACGAAATAGAACAGCAGGCCCAACAGGCTCAGCGCGATCACGCCGGCGTACATCTGGGGATAGGCCAGCCGGCCCCAGCTCGCCATGATGTAGTAGCCCAGCCCGGCGGTTGTGGCGAACGTCTCCGCGAAAAACAACACCGCGATTGCGATGCCGACGCTGACGCGCAGGGCCGTCAACGCCGCGGGCACCGTGGCCGGCAGATAGACGAACCGGAACAGTGCGCGGCGCCCCGCGCCCAGCGAGCGCACCGAGTAGAGCAGCTCCGGCCGCAGCGCGGCGGCCTGATCCCGCACGACCACCACGATCTGAAAGAACAGGATCAGCACGATCAGGAATATCTTGCCCATGTCCCCGATACCGAAGAGCAACAAAACCACCGGCAGAAAGACGATCTTGGGGATCGGGTAGACGATATAGACCAGGGGCGAAAAGACACGGTTCAGCAGCCGGCTTTGCCCCATCACCAGCCCTGCCGGCACGGCCAGGACCATTGCGATCACGATGCTGATCCCCACGCGCCAGAGGCTCACCAGGAAGTGCCAGGCCAGGCCCTGGGGCGCGAACACTGCGGCCGCAAACGCGGCCAGCACGGCCCACGGGCCGGGTAACACCTCGACGCGCAACGCCCAGCTCAAGAGCTGCCAGGCCAGCAGCAGGGCTAGAGACGCAAGGATCAGATCACGACGCCGCATCTATTTCTCCTCCAGCGCCGCGCGCAACTCACTCACGCGCTGCCAATACGCGGGTTGGCCGCGATAGGTTGCTGTGCCAGCCTCCGGGTTTTCGATGACCCGGGCCGCCGTGTTCGGCGCGCGGCCCAAGACCAGGATCCGCTGCCCCAGAAAGACCGCCTCCTCGATGATGTGCGTCACCACCACCGTGGTGAGGCCGGTTTCCTGGCGCAGCACCACGGTGAGCTGCTGTAAGTCCTCGCGCGTGAGCGCGTCCAGCGACGAGAACGGCTCATCCATCAGCAGCAGGTCGGGACCCTGCAGCAGGCTGCGCGCGATGGCGGCCCGCTGGCGCTGCCCGCCGCTGATCTGGTTTGGATACTTGTCGCGCAGCGCGGCGATGCCCAGGCGTTCCAGCCAGTAGTCCACCTGGTCAGGTGTGATATCGGGCCGCGGATAGGGCCGCGGGGCGTCGGCCGGCCCAGTCTTGCTCCGGTAGAAGCGGCCCATGCGCATCACCAGCGCCACGTTCTCCCAGACAGTGGCCCATGGCAGCAGACCGTACTCTTGCAGTACCAGGCTGGTGCTGGCCCGCGGCCGCGGCGCCGGTTGACCGGCCACTAGCAGGTGGCCCGCTTGGGGTTGGCGCAGCCCGGCAACCAGATAGAGCAGCGTGCTCTTGCCGCAACCCGACGACCCGATTACGGCCCAAGCCTCGCCCGCCGCGGCCGACCACGAAAAGTCGCGGAACAGCGGCGGCTGGCCCGTGTAGGCGAAGGTGAGCCCCTCGATCTGGATCATCGGCGGCGCGGGCGGCGGCACGGCGGGCGTTACTCCTCGGTCCAGGTCTGCCGGCGGCCCAGACGCTCGATGGGCGGATAGGCCGCGCGTACGGCCAGGTAGAGCGGGATGCCCACCGCGCCGCCCACCAGCGCCTGCAGCGCGTTGAACGGCACTTCGGCCAGCGCGGCCGGCGCGCCCTTCAGGATCGCACCGCCGGCCAGGTAGCCGGCGATCATCACCACTGCACCCAGCGCGAACGCGGCGACCAGGCCCGGCACGGTGCGCCAGCGCCGCGCGGCCAGGCCGATGGCCGCGCCTTGCAGGCCGTGGGCCAGCAGGCTGATGGGCGCCCACACGGCATACGGGCCGCTGAGTAGATCGGCGATGGCCGTGCCGATGCCGCCGGCCACGAACCCTACCCACGGCCCAAACGCGAACGCCGCAAACGCGGTGGCCGCGTCCGACAGGTTCCAATAGCCCTGCGAGGCCGGGATCGGGATCTGGACGACCTTGGTCATGACGACGGTCAGCGCGATCAGCACGGCTGCCAGCGCGATCATGGCAGGTGATAGGCGGGTGACCGACTGCCCGCGTCCGGGGTTTGGTGTAAGGTTAGACATGCTGATGTGGTTCCTTCTCAAGGTGTTTTCTAATTACCGATGGACGCAAGCCTGCCGCGCAGATTCCGGATCATCTCAACGGTCGCCGACCATTCGACGAAGTCCATTGCATCGCCAAGCTCGCCGCGCTCAAAACGAGGGTAAAACTCGTCCGAGGTCCAGCCATAGCGGTTCTCGAACCATGATTTCAAGCTCTTGCCTCCTGCGGCCCTATCGTATGACTCTGGAACATTTGCGTGTTCAGCGCGAATGTTAGGTTGCGGGATAAATCCCGCGTTACGTTGATTATACCCGAACACGCCATTTCGCGGAAGCAGCATTGACAGCCGGCGGCGGCTGGACTATGATAGCCCTGGTCGCAGATTCTTCGGGCTGCGGCCCTCAGAATGACGTTGTATCGAGGCATCATGACTGATGGCATCGCCCCCTTACCCGCCGGCAAGCTGCCCATGCCGCTCCTGGAAAAGCTCCTGGCACGTATCAAGACGGACGACCCGCGCCTTCTCGTCGGCCCGCGGGCCGGGGAAGACGCGGCGGTGATAGACTTCGGCGACCGCTGCCTGGTGGTCAAAACTGACCCCATCACCTTCGCCACGGCCGAGATCGGCTGGTACGCCGTGAACGTGAACGCCAACGACATCGCGGTGATGGGTGCGCGGCCGCGCTGGTTCATGGCGACGGTGCTGCTGCCCGCCGGCCAGGCGACCGGCGAGCTGGCCGAGCGCATCTTCGCGGAGATCACCGAGGCGTGCGCGGTCCTGGGCGTCAGCCTGGCCGGCGGGCACACCGAGGTCACTGTTGACCTGAACCGGCCCATCGTCTGCGGCACGATGCTGGGCGAGGTGGCGCGCGACCGGCTGATCCTGACGGCCGGCGCGCAGCCGGGTGATGCGGTGCTGCTGGTGAAGCCGGCGCCCATCGAGGGCACGGCGCTGATCGCACTGGAGCGCGAGGCGGAGCTCCGGCGCCGCGGCTATAGCTGGAAATTCATTGCAGACGCGCAGCGCTTCCTGCACGAGCCGGGGATCAGCGTCGTTGCGCCGGCGCTGCTGGCCGCCGAGACCGCCGCGATCCATGCGATGCACGATCCCACCGAGGGCGGCGTGCTGACCGGGCTGCTCGAGGTGGCGCGCGGCGCGGGGGTGGGGCTGGCGATTGACCTGGACGCCATACCGGTGCCGCCGGAGAGCGCGGCGCTGTGCCGTGAATTCGGCCTGGACCCGTTGGGTACCATTGCTTCGGGCGCGGTGATCGTGGTGGCGCCGGAAGTGGAGGCCGATCGCCTGATAGCCGTGCTGCAAGCCGCCGGCTACCCGGCTGCTCGCATCGGCCGCGTGACGCCATCGGCCGCGGGCCTGGTTGCCCGGCGGGACGGTCAGATGGTGCCGTGGCCCATGTTTGCCGTGGATGAGATCACAAAGATCTTTGTGTGATTGTGCGTAGCTTTCCTGTCATGCTGAACGGCTCTGCCGTTCAAGGCGTGCTGCGGTGTGCCGTCAGTCAAGCATCTCAGCGCATTGCGTTTTATCCTCTGGGAGGAGCCTTCTCGTCCTCCTTCAACACCCCGGCACGGATCAATACCAGCCGCACGCCGTGCTCGCCCAGCAGCGCCATCACCGCCGGCCAGACGATCGGGAGCAGGATCACCAGCAGCACGCTCAGGGCCGTCAGGGCCGCCCCCAGGATCACCAGTAACGTTGAATAAAACGGATTGGCGACGGCCACCAATACGGCGTTGCGCAGCGCCAACAGCACTTTGGGCTGTTCGAGCGCGGTGAGTATTGGGTAGACGTACAGTTGGACGCCGATCCAGAGCAGGGCCAGGTAAGCCCACAGCGCCGAGAACGCCACCAGCAGCAGCGCTGGCTGGCCGAAGTAGAAAAGGAAGTTGAGGCAGAACAAGGACAACATCACCATGCCGATAGCGCTCAAGGCGAGTCCCTGCCGCCAATAGGCCCGCAAGCCGTCGAAGTAGAAGCTGCGATCCACGCGGATATCGCGCGCACACCGGCGGGCAACCACGGCCAGCGCGGCCAGCGCCGGCCCGGCCGGGATCGCCACCAGCGGCGCTAACCACCAGGGGCCGCCTGTGGTAAAGAGCATCCACCCGATGAGCCCGGCCACCCCCACGAAGATCCCGCCGGTCCCCCACCACAGCAGGCTGATGCCCAGCAGGAAGAACATTTCAGCGTAGAAAGAGGCGATTGCCCGGCCAAAGGCGACAAATGCGCGCATGATGACCTCGAATTTGTGCCGCAATCCGCTGGATTGCGGGAGCGCACAATCCGCTGGATTGTGCTACAGGATCGTGTTACAGCAACGACAACACCCCCGCATGCACCGCAGGGTTGGACAGCAGCTTGGCGTGCGCGGTGTCGGGCAGGAACGCGGCCAGTGAGCGCGTGCCCGTTTCCGCAGGCGCCAACCTCAACGTCATTTCCAGTCGTTTCTCGGTGACGTAGGGGTGGGGCGTGGCCGGCGCGCCGGGGATCTCCCGCGCGCTGTAGGCCGGCACGGCCATGTCGCCGAAGCTGGCCACCTTATCAACTAACGTCAGCCCGGCCGCGGTGATCCGTACGCCCAGGCGGATGTCGCCGTAGATGGTGTGCGCACTGACCTGGCCTGGCAGCGTGCCGGGCCGGTTCAGCGCGGCCAGCAGCGGGCTGTCGGGCGCTAATTGTTGGTAGATGGGCGTGTCGGTGAGCAGCACGCGGCTGTCGGGCAAGGCTTCGGGCGCGATCCGGCCGCGTTCTGCCAGCTCGCTTTCGTGAAGGGCCGCCTCCCACGCTTCCACCTCGGAAGCCGGCAGCGCGGGGGCCAGCCCCAGTCGCTCCAGCAGCCGGATGAAGCGCCAGATCAGCGAGTTGCGCGGGGCCAAGGCAGTCAGCCGCAGCAGGTCCACCCCGCGATGCGGCGAGCCGATGGTGATCAGCCGGCCCACGTTGCCGCCATAGACCGTGCCGAACTCATCGGGCTCCTGCCGGCTCAGATAGTAGCGGCTGATGATGCCGCCGAGGCTGTGCGCGATCAGCGTCACCTCCCGAGGGCCGCCCTTAGCCACGCTGTCCGCGCTGAGCTGATCCACGCTGGAATGGCTGCGTTCCGCGTCGCTCAGCCCCACCCCGGCTAGGCGGGATGCGATCTGGCGCAGGTCGCCCCGATTGTTGTAGGTGCCGTCCTCTGCCACACCGTAGCGGAAAACGCGCACCAGGTCCGGGTCCAGACCCCCGAGCGCCAGCAGATACTGCCGGAACCCGCCGTCGGTCCAGTCGCCCGGATCGCCGTTGAAGCCGTGGATGAATAGGATGGGAAGTGGGCGGGACATGGGAACCTCCGCGTGGACGCGTTAGAACGTGCCAACGTTGGCACGTTCTAACATTCTAACGTTCTAACGTCGCTCACGATCTCCTGCAATAGCCGTGCCGCGCCGACCATGTCAGCGATGGCGATGTGCTCCTGCGGCGTGTGGACGTCGGCCATGCCGGTGCTGAGGACAGCGCACGCGATGCCGTGCTCGGCGTAGATGTTGGCGTCGGAGCCGCCGCCGGTGCTCTTGATGATCGGCTCGAAGCCCAAACGGCGCGCCGCATCAGCCGCGGCTGCGACCACCGGATGGTCATCGGCCAGCTTGAAGGTGGTGTAGGAGCGCTTGATCTTGAGCTCGACCCTGGCGCCGTAGCGTTCGGCCGCGTCCTGGAGCGCGGCCGCCATGGCCGCCACCTGCGCGGCCAGCTTGGCGTCGTCGCGACTGCGCGCCTCGCCTTTGATGTAGACCTGGTCCGGCACGATGTTGGTGGCGACGCCGCCCTGGATGATGCCGATATTGGCCGTGGTCTCGAAATCAATGCGCCCTAGCGGCATGGCTGCGATGGCCGCGCTGGCTACCACGATGGCGTTGCTCCCCTTCTCCGGTTCGCTGCCCGCGTGCGCGGTCTTGCCGTGCACCCAGGCTTCCAGACCGTCCTGGCTCGGCGCGTTGGTGACGATGGTGCCGATGGGGCCGCCGGAATCCAACACGTAACCGCGGCGGGCGCGCAGCCGGCCCTTGTCCATCTGCTTCGCGCCACGCAACCCCATCTCCTCGCCTACTGAGATGACAGCCTCCAGCGGCGGATGGGGCAGCCCGTTCTCCTGCAGTGAACGGATCACTTCCAGGATGGCGGCCACGCCCGATTTGTCGTCGCCGCCCAGGATGGTGGTGCCATCGGAGTAGATGATCCCGTCGCGAATCACCGGTTTGATGCCGATATCTTTGCCGACGGTATCCATGTGCGCGCTGAGCATCAGCCAGTCGTTGCAATCCGGCGGATTGCGGTACTGGGCTGGGAAGCGCGCGAATAGGTTCCAGTGTTCGTCATGTTCGACCTCGCCGCCCAGCTCGGCAAAGCGGCGAGCCAGGTCACGGCTGATGACCTCCTCCTGGCCGGAGGGGCTGTCAATGGCCACCAGGTCGAGGAAGGTTTGTAGGAGACGATTCTCGTTGATCAAGGGACACCTCATCGGTTGATATTTGACATAAGCGGATTGGGCGGCGTTCACATCCTCACATGCGGACCCCACAGGCGCCGGCCTGCCCCGCGGATTGTTGCAGGCATAGTATAACCGGTGGTTGGGGAACGTCAAAGCGGCCAATCCCAGGCTGCATGCGCATCTGTGGTTTTCTATTTATGGTTAACCTATCCGCCGTCATACCCCCGTCCGCCCACCGGTAGTAAAATATCTGCCTGATGTCCCAAATTGTGTTCGCTGTGGAGGTATACTTTGTTCGATGCTGGCCGTCCGCTGATCCTGCTCACCAACGACGATGGCATCCGTTCCCCCGGCTTACGGGGCGCGGCGGAGGCCGTGTGCGACCTGGGCGATCTGCTGCTGGTTGCGCCGGCCGAACAGCAGACCGGCATGGGCCGCGCGATCCCGCCCTTGCCCGGCCGGCGCATCGCGCGAGGGGCGGTTCCCGTGGGCTGTCAGGAGATGTCCGCCTATGCCATCGAGGGCACACCTGCACAAGCCGTGTCTTATGGGGTCCTGGTGTTGGCGCCGGCCCTGTTCGGCCGCCGGCCCGCCCTGGTGATTTCAGGCATCAACTACGGCGAAAACCTGGGAACCTCGGTCACCGTGTCGGGCACGGTGGGCGCGGCGTTGCAAGCCGCGGAGATGGGCGTGCGTGGGCTGGCCGTGTCGCTGGAGACGGATAAGGCGTATCACTACAACCACGGCCACGATGTGGATTGGTCGGCCGCGGCGCACTTTACGAAGTGGTGTGCGCGGGCCATGCTGGCTGCGCAACTCCCGCACGACCTAGACGTAATCAAGATGGATGTGCCGAACGATGCGACCGCGCTGACACCCTGGCGGCTGACACGGCAGTCACGGCAATCGTATTACCAGGTGCTGCCCCCGGCTGAACTGGTCACCGAGGGCGAATTGCCGATCCTGGATTACCGCGTCGCGATTGACTGGGCAACCCTGGAGCCCGATTCGGATATCTGGGCGTTTGCGCGCGATCGCGTGGTGGCAGTGACGCCGTTGAGCCAGGATCTGACCGCGCGGGTGGACTTTGTGAGATTGGGGGCGGTGTTGTGTGTGCCGTGAGAGGTGGCCTGCAAGTTGGAGTCGAGGCTTCAGCCGGTCACGCTCTTTGCGCGTCAAACCGCCTGAAGGCTCGATTCCATCTGACGAAATGGAAAGCGATAATGAAGAAGCGTTCATTCGTGCAGCTTCTGTTGGCTGCGCTGGCACTGCTGCTGGCCGCATGTGGGCCAGCAGCGCAGCCGTTGGCGTTCAACCCCGCACCGTGGCAGGACGGCGAGATCAGCGTTTACCGCGTGGCCGGCGCCAACGGCGCGGAGCTCGGCACGGCGCAGTGGGCCTGGGCGCGCACCGCGGACGGCTGGTCGCAGTCCTACGAGCTGAACCTTTCGGGCCGGATCGATCGCGGCGAGGTGGTCCTGGGCGACGATCTGGCCATGCGCTCCGCGTGGCGCGAGGTCGGCGGCAACCGCTACGAGGCGCGCTACGCGGCCGATGGCATCATCATCACGACCACGGCCGGGGGCGAGACCACCTCGAAGACGTTGAAACCGGCTGTCGATGCGGTGGATAACGACGTGAGCCTGCAGATCCAGCGCGCGCTGCCGTGGACCGCGGGCTACGGCACGCGCTACACCGACATCATTCCCACCACCGGCCTGGCTGTGCCAGTGAAGCTGACCGTGACCGCCGCGGAGACCGTCACCGTGCCGGCCGGTGCGTTCGCGGCCTGGCGGGTCGAGTTGCGCTTCGGCAGCGGCCAGCACGACGCCTGGTATGGCCAGGAGCCGCCTTACCCCCTGGTGAAGTACCGTAACCGGGCCTCGGGCGCGACCTTCGAACTGCAATCTTTCAGCGTCGGCGCGGCTGCGCAAGCGCCCGCACTCCCCGCGTCGCCCGCTGCAACCGCCACGGAAGGGGCGGCCCGCACGGCGCCCCCGCCGGTCAACGTGCCGCTGCTCCTGGTCACGTTCCTCGTCCAGGCGCCGTTGATGATCCTGTTCCCGCTGCTGCTGGGCTGGTGGATTCGCCGCCGGTTCGGGATCGGCTGGGGCGTGTTCGGCATCGGCGCGCTGACATTTATCGCGTCGCAGGCCGTGCACCTGCCGCTGAATTTCGCGCTGGGGCTGCTGGGTGGCGGCCGCGGGGTCGCGCTGTGGCCGCTGGTCCCGCTGGCGCTGGTTGCCGGGGTGAGCGCGGGCATCTGCGAGGAGGGCGCGCGCTGGACCGTGCTGCGCTTCTTCGCGAAGCGGACGCGCGGCTGGCGCGCGGGGTTGCAGTTCGGCGCGGGCCACGGTGCGGCCGAGGCCATCATCTTCGGCGTCCTGGTGCTGGTCAATGTGATCGCTATCATCGCGCTGCGCTCGGTGGACCCGGCCGCGTTGGGCCTGGCCGGCGCGCCCGCCGATCAACTTACTGCGGCCCAAACCGCTTACTGGAACACGGCGACGTACATGCCGGTCATCGCCGGCCTGGAGCGCGTCTTTGCCATCACGCTGCACATCACGCTGGCGACGCTGGTGATGCGCTCGGTGACGCGGGGCCAGCCGCTTTACCTGCTGGCGGCCATCGGCCTGCACACCGCGGCCAACGCCTGGGCCGTGTGGGCCATACAAACCGCGGGCGTGTGGGCCACCGAAGGCGGGCTGGCTCTGCTGGCGCTGGTCTGCCTGTGGCTGATCTGGCGCTTGCGCGAGGCGCCGGTCCCGGCCGAGCCTGAGCCCGCGCCGGCTCCGATCCCGACCGCGGCCGATCTGGCGCCCCGCGCGCTTTCGCCGGAAGAACTGGTGCGGCGCGCAGAGGCATCGCGGTACGAATAAACTGGAATAGAGGCTTCAGCCGGTCACTTGCATGATGGGAGAGACCGGCTAAGGCCTCGAGTCCAGTAATACGCAACACGCAATACGCAACACGCAACACGTGAGGCACCCATGATCCATACCGAATCACTCTCCAAACACTTCCACACCGATGGCCACGAAGTGCGCGCCGTGGATGGACTGAACCTGGACGTGCGCGAGGGCGAGGTGTTCGGCTTCCTCGGCCCCAACGGCGCGGGGAAGACCACCACCGTCCGCCTGCTGACCTGCCTCATCGGCCCGACCGGCGGCCGCGCGTGGGTCAACGGCCTGCGCGTGGGCGAGGCCGACCGGCAGATCCGGGCTCAGGCCGGCATCCTGACCGAATCGCCAGGCCTGTACGAGCGGCTCAGCGCGCGCTATAACCTGGAGCTCTTCGCCGAGCTGTACGGCGTGCCCGATCCCAAGGGCCAGGCCGAGAAATACCTCCAGCTGTTAGGGCTGTGGGATCGCCGCGACACTGAGGCCGGCACCTTCTCCAAGGGCATGAAGCAGAAGCTGGCCATCGCCCGCGCGCTGCTCCACGAGCCACGCGTGGTGTTCCTGGACGAGCCGACCGCCGCGCTGGATCCGGAGGCGGCCAAGACCGTGCGCGATTTCATCGAGACGCTGCGCGGCCAGGGCCGGACCATCTTCCTGTGTACACACAACCTGGACGAGGCCGAGCGCCTGTGCGACCGCATCGGCGTGTTCAAGCAGCGCCTCATCGCGGTGGACACGCCTGACGCACTGCGCCGCCAGCTCTTCGGCCGGCAAACCGTGGTGCACCTGGCAGAGTATCGCGCACAGCTTGTGGAGGCCGTGCGCGGGCTGTCGTTTGTCAAGCACCTGGACGTGTTGCAGGATGAAGGCCGCGCCAGGCTGGTCATCAGCCTGGATGACCCGGCCACGCAGAACCCCGCCATCATCAACACCCTGGTGGGGCAGGGCGCCCAGGTGCAGTTCGTCAACGAGCTCAAGCACTCCCTGGAAGACGTGTATTTGAGCCTGATCCACAACGGCCAGACTGAGCAGGCCACAGCCGCGCCCTCGTCGCCACGGGGGAAACGGCAGAAGTGAGGGGCACAATGAACACGATCCGCACTATCATGATCAAAGAATGGTTGGACGTCCGCCGCAACAAACTGGTCCTTTCCGTCGTCTTGTTTGTACCGCTGCTTATGGCGGCCATCCCGGTGGCGATGCTCATTCTCATGGGCCGCGTGCCCATCAGCGAAAGCGATTACGCCGAGCTGGGCCGCATGTTGGAGAATCCCATCTTTGCTGGCCTGAGCCCGGCCGAGGCGATGCAGTCGGTGCTGGCATCCAACTACCTGATCCTGTTTCTGATGATGCCGCTGATGGTGCCGGTCACCATCGCTGCGTACAGCATCGTAGGCGAGAAGATCACCCGCTCGCTGGAGCCGCTGCTGGCGACGCCGATCACGACGACGCAACTGCTGCTGGGCAAGGGCCTGGCCGCCGCGCTGCCGGGCGTAGTGACCGCGTGGGTCAGCTACGGCATCTTCCTGATCTTCGCCCGCTTCTTCTCAGTGAGCGACCGGGTGTTCAACATCTTCATCAATCCCATGTGGCTGGTGGCGATGTTTGTGTTGGCGCCGCTGCTCACCGTGATGGCCGTCAACGTCGGCATCATCGTCAGCAGCCGCACGTCGGACCCGCGCGCGGCCGAGCAGCTCGGCTCGCTGGTCATCCTGCCGCTGATGGTGCTTTTCATCGGGCCGCTGGTGGGGTTCATCCAGTTGAACGCCGCCATGTTTTGGGGTGCGTCGCTGATCGTGCTGGTGTTGGACATTGGCCTGGTGTACCTGGGCGTCAAGCTGTTCCAGCGGGAGACCATTTTGACGCGGTGGAAGTAGCAAGCACGGAATCGAGGCTTTAGCCGGTTGCTCTGTTTCAGCATCAAACCGCCTGAAGGCGCGATTCCTGATACTCCCTTGTGAGGTAAAAGGACATGAGCCGAGGACTTCGCGCTTACGTTTATACCGCTGCGCTGTTTGGGCTGTTCATCTTGTTGGCCGGCAGCATCCTGGCGATCTGGCAGTTCGTGACCGGCGAGTCTCCGGTGGTGGGCGCAGTTGTGGCTGCGGCCGGCCTGGCCGCCTGGGGCGTGCACTGGTGGCTGGCCAGCCGCGCGGCGCGGCCCCTGACTATGGCCGCGGCCGCAGAGCGGAGCGCGGCGCCCCGTAAAGCCTACCTGGCCCTGGGGCAGATCGCCGCGCTGGCTGCGGTCGTGGCCCAGGCTGTGATGGCCGTGCAGCTCGTGCTGCTGCGCCTGTTGGGCGATGCGGTCTCTGACGCAGGCGCGCGCGTCGCCGCGCTGGCTGCAGGCACGATCTTGGCGCTATTGCTGTGGGGTTTCTTGCGCTGGACCGCGGTGCGCGACGGCGACTTCGGCCGCGAGCTGGGCCGCGGGGCTTCGTGGCGCCGCGCCTACATCTACCTGGCCGCGCTGGTCGGCGGGATCCTGGCGGCCGGCGGCGGCTGGGTGGCGCTCAACGCGGTCATCACGCGGTTGTGGCAGCCCCTGGCCGAAGGGCTGGCCTGGCGTGTGCCGCTGGCCAACGGCCTGGCCGCCCTGGTGGTCGGCGGGCCGCTGGCGCTGTTCGCATGGGATCGCGCGGATCGCCAGGCCGCGGCCGCGCCGGCGGCTGAGGTCAACGCGCTGAGCCGCGTGCTGCTCCGCCAGGGCGGCCTCTTGGCTGGCGCCCTGGCCGCGCTGGCCAGCGCGGCCTATCTGGTCGGCCAGGCGGTGCTGTGGTTGATCGGTCAGGAGGGGCCGTTGGTGGGCAACGCGGGGCTGGCGCGCCTGGTTACCGGCGCGGACATGTTGGCGCTGCTGCCCGTCGCCCTGGTCGCCTGGCTGAGCAGCGCCGGGGGCCTTCGGCGCGACGCGTCCCTGGCCTTGGAAAGCGCGCGGTCGGCCTCGCTGCGCCGGCTGGTGCGTTACGGAGTGTCCGGCCTGGCGCTGGCCGCCCTCTGGTTCGGGCTGACTGAGGTCGCGCGGCTGATCCTGCAGGTGGTTTTGGATCGGCAGGCGGCCGCGTTGGCCTTTGCCGCGGGCGCCTGGGGGCGGTTTGCGGCGGCGACCGCGTTGGTGGTGGTCGGTGCGCCGGCTTGGTGGGGGCACTGGTGGTCGCAGCAGGTGCGCGCCCGCGCCGCGTTCCCGGCCGGTTACGCAGAAAGGACCTCGACCATCCGCCGGGCCTACCTGGGCGCCGTTATCGTGGCGTCGGCGATCATCGTGGTCGCGACATTGGGCTTCGCCGCGTTTCTGGCGCTGAATTGGAAAGCAGCCAGCACGGCCAGCGCCATGCGTGCGGCGCTAGCTGGCGCGGGCGCAGCCGCGGCGGTTGCCCTCGTCTGGTTCGTCTCGCACGCCTTCGTTTGGCGCGGGGATGCGCGCTGGCTGGCGTCCGACCGCGCGGCCGCTTCCGCGCGCGTCGCGGCAGAGGCGCCTTCGCTTCTCCCGGTCCAGGAGGAGGCTGTCCGCCCCGCGCCCGCGCCGGTGAGTTCGCCTGAGCCGAAACGCTATCTGCGCGATGCGTTGCCACCGCTCCCGTTGGGGCCGACAGCACAGCCCGAACGCGCCCCGCAGCGGCCGTTGGCCGTGATTGACGGCGCGGACGGTGCGATCGGTGCGGCGCTGCTGGCCGCGCTGCGCCAGGCGCTGCCGGACGTGCCGCTGTGGCCCATCGGCTTGAACGCGGCCGCGCAAGTCGCGATGCTGAATGCCCTGGGCGAAGGCACCCCGCCCGCGGTGCCGCCCGATGCCGTGAGCCGGGTGGCCGCCATCCTGGGCCCGGCCGATATGCTGGCGCCCGGCGGCATGGACGGCGAGGTCCCGGCCGAGCTCGCGGCCGCCCTGGCTGCGGCTCCGGCCCGGTTGCTGCTGCTGCCCCCGCGTTCGCCCCGCCTGCGTTGGGTCGCCGCGCCCGATTGGCCCCTGGCCCGATGGATCGAGAACGCGGTGATCGAGGCGGTGAACGTGGCGTATTCTCATGGAGGGCCCGGGTGAGTTTTGTGGCAGGGGATCGAACGAGGTGAGCGAAACACCGATCTTGGGCCGCGGCCGTGCGCCCGGCAAAGTGATTCTGTTCGGCGAGCACGCTGTGGTTTACGGTCGGCCTGCGCTGGCCGTGCCGGTGACGCAGGTGGCCGCGGAAGCTGTGGTGCAGGTCGGCCCAGCGGGCAGTGGTCTGGTCATCCATGCCGCCGACCTGGGAGAGACCATCGCGCTACGCACCGCGGCTCCGGATCACCCGCTGGCCGCCGCCGTGCGCCTGGCGTTAGCGGTCACCATGGGCCATGAGCCAGGGGTCAGCGATCAGGAATCAGCTTCCAGCTTCCAGTTTCCAGTTTCCAGTTTCCAGCTCCCGGCTTCCGAGCCGGATTGGCGCATCACCGTCCGCTCCACCATCCCGGTCGCCAGCGGCCTGGGCAGCGGCGCGGCAGTGTCTGCGGCGATCGTGCGCGCGGTGGCGGAGGCAGGAATCAGGGGTCAGGGGTCAGGGGTCAGGAGTCAGCGAATCGGCGAATCAGCGAAACACGCCACGGAATACGCAATACGCAATACGGAATACGAGGTAACTCCCGCCAATCTCTCCACCCTGGTCTACGAGATCGAGCGCCTCCACCACGGCACCCCTAGCGGCATTGACAACACCGTCATCGCCTACGGCCAGCCGGTCTACTTCGTGCGCGGGCAGCCGCCGCAGCCGTTCGCCATCGGCCGGCCGTTCACCCTGGTTATCGCCGACACCGGCATCCGCAGCCCCACGCGCATCCCGGTGGGTGATGTGCGAGCAGCCTGGCAGCGGGAGACTGCGCGCTGCGAAGCGCTGTTCGACAAGGTGGCCGGGATCGTGGAGGCGGCGCGTTCGGCCATTGCCGCAGGCGCACCGGATGCGTTGGGCCCGCTGATGGATGCCAATCACGCGTTGCTGCAGGAGATGGGCGTCTCGTGTCGGGAGCTCGACACGCTGGTCGCTGCGGCGCGCGCGGCCGGCGCGCTGGGCGCCAAGCTCTCCGGCGCGGGCCGCGGGGGCAACACGATCGCGTTGGTGACGGAGGCGACCGCCGCACGCGTCGCGCAGGCTTTGCTCGCCGCGGGTGCGGCAGGGGTCATCGTGACACAGGTAGGCATGACGGCAGATCGGTGACAGACGATCAGCGCCCAGGGAGTTTTGCGTTGTCTTTTCGTTCGAGTGTGTTATACTCGCAGATATGATGAACCTGCACGTATTTCTTTCCGCCGCGGCGTCTGCCGGCTATTTGGTCACGATTGACCGCGAAGTGGATCCTTACCTCGAGATTGCGCGGTTGGCCGCAGAGCTTGACGGCCGGCCCGTGTTGTTCACGCGCGTCAGGGGCAGCGCGTTCCCCGTGGTGGCCGGCGTCTGCTCTGACCGGCGCTACTTCGGCCTGGCGCTGGGCGTGCCGCCGGAGCAGGTCATCTTCCGGCTGGCAGAGGCGCTCGAAGAGGCCGGGCGACCAAGGTCGCAGCTACCTTCGCAAAGTCTGCCTGCGCAGACTGACACAGCAGCCGGCGCAGGTCGGCTTCGCAATGGTAGCCGCGGTTTCAACCGCCAGGTTCTGCCCTGCCAGGAAGTCATCGAACCCACCGTCGATCTTGAAGCCATCCCCTTCCTCACCCACTACCCGCAGGACGCCGGCGCGTACGCATCGGCGGCGGTGGCGTTCATCAACGACCCGGAGACGGGGCCGAACGCATCGTTTCATCGGCTGTTGCGGCTGGACGAACGCAGGCTGACCGCCCGGCTGGTGGAGCGCCGCGGCACCGAAAGCGCCTGGCGCAAATCGGCCCACGGCATCCCCGTCGCCATCTGCATCGGCCTGCCGACGCATGTGCTGCTGGCCGCGTCCATGGCCCCGCCGCCTGGCGTGGATGAGATGCGCATCGCCGCGGCCCTCGCGCCGACGCCGATGGCTGAGACACCCGCAGGCATCCCCGTCCCCGCCGAGGCCGAGTTCGTGCTGGAAGGGTGGATCACCAAAGAGCTGACCGATGAAGGCCCGTTCGTGGACTTGACCGGCACTTACGACTTCATCCGCCAGCAACCCATCATCGAGATCGAACGTATTACCCACAGGCGCGATGCGATCTACCAGGCGCTGCTGCCCGGCCGGCTGGAGCACAAACTGCTGATGGGGATGCCCAGGGAGCCGACCATCTTCGCCGAGGTCAACAAGGTGGCGCGTTGCCTGAACGTCAACATCACACCCGGCGGCGCGTCGTGGCTGCACGCGGTGGTGCAGATCGCCAAACGCACGCCTGATGACGGGGCGCGGGCCATCGAAGCCGCGTTCCGCGGGCACGGATCGCTCAAACACGTCTGGGTGGTGGACGAAGATGTGAATCCTTTTGACCCGCACGACGTAGAGTGGGCAATGGCCACGCGTTTCCAAGCGGATCGTGGCCTGATCGTGTTGACCGGCCAGCCTTCGAGTTCCCTGGATCCTTCGGCGCATCACGCGCCGGGCCAGAAGAGCCGCACCGCCAAGCTGGGGATCGACGCGACGATCCATTGGGATACGCCGGATGGGCCGAGTGAGCCGGAAGCGTATCGACGGGTGTGACGTATCGCGTATTACGTATTGCGTACCATGCGATCGGGAAGAGTGATGGGACGCCGAGATAAGCGCCGGGAGGAGTTCCCCTTGATCACCGCCGTGCTGGGACTGCTGAGCCTGCTCAGCGCCCTGCGGCCGCATCGCCGCGGGGTGGCGCGGACGGCTCGGCGGGTGATTGGGACGATCGCCGGCCTGATCATCGGGGGCAGCGTGTTGGCGCTGGGCGTGCTGCTTTTCGTCATCGCGGCCCTGGGGAACGCGCTCGGCAACAATTCGGGCGCCGGGTTCCTGGTGTGCCTGGCTCCGGCCGCGCTGCTGTTGCTGGCCGCATGGGCCATCGTGCAAAGCCGCAGCCGGGGCGGCCAGGCAGCCGCGCCGGCGGCCGCCGCCGAAAATCCCCAGGCGGTCGAGGCCCGGCCCACGGCCACCACCGCGCCCGCCGTTGAATCGGCCGCCACAACAGCCAGATCTGCGCCTGCGGCCATCCCGGCGGCCCCGCCCATTGAGACCCACGCCGAACCCGGCGCGCGCAAGCCGGGCGAGTATCGGCAGCGCGCCGTCTCCTATCGCCGGCGCATCCAGAGCCTTATTCGTAGCCGGCGGCCCGGCCCCTTCGCCGACCGGCTGAACACCGTTGCGGCCAAGCTGGGCAGTTGGGAGGAGCGCGTCGGGCAGTTGGCCGACCGCCTGGCCCTGTTCGAGGGCGATGAGCTGATCCAGCGGGATATCCGCGAGGTGCCTGAGCGCATCACCCGGCTGCGCCGGCAGGTCGCGTTGGAGGCCGACCCCGATATGCAGGCGCAGATGGCCCGCACCCTGGCCGCGTACGAGGAGCAGCACCGCCAGCTTCAGGCGCTGGCGCGGGTTATGCGGCGGACCCGCCTGAACCTGGATGACACCCTGGCGGCCATGGGCACCATCTACTCGCAGGCGCAGGTGTTGAACGCGCTGGATGTTGATGGCGCGACGGCTGTTCGTATCGCCGAGGATATCGACCACGAAGTCGATCGCCTCAACGACCTCTTATCCGCGCTCAGCGAGGTCAACGAACACCCGGGCTCCAGCGCTGCGCCGGCCGCCGAACCTACGGCGAACGAAGCCGGCGGCATGGCCGCGCGCAAGGCTCGGTTGGGGCAGAGCGCATCGTAATCGTAGAGGAACACCATGCCCGAACCGATCCTACGCACCTTCATCGCCATCGAGCTGGACGAGCCGCTGCTCATCGCCATCGGCCGGGTGCAGGGCAAGCTGAAACGGCAGATGCCGCCCGGCGGCGTGAAGTGGGTCGCGCCCGATGGCATCCACCTGACCCTCAAGTTCCTGGGTGACACCCCGTCCGGCCGCGTCCCGGAGATCGTCGCGGCCCTGGAGCGGGCCTGCGCGGGCGCGCCGCCGTTCGAGTTCAGCGTGGAGGGGCGGGGCTGCTTCCCCAACTTCCGGCGGCCGCGGGTCATCTGGGTGGCGGTGCGCGAGAAAGGGCAGGCGTTGGCCCGGCTGCAAGCCGCGGTCGAGCGGCAGGTGGCGCCCTTGGGCTGGCCGACTGAGGAGCGCGGCTTCTCACCCCACCTGACCCTGGGCCGGGTCAACCGCAACGCGGGCCCGGACATGGAAGCGGCCGTGGGCGCCGCGGTCGAGAAATTGGTGGTGGAGGAGATCGGCACGCAGCAGGTGGCCGCGGTTCACCTGATCAAGAGCGACCTGCGGCCCACGGGTGCAGTTTACTCCACACTCGCTACTGTGGCGCTGCAAGGGCGTTGAGTCTCACAGCCCTTCCAGCAGCTCGGCCAGCAGCATATCCATCGCCTCGCGATCGCCCAGCTTGCCGGTCTTGATGGCCTCGTCCGCCGCCAGGATGCGTTCCATGGCCCGTTCCAGCCGGGGAAAGCTGTGGCGGTTGGCTTGCGTCTGAAAGCGGGGCACGGCCCACTCGCCCAGGTTCAGGTTCCGGGCGATCTCCGGCGGCCGAGCGCCCTGGGCCTGCAGCGCCTTCACCTGGATCAGCAGCCGGTACTGGCGGGCGATCATGCCCAACAGGCGCAGCGGCTGCTCTCCGTCAATGTCCAACGCGTGTTGCATCAGCCGCGCCGCCGCAGGCCCTTCGCCCAGCCCCAGGGCATCCACCAGCTCAAACACGCTGGCTGCCCGGGTCGCGGCCACCAGCTTGCGCACATCAGCGCGCGTGATCGTGCGCCCCGGCGCATAGTCGGCCAGCTTGATCAGCTCCTGGTCAAGCTGGCGCAGGTCGTCTCCCACGAAGTCGGCCAGGTCAGCTACGGCGGCCGGCTCCAGACTCACCCGGCGCCGCCGGGCGCGGGCCCGGATCCAATCCGGCAGGTCGTTCTTGCGCGGTTTCTCGGCCAGGAAGATGCGAGCTCGGCCGTCTCGGACAAGCTCTTGCAGCCGGCGCAGCCCCTGGCCGCTGGCGGTGGCCTCTTCCAGAAGCACCAGCGCCGTGCTTTCGGGCACATGATCCAGGAAGGCCAGGAACGCTTTTGCCTGGCCCTTGATCGCTTCTGGCGTCACATTGAGCCCTTCTTCGGGTTCTGCCTCTGGTATGTCGGTTGGTTTCGCTTTGCCCCGTCCCTGCCCTGCCAGCCGCGCCAGCAGCCCTTCCACCACCACCAGCCGGCGCTCGGCCAGGAACGGAAGGGTGTCGCATGCGTTCTGCATCTCGGCCAGGGTGACGATGCGGCCATCGAAGCGGGCCGTGTTCAGGTCGGCCAGCTCAGGGTCGGGCGCCACCGAAGCCGCGAGCTCAGCCAACGCTTCGGTGCGCAACAATTCGGCCGGGCCGTGGATCAGTGTGATCATAGCGCCTCAGGCCTCAATGGTGATCCGGTGGCGGGCCACAGGGCCGTCTGCCAGGCGGGTCACGCCTGCGATGCGCAGGCCCGCAACATCGGCGTCGGTGGTGATGTTTTCCTGCATCCAGCGGCCTGCCGGCATGGCCAGGATCAGGGCCAGGGTGGCGCCCAACACCGCGCTGGGCACGCGATCCCACACCGTACGGTCGCGGCCGCGGGTCATCAGCAGCGCGCCGATGCCGCTCAGCGCGCCCGCGGTGACCAGGTTGGTGCCGCAATTGGGGTGGATGGCCAGGCTGCACTCGCCGGCCTGGAGCCGCGCCAGCGCCTCCCTGGCGAGGTCGGCCAGGGTGTCAGTCGAGACGTCGCCGAACACCATGAATCCGAAGACGTCGCTGCGCGCCACTACCTGCACGCCGGGCAGCCGCCGGCTCAACAGCGAGACTGTGGCGTGTTCGATCGCATGATGTTGGCGCAGCCGCCGCGCAAAACTGAATAATTCCACATGTCCTCCATTACGCCCGGCGATTCGAAGTCACGGCTGCCATTGCGAAGTCGGTCGCCACCGACTGTCAGACAGCCTGCGCACGCAGGCTTCGCAACGGTGGCCGCGGTTTTCAACCGCCGAGTGACCCCGCCAAGTTTCCAACCGCCGAGTCACCGTTGCACCAGCTTCGCCACCGTGACGCCCTCGCCGCCTTCGTTGCTATCACCGGCGCGGAAGGAGCTGACCAGCGAATGGCCGCGCAGCTCGTCGCGCACGGCCTGGCGCAGCGCGCCGGTGCCTTTGCCGTGGATGATGCGCACGAACGGCAGGCCGGCCAGGTAGGCGGTGTCCAGGTAGCGGTCAAGCTCGATCAGCATGTCGTCTACGGTCAGGCCGCGCAGGTCGAGCTCGAAGCCGGGGCTGGACGGCCGCGGCTCCGAGCCGCCGGCCTGCACCTGCACCGCTGTGCGCTCCCCGCGCTGGCGCAGCTCCAGCCGGTGCGCGGCCAGGCGCACGCGAAACGCGCCCACCTGTACATCGATCTCGTTGCCGCTGACCCCTTTCACCTCGCCGGTGGATCCCAGCGATGGCACCCAGACGATGTCGCCGGGCTCCAGCGGGCCTTCCACTTGCAGCGGTGGCGGGGCTTGCATGGGCGGCACCGGCCGGGCCTGCGCGGCACGTTGGACCACCAGGTCCTGCGCCTCGGACAGCCATTTCTCATGCAGCGTCTTGCCGGCGGCCGCGCTCGCTTCCCGCGGGAAACCGGCAAGTTGGCCGCGCACGCGATCGATCTCGGCGCTCAGGGTGACCAGTTCGGCTTCAGCCTGACGTCGCGCCTCGGCCAGGACTTCACGCCGCGCCTCTTCCGCCTTGGCCAGGCGGTAGCTCAAGTCCGTGTTGAGCGCCTCGGCCCGGCGCTGGGTGGCTTTGGCCTGGGTCTCAGCGGCCAGCGCGGCTTCCCTTGCCCGCTTGATCTCTGCCAGCATCGCCTCGGCTTCCAGCGACTGCGGCGAAACCAACGCCTCGGCCTGTGCGACGATGGCGGCGGGCAGGCCCAGCCGTTGGGCGATGGCGAACGCGTTGGAGCGGCCGGGCAGTCCGATGCTGAGCCGGTAGGTGGGGCTGAGGGTTTCGATATCGAACTCGACGCTGGCGTTCACCACGTAGGATGTGGTGTGGGCGAAAACCTTCAACTCGGAGTAGTGCGTCGTCGCCAGCGCCGTGATGCCTCGTGCCAGCAGCGTCTTGAGCAGCGCTTGGGCCAGCGCCGCGCCCTCTTCCGGGTCGGTGCCTGCGCCCAGCTCGTCGAACAGCACCAGCGAGCGTTCGTCGGCCTGGGCCAGGATCTCGACGATGTGCGTCATGTGCGACGAGAAGGTGGACAGGCTCTGCTCGATGCTCTGCTCGTCGCCGATGTC
>CAZKEF010000057.1:0-32110 GCA_964551735.1 uncultured Anaerolineales bacterium
GGGACGGGGAGAGGGGGAGATGGGGAGAGGGGGAGACACGGAGAGGGGGAGAGGGGGAGATGGGGAGACACGGAGAGGGGGAGATGGGGAGACACGGAGAGGGGGAGAGGGGGGGAATGGTCAATAAAAACGTCCCAGCGCGGGTCAATCTGGCGACAGGAGAACAACTCAGCAACTTGCAGCCGACAGGAAGATGGGAAAATCGGATTTCGAAATCGAATGCACCATCCCGCAGCACACATCGTCCATCGTACATCGTACATTCCAGATTCAACATGCCACATTCCACATGAAAAACTCCCTTCTCATCATCCTGCTCCTCTCCGTCCTGCTGCGTGCCGGCGTCGCGGTCTACCTGGGGAATGACCTCAGCGACTGGCGAGGAGGCACCGCGGACCAGGTCTCCTATGACGCGCTGGCCCAGCGGGTGGTTGGCGGCTATGGCTTCAGCTTCGGCGAGGCCTGGTGGCCGGCCACTGCGGCGGGCGCGCCAACGGCCCACTGGTCCTACCTCTACACCGGCTTCCTGGCCGCCATCTACGCCGGCGCGGGTCACCTCCCCCTGGTCGCCCGGCTGATCCAGGCGGTCGTCACCGGCCTGCTGCTGCCCTGGCTGGCCTACCGCATCGGCCGGCGGACGTTCGGGCGGGCGGCCGGCCTGGCCGCTGCGGCCCTGCTGGCCGGTTACGCCTATTTCATCCTCTACAGCGCCGCGCTGATGACCGAGGCCTTCTACACCGCGGCCCTGCTTTGGCTGGTGGACGCGGCCCAACGGCTGGCGCGCCGGCCGGATGCGCCGGGCCGCGGGGGCTGGGCCCGCCTCGGCATCGAGCTGGGGCTGGCCGCCGGCGCGGTGATCCTGCTCCGCCAGGTGGGGCTGAGCATCGTGGCGGGGACCGCGCTGTGGGTCGCGCTGGTCGCCTGGCGCCGGCGCGGGCTGCGCCCCGGCCTGGCCGCGCTGCTCCTGGCCGGCGGCGTGACGCTGCTCCTGCTGCTGCCGTGGACCCTGCGCAACTATCGCGCGTTCGGCATCGTCACCCTCTGGCCCAACACCAACGCGGGCTTCGCGCTCTACTGGGCCAACCACCCCATCTACGGCGACCGCTTCGAGACCGTGCTCTCGCCGGAGCATGGCGTGTCCTATCAGGAGCTCATCCCGCCGGCGCTGCGGGGCCTGAACGAGATGGAAATGGATCGTGCCTTGCGCCGCCTGGGGGGCGAGCTGATCCTGGCCGACCCGGGCCGCTACCTGCGGCTCTCCCTCAGCCGCATCCCCGTCCATTTCCAGTTCTGGCCCACGGCCGATTCATCGGCCAGCTCGAACCTGCTGCGCGTGCTGAGTTTCGGCGTGACCCTGCCCTTCATCCTGGCGGGGCTGGCGCTGTTCGTCGTGCGCGCCGGCCCCCGGCTCCGCGCGCGGGGCTGGTGGCGGCGGGGTGAACCGTGGTCAAGGACCGATCAGCAGGCCGCGGAAGGCTGGCTCCTGTTCGGCATCATCGTCGTCTACAACCTGCTGCACATCCTCACCTGGGCCAAGATCCGCTACCGGCTGCCCACCGATGCGTTTATGCTCGTGTTTGCGGGGGCGGCCATCGTGTGGCTTTGGGAGAAGATGGGGGGCAGGGGACGGGGGAGAGGGGGAGACGGGGAGAGGGGGAGATGGGGAGAGGGGGAGACAAGGAGATGGGGAGAGGGGGAGACAAGGAGATGGGGAGAGGGGGAGAGGGGGGAGACAAGGAGATGGGGAGAGGGGGAGACAAGGAGTTAGGGTGATGGCGACATTGTATCAGACAGTTGATCGTTCGGTATCGGTCTCTTGCAGCGCACAGCGAACGCGGGATGGCTTGTGCCGGTCATGGAGGCCGCCACCGGTCGAGCCATCGGTCAGCTCTGTTACACGGCGGCCGGGATTTTGGTCGCCGATGAATCTACCACGGTTAAGGAGCTGCGCGGAGCACACGATGGCGCTTGATGTGCCGCTGTTGCCACAGGAGCACCCGTGGACCTGCCTGCCGGCATGCATCCGGATGGTACTGGCGTATCGTGGCAAGCGGGTCGAGGAAGGCGATATCGCTGCGGCCTGCGGAACGACGCCGCACCGTTGAATCTTGTCATGCTGAGGCCGAGTCCCTGATCTGCGGCGTAACGCCGCACATTCAACATTCCACATTCAACATTCCACATTCAACATTCACCATTCACCATTCCACATCCCACCATGCACATCCTCTTCCTGACCCAAGTGCTGCCCTACCCGTTGGACGCGGGGCCGAAGGTGCGGGCGTATCACATGCTGCGGCACCTGAGCCGGCAGCACCGGGTGACGCTGGTCTCCTTCACCCGGCCCGATGACCCGCCCGCGGCGCTGGCGCACCTGCGGGAGGTCTGCGCGGCCGTGCACACCGTCCCCATCCGGCGGTCGGCCTGGCGCAATGTGCGCGCGGCGCTGCGCGGCCTGCTCACCGGCCTGCCCATCACCATCGCCCGCGACGACAGCGCGGAGATGGCCGCGCGGCTGCGCCGCCTGACCGCGGAGACCCGTTTCGACGTCATCCACGCGGACCAGCTCTCCATGGCGTGGTGGGGGCTGCTGGCCGCGAGGGCCGCGCAGGGGGCAGGCGCGGCGCAGGGGACGGGCGCGGCGCTGGCCGCGAGGGCGGCGCAGGGGGCGGGCGCGGCGCTGGCCGCGAGGGCCGCGCAGGGGGCGGGCGCGGAGGCCCGCCCCTACCTGCTCCTCGACGAACACAACGCGATCTACCTGCTGGCGCAGCGCATGGCCGACACCGAGGCCCATCCGCTGCGCCGGCTGATCATGCGCCGCGAGGCCCGCGCGTTCCGCCGCTACGAAGCCGCGGTGCTGCGCGCCTGCGACGCCATCCTCACCGTCACCGAGGAGGACCGGGAACACCTGCTGGCGCTGCTGGATGATCCAACATCCAGCACCCAACAGCCGACATTCACCATCACCCCCATCCCCATCTGCGTGGACCCGGAGCAGGTGGCGGTCGTCCCGCGGGCGAGGGGCGGGCCGCCGACCATCCTGCACCTGGGCACCATGTTCTGGCCGCCCAACGTGGCCGGGGTGCTGTGGTTCGCGCGCGAGGTCCTGCCGCTGATCCACGCCGAGGTCCCCGACGCGCGCTTCCTGGTGGTGGGCAAGAACCCGCCGGCCGAGGTACAGGCGCTGGCGGCCGACCCGCGGGTCGTCGTGACCGGCTACGTCGCGGACCCGACCCCCCACCTGGCCGCGGCCGACGCGTTCGTGACGCCGCTGCACGCGGGCGGCGGCATGCGGGTGAAAATCCTGGACGCGTGGCTGTGGGGCCTGCCGGTCGTCTCCACCCCCATCGGCGCGGAAGGGATCGACCTGCGCGACGGCGAGAACATCCTGATCGCCCCGGACGCGGCCGCGTTCGCCGCGGCTACGCTCCGCGTGTTGACCGACCCTGCGTTCAACGCCCGCCTGCGCGCCGCGGGCCGCGCCTGGGTGGCGGAGAACTACGCCTGGCAGACCGTCTATCAGCGGGTGGATGCGGTGTATGGACGATGGACGATCGACGATTAAGGCTTGAAGCTTCCCGTATCCAACCTTCAGCCTTCAACCTCCACATCCCGAATTGCTAACCCCCATTATCGTGAGTATAATAGGCCTATGGAACTTAAAGAGTATCTGATTCCTTTGCGCAAGTGGTGGTGGTTGATCGTGGCGGCGACGCTGGTGGCGGCGTTTTCCAGCTTCCTGGCCACGCGGCAGCAGCCGTACAACTATGCGGCGCGCGCCACGCTGCTGGTGGGCCGCTCCATCAAGAGCACCAACCCGCAGGACTATGAGATCAACGCCAGCCAGCAGTTGGGCCAGACCTACGCCAACCTGGCGCTGCGCCGGCCGATCCAGGAGGGGGTGAAGGCCACGCTGGGGCTCCAATGGCTGCCGGAGTACTCGGTCAAGATGCTGCCCAACACCCAACTGCTGGAGATCCAGGTGCTCGACACCAATCCCCTGCGCGGCCAGGCGGTGGCCAACGAGCTGGCGAACCAGTTGATCCTCCAGACCCCGGCCGAGGAGCGGGACCTGCAGCAGCGCCGCGATTACGTGAACCGGGACCTGCAGGCCACCGAGGCCGCGATGGACGAGACCAAGGCCGAGATCGAGCGGCTGCGGATCCAGTTGGCCAACATGTTCAGCGCGCGGCAGATCGCGGACACCCAGAGCCAGATCGCCGCGCTGGAGCAGAAGCTCCGCTCGTACCAGGCCACCTACCTGGCGTCGCTGGAGTTCGTCCAGGGCGGCGTGAACACCCTGCAGATCGTGGAGTCGGCCGACGCACCGACCGAGCCGGTGGGGCCCAACAAGGGGATGACCATCCTGCTGGCCGCGGTGATCGGGCTGGCGCTGGCGGCCGGCGCGGCCTACCTGCTGGAATACCTGGACGACACCCTGAAGACCCCGGACGACGTGCGCAAGGCGACCGCGCTGACCACCCTGGGCGCGGTGCCCAGCATCAAGGGGCTGGACGGGGGCGCGACGCTGCCGCTGGCGGGCGAGGGCCAGTCGGCCGCGCTGGAGGCGTACCGGGTGCTGCGCACCAACCTGCAGTTCGTGGGCATCGACAAGCCGCTGCGCACCCTGATGGTCACCAGCCCGGTGCCGTCGGAGGGCAAGTCGCTGACCGCGGGCAACCTGGCCGCGGCGCTGGCGCACGCGGGCAAGCGGGTGGCGCTGGTGGACACGGACCTGCACCGGCCCCGGCTGCACCGGCTGTTCGGGCTGGCCAACAACCTGGGGCTGACCACCGCGCTGCTGAACGGCGAGGCGGAGCTGGGCAGCCTGCTGCAGGCCACGACGGTGCCCGGGCTCAGCGTGCTGACCACGGGCCCGCTGCCGCCCAACCCGGCCGAGCTGCTGGGCTCCGGCCACATGCGCGACCTGCTGGCGACCCTGGCCGAGCGCTACGACATGGTGCTGTTCGACACCCCGCCGGTGCTGGCGCTGTCGGACGCCGCGGTGCTGGGCAGCCAGGTGGACGGCGTGCTGCTGGTGATCAGCGCGGGCGAGACGCGGCGGGACATGGCGAGCCGCGCGGTGGCCGCGCTGCACCAGGCCAACGCGCGCGTCGTGGGCGCGCTGATCAACCGGGTGCCGATCCATCCCAGCGGGTACTATTACTACTACTACCGCTACGGCTACTATTACAACAGCGGGAGCAGCGACGGCGGCGGGAACGGGGGCGCCGGCCGGCGGGCGCGGGGGGCAGCGCGGGGGGCGGGCCCGGCGGTTGAACGGGAAACGGCACCGCATGTGACCGCGGCGACCCTTGCGAAGTCCACCTTCGTGGACTAAGGCCAGTCGGCGCAGGCCGACTTCGCGATGGTCGCCGTGACTTCCAGTCGCCCGGCCGCCCAGCGTGGACTAAGGCCAGTCGGCGCAGGCCGACTTCGCGATGGTCGCCGTGACTTCCAGTCGCCGGGTCGCCGTGACTTCCAGTCGCCCGGCGACGCCACTCATCATCTTATGCCCGATCTCACACCGTTTACATTAACCCCGGCGGCGGAGCTGTCGGAGGCGTGGCTGCGCTGGCTGGGCGCGGCGCTGCGCGGCGACGGAGCCGGCCCGGCGCGGCCGCCGGACGACCCGGCCGCGGTCGTGCCGGCGCTGGACGCGCACGGGGTGGCGCCGCTGGTGCATCTGCGGCTGCGCGCGGCCGCGGGCGGGGGGTGGCCCGGCCCTGCGTTGGACGCGCTGGCCGCGGCGTTCCGGGCCAGCGCGCTGCGCGCCGCCTTGATGGACCTGGAGCTGGCGCGCATCGTCGCCGCGCTGGCCGGCGCGGGGGTGGCGGTGGCGCCGCTGAAGGGCGCGGCGCTGGGGCGCACGGTCTACGCCAGCCCGGCCGAGCGGCCGGTGAACGACCTCGACCTGCTGATCCCTGCGGCTGCGGTGGACGCGGGCCGGGATGCGCTGGCCGCGGCGGGCTACCGGCTGATCGGCCTGCCGGGCAGCGGCCGGCTCGGCCGGTGGCAGCGCCGCTACCGCTGCGAGCTGCAGATGGTCTGCGACCGGCCGGACCGCCGCGGGCTGCTGGTGGAGTTCCACTGGTCCCTGGTGGAGCTGCCCTACTACGTCGAACGCATCCCCATGGCCGAGGTCTGGGCGGCCGCGGCCCCGTTCCCCGCGCTCCCCGGCGCGCAGATGCCCGACCCTGCGACCCTGCTGCTGCACGGCTGCGCGCACATCGGCCTGCACCACAGCCGCAGCCTGCGCCTGATCTGGCTGGCCGACCTGGACCGGCTGGCGCGTGCGCCCGCGCTGGACTGGGATGCGCTGGTGGACCGTGCGGCGCGCTGGGGGCTGGGGCTGGCGGCCCACGCGGGGCTGGCCGCGGCCGCGGCGTGGCTGGGCACGCCCGCGCCGGCCGATGCCATGGCCGCGCTGGCGCAGCAGGCGGCCGATCCGGTGGGCCGGGCCATGTGGGGGCTGGGGGACGAGGTCCCGGGCCGCGCGCGGCGCCGCGCGGCCGCCACCTGGGCCGCGTTCAGCCCCGGCCAGCGGCTGCGCTACGCGGGATGGTTGGCGCTGCGCGGGCTGACCCGGCCGTGGGAGCGCCCCCGCCGGGCCGCGGCCCGGCGGGGGCGCGGGGCATGAGCGGCGCGGCCGCGCTGGGCATCGCGATCGCGGGCGTAGGCTTCGCCGTGCACCTGCCCGGGGCCGATTGGCGGCCCGTGTTGGCCGAGCGTTACGCCGCGTTCCTGGCCGAGCCGGGGGCCGCGGCATGGCGGGTCGTGGTGCGGCACGAGCCCGGGCTGGGGATCGCGGACGCGCAGTGGATCGACCACGACGGCGCGGTGACCGCGTACCGCACCTACGCCCACGCGGGCCGGTTCGACCTGGCGCGGCGGGAGGCCGAATTCAGCACGCCCTCGCCGGCGCGGGCGGGGCCGGGGCTGGACCGCGCGCTGGCGTACATCTGCATGCAGGCGCTGCCGCGCATGGGCGCGGGGCTGCTGCTGCACGCGGCCGGGGTCGTGCGGGAGGGGATGGGCGCGGCCTTCACCGGCGCGTCGGGCGCGGGCAAGACCACGGTGGCGGGGCTGGCCGCGGGCCGCGGGGACGTGTTGTGCGACGAGAACGTGGTGGTGGGGCTGGGGCCGCGCGGGCCCGAGCTGTGGAGCACCCCGTTCTGGGGCGGCAGCACCCCGGCCGGGCTGGTGCACCGGGTGAACCGCCGCGTCCCGCTGGCCGCGATCTACGTGCTGGAGCACGCGGCCGGATTCCACCTGGCGCGCCTGGCCCCCGCGGCCGCGATCATGGCGCTGCTGACCACGGAGAAGGTAGCCACGGAGCGGCCGGAGAGCGCCGCGGCCTGGCTGGCCACCGCGGCGCGCCTGATCGCCGCGGCCCCGGTCTACCGCCTGGGCTTCCGCCCCACGGCCGAGCTGTGGGACTTCCTGCCGGCCGCCCCCCGACCGTGAAACGCGCCGCGAGCGCCGCACGGCATTTGACACATACACGAATCCTTGCTATCCTTTGCTTACCGCCACGCGACGCCGCCTGGCCGCGGAACAGTTGACGGGCGCAGCGCCCCGCCCCACCGCCTCGCGTCATGTCATTTGTAACGCCCGTCAGTTACCATAGCTTCGAGGAGTTATGTGCATGGAATATTTAACCTCTACACAACAACCTGAAACGACCCTGCCGGCCAGAAAGCAAGCCTGGCAGGCGCCGGCCATCGTGCTGGAGCGCAGCCTGACGGTGAGCGCGCAGGACGGCGACCCCACCGGCCGGCGGCCGGCCCGGGTGCGGGGCGGCGGGTTCGTCGCGCCGCTGGGCCTTTCGCCGGGCCAAAGCGGCGGGTGCGGTTAACCCGAATTGCCCGCGGAAGGCAAGGAGGCGACGATGCGAAGCAGGACTGCACGTGCGCTGCTGCGCCTGGCGCTGATCGCGGGGATCGTCCTGGCGGCGCTGGCCGCGGGCGCGCCGGCGCCGGTGTTCGCAGCCAATGATCGGCCCGTGCGCTGGGAGAGCGGCGATGCGTGGACCGGCGCGCCCGGCTGGAACTCATACGCCAACCTGACGGCATCGGCCGGAACGTCGTACATCCTGACGACCCAGGGGACGGCCACGGGGAGCCGCTATCTACGTTTCGCCGACGACGACAGCACGAACCGCTACGGGCCAAGCGGCACGTCAGACATTCAGTTGCAGCTTGAGGCATCCACCGACCTCCAGGATTGGAATTCCGGCGCCAACAAAGCGTACTACGTCAACGTTGCCAGCACCTCCTATAACTACATCTTCAAGACGGATGGCTCCAGCAACGGCAAAGTGATCGTCTTCGAGGTTCAGGGGGCCGTGCGCACCGTGACGCTGACTTCGCGCACGCCTGCGGGCACGGTATGGCCTGGGGGCAGCGTGACGGTCTCCGCATCCCTGAGCGGTTCGCTGGCGGCCGGCCAGGCCGCGTACCTGCGCTATTCCACCGACAGCTTCGCGACCTCGACCGTCACGGCGATGTCGTGTTCGGGCGCCACCTGCACCGCCACTATCCCGGCCGCCACGAACACCCCCGGCGCCACGATCATCTACTATGCGTTCACCTCCGGCGATGGGTTGAGCATCGCCCACGCCGACGCGGACTACACCACCATTAACCGCGGCAGCAACTACACTTATGCCGTTCAGCCCGATGGCATCATCGAGCGGGAATACGGCGCCACCCGCATGGTCGACCTGGCCCTGAACAAATCTGGCGACCAGGATGCGTGCGATGGCGACGAAAAGAGCGACCTGATCGACTTCGCCGCGCTCTCCTATTACCCTTACAACGTTGCCAGCGGCCAATGGTTTATGAGCTTCACCATTGACGCCAGCGCCGCGCTGAACAGCGGCACGCAGCAGGGCTACATCGTCGGCCTGGACACCGGGACGCTGGGCTCGCCGACGATCGACCTGAGCTCGAGCGGCGCCTGGCAGCGCAACGTGGCATTCCCCGGCGACTACTTCATCGGGCTCTACCCCAGCGGCGCCGATACGCTGAACGGCGGGTTGTACAACAGCGGCCGCGCCCCGGTCGCCAACACGACGGTGACGGTCGTCACAAAGGTCGTCAGCACCCGCCGCCAGATCGAGCTAACCATCAGCGGAACGGGCGTGCCGGCGGACCTGACGAACAACAGCGCGGCCAGCTTCCTGGTCATGTCGGTGGGCCCCAGCGACGGCAACAACGTCCGGGACGCGATCGGCAGCGGCGTCACCACCGAATGTGCGACCGGGAAGACCACCTACGCGGCGGGCGACATGCTGGCATCGGCCGCTTCCTGCAAGCCGGCCGGCCGGCCCACAGACAGCGGCCAGAACGGCCGCCAATGCACCTCCAACCCACGACGGGACACGATCAACACGATCAACCCCGGCGCTATTTGCTCCGGGACCACCGACACCATCTGGGTGGACGGCGCGGTTGACAGCGGCAAGTACACCTTGCTGGCCGAAGATGCCTACGCCGGGCCATACGCCGGCGGCCAGTCCGCGCTCTCAGACTTCGACGGCGAGTCATCGGCGTACAAGTATTACACCGACCCGAACGCCGGCACGTCGGTTTTTGGCATGGGGTCGAACCTGTACGACGCCAGCGCCAACGGGGCAAAAAAGGGTGCGGCCGACGTCGAAAAAGTGTACGCGCGAGCCGACAGCAACTACCTGTACCTGATCGTGGAAGGCCCGTCCGCGCTGGGCGGGCTGGGCGCCATGGCCGGGGAGCCGCACGACCGCTCAAACCTGTACATCGCGCTGGACACCCCGCTGGTCGGCAGCGGGACGGACACCGGCGGCACCGGTCCCTCCGAGTCACCCAACGCGCCCGCCTCCCGCCGCGTCAACTTCAAGGGCTGGGCGCCGGACTATGTGGTCGAGGTCATCTGGGCCGGCGACAACACCACGGCGAACAACGTGCACCTGCACGATTGGACCGGCAGCACGACGTGGGCCAGCATCGCCGATTTTCAGACGGTGCTGAACGTGAGCACCGGCTTGACCAGCGGCGACCGGCTGTTCGGCCGCGCGGCAACCGGCAGCGACAGCGACCGCAAGGGGATCTACGAATTCGCGATCCGGTGGAGCCAGATCGGCGGCAAGATCAGCAGCAGCCAGCCGCTCAAGATCGGCGTCTACACCACAGGCGACAGCAACCTGAGCAGCGGCGCGGACGACTGGGATGTCTTCGATCAGGGGCCGGGGATCGGCCAGGGGTGCACGGGGCTGGGTTGCCACGAGCGGATCGGCGACGACCCCGGGGATGGCGACAGCAGCAACCAGAGCGGCGGCGAGAGCGATGGGACGGCCTATGTGGGCCAGACCGACACATCGAACGACGTGGAGCCGGCCAGCGACCGGGCGAGCCGGGACGTGGACACCATCGAGGGGTACTACGTTTTCTACGCCAACGCGCAATTGCTGAGCTGCAACCCGCTGGCCATCACCCTCGCCAGCATGACCGCGGCCAGCCAGCCGGATGCCATCGAGGTCACCTGGGACACGGTCAGCGAGGTGGCGAACGCGGGGTTCAACCTGTACCGGGACATCTCGGACGCAGGGCCAGGGGTCAAGCTGAACGAGGACCTGATCCCCTCCCAGGGCTCCGGCAGCCCCGAGGGCTACCATTACGTCTACCTGGACAGCGCGGACCTGGCGCCCAACACGACCTACTGGTACTGGCTGGAGGACGTGAGCACGTCCGGCGTCGCGACCCGGCACGAGCCGATCAGCGTGCTGTACGAGGGCGAGCCGACCGCGGTCACGCTGGCGGCGTTCGGCGGCGCGAGTGCGGCCGGGCCCGCCCTGCGACTTGCCCAGGACGCGGCGCTGGCCGGGCTGGCCGCGTTGGCGGCGCTGGCCGCGTCAGGTTGGCTGGCGCGGCGGAGATGGCCACGATAGGAGACAGGTAGGATGGCCGCGGCGTTGAACACCCCGAGGCAATGCAAGCCAGCCAGGATAACCGGAGCGGTCATCCTGGCTGCCATCCTGATCGCTGCAAGCTGCGCCCCACCGGCGGCGCCCATCATCCCGCCGCCGGCAGCCACACGGCCACCGACGCCGCCCGGCGCTCAAGCCGGCGCCCCCCTCAACGCAGCCACGCAGGAACGGCCGGTTCAGGAACCGACGAGCAGCATCGCAGCTCAAGCGCCGGCCCTTCCCCACCCCACAGAGAGCACAACGGAACAGGTCCCCACAGCGATCCCGGCCGATGTATCGCCCCCTGCAGCGGACGAACGTGAGGCCGCGATCCCCCACCTGGACGCGACCCTGGCGCAGATCTACGCCGCGCACCGGGCCGGCGATCAAGCACGGCTGGCCGCGCTGGCAGGGGGACCACACATTGACCTGGCGGCCGGCACGGCGCGCGTGATCCTGGAGATGGACCGCGACCCCGAAGCGCACCAGTCCGGGCCACCGGTGGTCGAGGAGATAACAGGGGCGGACGGCCAGGTGACACGGATCGAATACGCGCCGCCCATCGCCGTCCGCGAGGATCTTGCGCAAGCCATCGCCGCAACCGGCGCGACTTATGAGACCGCCTACGAGAACTGGGTGCAAGTCCTGGCGCCGTTCGGGAGCCTGCCAGCCCTCGCACAGATCCCGGCTGTGCGCCTGGTACGTCTGCCGTTCGCGGCAGGGTGGTGATGTTTCGCTCTTATTATTCAGTGATTAGCCTCAGGAGGAAGAAGAATGAACACTCGCTCATCCACTCCCCGCTTCCGAGTGGTGTCTGTCGTCATGCTGACACTGCTCTTGGTGACGCCTTTGGGCGGCGCGGCCGTTGCGGGTCAGGAAATGCCCGGCGTGTCAACGGCTATTACATTGCCCGAGGGTGCGAATCTCGTGATAGGCGCCCCAGCGCCTGCCCGTTCGGAAACGGACGAGTACCCCAGCATCGAATCCCGCCTGGCGCAGGCCATGCTGGCGGCCCGCGCAGGTGACCGGGAACGGCTGGCGACCTTCAGCGGCGAACGCCACCTGGACCTGACGCGGGAGACGGCGCGCGTGATCCTGGAAATGGACCGCAGCCCCGAAGCTCGCGCGGTCGGCAGCCCAACGGTGGAGATCGTGAACCTGCCGAACGGCCGCCAGGCGCGCATCGAGCATGCGCCGCGCATCGCGATCCGCGCGGATCTGGAGGCAGCCATCGCCGCCGCGGGCGCGACCTACGAGATGGCAGTTGGCGACCTGGTGCAGGTGTCGGCGCCCCTGGCAGCGTTGGAAAAGCTGAGCAAGATCGCTGACGTGCGCTACGTGCGGCTGCCCTTCCCGGCCCGGGAAGACGCACTGCCCGTAGCCGCACAGCCCAGGGCAGCCGTTGGCCCAGCCGCGCCCGATGTGGGAACGCGGACCACAGAAGGGGTCAGCCTCACCACCATCAACACCTGGCACGCCCTGGGCTACGACGGCACCAACGTCAACCTGGCGGTGTTCGATTTCGGATTCACAAATTGGGGCACGCGCCAGACCAACGGCGATCTGCCAAGCGGTGGCAACCTGGTGTTAAAGGACTACAGCGCCAGCTACGCCTTTGGGCCGCCTGGAACCAGCGGTTACGATCATGGCACCGCCTGCGCCGAGATCGCCTACGATATGGCGCCGGGCGCAAAAGTGTACCTCTATGCCTTCGGCACCGACGCCGAGTTTGCCAACGCCATTAACGATTATAAAGGCGCCGGCATCACCGGCAAGAAGGTTGCCACTATGTCCATCAGTTGGGTGAACGCCGGTCCGTACGACGGCACCGGCAGCACCAGCGCGCCGGCCACCAAGGTCAATGAGGCGGCGACGGCCGGCATCTTCTGGGCAAATTCAGCCGGGAACTATCAGACGCAGCATCATGCCTGGACATCGACGCGATACAGCACCACCGACTACGTCGCCTTCGGCACCGGCAATATCGAAGGAATCGGCCCCACTTCCGGTTCTTTATGGAACATCGCCAGCGGTACGGTCTTGCGCTTGTACCTGGAGTGGAACGACTGGAACGCTGCCCGCACGGGCGACCAGAACAACATTGATTACGACCTCTATCTCTTCCGTTGGACGGGATCGAGTTGGACCCAAGTGGCCTCATCCTTAGGCAATCAGTGTGGTGCGTCCGTGGTGCCCACCGAAGCCATTGCCTATACCGTTCCGTCCGGCGGACCCTACAACTACGGTATCGTGATTGCGCGCTATCAGTCTGGCTGCACGAATAACTTCGGTCACTGGCTGCAACTCTTCACCTTCAACGGCTTCTACACCGCCGGCACCGGCGCCGTGAACAGCTTCTGGTACACCAACCCGTGCAACAGCCTCACCATTCCGGCCGATGCGGACGGCGCGGTGGCGACCGGCGCCACCTTCTGGGGCGAGGATGCCAACGCAACCTATAACTACGGCCTCGAGACCTTCTCCAGCTTCGGCCCGCGCAACGCCAGCGGCGGCGCGAACCCGGGCACAACCGTCAATAAGCCAAGCGTCGTTGCGCCCGATGGGGTGAGCACAGCCACCTACGGCGCCAGCAACAACCAGGCGTATCGTATCTCCGGATCAACCGGTTTCTGGGGCACCTCCGCGGCCGCGCCGCACGTAGCCGGCATGGCCGCAACCGTTTGGGAATCCGCGCCCCTGAAGACCCTGGACGCATTGCGAAGCTACATCGAGGATCAGTCGCTCTACAAGGGGGCCGGTGGCACATGCGGCGGTGCGTTGGCCGCAGCAGCACCAGCCGCGCCGGCAGCGGCGCCAGCCAGCACGACGCAAAACAACCGCTACGGCTGGGGGCGCATCCATCTGCCGGTCTACCCCACCGCGATCACCCTGGCCAGCATGACCGCGGCCAGCCAGCCGGACGCCATCGAGGTCACCTGGGACACGGTCAGCGAGGTGGCGAACGCAGGGTTCAACCTGTACCGGGACATCTCGGACGCAGGGCCAGGGGTCAAGCTGAACGAGGACCTGATCCCCTCCCAGGGCTCCGGCAGCCCCGAGGGCTACCATTACGTCTACCTGGACAGCGCGGACCTGGCGCCCAACACGACCTACTGGTACTGGCTGGAGGACGTGAGCACGTCCGGCGTCGCGACCCGGCACGAGCCGATCAGCGTGCTGTACGAGGGTGAGCCGACCGCGGTGGGGCTGGCGGCGTTCGGCGGCGCGCGCGCAGCGGGGCCGGCGTTGATCGGGCTGGCCGCGCTGGCCGTGCTGGCGTTGGCGGGTTTGCAAAGGGGACGCCGATCCGCCTGATTCGCCTGATCACTGAGTTTTCACCCGGAACGCCTGCACTTGCGGCGGCGCCGCCGCAAGTGCAGGCGTAGCCTGATCCCCCCAAAATCACTCCCCGCGCCGCCCGCCGCGCAGAGCGCGATAGGTTTCGTCCACAGGCAACGAAAATGGCAATGCGCCTAAAAAGGGTCTTGTCAAGGCCGTGGAATCGTAGTATCATGGGAATCAGACCTCAGCGGGAGGCCCGGTTTCCTTTGGCCGTTTGCAGTCACACCGACAATACATTACAATGGTGATGATCCTTTCGTTGTTGTCCCTCACACCGCATCGCGGGAAAGGCAGCTCGATCATGAACCTCAACTCCTTCCTACGCGTACTCCTATTATCGGTCATAGCGCTTGGTCTGGCGCCCCCCGGCGCGGCAGCGCAAACCGCGCCGGACACACCTACCCGACTGGTTCTCCTGAGCAAGCTCGACGGCCCACCACTGCCGGCAGATCTGGCCATCCTTGAAGCGTATGGGGAGGCGTTTGTCCTGGCCCGGGTCACCGACGCGCAGCTCGAGGCGCTGCCCGCGGCCAACATTATGGATCGGATGGCCGATCGGACGGTCGTCTCGCTCATCTCGATGCAATTCGACACACAGGCGGGCGAGCCCTTCATCCCGGATAACCTGCGCGCCGCGGCCGATGACCCTTACTTCCTTGTCCAGTTCTACGGGCCGATCAAGGAAGCGTGGAAAGCGGGCCTGGAGAAGCTGGGCCTGACCTTCCTGGCTTACTGGCCCCACTACACCTACATGGTGCACATGGATCCCGCGCTGCTGGAGAAGGTGCAAGCGGCGCATGCGGTGCAGTGGGTCGGACGTTACCACCCAGCCTACCGGCTGGCGTCAGACGAGGAGCTGGCCCAGGCCGAGACGGACGGGGACCGGCTGGCGGTCGAGGTTTCGACCTTCACCGGCGTTGATGCAGCCGCGTTCCGGTCAGGCGTGGAGGCGGCCGGCGCGATCATCGAGCTATTCGAGGTCAGGGATGACGGCGCGCTCATGGCCCGCGCCTGGGCGAGCCGCGATCGGCTGCCGGCCCTGGCGGCCCTGCGCGGGGTATTCCGCGTCGAGCCGTACTCGCGGCCCCAGCTCCACAACGACGGCGCGACCCAGGTGATGCACACCAGGGACCTGTGGAAGGCGAACCGCAACGGACTGCTGCAGGACCTGATGGGCGCGGGCCAGACCGGCGGTGCGGTGGATTCGGGGCTGGATATCAAGACCACCACCCCGAACATCCTGGACTTCTACGATTACACCGGTGGGGTGAAAACCAGCCGCGTCGTGTATAACCAAAACGGCGCGGGTTGTGGAGGGTTATGCCCATGCACCGCCACCGATGACGCGACCGGCGGCGGGCACGGCACGCACGTCTCGGGCACGATGGTGGGCAACGGCTACGCCTCGCTGGCGCAGCGCGGCCTGACGGGCTTCGCCACGGCTGCCGACCCCTCTTTCGACTACGCGTGGGCGGTCGGCCAGGCGCCAGAGGCCAAGATCGCCATGATCCACGCAGGGGGCACCAGCGGCGGCATCTGTGTCTCCGCCCAGACGGACTGGACCACGTTGTACAACCAGGGTGCGCGCGCCACCAACAACTCCTGGGGCAACTCGACGTACAGCTACAGCGGCAACTCCCGCACCGCCGACTACGTCATGTGGACCTACCAGGACTACCTGCTGGTAAACTCGGCCGGCAATGCCGGGCCGGGCGCCGACACCGTTGCCCAGCCCGCCAACGCCAAGAACATCCTCACCGTGGGCGCTTCCGGCAACCACCGCTCGGTCTGGGACACGAGCCAGACTTCCAGTGTGCTGACCGACTTCTCCAGTCACGGACCTCTTGGCACCAGCGGCGACACCCGGTTCAAGCCGGACATCGTCGCGCCGGGGGCCGATGTGCTCTCCACCCGCTCCACCGCCATCGCGGACGCCACCATCGGGTTATGGCAGAACGAGCCGGGGGACGGCGGCGGCAACGGCACCGGCACCCTGGACTACGCCTGGAGCGGCGGCACCTCCATGTCCAGCCCGCAGGTCACCGGCGCGGCGTTGATCGTGCGCGACTACTTCCAGGACATCCAGGGGCTGGGCAGCGCCACCCCACCCAGCGCGGCGCTGATCAAGGCGACACTGGTGAACGGCGCGGTGGACATGGGCTACGGCTACGAGGCGAACACCACGGCCTATCCCTACGGCGGCCGCAACATGCAGGGCTGGGGGATGGCCAACCTGGAGCAGGCGCTGACCCCGCGCGCACCGCGGTCTTTCTTCTACGACGACTTCACCGACATCACCAACAGCACGCGCCAGTCCACGATGGGCATGAACAGCAACGGAGACTACGTACAGTACACCGTAAGCGTGGTTGACAGCAGCGAGCCGCTCAAGATCACCGTGACGTGGACTGACTTCGCAAACACCAGCACCAGCACCTACGCGCAAAATAACCTGGACTTGCTGGCGACGGCGCCGAACGGGACGACGGTGTACCGGGGCAACAACTTCAGCGGCTCCTGGTCGCAGAGCGGCACCACCGTCGCGTTCGACACCCTGAACAACACTGAGGCGGTCTATCTCCAGGCCCCGGCAACCGGCACGTGGACCATCCGCGTGACGATGACGGACACCGGGATAACCGGAACCCAGCCCTTCGCGCTCGTTGTCTCGGGCGGGCTGGGAGTGACGCCGACGTGGACCCGCACCTGCTCCGGCACGGCAGGCACATGCGCCAACGCGCGCGGTGGCACCTCAGCGCAGCCTTACTATCCCTCGCTCAAACCTCTTGAAGGAACCAAGGAACACGTTCCGGCCGGCGGCACGTTCCAGACCTCCATGCGGGTGACGAACTGGGGCAGCAACGCCGACACGATCAGCCTGTCGGCCGCGGCCACGACCCTGACCGGCGCGGCCGCATCCGGCTTCACTATCACCTTCAGCCCGGCCGGCCCGCTCAGCCTGGCGTCTGGCGCGCACCAGGATGTTGCGGTCGCCTATGCGATCGGGAGCGGGGTCACGAACGGACCCTACGATATCTCCCTGACCGCGGCCTCGGCCGGCACCGGCGGCCGTAAAGATGTGCGCGTGATCGGCCTGAACGTCCAGCCGGACACCGACATCTCCAACAGCGGCCGCCTGGGCACTGGCGTCGTCTCGCTGGCGGGCTCGGCTCAGGTCTCCCCCAGCTTCTGGACGTGCCCAGGTGACGCGGACAACCTGTGGGTGGCGTACCTCACCACAGAGGCGCATACCGGCAGCCCGGCCGAGGTCTGGGCGGCGCGTTCCACCGACGGCGGTGTAAGCTGGACCAAATGGCAGGTGGATGCCAACGATGCCTATACCTACTTCCCCCCAGCTATCGCGGGCAGCGCGGACTGCAACAGCGTGACCGTCGCCTGGGCCCAGGAGCGGAACGCCTCGAATTACTACCTCTACTCACGCACCTATAGCAGCGGCGAGTGGGGATTGGTCGGGCAGCGAGATTCCATCACCAATAACTCAAGCGCTGCCATGAACGACGTGGCGGTGATCTATGACGGGGACACCAGCACAGCACCTGACATCGTGCTCGTCTGGTGGTACTACACCGGCACATCGTCGTCAACCGGTCTCCGCTATGCGGTGAACAACAACGGCGCATGGGGAAGCGCAGCGAACCTGGTCGTCGGCGCCAACCACCGCTACCCTGCACTGACTCTGGATACGAACAACCGCGTGTGGGTGGCCTGGAGCTACTCGGGAACCTCGCGCGACATCTACGTGAAGTATTTCGACGGCAGCACAAACGCATGGAACGCCACGAACTCGTCCGTCGGCGTGGCAGCCACGAGTAACCGCGAAAACCATCCGGCGATCTTCTACGCGAACAACAAGCTCTGGCTGGCTTGGAACCGTTACACGGACTACAGCAACGCCACGCCCGTTCTGTACTACAGCTACACAACCTCGACCCTGCCCACACTCGCCTGGGCAGCGGCCCAGGGGCCATACGGCACCCGGCTGGCCGAGCACACACCGCCTTCCATCACCGGCGACGCCAGTTATAGTTACATCGCGTACTTGACCTACGACCAAACGTTTGCGGCCGCGACGGCCTCCTTCTTCCGCGGGGCCAATATCTATGTGCTGCGGACGCCGGCGGCCGGGGGCTCGCCGAACGCGACGTACCAGCTTACGTCCACCGTGGATGATCCGCCGCTCTACGCGCGCGGCAACGCGGGCACGCCTCAACTGCGGTGGGCGACGACTACAGTGAACAACACGACGGTCACCGGCCCTACGCTGCTCTACAGCAAGAATCCCCCCGGCAACAACGCCCCCGACTACAGCGCTAACCTGGGGGTCAGCCAGGCCCTGTACAACCTGGAGGAGAACTTCGATCTTTACCTGGCGCAGCTCGGTGTGACCCCCACCGCGATCACCCTGGCTGCCATGGCCGCGACGGGCCAGGCCGACGCGGTCGAAGTCACCTGGGACACGGTCAGCGAGGTGGCGAACGCAGGCTTCAACCTGTACCGGGACATCTCGGACTCGGGGGCGGGGGTCAAACTGAACGAGGACCTGATCCCCTCCCAGGGCTCCGGCAGCCCCGAGGGCTACCACTACGTCTACCTGGACAGCGCGGACCTGGCGCCCAACACGACGTACTGGTACTGGCTGGAGGACGTGAGCACGTCCGGCATCGCGACCCGGCACGAGCCGATCAGCGTGCTGTACGAGGGTGAGCCGACCGCGGTGGGGCTGGCGGCGTTCGGCGGCGCGCGCGCAGCGGGGCCGGCGTTGATCGGGCTGGCGGCGCTGGCCGCTCTGGCCCTGGCCGGCGCGGTGCGGCGGCGCCGGGCTTGAAAAGGGGACGCCGATCCGCCTGATTTCCCTGATCAAGGTTGAACGTTGGAACGTTGGAACATTAGAACGGTGGAAGGATGGAGGTCGTATGCTGCGTCGCGTGTTGGTCTCGGTGGTGTTGTTGATCCTGGTGGCGCTGCTGCCGGCCGCAGGCCTGGCGGGCGTCACGGGGCAGGAAGCTGCGCCCGAAAAACTGCCGGACGGCCCTTTCGTCGCGCGCATTTACTACGAACAACTGGAGGATTACCGCGGCCTGGCGGGGTTCGACGTCTTTGAGTACAACAACGTGCAGGAGAAGTACTGGCTGGCCGCCGTGGATGCCGAGCAGTACGACAGGCTGCAGGCGCTGGGGTTCCGGGTGCAGGTGGACGAGGTGGAGACCGCCAGCTTCGCCCAGTTGGCCGTGCCCCTGACGGAACAGGTCGGGGTTGACGCGATCCCAGGCTACTCCTGTTACCGCACGGTGGAGGAAACCTTCGCGACCGCGCAAGCCATCGTCGCCAACCATCCGACCCTGGCAACCTGGAGCGACGTGGGGAACTCCTGGGAGAAGAGCGTCGGCCAGCCCGACGGCTACGACTTAATGGTGCTGGTGCTGACCAACTCAGCCGTGGCCGGCCCGAAGCCGAAGCTCTTCATCACCGCCTCGATCCACGCGCGCGAGTACACCCCGGCCGAGCTGGCCACCCGCTTCGCGGAGCACCTGGTGGACAACTACGGCACGGACGCGGACGCCACCTGGCTGCTGGACCACCACGAGATCCACCTGATGCTCCAGGCCAACCCCGACGGCCGCAAGGAGGCCGAGGCGGGCTACTCGTGGCGCAAGAACACCAACGAGAACTACTGCGGCGTCACCAGCAGTAACCGCGGGGCCGACCTGAACCGCAACTTCACCTTCAAGTGGGGCTGCTGCGGGGGCTCCAGCGGGTATCCATGCGACGCAACCTACCGCGGCCCGGCGGCCAACTCGGAGCCGGAGACCCAGGCCATCCAGGCCTACATGGCCGCGATCTTCCCGGACCAGCGCGGGCCGAACGACACCGATGCCGCGCCGGCCGACGCGACGGGCATCTACATCGATCTCCACTCCTACAGCGAGTTGGTGCTGTGGCCGTGGGGCTGGACGAGCACGAACGCGCCGAATGCGACCCAGCTCCAGACGCTGGGCCGCAAATTCGCCTACTTCAACAGCTACACGCCGCAGAAAGCGTACTCGCTGTACCCCACCGATGGCACGACCAATGACCATGCCTACGGCGTCTACGGTGTTGCGGGATATTGCTTCGAGCTGGGCACCGCGTTCTTCCAGGCGTGCACCACCTTCGAAAGCACCATCTATCCCAACAACCTCCAGGCGCTGATCTATGCGGCCAAGGTCGTCCGCACCCCCTACATGACGCCGCTGGGGCCGGACGCGTTGAGCCTGGCAGTCGCCCCGGATGCGGTCACCATCGGCGAGCCGGCAGTCTTGACCGCGACCATCAACGACACGCGCTACCGCAGCGGGGCCGGCGAGCCGACGCAGGCCATCGCCGCGGCCGAGTATTACGTGGACACACCGCCGTGGCAGGGAGGCGCCGCCATCGCCATGGCGGCCAGCGACGGCAGCTTCAACAGCACGGTCGAAAACGTCACTGCGACGGTGGGCACGGCCGGCCTGGCCCCGGGCCGGCACATCGTCTTCGTGCGCGGCCGGGACGCCAACGGCAACTGGGGCGCGTTCAGCGCGGTCTTCCTGGAGACCCGCATGTTCACCGTCACGCCGGCCAGCCTGGCGATCTGCGCGCCGGCCGACGCCGCGTACACGGTGAACGTGGGCTACGCGGCCAGCGTCGCGCTGAGCGCGGGCGGCGCGCCGGCCGGGACGACCGTGACGTTCGCGCCCAACCCGGTGACCGGCCCGGCCGGCAGCACGCTGACCATCGGCAGCACCGGCGCCGCGGCCGCGGGCAGCTACACGGTGGCCGTGACCGGCATCGGCGGCCCGTTCAGCCAGACCACGCCGGTGCAACTGGACATCGCGACGCCGCTGGCCGCGGGCCCGGCCCTGGCCGCGCCGGCCGACGGCAGCACGGATATCGCCACCACGACGGGCTTCACCTGGAACGCGGTCGCGGGGGCGACCGGCTATGACATCGAGGTGGCGACCGACCCGGCGTTCACCAACATCGTGGCGTCAGCCTACGATCTGGCGGGGACGAGCTTCACGCCGGGGAGCGCACTCGCGGCGGATACGGTGCATTACTGGCGGGTGTACGCTGAGAACGGCTGCGGGAGCCGGGCCTCGAGCATCCGCGCGTTCCGCACGGCCGCGGCCGGCTGCGTCACCTACGCCAGCAGCGACGTGCCTAAGACGATCAGTGACCTGACGACGATCTACAGTAACATCACCGTTCCCGACGTCTTCAGCGTCACCGACGTCAACGTCACGATAGGCTCGATCGTTCACACCTATGACGCTGACCTGGACATCTACCTCGAGCATCCGGACAATACCGCCGTCGAGCTCTCCACCGACAACGGCGGCAGCGGCGATCATTACACAAACACCGTCTTTGATGACGAGGTAAGCAACGTCATCGGAACGACCGGCAACAACACAGCGCCGTTCACCGGCACCTACAATCCTGAGGGCACCCTGGCGACGCTCGACGGCAAAACATCCTTCGGCACCTGGCAGCTGCGCATCTACGATGACGCTTCGCTGGATACCGGGACCCTGAACAGTTGGAGCCTGACCTTGTGCGGCGCGCCGACGACCCCTGCCGCCGACTACAGCGACCTGGCCAGCGCTTACGGCGTGGCGTGGCACACGGGCACGGGCGCGTGGCGGCTGGGCAGCGGGTGGACGGCGGACAGCAGCTTCGCCGCAGGGCATGACGACATCAACTACGGCGATGCCAGCGACGATGGCGTGGCTCGGGACGCCAACGCGAGCTGGAACGACGGCCGCGGGGAGGTGGACGTCACCGTGACCGGGACCGCGGGCCAGTACGCCTGCCTCAACGCCTGGCTGGACTACAGCGACGGCACGGTGGTCGCGGGCACGCCCGACGCGCCCAACGGCGCCTTCGACGCCAACGAGCACGTGGTGGTCAACCAGGCCCTGGGGCCCGGCACGACCCAGGTCACCTGGCCGCTGGCCTCCGGGGTGATTGACGCCAATGCCCTGTACAACATGCGCTTCCGCCTGGTCCCCGCGCCCACGCCCACCGACCCGGGAAGCTGCAGCGGCGTCATCCTGGCCGCGGCGGCCCCGGCCGGCGGCGCGGACCTGACCGACGCCGCGGCCGGCGGCGAGGTGGAGGACTACACCTTCAGCGCCGGGCCCACCGCGATCCTGCTGGCCAGCATGACCGCAACGGGCCAGGCCGACGCGGTCGAAGTCACCTGGGACACGGTCAGCGAGGTGGCGAACGCGGGGTTCAACCTGTACCGGGACATCTCGGACGCAGGGCCAGGGGTCAAGCTGAACGAGGACCTGATCCCCTCCCAGGGCTCCGGCAGCCCCGAGGGCTACCATTACGTCTACCTGGACAGCGCGGACCTGGCGCCCAACACGACCTACTGGTACTGGCTGGAGGACGTGAGCACGTCCGGCGTCGCGACCCGGCACGAGCCGATCAGCGTGCTGTACGAGGGCGAGCCGACCGCGGTCACGCTGGCGGCGTTCGGCGGCGCGCGCGCGGCGGGGCCCGCGTTAATCGGCCTGGCTGCGCTGGCCGCGCTGGCGGTGGCGGGGGTCGCGCGGCGGAAGCGGTAGAACGTTGGAGGGTGGTGATTCCTATTCCCGCGCCGGGCGCACCCGGCGCGGTTTTTTTTGATCATAATATAGTAAGGCCACTGACCTAATTTGCCTGCCAACGGGGAGTGCGGTATAAACTGAAACGGTATTGCCCCAGAACAAGTCATCACCTTAAAGCATTTTTTCCTACATAATCTTCCGTTATCTTATCTATAATATTTGCCATAATAGACGATACACGACATTTGACATTCAAACCCGAATGCTGTAATCTCGATTGTAACATTTTTAACACAAAATAATGGACAGGGCGGGAGGGACTTGCGGGCAACGGCGCCGGTGGGGGATATCCCCCGCGGCGCGCGCCAGCGCGTGCCCGCAGGCCGCCCGCCCCGCGCCCGTTCCGGCGTCGCCTGTCCTGCACGGGGCGCAGATTGCGCAACCATCCAAACCCGATCGGAGGAGGAGCAGATGATGAAAGCCGATACAAAGAGGGCCGCAGCCTCACGGCTGCTGGCGACGGTGTTGTTGGCCGGCCTGTTGTTGGCGCCCGCGGCGGGGACGGTGGGCGCGCAGGAACCGGTGGGGGATGCGCCCCCCTTCAATGAAAAGATCGAGATCATCGGGCCGTCGGCGCCGTCGGAGGGTGAAAAACAGCCGGCTGCTGGACCGGCGGCCGCGGACGCACTAGCGCCGGAGGCCGGGATCGAGGCCGTCACCAACCCGAACTACGTCTGGTCCCAGTCCACCACCACCTACACGCCCATCACCGGCGGCACCTACGGGACAGGGGCCTTCGATGACCAAATGTACAGCGGCTATCCCATCGGCTTCCCGTTCACCTACAACGGTGTGGCTTACACCACCTTTAGCTTCTGTTCGAATGGGTATATCGTCCTGGGCAATGCAGGCGCGACCTCATGTACCAGCTACACCCCCATCAGCGGCACGACCTTTAACAACGTCATCGCCGCGGTAGGGATGGACCTGGTAGGCAACGCGACCACCGGGGAGATCCGCTGGCAGACCCAGGGCACTGAGCCCAACCGCACCTTCACCGTGCAGTGGACCGATTTCTACAGGTACAATTATCAGGTAAATGACCTGATGGATTTCCAGATAACGCTCTATGAGTCGAGCCTGAACGTGGAGGTCAAATACGGCACCTTTACCGTCAGCGGCACGAACAACACCACCGCCCAGGTCGGCTTGCGGGGCGCCTCCAGCGCGGATTACAACAACCGGACGACGACCACGAACTGGGCCTCCACAACCGCCGGCGGCTTCAACACCGCCACGATGACATTGTCCACCACCGTGAAGCCTGCCAGCGGCCTGACTTACACCTGGACGCCGGCCGCGCCGACGACCTGCGCGACCCTGTCCACGCCGGCCGATGCCGCGACCGGCCTGTCAACCACGCCCAGCCTGATCTGGACCGCGCCGGGCTCGGGCAGCCGGCCCGGCAGCTACGATGTGTACCTCGACACCGTGAACCCGCCGGCAACGCTGGCCGCCAACGTGAAGGTCGGGCCGTACATTCCCGGCAACCTGAACTACGGCACGACCTATTACTGGCGGATCGCGCCGAAGAACGGCGGCGGCAGCCTGACCACCTGCACGGTCCGATCGTTCACTACCCGCGCCCAGCCGGCAGCCGGCGTGGCCGGCACGCCGGTGCAGGTGTACTACGTGCCGCTGCCCGAGCAGCAGACACACGACTTCATGAGCCTGGTCTCACTCAGCGGCCAACTCGGCAGCACCCAGCGCAGCATCGTCTCCATCGTTGCGTCGGAAGCCGGCGCCGTGATCTACTACGACCAATGGGAGGACGGCTACGAGGCCACCCTGCCGCCGCCGTCTCCGAAACAGGCCAGCACGCAGATCTGGGGCAACGGCCTGGCCTCCGATGGCTGCCCGCCCAACAAGAACGGCACAACCCTGACCTGCAGCGACGCCAAAGACCTCATCAACGCGGGCGACGTGATCGCATTGGTGAACGACGTGTCGCTGCCGCGCGTGCCTACCAACCTGCTCTATGACGGCCGGGATAAGTTCGCGTCTACCAAGGCCGTGGCTGTGACCCGCGCCCAGTGGGACACCACCCTGGGCACCGTGCTGGGTTCCGCAGTGGATGTTTACGACACCAGCGCCTACGGCACGACCTTCATTGTCCCAGCGGGGGAGAATCTTCCCACCACCGATGGCACGTCCCCCTATGCCTACGACTACGACGCGTTCAGCACAACGCGGCTCTTCGTGATGGCATGGAAGGACAACACCTCGTGCACCCTGACCGGGCAGACCGCGTTTGCACTCAACGAGGGTGAAGGCTACTTCGCACCCGCCGGTGTGTGGTCGGGCGACACGCTCGCCTGCGACAAGCCAGTGCAGGCGGACCTGGCCGGCGGCAACTATGCGCGGGCTTCCGCGGGCAACGGCTGGGAGAACCGCTACTTCCCCCTAGTGCCGACTGACCTGTGGAGCACCGGCTACTACACTCCAGTGGGCGCCGCCGGCACCACGAACTACCCTTCCCTGGTGTTTGCCTACAACAATACCGGGAGCGCGATCACGGTGAACTGGGCGCGCAGCGGCGGGACGACCGGCAGCTTCAGTGTCCCGGCGAACAGCGTCTACACATACGAATTGTCGGTTGACAGCGGCCACTACTTCTACAGCACGACGCCGTTCTTCGCGATCCAGGCGATTGATCTGCCGAACAGCGCTAACAGCCAGGCGTTCGACTGGGGTATCACGCTGATCCCATCCAACGTGGCCTCGGACGAGGTGCTAGTAGGCTGGGGGCCAGGCAACTCGGAGATTTATCCCAACGCGCCCGGCTGGTCCACCGGCTGGGTAAACGGCAGCCCCCTCTGGGTGACGCCGGTTGACAGTGGCACGACGACGATCTACGTGGACTACGACGGCGACCCGACCACCGGCCCCCTGACGGACGGCAACGGCAACAAATACGACGTCTCGTACAGCGCGGCCCAGTACGTCTCGCAGCGCATCGGTGATACCGACGACTACAACCAGACGCGCATGCACATCTACACCATCAGCGGCAACCGGATCGTGGCGGCGTGGGGCGAAAACGCGACCGTGGCTGGTGCCAGCAACCCCTACCTGGACCTGGGCACCACCATCCGGCCGTTGCCGCGGCTGCTGTCCGGCAAGTCGGCGGAGCTGTATACCGACAACGACAATGATGACCAGCCGAGCCTAGGGGACGTGCTGCGCTATATCATCACCATCGAGAACCGCGGCAGCGCCAGCGTCTCGAACCTGAACCTGGTGGACACGCTGCCGGCCGCGGTGTCCTACAACTCGAACAGCACCCAGGTCAGCTACGACAATGGCGCGACCTGGCCGACCAGCGTCGCCAACAGCGGCTCGACCCAGTTCCCACTGGACGAGGGGGGTTACAACTTCCCGCTTGCGTCCAACGGCTCCGGGAGCCAGCCAGGCGTCCTGCCGGGCAAGGCCACTTACCAGGTGCGCTTCCTGGTCACGGTGACCTCGACGCTGGACCCGGCCCTTATTGACGTCAGGAACACCGCCACCTGGTCGTGGACTGGCGGCAACCTGTATCCCGAGGTCACCACGCCGCTGAACGTGATGGACTGGGGGGACCTGCCCGATGGCGTCATCGGCGGCGTAACGTATGGCTTCCCCACGCTGCTCGCAAACAACGGCCCGCGACACACCAACTCCGGCCTACACCTGGGCGTTTCGACCGACGCCGACCGCTTCGACCGGGAAACCAACGGTTTTGGGGGCACCGCGAACCCTACCGTGGGCGCGGACGGCGATGACACTACCCAGGTTGACGATGAGAACGGCGTCGCCTGGCCGGCCTACAACTCGCTGAGGGTCAACGTGACGGGCGGGGACGGCTGTCTGAACGCGTGGATGGACTTCACGAACGACACCGGCAGCGGCGTGGGCACAACGCACCGGGACTTCAACTTCACGAAGACAGGCGGCTTCGACGCGTACATCAGCGGCGGCACAACCTACTCAGAATGGATTATCCAGGATCGGCCGGTCACTGCAGGCGAGAACGTGATCTCGCTCACGCTGCCCGATGGCATACTCGCCGGCGGCACGACCGAGTACCGAGAATATTACTTCCGCTTCCGCTTGTCCCCGCGCAACGGCAGTAATGGCTGCACCGCAGGCGCGGTGACCGACCGCGGGCTCGTCCTCGGTGGCGAGGTTGAGGACTACAAGAAGTCCTTTAGCCCCACCGCGATCCTGCTGGCGAGCATGACCGCGACGGGCCAGGAGGCGGCCATCGAGGTGACCTGGGACACGGTCAGCGAGGTGGCGAACGCGGGGTTCAACCTGTACCGGGACATCTCGGACGCAGGGCCAGGGGTCAAGCTGAACGAGGACCTGATCCCCTCCCAGGGCTCCGGCAGCCCCGAGGGCTACCATTACGTCTACCTGGACAGCGCGGACCTGGCGCCCAACACGACCTACTGGTACTGGCTGGAGGACGTGAGCACGTCCGGCGTCGCGACCCGGCACGAGCCGATCAGCGTGCTGTACGAGGGCGAGCCGACCGCGGTCACGCTGGCGGCGTTCGGCGGCGCGACCGCGGCGGGGCCCGCGTTAATCGGGCTTGCGGCCTTGGCCGTGCTGGCGTTGGCGGGGGTCGCTCGGCGGCGGTAGGACGTTGAAGGTGAAGGGTTGAAGGTTGAAGGTGAAAGGTTGAAGGTTGGGCCGGGGGGATCGCGCCTGCGCGATCCCCCCGGCGCGCCTCGCCCCCGGCCAGAGGTCCCTGGCGCTTCGATGTCGTTTGCTGGCGCTCAAAGCCCGTGCTATACTTGCCGGAATCGCGCGGCGGCCCAGAGCCGACATCCCCCTGATGAGAGGAACCCACCATGAAGCGCCCTATCTGGTTGACCGTCTTGTTGCTGCTTGCCGTTGTGGCCGGCAGCGTCCTCCCCGTCCTGGCCCAAGAAGGCACACTGCCGGCCAAAGACACCACCGGGGCAGGCCCCGGCGTCTATAAGGCGCTGGCCACGGCCGGCCTGCTCGACCCGGCACTGCCCGGCGTGAGCCTCTGGCACGACTACGGCGCGTACGCGCTCTACCGTGTCTCGGCCGAGGCGCTGGCGGGCCTCCCCGCCGCGACCCGGAGCCAGCTCATCATGGATCCGGAGATGGACACCATCTTGTTCGACCGCCATCCGCTGGACACGCGATCGGGCCGGCTCGACCTGGCGGAGGAGCTGACAGTCAAGGAGCCGGCAGGGGCGGCGCTGCACCTGGTGCAGTTCGTGGGGCCGATCCGGCAGGAGTGGATCGACGCGTTGGCGGCAGCCGGGGCCGCGCCGGTGCACTACATCGCGAACAACGCGTACCTAACATGGGCCGATCCCGCGGCGCGGCAGCAGTTGGACGCCCTGGCGCGGCGCGGCGATTTCCTGCAATACAGCAGCCCACACCAGCCCGGCTTCAAGCTGGGGCCCTCCATCGAACAGCGCATCCTGGCGCGGCGCGATCCCGACGAGGTCGTGCCGGTGGACATCCAGATCTACGACCACCCCGGCAAGGGGGCCTCGCAGGACCTGATCGCCGGCCTGGCGGTGGCGGTCGAGGCCGGCTGGTGGCCGATCCTGGCCTTCGAGAACGCTTCGCTCTCGGTGCGCGCGCGCGATTTGCTGACCATCGCCCGCCTGCCCGACGTGGTCTGGATCGGCGAGCGCTTCCCGCGCGAGCTCCATGACGAGGTGCAGGGCCAGATCATGGCCAGCAACTTCGATGGCTCCCAGAGCGGCCCCAGCGCGCCCGGCTACCTGGCCTGGCTGGACAGCTTCGGCTTCAGCCAGAACCCCGCGGACTACCCGATCGTGAGCGTCTCGGATGACGGCGTCGGCAACGGCAGCGTGACCAACGGCGCGGGCGACGACACCTTGACCCGGCTGCGCGATGGCACGACCACCCGCCTGGCCTTCATTGCCAACTGCAGCGCCGATGCCAGCGGCGACAGCGAAGGCGGGCACGGCCACATCAACACCAGCATCGTGGGCGGCTACGACCAGCGCACCGGCTCGCCCTACCGGGACGCCGATGGCTATCTGCGGGGGCTGGGCATCAACCCCTACGGCCGCATGGCCGGCACCAAGATCTTCCGCAACAGCGGCTCATACAGCGTCACCAACTGCGGCGGCACGGACGCAGGGGTGATCAAACGCCAGCAGGACAACGGCGCGCTGATCAGCACGAACTCGTGGGGCTGCTCAAGCTGCGCCGGCACCTACGACAGCTCCTCCCAGGCCTATGACGTGGGCGTGCGCGACGCGGACACAGGTGAGGCCGGCAACCAGCAGATGACCATCGTTTTCTCGGCCGGCAACAGCGGCTCCAGCGCGGGCACCATCGGCACCCCCGGCAACGCCAAGAACGTGCTCACCGTCGGCGCGTCCGAGAACGACCGCCCCACCTGGACCGACGGCTGCGGCATAACGGCCACGGGCGCGAACAACGCGATGGACATCATCGCCTTTTCCTCGCGCGGCCCTGCGCCCGGCGGCCGGGTCAAGCCCGAAACCATTGCGCCCGGCACGCACATCCAGGGCACGGCCAGCCCCGACAGCGGCTACGACGGCTCCGGCGTCTGCGACCAGTACCAGCCGACCGGCCAGACGATTTTCGCGGCCTCGTCGGGCACCAGCCACTCCACGCCCGCGGTCGCGGGCACGACCTCGCTCTACTACTACTGGCTGCAGAACACCTACGGCGTGACGGCGCCCACGCCCGCGCTGCTCAAGGCGTACGTGTTGGCGCACCCCACCTATCTGACCGGCGTATCGGCCAACGACACCCTGCCCAGCAACAACCAGGGCTACGGCATGCCGGACATGGACGTCGCGTTCGACAACACCCCGCGCGTCCTGGTGAACCAGACGACCACCTTCAACAACAGCGGCGAGACGTGGACCTGGAGTGGGTCGGTGGCGGATACGTCCAAGCCGCTGCGCATCGTGCTGAACTACACGGACGCAGCCGGCAACACGGGCACCAGCCCGCAGGTGAATAACCTGAACCTGAGTGCGGTGGTTAACGGCAGCACCTATCTGGGCAACCGCTTCTCCGGCCAGTGGAGTATCACCGGCGGCACGGCCGACACAGCCAACAACTACGAGGCGATCTTCCTGCCGGCCGGCACCACCGGCGCGGTCGACATCACGGTGACGGCCTTCAACATCGCGGGCAACGGCGTGCCCAACGTGGGCGACAGCACCGACCAGGACTTCGCGCTGGTGTGCTACAACTGCACGCAGCAGCCCGACTTCGCCCTGGGCGTGACGCCCGCGTCGCAAGCCATCTGCACGGGAGCGGACGCGACCTACACCATCAACCTCAGTGCGATCGCGGGCTTCAACGCACCGGTCACCTTGAGCGCCAGCGGTCACCCCGCGGGCACGACCGCAACCTTCAGCCCCAACCCGGTCACCCCGCCCGGCAGCAGCACGCTGACCATCGGCAACACCGGCGCGGCCGCGGCCGGAAGCTACAACATCACCGTGACCGGCGTCTCGGGCGCGCTGAGCCATGATAGGGACGTCGCGCTGACCGTCTCAACCCCGCTGGCCGCCAGCCCGGGCCCGACCGCGCCCGCAGACGGCAGCACGGGCGTCGCGCTAACTCCGACCTTCACCTGGAATGCCGTATCCGGCGCGACCGGCTATGACATCGAGGTGGCGACCGACCCCGCGTTCACCAACATCGTCGCGTCGTCAGCGAACCAGGCGGGCACCAGCTTCACGCCGGGGGGCGCGCTGGACGGCGGGGCGGCCTACTATTGGCGGGTGCGCGGCCGGAACGGGTGCGGCGCGGGGAACTATTCCTCCACCTCGGCGTTCGTGACCGCGGCCGGCGGAACCAACACGTTCTGCCGGAATGTTAGTCTCAACATCCCGGACGGCAACACCGCTGGCGTGACCGACAGCCAGACCGTGGCGGCCTCGGGCCTGCTGACCGACCTCAACGTGTCGGTGCAGGCCACGCACACGTGGGTAGGCGATCTGATCTTTACGGTAGGCAATTCGGGCACCGGCACAAGCGTGACCATCATTGATCGGCCGGGACGTCCGGCCAGCACCTACGGCTGCAGCGGCGACAACATTGCAGCCACGTTGGATGATCAAGCGGCGTCCTCGGTGGAAAACCAGTGCGCCAGCAGCACCCCCGCCATCAACGGCACTTTTCAACCCAATAACCCGCTGAGCGCCTTCAGCGATCAACAGCTCGCCAATACCTGGACGCTGAACGCCAGCGATCGCGCGGGGGGCGACACCGGCACGCTCACCCAGTGGTGCCTGATCGCGACCTATGGGAGCACGTTGACGGCCGATTTCAGCGACCTGGTCAGCGCTTACGGCGTGGCGTGGCACACGGGCACGGGCGCGTGGCGCCTGGGCAGCGCGTGGGACGCAGATACCAGCTTTGCGGCCACCAGCGATGACAGCACTGACGACGGTGTGACCCGGGACGCCAACGCGAGCTGGAACGACGGCCGCGGGGAGGTGGACGTCACCGTGACCGGGACCGCGGGCCAGTACGCCTGCCTCAACGCCTGGCTGGACTACAGCGACGGCACGGTGGTCGCGGGCACGCCCGACGCGCCCAACGGCGCCTTCGACGCCAACGAGCACGTGGTGGTCAACCAGGCCCTGGGGCCCGGCACGACCCAGGTCACCTGGCCGCTGGCCTCCGGGGTGATTGACGCCAATGCCCTGTACAACATGCGCTTCCGCCTGGTCCCCGCGCCCACGCCCACCGACCCGGGAAGCTGCAGCGGCGTCATCCTGGCCGCGGCGGCCCCGGCCGGCGGCGCGGACCTGACCGACGCCGCGGCCGGCGGCGAGGTGGAGGACTACACCTTCAGCGCCGGGCCCACCGCGATCCTGCTGGCCAGCATGACCGCAACGGGCCAGGCCGACGCGGTCGAAGTCACCTGGGACACGGTCAGCGAGGTGGCGAACGCAGGTTTCAACCTGTACCGGGACACCTCGGACGCAGGGCCAGGGGTCAGGCTGAACGAGGACCTGATCCCGTCGCAGGGCTCCGGCAGCCCCGAGGGCTACCACTACGTCTACCTGGACCGCGCGGGCCTGGCGCCCAACACGACCTACTGGTACTGGCTGGAGGACGTGAGCACGTCCGGCGTCGCGACCCGGCACGAGCCGATCAGCGTGCTGTACGAGGG
>CAZKEF010000058.1:0-30910 GCA_964551735.1 uncultured Anaerolineales bacterium
GCGAAGCGATCGCCCGCGCCCACCGCGTACACGTAGAGGCTGGCCATGCCATAGGTGCTCACGATACGCTGGACCGGCTGCTTGACCGTGACCTGTTGGCCGGCCTGGTCGGTGAAGGTGACCGCGTCCTGGCTGGCAGCCTGAGGCGCAGCGGGCGGCGTAGGTTGAATGGCAGCCGGAACATGGGTGCATGCAGCCAAGGTTAGTATCAGGAACGCAACCAAGCTGAGTGCGCTGTTGGAACGATTCATTCTTTCTCCTATGATGGATGATGGGGTACGCGAACGCATTGTGATCACTTCGCGTCAAAATGGAATTCATGATGGGATCCGCGCTCCCAGGCGGTCGGCGACTGCCATCGCCTATGGATTCTCAATTCGACCTTAGCGGCCGCATCGCGCGCAGCGCCTTGTCGTCGTAGATCAGTGGGCTAACCCGTAGCCGTGCGTCGGCTGCTCGACCATCAGTCCAAGGAACAGCTTCTCGCCGGGTCAAACCGCTTGCATGGTTTTGTACTGCGGCAAGACAGGTGTTGCGCTGGATATGACTCGCGCCCGATCGTGATACGTAACAACTATTCAGAGTCTAACTAATATCCGAGAGACTGTCAAATCGAAGAGGCGTTTGTAGCGTGTTTCACGTGCGCAAAGGGGGAGGTGAGTGGAGGTTTCCTGGGCGTCGAACAGCCTCGTAATCCGGTCACTCCCCCGTTGTATTTTTGACAAATATAAAACTGACCTTTATAATATAGTCAGCTTAACTATCAAAAGGGCCAATGTATGTCCTCACCCCTGTTTCAGACCCTGAGCGCATGGATGCGCATCATCATGCGGCATTCAATGCGCGATTTTATGCTTTATGCGAGAGAACATAACTACTCCATGGCGCAACTCAACGCTATGCTCCGTATCCACCATAAAGGTGCTTGTGGCGTCTCGGATTTGGGGGATGAGATGGGCGTCTCCAGCGCAGCAGCCAGCCAATTGCTTGAACGGCTGGTGCAACAGGGGCTCGTTACGCGCTCGGAGGATCCACAGGATCGCCGCAACAAGGTGGTGATGCTGACCGCCGCGGGCCAACAAATCGTCCAAGAAAGCATCGCCGCGCGGCAAGTATGGCTGGATCATCTGGTAGAGCTTATGACCCCCGTCGAGCAGGAGCAGGTCAATACCGCGCTGCAACTACTGCTTGACAAAGCGATCACGGCAGATGAGCAGAAAGACCCCAACGGGAAAGCCGAGTAACTGATTCGGCGCCACTCCGCCAGCCACTAACCACCTTCTTTTGCAGATGGCTGACGCCGATATCGAGGAAACATCATGCTGAGACTCTTCCGTTTCATCCGTCACTACACGCCGCTCATTTTAGGCGCCATCTTACTACTGTTCGTTCAGGCGAACGTCGACCTGCTGTTGCCCGATTACCTGTCCAACATCGTCAACATCGGCCTGCAGCAGGGCGGTGTGGAGGGCGCCGTGCCGGACGCGCTGCGCGTTGCCACCTTCGAGCGCGCGCAGCTCTTCGTGACGTCCGAAGGGAGCGCCCGCCTGCAGGCGAGCTACACCCGGGTGGATCCCGCTACGGCCGACTACGCCGGCTACCTGGCGAAGTACCCCGGGCTGAGTGGCACGGCGGTCTACGTCTTGAACCCGCTGGACCAGGCCGGACGCGACGCCCTGGCTCCCCTGATGGGCCGGGCGCTGACCACGGTCTCCTTCATCGAGCAGGCGCAGGCCGACCCGCAAAAGGCGGCCGCGCTGGGACAGAGCATGGGGTTTGACCTGTCCAGGCTACCGCCGGGCGCGAACCAGTTCGACGTCCTGGGCGGGCTGCCGGCCGACCAGCGCGGGGAGGTCACGGCAGCCATCCAGGAACGCTTTGCCGCGTTGGGCGAGAGCGTCGTGTCGCAGATGGGCATCGCTGCGGCCAGGGCCGAATACCAGGCCTTGGGCGTGGACACGGCCGCCCTGCAGAACAGTTACATCCTGCGCACCGGCGGACTGATGCTGCTCATCACCCTGGTCTCGGTGGCTGCCACCATCCTGGTCGGCCTGATCTCCGCGCGGGTGGCGGCGGGCGTGGCGCGCGACCTGCGCGAAGCGATTTTTGTGCGCGTCTCCAACTTCGCCAGCGCCGAGATCGAAAAGTTTTCGACGGCTTCGCTGATCACCCGCGCCACCAACGACATCACCCAGCTCCAGATGGTGACCATGATGATCATCCGGATGGTGTTTTATGCGCCCATCATCGGCATCGGCGGGATGATCCGCGCCCTGGACAAGGCACCCTCGATGTGGTGGATCATCGCCCTGATGGTGGCCGCGCTGCTGGCGGTTATCATCAGCGTCTTCTCGGTCACGCTGCCGCGCTTCAAGTTGATTCAGACCCTGATTGACAACCTGAACCGGGTGGTGCGCGAGAACTTAAGCGGCATGATGGTCGTGCGTGCGTTCAATCAGCAGGACTTTGAGGAGCGGCGCTTCGACAAGGCTAACCGCGATTTAACCGGCAACAGCCTGTTCGTCAGCCGGGTGATGGTGATCATGATGCCGGTCATGATGTTCCTGATGAGCAGCGTTTCCATCCTGGTGGTGTGGGTGGGTGCACACCAGGTGGCCGCGGCCCGCATGCAGGTCGGTGACATGATGGCGTTCATGCAGTACACCATGCAGATCTTCTTCGCCTTTATGTTCATGTCCATGATGTTCATCATCCTGCCGCGCGCCTCTGTCTCGGCGGATCGCATCGCCGAAGTGCTGGAGACGGCTCCCAGCATCATTGAGCCGCCGCAACCTAAGCATTTCCCGGGGCTGTTTTCCGGCGAAGTGGCGTTCCGTCAGGTATCTTTTCATTACCCTGATGCGGAGGATGATGTGCTGCACGACATTGACTTTGTCGCCCGCCCCGGCCAGACAACGGCCTTCATCGGCACCACCGGCTCGGGCAAGTCCACCATCGTGCGGCTGATCCCGCGCTTCTACGACGTGACCGGAGGCGCGATCCTGATGGATGGCGTGGACATCCGCGAGGTGCCGGGGAGTGAGCTGCGCGCTAAGATCGGCTATGTGCCCCAACGGAGCAACTTGTTCACCGGCACGGTGGAGAGCAACTTACGCTTCGGCGATGAGGACGCTGCGGCCGATGAGCTGCTGCGGGCTGCCGAGATCGCGCAGGTCGCCGAGTTTATCAACGCGAACCCCGCAGGCCTGCAGGCGGAGATCGCACAGGGCGGTGCCAACGTTTCCGGCGGGCAGCGCCAGCGCCTCGCGATCGCCCGCGCGTTGGTGAAACGCGCGCCCATCTACATCTTCGACGATAGTTTCTCGGCGCTGGACTACAAGACTGATGCCGGGTTGCGCCGCGCCCTGAAGAAGACCGTGGCCGACAGCGTGGTCTTCATCGTCTCCCAGCGTGTGGCGACCATTAAAAGCGCCGACCAGATCATCGTGCTGGATGAGGGCCGCGTCGTGGGCAAAGGCACGCACCGTGAATTGATGGAGAGTTGTGACGTGTATCGGAATATCGCGTTATCGCAACTGAGCCAGGAGGAGTTGGCATGAGCGTGCAGAATCACAACCGCGCTGCTGCTGGCGGCAATGGCAAGAACGGGACGGAGGCGAAACCTGGGGTGGCAGGGGCAGGTCTTAGGTCCACCCCTATGGGCCCGGGTGGACCGATGCCAGGACGCGGAGGCGGCCCCATAGGTGGCGGCCCCTTTGGCCGCGGCGGCCCGATGGCGATGATGAAGGGTGAGTCCGCGCGCGATTTCAAAGGCACCATGCGCAAACTCATCGGCTACCTGGGGCCTTACAAGCTAGTGACACTGCTGGTCATGGTGCTGGCGATCGCGTCCACCGTGTTTTCCATTTTCGGCCCCAAGATCCTTGGCCAGGCGACCACCAAGCTCTTTGAGGGCGTGATGGGTCAGATCGCGGGCACGACCACCGGGATCGACTTCCCCGGCATTGGCCGCATCCTGCTCACCGCGCTGGGGCTGTACGTGCTGTCGGCGCTGCTGGCCTATGCGCAGGGTTGGATCATGACCGGTGTCGCGGTGAACATCACTTACCGGCTGCGCCGCGACATTGCCGAGAAGATCAACCGGATGCCGTTGCGCTACTTCGATGGCACCAACCACGGTGAGATCCTGTCGCGCGTCACCAACGACGTGGACACCGTCAACCAAACCCTGAGTCAAAGCCTGTCGCAGGTCATCACATCGTTCGTCACTGTGGTCGGCGTGTTGGCGATGATGCTCAGCATCTCCTGGCAGATGACCCTGGTAGCCTTGCTCATGATCCCGCTGTCGCTGGTCATCGTGCAGTTTGTCGTCCGCCGATCTCAGCGTTACTTCCGCCAACAGCAGGACTATCTCGGCCACGTCAACGGTCACATCGAAGAAATGTTCGGTGGCCACGTCGAGGTCAAAGCGTTCAACGCCGAAGCGCGCAGCATCGAGACCTTCGGTGGCTTGAACCGTACGCTGTACAGCTCGGCCTGGAAATCGCAATTCCTCTCGGGGATCATGATGCCGATGATGAACTTCGTCGGCAACCTGGGCTACGTAGGCGTGGTTGTGATGGGCGGTTATCTCGCGATCCGCAATTTGATCACAGTGGGTGACATCCAGGCGTTTATCCAGTACGTACGCTCGTTCACCCAGCCCATTACGCAGTTGGCGAACATCTCCAACGTCCTGCAGCAAACTGCGGCTGCGGCTGAGCGCGTCTTCGAGTTCCTGGAGGAGGAGAACGAAGTCCCGGAAGCTGAGAAGCCGGTGGAACTGGCACTGGTTCAAGGCCACGTGGCGTTCCGCAACGTGCGTTTCGGCTACAACCCGGACAAGATCGTCATCAAGAACTTCTCTGCAGAAATTCAACCCGGCAAACGCGTCGCCATCGTCGGCCCCACCGGCGCGGGTAAGACTACGCTGGTCAAGTTGCTGATGCGCTTCTACGATGTTAACGACGGTGCGATCCTGGTGGACGGCCACGACATCCGTGACCTGCGCCGCGCGCGCGTCCGCTGCATGTTCGGCATGGTGCTGCAGGACACCTGGCTCTTCAACGGCACGATCCTGGAGAATATCCGCTACGGCCGCGAGGACGCCAGCGACGAGGAGGTCGTCGCCGCTGCCAAAGCTGCCCACGCTGATCACTTCGTCCGCGCCCTGCCCGGCGGCTATCAGATGGTGCTAAACGAAGAGACCAGTAACATCTCGGCTGGCCAAAAGCAACTCCTGACCATTGCCCGCGCCTTTCTGACCGATCCCGCCATGTTGATCCTGGACGAAGCCACTAGCTCGGTGGACACGCACACGGAACTGCTTATCCAGGAGGCCATGCGCAACCTGATGCATGGCCGCACCAGCTTCATCATCGCCCACCGCCTCTCTACCATCCGTGACGCGGACTGGATCCTGGTGGTCAACGAGGGCGATATCGTGGAGCAAGGCACGCACGATGATCTGCTGACCCGCAACGGCTTCTATGCGGAGCTGTATAACAGCCAGTTCGTGTCAGTGGTGTCGGAGAGCTGAATGGTGCCGACAGCCGACCGAAGCGGGCAGCAGGGGACATGATATAATGAGCTTACCCGACGCGTACGTGGAGGGCGCTCATAAGACCCAGGCTTACCGTTGATCCGTGATGGCTGGCTCGTCGACGCAAACACATCTTCGAAGGAGCGTAACTCATGGGACAACCCGTGCTAGGTGTTATCGTGGGCAACCGGGGGTTTTTCCCGGCTCATCTGGCCGATTCCGGCCGCAAAACGATCCTTAAAGTCCTCGAGGAAGAAGGTATCCGCGCCATCTGTCTTGCGCCGGAGGATACGCAGTTCGGCAGCATCGTGTCGCATGCCGACGCGCAACGGTGTGCCGATCTGTTCAAGGCACACCGCGAGGAGATCATCGGCGTGCTGGTGACACTGCCCAACTTCGGCGAGGAGAAGGCCATCGCCAATGCGTTGCGCTGGTCAGGACTGGACGTGCCGGTACTGATCCAGGCCACGCCCGATGACCCGGCCAAGATGACCCAGGCCGACCGTCGCGACTCCTTCTGTGGCAAGATGTCGGCCTGCAACAACCTGCGGCAATACGGCATCGAGTTCTCGCTCACGACCTTGCATACCGTCGAACCGACCAGCGAGGGCTTCCGCAGCGACCTGCGCCGTTTCATCGCCACCTGCCGCGTCGTGGCGGGCCTGCGCAATGCGCGGGTCGGCGTGATCGGCGCGCGGCCGGCCGCGTTCAACACCGTGCGCTTCTCCGAAAAGCTGCTGGAACGTGCGGGCATCTCGGTGGAGACCGTGGATCTTTCCGAGATGTTTGGCCGGGCGCGTAAGCTGGCTGAACGCGATTCCAAGGTGATCGCGATGACCGAAAGGATCCGAGCCTACGTCCCAACGCGCGACACCCCCGCCGACGCAGTCGTGAAGATGGCCCGGTTGGGAGTGGTGATCAACGATTGGATGGCCGAGAATCGTCTGGTAGCCAGCGCGCTGCAATGCTGGACCGCGATGGAGGAGTTTTACGGTGTGGTGCCGTGTACGTTGATGTCCATGATGAGCAATGAACTGCTTCCCTCGGCGTGCGAGACCGACATCACCGGCGTGATTGGGATGTACGCCATGGCGTTAGCCTCTGGCAAGCCGAGCGCGCTGGTGGACTGGAACAACAACTACGGCGATGACCCCGATAAGTGCGTGCTTTTCCATTGCTCCAACCTGCCTAAAGATGTCTTCAGAGCCGAATCGATCCGGTCCGTGGACATCCCGGTGATGGATTTTCAGGCCATTATTGCGGGCACTGTGGGCAAGGAGAACACCTTCGGCACCGTGGTGGGCCGCGTCAAGGCGGATCCGTTCACCTATTGCCGCGTGTCCACCGACGACATCAACGGCATGATCCGTGCCTACGTGGGCGAAGGCGAAATGACCGATGACCCCCTCACCACCTTCGGCGGCTGGGGCGTGGCGCGGCTCCCGAACCTGCAAGGACTGCTCCGGTATATCTGCGAGAACGGCTTTGAACATCATACCGCCATCAACTTGACCCGCTGCGCCGACGCCGTGGGAGAGGCGCTGGGCAAGTATATGGGGTGGGATGTTTACCGGCATTCGTGACATAGGGCAAATAGCGGCTGACAGATGGCACATGGTTGATTCACGTTGAAGGGAGTTTCTAACATGTCAAAATACGCGATCGGCGTGGACTTCGGCACCGAGTCTGGGCGGGCGCTGCTGGTGGATGTGGCGGATGGCCGCGAGGTGGCGACATTCGTGCATCCCTACGCTAACGGGGTGATCGATGAAGGGCTGCCGGATGACGCCGGCGGGGGCCGTTTGCCGCCCGATTGGGCGTTGCAGGACCCGGCCGACTATATCGCCGTCTGCAAACACGCTATCCCGGCTGTCATAGCCGAGGGTGGGGTCTCATCCAATGACGTGATCGGCCTGGGTATTGACTTTACCGCCTGCACCATGCTGCCCGTTAAGGCCGATGGTACGCCGCTGTGCACCTTGCCCGAATGGCGCAGCGAGCCTCATGCCTGGGTCAAGCTGTGGAAGCACCACGCGGCCCAGCCCGAAGCCGACAAGATCAATGCCACTGCGCAGCGGATGGGTCAGGGATGGCTGGATCGCTACGGCGGCAAGATCTCATCCGAATGGTTCTTTTCCAAGACGCTGCAGATCTTGGACGAGGCGCCCGCGGTTTACGCGGCCGCAGACCGGCTCATCGAAGCCGCTGATTGGATCGTATGGCGGCTCACCGGGGTGGAGACGCGCAACCTGACCACGGCCGGTTACAAGGCCATGTGGTCCAAACGCGAGGGATTTCCTGGTCGCGCCTACTTCGCTGCGTTGGATCCCCGGCTAGCCGACGTCGTTCAGGAGAAGATGTCGTTGGCGATCAGCGACCTGGGCGCCCGCGCCGGTGGGCTGACTGAAGAAGCCGCAGTCTGGACCGGCCTGCGGCCGGGCACCGCCGTGGCGGTCGCTAACGTGGATGCGCATGTAGCCGTTCCGGCTGCCACCGTCACTGAACCGGGCCGCATGGTGATCATTATGGGAACGTCGAACTGCCATATGGTCCTCGGCACGGATGAGCGGATTGTGCCCGGCATGTGCGGGTACGTCGAAGATGGTATCATCCCGGGTTTCTTTGGCTACGAGGCGGGCCAGTCGTGTGTGGGTGACCACTTTGCGTGGTTCACCGCGAACTGCGTGCCCGCAGCTTATGAACGCCAGGCCGAAATCCGGAATCTCTCGGTGCACCAACTGCTGGAGGAGCGGGCAGCTATGCTGCGGCCAGGCGAGAGCGGCCTGCTGGCATTGGACTGGTGGAACGGCAACCGTAGTGTGCTGGTAGATGCCGACCTCACCGGCCTGCTGATCGGCGCGACCTTGTTGACCAAACCGGAGGAGATCTACCGTGCCTTGATCGAGGCCACAGCCTACGGCACGCGCATTATCATCGAGACCTTCGAGGCCAATGGCGTGCCGGTGCACGAGATCGTCGCCACCGGCGGCCTGCCCGACCGCAACAAGCTGCTGATGCAAATCTACGCCGACGTAACAGGGCGCCCTATCCGGCTCGCTGGCACCGGCCAGGGCGGGGCGCTCGGCGCGGCCATGCACGGCGCGGTTGCGGCCGGCGCGGCCTCGGGCGGCTACGACAGCATCGTCGAGGCTGCGGCGAAAATGGCGCGGCTGCGCGTTGAGACATACACTCCGAACCGGGCCGCCAAAGGGGTATATGACGAGCTCTTTGCCCAGTATGTGGCGCTGCACGATTATTTTGGCCGTGGGGCCAACGACGTCATGAAGCGGCTCAAGGCACTCCGAGGGCGGGTCAAGGAGCAGTAGCCCTTCTCAAATGCACGTCAGGTGCATCCCGTGGGCGGTGCCTTGGATGCCTGGCTGGTTTTGCGTTGGTCGTTACTGGCAACCTCCCGCTCGATGCAGCGGTGGAAACGAACGCCTGCTTCGGCCGCGCCGAAGTCCGGCCGTTGGCCGCCGGTCCCCTGCCTGCAGGTTTGCAGCCGTTGATTGCCCGGCATGTAGCGAACCAGGAGTTGATCGTCGAGGCCTCGCTGACGCGGGATCGGGATCTGGCCTTTCATGCGATTTTGGATGACTCGACCACGCGGCTGCCTGCAGACGAGGTCTGGACCGGGTTCTTCGAAAGGCCGCGGGCCAGCCGGGAGTTTCTGCCAGGTTTGAAGATCACATTGGAGGTGACTGTGTCATACTTTGCAACTGTCCCGCACGCAGCGGGGCTCAATCATCTGCCGCACAATCCGTGCAAGCTGCTGGACTTCGGTTACCTGGTGCTTGCCGACGGCGAAACCTATGAGGGGGCCAGCGGCGAGCGTGAGATTCTGGCCGTGCTCCTGGGCGGCAAAGGGACGTTCACGGTCAACGGCCAACCCTTCGAGCGGATCGGCGGCCGGCCGAACGTGTTCGCTGGCAAGCCGCACTCGATGTACATCCCGGCTGGCGCCAGGTACACGATCACCGCGGCCGGTCCGCTGACGGTGGCGCTGCCGAGCGCGCCCAGCGACCTGGCCGTGCAACCCTACGTGATCCCGCCGGAGCGCGTGACGAGCGGCACCTGGGGCGCGGCCAACTTTAGCCGCAACTTCCACCAGATCCTGACCCTGGCCGGGCAGCCCGATCTGCCGGCACGGCGGCTGATCGTCGGTGAGACCTACACCCCTTCGGGCAACTGGAGCACTTATCCGCCGCACAAACACGAGGTGGATGACCTGCCGCGCGAGGCGTACCAAGAGGAGATGTACTTTTTTAAGGTCACGCCGGCTGACGGTTTCGGCATGGTGCGCTACTACAACGACGAGATTGACACGGGTTACATCGTCAAAGACAACACGATCCTCATGGCGCCTAAAGGGTATCACACCACTAACAGCGCGCCGGGGTATACCAGCTACTTCCTGTGGTTCCTGGCTGGCAACCAGCGCGTGCAGGCCACGGTGGACGACCCGGCCCTGGGCTGGGTGAGCCGGACGGTGCCGATGCTGAAGGCGTTGGGGCACTGAACTGGATACGCGTGCTGTCCCCGCTCCAGGTAGGATGACAGTAGGCGATGTGGGTGTGCTCCCAGGTGCGTGCTGGCACAGGACGACGGGAGCGGCTCGCGGGCCGGTGATGTCAATCACCCCCCCACACAAGCCGATCGGCTTGTGTGGGGGGCTGTCTTCCCACGAAGCGACGCCCGTTTCAAATGTGAATCCCACCAGCATCAGGCTGCCGCCGTAGCTGAGCACGCGGCGCGCCCCGTCGGGGGTAAGGACGGCCCGCTCACGCGCGCCATCCGCGATCAGCCTTATCCGGCGCTCCTTCGACTGTAATCGCGACCGCCACGGTCTAACCTGTGGTATAATGGCTTCATGATACATCGGTAGTCTGCCTGCAGCCAATGCCGAACGGATATTCTCGATGAGTCAGTTGAAGCCTGATGGGGCATGGCCCCGTCCATGCATCGGCTACATCACGCCCAGAATCAACACACAGCACGGATTGGCGATCTTGCGGGGCTTGATGGAGACGGCAGAGTTGCGCCGGGTTGATCTGCTCTGTTTCGCGGGCGGTGAGGTGCAGCACTCGGAGGACGCAGCATGCTCTGTCGGGGGAAAGCGCACTGCGCGCAACACGATCTACGACCTGGTAGACCGGGCGAGCCTTGACGGGCTGGTGCTGCGGGACTCTTCGCTGGGTTACTACGCCGGCCTCCAGGCCACCTATCTGCCAAATGCCATCATCGCGGCGTTATGAACGTGTTCGCCTCCTCCGCCGCGTTGGTTATCGGGATCGCCGCCGTCCTGACGTTTTACACCGCCCTGCTGCACCTCGTCCGGACGCCGAGCAGCCGCTCGTATCAGTTTCGCATCCTGCGGGATCTTCTCGTCGGCGTGCAGGGCTTGCAGTTGTGCTTCATTGCGCGCGGCTGGCATCTGGAGCATCCCTTTCTGCTCTACCCGTTCGTCACGCTGCTCTTCGTTTCCGGCCCGTTGAACTACATCCGCTACTACATGTTCTTCTACCCCGGCGGCAAGGTGCCGTTGCGCTTGGTCGCCCAGTTGATCCCGGCCGCGCTGATGTTGGCACTCGAATCCTGGTTCTACTTCGCCGGCCCCGGCCACGCGGCCACCGCGTTCAGTGCCATCTTCGTCGATCCGACGCGTCATCCGGCGGTGCTGGCGCTGCTGGCTGGCACCGTAGTCGTGCTGGCGCAGTTCGCGCGTCTGCTGCGCCTGGAGTTGAGCTTCCTCCACAGCGCCAAGATTCGGCAGCCCGTCCGCGTCTCCAGCGTCATCACCGTGCTGTACATGGTCGCGTCGGGCTTGATCGCCACGGGTTTCTTCCTCGTCCGACCGCCGATCCTCCAGGGGGGCATCCTGCTGCTAGGGCTGACGGGCATTACCTACCTGCTCTTCGAGAATCGCTACCCCCAGTTCTACCAGCTTGTCGCACAGGAGGAGCGCCAACAAAAGTACAAGCGCTCTGTCATTCAGGGCCTGAGCAAAGACAAGATCATGGCCCGGCTGCGCGAGCTGATGGAGGAGGAGAAGCTCTACCGAGAGCTGGAGCTTCGGCTCGATGATGTGGCGGGCAGGCTGTTCATCACACCCCATCAGCTTTCCGAGTTCGTCAACGACCAGCTCGGCGTAAGCTTCCCCAACTACGTGAATCGCTACCGAGTCGAAGAGGCCAAAGAACTGCTGCTGCGCAACGCCGACCAGAGCACCCTGGCGGTCGGCTTCGAGGTCGGCTTCGGCTCCAAGCAGTCGTTCAACACCTCCTTCAAGCAGCACACCGGCATGACCCCCTCCGAGTACCGCAAGCAGAACACCCGCCCCCCTGCTGGAAAGCCATAGTCCAGGATTATATTCTTGGACGACACGCGCTCGTCCCTGTGCTATGCTCGGACCGGTGAATGGAATTCACCGGCTGAACATGAGAAAACCCTCTCATCACCGCAACAAGCACAACGAGGTCTGCGATGAGTCAACGATTGTCTCACGGCTTCAAGTTCCGCTTCGCCCTGGCCGAGCTGGGCCTTGCGACCCTGCGGGCTTCGGCCGATTTCTTCCTCCTCTTCTACTTCACCGACATCGTCAGCATCAACCCGGCGATCGCGGCGAGTGCGTTGCTGTTCGGCAAGCTGACGTGGGACGCGGTCAACGACCCGCTCGTCGGCTACCTGTCGGACCGCACGACGTCGCGCTTCGGGCGGCGCCGGGTGTGGATGCTGGCGACGGCCGTCCCGGTGGCCCTGGCGACGTGGCTCCAGTTCTCCCTGCCCCAGGGCCTCACGGGGCTTACGGCGTTCCTGGCCGTGCTGATCACCTTCTGGCTGAAGGATACCTTCGTGACCGTCGCCATCGTGGCCTACAACGCGCTGGCACCCGAGGTGACGCAGGACTACGGGGAGCGGTCGAGCGTGGCGGCCTACCGGGGCGCAGCATCGGTGACCGGCTACCTGTTGGGCGCCGCCGGCACGACGGCCGTCGTGGGGCTGCTGCGTGGGTTCGGGCTCAGCCGGCAGGCGGCCTGGAGCGGCACCGGCGGGCTGTGGGGGCTGGTGATGCTCGCCGCCCTGCTCATCACCACGCTGTCGGTGCGCGAGCGGCCCGGGCTGGCCAAGCGGGCCGGACACGCGTCGTGGCTGCATAGCGTGCGGCTCTGCTTCAAGAACCGGCCGTTCGTGATCCTGCTGGCGGTGTTCATGCTGGGCAACTTTGCATTCACCATGCAGGCCGCGCTCCTGCCTTACCTCATCCAGTACCAGCTCGGCATGGCCGGGCAGCTCTCGACCATCCTGGCGACGTCGCTCGTCACCACGGGGCTCTTCCTCCTGCCCGCGCGGCTCCTGGCCGACCGCATCAACAAGGGACCCACCTATGCCGTGGGCCTGAGCATCGCGGCGCTCGGTTTCATAGGCGCCTACTTCTTCCTGCCTTATCATGCCACGCCCTGGGTCTATCTGGTCGCGTTCATCCTGGGTCTGGGCTTCTCCGCGCACTGGGTCATGCCGTTCGCCATGATGCCCGACGTGATGGAGTACGACGAACGGCTCACCGGGCAGCGCCGCGAGGGCGTGTATTACGGCATCTCCAACTTTCTCACCAAGCTGGCGATCGCGCTCGGCACCGCGGTGCCCGGCTGGGTGCTCGCCGGGTTCGGCTACGTGCCGAACGCGGTGCAGACACCCACGGCCCTGCTCGGGATCCGGCTCTTCTATTCGATCGTGCCCGCGGCCGTCATGCTGATCTGCGTGCCCATCCTCATCCGCTACCCCGTCACGCGCGCATCGCATGCGGCGTTGATGGCGGAACTCACTTCGGACGCAGCCGCCCCTGCACAGGAGGCCACAAATGAGCCAAGCCGCCGCCCGGCCGTCGTCTGAGCCGCCGGCCCAGCCTGCGCTGGCGCGCACCGCGCCGCTGACCGGGACGCAGCCGAACATCATCATCATCAACTGCGATGACCTGGGCTATGGCGACCTCGGCGCGTACGGCGCAACCGCGATCGCCACACCCAACGTTGATGCGCTGGCCGCGGGCGGGACGCGTTTCACCGACTTCTACGCGTGCAACGCCCTCTGCACGCCCTCGCGCTTCGGGCTGCTCACCGGCCGCTACCCCGACCGGGTGGGCCTCGGCTGGCTCATCCTGCCCCAGCGAGTCGGCCCGCGGGAGGGGACGACCAACCCGCCGTCCGACCGGGCGGACCGGTTCTGGTGGCGCGTCGCGCGGGTGATATCCAACCTGCACCTGATGGACTACGCGCCGGAGCCCACCATCCGGGGCATCCCCGCGGACGAGATCACCGTTGCGGAGGCGCTCAAGGCTGCGGGCTACCGCACGGGCATGGTGGGCAAGTGGCACCTGGGCGAGTTCCCGGTCTATCCGGAGTACAACCCCGTGCGCCACGGCTTCGACTTCTTTTACGGCGTGCCGCACAGCAACGATATGAAGGACTTCGCGCTGTACTGCGGGGAGGCGTGCGTCGCCCCGGACTTCGAGGCGATGGAGCGACTCACCGGGCTGTACACCGATGAGGCGGTGCGTTTCATCAGTGAGTCCGCGGAACAGCCCTTCTTCCTCTACTTCGCGCACACGTACCCCCACCAGCCGCTGCACGCGTCGGGGCGGTTCCGTGGGAAGTCGAAGGCAGGGCTGTATGGTGACGCGGTCGAGGAGATTGACTGGAGCGTGGGCGAGCTGGTGCGGACGCTGCGCGAGCTGGGGCAGTTGGAGAACACGCTGATCGTCTTCACCAGCGACAACGGCCCCTGGTACAACGGCAGCCCCGGCGGCCTGCGCGGGCGCAAGGGGCAGAGCTACGAGGGCGGATTCCGCATCCCGATGATAGCGCACTGGCCCGGCCGCATCCCCGCAGGCCGCGTCTGCCGCGAGCCGGCCATGAACATAGACTGGTTCCCTACATGCTGCAGCCTCTCGGGCGTCGAGCTGCCCGCGGACCGTATCATTGACGGCTGCAGCATCGCGCCGCTGCTGCTCGGCGAGACGGAGCAAAGCCCGCACGAGGCGCTGTTCTTTTACCACAACTACGAGCTGGAAGCCGTACGTAAGGGCGACTGGAAGTACATCCGAGACATCAGCACCGGCGTCTGGCCGATCCCGCTGGACAAGCACTGGAAGTCCGCGGGCAGCCGGCTGGCGCCCTGGCTGTACAACCTGCGCACCGACCCGGCCGAGAGCTACAACCTGCGCATTGACTATCCCGAGGTGGCTGCACGGATGGAGGCGGTTATGCGGGAGTGGGAGCAGGAGCTGAAGGCCGCGCCGCCGAGACGCGGCATCTCGCGATGGGTGCCGGCACGCTGGGCGCCGTCGGGATGAATATTGATTCCAGGGAGATAGAAGCGATATGTCCGACAAACCACTCACACCCGACTGGACCGACCAGCCTCCGCTCCCCGGCTCCTACCGCGCCATCGTCAAGCAGGGGCGGCCGGACCAGATCAAGACGCCGTCGCGCAAGTACTTCGCGCAGCTCAAGCGCGATCTGCAACTGACCGACGCGTTCTTCACCCACAAACAGGACGGCAACCGGCTGCTGGAGAACATCCCGCCGTCCAACCTTGAGCCGTGGGTGGTCGAGAAGCTGATCGCCGTCGTCGGCCCGGAGAACGTGCAGTGCGACGACTACAACCGCGTCAAGTACAGCTACGGCAAGCTGGCGGAGGAACTGGTCAGCCTGAAGCGTGGGGTGCTGCACGAGATCACCGGTGCGGCCGTCCACCCGCGCACCAAGGAAGACGTCCGCAAGATCGTGGCGCTGTGCCACGAGCAGCGCCTCCCCCTCTACGTCTACGGCGGCGGGTCGAGCTGTAACAAAGGCTTCCTGCCGGAGCGGGGCGGCATCACCATCGTCCTCAGCACGCACCTCAACCAGGTGGTGGAGGTGAACGAGCTGAACCACACCTGCCGGGTGCAGGCCGGATGTATGGGGCCGGCTTTGGAGCACGCGCTCAACCACGCGCCGGAGCTGTTCCACACGGTGCATCGCTTCACCCAGGGCCACTTCCCGCAGTCGTTCGAGCTGTCCAGCGTGGGCGGCTGGGTGCTGACCATGGGCAGCGGCCAGGCCTCCACCTACTACGGCGAGCCGTACAACCTGGTGCTGAGCATGGAGATGATCACGCCGGCCGGCACGATCAACACCAGTGACTATCCCAGCACCGCCACCGGCCCGCGGGTGATGGATATGCTCAAGGGCAGCGAGGGGGTCTTCGGCGTTTTGGTCGAGTTGACCATCAAGGTCTTCCGCTACATGCCGGAGAACCGCAAGTACTTCGGCTACATCTTCCCCGACTGGCCGGCGGCGGTCAGCGCGGCGCGGGAGGTCTGCCAGGGGCAGTTCGGGCTGCCGGCCGTCTTCCGGTTCTCCGACGCGGCCGAAACTGACCACGGTTTCCAGATGTACCCGCAGCCCCCGCCGGTCGAGTGGTTCCTGGACAAGCGGGGGTTCAAGCCGGGCCGGCGCTGCGTGTGCATGGGCACCATCGAGGGAGAGCGCGACTTCACCCGGCTGGTGCGCCGCAAGATCCACAAGGTGATGGGCAACCACGGCGCGATGACCATCACCGGCCGGCAGGCGAAGGCGTGGGAAGAGGATCGCTACACCTCGTTCCTCATCGGCGAGGCGATCTCCGACTACGATATCATCATGGACACCGTGGAGACACCGGTGAAGTGGGACAACATCCACCACATCCACGATGCCGTGCTGGCTTACGCCCACTCGGTGCCCGGCACCTTGTGTATGAGCCATATGTCGCACTTCTACCCTTACGGCACCAACCTGTACTTCATCTTCGGCATCACAGGCCAGGTAGCCGACTACGTGGCGTATCGCACCGGGCTGGTGGACGCGATGGTGGGGGCCGGCGGGTCGCCCAGCCACCATCACGGCGTCGGCCGGCTGATGCACCCGTGGATCGAGCGGTTCCTGGGCACCGAGGAGATGGACGTGCTGCGGGCGCTGAAGCGGCACTTCGACCCCCACACCATCATGAACCCGGGTGCGCAGCTCGGCCTGGACGTGCCGCCCGAGCTGAAACGGTGAGGGATGACCATGTCACATCCGTCCGACGACCTGATCCTGGTCTTTGACGCCGGCACGCAATCGGTGCGTTGCGGCCTGTTTGACGTGGCGGGGGGGCTGGCTGACTTTATCAAGCTCCCCATCCAGCCGTACTTCACCCCTGCGCCCGGTTTCGCCGAACAGCACCCCGACTACTTCTGGCGCAAGTTCTGCGAGGCCAGCCAGGCCCTGCTCGCCCGCAACCCGACCGGCCGCGGGCGCATCAAGGGCGTCACGCTGACCACCCAGCGCGGGGTGTACATCAACCTGGGCCGCGACGGCAAACCGCTGCGCCCCGCGATCTCGTGGCTGGACCAGCGGCAGGCGGACCCCACGCGCTTCGCCCCCCTCTGGCTGGAAGGCGGGCTGAAGCTCATCGGGCTGTATGGCGTGGTGGACAAGCTGAACCGCAAGTGTTTCTCCAACTGGATCCGCCAGCACCAGCCCGACGTGTGGGCGCGCACCCACAAGTACGTGCTGCTGTCGGGTTACTTCCACTATCAGTTGACGGGGAACTACGTCGAGTCGTTGGGCAGCAACTTCGGCTATCTGCCGATCAACCGGAAGACGTATCATTGGGCCGACAAGAACGACATCATTTGGTACGCGTTCCCCATCGAGCAGGAGAAGCTGCCCGACTTGGTCATCCAGGGCGCGGCCATCGGCACGATCACCCGGCAGGCCGCGCTGGAGACCGGCATCCCTGAGGGCCTGCCCGTCGCGGCTGCCTCGTGCGACAAGTCGTGCGAGGTGTTGGGCAGCGGCATCCTGACCAGCGACGTCGGCTATCTCAGCTTCGGCACCTGCGCCACGGTGAACGCGGTGACGGACAAAGCGGTGGACCTGCTGCCTTACCTGCCGCCCTACCCGGCCGCGCTGCCCGGCCACTACGTCACCGAGATCCCCATAGACCGCGGTTTCTGGATGGTCAGCTGGTTCCGGGAGCAGTTCGGGCAGGCGGAAGTGCAGATCGCAGCGGAACGGGGCGTCTCGCCCGAATCGCTGTTCGAGGCGCTGATCCGCGACATCCCGCCCGGCGCGCACGGGCTGATGCTTCAGCCCTACTGGAGCCCCGACCGGGTCTACTGCGACGAATGGGGCAGGGGCGCCACCATCGGCTTCACGGATCGGCACACCCGCGGCCACCTCTACCGCGCCATCCTCGAGGGGATCATCTATGCGCTGAAGGACGGGGCCAAGATCACCACCGACAAACTGAAGCACCCCTTCCATAAGCTGCGCGTCTCGGGCGGCGGCGCGGCGAGCCAGGCCGCGCTGCAGATCACGGCCGACGTCTTCGACCTGCCAGTGGAATGCCCCAGCGTGCCTGAAACCTCAGCCCTGGGCGCGGCGATGAACGCGGCCGTGGGGCTGGGCTACTATCCCGACTACGAGGCGGCTGTGGGGGGGATGACAAGCATCCGCCGGACGATCCAGCCGATCCCGCGCAATCGCGATCTCTATCACCATTTGTATCACCGGGTCTACCGCAAGCTGTACGGCCGGCTGGAGCCGCTCTACCGGGAGCTGCGGGACATCACGGCGCTTTTTCCGGCCGAGATGCGGCCGCCAGCGCAAGAGGCCGATGGAGCGACACGATGAAACGGTTCATTGAAGAACACGACGGCCACACCTACGACATCATCGTCATCGGCGGTGGGATCACCGGCGCGGCAGTGGCCTACGAGGCCGCGGCGCGCGGCTTCACCGTGGCCCTGGTGGAGAAGGGCGATTTCGGCGCGGCGACGTCGGCCGCCACCTCGAAGCTGATACACGGCGGGCTGCGCTACCTGGCGAACTTCGAGCTCAAGCTCGTGCGCGAATCCCTGGCCGAGCGCAAGACGCTGGAGAACATCGCGCCCAACCTGGTGTACCCGCTGCCCTTCCTGGTGCCGCTGCACAACACCAGGGCGCGTAGCAAGTGGGTCATCGAGCCGGGGATGATCCTCTATGACCTGCTGTCGTACGACAAGGGCTTTACCTGGGATCGCAGCAAGCGGCTCCCGCTGCACCGCTACCTGTCCGCGGCGAAGGTGCGCGAGCTGGAGCCGGTGGTGAAACCCGAAGGGTTGACGGGCGCAGTGCTCTACTACGACTGCGCCAACCCATCGCCCGAACGGCTGACGCTGGCCTTCATCAAGTCCGCGGTCAAGCACGGCGCGGCCGCGGCGAACTACGCCAAAGTGGAGGATTTCATCCGCGCGGGCCAGCGGATCACCGGCGTCGTCGTGCGCGATCTGCTGACCGGGACCACGCACGCGCTGAACGGCCGCGTCACCATCAACTGCGGCGGGCCGTGGGCGGATCTGCTGCTGGACGTGGCGCGCGGCAAGCCGGGGCCGCAGCACGTGCGGCGCTCGGAGGGCATCCACATCATCACGCGCAGCTTGTCGCACGGCCACGCCATCGGTGGATTGACGCCCGACGGCCGGCCGTGCAACATCATCCCCTGGCGCGGCCACTCGCTGATCGGCACCACCGACCGCGCCTATGCCGGCGACCCGGACGCGTGGGCCGTGACGCGTGAGAAGATCAAGGCGTACATCGCCGAGGTTAACGCCGCGTTCGGCGATCCGAACCTGGTGTGCTACTCGGACGTCCTCTACGCCTACGGCGGGCTGCGGCCATTGGTCGAGGATGAAACCAAAGACGTTTACCGTACCTCGCGGCGCTACGAGATCTACGACAACGAAGCTGACGGGCTGCCGGGGCTGATCACGGTGGAGGGCGGCAAATACACCACCAGCCGCCGGCTGGCCGAGAACGTGCTGAACACCGTGGCCAGGAAGCAGGGAGGCCGGCCGCGCAACGGGCTGACCGCCCGGGTCCACCTGGCCGGCTGCGAGATCCGCGCCCTGGACGCGTTCCTGGCCGAGGCGCAGGCCGCGTATCCCGATTTCCCGCCCGCGACGGTGGATTCGGCCGCGCGGAACTATGGGACGGCGTATCGCACGGTGCTGGACCTGGCGCGGGGTGACAAACGGTACGCTGAACCGCTGACCGCCGACGGCGAGTTGGCCGCACAGGTGGTGGTGGCCGTCCGCGACGAGATGGCGCGCACGTTGGCCGACATCCTGCTCCGGCGCACCGGCATTGGGACCCTGGGTCATCCGGGCGCGCAGGCGCTGGAGACCGTGGCAGCCATCGCTGCGGAGGAGCTCGGCTGGAGCTCCGCACGTACCGAGGCCGAGTTGGCCGCTGCCGAGCGGGCGCTGGCGGTGCCGCGGTAGGGACAGGCCTTGCATCTGCCCCGGCGGCTTTGGCCGGCATTCGCTCGGCGTTGGTGACCAACTGTAGGGGTGGGGTCCCCCATCCTACGCCCTGTCTGCGCCCTTCGCGGCCGCAAACCGTGCCGTCGGCTGCGCCCGCGCCGCCTCGACCCGCGCCGGATCGCAGCCGACGGTTTCGACAGCGAAGACTACACTATCTTCATGACCCTGAAAGGCTATCACACCACTAACAGCGCGTCCGCCTACACCCGTCGTCGGTCATCTGTCGTTCGTCATCGGTGACGAGTGCAGCTCAAGCGATGCACATTTGTTTTCCGCTGAAGGGTATCCTGCTTGCCCATAGGATCTCCCGCCTGTGTCAGGCCGGATGACCACCTTGAGATAGGAGATGCTGCGATGTCCCTACCTGTCATCGTATCTGCCCCAGCTCTGCCCAACCTCCCGTGGGAAGAGCGGCCCACCGGCTCCAGCGAGGTCATTTGGCGCTACAACTGCAATCCGATCATCGGGCGCCATGCCATCCCCAACGCCAATAGCATTTTCAACAGCGCGGTCGTGCCCTTCGGGGACGGTTTCGCCGGCGTCTTTCGCGTTGACGATCGACGCCACCAGATGCAGATCCATGCCGGTTTCAGCGATGATGCCCTGGCCTGGCGCATTGACCCGGAACCGATCCGGTTCGCCTGCGACGACGCTGACCTTGGCCGCGTGGTGTACCGCTACGATCCGCGCGTGGTCCGACTGGAAGACCGCTACTATGTCACCTGGTGCAACGGCTATCACGGGCCGACCATCGGCGTCGGCTATACCGACGATTTCCGGACCTTCTATCAGTTGGAGAACGCCTTCCTGCCGTACAACCGCAACGGCGTGCTCTTCCCGCGGCGCATCCGGGGCAAGTACGCCATGCTCAGCCGCCCCAGTGACACCGGCCACACCCCCTTCGGCGACATTTTCTACAGCGAAAGCCCCGATTTGACCCATTGGGGCCATCACCGCTTCGTCATGGGGCCGGCGGGCGGGTGGCAGAGCACCAAGGTGGGCGCGGGGCCGGCGCCCATCGAGACGAGCGAGGGCTGGCTGCTCTTCTATCACGGCGTCATCACCCAGTGCAACGGCTATATCTATCGCTTCGGCGCGGCGCTGCTCGATCTGGAGCAGCCGTGGAAGGTCATCTATCGCACGGCGCCCTACTTGATGGGCCCGGAGATGTTCTACGAACAAGTGGGCGATACCTCCAACGTCGTCTTCCCCTGCGCCGCACTGGTGGATGCGCCGGCCGGCCGCATCGCCATCTACTACGGCGCCGCCGATACGGTCACCGGTCTGGCCTTCTGCGTTGCCGATGAGGTGATCGCCTTCCTGAAACAGCATTCGGCAGTTTAGCACTGACGAATCGAGGGCAAAGCTATGTTTGATCCATTTGAAAACCGCCTGACGCGGCTGGCTGCGCAGCACCTGGCTCTGATCACCCGGCCCAACGAGCTTGATCTGGCTTGGGACAACGGCATCTACCGGCGCTACCGCTACCCGGTGATCACGGCGGCCCACGCGCCCCTGGCCTGGCGATTCGACCTGAACCCGGCTACCAACCCCTATCTGCTGGAGCGGATCGGCGTAAACGCCGCGTTCAACGCCGGCGCCGTCGAAGTGGACGGCCGGGTGCTCCTGGTCCTGCGCGTTGAAGGGTGGGATCGCAAGTCGTTCTTTGCCGTGGCCGAGAGCATGAGCGGCGTGGATGGCTTCTGCTTCTGGGACGAGCCCATCGTCATGCCGGAGACGGCGGACCCGGACACCAACGTCTACGACATGCGGGTGGTCCAGCACGAGGACGGGTGGATCTACGGCATCTTTTGCACCGAGCGCAAGGATCCCGCCGCGCTGCCCGGCGATCTGAGCAGCGCGGTGGCCCAGGCCGCCATCGCTCGGACCAGGGATCTGGTGGCCTGGGAGCGCCTGCCCGACCTGGTGACGCGTTCGCCGCAGCAGCGCAACGTCGTGCTCCACCCGGAGTTCGTTGACGGCAAATACGCGTTCTACACCCGGCCGCAGGATGATTTCATCTCCGCGGGCAGCGGCGGCGGCATCGGCTGGGGGTTGAGCGAGCGCATGGATCCGGCCGTGATCGAGCACGAGCTTGTCATCGAGCCCCGGCAGTACCACACCATCAAGGAAGCCAAGAACGGCGAAGGGCCAGCGCCTCTCAAGACGTCGCAGGGGTGGTTGCACCTAGCGCACGGCGTGCGCAACACCGCGGCCGGCCTGCGCTACGTGCTCTACCTCTACCTGAGCGAGCTGGCGCGGCCGTGGGTGGTCACGCACCGGCCGGCCGGCTACTTCATCGCGCCCGAGGGCGAGGAGCGCGTCGGCGACGTGTCCAACGTGGTTTTTTCCAACGGCTGGGTGGCCCGCGGCGACGGCACGGTGCTGATCTACTACGCGTCGTCCGACACCCGGATGCACGTCGCCATCTCCACGGTGGAGCGGCTGCTGGATTACGTGATGAACACGCCGGAGGATGGCTTGCGCTCGGCGGCCAGCGTGCAGCAGCGCATCGCCCTAATCCGGCGAAATCGGGCGCAGTGACGTGGATGCCGCAGCCTGGCGCCAACGCCTCGAATACGAGCTCACCGGCAACATCTTGCCGTTCTGGGCGACGTACACGGTGGATGAAGAGAACGGCGGCTTCTACGGCGCGCTGACCAACGACCTGCAGGTGTTGAACGACGCGCCCCGGTCGGCGGTGCTCACCGCGCGCATCCTGTGGACCTTCGCCGCGGCGTATCGGACCACCGGCGAGGAGTGTTACGGGGCCATCGCGCGCCGGGCCTACGACTATATCCTGGCGTACTTCCGCGATCCGGTGCACAGCGGTGTCTACTGGGCGGTGGACCGGCACGGTCAGCCGGTGGACGACCGTAAGCACGCCTATGCCCAGGCTTTCGCTATCTACGGCCTGGCGGAGCACCACCGCGCCACCGGCGATCCCACGGCGCTGGCCGAGGCGCAGACGCTGTTCCGGCTGCTCGAGGCGCACCTGTACGACGCGGCGAACGGCGGCTACGTCGAGTGCTGCACGCGGGCGTGGGGGGCGCTCAACGACATGCGACTCAGCGCGGTGGACGTCAACTCGCGCAAATCTATGAATACGCTGCTGCACATCATGGAGGCCTACACCAACCTGCTGCGCGCCTGGGATGACGCCGGGCTGCGCGCGCAGCTCAAGGGGCTGATCCAGGTCTTCTTCGATCACGTGATTGACCCCGAGGCGCATCGTTTCCGCCTCTTTTTCGATGACCGTTGGAATTGGGCGCATCTGAGCACGATGATCTCTTACGGCCACGACATCGAGGGGAGTTGGCTGCTGGTCGAGGCCGCCGAGGTTCTGGGCGACGCCGGCCTGCTGGTGCGCGCCCGCGCCGAGGCGGTGGCGATGGCCGATGCGGTGCTGCGCGCGGGCCTCAACCCGGACGGCAGCATCCGCTACGAGTCGGGCGGGTACGGCGAACGGGCAGACCAGAAGCACTGGTGGGCGCACGCGGAAGCGGTGGTGGGGTTCTTCAACGCCTATCAGATCTCGGGCGAGGCGCGCTTTGCCGACGCCGCGCACGCGGTGTGGGCATACATTGACGCCAGGTTCGTGGATCGCATCCACGGCGACTGGTTCAAGGTGCTGGATGCCGCGAGCGCGCCCCTGCCCGATCAACCCAAGGTCGGGCCTTGGGAATGCCCCTATCACCACAGCCGCATGTGCTTTGAAATGCTGGCGCGGTTGAGAATGTGAGCGCGTCCTTGCGGAGCAACCGGTCTATTCTGTTGCTTCAGGGTGCCGCGCACGCAGACCCTGAAGCGCTGATCGGCGGGCCGCCGCGTTCATCTCTCCCAGCATTTCCAGCTTGCGAGCGACAGAGGCGCGACGCAGCAGATTGATGAGAACCTGTTCCGCCTCGGCTTCCGTGTCAGAGAACAGCAACGTCATTGTGACTTCACCTCATTTATCTCCGTCGATGAAGAATGAGTCATCTCTTCGGCACATGCATTATCCCATATACCACGCGTCACTCCATCCTTCGCGGCCGACCGAAGGTGGATCGCCTCCGCGATGTGCGCGGGCTGGATGCGCTCTGACAAGGAGAGATTCTGATGCGCAAGTTGTATGTCCTGCCCATCCTACTGGTGACCCTATCGCTGGTTCTCAGTGCCCGCCGATCCTGACCCAGCTCCCGGTGCCCCCCCAGGTTGTCGCGAAGCCAGGTCGGCTTCGCCGGGCTGACCGTCGCCCCAGACATCCCGGCCGACTGGCCCGAGTTTAGCGTGACCCGCCAGTGGCGCGGCGCGTCGGCTCGGTAACGCTCAACGGCCAGTCGGCGCAGTTTCCGCTCCCGTCGCAGTAGGAGAGGTCGGTGAACGACGTCGTAGTTCTGATGGGGTCTTGACAAACAGGGTGAAATCATGTATTCTTTCTAAGTAAGCTTAACTAATGAAGTTTTCGCCCCGCTCCTGGAGTCATGACGCGATGCCAAAGACAGATCGCCTACAGACTCGCGGTTTCACCAGTCAATGGGTGCTCAAGGCTATCTACGATCGTGGGCCGATCAGTCGTGCCGACATCGCTCGCGCGATCCATCTTACTCCGCCTACCGTCTCAGAAATCGTCAGCGGTCTCCTCGCCTCAGGCCTGGTTGAAGAAATCGGCCCCGGGAACTCGACCGGGGGTAAGCGTCCCATGCTGCTCAAAGTGGTGGCCGATGCGCGCCAACTGATCGTCTTCAATCTGGCCGTGGGCGACTATAACGGCGCGCTCGTCAATCTGCGCGGCGCCATCCAACACCGGATCAATCTACCACTGCAAGAACGCGGCGGTGAAGCTGCGCTGTACTTGGTCTACGAACTGGTGGATGCGTTGGTCGCCGCGGCGACCAGGCCGCTGTTGGGCATCGGCATCGGCGCGCCGGGATTAGTGGACACCGAGAACGGTGTGGTGTGCCGCGCTGTCAACGTGGATTGGCAGGACATCCCCCTGCGCGATCTCCTGACCCAACGCTACGGGCTGCCGGTCTATGTGGCTAACGATTGCCAGTTGGCCGCGTTGGCGGAGTACATGTTCGGCGCCGAGAATTCGGGCAGGCCGCTGGTAGTGATCAGCGTGGGGCGTGGGGTGGGCGCTGGGATCATCGTCAATGGCCAGCCGCTCCACGGTCATCCTTACGGCGCCGGTGAAATCGGCCATGTGGTGGTGGAACCGGGCGGGGCACGCTGCCAGTGCGGGAATAGCGGCTGCCTGGAAACCGTGGTGAGCAGTCGTGCGATTGAGCGGCGCGTCCGCTCATTGGTTCAGGCATCGAGCCGGCCGCTCCTTCGTGAAGTGGCTGCAGCATCCCAGGAAATCACCCTGGAGTCCGTCCTGGGCCTTTATGAGGCAGGGGAACCCGAGGTGGGGCAGTTGGTTCGAGATATCGGCCGGCGCCTCGGCGTCGCGGCCGCCAGCCTGGTCGGCGTCTTGGGGCCCTGTCGCATCAAGCTTGGCGGGAGTGTCACGTGCTTCGGCGATGTGCTGCTCGATATGCTGCGCCAAGAGTTGAGCCAACGCACTATCTCAACGCTTGCCGCAGAGACGGAAGTCGGCTTTGTGAGTGTCGGGGATGATATCGTGCTCCGAGGCGCCTCGGCCCTGGTGATAAGCCAGGAAGCAGGGCTTCTTTGACGGAGCAGCTGGAGGGAGCCGCGTCACAAGTGGTCTCGCAAACCCGGGGAAACGTTGTGCATAACCCTAAGTCTAGCCAAGAAGGAGCATCTCCCAATGAAGTCCATCAATCGACGTGAATTCCTGAAGGCAGCGGCCCTGATGGGCGGCACGGCCGCCCTGGCCGCATGCCAGCCCGCTGCGCCGGCTGCAACGGCTGTGCCGGCCGCAACGACTGCGCCGGCTGCGCCTGCGTCCACCAACAACCCGTTCAATCTCGGCCCGGCCGAGGTGGATGGGCAGTTCTTCTCCGGCGGCTACGGTCACGAATACATCAAGTACGCCGGCCAGTTGATGGAGCAGAACATCCCCGGCGTCAAGGTCAACGTAACCCCGCTCCAGCGCGTCAACGACATCCTCCGCCCGCGCTTCGTCGGCGGCAACCCGCCCGATGTGATTGACAACTCCGGCGCCGGGCAGATGGACATGGCGTCGCTGGTGGCCGAAGGCGCGTTAGCGGACCTGAAGCCGTTGTTGGATGCACCCGCGTTCGACACTCCCGGCAAGACGGTGCGGGAAACCTTGATCCCCGGCACCCAGGACACCCTGGTGTTCGACGGCGTGCAGCGCGGCATCAACTTCGTCTTCTCCGGCTACGGCATCTGTTACTCCAACAAGCTGTTCAAGGACAACGGTTGGAACTACCCCGCGACCTGGGAAGACATGATTGACTTCAGCCTCCAGCTCAAGAAGGACGGCAAGATCGCGCCTTGGACGCACCAGGCGAAGTACCCCTACTACATCCAATACATGGTGCTGTGGTCGCTGATCTACTCGGCCGGCGGCAACGACTTGGTGGTCAAGATTGACAACCTGGAGCCGAACATCTGGAAGGATCCCGCGGTGCTGCGCGCGGCCGAAGGTTACTACCAGTTGTACGATAAGGGCTTGTTCCTAGAAGGCACACCCGGCCTGGATCACACCGCCTCGCAGACCGAGTTCTACAAGGGCAACGCGGCCTTCATTCCGTGCGGCGGCTGGCTGGAGAACGAGATGAAGACGATTCTGCCAGCCGACTTCGACACCGTGATGGCGATCTGCCCGCCCTTCAAGGATGGGGTGGGCAACCCCAAGGCGGCGGAAACCCAGGGCGGGGAGCCGTTCATCGTGCCGGAAAAAGCCAAGAATAAGATGCACGGCATGGAGTTCCTGCGGGTCTTGATGAGCAAGGCGGAGGCCAAATACTTCGCCGAGAACGTGTTGAGCATCTCGGCGGTCATCGGCGGGTTGGAAGACGCCAAGGCGTCGAGCTTTATGAAGTCGCAGGTGGCGATGGCGGAAGCCGCCCAGGGCGACGCGATCATCCAGAACATTCAGGGCTGGTATGACGCGATGTGGAAGGGGCTCGAGTCGTTGTCCACCGAGCTTCTAAACGGCCGGATCAAGCCGGATGCATTTTGCGATGAGGCCCAGAAGTTGGCCGATGCGACGGCGAAAGATCCGGACATCAAGAAGTACAAGCGGGTGAAATAACCTTGCCCCTGCCCCCATCCCCGGGCAGGGGGCGGTGGGGCGGCCGATGGAGATCTAGGGCGGGTTGTCAACCCGCCCTACAAGCCCATTTCCAGGCCAAGATGCGGTCAATCGTCATCGGTCGCCGGTCAGCACTTCCAGGTCGAGGAGAGTCAAGCCATGAAATACGGACAGCGGCGCTTCATTATAGGCTTCTTAGCCATTCCCTTGTTGCTCTACACGGTTTTTGTCGTTCTGCCCTATTCCAGCGCCATCCTCATCGCCTTCACGCGGTGGCGCGGGGTTTCGATGAATATCACCTGGAATGGCCTCAACAATTTCGTCAAGTTAGTGGGGGACGCGCTTTTCTTCAACGCGCTGAAGAACAATGCCACCGTGCTGATCACATTGCCGATCATCACGATCGCTCTGGCACTGCTGTTTGCGGCGCTCTTCACGCGCGGGCTGCGAGGCCAGCGTTTCTTCCGTACGACCTTCTTCTTCCCCCAGGTGCTCTCGATGGCTGTGGTCGGCGTGTTGTTCAATTTCGTTTACCATCCGACGCTTGGTATCCTGAGCAACACGTTTAAGGCGTTGGGGATCAATCAGCTTGCCACCTTCCCCTGGTTGGGTGACGCCGCCACGGTTTTGCCCGCGATCATTTTCGTGGCCATCTGGCAGGCGACCGGGTTTTATATGGTGTTGTTTATCGCAGGCATGGGCAGCATCCCGACCGAGTTCTATGAGGCGGCAAAGATTGACGGCGCGGGAGAGTGGACCATCTTTTGGAAGATCACCTTGCCGTTACTGCGTGAATCGTTGCGCACCGCGGCGGTCTTCCTGATGATCCTGGCCATGGACATGTTCGTCTATGTCTCCTTCTTGACCAACGAGACGGGCGGCCCTAGCCGCGCGGCCCAGGTGTTGTCGTCGTATCTCTACACGACCGCATTTCGCCAGGGCAATTTCGGCTATGCCACCACGCTGGCCCTGGTGTTGATGGTGGTGGTGTTAATCCTGTCCGTCATCGGTATGCGGGCCGGCAGCCAGGAAACCATTGAGTACTAGTCCACGGATGAGACAGGAGGATGTTCCCATGAGTGCTTTGCAGAAGACTGCTTCAACGCCCGCTCGGTCTGAAACCACACGCAAGATCGGTGCGTTCCTGGCTCGTATCCCAATCTATCTTTTCTTGATCATCTGGGCCGTGATCGTGATCTACCCGATGGCCTGGACGGTGGTCAGCTCGCTGCGTACCGATCAGCAGCTCATGTTCACCCCGTGGGCACTGCCAAGCGAGCTGCACTTCGAGAACTATTTGCGAGCCTGGAAGGATGCTCAGATCGGCCAGTTTTTTGCCAATACGTTGATCGTGGTCATCCCGTCGCTTTTCTTCACGCTGCTGCTCTCGGCGATGGTGGCGTATGTGCTGGCCCGCTACGACTTCCGCGGCCGGGAATTCGTCCGCTATCTGTTCATGGGCGGCATGATGTTCCCCATCATCCTGGCGTTGGTGCCGCTCTACTTCGTTATGGAGTTCCTGCACCTGCGCAACACTTTCCCGGGCCTGATCATCGTTTACGTAGCTTTCTCTTTCCCGTTCACCGTCTTTTTCCTGACCGGCTTTTTCAAGACTTTGCCGCGTGAGCTGATGGAAGCCTCGATCATTGATGGCGCCAGCCACACTCAGACTTTCTTCCGGGTGATGCTTCCGCTGGCGCAGCCGGGCCTGGTGACGGCGGCGATCTTCAACTTCCTGGGCCAGTGGAACCAGTTCATCCTCCCCTCCGCGTTGATGGACAGCTCCGGCCTGATGGAAGGGCAGACGCGCTACGTACTGTCGCAGGGGCTTTACTACCTGCAGATCAAGCAGCAGTACCAGAACGACTGGAGCGGCATGTTCGCGGCCGTGGCGATCGTCATGATCCCGACGCTGGTCGTCTACGTCATTTTCCAGAACCGGGTCGAGCAAGGTCTCACCGTCGGCGCGTTGAAGGGATGATGGACGACGGCCGACCGACGACAGCCGACCGACGACAGGTACCCGTAAGTAGAGATGACTTTGCGGTCAGCGGTCACCGGTCATAGGTCAGAGTTTCGTAACTATACATGTCCGACGATCTGTTGTTAGCCCTGGAAGGTGGCGGAACGCGCAGCCAGGCCGCGCTGCTGGATGCTGCGGGCCGCATCCTGCACGTCTGCGACGCGGCCGACGTCAACCCTAACTTCATCACGCCCCAGGAGTCCCGTCAGGCCGTGCGCGCAGCCGTGAGCCAGGTCGTGGCGGCCGCCGGCATCACCGCCGAGCAGGTCAGCGATGTGGCCCTGGCGCTGGTCGGCGTGCGCGCGGGCGACGATGCCAGCCTGCTGAAAGACCTCCTCCCACACGCCCGCTATCATTCCTTTGGCGAAGGCGAAGTGGTTTTCGCCCGCGCAGGTTGCTACCGGCCGCACGGCGTCGCGGTAGTGGCCGGCACGGGCGCGACCGCCTGGGCCGTGCGCTCGGACGACCGCCGGCAGACGGTCTTCGGCGGTTGGGGCACGCTGCTGGGCGATGAGGGGAGCGGCTACGCGCTGGGGCTGGCGGGCTTGCGCGCGGCTGTGCGTGCGTACGAGGGTCGCGCCGAGGCGCCAACGTCGCTCTATCCGGCCGTCCGGCAGCATCTCGGCCTGGCCGAGGCGACCTTCCGGGAAGAGCTGGTGGCGCTGGCCTATCACAAGCCGCTGACTCGCCCCGAGATCGCCGCGCTGGCGTCCCTGGTGGGCTGGCTGGCGGCCGCGGGGGATGCGCTGGCCGTCCAGCTCGTGGCTCAAGTCGCGGCCGACCTGGCCGCGCTCGCGTTGCACGCCGCGCGCAGCCTCTTCGCCGCGGCGGAGCGGTTCGACGTGGTCGTCGCCGGCGGGCTGACCGCCGCGGGTGACCCGATCCTGGGGCCGATCCGGCAGCGGCTGGCCCAGGAATTTCCGTGCGCGACATTGGCTGTGGGGACCGAGGCCCCCGCTGTGGCGCTGGGCCGGCTGGCGCTGGCGAGGGTAGTTCCCGTGTCATTCTGAGCGGGTTGACCCCTGACCTATCGTAACGGTGAGCAACCAGCGAAGAATCCTTCGTTGCACTCAGGTCAAGTTCTCCATGCTACGACGAGACCCTTCGCTAGATTCTTGCTGAAACGTACTTCACGGAATTGACCCGCTCAGGGTGACACTGTTAAAGAGGTTCAATTCATGAACCAACGCGAAAACCTGTTGGCCGCGGTGCGCTTCGAGCGGCCCGAGGTGATCCCGATGACCTTTCACATCAACCCGGCCTGCTGGCAGCATTATCCCCAGGACGCGCTGCAGGAGCTGATGGCTGCGCATCCGCTGCTGTTCCCGGACTTTGTCCCGCGGGCCGGGAAGGTCGTCCCGCAGTTTTCGCCCGTGCAGCGGGCCGATCAGCCCTACACCGACCCCTGGGGTTGCACCTGGCACACCTCGGAGGATGGCATCACCGGCACGGTCACCGAGCATCCGTTGGCTGACTGGGCTGCGTTCGAGAGGTACGCCGCGCCCGATCCCGATCGCACCGATGGCCTGGGGCCGGTGGATTGGTCGCAGGTGGCCGGGGCGATCCGGGACGAGCGGGCCCAGGGCAAGCTGCTGCAAACCGGCCTGCGCCACGGCCACACCTTCCTGCAGTTGTGCGACATCCGCGGCTACCAGGCGTTGATGTTTGACATGGCCGACGACGAGCCTCGCTTGGGCCGGCTGATCGCGATGCTGGAGGCGTTCAACCTGGCCCTGGTGGCGCGTTACCTGGCCGCGGGCGCGGAGTGGATGTCGTACCCCGAAGACCTGGGGATGCAGGTCG
>CAZKEF010000059.1:0-30235 GCA_964551735.1 uncultured Anaerolineales bacterium
GACGTTGATCTCAGCTCCTGCCGCGGCGCCCACTGCGTCAGTTTCTTGAAAGCGGGTTAACGACGCAACGTGGTTGATAACGCAACACCAGCGAAGAGTCTGGGCCGAGAACCTGTCCTGAGCCTGTCGAAGAGCCTGCACTCAGTGCAATGAAGGGATGCTTCGCTGGTCACTCGCCGCAACGAGACTTGAGCTGGCGACCCGCTCAGCATGACAGTTGGGAGTTCCTGGCCGGGGCGCACGCGCTCGCGGCTTGGGGAACTCAGCATGACACCTATCCTCGAAAATCTTCGTTGGCAGGCCAGGAGGCGCCTATGCAAACCGCTCGTTTCGAGGTCCTCAGCCAGGCCGAGGTCGGCCGCATCCACGCCGCGTCCATGGCGATCCTGGCCGAGGTAGGCATCCGGGTTGACTACAGCACGGCCCGCGCGCTCTTCCGCCAGGCCGGCGCCGAGGTGGACGACGCCGGTCAGGTCATCCGGCTCCCCGAAAGCCTGGTGCGCTGGGCGGTGGATCAAGCGCCAAAGTCCTTCGCGCTGCATGGCCTGGATCCCAGCTTCCGCCTGGCCATCGGCGGCGAGCAGGCCGCGCCCGTCTTCGCCGGCCTGGGCACCCCCACCCGCATCATTGACATGGACACGGGCGCGCCACGACCCGTCACAGCCGCCGACATGGCCGAGCACATCCAGCTCATTGACGGCCTGGATCACATCCACAACTCGCAGATGGACCTCTGGCCCGACGACATCCCCATGACCACCATTCACGCGGAGGCGATCTGGGCCTGGGCGCACCACAGCCGCAAGTCGTTCGGCATGGGCTGCTACGGCTACCTGCCCACCTGGGACATGATGCGCATGATGGCGATCGCGGTCGGCGGCAAAGAGGAGTTGCGCCGCCGGCCCCGCTTCTTGGCGATCTGCTCGGTGGTCAGCCCGCTGCAGATGGCGCAGCAGCAGGCCGAGGGGCTGCTCATCTGCGCCGAGTACGGCCAGCCGCTGGCCATGTCGCCCGAAGCCATTGCGGGGGCCACGGCTCCCGCCACGCTGGCCGGCCTGCTGGTTCAGGAAAACGCCGCGATCCTGGCCCACATCGTCCTGGCGCAGATCTTCCGGCCCGGCGCGCCGGTGCTCTACGGCACGGTGTCCACCATCGCCAACATGCGCCACGGCACGGTCGCGCTGGGCGCGCCGGAGACCGGGCTGATCACCGCCGCGTCCGCGCAGATGGCCCGCTTCTACGGGCTGCCCTGCCGCAGCGTCGGCGGTGCCACCGAGGCCAAAACGCCCGACCTCCAGGCCGGCTTCGAGCGCCTGGGGACCCTGCTGCCCGCCGTGCTGGCCGGGGTCAACGTGATCACCTGCGGCGGCACACTGGACAGCACCCTGGTCGAGAGCCACCCGTTGCTGGTGCTGGATGATGAGCTGTGCGGCGCAGCATTGCGCCTGGCGCGCGGCATCGAAGTCACCGACGAGACGTTGGCGCTGGACCTGATCCGGCAGGTCGGTTTCCGCGGCAACTACCTGGCCGAGCCGCACACCGTGGCCCACTACCGCCGCGAACACTTCATGCCCCGGCTTCTGGTGCGCGAGCCCTATGAAACCTGGGAAAAGGGCGGCGGGACTCTGGCCATTGACCGGGCGCGCGCACGGGCCAGGGAGATCCTGGCCCGCCACCAACCGCGCACCCTGGACCCGGCCGTCGAGGCCGAACTGGCCGCTTTCAAAGACGAGGTGGCCGGCCGCACCCTGGAAGGGTTCTACGCATACGAGCTTGAAGAGCTGCAAAACCTGGAGGCGCTATGAGCCATCATCGCCAACCCGCAGCCAGCACGCTGCCCCGGCGCACCAAGCTGCTGTTCAGCACGGGCGACCTCAGCACCAGCATCCCGCTCGCCATCGTCATGTTCTTCCAGCTCTTCTTCCTCACCGACGTAGCCGGGCTGCGGCCGGCCTACGCCGCGTGGGCGGTGGGCATCCCGCGGCTGTGGGACGCGATCAATGACCCCCTGTTCGGGCTGATCTCCGACCGCATCCGCACGCGCTGGGGCCGCCGCCGGGTGCTGCTGCTCTTCGGCGCGGTTCCGCTGGGCGTCTGCTTCACCCTGATGTGGCTGGTGCCGCCGCTGAGCCAGTTGGGGCTGGCCGCGTACTACGCGCTGATGTTCGTGCTGTTCGACACCGCGTTCACCGTGGTGCACGTGGGCTACAACGCGCTGACGCCGGAGCTGACCAGCGACTACGACGAGCGCAGCTCGCTGAACGGCTTCCGCATGGTCTTCTCCATCAGCGGCACGCTGGGCGCGATCATCCTGGCGACCGTGCTCGGCTGGGTGATCCCGGATGCGCGGCTCCGCTTCGCCATCGTTGGGATCGGGCTGGGCCTGGTGTCGATCCTGCCGCCCCTCATCGTCTTCCGCGTCACCCGCGAGCGGCCGGCCGAGGAGCTGCCGCCGCCGTTGCCCTGGGGCCAGGCGTTGCGCGCCACCCTCGGCAACCGCCCCTTCCGGCTGGTGATGGGCCTCTACCTGCTGAGCTGGACCACCGCCAGCATCCTGGCCGCGGTGCTGGTCTACTTCGCCAGCTACTACATGCGCGTCCCGGAGCAGGCCAACTATTTCGTGCTGGTGGCCCAGGGCTCGGCCATCGCGTTCATCCCGTTCTGGGTGTGGGTGGCGCGGCGGCTGGACAAGCGCCGCGCGTTCATCCTGGGCACCCTGACGTGGATCGTCGTGTTGTTGGGCATCGCGGGCTTGCGCCCCGACCAGGCGCTCCTGGCCTACCTGCTGGCCGCACTCTCCGGCTCGGGCATCGCCACGGCCTACGTGCTGCCCTGGGCCATGGTGCCCGACGTCGTCGAGGTGGACCAGGCGCGCACCGGCCAACGCCGGGAAGGCTCCTACTACGCGTTCGCCTCCTTCTTCCAAAAGCTGGCCACCGGCGCGGCGCTGTGGGCCATGGGCCAGGCGCTGGCGCTCACCGGCTATCTGACGCCCACCGCGGGCGTCCCCACCCCCGTGCAGCCCGCCGCCGCGATCAACGCCATCCGCGTCTTCGTCGGCCCTATCCCGACCATCCTGCTCCTGCTGGCCGTACTCTTCGCCTGGCGCTACCCGATCACGCGGGAGAGCCACCGCGCGCTGGTGGAGGAGTTGGCAGGGCGGGAGGGGTAGGCGCAGGGTGACCGAACCGCCGGGCGACCGAGGTCATGGCTACCATTGCGAAGTCGGCCGGCGCCGACTAGCCAGCCAGTCCACGCAGGTGGACTTCGCAAAGGTTGCCGCGGTTTCAACCGCCGGGGGACCGGGCGACCGAGGTCACGGCTACCATTGCGAAGTCGGCCGGCGCCGACTAGCCAGCCAGTCCACGCAGGTGGACTTCGCAAAGGTTGCCGCGGTTTCAACCGCCGGGGTGCAGAGAGGACTCATTTGGAACCCGAAACCCTCGCCATCCACGCAGGCGAAGGCGCCGACCCGACGACCGGGGCGCTGCGGCTGCCGCTGCACATGGCGACCACCTTCAAGCTGCCGGCGTTCGGCGGCAAGCTGTTCGAGGCGCTGACGCTGAGCTCGCCCCGCGCGGCCCACGCGTACACGCGCTGGAGCAATCCCACGCTGCGCGCGTTGGAGGACCGCCTGGCCGCGCTGGAAGGCGCCGAGGCTGCGGTGGTCACGGCAACGGGGATGGCCGCGGTGTCCGCGCTGATCTGCACCCTGCTCAGCAGCGGCGACCACCTGATCGCCAGCGAGGTCTGCTACGCGGGCTCGGTGGAGTTGTTTGGGCTGCACCTGCCCCGCTTCGGCATCGAGGTCAGCCTGGTGGACACCAGCGACGCCGGCCAGGTGCGGGATGCGCTGCGCCCCAATACCAGGCTCATCTTTGTCGAGACGCCGGCCAACCCCATCCTGCGCATCGCCGACATCGCGGCCCTGGCCGAGGTGGCGCACGGAGCTGGCGTGCCCCTGGCGGTGGATTCCACCTGGGCCGGGCCGATGCTCCAGCGGCCGCTGACATTGGGCGCGGATTATATCGTACACAGCCTGACCAAATACCTGAACGGCCACGGGGACGCGCTGGGGGGCGCGGTGCTGGGGCGAGCAGACGCCATCCAGCGCATCCGACGAGAGATGCTGGTACACCTGGGCGGCGCGCTCAGCCCGTTCAACGCCTGGCTGATCGTGCGCGGGCTGGCGACCCTGCCCCTCCGCTGCCGGCAGCACAGTGAAAACGGCCTGGCCGTGGCGCGCTTCCTGGCGGAGCACCCCAAGGTCAAGCGCGTCACCTATCCCGGCCTGCCCTCACACCCCCACCACGCGCTGGCCGGCCGGCAGATGAGCGGCTTCGGCGGCATGTTGACCTTCGAGCTCAAAGGCGGCCTGGGCGCGGCCATCACCCTGGCCGAGAAGGTGCGGCTGTTCGCCTACGCAACCTCGCTGGGCCACGCGCACAGCCTGTTGTTTTACTACCCGGCCGACCTTTACATTGATGCCGCGCCTTACCTGGATGCCGAACAGAAGGCCCGCATCCGCGCGTGGACCGGCGACGGCATCGTGCGCGCCAGCATCGGCCTGGAGCACCCCACCGACCTGATCGCCGACCTGGATCAGGCGCTCCGGGCGCGCACGTTCAAGGGGTTGGTGGGGCCGTTGGCGTATCGGGTGATGAAGTGAGTATGTTGCCCTCGGTCGTAACGCCGCTCAGGGATTTTCTCCTCACCGAGGGGCGCTGCCCGCCGGCGTGGCGGCCGTTCGACCTCTACCTGTTTCGCGACGAGGCGGTCGTGTTCTACGTCGGCCAATCCTACGTGGCCTTCGACCGGGTCTGGCAGCACATCCTGGACGGCTACAAGGGACGGTCGGTCGTGGGGCGCTTCCTGCTGTGCAACTGGCCGGCGTCCCTGCGCTTCACCATCGAACTGCTCAGCTCGCGCTCGGAGCCTTTCACCGACCTGGGGCACGACCTGAACGCGGCCGAGCGCCGGCTGATCGAGGACCATAGGCCCTGCTTCAACGTCGCCCTCAACGCTCAGCCCACCCCCCTGCCCGCGGCCTACGCGCCGCCCGGCCAGCAGATCACCTGTCCCCGAGGGCTGAACAAGCTGATCAACCAGGCCCGGATCGTGGCCCAAGTTGAGGCGCGGCGGCGGTGGGTGGAGGAATCAGAAATGACAGGCGCAGATCAATAACCGCTTGCCCCAATCCACGCCTCCCCACGCGCCACCAGCTCTGCCCCATCCTCCGGCCCCGGCGCGGTCGCGATCAGCTCCGCCGTCATCTGCCGCAGGCGCGCGGTGGCACCCGGGCTGCCGGCGGCCTGCCAGCCGTCCAGCCCCCAGTGCGGGAAGAGGCGGCTGTCGTGGTACGCCCGACGCAAGTGGCGCAGCGTGCCCTCGGCGGTCAGGAAGCTGCCACCCGGCCCAGTAGCCGCGATGTCGTCTGGGGCGAAGGCCGCGTCGTCCAGGCTGAACCCGGCGGCGAAGGCACGCGCCTGCTCGATGATCTCGTGCGCATAGACCGCGGTGGCCGGCGAGAAGACCTTGGAACCCAGGTTGCCGCCCACGAACGGCGCGAGTCCGGCCCCGCCGATGCACGCGGTCAGGTGGTTGAGCCACAGCGCACCGGCCGCGCTCAGGTCTGGCCCCCGGCCGTTGCCCGAGCCCGATGTGCCCGCGTGGGGCAGGCCGTAACCCGCCAGCATCTCCGCGCACGCCAGGTTTAGCAACATGGAGCGCGGGTCGTAAAAATCGGCCATGGTCCGCATGTCGAAATAGGCCGGCAGGCTGCCCAGGATCACCGGGGCGCTGGGCCGCGCAGCCTGGCACAACACCAGCCCGGCCAGCAGTTCCGCGTTCAGCAGGGCCAGCGCGGCGGCCGGCATGATCGGCGTCGTCAGGCCCGCCATGCCGTAGTTGGAGTAGATCACCGGCAGGCCGCGACCGATCGCGTCCAACGCCTTGTCAACCGTCTCCGCGTTCAGCACCAGCGGCGTGACCGGGTTCACGTAGGGCAGCACGAACGGCTGCGGGGCCAGGTCGCCGCAGAGATGTTCCAGCAGATCCAGGCACGGGCCGAACTGCGCGGGGTCGGAGGCCAGCAGCACCACGGGCTTGGCCGTGTTGGCGACCATCTCGAGGGTTGCGACCAGGTCAGCGCGCGCGACCGGGACATCTTGCAGCACACCCACGGTGGAGACGACGTCGTACTCCGGCAGCGCATGGCCCAGGCGGACCGCGTCGGCCATGTGGCGGCGGGCGAAGGGGACGATCTCGCCGGTGAGCGGCTCCTCGTAGTAAAGGTTGGTGACGCCGATGCCGAAGCGCGTCCGGCCGGCGCCCAGGCGGAACGCGGGGCGACCGCGGCGGTCGTAGACGTCCACGACGGATGGCGCGGCCGCCAGCGCGGCCTCGACCGCCTCGGCCGCAAAGAGGACCCGGTCCGCCTGGGGGAAGGTGACGCCGGGGACGCGCGCCAGCACGTCCCGGCCGCGGGCCGAGTCCACCCGGATGCCGGTCTCGGCCAGGATGCGCAGGGAGCGGGCGTGGATTTGCGCGCGCTGCTCGGCGGATAGCAGGGTCAGGCGGGGAAGCGCAAGGTTGACGAGAGATGTATCTATATCCATGTTATGAGAGATCGGAGCTTCAAGCCAATTCTCCCACCGCCGCGATCAGCCGCTCGATCTGCGCAGCGGTGTGCGTGGCGAAGATGGCGACGCGCAACGCGCCGCCTGGCGGGGTGCTGCTGTAGCGGGTGACGTGGGCCACGCAGATGTCCCGCTCGAACAGCTCGGCCTGGATGCGGGCCAGGTCAAGGCCGGGGCGGGCATGGAGGCAGAGGACCGGCACCGGCGTGTCGGCCAGGCTCCAGCCCAGGCCACGTAGGCCAGACCGCGCCTGCGCCACGTTGGTCCAAAGCTGAGCGCGCAGCGGGGACTGGCCGGCGACCAGATCCAACGCGGCGGCCGCGGCGGCCGCCGCTGGCAGCGGCGAGGGGCTGGTCGCGCCGAAGGCCGCCGCATCCCGGCGCAGCCGCGCGATCAGCGCCGCGTCCCCGGCTATGACCCCGCCGTGGCAGCCCAGCGCCTTGCTGAGGGTGTGAGCCGAGTAGACGCGCAGACTCCCTGGAGCGGAATTGTGCGCTTCCGGCCGGTCTGCGACCGGCTGACGGGGGTCACAGACCCCCTGGGCGCGGGAAGAATCAAAGCCACCAAGACTCACCTCTTGCCAGTATTCGGCCGTCCCGCGCCCGCCCGCGCCCAGCACCCCGGTGGCGTGCGCGTCGTCCAGGCAGAGGATGGCGGCCGGATACTCGGCCAACACCGCCACGTATTCCGGCACGGGCGCGATCTCGCCCGATACCGGGAAGACGCCGTCGCTGATGACCAGCGGCCGTTCGCCCGGTCGGAGCTGATCTCTCAGTTGCCGGGCCAGGTCGGCCGCGTCCCCGTGACCGAACGCGACCGCGGGCACACGGGCCGCGCGGACGGCATCCCACACGCTGAAGTGCGCGGCCGCGTCCACGAAGATGCGGTCGTAATCCCCAGCCAGGCCCTGGAGTAGGATGGTGTTGCCCAGGTACGCGGAGACGTAATATAGCGCGGCCTCCGTGCCGAAGTAGCGCGCGGCCGCGGCCTCCACCGCAGTGTAGACCGGGTGCTCGCCGTACCCCCCGCGCGAGGTGGCCGTGCCCAGACCGTAACGCGCCAACGCGTCGGCCGCGGCCGCGATCAGCGCCGGGTGATCCTGCAACCCCAGGTAGGAGCAGCCCGCGAAATAGTCCCGCTCGCGGTCGTTGATCGTCACCCGCGGCCCAACGGGAGATTGCATCTGATAGCGTGTCGTGGTAACCACTGCGCTGTGAAGCGTATTCATGGGCGCGAACGTTCCTTTACTGGATGCCAAGACCGCTGTAAAATGGCAGCGGAGGTGGGCCATGTTCGATGCGTCATTAGCACCATCTTCATCCCGCTCACCTTCCTGGCCTGGGTCTACGGCATGAACTTCCACCTCTTTCCCGAGCTGGATCAGCCCTGGGCCTACCCGGTCTTTTGGGCTGTCTGCGCCCTTCTCGCGGGGGTCATGTTCGCGGTCTTCCGCCGTCAGCGCTGGCTATAGGCAGAAAGAGCGCGAGCCCACGAAGCTCGTGCGCAGGTGCTCCACCGCCTGCACGTCGTCTTCTTGGACGCCGTTACGCGAACGGGAGGCGTGGATGATGCGCCAGCCGCCCAGGCTAACCCCCACGTGGGTGATCTTCCGGCGCTCGCCCAGTTCACCGAAAAAGAGCAGATCGGCCGGCTGGAACGGCGGTTCCACCGGCTGCCCCGCGTCGAACTGCATATCGGCATCCCGGGGAAGCGTGATGCCGGCCAGCCGATGCAGGAGCTGCGCGAAGCCGGAGCAGTCAATGCCCAGCGCGGAGCCACCGCCCCACAAATAGGGTACGCCGGTGAACTGCGCAGCATCCGCTGCGATCTGCGCCCGCCGCGCCGGGGAATCGGCCGGGAGATCGACCAGGGGCCGCACATGGGTCGCCAGCGCCCAACCGGTCACAGGGGGCCGGAGCAGGGCCGCAGGGTCGCCAGCCAGTTCCAGGCGCACCCAGCCGGCCGCTTCATCTGTCACCGCGATCGCCGTGCCAGCCAAAACCCGGTTGACCAGCGCCGCGCCCGCGGTTGGCGCGGCGCGCAGCAGGCTGATCGGCTCGCAGACGAGGTGCGTGACCACACAGCCGCTCGGTTCAGCCAGGTAGGGACCGTAGACCCAGCCCAGGTAGCCGTCGAGCTGGCGGACAAAACACCACCGCCCTTCTTCCAGCAGCACTTCCACATGCGCGCCGTTCAGAACCTGGCTGAGCTGCTCGGACAGGAACGAGGAGGACGCATACAGGCCGGTCAGGTTGGCGGCGACGACTCGTTCAGCAGCTCTACCCTGTCCTCGCAATACCTGCACCAGGGCCGCGTCGAAGATCAGGCCGGGGAAACGCGTGCTCAACGCGCCGATGACCCCAAAAAGCGTTCCCGCGTCCAGTGCTATGCCGGCCAGGATGCAACGGTTGCCGTCAAGGGCTGCCGCTTCCAGTTTGCAGTGGTGAACCCGAGTATCCGAATAGGCCTGAAGCGCCTCAGTCAGCGCAGAGCGAATGGTATCGTGCATGGCATTCTTCTCCCATCATGTGATGGCACAAGCTGGCAGCTGGCGCCACTTACGGCAGCACATCGCTGAAGACGCGCGCCATGTTCTGCCAGCAGACCAGCTCCGCCTGGCGCTCGGTCAGACCGGCCGCGGCCAGCGCATCAACGATCAGAGGGTAGCTCTGGACGCCGAGGATGCCGTCCGGCGTGAAGCTGATGCCGTCCAGGTCGCCGCCCAATCCGATGCACCCCTCGCCGCCGACCGCGATCGCGTGCTGCACATGCCGGCCGACCCACTCTAGGCCCGGCCGCGGGATGGCTGCCAGCGCAGGGCCGGCTGCCTCACGGATGCGCTGGCGCTCGGCCGCGTCCGCACCCCGGGCTGCTGCCATCACCCCATCCCAAGCGGCCAAGTAATCGGGCGAGAGGAAGTCCGGCGCCAGGTTGATGCCCATGATGCCGCCCCGGTCGGCTAGGGCCCGGATCTGCCCGTCGGTCAGGTTACGCGGCGCAGGGCTGATGCTCCGGCAGTTGGAGTGGCTGGCGATAAACGGTCTGTGCGTCAGCACCAGCACCTGGTCGAACGCCGCGTCTGAGAGGTGCGAGACGTCCACCATGACCCCCAGCGCCTCGGCCAGCTCGACCAGCCTGACTCCCTCGGTGCTCAGCCCGCCGCCCGCGCCGCCGGAGGTGCCGGAGAACGGGTTGTCGTCCCAGGCCGGGATGATCAGCCGCACGCCCAGGTCGAAGAAGTGCGCCAGGTTCTCGGCCCGGCCTGCCAACGGATCGCCGCCCTCCAGGCCGATGATCGCGGCCACGTGATCCGCGCCCGGCGCGCAGGCCGCGGCGACATCGGCCCCGGTGAGCGCCAGGTGCAGCGCGCCGCCCGAGTCATCGGCCCACGCGCGGATCGCCTGTGCGGCCGCCTCGGCCAGGGCCGGAAGATCGCGCCCGCGGTAGTAGCTGGCCGCGGCGAAGATGGCGAAAACCTGCACAGCATGTCCCGCCGCCCGCAGCCGCGGCAGGTCCACATGCCCGCGGCCATCCCCGCCGACGAAATCGTACGGGCCGTCGTATGTGCGCATCACCGCGTCACAATGAGCATCAAAGAATCGCATAGGGCCTCGAGTCTGGTGCGTACTGCGTACTGCATACTGCTTACTGCTTACTTCGTACTGCGTAATGCGCACTTGTGTGACCATGCGCTCCCGACCGTACATCGAACATCGTACATTCCACATTCCACGTTCCACATTCGACATTTCACATTCCCCATCACTCACCCTTGCCTCACCACCCCCACCCCGGCCCCTTCCGGCACGTGCACGCCGCCTTGCGCGTCGTAGGTTACACCCGCGAACGGGTCATCGGCGATGAGGAGCGGCGCGTCCAGGTCCAGCCAGTCGGCCAGACCCGCCAGGTGGGCCATCGCGGTCACGCCCAACGAGGTCTCGATCATGCAGCCGAGCATCACCCGCAAGCCCAGCTCGCGCGCCCGGCGCAGCATGACCAGGCCCGGCCCCAGGCCGCCGACCTTTTGCAGCTTCAAGTTGATCGCGGCCACGCCTGCCCGCGCCAGCGCATCCACGTCGGCCAGCGTGCGCACCGATTCATCGGCCACCACGGGCAGGTTGGTGTGCGCCTGGACGTAGCCCATGCCCGCGAGGTCATCCTTGGGCGTCGGCTGCTCGACCAGCGCCAGGCCGAGGGGTTCCAGCCGGCGGATCTGCGCCACGGCCTCCGCGGGCGACCAGCCGGCGTTGGCGTCCACCCGCAGCTCCGCATCGGGCCGGGCCGCGCGCACCGCAGCCAAGCGCGCCAAGTCGTCGTCGGCGCCGAGCTTGATCTTGAGGATGGGGTAGGCGCTGGCCTCGGCGGCCAACCGCGCCATCTCATACGGCTCGGCGATGGCGATGGTGAAGGACGTGGGCAGGACGCGCGGCGCGGGCAGATCAAGCAGCCGCCACAACGGCAGGCCGCGCTGCCGGCCCAGGCGGTCGTGCAGCGCCAGGTCCACCGCGCACCGGGCCGGCGCGGGGCCAGCACCACCGACCCAGCGAGCGATTTCACCCGGATCGTCGGGAAACGGCTCGGACCGCTCGGCCGCCGCGGCCCAGAACGCGATCATGCTCTCGTCGGAGATGCCGTAGTAGGGCGGGATGGCGGCCTCACCCCAGCCTTCGTCCCCAGCCAGCCGCACCCAGAAGGACCGCCGGGTCTCGCTGACGCCGTAGGACAGCCGGAACGGGTTGCGCAGGTGTAGGGTTTGAGCGTGCCACGCCAACGGCGGACATGGAATATGATCGGGCATGAAAAAAGGCTCCGTGACAGGGTCAAGATCAATGTCCTGATTGTGGCGCAGATGATGCATCCTGTCAAGGCGCAAGCATGGTATAATAGGCACGTCATCCGGTTTCTGCGGAGGAAGCCATGTCACGCCGTACTCTCGGCATCGTTGCCGCGATCGTGTTGATCCTCGTGGCCGCCGCGCTGATCCTACTGCGCGGTCAGCCTGCGCCGCCCTCGCTGCCTGCCGCCACGGCGGCCCCGACCACCCCGGCGCCAGACAGCTTCGCCAATGCTCGGAGCGCGATGGTGGCCGACCAGATCCAGCGCCGCGGGGTGAACGATGCGGCGGTGCTGGCTGCGATGCGCAGGCTGCCCCGCCATCGTTTCGTCCCCGACAGCTACCTGGCCCAGGCGTACGCGGATCACCCCCTGCCCATCGGCTACGGCCAGACCATCTCGCAGCCCTACATCGTGGCGCTGATGACCCAGGCGTTAAAGGCCGAGCCGGGCCAGCGTGTGTTGGAGATCGGGACCGGCAGCGGCTTCCAGGCGGCGGTCCTGGGTGAGATGGGCGTCGAGGTCTACTCGGTGGAGATCATCCCGGAGCTGGCGGAGCAGGCCACATCACGCCTGGCCGATATGGCTTATACCAACGTCCGTGTACGGCAGGCCGATGGCTACCACGGCTGGCCGGAGCATGCACCCTACGATGCCATCATCGTGACCGCCGCGCCCGATCACCTGCCCACCCCGCTGGCGCAGCAACTCAGGGAAGGGGGGCGGCTGGTCATTCCCATCGGTCCGCAGGGTGCGGTGCAGACCCTCTGGCTGTTCGAGAAGCAGGCGGGCGAGCTTCAGGCCAGCAACCTGGGGGATGTGATGTTCGTGCCGCTAACGGGAGAGCATTGAACATTTCCTGGTAGTAACATCATCGCCGCGGCATACGCCCCCGCGCCCAGGCAGATGACCGCGGTGAACCCCAGGCTCAGCGCCAGGATCGCGGCCAACACCGAGGCCACCACCGACGCGCAGCCGTTGACCGCCCAGGCCCAGGGCGTCCACCCCGGCGCACATGCCTCCAGCCAGGCCAGCCCCAACGGGAAGGGCAGCCCCATCAGCACCGCCAGCGGCGCCAGGCTCACCGCCGCAGCGGCGACCCGCGCGGCCGTCGGCCAGCCCAGGGCTGCGTCAGCCAGCGGCCGACCGGCGACCGCGGTCAGCAGCGCCAGGCCGGCCAGCGCGGCCAACGCACCGCGCCTGGGCAGCCAGGCGGCCCGCGCCCATGTGCTGCCCAGGCTGGAGCCCAGCAGCACGACCAGCACTACCAGGGTAAACGCGTAGGTGGCGTGGCCCATCACCAGCAGCCAGCGCTGGATCAGCGGGATCTCCACGAAGAGGAACGCGACGCCAAGCAGGCCGAAGTAGCTGAAAACGCGAAGGCGCTCACGCGGCGGCAGAACCGCGTATTCCGTAATCGAGGCTGCGCGATAGCCTCCTTTAGGGTCAGCCGGTCTCACTCTCACCGCAGGAAACCGGCTAAAGCCTCGGCTCCGGTTGGATGACTTTTCGGTCGGTCGCCGGGCGCTCCCGCCCCGCAACGCCAGTGGCAGCACGATCAGCGCCCCGCTCAGCACCAACACCAATGCCAGCAGCGCGAACAGCACCAGGTAGCCGCTGCCGCCGAACGGCTGCCAGGTCCGGCCCAGGGTCGCCAACACTTGCGGGGTCTGCGACCAGCGGAAGAAGTGGAAAAAGAAAGGCCGGTCGTCGGTCGGCGGCTCGACGGCATACGGCCAGCCGCGGTAAAACGCGGCCCGATCCCCGGCCGCCAGCAGCCCGGTGACGGCCTCATAGTGGCTGGCCGCCGGCATCCGGTTGAAGCGGTTGACCTCGTCCGGCCGGATGTCCGGCGCCCATACCAGGTCGTAGCGCCGCGCCGCCGTGAAACCGCGTGCTGCGGCCAGCTCGTCGGCCGTCCAGCCGCCGGGGTTGACTAACGCCGTAATCGTCTGGATGCCACGGTACGCCACCAGCGTATCGGCCGGCGCCGAGACACCGCGGCGGGCACTTGCTTCCACCAGGGCGGCGATCAGGCGCAGGTCCTCGCTGGGCGGGGTTTGCAGCCAGCGGGTGACCACCAGGATGCCGCCGGGGGCCAGGCGGGCCAGCGCGGCGCTCAGCCCCTCCACGGTCAGGTTGTAGGTTTCGGCCAGGCTATAGGCGCCGCTGGCCACAGGCCGATACGAGTCGGTCAGCGGCAAGAAGGCGATGTCATAGGAGGCGGGATCGCGCGCCAGTCTGGCGCGGGCGGGTTCGGTCACAACCGTCACGCCCGGCAGCGCGTAGGGGTCAGCCACGGCGGTGGCCCGGGCCACCGCCCGCCGCACCAGGGGATTGCCGGTAACCGCAACCACCTGCCCCGCTCCGCCGGCCAGCGCCTGGATCACCGCCAACCCGCCGCCCGGTTCCAGGATCAAAACATGGGCCGCGGGGCGCAGCTGAAACACGACCGCTTCGGGCAGGAACGAAGCTGCCTGGAACGCTGCGGGCCCCTCCAGCGGCGCTGGCATCATGCTGTCGCCGTCCACCGAGAGGCCGAGCTGGCGCGGGGCCGGACCAGCGTAAGTGTAGCTGAGGCCGGGCAACAGCCGCGTGCCCGCGTCTGCCAGCACATCCACGCGCGAGATCGCGTTCCACTGGCCGAAGAGTGCACGCGCACCGGGGTAACGCTGGGCATAGACGAGGCCTTTGTACGGCGAAAGGGTCAGGCCCACGACCCCGCGACCGGAGAGGTTCAGGACGGAAAGGAGGACTAAACCAACCAGGACGGTGATGCTGAACAGAAGGAAAGCATAGCGTCCAGCGTTGAAAACGACCGTCCTTAATTCTGGACTCGAGGCTGTGCGATAGCCGGCTTTAGGGTCAGCCGGTTGGCTCCGACGCGCAAGTACCCAGCTAAAGCCTCGATTCCAATACTTCTGATTTTCCACCAGCGCCGGCAGCAGTGCGATCAGCCCGCTGGCCAGCACTGCGCCCGGCACACCGGCCAGCGCCAGCATGACCGGGGCCAGCAACACGCCGGCCGCGGAGCCCAGCAGGTTGGCCGCGTAGACCCGATGGCTCTCGCCCCGGCTGCCGGCCAACGCCGCGCCGATCCCTACGCCCGCGGCCAAAAACGGCAGCGTCAGCGCCAGGTAGTAGAGCACAAAGAGGGCGATTTGCCGGCGGTCCCAGGCGATGCTGTAGCTGTCGAACGGCAAGAGGTTCACGACCGCGTAGGCGACCAGCGTGGAGAAGGCGAACGCGACGCCGCACCACGCCAGCAGCCGTGGGAGCGACGTCCGCCCCAGCGCGGGGACCAACCCCAGCAGCGAGCCACTGGCCCCGAACCCCAGCAGCGCCAGACTGACCACCAGGAAGGCAAAGTGGTAGAACTGCGCCACGGCGAGCAGCCGGGTCAGCGACGTTTCCAACAGCAGCGTGGCCCCGGCCAGCGCGGCCACCCCCAACGCGGTACGGCGGAACATAGCTGCCAACCTGCTCAAGCTGCCGCTTCCAACTCCCGAAACAGCACCCACGCGCCCTTGCGGTCGGCGCTGCCGCGCGGCGCGCGGTCGTAATACAGGTCGAACACCTGGCCACCCGCGGTGCGCACCCGGAAGTAGAAGCGGCCGACGCCCCACGAGCCGCGCACTGCAGCCAGCGCGGCGTGTCCGGGCTCCATGTTGCTCTCGAACCGGCCGCGGCGCCGATAGTCGCACCACTCGCTGAGCGTCTCGGCCACCGTGTGACGCTCCCCGCGCCACTCGAACGCGTCAGGGCAGTGCGGCCGCTTGGAGAACGCCGGCGCCTGCTCGAAGAAGACCGTGATCGGCTCGTCAATGAAGTGCGTAGGTTTGAGGTCAGTGTCCATCGTCAAGTGTCAGACCGGCTAAAGCCTCGATTCCAGCGTTACGCTAGGTAGGCCTCGAGGCAACGCTGCTGGCGCGAGCGACCTCTACAGATAAAAGCAATTATCCGCGTTCATCCGCGCTCGTCCGCGTCCCACCAACAACTCTCCCACGCCCTTACTCCCCGCGCGACCGGGGATCCAGCGCGTCGCGCAAGCCATCACCCAGGAAGTTGAACCCCAACACGACGGTCAGCACGGCCAGGCCGGGGAACGCAGTCAGCCACCACTGGTAGAACTTGAAGCGGCCCATGGAGATCATCGCGCCCCACTCCGGCGTCGGCGGGACCGCGCCCAGGCCGATGAAGCTGAGGGCCGCGATGGTCAGGATGGCGCTGCCCGCGTCCAGCGAGGCCTTGATCAGGATGGGGGATCCGCTGTTGGGCAGGATGTGCCGGCCCAGGATGCGCCAGCGGGGGACGCCGACCGCGGCCGCGGCCGTGACGTACTCGTTGTTCTTCACGCTCAGCACCTGCCCGCGCATCAGCCGGGCGTATTCCGGCCACCACACCAGGATCATGGCGATGACCGCGTTGCGCAGGCTGGGGCCGAGAACCGAGGCGATGGCCAGCGCCAGCACGATGGATGGGAACGCCAGGGTGATGTCGGCCACCCGCATGATGAGCAGGTCGAACAGGCCGCCCAGGTAGCCCGCCAGCGCGCCCACCAGCGCGCCCAACACCAGCGAGAACGCGATAACCACCAGGCCGACCGGCAGCGAGATGCGTGCGCCGTACACCACCCGGCTGAACACGTCCCGGCCCAACTCGTCGGTGCCGAAGGGGTGCTGCCACGAGGGCGGCAGGAGCCGGTCCTCGACCTTCTGCTGCAACGGGCCGTAGGGCGCGATCAGCGGCGCGGCCAGCGCCACCACAGCCCAGATGAGGATCACGGCCAGGCCGGCCATCGCCATGCGGTTTCGGGTCAGCACCCGCAGGCTGCGGGCCAGGGGCGATTCACCCTGCCTGGGAGCGGTCCTCGCAGAGAGCTTGCCCACCGTCATGCCTCCCGGATGCGCGGGTCTACGAAGCCGTACAGGATGTCCACAGTGAGGTTGACGAAGATGTAAACTACAGCGATCAACAACGTGGTGCCCAAGACGGCCGGGTAATCCAGGTTGGCGGCCGACTCGACCGCGTAGCGGCCGATGCCGGGCCAGGCGAAGATGGTCTCGGTCATGATCGCGCCCGTCATCAGCCCCGCGAACGCCAGGCCCAGCACGGTCAACGTAGGAATGAACGCGTTGCGCAGCGCGTGGACGATGATCACCGTGCGCTCCCGCAGACCCTTGGCGCGCGCCGTGCGGATGTAGTCGGTGCGCAACACTTCGAGCATAGACGCGCGGGTGATGCGGGACACTACAGCCAGGGTAAACCAGCCGAGGATGATGGAGGGCAGGATCAGGTGTTGAAGTGAGCTGACGAAGGAAGCCTTATCGCCGGCTAACAGGCTGTCCACCAGGTACATGCCCGTCACCTGGGGCGGGGCCGACATCCGGGTGTCAATCCGGCCGGGGCCGGGCAGGAGCTGCAGACGGTAGTAGAACAGGAACAGCAGCATCAGCCCCGACCAAAACGGCGGCATGGATGCGCCCAGCAGCGAGAAGACGCGCGCCGCGTGATCGGGCCACCGTCCCGCCTTGAGGGCGGCCAGGATGCCCAGCGGAAGACCTAGGAGCAGCGCAAACAGCAGCGACGCAAACCCCAACTCCACTGTGGCCGGCAGGTATTGCCTGAGATCCTGTGCCACCGGCCGCTTCGTCTTGAAGGAGATCCCAAGGTCGCCGCGCACCAGGTTGCGCAAGTACAAGAGATACTGCTCGTGCAGCGGCTTATCGAGCCCCCACTTTTCGATCGCGGCCTGGACGATGTCGGGCTGATCCAACGCCTTCTCGCTGACGATGATCGCGATGGGATCGGCCGGCACCAGGCGCGAGACCAGGAAGGTGAGCAGGGTGATCCCGATAAGCATGGGGATCACCAGCAGCAGCCGGCGCGCGATATGGGTGAAGAGGCTCATCGGCGATCGTCCGTTCGAACTCTAAGGCGCGGCGCCGCGATACCCGCGAAAGAACGACCTGGATTGGAGGCTTTAGCCGGTCTGGTGGTTAACGATAGTGACCGGCTGAAGCCTCGATTCCAGAGTTTTTCAACCATCCGGTGTAGGGGCATGGCCTTGCGCCTGCCCGCAGGGGCGACCGCAAGGGTGCGCCCCTACTTGCTCAGATCATAAAAACTCACAAAATGCACCGGGTGATACGCGAACCCCTTCACCGCCTTGTTCATGGCCGCCAACGATTGATTCTGATAGAGCATGGTGAAGGCCATGTCATCCATCAGCACCACCTGCAAGTCCTTGATCGCCTGCTCGCGCTTAACCGGGTCCAGGTCGGTGCTGACGATCTTGGCGTACTTCTCGGCCTCCGGGTTGTTGTACAGCATGCGCTTGGCGATGCCCCGGTCGGCGTAGGAGAAGTAGTCAGACCACATGGTCGGGTCGAGGTAGTCGGGCGTCCATCCGCCGAAGGCCATCGGCAGCTTCTGGGCGCGCATCTCGCTGAGGTAAACGCTCTGTTCCATCGGCTTCAGCTCCGCTGTGATGCCCGCCTCAGCCAGGTCGGCCTTGAGCTTGGCCGCGATGGTCTCGCGCGTGGGGTTGGAGCCGTAGTGCAGGTCCACTGTGACGCCGCCCTCGTAGCCGGCCTGCTTGAGCAGTTCCTTGGCCTTGGCTACATCGCGGCCCTGGGTCATGGCCGGGTCCACGCCCAACACGCCCAGGGGGATGATGCTCGGCGCACGGGTGCCGTAACCGCGCAGGATGGCCTTGATCAGGCCATCGTAGTCAATGGCGTAGGCCACGGCCTGGCGCACCAGCTTGTTGGCCAGCGGCGCGGACAGCTCGGCGCTGGAGGTCATGGCCAGGTAGTTCTGGTTCAACGTCTGGCCGATGACCACGTTGAGATTGGGATCAGCCTTGGCCACATCCACCAGGTCGGGGTCGAGGTTGTCGGTCAGGTCGGCATCCCCGCGCTGGAGCATTTGCAGCGACGTGGTGGGATCTGCGCTGTGCTTGATGATCACTTTGCTCAGCGCCGGCTTGCCTTGCCAGTAGTTCGGGTTGGCCTCCAGCACGATCTCCGCTTTCGGGGTCCACTGAGTCAGGATGAACGGGCCGCTGCCGGCCGAGTTCTGGTCGAGCCAGTCCTTGGCCTTGTCGGTCTTGTCAGCGTCCTCCGCGTCGGTGCCGCCCTTCTCCCTGACGAGCACGCTGTCCACGATGCTCATGGCCGGCGCGGCGACGATGCTGAGGAACGCGGGTGAGGTCTCGCTCAAAGTCACTTTGACGGTAGAAGCATCTACCACCTCAACGCCGGTCACCAGATCCGCATAGAACGCGGGATTATCCTTGAGGTTCTTCAGGCGCATCCAGGAGAAGCGCACATCCTCGGCCGTGAACGGGTTACCGGAGGTGAACTTCACGCCCTGGCGGAGCTTGAAGGTATAGGACAGGCCGTCGGCCGCGACTTCCCACGACTCGGCCAGCCGGGGCACGACCTTGGTGAGGTCGCCGGCCTTGTATTCCACCAGGGTGTCGTAGGTCGAGTTATGGATCAACAGGTTGGTAGTTTCGTAGGCATGGTGCGGGTCAAGGGTCACCACGTCGTCCATGTTGGTAACCATGACCAGCGTCACGGGTTCGACTGAGGGCGGCGGGGCTGCGGTCGGTTCCGCAGGTGGCGCAGGGGCCGACGGTGCAGCTTGGGGCACACAACCGGCCAGGGCCACGGTGAGGACGATGAACAGGGAAACGAACGCAATGAGCTTTTTCATCTTGTCTCACTCCTGATATGAAGGGGCCCGGCGGATGCCAGGCAGGCCGAGGGGCGCCGCATTCGGCGCAAGCCCGGTTATTATACTTGAAATTGAGGCATACGCAAATCATATTTCCAGGAAAGCCCCCAAGCTGGCACGAAGCGCCAAGGCGTGGTACACTGCCGCCATCACACAATCACATCCACAGGATCAGCACATGGCACAAACCACGCATCAACGCATTCTCACTTATCTTCTTGAACACCAGGCCGATATGGTCACCGACCTAGTGCGCCTGGTCGAGATGGAATCACCCAGCGACGACAAAGCCGCGCTTGACCGTCTGGGCCGCGCGTTAGCCGATGACCTGCGCGCGCTCGGCGCGGCGGTAGACGTGCTGCCCCAGGAGACGGCCGGCGACCACCTGCGCGGCCGCTGGGGCGATGGACCGAACGGCGTCCTGCTGCTGTGCCACATGGACACGGTCTGGCCCCTTGGCACGCTGGCGCACATGCCCGTGCGGGTCACTGATGGCCGGTTCCACGGACCGGGCGCGTTCGATATGAAGGGCGGCATCGTCAACGTGCTGTGGGCAGTGCAGGCGCTGCACGCGCTCGACCTGGCGCCCCGGCAGCGCATTACCCTGCTGATCACCAGCGACGAGGAGGTGGGCAGCACCACCTCACGGCCGCTGATCGAAGCTGAGGCTGCCGCGCACGATGTGGTTTACGTGTTGGAGCCGGCTCACCCGCCGCATGGGGCGCTGAAGACCTGGCGCAAGGGGGTGGGCGACTACCGGGTGAGCGTGACCGGCCGCGCGTCGCACGCCGGGGCCGCGCATGATGAGGGCATCAACGCGATCGAGGAGCTGGCGCACCAGGTGCTGGCCATCCAAGTGCTCACCGACTACGGCGCAGGCACCACGGTCAACGTGGGGGTAATCGGCGGGGGCACGCGCAGCAACGTGGTGCCCGCGCAAGCCTGGGCCGAGGTGGATTTTCGTGTGATGAACCAGGCCGAGGCCGACCGGATCGACGCGGCCCTGCGCGAGCTGACCCCACGCCTCCCCGGCACACAGATCGAGGTCACCGGTGGCCTGAACCGGCCGCCCATGGTGCGCACCCCGGCTATCGTCGCGCTCTATCAGCACGCCGCGGCCATCGCTGAGGAACTCGGCCTGGCCATCAGCGAAACCGGCACCGGAGGCGGTTCGGACGGCAACTTCACGGCCGCACTGGGCGTGCCCACCCTCGATGGCCTGGGTGTGACCGGCGATGGAAGCCACGCGTTGCACGAACACGTGATCATCGCGTCGCTGCCCGAAAGGGGCGCGCTGCTGGCGGGGCTGCTGTTGGCACAATAAACCCCAACACAAAACGGACCTGGCAGGCTATCCTACCAGGTCCGTGACAGGTACGAAATTACCGTACTACGTGACTAGATGACGTTATGATGACGTGACCGACTACCAGTCGTCACGCCCCCCGCGACGATCCCGGCCGCCGCCGCCGCGACCACCGCTGCCACCACGACTGCCGCCACCATAACCACCGCCACCGCCGTAGCCGCCGCGACCGCCGCCATAACCACCGCCACCGCCACCGCCATAGCTGCCGCGGCTGGATTGACGCTGCGCCTGGAAGCAATCGGAGCAATAAACGGGCCGGTCACCGCTGGGCTGGAAAGGTACTTCGGTCTGCTTGCCGCACTGGGCGCAAACCGCCGGATACATCTGGCGCTCACCGCCACCGCGGGCGCCGTAACCGCCGCCGCTTTCGCGGCTGGCCTTACGGGCTGCGCGGCACGATGGGCACCGGGTCGGGGCGTTCGAGAACCCCTTCTGCGCGTAAAACTCCTGCTCCCCCGTCGTGAATACGAACTCTGCGCCGCAATCCACGCATACGATGGTCTTGTCCTGCATTGTAAATAGGCTCCTGTTGTGAGAAACGGATAAAATATGGTATCGAGACGTTCCGCCTGCGGGAGTACGACTGGGGACGAGGACTTGAGGGAGCAAGGCGCTGCATCCACCCGGTTCTGCCGAGCCACGGAAGGTTTTGACACAAACACTATACCATCATATCACGTGGAATGCAAATTCAATCGAGGGTGTTCAGAACCAGCCACGCCCGCCGTTGATTGTCCCCAAGGATGCCGCGCTAGAACCACACAGCTTTAGCCGCCAGCGGGCAAACTATGTTACAATACCATCATCGGCACACCCGGCAGATGTTAGCCAGACCTGAAACCATGCCAACAGCAGCCATCACACTCACGCCAACCCAATCTGCCCTGGTTGGCCTTCCGGCCGACCACCGGATCTTCCTGGAAGGGCCGGCCGGCACGGGCAAGACGACCGCGGCCGCGGAGCGGCTGGCGCGCCTGTTGCGATCCGGCGTGCCCGGCGGCCAAACGCTGGTGATCCTGCCCCAACGGACCCTGGCCGGGCCGTACAACGCCATCTTGCGCCGGCCCACGGTGCCCGCGGGCGGCGAGGTGACCGTGCTGACCCTGGGTGGCCTGGCCCAACGGATGGTTGAGCTCTTTTGGCCCCTGATCGCCGGTCCGGCAGGCTTCGCGCAGCCCGACCGGCCGCCGGTCTTCCTGACCCTGGAGACCGCGCAGTACTTCATGGCCCGAATCGCCGGCCCGCTGCTGGACCAGGGCTACTTCGAGACCGTGGTCATTGATCGGAACCGCCTCTACAGCCAGATCCTGGACAACCTGAACAAAGCCGCGGCTGTGGGCTTCCCCCAGGCCGAGATCGGCGCCCGGCTCAAGGCCGCGTGGCGCGGGGAGGCCAGCCAACTGCGGGTCTATGATGAAGCGCAAGACTGCGCCAGCAGCTTCCGCGCATACTGCCTGGCGCACAACCTGCTGGACTTCTCGCTGCAATACGAGCTTTTCGCACAACACCTATGGCCGCTGCCGGCCTGTCGCAACTACCTGCTGGGTCGCTACCGCCACCTCTTCGTTGACAACGTCGAAGAGGACACGCCGGTGGGCCATGACATTCTGCTGGAGTGGCTGCCGTACTGCCGCTCAGCGCTGATCGTCTACGACATCGGCGCGGGCTACCGCCGGTTCTTGGGCGCCGACCCGGCCAGCGCGTACCGGCTCAAGGCTGCGTGCCCCGAACAGATCGCGTTCACCGCATCGCACATCATGTCGGCGGAAGTGGCCGCCCTGGGCGATGCACTGCGCCGCGCGTTGGGGCCGAAACCGGCCGCGGGGCCCAGGCCCCCGGCCCTGGGCAGCAACGCGACCGAAGAGTTGACGTTCGAAGCCCCTTCTGCGTCGGTCGGGGCGCACCCTCGCAGTCGCCCCGACGGGCAGGCGCAAGACCCGCCCCTACAAGACGCGCTGGATTTCACTGCACACCGCTTTCACCCGGAGATGCTCGATTGGGTGGCCGGCCGCGTGGCGGCGTTGGTGCAGGAGGAAGGGGTCGCGCCGGGTCAGATCGCGATCCTGGCCCCGTTCGTGGGCGGCGGGCTGCGCTTCTCGCTGGAGAACCGCCTGGCCAACTACGGCATTCCCCTGCGCTCCCACCGCCCCTCGCGCGCGCTCAACGAGGAGCCGGTCACCGCCTGCCTGATGACCCTGTTAGCGTTATGTCACCCCACGTGGCGGTCGGCCCCGACACGATACGACGTGGCCTACGCGTTGATGTTGGCCATCGCGGACATGGACCTGGTGCGCGGCCAGCTCCTGGCCGAGATCGCCTACCGCGTGCGCGATGACGTGCCGACGCTGGCGCCCTTCGCGGGCATTGAGCCGGCGATGCAGGAGCGCATCACCTTCCTGCTGGGTGGCCGCTACGAGGGGCTGCGGAGCTGGCTGGCCGCCAACACCCGCGGGACGCAGGCCGATGCCACTGTCGCTGCCAGGCCGCGCGGTAGCAAGCGTGCCGCGGCCCGGCGCGATGACGCCGCGCTGGATCACTTTCTCAGCCGGCTGTTCGGCGAGCTGCTGTCGCAGCCGGGCTACGGCTTTCACGGCGACTTCAGCGCGGGCGAAGTGACCGCCAAGGTCATCGAATCGGCGCGCAAGTTCCGGCAGGTGATGGGAGAAAACGATCTTGGCCGCGAATATGTCCAACTGGTGCGCGAAGGCGTGGTCGCCGCGCAGTACGTGCGAAGCTGGCAGCGGCAGCCCGAAGACGCGGTCCTGCTTGCCCCGGCCTACACCTTCCTGATGAGCAACCAACCGGTGGACCACCAGTTCTGGCTGGATGTCGGCGGCACAGGCTGGTGGGAACGGCTCTACCAGCCTCTGACGCAGCCCTACGTGCTCAGCCGGCGCTGGTCCCAGGGCGCGATCTGGACCGACCTGGACGAGTACGCCGCGCGGCAGGAAGCCCTCTCAGCCCTGGCATTGGGCCTGCTGCGCCGCTGCCGCGTCCGCATCCACCTGGGCCTGGCCGAAATGAGCGAGGCCGGCAACGAACAGCGCGGCCCGTTGCTGCGCGCCATCCAGAACGTACTGCGTACTGCATCCTACGTACCGGCTACTGCGTAGCACAAAGCGCGCAATAAAGATACGTAGTACGCAATATGCAGTATGCAATCCGAAATTCGCAGTCCGCAATCCGGAAGCGCCATGTTCATACCACGACCCAAACAAGCAGAAGTCCTGGCCTACACCGGCGGCAAGATGGGCGTCTCGGCCGTGCCGGGCAGCGGCAAAACCCAGATCCTCTCCGCGCTGGCGGCCAAACTCGTCGCCGAAGGGTCACTCGCCGACGACCAGGAGGTGCTCATCGTCACCCTGGTCAACTCGGCGGTGGACAACTTCGCGCGCCGCGTGCACGGCTTCGTCCAGGAGCGGGGCCTGCTGCCCGGCGTGGGCTACCGCGTGCGCACCCTGCACGGCCTGGCCCACGACATCGTGCGCGAGCGGCCGGCGCTGGTGGGGCTCAGCGACGGCTTCCAGATCGTGGATGAACGGGAAGCGGGCCAGATCCTGCAGGACGCGGTGGATGCTTGGGTGGCCGCGCACCCCGACGCGGCGCTGCCCTACCTCGATCCCGCGCTGGACGACCGCAAGGCCGAGTGGGTGCGTCGCGACCACTGGCCCAAGCTGGTGCGCGATATCGGCGGCAGCTTCGTGCGCATGGCCAAAGACTTGCAGATCACGCCCGAATGGTGGGCCGAGAAGGTGCAGCGAGGCGAAACGGCCGGGCCATCCCCCCTGCTCGACATCGGCTTCGCCATCTACGCCGACTACCACCGCGCCCTGGCCTACCGCGGCGCGGTGGACTACGACGACCTGATCCGGCTGGCGCTGCTAGCGCTCCAGTCGGACGCGGACTACCTGGTGCGGCTGCGCAACCGCTGGCCTTACGTCCTGGAGGACGAAGCGCAGGACTCCTCCCGCCTGCAAGAGGAGATCCTGCGCCTGCTGACCGGATCGGAAGGCCGCTGGGTGCGGGTGGGCGACCCCAACCAGGCTATCTACGAGACCTTCACCACCGCCAGCCCCAAATATCTGCGCAACTTCCTGGCTGAGCCCGGCGTGGCCGCGCGCGACCTGCCCAACTCCGGCCGCTCAACCCAGAGCATTATGGCGCTGGCCAACGCGCTGGTGGACTGGGCGCGCAGTGACCATCCCCTGCCTGCGCTGCGCGACGCCCTGGCGCCAACCCACATCGAGCCGACCCCGCCCGGCGACCCGCAGCCCAACCCCACGGACAACTCGGCCGGCATCCGCCTGGCCCGGCGCAAGCTGACCCCGGCCGAGGAGGTGGATGCCGTCGTCACCGACCTGGCCCGCTGGCTGCCCGAACATCCCGATAAAACCGTGGCCGTGCTGGCGCCGCGCAACGATCGCGGTGAGGCCGTGGTGGCCGCGCTCAAGGCGCGCAAGATCGAGCTGATCGAGCTGCTGAAAAGCACCCGAGCCACCCGCGAGGCCGCGGGCGCGCTGGGCACCATCGCGCAATACCTGGCCGACCCGGCCGCGCCGGCCCGCCTGGCCCGCGCCTACGCCGTTTGGCGCCGCGCGGATCGCGAGGACCCCGACGCCTGGCGCCGCGCCGAGATCGCAATGGCCGCGCTCCGCCGCTGCCTGACCGTGGAGGATTTCCTGTGGCCGCGGCCCGACGTGGACGCGCCCCCGTCGGCCATCCTGGCGCTCCCCGAAGCCGACGACCTGGACGTGATCGAGGCGCACCTGGCGCAGTTCCGAGGGCTGGTGCGGCGCTGGCAAGGCGCCACCACCCTGCCCGTTGACCAGCTCCTGCTCACCGTCGGGCAGGACTTGTTCGACCGGCCGGCCGACCTGGCGATCACCTACAAGCTGGCTGGCGTGCTGCGCCAGGCGGCCGAGGCGCATCCGGTCTGGCGGCTACCGGAGCTGACCCAGGAGCTGGCCGTGATCGCCAAGAACGAGCGCAAGTTCCTGGGCTTTTCGGAAGACGACACCGGCTTCGACCCGGACGCGCACCGCGGCAAGGTGGTGGTCGCCACAATCCACAAAGCCAAGGGGCTGGAGTGGGATCGCGTCTACCTGCTGTCGGTGAACGCCTACGATTTCCCGGCCGCGCTGCCCGGCGACAGCTTCATCTCCGAGCGCTGGTACATCCGCGACCGGCTGAACCTGGAGGCCGAAACGCTGGCCCAGCTCGAAGCCGTCGCCGAGGGCCACTCCCTCCCGCCCGAGGGCCAGGCCACCGATCGGGCGCGACTGGACTACGCGGCCGAGCGCCTGCGCCTGCTCTACGTCGGCATCACCCGCGCCAAAGAGGAGCTGATCATCACCTGGAACACCGGCCGCCAGGCTGCCGGCGAAGTCCAGCCCGCCGTCGCGCTGATGGCGTTACAGGCATGGTGGGCGGCGAGAGGGACGTGATTCGAGATTCGCCATTCGCCATTCGCTGATTCGCTTCCGTACATCGCAGATTCCAGATTCGACATTCAACATTCGACATTTCGCCCGGAGCCACCCATGTCTTTGCCGCCCGACTTCCACTTTACCCAAGCCAATCTGCAAGATTACGTCGAGTGCCGGCGGCGGTTCCAGTTGCGCTGGCTGCTGGCGCTGTCGTGGCCGGCCGTCGAGGCAGAGCCGGCCGATGCGTACGAAGCGACCGTGCGCGACGGCGAGGCGTTCCACCGGCTGATCCACCAGCACCAGCTCGGCCTGGCCCCGGAGCGGCTGGCGGCCATGGTAGCGGCGACCGGCGGCAAGGAGGAAGACACGACGCAACTGGCGACCTGGTGGGAAAACTACCTGCAGGCCGGGCCGGGCGACCTTCCCTCCCAGCGCCACCCGGAGACCACGCTCTCCGTGCCGTTGGGCAGCCATCGCCTGGTGGCCAAGTACGACCTGATCGCGGTCGAGCCGGGACGCCGCGCCGAGATCGTGGACTGGAAGACTAGCGCCCGTCGGACGCCACGGGCGGCCCTGGCCGCGCGGCTGCAAACGCGCGTCTACCGCTACGTGCTGGCCGAAGCCGGCGCAGGCCTGAACGCCGGCCAGCCCATCCGGCCCGAACAGATCACCATGCTGTACTGGTTCGCCAACTTCCCCGATCAGCCTGAGCGCCTGCGCTACGACGCGACGGCGCACGCGGCCGACGCCCGTTACCTGGCCTCGCTGGCGGCCGAGATCGCCGCAGCCGGAGAGGACGACTTCCCCCTCACAACCGACGAAACCCGCTGCCGCTTCTGCCCCTACCGCTCCCTCTGCGGCCGCGGCGTCGAGGCCGGGCTGATGGATGAGGATGAGGATGAGGATGAGGCTGAGGTTGAGACTGATTGGCTCGACGCGGTTGACTTCGAACAGGTGGCGGAGATCGCGTTTTGAATACACAACCCATGCGTCCCTGGCTCACCCCCCCGCCCGTCACCGTTCCCGCGGCGCTGGCCGCGGCCGTGGGTGGACACCCGCTGGTGGCCGAGATGCTGGCGCGACGCGGCTTCACTGACCCGGCCGCGGCGCTGGCGTTCCTCGACCCGGCGCGCTACACCCCCGCGGCCGCGTCCGAGCTGCCGGGCATGGCGCGCGCCGTCACCCGCCTGGGCCGCGCCCTCCGCACCGGCGAACCGATCTGCGTCTGGGGCGATTTCGATGTGGACGGCCAGACCGCCACCGCGCTGCTGGTCTCCGCGCTGCGCGACCTGGGCGGCCGGGTAACCTACCACGTGCCGCTGCGCGAAACCGAGGGGCACGGCGTCAGCCTCCCCGCGCTGAAGGGAATCATCGCCGGCGGCGCGCGGCTGATCCTGACCTGCGACACCGGCATCGCCGCGCACGAGGCCGTCGCCTACGCCCGCACACAGCGCGTGGACGTGATCATCACCGACCACCACGACCCGCCCCCGACCCTGCCCGACGCTGTGGCGGTCATCAATCCCAAGCTGCTGCATCACGCCGCTCCTGGCGGGTCTGAGACCCGCCAGGAGCAAGCTTCCTCTGTCACTCTGAGCGCCGCAGCGCAGCCTGTCACTCTGAGCGCCGCAGCGCGAAGAGTCTCCCCTCTCGCCGACCTGCCCGGCGTGGGCGTAGCCTACAAGCTGGCCGAGGCGCTCTACGCGGCGGCCCGGCGGCCCGGCGAGGCCGAGAAGCACCTCGACCTGACCGCGCTGGGCATCGTGGCCGACTTGGCGCTCCAACGGGGGGACACGCGCTACCTGTTGCAGCGCGGGCTGGCGGCCCTGCGCCGCGCCGAACGCACCGGCCTGCGGGTCATGCTGGAGGCGGCGGATCTGCTCCCCGCGCACCTCTCGGAGGAGCACATCGGCTTCGTGCTGGGGCCACGGCTCAACGCAGCCGGCCGCCTGGCCGACGCGGGGCCGTGCGTGGAGCTGCTGACCACTGGGGACGAGACGCGCGCCCGCATCATCGCGGCCGACCTGGAGGCGCTGAACGGCCGGCGCAAGCTGCTGTGCGACCAGGTGGAAGCCGGCGCCGAGGCGCAGATCGCGGCCGACCCGGCGCTGCTGGAACACGCCGCGCTGGTGCTCAGCAGCCCGCACTGGCCTGCGGGCGTCATCGGCATCGTCGCCAGCCGGTTGGTGGAGCGTTACGGCAAGCCGGCGATCCTGATCGCCGCGCCCCCCGGCGGCATCGGCCGCGCCTCGGCCCGTTCGGTCGCGGGGATCAACATCACCGCGGCCATCGCAGAACACGCCGACATGCTGACCAACTTTGGCGGCCACCCCATGGCCGCGGGCTTCGGCATCCTCCCGGAGCGCATCCCCGACTTCCGCCGCGCGCTCTCGCGCTCGGTGCGGACGATGGAGGCCGGCCTGCCGGCGGCCGCGGGCCTGCCCGTTGACGGTCTCCTGCCGCTGAGCCAGCTTTCTTTGGCGCTGGTGGACGACCTGGGCCGCCTGGCCCCTTTTGGGCCGGGCAACCCGCCGCTGACCCTGGTCGCGGAACGGGTGCGGGTGCTGACCACCCGGCCTGTAGGCCGCGGGGAGGAGCGCCGCCTGCTGCTGGCGGCCGACGAGGCCGGCGAGCAGCGCCAGGTGATCTGGTGGGGCGGCGGGAACGAAGAAGCGCCGGAAGGTCTCATTGACCTGGCCTATGTGGCCCGCGCCAGCACCTACCGCGGGGCGCGTGACCTCCAGGTGGAATGGGTTGCCTGGCGGCCGGCGGCCGGGGTTGAGGCTGAGGTTAAGGCTGATGTCAAGGTTGAGGTCGTGGATCATCGGGGGGCCGACGACCCGCGGCGGGTGTTGGCGGAGTTGGCGGCGGGCGGCGATGTCGCGATCTGGCGCGAGGGGGATGCGACCTGCGGCATCCCCGGTCACGACCGGCGCACCCTGCCCCGCGCGGAGACCCTGGTCATCTGGACCAGCCCGCCCGGCCCGGCCGAGCTGCGCGCGGCGTTGGCACAGGTGCGGCCCGCCCGCGTCTGCCTCTTCGCTGAGGATCCCGGCACGGATCGGCCCGAGGCGTTTCTCCGCCGGTTGGCCGGGCTGGTTAAGCACGCGCTGGCCGCACGAGAGGGCCGCGCACCCCTGGCCGCACTGGCGGCCGCGACCGCGCAGCGCGCAGCCACCGTGCGCCTGGGCCTGGCCTGGCTGGCCAGCCAGGGGCACGTCCAAGTCATCGCCGAGCTCAACGGCGAAGTCCAGCTCGCAGCCGGCCTCGGCGTCCCGGCCGGCCCAGCCGAGACCGCTCAGGCCGCGGCGCGGGTCAAGGCCGCGCTGAAGGAGTCGGCAGCGTATCGGGCGTACTATCGAGGCGCGGAGGCAATGCTCATATCTGGGGAATGACACTTTCATCAGGAACCCACCGCATAACCGTTGCCCACCTCGCACAGAAACGCCGCTGGTCCGCAGTGTACAACTTGAAGCAGTAATCTGATCTACATCATATCACGTTGTCCTCACTATATGCTATCCTGCGCCTCAGGTGAGACAATCTAAACCTGCGCTGAACGGCTCTTCCCCCTGATAGCCGAGCGCAACATGCCGTGGCGCCATATGGTGGCTACGGCGCCCGCTGGAGGCGCGCCATGTCTCATCGTATGCTCCATTGGGTTCAGGCACTGATCGTTGCAGTTCTAATCCTGCAAAGCGCATTACCTTTCCATCTTGTTTCTGCCTCCCCCATTGCATCAACATCGAAAGACGCGCCGCTGCCGGCTTCGGAGGAGTCAGCGGACCCGCCACCGCCCGTGTTGGACCTGCCGCCGACCGGCGAACATACGGTGCACGCCACCTTTCTGCCTCTGATACTCGTGGCCCCGTCTGTTGCGCCGGAAGCGACGGCCGATCGGCCGCCGCCCGCCGCGCCGGCCTCGATGGCGGCGACAGAGGACTGGCGGTTGACCTTCAGCGCGGCGCCGTGCTGGGCTGAGCCGGGGGAGGTGGTGACCTTCACCGTGACAGCCGCGAACGCGTCGGCCGCGCCGCTGCCGGCCGTGGCGCTAAGCACCACGTTGCCAGCCGGCCTGGTTTATGTCGCCCAGAGCGCTCAGGGCTTCGTTGACGCGCCCGGCGCGCCGCGCCTGACCTGGCCAGTCGGTGACCTGGCCCCGGGCGCGGCCATCACCGGCAGCTTCCAGGCGCGCGTGCAAGGGTTGGCGCTGGGCGAAACGCTCA
>CAZKEF010000060.1:0-29830 GCA_964551735.1 uncultured Anaerolineales bacterium
TGTCAACACTATCATTCTACCTCAGATTGTCTGAGGCGGCATTTGGAATTCCTGTTTCGCGGGCTGGCGCGTTGACTTTCCGGCCCGCGCGGGGTAAAATAACGCCACTTTAGATGCCCGTGCATGGAGGCCTCGGATGCCAAGCAAATCGCCGTTCACCTGGAAACCGTCGGAGATCGTCGAAGTCACGAATGCCAGTCCGGAGAATATCCTGTTGGAATTGGACAGTGGCCTGCTGCGGCTGGATGCCGGCCGCACGCTGCGCCTCACCGCATCGGCCCTGGAGCAGCAGCAACTTACTGCGCTGGTGAATCAGGGCAAGATGAAGGTGCAGCCGTATAAAGTCCGCGCTACACCTCGCCCTCTCAGGTGATCTCCGAAGGAAGTTGTATGTCCAACGCCACCCTCGTCCTGATTGACGGCCACAGCCTGGCCTTCCGCGCGTTCCACGCGATCCCGCTGAGTCTCACCTCGCCCAGCGGCGAGCTGACCAACGCGGTGTTCGGCTTCACCTCGATGCTGTTGAATGTGCTGCGCGAGCAGGGGCCGGAGTACGTGGCCGTGGCCTTCGATGTGGGCAAGACGTTCCGGCACGAGATGTACGACGCGTACAAAGGCCACCGCGAGCGCATGCCCGACGAGCTGCGCGACCAGGTCGAGCGCATCAAAGAGGTGGTGAACGCGTTGAACATCCCCGTCTTTACCGCGGAAGGGTTTGAGGCCGATGATGTGCTGGCGACCCTGGCCCGTCAGGCTGCGGCACAGGGGGTCGATGCGTTGATCGTCACCGGCGACCGTGACATTTTGCAGGTGGTGGATGACCATATTCGGGTGCTCACCTCGGGTCGCCAGTTCTCCGACACCATTATCTACGACCCGGCTGCGGTGCAAGAGAGATACGGCCTCCGCCCCGACCAACTGGTGGACCTCAAGGCGCTGGTGGGCGATAAGTCGGACAACATCCCCGGCGTCCGCGGCGTCGGCGAGAAGGGCGCGACCAGCCTGCTGCAAAAGTACGGCACACTAGACGTGGTCTACGAGCACCTGGACGAGGTGAAGCCTGACCGGGCGAAGAATGCGCTGGCCGAGGGCCGCGCAGATGCCGAGCTCAGCCGCAAGCTGGGGCAGATCACCCTCGAAGTGCCCGTGCAGCTCGACCTGCCCGCCTGCCGCTTGCGCGACTACGACCGGGGTAAGGCGATCGCACTGTTCCAGGATTTGGCGTTTCGGTCGCTGGTGGAGAAACTGCCGGAGGTGGAGGGGGACAAGGAGACACGGAGACACGGAGAGGAGGAGACATGGAGAGGGGCAGATGCAGAGGCGCAGTTGGGATTGTTTCCTGCCGAGGCAGTCACCGCCGAATCTACCAATCTACCAATCTTCCAAGCTACCGACTCCCACCTCATCACTACTGCGGCCGCGCTCGCTGAAGTCGCGGCAAGCCTCGCGGCCGCGCAGCGCGTCGCGTTCGACACCGAGACCACTAGCACTGACCCCCATTCGGCTATGCTGGTGGGGGTGGCGGTGGCGTGGGGTGGGGAGATGGCGCACGCGGCCTACGTCCCGCTGCGCCATGCGGATCGCGAGCAGTTGCCCTGGGATGTTGTGCGCGCCGCGCTCCAGCCTGCGTTTGCCGATCCTGCGATCACCAAGGTCGCGCACAACGCGTCTTACGACCTGGCGATGCTGGCCCGCAATGGGCTGACGGTGGCCGGCGAGCTGATTGACACCATGGTGGCCGAGTTTCTGATTGATCCCGGCAGCCGCGGGCTGGGGCTGAAGGACCTGGCGTGGACCCGGCTGCACGTGGAGATGACCCCCATCAGCGCGCTCATCGGCGCGGGTAAGAGCCAGATCACCATGGATCAGGTGCCGGCCGCGGCCGCGGGCGCCTACGCCAGCGCGGACGCGGCCATGACGTTGCGGCTGGCCGAGGTGCAACTGCCGGAGCTCGAAACGCGCGGCCTCATGCCGCTGTTTCGCGACGTGGAGATGCCGCTGGTGCCGGTGCTGGTCGCCATGGAAAGCGCGGGCATCAAGCTGGACGTGTCGTTCCTGGCGCAGATGTCGGTGGACCTGACCAAACAGCTCCACGCGCTGGAGCGCGAGATCCAGGAGATCGCTGGCTACGCGTTCAACATCAACTCCACGCAGCAGCTTTCGGACGTGCTGTTCGGCAAATTGGGGCTGCCTACCGAGGGGTTGAAGAAGACCCAGGCCGGCGGCTACTCCACCGCGGCCGACGTGCTGGAGGGATTGCGCGGCCGCCACGAGATCATTGACCTGATCCTGCAGCAGCGCCAGCTCACCAAGCTGCTGAGCACCTATGTGAACGCGCTGCCCGGCATGGTGAACCCGGCCACGGGCCGCCTGCACACCTCGTTCAACCAGACCGGCGCGGAGACGGGGCGCATCAGCTCCAACTCGCCGAACCTGCAGAACATCCCGGTGCGCACAGAGCTCGGCCGGGAGATCCGCCGGGCGTTCGTGGCCGAGCCGGGCTGGCGGCTCCTCTCGGCCGACTACTCGCAGGTGGAGTTGCGCATCCTGGCCCACATCTCCGGCGACGCATACCTGCTGGCCGCGTTCGGCCGCGGGGAGGACATTCACGCCAGCGCCGCGGCCAAGGTCTATGGTGTGCCGCTGAGCCAGGTGACCAAGGAGCAGCGCTCGGTCGCCAAGATGATGAACTTCGCCACCTCCTATGGCGTCACCGCGTTCGGGCTGGCTCAGCGCACCGGGTTGAGCCGGTCGGACGCTGACCAGTTCATGCAGCGCTACTTCGCCACCTATCCGGGCGTTAAGCGCTACATCGAGGAGACGAAGCGGCTGGCGCGGGAGCGGGGCTACGTCGAGACGCTGCTGGGCCGGCGGCGCTACTTCCCGGTGCTGCGGACCCAGGCCACCGGCCAGGCGGCCAACGCCATCCGCCAGGCGGCCGAGCGCGCAGCCATCAACCATCCTATCCAGGGCAGCGCGGCCGACATCATCAAGATCGCCATGATCCGGCTGCATGCCGCGCTGAAGGCGAGCGGCCACCGCGCGCGCATGGTCTTGCAGGTACACGACGAGTTGGTGCTGGAAGTGCCGGACGACGAGCTGGCCGCGGTGGCGCACCTGGTGAAGGAGACAATGGAAGCAGCGTATGCGTTGAAGGCAGTCCTCAAAGTGGATATGGAAGCTGGACCGAATTGGTATGAACAGGAGATACTCTAATTGATTCGCAACGACATCGCCGGCCTGGTTGCCCGGGCCATACAGGACGCCCAAGCTGCCGGCGCGCTGCCGGCGTTCGATCTGCCGGCCTTTGAGATTGGCCGCACGAAAGACCCCAAGCACGGCGACTACACCACGTCGGTCGCCATGCAGTCGGCGAAGCCGGCGCGCATGGCGCCGCTGACGATCGCCCAGGCCATCGCCGGCCACATGCCGGCCAGCGCCGCGCTGGTCGCGGTGGAGGCCGTGCCGCCGGGGTTCATCAACTTCCGCCTGAGCGAGGCGTGGCTGGCCGGGCAGGTAGCTGAGATCGAGGCTGCGGCCGGCCGCTACGGGGATATTGACCTGCACAGTCCCGCGTTAGCGGGGGGTGGGGACAAGACCTGCCAGGTCGAGTTCATCAGCGCGAACCCCACCGGGCCGCTGCACATGGGCTCGGCGCGCAACGCGGTGCTGGGCGACGCCATCGCCAGCGTGTTGGAGGCGGCCGGGTGGCGGGTGCAGCGGGAGTACTACGTCAATGATGCTGGCACGCAGATGCGCACCTTCGCCGAAACCCTCTACCGGCGCTATCGCCAGGCGTTGGGCCACGAGGCGCCGTTGGCGAGCCACCACTACCAGGGCGCGTACATGCATGACCTGGCGCGGGAGGTGGTGGCTGAATATGGCGAGCGGTTTGCGGCGATGTCCGAAGAGTCCGCCATCGCCGAGCTGGGCGAGATTGGTCGGGTCAAGGTGCTGGCCTGGATTCGCACCTCGGCCGAGCGGCTGCGCATCCACTTTGGCAGTTGGTACTCCGAGAAGAGCCTGTATGACCCCGGCGGCGTGTTCGAGCACGTGATGGCCGGCCTCCGCCAGGCCGGCATGACCGAGGTCAAGGAGGGCGCGGAGTGGCTGCGCACCAGCTTGTTCGGCTCCGACCGCGACGAGGTGCTGGTGCGTTCTTCTGGCCAGCCCGGCTACTACGCCTCGGATGTGGCGTATCATTACAACAAGTTTGTCGAGCGCGGCTTCGACCGCGTGGTCGACGTGTGGGCGGTGGATCACCAGAACCAGGCACGGCGCATGCCTTACCTGATGATGGCCTTGGGGTTGGACCCGCGGCGGTTGGACATCGTGCTTTACGACCTGGTGCGGCTTTACCGCGACGGCCAGGAGGTCAAGCTCTCCAAGCGCTCCGGCGACATCATCACCGTGGACGAAGTGGTGGAAGAGGTCGGCGCGGACGCGGTGCGCTTCCTGCTGCTGACCCGCTCCAACCAGGCAGTGATGGACTTCGACCTGAACCTGGCCGTGCAGCAGAACGACCAGAACCCCGTCTACTACGTGCAGTACGCACACGCGCGTATGGCCAGCATCCTGCGCACCGCTGCCGAGCGCGGCTTCGGGGCCGAGGAATTTGGGACGCAGATGAACGCAGATGTCGCAGATTCCTCATCAAATCAGGCAGATCAGGCTAATCTGCGTCCTGCTGTCCGGTTTGCGGGCGATCTTGACCTGCTGCGCCATCCGTCCGAGTTGACGCTGCTGCGCAAGGTGGCCGAGCTGCCCGAAGTGATCGAAAAAGCAGCGCTCCAGCTCGCGCCGCACCACTTGGCGTTCTACGCGCAGGACCTGGCCAGTACATTCCACGCGTTCTACCGCGACTGCCGCGTCATCTCATCCGACCCGGCCGATGCAGCTCTGAGCTGCGCCCGGTTGCGCCTTGTCGCTGCCACCAAGGCCGTCTTCGCCCGCGTGCTGGCCCTGCTGGGCGTGACCGCGCCGGAGAGCATGTAGGTTTGGAGGTTGGAGATTGGAGCGATGTGCCTCTCTAACCTCCAACCTCCAACTCCTAACCTCCAAACACAAGGAGACCATGATGTCCACCAGGACAGCTCGTTGGCCGATCTTGTTGGCCTTTTGCACATTACTGCTGGCCGTGCTGGCTTGTGGCGGGTTCCAGGTGCGGGTGACCCCCGCCGCCGTCCCGCCGGAAGACGTTCAACCGACCGCAGAACCGACCGCGACGCCGGCGCCGCCCACGGAGACGCCCGTGCCGGCCTCGCCGACGGCCGCGCCGACGGCTACCTCCACCCTGGCTCCGACCGGCATGACGATCGGCGCGCAGGCGCGCGTAGCTGCCGCGGGCGGGATCAACGTGCGGGAGCAGCCCAGCACCCAGGCGAAGCAACTTGGCCGGTTGAACACCAATGCGATAGTGAAGCTGATCGAAGGCCCGAACCAGGCTGACAACTACACGTGGTGGAAGGTGGACAACGGCGGAGGGCTGGCCGGTTGGGTGGCTGCCGGGCCGGAGAATGACCCATGGCTGGTCCCTGCCGCGACCGCGGCCGAACCGGTTGCGCCCAGCGGGCCCAAACTAGTCGATCGGGACATCAAGTTGGGCGACCGGGTGCAGGTAACCACGGCTGAGGGTCAGGTGTTGACCGTGCGTGACTATGCGGGCACCGCCTCAACGCCGGTTGCCCGGGTCGTGCGTGGCACCCTCTTCACCGTGCGCGGCGGCCCCATCAAACAGAATAACCTGACCTGGTGGGAGCTGGAAGGGGATACAGTGAAAGGATGGGCCGCCGATGGGGATGGGACGGATCGGTGGTTGACGCCGGTGGAGTGAGCAGCCGATGGCTGACGGCTGATGGCAGATAGCTGGTAGGGATGTCGCCTTCCACTATCTGCCTTTTGTCATCTCAAAGCTGCAATCCGCAATTCGCAATCTAAAGTCTGCAATCCCCTAAAACTCCACGCTCGCCCCGCGTTCCGGCACAGTTACGCGTGCGAAACGCTCGTTGCGCAGCTTGTCGGCCAGGGTCGCGGCAGCGTTGGGCTCGCCGTGCACCAGGAAGACGTACTGCAGCCGATCGCGATCTAGTGTCTGCGCCCACGCCAGAAGCCCTGCCTGATCGGCATGGGCGCTGTATCCGTCGATGGAGGTGACGCGGGCCCGCACATCATATTCCTCGCCCAGGATCTTCACTCGCCGCGCACCTTTAGCCAACTTGCGGCCGAGGGTCTCCTCCGCCTGGAAGCTGACGAAGAGCACTGTGTTCTCAGGATCCTCGATGTTGTTCTTCAGATGATGCAAGATGCGGCCATTTTCAGCCATGCCGCTGGCGCTGATGATGATGGCGGAGCCGTTCAGGTAGTTGAGCTGTTTGCTACGCACCGCTTCGCGCACATATTCCACGTTCGGAGCATCAAATGGACTCTGCCGGCTGTCATCCGCCAGAAAGGCACGCACCTCGTTGTCCCACTCTTCAGGGTGCATGCGAAACACCTCTGTCGCGCTGACTGCCAGCGGGCTGTCCACGAAGACGGGTAAGGTCGGGATGTCGCCGTCAGCCATCATCTGATTCAGCGCGTAAACGATCTCCTGGGTGCGCCCCACGGCGAAAGCGGGGATGATCACCTTGCCGCGGCGCCGCGCCGTGTCGCGGATCACATTGCGGAGTTCCTTCCGCGCATCGTCATGGGTCTGGTGGAGGCGATCGCCGTAGGTGCTCTCCAGGATCAAGATGTCCGCGCTGTCCGGCAGTTCCGGATCGTCCAGGATCGCCATGCCGGCCCGACCCAGGTCCCCGCTGAAGATCAGGCGCCATTTCTTGCCCGTGGCGAACTCCTCGATGTCCAGCGCGACGAAGGTCGAGCCCAGGATATGGCCCGAGTTATAAAACGTGGCCCTGACGCCGTTGGCAACCGTGACCGGACGGTGCAGCCCTACGCCGATGAACTGTCCCAGGCTGGCTTGCGCGTCACTGCGCGTATACAGCGGTTGGATGGCTGGCAGACCTTCTTTTGTGCGCCGCTTGTTGAGGTACGCCGCATCGCTCTCCTGGATGTGGCCGCTGTCCTGCAACATGTAGACACACAGGTTGCGGGTGGCGGCTGTACACCAGATGTTGCCTGCAAAACCCTGTTTCACCAGGTTGGGCAGATTGCCGGAATGGTCAATGTGCGCGTGGCTCAGCACGACGGCATCAATCGTTTTTGGGTCAAACGGGAAGTGGAGGTTGCGCTCATAAGTTTCTGCGCGGCGTCCCTGGTACATGCCGCATTCCAGCAAGATGCGCTGGTCGTTGACTTCGATCAGGTGCATGGAGCCCGTAACCTCACGGGCCGCGCCATGAAAGGTGATACGCATGTGATATCCTTTCTCTGTTACGAACGTGCTCGAACGTGTTGATCCCGATAATACAGATGGCCCGACAGGGTGTCGGGCCATCTACCATGCACGATACCCCCAGCAGGACTCGAACCTGCGCTTCCGGCTCCGGAGGCCGACGCTCTATCCACTGAGCTATGGGGGCATTACGATATGATTATAGCAGAAAGGCCGCCGGGAGGCAAACCTCGAGGGTGCCATAAAAAGACTGGGCCGGAGTTAGGCACTGCCAGCCCTGCCTAACCCCGACCCTAAGTGACTTAAGTTTACTTGCTTACCCCCAAGGCTACAGTGATTTTTCATACACTGTTATAAGAGTCGCAAGGCGATGGCTGCCGCCAGGGTGGCGGCCAGAGTGATGAGCGCTGCGATGTCGCCGCCCCGCAGGCGGAGCGGCCGATGGGTGCTGCGATGTACGCCAGGGGCGTTTAACCCGCGCGATTCCAGCGCCCACCCCAACCGCTCTCCGTGGCGCAGCGCGCCGATCACCACAGCGACCAGTATGGGCCTGTAAGCGCGTAGTCGCGACCACAGGCCGTGTTGTGCCAGATCCAACCCGCGCGCCTGCTGCGCCTCGCTGACTTGTGCGAACAGGCCGGCCAGGATAGGCAGGTAGCGGAGCGCCAACGCCAGCGTGAGCCCCCACTCGTAGGGCATTCGTAAGGCGACGAATCCCCGTACCATGGCGGCCTGGTCGGTGGTGCTGAGCCAGACGTAGAAGATGAGCGCCAACGCCAACAGCCGCGCTGCCAGCAGTCCACCTTGCAGCATCGCACTGGTGGTGACATGCACCGGGCCCAGGCGTAACAGGGTCTTGCCTGGGCCGCCGGCAAACAGAGCGGTGAGGATGAAGACGAATGCCAGAAAGGGCAACATGCCACGCAGAAAGCGAGCGATCCGCAGGCAGGGTATCTGCGCGGAGAGCAGCAGCGCCAGGCATGCGCCTGCCACCAACAACGCCGGCCCGGGCGAGGGCCACAAGAACGCCATCACCGTGGCTACCACAACAAAAGCGGCCTTGGCGCGCGGGTCCAACGCATAGAGCCACGTGTTTCGGCGGAAGAAGATGTCAAACTCGGGCGTCACGGTCGCGCCTCTGTAACGAGTCGTTCTTGCCAGGCTTTCAGAAAATCTGCTGAGCTCAATATCCCAGGGCCAAAGCCGCACGGGGCCAATCGCTGGGCCAATCGCACGACCGGCGGGGCTGAAAGGTGCGTCTCAGCCAGCAGTTCGTGCTGCTTGAACAGCGCTGCTGGCTTACCGTCGAAGCGCACGCGGCCGCCTGCCATCACCACTGCACGGTCGGCAAATTCGGCCACGGGGCGCATGTCGTGGGTGATCAAGAGTATCGTGCCACCGTTTGCATGGAATGCAGCAAGCGCCGTCGTCAGCTCCTGGCGGCCGCGGCCATCCAGCCCGCCAGTGGGCTCGTCCAACACCAACACGCGCGGCCGGGCCGCCAGGGCCGCGGCTAACGTCACCTGGCGGCGCTGGCCCGAGCCCAGCACCGCGGGCGGCAGGTGCGCGTGTGCTGCCAGGCGAAAGCGATCCAATGCCTCGGCGACCCGCTGTGCCACAACCACTAATGGCAGCCCTTGCAGGCGTAGCCCGAACGCGATCTCTTCTTCAACCGTGGCCGCGAAGATCTGGTGATCGGGGTTCTGGAATACATAGCCGATAACACGCGCAAGCTCGGCCACGCGGGCATTGCGGGTGTCGCGGCCTTCCAGCACCACGCGGCCACGCTGAGGACGCAGCAACCCGTTGAGGTGTTTAGCCAAGGTTGTCTTGCCGGAACCGTTTGGTCCCAACAGCACCACGAACTCCCCCGCTGAGATTGTCAGGCTCACGTCGTGAAGCGCAGGCGTGCCGTCCGGATAGGCGTAGGATACCCGTTCCAGGGCGATTTGGACGGCTGTTATGGTGGCTCCCGGGGTTGGAAGGCCCTGGACGCTCACCCTGTTTGGCTGCTGGCCGCTCTGAGACCCGCCGGGAGCGATGTCATTGCCGGGGGGCAGGAGATCGTGCGCTGTCAACGAGCGGTCTGCTTGACCCTTGAGGCATCCCCCCAGTTGCGCGTACGCGTCGTTGACGTTGGCGAAGCGGTAATGCCGGCCTGTGTGTCGCGCCAGTAGATCGGCCAGTTCGGCCAACTGCGGCAGACCCAAGCCCCACTCCTGTAGCCGCGCCACCTGTTGAAAAACCTCGGCCGGCGGGCTGGCAAGGGCGACACGCCCCTCATGGAGCACGATCACCCGGTCGGCATGGCGGGCCACCCGCTCGACCTCCTGCGTTGCGACCACGATAGCGATCTGGCGCTGGCGCGCCAGCAGCGCCAAGACATTGAAGATAGCTGCTTTACCTGCCGGATCCAAGTTGGCGGTCGGCTCGTCGAGAACCAGCACGCGCGGCCGCATGGCCAAGACCGCAGCCAGGGCCACCCGCTGTTTTTCACCGCCGGACAGGTGCGCAGGAGACCGGTCGCGCTGGGCCGAAAGGCCTACCGCGTCCAGTGCCCATGTGACCCGCTCCTCGATCGCATCGGCCGGGAGGCCCAGGTTCTCGGGGCCGAACGCAACCTCGTCTTCAACGCGCATCTGGGTGAGTTGCGCTTCAGGATCCTGGAACACGAGGCCGACCGTACGCGCCAGTTCGACCACGGGATGTCGGCGGGTGTCCAGCCCGCCGACCATGACCTGGCCCCGGATGGCGCCGCCGGTCGCGTGAGGCACCAGCCCGTTCAGCGCCATGCACAACGTCGTCTTGCCGGCGCCCACCCGCCCCAACAACGCTACGAACTCACCGGCCGCGATCTCGAGATCGATCCCGCGCAGAACTTGCGTCGGCGCTGCACCAGGGACCGGTGGTGGGTAGGCGTAGTGCAGATCGCGGATGATGACGGCGGGTGGGGCGGAAGTCATGTCGGGCTAAGCCTGTTCGGTGATTGTGTATTAGGTGATGCGTAGCGCGGATACGTGATGGGTGGTGTGCGCTGACTCAGATGGCGCCCTATCACGTTACCATGTATCACGCCCTCACCTCGGCAAGAACGAACTGTCCACCATCTCGGTGTAAGGCAGGTCGCGCGCAACCAGGCCTTTTTCCTTCAGCCAGGCGACCACGTCGGCGACTTCGGCTTCGGTGGGCACCCCGCGGCCAGGGAAGGGGGGCATCTGATAGCTATCCTGGATGGATTGGGGCACGCGTCCTTGTTCGATCAGGACACTGCGGTAGTTCTGGGGGTTGGCGTTCAGCTCGTTGACGGCCTTCTCCCAAGCAACGATGAACTTCTTGACGGTATCTGGCTTGGCCTTCAAGGTATCAGATGTGAAGACTAGCACCGATTGCGATAACGTGGCATAGTTGATGTCGTCCGCCACCAGTTTCGCGCCCGCAGCGATCGCGCCCTGCGCCAGTGGGTCGGGCAACACAGCTGCCTGGATGTTGCCGTTCATCAATTGCTCGAAGCGCACGGTGATGGCGCCGACCTCGATCTTGGCGATCTCGGCAGGGGTCAGGCCTTCGGCCGTCAAGATGCGGTCGGTCAGGTATTCGATGATCGTGTTGTTGCTGATGCCGATAGGCACGCCCTTCAGATCAGCTGGCCCAGCGATGTTGGCCTTCGGGCTGGCCAACACTCGGAAGAGCGGCGCATCGGGGAACGGTCGCCGTGAGGTGTAGACAGCTTTGACCTTGACCGCGTCCTTGTTCAGCAGTCCGACCCCTTGCAAGTCGGTGAGGATGCCATCGGCCTGCCCGGTCTGGATAAATACGTCGCGCTCTTGAGGGCTCTTCACCGGGATAGTCTCGACCTGGATGCCCTGGTCTGCAAAATAACCATTCTGTTGCGCGATGAAGATGGGTATGGTGTCCAGGACTGGGATCAGCGCCACCTTGAGTTTGCCATCTTCCGCGGCCGGGACAGGTGCGCAAGCGGTAGCCAGGTTTCCTACCAGGACAAGCAACACTGATACGATCACGAGGCGTGAGGACTTCTCCATTTCGTTTTTCCACTCCTTTGCGGATACTCCTATTTCCGCTTACGCGGACTGCCGGACGCAGGTTTTTGCGGCGGTAATTCGCCAGGTGTTGGGCGGTTGCGTCGCCACGGCACGATGGGTGGTTCTTCAGTCGTTTGCGGCTCCCCATCTTCCTCCCATTCAGCCAGATCACCTTCCCAGATGGTGGGGATTGTGGGTTGCGCTATTAACTTGTAGACCAGGAACGCCAGGCCGCCTGCTACGCCTAACGCGGTCAGCGTCCCCTGCCATTGGGTCAGATCGAACCAGTGCTGGAGTAGCCAGCCGATGGCTGCGATCCCTAAAGCGCCGAAGGCTGCGATGAGCAGCACCAGCAGCACGATGAGAATCGCAATCACGAGTCCACCGAATAAATTGCGCACGATACTCCTCCTCATACGGTCAGAGAAACCTGCCACGAGGCTAACACATTCAGTATAAGCCCGTTCCGGCGCGCACGAAAGTAAGCACGCTGATAAAGTAATTCACAGGAGGTGAGTCAGCACGACCCGAATACCGATGGCTATCAAGATCACGCCGCCGATGATCGCCATGCGCTTGCCGAACAACGTGCCAAGCCGATTGCCGATGGACAGGCCGACCAGCGACAACGCGGCGGCCACCAGGCCGATCACCAGGGCCGGGAAGAACACATCCGCCCGCAGCACGGCCAACGAAAGGCCAATGGCGAAGGCATCTATGCTGGTGGCAACTGACAGCATGATCAGCGTCCCCCCGCGCGAGGGATCAGCCACGGCTGCTTCATCGCTCGGGTCGAGGCCCGAGCGGATCATGCGGGCGCCCACAAAGGCCAGCAGGCCGAACGCAACCCAATGGTCGAACGCTGCAATGTACCGCTCGATGCTGGCGCCTGCCAGCCAGCCCAACACGGGCATCAGGGCCTGAAACAGGCCGAAATGGAAGACCAGGCGAAACACCGGCCGCGGGCCATTCACAAAGCGCGTTGTCCCCGCGCCCACGCAGACGGCGAACGCGTCCGTCGCCAGGCCAAGCGCGATGAGGAGGATTTCGATGCAGCTCATGGATCAGTGAGACCTGGAAACAAAAGTAACCGGTTAGCCTGGCCAAGTTGTCCGTCTTGGATCATGCTAACCGGCGATGTGATGATCACTGCTCAATTATACGCGTGCCCGCGGAATAAGTCTAGCAGGGAGGCTAGCCCCTATGCCATCAGCTCGTACCCGCCATCCATCACGATAGTCTGACCTACGATCATCCGGGCATCGTCGGTGCACAGCCAGGACACAAGCTTTGCCACCTCCTCGGGAGTGACGAAGCGGCCGGCCGGGGTGCGTCGCAGGCCCTCGGCCAGGATGGCGTCTTTGCTGGGGAAGAAGTTCAGCGCCTCGGTCTCCACTACGCCGGGGCTGACCGCGTTGCAGACGATGCCGTGGGGGGCCAGCTCGGCTGCCAGGTAGCGGATAGTGGCTTCGATGGCAGCTTTGCTGATCCCCACGACGCTGTATTCGGGCAGCACGCGGCGCGAGCCGAAGCTGGTGATGCCGATGATGCGGCCCCAGCGCTGGCGGATCATGTGCCCGGCCGCGGCCTGGGCGCCGAACAGGATGGAGCGGGCGTTGATGTTAATGGTCCACTCCCAGCCCTTCGGTTCCTGCTCGATAGCCGGCCGCAGCACACCCGAGGCTGCGTTGCCCACGAAGATATCCACGCCGCCGAACGTGTCCGCGGCAGCATGGACGAGCCGTTGCACCCCTTCGATCTCGCCCACATGCGCCTTGACGACGATGGCGCGACTGCCGGTCGCTTCAACTTCGGCCGCGGTCTGTTCGGCCTGGGCCTTGTGCCGGAAATAGTTGACCGCCACGTTGGCGCCGTGGCCAGCCAGTTCCAGCGCGATGGCTCGGCCGATCCCGCGGCCGCTGCCGGTGATGACCGCGGTTTTGCCGCGCAGGATGTTGTAGGGCGTCATGGATGGCTCCTGTCTACCCAACCACCGCCTCGCCCCCGTCCACGAAGATCACCGACCCGCTGACGAACTTCACATCGGGCTGGCTGAGCGCGGCGATGGTGGCGGCGACGTCTTCGGGGGTGGTCATGCGGCCGGCCGGGTTACGACGCAGGGTGGCGGCGATCATTTCCTCGTGGCCAGGGATCTTGCGCAGCGCGGCCGTGTCGGTGACGCCGGCATTGATGGCGTTGACCAGGATGCCGCGCGGCCCCAGTTCGAACGCAAGTTGGCGCGTGTGTGATTCCAGCGCAGCCTTGGCAGCCGACACTGCGCCGTAGTTCGGCACCACGCGCTGGCTGCCTTCGCTGGTCATGCTGAAGATGCGGCTGCCGCGCCCCAGCAGCCCGCGGCGCACCAGATCCTGCGCCCAATAGACCAGGCTGTGGGCCATAACGTTCGATGTCATTTCCATCTGGGCCTGGTCAATGGCGTCCTCGGCCGCGTCGGCGATGAACGGTTTCAGGGTGCCGAACGCCAGCGAGTGCATGAAGACATGGATCGTTTCACCGGGAGCTAACGCAGCGGCCACCCCATCCAGCACTTTGGCTCGTTTCTCCGGATCAGCGGCGTTGGTGTTGAAGAAGAACGCCTTTGCCCCGGTCGCCTCGATCTCGGCGATGGTTTGCTTGGCGATGGGCAGCGTGGCGCGCAGATCCAGATGGACGCCGGCAATGTTCATGCCGGCCGCAGCCAGCGCCTTGCCCGTCGCCGCGCCGAAGCCGGACGAAGCGCCGAGGATGAGCGCCCACTTGTTGCGCAGGGGGTTATCGGACATGGAATGCTCCTTGTGAATTGCGGATTTCGGATTGAGAATTGCGGATCTCAGTAGCTCTTGTGTCTTGCATAACCCCTGAAAGTAACACCGGTCGCGCTGGCATTGCCGGAGATTGTCCAACGTGCAGGTCAATCCGCACTCACCAATCCGAAATATCGTCAATCCCCCACCAACGCGCGCAGGAAGAACAGCAGGTTAGCCGGCCGTTCGGCCAGGCGCCGCATGAAGTAGGGGTACCAGTGTGTGCCGTAGGGGACGTAGATGCGCACCTTGTGACCCCGTTTGACCAGGTTGGTCTGCAGCTCGCGACGGATGCCGTAGAGCATTTGGAATTCATAGGCGTCGACCGGGGCGTCATGTTGATACGCGTACGCGCGGGCGAAGTTGACGACCTCTTCGTCGTGCGAGGCGACGGCCGCGTAGGCGCCTTTGGCCCGGGCCTCCGGCGCCATGCAAGTGCGTACGAGATCGTTCATGGCCTGGGTGACGCGCGGCCGCTCGCGATAGGCGATGGCAGCTGGCTCGTCGTACGCGCCTTTGCACAGCCGGAAGTGGCCGATGCCTTCGTCGATCAACGCCTCGACGTCGGCTTGGGTGCGATGCAGATAGGCCTGCACCACGAGGCCCACGTTGTTGTAGCGCGCCCGCAGCCGCCGGTAGATGCCGATGGTGCGCTCGGTGTAGGGCGAGCCTTCCATATCTATGCGCACGAAGTTCCCCAGCTCGGCCGCCTTGGCTACGATGCGACTCACGTTTTCCAGGCAGAAGTCATCCCCCAGATCCAGGCCCATCTGGGTCAGTTTCACGGACACGTTGGACTTCACCTGTGCGGCGAACAGCGCATCCAACGCCACCAGGTACTCGTCCGCCGCTGCAACCGCCTCGATCTCGCTGGACACGTTTTCCCCAAGGTGATCCAGCGTTGCTAACATGCCTTGTGCGTTGAGGGCTTTTACGGCAGCGATCGCGGCTTCCAGCGTTTCACCGGCGATGAAGCGCCGGGCCATCTTGCGCGAAACGGGGATGCGCACGATCAGATCTTGGATGGCTTTGTTCTTGGACAGGGCAATCAGAGCGGTGCGCAGGATAGGCATGGTGATAACTCCTTTGTTATACTTTTGGCGTGTCTTCTCTATCTTCAGGGGCGCACCCTTGCGGTCGCCCCTGAAGGCAACCGCAAGGCCATGCCCCACTATACTTCTAGCACCAACGGCAGCACCAGAGGCCGGCGGCCGGTGCGATTATAGCAATACGCGCTCAACGCGTCCTTGATCTTGTTGCGTGCCGACGAAGCTGCGCCGGGCATGCGCAACACCTGCCACATGCGTTCTTTTGCGCCTTCGATCAGCTCTTCCGATTCGGCCACGTACACGAAGCCACGCGTGAGGATCTCCGGGTCGGCCACCACTTCACCGGTTGCGCGGTCAATGGCCACCATGGCCACCAGGAAGCCATCGCGCGCCAGGTGCTTGCGATCACGCAGCACGGCCGCGCCGATGTTGCCGATATCCAGGCCGTCCACCAGCACGTGACCACCGTTCACCTCTTCGCCCAGGCGCATGCCGTTCGGTCGCACTTCGATCACCTGTCCGCTCTCTACCACCAGGATATTCTGCCCTGGGATACCCATTGCCTGCGCCAGGCGGCTGTGCAGCACGAGGTGGCGGTACTCGCCGTGCATGGGCACGAAGAACTTGGGGCGGGTCAAGGTCAACATCAGCCGCAGATCCTCACGGCTGCCATGACCTGAGACATGCACGTCGTACAGGTCGCTGTAGATCACATCCGCGCCCAGGCGGAACAGGTCGTCAATGATGCGATTGACCAGCTCCTCGTTGCCCGGGATCGGTGTGGCGGAGAGCACCACCGTATCGCCGGGCTGGATCTGGAGCTGCGGATGTTCGTTGGCGGCCAGCCGCGCCAGCACCGCGCTGGGTTCGCCCTGGCTGCCTGTACAGACGATCACCACCTGCTCCGGTGGCAGGTTGTTCATCTCAGACGTGCCCAACAGGTCTTCGGCGGTGACGTCCAGGTAGCTCAGGTTGATGGCCATACGCACGTTGTTGACCATACTGCGCCCTACGACGCCGACGCGGCGCCCATATTGCCGCGCAACCTGGATCACCTGCTGAACGCGCGAAATATTGGATGCGAAGGTTGCGATGATGATCCGGCCTTTGGCGTTGGATATGATCTCGTCCAACGATTCGTTGACCTGCTGTTCCGACGGGGTGAACCCCTCTGTGTCTGCGTTGGTCGAGTCGGACAGTAGGAGCAGCACGCCGCGGTCGCCGGCCGCGCGCAATTTGGCTACATCGGTCAGCCGACCATCCACCGGATGCTGATCGAACTTGAAATCGGTGGCATGGACCACCGTGCCGATGGGGGTGTGGATGATAAAGCCGACTGCATCGGGGATGCTGTGACAGACGTGAAAGAACTCGATCGTGAAGCTGCCCAACGTCAGCGCATTGTTCGGCAGGATCGTGTGCAACTCGGTATCCGCCAACAGGCCGGCCTCTTTCAACTTGACTTCAGCCAGCCCGCGGGTCAATGCCGTGGCGTACACCGGCACGTCCAAATATTTGCACAGGTAGGGCAGGGCGCCGATGTGATCCTCATGGCCGTGGGTGAGCAAGACCGCCAGCACCCGGTCAGCCCGATCGGTCAGATAGGTGATGTCAGGGTACACCAGGTCAATGCCAAGCATGTCGCTGTTGGGGAACATCAGCCCCGCGTCGAGCACCAAGATATCGCGGTCGTACTCCAGCGCCATCAGGTTTTTGCCGATCTCGCCGAAGCCGCCCAGTGGGATGATGCGCAGAGGTAGGTCAGACAAACGTGCCTCCTGGTATCAACAGTGTCTAGTTTTCGCCAAAACACGATGCGGCGCGCCTGAGCGCATCCTCGCGCGCGGCCGCCAGCCTGGCCTGTGTGCCAGGTTCAGTCAGTATCGGGGTTGTCATAATCAGGCCATCTTCGCCGTCCCGGTAGTAGTGCCGGCGGTGCCCCGTGATCTCGAAGCCCAGTTTTTCATACAACTTCTGTGCTGGCGCATTGCTTGCCCGCACCTCCAGGGTGACCAGGCGGGCGCTTCGTGCTTGCGCTGCTTCCATCAGGGCGATCATCAGCCACTGTCCCAGACCGCAGCCGCGCCATGCCGGGTGCGAGGCGACGGTGGCAACATGCGCCTCGTCCACCATCAGCCAGAACCCGCCCCAGGCCAGGAGCGGCGGCAACATGATTTCTGCTGTCCCCGCGACCGCTGTCGCCGCAAACTCGCCGGCAGACCAGGTCGCCGCCGCTTCCCTGCGGTCCGCCCGCGGCAGCGGGATCGGACGGCCCACCGCGCCAGCCGGCGGCCGCAGCGCGAGATAGGTTGCCAATGGGTTGGCCGTCAGATCTGACAAATACATGCGCCGCGTCCAGGGTTCGGCAAAGCACAGCCGTTCCAGGGCCATGACGGCATCTAGGTCGTCGGGGGTCAGGGGCGACAGCACGGGCATCGGCATGGTCAAGCGGGGCCTCCGGCGGCCTGCGTGCCGTCTGGCTGCTGCAGGTAGATGGGGCTGAGGGTCGCCGGGTCATCGGCGGCGCCGGCCTGATGGCGCGCCCAGGCCAGCTCGGCCAGGTAGCCTGCCCGGCGCATGGCCAGGGCCGGGGGCAGGAATTGGGCGCGGGGCCGGCCTGCGAATTTGATCAGCGTCTCGCGGTCGGCCGGCGACACCTCGCCGACGAACAGCATGGGCCGCAGGGTGGCGTTGGCGACGTCTACCGCGGTCCCCAGGGCATAGGGGGTCTGGTTGCTCCAGCCGGCTGGCCCGTGCGCGTAGGCAGCCCAGTAAACGCGGCCCCGACCGGCTTGCAGCAGCGCGACCACCGGCACCGGCTGGGCCTGGTGTGGGTAGGCCGCGGCGTCCAGCGTGGGCACGCCCAGCAGCTTGGCCCCGTGGGCCAGCGCCAGCCCTTTGGCGGCCGCCAGCCCCACCCGCAGCCCGGTGAACGAACCCGGCCCCAATGCCACGCCGACCGCGGTCAGATCGCGCGCCGCGATCCCTGCCTGGTCCATCATTTGGGCGATGGCGGGCATTAGCTCCTCGGTATGCCGGTTAGCGGAATGCCAGTTGTACTCGGTGATCAGGCCGCGCGCCCCATCGTAAAGCGCGATGCCGGCCTGGCGGGTGGCGGTGTCAATGGCAAGTAACATATGCGCGTCACAAACTCATCAGGATCGCGGCCCAGCGCGATCCATGCGCCGTAAAGGTCAGCCGGCGCTGGTCTTCATCAAGGTGCTCGAGCAGAATGTCCAGGTGATCGGCCGGCAGCAGGCCAGGGATACGGTCGGCCCACTCGATGACCACGATATCATCGCCGGCGAACAGGTCCGCCAGGCCAGCATCCCACATCTCCAGTGGCGCATCCTGCAAGCGATAGCAGTCTGCGTGGTGCAGCGCGCGGCCATCCGCCGCGCGATATCGGTTTATCAGCACAAAGGTGGGGCTGGTGACCGGCGCAGTGATGCCCAGTCCTTGGGCCAGACCCTGGACAAAGGTGGTCTTACCGGCCCCTAGATCGCCTGCCAGCGCGATCACGTCTCCTGCAGTCAGAGAGGAAGCCACACGCGCGGCCAGCGCCCGTGTTTCGCCGGCCGATCGAGTCTCCCAAATGCGTTTCGTTATGCTCATCGTTGTGCGCTATTATACCGCGGGTCATAGGCGCGACCAAACAGATCCAACACCGCTTTTACAAAGCATGCGTTCGTGGTATGATGCGATCGAGTTTGCATCAAGGAGTTGATCTCTCATGCGTGTGTTGGTGCTATCCGATATCCACGCCAACCTGGCTGCGCTAGATGCGGTGTTACACGATGCTACGGGCGAGTATGACGTCATCTGGTGCCTGGGTGATACGGTCGGTTATGGGCCGGAGCCGGATGAGTGCGTCAAGCGCCTGCGCTTGTTGGATACGATCACGGTGGTGGGCAACCATGATTGGGCCGTGTTGGAGCGCGCGGACGTCAACGATTTCAACACCGAGGCGCGGCGGGCCGTGGTGTGGACGCGCCGCAATTTGAGCCCGGAGAGCATCGCCTGGTTGAGCGATCTGTCCAGCAAACCGGTTGTGCACGGCGATTTCACGCTGACGCACGGCAGCCCGCGCGATCCGGTGTGGGAATACATCCTGCAGTCGGCGGTTGCCACGCCGAATTTCAGTCATTTCGGATCGCGTTTCTGTCTGGTCGGCCATACGCACGTGCCGGCCTTGCACATACTGGCGGCCGGCGAGTCCCGCGCGCGCGTGCTGACCCCCGTTGTCGGCCAGCCGGTTGACTTGCGGGACGGTTGGCGGGTCATTATGAACCCAGGCAGTGTGGGCCAACCGCGCGACAACGACCCGCGGGCAGCCTATGCGCTGCTGGACACGCAAGCAGCGCGGTGGACTGCACGTCGCGCGGCCTATCCCATCGAGGTCACGCAGGCGCACATGCGCGCGGCTGGCCTTCCTGAACGGCTGATCAATCGGTTGGCATATGGGTGGTGAGGCAACAGATGCCTTCGGCAAACGGATGAGCAGATAGTGGTCTGGAACATGCCGTTGTGCGCAAGCGTCTTGGAAAGTGTCCGTCCAGATGCGCATGCTCAAGAAGGAGGGGATATGTTCCATAAGGCTTTTGCCGGTGTTTTGCTGGTTGCGCTCTTGATCGCGGCGGTCGGTTGCGCGGCCGCGGCGCCCGTCCGGCAGGTGGCGGAATCCACGGCTGGAACTGCGCCGGCGCAGCCGCGCGAGTTTGCCTCGACGCAGGCGGATAGTGCGTTAGCCGGCGACACCGAGCGCATGATCATCCGTACGGCCGACCTCAGCATCGTCGTGACCGACGCGGCCCAAGCCCAGCAGGCCGTCGTTGACATGGTGAACGGCATGGGCGGTTACATCGCTGATTCCAACGCCTGGCGTGAGGGCGAGCAATTGCGCGCCCGCATGACCATCCGCGTGCCGTCGGACAGGCTGGATGCTGCGCTGGCCGCGCTGAAGGCGCTGGCGGTGCGCGTGCAGCAGGAGAACATCCGGGGCGATGATGTCACTGAAGAATTCACCGACTTGACGGCGCAGCTGACCAACCTGGAGGCCACGGAGGTGGAGCTGCGTGAGCTCCTGGCGGAGGTGCGGCAGAAGACGCAGAAGGCCGAGGACGTGCTGGCGGTCTATCGCGAGCTGACGAGCATCCGCGGGGAGATCGAGCGGGTGAAGGGCCGCATGCAATACCTGAGCACTATGACGTCCCTGGCCACCATCAACGTTGACCTGATCCCCGACGTGCTGGCGAAGCCGGTGGTGGAGCCGGGCTGGCGGCCGGCTGAGACGCTGAAGAACGCCGGCCGTGCCCTGGTGAACACCTTGAAGGGTCTGGTGGATGCGATCATCTGGGTGGTCATCTACGTGCTGCCGGTGCTGTTGCTCCTGACGATCCCGGTGGTGGCGCTCGTCTTGTTCATCCGCTGGCTCAGGCGGCGGGTTCGGCGTCGGGCATAGGGCGCTATTCTGTAGACGTGGAAACTCCTGGAGCTTGTATCAGACTCCAGGAGTTTTTGCTCATCGGCAGCACGCTTCAGAAGCGCAGCCCGGCACTGCCACGCTCGCCCATGTCCCGGATATCATCGTAGACCTGCAAGCTTTCGATCATCTCACGCTGGCGGTCTTCTGCTCTTTTTGCTTCCTGGCGCTGACGCAAGGCGTCCAGCTTTTGGAAGACGGCTTGTTGCACCAGCCTGGGATTCCCGATCATCACGAAGTCATAACCTTCATCGGCCGCGGCCGTCCGGATCACCACGTTGCCGTAATCGAAGATCACCGAGAGCAGTCCCAGCCGCTTGAAATCCACTGACTGCACGCGTTCCAGATTACCTTCGCGGCGCTTATAGTCCAAGCCGAAAGGTTTCATCTCGATGTCAATGAGCTTGTCGTCGGTCAGCACATAGACATCGTTGAGATAGTCCGCCACCCGCCAGGCCAGGACAATCGCAAAGAAGGTGAGCAGCACCAGCCAGGCCAGAATTAGACTTGTCTGTGCTGCGCGCAAGGCGCTCGCGACTGAGCCCAGGCTCGGGAGCAGGATCAACAGCGCCAGGATGCCGAAAAAAGACCACCAGGTGCGCTTGATCAACGCGATGGGGTGTTTGCGCCAAATGATCTCACCGGAGAGGGGCTGAGAGGGCGGCGGCGCTGACACCAGCAGGGCCTTACGCAGCCGTTCGGGCAAGGGCCGGGTCAGCCAGCGCAACAGCCGCCGCGGCCAGGCTGTCTGTGACGCCGGCAAGGAGTGTGGGCGCCGGACGCCGACCGAACGGGATTGCCACCATCGGCTGAACAACCCTGTGCCTGGCACAGGCGCCTCATCGCCCAGGGCCCGCTTGCGCTCAGGGATGGGCAGCACTACCCGCAGTTGTGAGATCAGCAGCCGCCGCAAGATCTCTTTCTGCTGGCCGCGGGCTACTGCCGCCGCCTGCGCCTTGCCTTCCAGGATGTTGCGTTTGACGACCTCGGGTTCCGGCACGTTGGCAAAAACGATGGCGCCGACTTTGGCGGCTGTGCGCACCGTTAAGTCGCCCCAGTCAAAGAACCGTCCCCAGAACCCTGCCTTCACGGTGACATCCTGGACGACCTCGATGGGCGCCTCCATCAGGGTTTCGGAAAAGGATAGCAAATGACGGTCGTAACGCGTCACCCGGCGGTTTGTGACCACGTAATGGTCATCGAAGTAGTTGACGATGAACCAGGTCTCCGCCAGGGCCAGGAACCCCAACAGCAACACCCAGACCACAAGCAGGCCGCTGCGGAAAGGTGGTGGGACCGCCTGGATGACGACCAGGAGGATGACCGCCAGCAGGATCGGCAGCGCGGCCGGCCCGATGAGCCAGAAAGGATGTCCACGGCCGTCCCAGATGATCAGCTCATCCTCCCCTTGCCATGAGTAGCGGCGTTTGACCCCCCGAATCTGGCTGAAGCGCCGGTACAGGCCCACTTTGTTGTCCCATAAGTCCCCGCGCTCGGCGAACGCAGTTTGCAGGTCGCGGCGGTCGAGGGTGATCACATCCGCTCCTTGCAGCCCGGTTTCTGCGCCTGCGGCAGGCGCGATCGCGCCACGCACCGTGGCGTCGCGCGGCTGGCCCGCCAGCAGCGAAGTTTCGCCGTATGAGCCGCCAGGCCGGATGTAGCTGGTGGGCCGAGCGCGGCCCTGTTCGTCGAAGTTTGTGACCAGGGCCAGGCCTTCTCGTATGATCACGAAGCTGTGTCCCAGCCCGCCCTGGGTGGTAATGTTTTGCCGATCGGGCACGAACCCCCAGCCGCAAAACTGCGCCAGGTGTTGGCGATGGGCTTCGGTCATCCCTTCCTGCGTGAATAGCTCTGCCTCTTCCAGGACTTTTGCGATATCGAGTGGCTCGGCTGCCAGGGTTCGTACATCCGGGAAGGCGTTCAGCAGGCGTTCGGTGTGCTCCGCAGGCAGGTAGAACAAGTGGCTATGTAGGTAGGCCGTCGCCTCGGCTGCGGCACGGCGGGCTGCCCGCTGCACATCGGGCGAAAAAAAGAAGTTGCCGGCCGAAAGGCGCCACCCTGGCTGATCGAAGCTGGCCGGGCTTGTGACGGTGATTTGGCCGAAATCGATGAGCCACAGCCCCGGCTTGTCGGGCAGCGGCACGGCTGCGCCCTGGTCCAGGCTAAACTCCTCCATTGCCAGGGCGATCCGCATCACCTGGGCGTCGGTCAGCGTGCGCAGGAGAGGTATGGAACGGAGTCGGCTGGCCCGTTTTTCTTGCAGCAAGGTCTCGTACAGGCCGGAATTGCGTTCCATCGCGGTGCGCAAATCGCCCGCTAACATTTCATACAGCACCACTTCGGTTTCTGTCACCGCGGTGGACAGGTGCTGGCCGCCAAAAAGCGCATGCTGGCCAAAATAGTCGCCGGGCCCAAAGCGCCGGCGCAGCCATTCGACCCCTTGATGCTTCAGGGACTGCAGGATGCTTCCCGTGCCCACGAGGTACAGGTAGTCGGCGGTTTCACGCTCGGCGAACACGGACCTGCCTGCGGGCAATACGACGCGCTCAAAGCGCAGGCTCAGGTCGGTTTCGGCGTCTTTCCACCTTTCGAAGATCGGCGAGCCTTTGAAGGTGGCCCAGAATTCCCTGCGCTCCGCTTCGTTCAGCATCTTACAACCTCTCTCGAACCGCTTGCGCCGCAGCCAGGGTCATGCCCGACACTGCGGCCAGCGCCTCAACCGGGGCCTCGCGGATGGCGTCGAGTGAGCCGAAATGTTTGAGCAGCGCCTTGCGCCGCGCCGGGCCGATGCCGGGCACCGCATCGAGCTCAGAGGTGATGGAGGCCTTGCCTCGTTTCTCCCGGTGCGCGGTGATGGCGAACCGGTGCGCCTCGTCGCGGATGCGCTGCACCAGGAAGAGGCCCTGGCTCCCTTGTGGCAGCAGGATGCCTTCGGACCGCCCCGGCAGGAACAACTCCTCCCGCTGCTTGGCCAGGCCAGCCACGGACACCACTTCGGTCAGCCCGAACTCGGCCAGAGCCTCGACCGCCACACTGAGCTGTCCCTTGCCGCCGTCAACGATGAGTAGATCGGGCAACAGCTTCCAGGCCTCATCTGACTTGCGTGCCTTGCTGCCCGGATCCGCGGTCGCGTCCTCGACCGCTCGGCGGAAGCGGCGGCGCAGCACCTCGCGCATGGATGCGAAGTCGTCCGGCTCGCCTTGACTGCCGCGGCCCTTGACGTTGAAGCGCCGGTAGCTGCCCTTGTCGGGCGCGCCCTTGGCGAAAACCACCATGCTGCCGACGGTGTTGGTGCCCTGCAAGGTGGAGATGTCGAAGCACTCGATGCGGCCCGGCGGCGCAGGCAGCCCCAGTGCCTCCTGGATCTGCGCCAGCGCCTCGGTTTGGCGGTTGGTGTCGGCCTGCCACTGGGCCTGGAGCGCGGCCAGGGTGGCCGCGGCGTTCTCGGTCGCCAGTTGCAACAGCTCGTGGTGCGCGCCTTCGGTGGGCACGCTCAGCACGACCTTCTCGCCTCCGCGGCGGCCGCGCAGCCACTGTTCGATGATCTGGCGCTCGTCCAGATCCTTCTGCAGCACGATGCTGGGCGGCACGAACGCGGCCTCGTCATAGAACTGCTTGACGAACGCGGCCAGCAGCTCGCCGTTGGCTTCGGCTTCCACCCCTTCCAGCACGAAGTTCTCCCGGCCGATCAGCTTGCCCCGGCGCACGAAGAAGACCTGCACGCACGCCTCGCCGGTGCGCGCATCCTGGGCGAACGCGATGACATCCTCATCCTCCTGCGCGCCGCTGACCACCTTTTGGCGCTCGACGATCTGCCGGGCGGCCTTGATCTGATCCCGCAGCAGGGCCGCGCGCTCGAACTGGAGGTTCTCGGCCGCGGCCTGCATCCGGTCGGCCAACTGCGCCAGCACCCCCTCGCTGTCTCCCTCCAGGAACGCGCTCAGCCCGCCGATGATCTGCCGGTAGCCTTCCCGGTCCACCGCGCCGATGCACGGCCCTGCGCAGCGCTTGATGTGGTAATAGAGGCACGGTTTGGGGTCGCGGCCGGTGATGTCGCGGCCGCAATCGAGATAAGGAAAGACGCGGCGCAGCACATCCAGCGTCTGGCGCACCGCGTAGCCGGAGGTGAACGGCCCGTAGTAGCGCGCGCCGTCCCGCTCCATGCGGCGCACGACCGTGACTTTGGGGAAGTCGTCCTGCCAGTGCAGCTTGATGTAGGGATAGGTTTTGTCGTCCTTCAGGCGGACGTTGAACCGGGGGCGGTAGCGCTTGATCAGCTCGTTTTCCAGGATCAGCGCCTCGAGCTCGGTGTCGGTGACGATCCATTCCAGGTCGGCGATCTCGGCCACCAGCCGCCGGGTGCGCGGCTCGTGGCGGGCGCTCTCGTGGAAGTAGGAGCGCACGCGGTACTTCAGCACCACCGCTTTGCCCACATAGATCACCTTGCGGTCGGCAGAGCGATAGATGTAGCACCCTGGCCGGTCGGGCAGGGTGTCGAGTTTCAGGGCCAGTTCAGCGGGAAGCATGACGTTCACGCCCCGATTCTAGCACGCAATTGCATTGATAACAACCGCGCGTCACACCGCGCCTTCACCGGACAGCACGGCGCGCACGGTGCGCACCAAGATCTGCAGATCCAGCCGCCAACCGCAGTGCTCGACGTAGTAGATGTCGTATTCGGTGTGGCCGTACATCGGCTGCGGCCGGCCGTTAACCTGCCACCAGCCGGTCATGCCCGGCTTGACCGCGAACCGGGGCCGCTGCCAGGGCTGGTAGTGTTGGGCGAAGCGTAGCTGTTCAGGCCGCGGCCCCACCAGGCTCATCTCGCCGCGCAGCACGTTCCAGAACTGGGGGAGCTCGTCCAGGCTGGAGCGCCTGAGGAAACGGCCGACGCGCGTGACGTTGTTGTCGTTTGACTTTGGCTTGATGCCGTCGGAGGCGGGGTGGACGTGCATGGTGCGGAATTTGTAGATACGAAATACGCGTTCGTCCTGGCCCAACCGTTCCTGCGTGTAGATCACAGGGCCTGGCGAGTCCAGCAAGATGATAAAGGCGATGGGGACAGCGAGCACGGCGGTCGCGGCCAGGCCGACGCTGGCGCCGATGATGTCAAATGCGCGTTTGCTCAACTGGTACAACATGCTGCTTTCAGCCGTGGGCGATCGGGGGGGTGACTCGGCCGGCCTCGGCTGTGGGCCGAAAAAGGAGCATCTTCGCCAGCCCGGCGGTGATGCCGAGCGCGAAGGCGGCGGCGCGCGTTAGGATAAAACACGGCGCCCAGGCAGCCACCGCCGCGTCGGTGCGGCGTACGACTCGGTAGAAGCGCTTGCCGCTCAAGACAGCACCAACCAGGCTCAACGCGGCGCCGATAACCAGGCCGGGCCACCAAAACGCCGCGACCACCAGCGCCACCGCCAGATAGACCAGCAGGATTTGCAGCTTCAGCACCTGCGGCGTATAGGAGTCCCGCAACGCTTTGCCGGGGTGCAGCCGATAGACCATCATGCGCCAGAAGCCACGCCGCGTCTTCAGGCGAAAGTAGCCGCGCCAGGTGGCGACGTGACGGTGCGTCACCTGGGCCTGCCGGACGAACACGAGCTTATGGCCGCGCTCGGCCAGCCGATAGGATAGCTCGGCATCCTCGTTGTTGGCGCGGGTGAAGGCGGGATCAAAGCCGCCGACTTCGCGCAGCACATCCGCCCGGAAGGCGGCCGCGTAGGTGTCAACAAAATCGATGGTCGGCTGGCGCTCCTGTAAGTCGTACCGCTCTTCGAACTCGCACTGCGCCAGCCGCGCGACCACCTGGGTTTGGCGGGTTTTGTAGCTGCCCTTGACGCCCGCGACCTCTGGGTCGTCAAAGGGCGCCAGCATGCGCGCGATCCAGTCTGTTGCGGGCTCACAGTCGGCATCGGTCAGGAGGATCAGGCGGCCTTGGGCGGCTGCGATGCCGGCGTTGCGCGCAGCTGCCGGGCCGCGATGGGGGCAGCGGAGCACGCGGTCGGCGCCGGACTGCTCTGCTGCCCGTGCGGTGTCATCGCTGGAGCCATCATCCACGACGATCACCTCATATGCCGAGCGGGGATACGTTTGCTGGGTCAGGGCGTGCAGGCAGGTTGATAGGGTCGCGGCCGCGTTATACGCAGGCACGACCACCGTTGCTGTGGGGCGCGCACTGGCCTGGCCTGGGAGCGCCACGGCGTCACATGCCTTCAGTGCCCCAACCGGGGCGGCGCTTGCGGCGCCGGATGTACCAGGCAATGAACAGCGCCACGGCGACCAGTACCAACGCCGCTGCCACCGCTGGCAGCACCACCGCCACCACCGTCGTCGTGCCGGAAACGACATCCTCGGCCACGCTGACCACTGAGTTGCCTAGCCCCGCGGTGGTGGCCGTAACCGCGGGCCGCACCGTCGCTTTGGCCGCATGGACGCCGCCGGCCACCAGCAGCCCGCAGATCATGGCCAGCACCGGGCTCATCTCGCTGATCACGTTGCCGCTGGCCGCGAAGAGGATGGCCCCGGCCGCGGGGCGGATCACGGTCTGGATCACGTCGTTGACCGTATCGGCCGCGGGGATCTTGTCCACCGTCATCTCGATCACCAACAACACGCCCAGCACGCCCAGGACCCAGGGGTTCTCCAGGGTGTTCCACGGTGCTGTGAGCGTGATCAGGTCGGTGAAGCGCGCCAGCAGACCCACGATCAGCAGCGGCAGGTAGGCGTTAAGCCCGGTGGCTGCGGATAGGCCAAAGGCGGAGAGGATCTCTATCATGGCTGCGTCTATCGGTCGCCAGGACCGCCAACCACCGACCGCAGACCGTTGTCACGTACGACAATTGGCGATCGTCGGTCGGTTGTCAACGGTCTAAGATGGCGTCATCCCACGGCCGTCACGCTTTGGTTCGCGATCTGGCCGAACAGATGCGCCTGCACCAGGTATTGCCAGAGGTTTGCGAACGGCAGCGTGATAGCTACCCCGATCACCAGGGCGATGACGCCCAAGCCAGCCACCAACGCAGCGATTAGCCCCGCCACCCAGGTCAGCAAAATCGCGATGATGATGTTGCCCAGGTTGTCGCGCGTGAAAGCCCAAAGCTTGCTGAACTCGAACGCAGCCGCAAAGCGGCCCGTGCGCGCAACGTGCACATAGATCGCTGGCGTCAGCAGCGTCAAGAAGATCCCCCACAGGATCAACAAGCACGAGCTGCAGATGATCAGGATGGCAGCAATGAACCCCATGCCGCCGCTGTTTTGGTCTGCCAGCGCGCTGCCGATGGACAGTGGGATCGCGATCAGGATCGCGGGTAGGGCCCAAACTAAGAAGGCAGCAAAAAGCTTGAAGCCGCGCGCCAGGAACCCGCCCCAGTCCTGCCATTCAGGCAGCGGTCGTTCATGGCCGTCCGCCACGTTGCGCAATGTATCCAGGGTGTAACCCAGCAGGATGATCAGTGGGACGATGCCGATCAGGATTGGCAGAAAGAGAATTGCCACCAATCCGACCAGCGTGCCGATGCCCAGCTTGCGCAACCAATCCGGGTCTTCGAACATGAATGTGAATGCCTTGCCAAAATCCATGATGCCCTCCTTGAGTTATGTAACGCTCCGGCATTTGACCGTTTATCTGCCGGCAACTGTGCGCATCGTCTTCTAAACGCACCACAGCCGTAAAGGTTTCAACCGGCTGGCATAGTAGTATACCATACTTTCATCGATGCTTAGAACAAGGGGCCAAGCCGCGCAACTAACGCGTCGCGTGCCGCAGCAACGGCGGCCAATTCGAGCAGGCCCAGCGCCAGGCCCAGCAGCGCGGGCGTTAACACATCGGACCAGCCGCGCGCGCAGCCTTCACGGCGCAAGAGTGTCAGGGCCAACACGATGTTGAGCGCGCCGATCAGGCCCACCACAGCCAGGCCGCTGAGCAGCGCCAGCGGGTAAAGCAGCTCGGGAATGCCGCTGCTCACCAGGCCGATGACGATAACTCCTCCGGCCAACAGGGAAGCCAGGTCGCCCCAGTTCATCACCGAGCTGCCTGGTCGGCTTTCGGCCCACAACGCCAGGTTCAGCACGGGCAACAGGAACGCGGCGATGACCAGTCCTTCCAGCGCGCCGGTGACCAGGCGCAGCAGATTGTTCGACGGGTAGAGCTGGGGCGCGCCAGGGATGTAGTTGAGGAAGGAATTCGTGCCGTCAACAGCCCATGCCAGCATGAAGAGGCCGAGCACAGCCAGCCACCGGCCGCGCGGGAGCGCGGCCGCACGGCCCCGGCCGCGCGCGATCAGCGCCCCGATCCCCGCCACCGCGGCTAGATAGGTGCCGCTGCACCGCGCACACAGCGGCAGCGGCCTGCCAGCGAAGATGAACGAACGATCGGGGATCCGATGACAGACGGCATAGGCGGCGTGGTCAGCCTTGTCCAGCAAGCCGGCCGGCGGCGCGAACAGCAGCGCCAGGCTGAGACCGACGACAGCAAGCCTCAGCCAGCCCTCCCAACCCCCCATTGTACGATGATGTTGTGTCACTCACGCTCTCCTATTGACCGGATTATACACACATTTGGCGTCTTACGATAGCGTTTCGCATGCCTTTTCGCGATTTGCCCTCTGGATAGATTGTGATATACTCGATACATCTTGTGTTGGGTGGATCGTGTGCGGCCAAGCACGTTGGTCCATCTGCAAAAAAGGCGCTGATACCTATCAGCACAGGCGTATTATCGACGAGGAGGTGCCCCCAGGTCTGAGCCAAGTACGCCAACTAGAACATCGGCGCGTCCTATAGGGCGTGTTGCGGTTGCGTGTCCCTCAGTCCGTCCCACCATGTCTTTCACTTTGACCTATACCGAACACAGATAATCTTGCAGCCGCGGCAGAGCGGTTACGGCAGGTTGCCCGAGTTGTTTGTAACGCCCCGGTCTTGGCCATTGGATGCGCAGAGGCACGGCCTAGCCACCCAGGCGGGGAGGCCAAGCGCTCGACCGAACAGTTCTGTCTGCCCGGCTTGCCAGGCCACGGCGCCTGGCATGTGCTTCACAATCCATTTCATGCATAGGAGCAAACAATACCCATGGCCAGTATCACTTTTGAGCATGTTTACAAGCGCTTCGGCGATGTCGTCGC
>CAZKEF010000061.1:0-29414 GCA_964551735.1 uncultured Anaerolineales bacterium
GGGGCTGTAGCTCATCTGGGAGAGCGCTACAATCGCACTGTAGAGGCAAGGGGTTCGAGTCCCCTCAGCTCCACCTGGGGTCCGCAGCCACGAGCGGGCCGCTGTTAGAATTGAATAGCTGGCGTAGAACGGAAGTAGTAGGCCAGTTTCGTAGAGAGCGAGGGCGGGTGGAAACCTCGCAGGCGGCTCGAAACCCGCATGTTCTGTCAAGGCCGAACTCGTCCGGGAGCCGCACGGGTGAAAGACAGTAGTCCGTGCCGGATGTGCCCGTTATCGCATGTGCCAAGAGGTCGGCAATCGTTTGGGCCTGTAGCTCAATTGGGAGAGCGCTTGAATGGCATTCAAGAGGCAAGGGGTTCGAATCCCCTCAGGTCCACTACCGGCAACCAGGGTGGTACCGCGGAGTCCCCTTCGTCCCTGTTCGAGAGACGAGGGGGATTTCTGTTTTCTGGACGAGGTAACAGATGGCTGAGAGATACATCCCGCAACAGATCGAGCCAAAATGGCAGCAGCAGTGGGCGGTCCAGGGGTTATATGATACCCGGCAAGATGCCACGCGTCCCAAGTTTTACTTCTTGACTATGCTCCCTTATCCGTCGGGCGACCTGCACATCGGGCACTGGTACGCGATGACGCCATCGGACGCGGCCGCGCGCTACATGCGCATGAAGGGCTACAACGTCTTCTTTCCCATCGGGTTCGACGCGTTCGGGCTACCGGCGGAAAACGCGGCTATCAAGCACGGCGTCCATCCCCATACGTGGACCATGGCCAACGTCGAGCGGATGCGCGGCCAACTGCGTAGTATGGGCGCGATGTGGGCGTGGGATCACGAAGCGGTGACGTGTCTGCCCGAATACTATAAATGGACGCAGTGGTTCTTCCTGAAGCTGTACGATCACGGCCTGGCCTACCGCAAATATTCGCCGGTGGATTTCTGCCCACAGTGCAATACAACTCTGGCGCGCGAACAGGTCTGGGGCGATGATCGCCACTGCGAGCGCTGCGGCACCCCAGTGATCAAAAAGGAACTGAACCAGTGGTTCTTCAAGATCACGGCCTACGCGGATGAACTGCTGCGTTACGACGGTGTTGACTGGCCCGAACGCATTCGCACGCTCCAAACCAACTGGATCGGCCGCAGTGAAGGCGCGGAAGTGACCTTCAAGTCAGAGGCCGGCGACGACATCGTCGTGTTTACTACCCGGCCCGACACGCTGTGGGGCGCCACCTTCATGGTGCTGGCACCTGAGCATCCGCTGGTGGCAAAGCTGACCCCGGCCGTGTGCCGGGCCGAGGTAGACGCCTACGTTGAGCAAGCCAGCCGCCAGACCGAGATCGAGCGCGGCGCGGCCGACAAAGAAAAAACGGGTGTTTTCATCGGCGCGTATGCAATCAACCCCGTCAACGGCGCGCGCATCGCCATCTGGGCGGCGGACTACGTGATGATGGGCTACGGCACCGGCGCGATCATGGCCGTGCCCAGCCACGACGATCGCGACTTCGCGTTCGCCCTGAAGTTCGGCTTGCCCATCATCCCGGTGATCGAACGCAACGATGGCCGGGCCAAGAGCGCGGTGTGGGATGGTTCGGTCACCGATGGCTTCGGCGCGGCGCTGACGGCCGCCGGGCTGGCCTGGGAATGGCTGGCGATCGAGGGTCGCGGCCGCTTCTACGCGATCAGCCTGGACGGTGACGCGCAGGTGGCCGCCTATGCGCCGCTGCTGCAGGCGCACTTGAAGCCGGGCCACTGGGGCGATGTGGTCGGCCGCGGCTGGCACGTCGTCTTCCCCGATGCCGTGATGACATTGGCCTCTGTCGAAGCTGACGCGGCCATCATGGCCCGTTGCCATGCCGGCTATCATTACATGCGCCAGTTCGTCACGACCATGGCGATGTGGTGGGGCGTCGAATGGTACCGGGATGTGTTGTATCACAGCGACTACGGTACGATGATCCATTCCCAAGCGTTCTCCGGCACGCCGGGCGATGTCGCCAAGCAGCAGGTGACAGCCTGGCTGGCCGAGCAAGGCACCGGCAAGGCCGCGATCAACTACCGCCTGCACGACTGGCTGATCAGCCGCCAACGCTACTGGGGCGCGCCCATCCCCATGCTCTATTGCGACCGCTGCGGGGTGGTTCCGGTGCCTTACGCGGACCTGCCGGTTACGCTGCCCACCGACGCGCAGATCCCGCCCACCGGCGAGAACGCGCTGAAGTTCCATGAAGGCTTCGTGAGCATCACGTGTCCGCAGTGCGGCGACGCCGCGACGCGCGAAACCGACACCATGGACACCTTCATGTGCTCATCGTGGTACCACTACGCCTACGTGACGCCCTATCACAAGGCCGGCCAGCCGCTCAGCGCGGGCGATCTGCCCTGGGACCCGGATGAGGGCGTTTACTGGCTGCCAGTTGACCAGTATACTGGCGGGCCGGAGCACGCGACGATGCACCTGCTGTACACGCGTTTCTTCACCAAGGCGCTGGCCGATATGGGCGTGGTGCCGTTCCGGGAGCCGATGCTGCGGCTGTACAACCAAGGCATTATCCTGGGCCCCGACGGCAACCGCATGAGCAAGAGCAAGGGCAACGTGGTGGCGCCGGACGAATGGGTGGCGCGCTACGGCGCCGACACCGTGCGCGCGTACCTGATGTTCATCGGGCCGTGGGATGCGGGTGGCCCGTGGAACCCCCAGGGCATCGAAGGCGTGCGCCGCTTCCTGGAGCGGGTGTGGGCAGTGGCGTTGGAGACGCGGCCGGTCGCAGGGGATGCGGCCGAGGCCGAGCGCCTGGGCCGTGAACTGCGCCAGGTCACACATCGTACGCTGCAAAAGGTCAGCGAGGACATCGCGGCTTATAAGTTCAATACCTTGCTGGCCAGCCTGATGGAGTTCAACAACTACCTGATGAAGGCCAAGGACACGCCGGTCTTCGGCACGCCTGCGTGGGATGAGGCCCTGGACATGTTGCTGTTGATGCTGGCACCGGAAGTGCCGCACATCGCTGAGGAGTTGTGGCAGCGGCGCCGCGGCCGAGACACCTTTACCGCGGCCGATAGCATCCATCTGCAGCCCTGGCCTGCGTTCGATGCTGAGTTAGCCAGGGCGGAGACAGTGACGTTGGTGGTGCAGATCAACGGCAAGGTGCGTGACAAGCTGGAGGTCCCTGCAGATATTACTGAGGAGGCGGCGCGCACAGCTGCGCTGGCCAGCCTCATCGTACAAAAGTGGTTGGAAGGCAAACTGGTGCGCAAAGTGATCTTTGCCGGCGGCAAGCTGATCAACATCGTTGTCGGGTAACATCACAAGCGCCGGGCGCCTTTAGGGGTTCCCGGCGCTAAATATCAGGAGGAGAAACATGATTCAAGCTATCCACACTTCTGCGGCGCCTGCCGCGCTCGGCCCGTACAGCCAGGCTATCCGTGCCGGTGATTTCCTGTTCACATCTGGCCAGATCGGGCTCGATCCTGTCCAGGGAACGCTGGCTGAGGGCATTGAAGCCCAGACCCAACAAGTGCTGGCCAACCTGGCCGCCGTCTTGGAGGCCGCTGGCGCGTCCTTTGCCGATGTGGTCAAGACCACCATCTTCCTGGCCGACATGGCGGACTTCCAAGTTGTCAACGCGATTTATGGCACAGCTTTCACCGCGGCGCCGCCCGCTCGTTCCACCATACAGGTGGCCGCCCTGCCGCGCGCTGCGCGCGTTGAAATCGAAATGATCGTACACGTGCCACGCAACTGATCAGGCGGGCGACTTGCCTTTTCTACGCGATTGTTAGTATAATTCGGCCATTCTCTGTTGGAGGGGGAGCAATCATTCCATGAGTACTCGTAAAGGTCTGCTGTCCGCCCAAACCGCAGACGACGCCAACCCGATGGAGAGCCTGCCCCTGGATGCCTTTGACTTTCCGGCATTGCGGGCGGGCGACACCGTTGAAGGCGTTATCGTCAGTGTCAGCCCCACCCAGATCCTGGTTGATATCCATTACAAGGCAGATGCTGTCGTCGATCCGCGCGAGTTGGAGCGGCTGGATCGCGACTATGTGTCTTCCCTGGCGATGGGTGATATTGTGTCAGCTTTCGTCGTCCAGCCCGAAGACAAGGATGGCAATGTCGTTATCTCATTAGCGCGCGCCCAGCATGAGCAAGACTGGCATCAGGCCGATGCGCTTTTCCAATCCCAGGATACCTTCGAGGGTGTGGTGACCGGTTTCAACCGCGGCGGGGTGATCGTGCGGGTGGGCCGGGTGCGCGGCTTTGTGCCGGCGTCGCAGCTCTCCAGCCAGTGGCAATTGCAGCAAGACAACGAAGGGGATCCGGAGCAGCGTTGGGCAAGGCTGGTCGGCCAGGCCATGCAGCTCAAGGTGGTCGAGATTGACCGCGAGCGGAACCGTCTGATCCTATCGGAGCGGGCCGCGATGCGGGATTGGCGCAAAGGTCAGAAGGATCGGCTGCTCTCCACCCTGGCGAAAGGGGACATCATCAAAGGTGTTGTAACCAGCGTGGCTGACTTTGGCGCCTTCGTAGATCTCGGCGGCGCTGATGGTCTCATCCATCTCTCAGAGCTTGCCTGGCACCGGGTGGAGCACCCCAGTGAGATCGTCCATGCTGGCCAGCAGGTTGAGGTCTACGTGATGAACGTGGACGAGGATCGCAAGCGTATCGGCTTGAGCCTGCGACGGCTAACCCCTGAACCCTGGACGCAAATCGAGCAGCAGTACGCAGTGGGTCAGGTGGTGATGGCCAAGATTACTCGACTGGCTGCCTTCGGCGCTTTCGCGAAAATTGACGATAGCATTGAAGGCCTGATCCATATCTCAGAAATTGCGAATTATCGTATCAACCATCCCAAAGAGGTGCTCCACGAAGGCGATGAAGTGGAGGTGCGCATCATCAAGGTTGATCCGCAACGGCGGCGCATCGGATTGAGTTTGCGTCAGGCCGGCGACGATGCCTACATCGAGGTGGATTGGCAAAGCGAGGGCGGTGAACAGGACGCGAGTGAATCCGGAAACTCTCAGATCGCCGAGGCGCTCAAACAACTGCAGACTCCTTGACCTGCCCATTGCCTTTCTAGGCGATCGGTTATGTGGCGCTGATCCAAAGGAGCAAAAGCGTGAGACACGCTTTCGCTCCTTTGTTTTTCACAAAACTGGTGCTCTGCACAAGCGGAACCGTGCTTACCACACCCTTTACGAGTTATGCTATAATGACAAATGTTCCATGTGGCATTTACGGTCAGACATTGTCCATAACGGCCCATGTGCGCTAAGGCTAATAGACAAGGTGCGTCTTTGGCGTAAAGGATGAGAAATCATGACGGATAAGTTGGATCGATTTACCAAGCATGCACGGCAAGTACTGCAAATAGCCCAGGAAGAAGCGCAGCGCTTAAGCCATAACTATGTGGGCACCGAGCACCTGTTGCTGGGACTGGTTAAAGAAGAAAATGGGTTGGCTGCCAAGATCCTGCGCGAGTTGGGGGCAACCCAGAGCGAAGTCATCCGGGAAGTCGAGCGCATGGCGCCGCGCAACCCGAGGCAACCGTTCGGTCGTCCTACACTGACCCCGCGCACAAAACGGGTAGTCGAGATCGCGGTCGAAGAGGCGCGACAACTCGGTCATAGCTACATCGGGACCGAGCATCTGTTGTTGGGGCTTGTGCGCGAGGCCGAGGGGATCGCGGCTGAGGTGCTTCGTAACCTTGGCGCCAGCCCGGACAAAGTGCGCCAGCAGGCCACCAAGATGATCCTTGAGAGTCAGGTGCAGGAAAAGACCGCCCGCAAGAAGGAGAGCAAGACTCCCCTGACCGACCAGTTGGGCTTTGACCTGACGGCGCGGGCCGAAGAAGGCAAACTTGACCCGGTCATCGGCCGCGAAAAGGAGATCGAGCGCGTAATCCAGATCCTCAGCCGTCGCACCAAGAACAACCCTGCGCTCATCGGTGAGCCCGGCGTCGGCAAGACAGCCATCGTCGAGGGCCTTGCGCAGCGCATCGTGAACGGCGACGTGCCAGAGACCCTGATTGATAAACGCGTGTTGATGCTTGATGTGGGCGCGCTGGTGGCCGGCACCATGTATCGCGGCCAGTTTGAGGAACGCCTCAAGAAGGTCATCGCGGAGATCACCAACTCCGATGCGATCCTGTTCATTGATGAGGTCCACATGCTGGTGGGCGCTGGCGCGGCCGGCAGCAGCATGGACGCCGCCAATCTGCTGAAGCCTGCCTTGGCGCGCGGTGAGCTGCAATGCATCGGCGCGACGACGTTAGATGAATACCGCAAGTACATCGAGGGGGACGCAGCACTGGAGCGGCGCTTCCAGCCTGTGCTGGTGGAAGAGCCCACCATCGAAGAGACCTACGACATCTTGCGCGGCGTGCGGCCGGCGTATGAGGACCACCACCAGTTGAAGATCAGCGATCAAGCGCTGGACGCGGCCGCTCGGCTGTCGGCCCGCTATGTGCCCGATCGGTTCCTGCCCGACAAAGCGATTGACCTGATGGATGAGGCGGCCAGCCGGGTGCGCATGTACAAGGCGCCACACGCCATGACCCTGCGCGAGACGTTCCGCGAGCTCAAGAGCACGCAGAAGCAGAAGGAACAGGCCGTGGAGGCTAAGCGCTTCGAAGACGCGCTCGGCCTACGCCACCACGAGATCGATCTGGAGCGCAAGCTGGAGCAGTTGCGCCAGGGCTGGCAGGAATTAGCGCCGCAGCCTGTGGTGAACGAAGAGGATATCGCCGAGGTCGTCGGCATGTGGACCGGCATTCCGTTGCAGCGGCTGGTGGGCAAGGAGACGGTGCGCCTGCTGGAGATGGAAGACTACCTGCACAAGCGGGTAGTGGGCCAGGATGAGCCGGTGAAGGCGATCGCCAAGGCTGTGCGCCGCGCGCGCACCGGCCTGAAGGACCCCAAGCGCCCCATCGGCGCCTTCATGTTCCTCGGCCCCACCGGCGTGGGCAAGACGCTGCTGGCCAAGAGCCTGGCCGAGTTCTTGTTCGGTTCCGAAGATGCGCTGATCAAGCTCGACATGAGCGAGTTCATGGAGCGCCACAACGTCAGTCGATTGGTGGGCGCGCCGCCCGGCTACGTCGGTTATGACGAGGGCGGGCAGCTCAGCGAGGCCGTTCGTCGTCGCCCCTATTGCGTGGTGCTGCTGGACGAGATCGAGAAGGCGCATCCCGAAGTATTCAACATGCTGCTCCAGATCATGGAAGACGGCAACCTGAGCGATGCCAAGGGGCGGCGGATTGACTTTCGTAACGCCATCCTGATCATGACCTCCAACGTGGGCGCGAACTTGATCAAACATGGCGCGACGCTCGGCTTCGCCACCAGCCGCGACGAGGCCCAACGCCAGGAGGACGAATATCAGACGATGCGCGATCGGGTGACGGACGCATTGAAACGCACCTTCCGGCCTGAGTTCTTGAACCGCTTGGACGGGATCATGGTGTTCCGTAACCTGACCAAAGAGCAGATCAAGGAGATCGTTGATCTGGAGTTGAACCGGGTGCGTTTGCAGCTCACGGAGCAGCATGTCACGCTGGAGGTTACCGACGAGGTAAAGGCGCTGTTGGCCGAAGCGGGCTACGATGCGGACTACGGCGCTCGGCCACTGCGCCGGGTTATCCAGGATCGGTTGGAGGATCGCCTCAGCGAGGCGTTGCTCAGTGGTCAGGTCAAGCCCGGTGACACCGTCCGGATCGTGCTCGACCAAGAGCAACAGCTCCAACTTGAGGTCGTTGGGGAGACAGGCCTTCAATCGCTTGAGTTGGCCGGTGCGCTGGCCGGTTGATAGAACCTGAGGTTGACCTCGCCCGACAGCCGCGTGTCGCCGCACGCGGCTGTCGGCGTCATGGGGCCTGATGCCCACGGTATGGGGCGCCGTCAAGGAGATGAAGCGATGCGCCGTTTCTTGCCTTCTTTCGGACAGACCAGCCTGCAACGATCCGCGCGCCTTGCATTGGCGTGGATTATCCTTGTCTACCTAGCGTTGATGCCGGGTGAAGTGCTCGGCCAGGCCGAAACACCAGGCGAGAGCAAGCGGTATGTCGCCGGTGAAATCGTGCTGGCCTGGCGGCCGGAAAGCGGTGCGGTACCAGTTGTTCCGTATGCATCGGGTAGCCAGCCGGGTCGTGCGTCCCTGGAATCGCTTCAGGCGGCTGCATCTCTTGTTGAACTGACCGGCCTGCCTGTGCTGGACGCTCGGGCCGAGTACGGCTTCGCCCGGCTGGCTGTGACGCCCGGCAGCGAGTTGGCTGAGATCGCGCGTCTTCGCCAGCTCCCCTGGGTGGCATATGCGGAGCCCAACCACATCCTGCGCGCTGCCACCGACGCGCGCTATCCCACCGATCCGAATTTTGGCCTGCAATGGTACGCGCGGCGCGTCGCTGCTCCCGGCGCCTGGGCTGTCACCCAGGGCAACACGTCCATCGTGGTCGCAGTAGTAGATTCCGGCCTTGACCTGGCGCATCCTGAGTTTCCTGCCTGGCGCATCGTTTCGGGCTGGGACTATGTAAACGGCGACGCAGTCCCGGAGGACCAAAACGGCCACGGGACCCATGTGGCGGGCATCCTGGCCGCCACGACCGACAACGGTCAGGGCATCAGCGGATTGGCGCCTTATGTGCAGATTCGTTCCCTCAAGGTGTTGGGGGCAGATGGTACCGGCGATCAGGCTGCTGTTGCGCTCGCCATCTATGATGCTGTCAATGGGGCCTACGGCGCCTCACCGGCGAAGATCATTAATCTGAGTCTGGGGGCCATCTTTGATCTGACAACTCCGCCCCTGACACTGCAAGGGGCCGTGAACTATGCGCGCGATAACGATGTCTTGGTGGTGGCCGCAGCCGGCAACTGCGCGCAGGGCAGCACTTTGCGCGAATGCGAGTATCTGACGAACCCGGCATTTTATCCCGCTGCCTATGACGGCGTGCTGGCGGTGGCCGCCAGTGATCATTACGATAACTGGGCGCCATACTCCGGCTACAAACCATATATTGGCATCGCGGCTCCCGGTGGCATTCAAAATGACGCGATCTGGAGCACCCTGCCGGGTGGATATGGGTTTGCCTACGGCACCTCCATGGCCACGCCCCTGGTGTCAGGCGCCGCTGCGCTGGTATGGACCGTGCAGCCCAGCGGCAACGGCCAAGATGTGGCAAGCATCTTGAAATCCACAGCTGACAAAGTGGGAACAAATCCCTTTACTGGGCAGCCCATCCCCTACGTGAACGGCCGAAACGACTACTTCGGCTATGGCCGGCTGAACGTAATGCGGGCTGTGCGCTGGGCGTATCCTCCCAGCCTCCAGCCCATCACCACCAAGCAGACCTTTCTGTTGGGAGGGCCACTGGTGCAAAGCGCGCGCACTTTGCCGCTGATAAACCCCAGTGACCAGGCCATCACCTGGGAGGCCACGGTCACCAGCGGGGCAGATTGGTTGAGTGTGACGCCCGCGGTGGGCAACGTCAGCTACACGATGCCTGCAGGGTTGACCCTCCAGGCTGGGCCGACCGCGCTCGGGCCGGGGCTTTACACCGGCGCGATACGCGTACAACCGCTCTATCCAGGCTGGTTGTACGGTTTTGATATCCCGGTGGAGCTTTGGGTTAGCGAAAGTGTGGGCCAGGTTTTTCTACCGGTTATCTTTCGTGACCGCTATGGCCCTGACTGGTACGATCCGTTTGCTTCAGTCAGCACCCCACCCAGCGTGATCTCGATCCCAAACGAGGGCCTGGTGACCCAGGCGCTACCGTTCCCGGTGACGTTCTTCGGTGGGGTCTACTCACAGATCCGGGTGTCAGAGAACGGACTGGCTACCCTAGGCCTGGGCGAAGGCACAATCTTACCAGTCCCAACGAGCTGTTTGCCTTCGGCCGCAGCGCCCAATAACGCCGTGTACGTCTTGGCCGCGGACTGGCAGCTTGCCCTCGGTGGCGAGGTCTACGCCCATCAGCCGGATCCGGACACCTATGTGATCACCTGGCATCAGGTGCGCCGCGCGGTCGGGGCGCCCCCCAACTCCTTCCAGCTCGCTTTTCACCGCTCGGGGGTCATCACCGCGCATTACCAGGTTGTGGACCCTTTGCTGAACCCTATCGTGGGCACGGAGAATTTCGATGGCACTTACGCGCAGCAAGTCGTGTGTGACGGCTTGGGCCGCGGGGTGGGCAGCGGGGATGTGCTGGCTTTGGAAACCATTCTGCCCTGGTGACCCCATGCTGTTGAGCGTTGGCGCGTTGTCTGGTGCAAGGGTATAATCGTGACCATTGGGTATATCGGCCAGGAGATAGAATGAAAGCACAAGGAATTCGGCGTTGGTGGACAGGCTTAGGCGCCTTGGTCTTGTTGGTGGGGGTGGTAGGGTGTGCTGGGGCGCCGATCCCGACCACGACGGCTACGCCGACGGCGACCTCTGCGCCAGTGCGCACGGCCACACCGGCTGCTGCAGCCACATCGGCGGCTCCGGTGGCCGTGAGCGGGATCGCCTTGACGTGGTGGACCTCGGAGTTCTTGAGCCCCAAAGCACCGCAGCCTGCCGGTCTACTTCTGGCAGAGCGACTGGCCGCTTTTGAAGCAAGCCAGGAAGGTGGCACCACGGTGAATCCGGTGCTCAAGGCGCGTTATGGCAAAGGGGGAGTACTAGATCTTCTGCGCACAGCTCAGCCAGTAGCCTCTAGCGTTTTGCCCGATCTGGTGGCACTCGACGTGATCGAGCTTGAGCAGGCTGCCGCAGTTGGTTTGCTGCAATCAGTGGATGATCTTCTCGACCCCGAGTTGCTCGCCGGTCTTTATCCCTTTGCCACAGCCAATGGTCGGTTTGGTGATCGCCTGTTGGCGGTGCAATTCGTTGCTGACGTTGAGCACGTCGTCTATCTCAAGGACCAGGCAGAGGTGCCACCGGACACCTGGTCAGCGCTTGTCGCTACCCGTCTGCCATACCTGTTTCCCATCGCAGGCGCTTCAGCTGGCTCAGTGGCTCGGCCCCAGGAAGCGTTAACCCATGCCATCATCAGCCAATACCTGTCTGCCGGTGCATCCCAGGACACCGTCGGACGCGGTTTACGGGTCGAGGCGCAGCCATTGACCCGCCTGTTAAGCTTTTACGAGGAAGCTACCGGGAGCGGCCTGTTGCCGCCGGCTGCGCTGGAGGTCGGCGATTCAGACACAGTCTGGAGCGTCTACGCCCAGAGCGCTGTGCCTTTTGCTTATGTCAGCGGACGCCGTTACCTGACGCAGCGTGAGCTGCTCAAGAACGTCGGTTATGCCGCTGCGCCTGGTTATGCTGCCCCTACTCGTTCGCTGGCAGATGGCTGGGCGCTCGCCGTTGTGACAACCGATCCGGTGCGCCAACGTGCAGCAGCGGCATTGCTCAACTGGCTTTTGCAGCCGCAATTTGCCGCAGATTGGTCGAGGGCCGCGGGGTGGCTGCCGACTTCACCCGAAGCATTGGCCGCCTGGGGCGCCGATCCCTACTTTTCCTTCTTGGATGAACAGATGGCAACGGCTATTCCACACCCCGTGGGCACCGATTATGCTCAGGCGGCAGCTCGCGTTCATAAGGCCGTGATCAGCGTCGTTGAGGGCGAGGCGAGTCCAGAGCAAGCTGTCGAGGCGGCCCTCGTGCCCTGATTTGCCCCACGCCCCGTGAGATTCAGCAGAGCACAATTCTAGGCTGACACCGAATCTGTTGCTTCCATTGGCCGTTCGCAGTCTGGTAGGGGCGAGAAAGCTGTGCTCTGCTGAGCTTGGTGGAGTCCCATGCTGACCACACAAGAACATGCACAGATCTTTGAGGTGCTTTCTGCCGCGATTCGGGCCGTGGATCCGGATCAGGCGGTGCGTACCAACGTTCGCTTGGACGGCAACACCTTGTACATCGGTGGCCTTGGCTACGCGCTAAACGCCATTGATCGCATCCTGGTCGTGGGGGGCGGCAAAGCCGGCACGCCCATGGCTGCTGCCCTGCACCAGGTCCTGGGTGATCGTGTTGCCGGTGGCGTGGTCAACGTCAAGCACGGGCACGGCGCGGCCTTGGGCGGCTGGAATGTGCGTTTTGGCGGCCGGGGTGAGCCGCCCGTCCCCAACACACGGGCAGACACCGGTCCCATCACTCTCGTCGAGGCCGGTCACCCTGTGCCTGACGCTGCTGGCCTGGCCGGGGCTGAACGCATAGCCACCGCACTCACTGGTCTGACCGCGCGCGACCTGGCCATCGTGCTCATCTCCGGCGGGGGATCGGCGTTGTTGCCGCTGCCCGCGATAGGCATCACACTGACTGACTACCAGGCGCTAACCGAACTGCTGTTACGTTCCGGGGCTGATATCACCGAAATCAACGCGGTGCGCAAACATTGCTCACGGTTGCAGGGTGGTCAGCTGGTTCGGCTGGCGGTTCCTGCGCAGGTCGCCACTCTGATCCTGTCTGACGTGGTCGGCACGCCGCTGGATGCCATCGCCTCTGGCCCCACCGTGCCCGACCGCAGCACCTTCGCCGATGCCTGGGCCGTGCTGACCCGGTATGGCATCGCCGCCCAGGCGCCGGAGGGTGTGCGCGCCCACCTGGCGCGCGGCCTGGCTGGTGAGATTCCAGACACGCCCAAGCCTGGCGAGCCCCTGTTTGATCGCGTCAACAACGTCGTCATCGGTGATAACGCCATCGCCGGCCGCGCGGCCGTCGCCCAAGCGCGGCAGCTCGGCTTCAACAGCGCCTTGCTGACCACCTTCGTGCAGGGGGAGGCGCGTGAGATCGGCCGTGCCGTGGCCGGGCTGGCGCAGGGGATCGCGTGCGGCCAATCGGATTACGCGGCGCCGGCCTGCCTGGTGTTGGGCGGCGAGACCACGGTGACGATCGAGGGGACGGGCAGGGGGGGCAGGAACCAGGAGTTGGCGCTGGCCGCTGCCATCGCGCTGGAGAGCTTTCCGCTGCCGCCCGGCGTGCGGGTCGCGGTGGTGAGCCTGGGCACCGACGGTACGGACGGTCCCACCGACGCGGCCGGCGGCATTGCCACGGCCGACACCGTGACACGCGGCCGTGGCCTGGGGCTAGACGCGCGCGCCGCGCTGGCGAACAACGACAGCTATCACTTCCTGGGGGCGCTGGGTGACCTTATTATTACGGGGCCGACACAGACCAACGTCAACGATTTGATTTGCGTGTTTGTGTTTGCCGGGCAACTTGATTAGCGCGATCTGGACTCGAGGCTTCAGCCGGTTTGATGGCCGATGAAAGATCCCGGCTGAAGCCTCTTGACCAAGCACAAGGGACATGGCTTGGTGGGGTGGGGCTCACGCCTGTGCGTAAGCTGGCACCGACTCGACCCGGTTGCGGCCGCGGGCATCTTCGTAACTTACTTCCCAGGTTGGCATCCAGGCCAGCGCGACCAGGTCAACCCGGATATCACTCTTGCGCGGCATCACCTTCACCTCTTCGACGTTGTCTACCGCTTTCGACCACTCTTCGGTGAGCGCCGCGGCTGCCTGCTCCATCTCGCCCTGCAAAGCCTCGATGTCTGCCTTCAGCCGGGCAATAGCCGCCTCGGACTCCTCGATGCTGGCTTTGGCCGAGCTGGTTATGCGGCGCTTGGATGCTGCAGTGGAGAGGCTGCTCAGGCTACGGCGCCGGCTGCCGAAGAGGCCTAACGCTCCCGCGACGCTGGACAGGCCCGAGAGCACCTCTTCGCCGATGCGTCCTTTGTACGCGGCCTTGTCCGCGGCCAACTCCTGTTCTTCGCGCGCCAGCCGTTCGTCCAGCCGTTTTAGCTTGACCTCATATTTGTCGCGCAGGGCGTCCACCGCTTTGTCCCGCGCTTCGCGCGCGGCCTGCTGGCAGCGCGCCTGGAACTCGCGCTCCGATTCGCCCGGTTCGGCGTAAAGCTTCAGCTTGCGGTTATACTCCAAGGTGAATGCCTGGCCGCGGTACAGGTGGTCAACCAGAGCCGTGGACAGGCTGCTCAGCGCCCTGGCTGTGCTGATCCCCTCGGGCAGCCCGGCGGCAAACACCGCATCTGGGTCCGGGCGCTCTTCCAGGTCGCGCGGGCCGATGTCAATCGCTTCAGCGTCCTTCCACGAGAGCATCCGGCTGCCTGACGGTCGGAGCAGCAAGGCTAACTCCTGATCCTCGTCCAGGCCCATCTTGCGGTCGGTGAAGCGCACGGTGGCCAGGCCGATGACAGCGGGCTCGTAGACCAGTTGTTGGTCCGAGAACGTGACACGGCTTCCCACGCGATCGGTTACCGCCTGCGCCAGGCCCCGTTCGGAGACCGTGACCGGTAAGAAGATCTGCTGCATGCCCGGCGGCAAGACCGGCGGCTGCGTGCTGAGGCCGGCAGGGGCCGCGGCCGCGATCTCAGACGCGGGAGCCGGTTGAGCTTCGGTCACGGCCGCGGCAATACGGGTGGGCCCGGCGGCAGGCCGCGGCCCCGCGACCGCCGGCGCTGCCTTGCGGTCGGCCATAAGCTCCTTCACCTGCTGGCGGGTGAGCGGGCCACGCAGGTAGCTCATGGCCCAGCGCGTGTAGAACACCAGGGGGCCGCCCTGGTTGATGTTATGCAGCAGGAACACGCGGCTCTCCAGCGCGGAGATCAGGCGATCCAGCTCGGCGCGGTCGGTGGAGACGCCGCCCTGCGCCAGCGCGCCCTCCAGGCCATCCAACAGGCGCTGCTTGTCCCGGTCGGCCTGCAGCTTGCCGATGAACCAGGTGCCGGTATTGGTCAAGCCTTTGTAGTCCAGGTCCACCGGGTTCTGCGTGGTCAGCATCACGCCCACCCCGAACGCGCGCGCCTGCTTCAGCAGCGTCAGCATCGGCCGCTTGCTGGGCGGGTTAGCCGTGGGGGGGAAGTAGCCGAACACCTCATCCATGTAGAGCAGCGCGCGCAGGCTGGTGGTGCCCGGCTGGGCGCGCATCCAACTGATGAGCTGCTCCAGCAGGATGGTGACGAAAAACATGCGCTCCGCGTCGCTGAGGTGGGCGATGTAGAAGATGCTGTGTCGCGGCTTGCCGGTTGGCGTGTGGAACAGGCTGGCGATGTCCAACGGCTCGCCTTGCAGCCAAGACGCGAAGCTGGGCGAGGCGATGATGTTGTTCAGCGCCATGGCCAGCCCGAAACGATCCTTCTCCGCGAAAAAGGTGTCCACATCGAACACGCCGACCTGGCGGAACGGCGGTTTCTGCACCGACATGATCAGCTTTGCTAGGTCGAGGTCTTCACCGGCGCGCCACGCGTTTTCCAGGATGGTGGAAAGCAAGATGTGCTCACGGCTGCGCACCGGGTCGGCTTCAATGCCGGCCAGGCCGAGCAGCGCGGATACCGTGCCCTGAATGCGCTCGCGGAGTGTTTCGGACTCGGTCTCCCAGTCCAGCCCGGGCGCCTTGAAGCTGCTGATGATGCTGACCGGCAGGCCACTATCCGAGCCGGGAGTGTAGATGGCGAAGTCGGCGGCAGCTTTCAACGCCCGGATGCGTTCGGGGCCTTGTTCCCAGCTGGCCAGGCCGTCGCGCCAGGTCTGCGCCTGTTTGGCGGCGAACTCCTCCACCGATTGGCCCTTGCGCCGGGCATCGTCCGCGTTCACCCAGGGCAGGAAGTCCTCGGGCAGCAGATCCGGGAAGGTGAGCAGCAAGTTGGTGATGTCGCCTTTTGGGTCAATCAGGATGGCCGGCACGCCGTCTAGCGCGGCCTCTTCGATCAGATCCAGGCAAAGGCCGGTCTTGCCGGAGCCGGTCATGCCTACGCAGACGGCATGGGTGGTCAAGTCGCGCGAGTCGTAGTTTATCGGCCGGTCTTGCAGCAGTTGGCGTTTCGCCAGGTCATACTCCTTGCCGAGGAAGAAGCTGCCGAGTTTTTCGATGATGGGCATGGGTTAGGACTCCTTGAACCGTTCATTGATGCGAGCGATGATGAGCGCTATGTCTCGCTCCGGATCACCTGTGAGCGGCGATGGTTGGATGCTGCTCAACACAAGTTTGCGGCAATATCGTAACACAAAGCATAACGGCGAGCAAGAGGTTTTTGGCCAACACCCGCATCCGTTTTGCTCTCACACAAGCAGTTGTTCTAGAACTGCGATCGCAGTACGGCGCGTCTTCTGCACTTGCCGCCGCCAGCCCAAGACCCGCGGCAGACCGATCACGCCCGCCAGTTGCCCGCGCAAACGCGCCCGTGCAGATGCGCCGCGCCAGGCGCGCAGCGCATCCACCGTGATCCGGGCCTGCGCGGCCACGATGCGGCCCAGGTGCCGGCGAATGAGCGGCCCCGGCATGTCCTTGGCGATCACCCAGATCGTGTTGCGGCCCACGTAGTAGCTGGCCAGCACCCCGCCGCCGGTGGCGCTCAGGTGATGGTAGAGCCGTGCGGCGGGCGCGAAGATCGCGCGCCAGCCCGCAAGTTGGAGCCGCCACGCCAGGTCCACGTCCTCCAGGTACATGAACAGCCGCTCGTCGAACCCGCCGGCCTGCTCCCACGCCGTGCGGCGATACATCACGCCGCCGCCGCAACCGCCGAAGATCTCGGGCCGGTCGTCGTACTGGCCCGTGTCATGTTCCCACACGCCGCGGTTGCGCGGGATGCCATCCGCGCCCATCACGTCGCCTGCGTTGTGCAGCGTGTCGCGGCGGTCGAAGAGCAGCATCTTGCTGGCGATCGCGCCCGCCTCCGGGTTGGCCTCGGCCGCGGCGACCAACGCGCCCAGCCAGCCCGGCTCGACTTCGGTGTCGTTATTCAGCATTACCAGCAGATCGCCGGTCGCGGCGCGCGCGCCTGCGTTGCAGCCGGCCGCCAGCCCGCTGTTGCGCATCAGGCGAATGATCTTGACTTCGGGATAGTGCTCTTGGACGAACGCCACCGAATCATCGGTCGAAGCGTCGTCCACCAGGATGATTTCCACCTTACCCCCCGGCCCTCTCTCTTGCGAGGAGAGGGGGAGGTTGGCGCCCGCTTCCCTGGTAGGGAGGGGGGTGAGGGGGGGAGGTGGCGCGCTGATCAGCCCTGTCTGGCCCCGCAACGCGTCCAGGCACGTGGGCAGGAAACGCAGGCCGTTGTAGTTGGGGATGATGATGCTGGTATTCATAGGAGTCAGGAGTCAGGGATCAAAGATCAGCGGTCGTCCGTCGTTGGTCGGCCGTCAAGCTGTCAACATACTCCCCCACTGCCTCCTGCCACGGCCTCAGCGTGATGCCCAGGGCGGCGCCCGCGGTGTTGGCGAGGATGGCGTGCAGGGGCGGACGCGAGGGTCGGGGCCACTCGGCGCTGAGGATGGGCGTGATGGGCAGGTCGGGTCGGCCGGCCAGCCGCATGATCGTTTGCGCGAATTCGTAGCGGGAACAGAAGCCGGCGTTGGTCAGGTGGTAGATGCCGTAGTGGCCGGTCGCCGCCAGCTTCGCGCAGGCCGCGGCCAGGTCGGGCGCGTAGGTGGGATTGCCGAACTCGTCCGCGGCCACGCGCAGCGCGCCGTGCTTCTCGGCCCCGGCCAGGATTCTGGTGACGAAGTTGACCCCCCCCGGCCCGAAGAGCCACGCGATCCGCACGATGTAAAACCGGCCGCCCGCCAAGTCGCGCACGATCTGCTCGGCCGCGGCCTTGGTACGCGCGTAGGTGCTCATGGGGTTGGCCGCGTCCCACTCGCGGTAGAGCTCGCGGCGCGTGCCGTCGAAGACCTCGTTGGTGCTGATGTGCAGTAGCGCCGCGCCGGCCGCCCGCGCGGCCAACGCCACGTTCTGCGTGCCGAACGCGTTGACCCGGAACGCCAGGTCGGGGTTCGTCTCGCAGCCGTCCACGTCGGTGTAGGCCGCGGCGTGGACGACCAGGTCGGGCCGGAACGCAGTGATGCACGCCGAAATGCCGGGATCGATGATATCGTCGCAGGGTAAGTCGAGCGGCAGCAGTTCGTGCGCGGCGAAGGCCGTCATCAGTTGACGGCCGAGCTGGCCGTTGTGGCCGGTGATGACAACACGCATGAAAGGGGGACTCCTTGTTTTAGTACCTGCTATAGCGCACGACGCGCGTCAGCTCCTGCCTGATGGCCTCCAGCGCCGTGTCTTCCGGCACAGTGGGTGACGTGGACACCAGGGGTACGAAGCGCACGTCGGCCAACTGCTCGGCGTGCAGCCTGCCCCCTGGCCATTTCTCGATTAACCAAAGCACCTGATCCCACGCGCTCTCGCCTACGGGGATGACCAGCCGCCCTCCCTCGGCAAGCTGCGCGACCAGCGCGGGCGGCACTTCGGGTGCGGCCGCGGTGACGACGATCGCATCATAGGGTGCGTGTTCGGGCCAGCCCTGCCAGCCGTCGCCGATCTTGACCGCCACGTTGTAACCCAGCCCTTGCAGCCGTTCTTGCGCCGCGCGGCCCAGCTCGGGCCGGGTTTCCACGCTCCACACGTGCGGGGTGATGTGCGCCAGGATCGCAGCCTGGTAGCCCGACCCCGTGCCGATCTCCAGCACGCGGCTGTCGGCCGTCAGGCGCAGCGCCTGGGTCATCAGCGCCACGATGTAGGGCTGCGAGATAGTTTGCCCCTGGCCGATGGGCAGCGGGCAATCGTCATACGCCGCGTCCACGTACTCCGGCGGCACGAAGCGGTGGCGCGGCACGGCGGCGACCGCGGCCAGCACGGCCGGGTCGGTGATGTCGGCCCAGCGCGGCGGCCAGTGACGCGGGTGAGGCGGTTCCATCGTGTCCTGCAACAGTCAGCGCAGACGGAATCGAGGTTTTGGCCGGTTCGGTTTTCTGAGTTATAGACCGGCTGAAGCCTCGATTCCGGAAAGTGCATCAATACGCGCGCGCAAAGATCGCGACCCGATCGGTGCGCTGGCCGGTGAAGAAGCAGACCCCCTCGTCACCCTGCGCGTCCAACGGGAAGCAGCGGATGGTCGCCTTGGTCTCTTCCTTGATGCGATCCTCGTCTTCGCCCGTGCCGGCCCAGTGGACGCGGATGAAGCCGATCTGGCTCTCCAACACTTGCTTGAACTCGTCGTAGGAGCGCACGGTGCGGGTGTTGGCATCGCGGAACTCGGTGGCGCGGCGCAACATGCCGTCCTGGATTGTGGCGAGCATGTCGCGCGCCGCGTCGGCGACGCCGTCCACCGGCACGCCGAAGGTCTTGCCCTCTTTGCCGGGGATGTCGCGGCGGGCGAACACCACGGCGTTCTGCTCCACATCGCGCGGGCCGATCTCCAGGCGCAGCGGCACGCCCCGCATCTCCCAATCGTTGTATTTGTAGCCCGCGTTGAACTCGTCGCGGTCGTCCAGCTTGATCCGCAGGCCAGCGGCTTTGAGCGCGGCAGCGACCTCGTGCGCCTTGGCCAGCACTGCGGCTCGCTCCACATCCTTGCGCCAGATCGGCACGATCACGGCCTGGATCGGGGCCAGCCGCGGGGGCAGCATCAGGCCCTGGTCGTCGCCGTGCGCCATGATGATGGCGCCCACCATGCGCGTGCTCAGTCCCCAGCTCGTGGTCCATGCGTGATCCAGCTCGTTGTTTTGGTTCAGGAACTTGATGTCGAACGCACGGGCGAAGTTCTGGCCCATGAAGTGGCTGGTGCCGGATTGCAGCGCCCAGCCGTTGCCCATCATCGCCTCGATGGTGTAGCTGGCCACCGCGCCGGCGAACTTCTCCCGGTCGCTTTTCTTGCCGGGGATCACCGGGATGGCGGCCTCGTTGATGGCGAAATCGGCGTAGACACCCAACATGCGGAGCGTCTCCTCCATCGCCTCTTCGCTCGTCGCATGGGCAGTGTGTCCCTCCTGCCACAGGAACTCGGTCGTGCGCAGGAAGAGGCGCGTGCGCAGCTCCCAGCGGACCACGTTGGCCCACTGGTTGATCAGCAGGGGCAGGTCACGGTACGACCGCACCCACTGGCTGTACATGTGGCCGATGATCGTCTCCGAGGTCGGGCGGACCACCAACGGCTCGTCCAGCTCTTTGCCGCCGCCGTGCGTCACCACAGCCAGCTCCGGCGCAAAGCCTTCGACGTGCTCGGCCTCTTTTTGCAGGAAGCTCATGGGGATGAAGAGCGGGAAATACGCGTTGACGTGGCCCGTCTCCTTGAAGCGGCGGTCCAGCGCGTCTCGGATGTTCTCCCACAGGGTGTAACCGTAAGGCCGGATGACCATGCAGCCGCGCACCGGCGAGTAATCGGCCAATTCTGCCTTCTGTACTAATTCATTATACCAGCGCGAGTAATCTTCACTGCGCGGGGTGATGCCTTTGTCTGCCATGAGAGTGCTCCTGTGTTGCGTATGGCTGATAGCGAATGGCAAATAGCTTATGGCGTATAGCCTATCGAGTGTTGCGCCCTGCGTATGCGCTATGCATGCCGTTTGTAAAGTCAAAGGTCACGCAGTACGCAATACGCAGCACGTCGTATTCTCGCCCTCCTACCCCCGGGTGGCTCAACCCGCAGGCGGAGGGCCAGGAGGTGTTGGGGGAGCCGCCAGGGCAGGGAGGACGTCGGCCGGGGTAAGCGCCACGCGCGCCAGCGCGGCGATGGAGCGCCCCAGGTCGGTGTGCGCCAGGAACGCATCAATGACCGGCTGCCAATCGGCGCCTAGCAGCACCAGCGGCTTCGCGGACGAGCGCGTTTGCAGCAGGCTCCAGGCGAGGGTCACCTCGGACAGGGTGCCGATGCCCCCGCGCAGGCCCACAAAGCCGTCTGCGCGGTCCAGCATGATGGTCAGGCGGTCAATCAGGGTCGGCGCCTTGATCTCCTCGGTCAGCCACGGGTTGGGCGGCAGCGGATCGAAGATCGCACAGGTGACGCCGATGACCTGGCCGCCGGCCGCAGCCGCGCCGCGGCTGACCGCGGCCATGGCCCCCTGGTAGCCACCGCTGAGCACTGCGTAGCCAGCGCGCGCCAGCAACCCGCCCAGCGTGTAGGCCTCGCGGTACAAGTCACTGTGCTCGGCGCGGCGCGAGCTGCCGAAGACGGCGATGGTGCGGTGTGTGTCGGTCAAGAACGTGTCCTCAGATAATTACTCTACCGGCGGGCGCTCATCAGGCGCCAGCCGCCGTCCTCGGCAGGGGCCAGCTCAATGATGCGGTAGCCGTAGGTATTGATAACGCGCGTGCCTTCGTACGGTGTTTCGGTGATCAGGTTCCGATCGTAGATGTGTTGGTGGCCGTGAATCATCAAGAGCGGCCGCATGCAGCGCAAAAACGTCAGATAGCTCGCAAATCCCTGATGGGCCAGATCTTCAGCGTCATGGATCCCACGCGGCGGCGCATGGGTGATCAAGATATCCAGGAAGCGCCCGTAGCACAGCCGGTTCACCAGGAGTCGGGCAATCAACCACCAGGTCTGCAGCCGGACCTCTCCCTCGCTGTATTGAAACGGCGAGTTGTTGTAACGCCGGCAGCCCTCCAGGCCGGCCAGCAGCAGACCCTGATAACGGGCCTTTCGCAGGTGCAGGTTGACCGCCCACGTGGACGATTTGCCGGTCACAACATCAGGAATCGCGTGCGGCGACATGGCCGGCCGCGTTTGATCGTGGTTGCCGTGCACGTAGTACAACGGTGCATCGGTCAAGCTGACAATGTATTCCAGATAGTATTCGGGCAGATCGCCACACGCCAGCACCAGGTCAACATCACCTACGCGCTCACGAATGTGTGGGCCATAGAGTATAGGCTCGATTTTGTCACTGACGGTTAGAATGCGCATGTTGACATGGGCGCGGCTTAAGTCCAGTCTTCAGGCCGGATCAGCGTCACTTACCCGCTAAGTGAGGGGAGTATAACACGCAGGTCGCTGTGCTGTCAATGAAAGTGGTGTGAGCGGGTGGGGTACAGAGTTTTGCACGGAGACGACAGAGCTTTGATAGAATAGGGGCGCCAGAATCATCGGGAGGAACGATGCGCACTGATTTTGATGCCCATCGGGATGCTTGGCCGAGGAAGTGTTGAGCGGGATGAAAGAATGGCGGTTGCAGCATCCGAAAGCGACGCTGCGGCAGATCGAAGCGGCGCTGGATGAGCGGTTGGGGAAGATGCGGGCGCGGATGCTGCAAGATGCGGCGTTAGCGAGTGCGGCGGCGGACATCAAGGCGGCGCACGTCAGCGAACGGCCTGTGTGTAACGCCTGTGGGCGCCCGCTTGAGGAACGGACAGTGGCGGCCCGGGAACTGGTCACACAGCATAATCAGGTGCTCAAACTGGAGCGGAGTTACGGGGTCTGTCCCACTTGCGGGACAGACCTTTTTCCCCCTGGATGACGAACTGGAGTTATTGCCTGGCACCTTGACGCCCAGCTTGCAGGAAGACCTGGTGCCTCTGGGGACGTGGCTGCCCTTTGGCCAGGCGGCTGCGCAGTTGCGGCGGTTCCGGCAGACCGACGTGTCGCGGCCGACGGCGGAACGGGTGACGGAAGCCGCGGGCGCCGCCTATGTGGCCTGGCAGACGGCGGAGGTGGCCCGGATCGAGCGGGAGTTACCGCAGCCACCTGCGGGACCGGCGTAGTTGTTCATGAGTGTGGATGGGGCGCATATTCCGCTGGTGGGTGGGGAGTGGGCGGAAGTCAAGACCTTGGTCATCGGGGTGGTCCAGCCACCCAAGGTCGTCAAGGGGGAAACGGTGATTCGCACGGCCGAGCACTCCTACTTCTCCCGCTTGACCGATTCGGACACGTTTCAGCGGTCGGCGCTGGTGGAAACCCACCGGCGCGGGGTCGAGACGGCGGGTGCCGTGGGCCTTGTCACCGATGGCTCGGAATGGCTGCAGAAGTTTGCCGATCATCACCGGGCGGATGCGGTACGCATTCTCGACTTGCCGCATGCCGGGGAACATCTGGCGCCGGTGGGGCAAGCCAGCTTGGGGGAAGGGAGTGCGGCAGCGCAGAGTTGGCTGCAGGCCCAAATGCACACGCTCAAACACGAGGGGCCGGCGGCAGTCGTGACGGCAGTGGCGCGGTTAGTAGCAGCCCAGCCAGAGACGCCCGAGTTGGTCGGTCATTTAGCCTATCTGGAAAAGCGCACCGCACATATGCAGTATCCGACCTTCCTGGCCGCGGGCTGGCCGCTTGGCGATGGGGCCGTCGAGAGCGGCAACAAACTGGTCGTGGAGGCCCGCCTGAAGGGCAGTGGCATGCACTGGGCCCGACCGCATGTCGATCCCATGTTGGCGCTACGGAACATTGTGTGCAGCGATCGCTGGGACGAAGCCTGGCCGCAGATCGTGCGCACGTTGCGCCAACAAGCGCAGCAGCGCCGGGCGGAACGGCGGCATCAACGGCGCCGGGCGTCCCCCACTGCAGCCGAACCCAGCGTAACTGCACTCGCGACGCCCGCGCCCGCCGCCAAGAGCAGCGAGACACCCGCACGACCAGTCCGCACACCCCCCGCACCAACGCCACCTGGTCAGCCCTGGCGCCCGCCTGCCGATCATCCCTGGCAGCGTATGCCCGTCGGTCGGGCACGTTTCAAACCGCCAACCAAACACACCGATGCAAAACCTTGAACCGCACCCTACTGGGATGGCGTTTGACATTCTATGCTGACCATGTTAGCATCTATTTCGTGTTGTAGGATGCCTCCCCAGGTGCTTCAAACAGTAGTATCAGTGTGCAGAGCTTAAGGCGCAGAACAATCTCGGTCAAATCCATATCAGACGAGGAAGGAGATCGCTCGTGAAACCAAGCCGCTCGCTCCATCTCGTGTTGGCTGCTGTCATGGCAGTGGCCATTGTCGGAACAGGCCTCGGCAGCCTCGCTGCTGACACCGCACCGCCGGTCCCAGCGGCCTTTATTGAGCCGGAGTTGCAGACCGCATTGCAAACTCAAGGCCAGGCGAACCTGTTTGTCGTCTTTCGCGAACAGGCCGATCTCAGCGCTGCCTATGGCATGTCTTGGGAGGAGCGCGGCGACTACGTCTATCAGACCTTGAGCGAGGTTGCACAGCGCAGCCAGGCCAGGGTCCGGGAGGCTCTCGACGCCAGGCGCATCCCTTACACATCGTATCCGATCAATAACTCGATCTATATCCCCAACGCGCCACAGGTTTTAGCTGATCATCTTATCAGCTATGCCGAGATAGATCACCTGCGTCTCGAACGTTTCCAACCACTGCCCGAGCCGATTGCGTCCGATATTGACCAGTTTGCCTTGAACGCCACTACTGCCTGGGGCCTCACGGATACCAAAGCTACTTCGGTGTGGGGCCTGGGCTATCAGGGGGCCGGCATCAAGGTGGCCAATATTGACACCGGCGTGCAGTACAATCACCCGGCGCTAGACCAGGCATATGCCTGCCCATCCAACGTGGGCAGCAGTGCCTGTTGGTACGATCCGACCAACACTTACCCGAGTGCTCCTGGCGACAACAACGGCCATGGCACGCACACCATGGGCACCATGGTCGGTGACGACGATTCGACCTTGACTTACATCGTGGGTGTGGCGCCGGCTGCCACCTGGATCGCCTGCAAGGGCTGCGCCACTAACTCATGTTCCGATTCGGCCCTGACCGCTTGTGCCAACTGGATTCTCCAGCCTGGCGGCAACACGGCCAACCGTCCCAATGTGGTCAACAACTCGTGGGGCGGCGGCGGCGGCGACAACTGGTACCTGAGTTACGTCAATGCCTGGCGTGCTGCCGGCATCTTCCCAGCCTTTTCGGCCGGGAACTCGGGCTCAGCCTGTAGCACGCTCGGCAGCCCGGGCGACTACCAGGAGAGCTTTTCCACCGCGGCGCACGATTCTGGTCGCACCATCGCTTCGTTTTCCAGCCGCGGACCGAGCTCTTTCGGCCATGACCCCTACACCAAGCCCAATATCTCGGCGCCAGGCGTCAGTGTGTGTTCTTCCGTCCCTGGCAGCAGCTATAGCTGCTCTTACAGCGGCACCTCAATGGCCAGCCCGCACACCGCCGGCGTTGTGGCCCTGATCTGGGAAGCATGCCCCAGCCTCAAGGGCAATATTGACGGCACCTTCCAACTTCTGCAAAACTACGCCGACCCCGCGCCGGCCGGCAACTGCGGTGCACCCGGCGATGGCGGCAACTACACTTACGGCTATGGCTACCTCAACGTCCTGGCTGCTGTCAATGCCTGCGTCAACCCTGGACCGAGCCCGACGCCGACCAATACGCCCACGCCAGCGCCGGTCCAGCCGATCCTGCTGGTGGATGACGACGCCAACTCGTCGTACCAGACCTACTATACGGCGGCCCTTAATGCCTTGGGCAAGGGCTACGATACCTGGACTGTTTACACCCAGGGTTCACCCTCGGCGGCAACCTTGCAGGCGCATTCGATCGTCATCTGGCTCACCGGCAACGACTATTCGACCACGCTGACCAGCACCGACATCGCCAACCTGACCACTTATCTGAACGGCGGCGGCAAGCTGTTCATCACCGGGCAGGATATCGGCTACGATATTGGCACGGATCCTTTCTTCGGCAACTACCTGCACGCGACCTATGTTGCCGATGACACCAATGTCACCACGCTGACCGGCGCGGACATCATGGCTGGCGTTGACATCACCATCACCGGCGGCGATGGCGCCAGCAACCAGAATTATCCCTCGGCCATCGGCCTGGGCTCTGGGGCTGTTGGCCTGTACGACTATACCGGCACCACCTATACCTGGGGCGCGTTGCGTTGGGAGGGGGGCCACCGCGTCGTTTACTTCGCCTTCGGCTTTGAAGCGATCAGTGCTGCCGCCACTCGCACGACGGTGATGGGCAATGTGCTGACCTGGTTGGAGGGCGGAGTGCCGCCGCCGACCAACACGCCTGTTCCGCCGACCAGTACGCCGACGGACACACCCGCTCCGCCGACCAACACGCCAACGAACACGCCTGTGGCGCCGACCAATACGCCGACGAATACGCCCGTCCCGCCGACTAGCACACCTGTGCCGTCAGGCGACATCATCTGGCTGTCATTGTCGGCCAATGCCACGCTCGGAACTCTGGGCACAGTTAACGACGAGGACATTGTGGCGCTCAACCCGGCCACAGGCGTCTACTCGTGGGTGTTCGATGGCTCGGACGTAGGCATCACGACCGACATTGACGCCTTTGACGTCCTGCCCAATGGCCACATCCTGATGTCGTTCGACGCTAACACCTCAGTGTCCGGTGTTGGGACGGTGGCCGACTCGGATGTCGTCGAGTTTGCGCCGACATCGCTTGGCGCCACAACCGCCGGCACCTTCACCTGGAAGTTCGATGGCTCGGACGTCGGCCTCAGCAGTGGCTCGGAGGATGTGGATGCCGTGTATTTGATGGACGATGGTTCGCTGGTCCTTTCATTCCGTGACACCTTCTCTGTGTCCGGTGTTTCGGGCGCGGATGAGGATCTGGCCCGCTTCACGGCCACGTCGTGGGGCTCCACTACGGCCGGCACGTGGAGCTGGTACTTCGACGGCTCGGATGTGGGGCTGTCAACCACGACCAGCGAAGACGTGGACGGCATTTGGTTGGATCAGACGGTCACACCCTACCCCCGAATCTACCTGTCCACCCTCGGCAATTTCTCGGTGACGGGGATATCGGGCGCAAACGAGGATATCTTCATCTTCAACCCGACGGCTTTGGGCTCGAGCACCGCGGGCTCCTTCACGGCGCCTCTCTACCTGGACGGCAGCCTGTTCGGCCTGAGCTCGTACGATATTGACGCATTCGACATCCAGCGTTAGTTGATGGGGCGACGGATACGTCGCCTTGGCAGGCTAGACCATCCCCGCCGGCGTTTCGCTCTCGGACGCCGGCGGGGATGGTTGTGTTTAGGGCCGCGGTCACCTCGCCAAGAGCAGCCGTGCTGGCCGGAACGGCGCTACCAAACCGGAGATCGGCCAGGCGACGCCGCCCCGCCATCGCCTGGCACGTGAGGGCGTTGTCCACCGACAGTTGCTGGCTAGTGAGACGTTTATCCTGCGCGAGGCAGGATCGGGCACGCGGCAGATGGCGGAGGTGATCGCGCTATCCGGCTGCGAGGCGGTCCGGCGCGGGGTCATGGCCGGCCTGGGAGTGGGCTTGGCGTCGCGGCGCAGCCTGGTTTTGGATCTGGCCCAGGGCTTGCTCAGCGTCTCGCCCATGGCCGAGCTCACCGTTCAGCGCTCGCTTTGTATGCTGGAGCGCAAGGATCGCCGGCATACGGCGGCGGCATTGGCGGTCCTGGGCAAGGCTATGGTATAATCTATACTGTATAATGACTTTTCTGTCGTTCGGCGGTTTCCAGGCCCGTATTGGGGTTGCACACAACAGCCCACTCTGGAGCAAACCACCACGATAACCTTATTCCCGATGGTCCTCTCCGGCGCAGGAGAGCAGCGATGACCGCAGCCTACGCCTATACCCCCCACATCTGGCCGCCGCTGCTTGCCGCCATCTTTCTGGCGGCGCTGAGCCTGGGTAGCTGGCGCCGCCGTGCCGTGCCCGCCGCGCTGCCGCTCGCGGCGGGCACGGCGTTCGGGGTGGTATGGCTCCTGGGAGTCACCCTGGAGGTGGCCGCTGTTGCCCCGGCCGCGGCAATCGCCTGGCATAAGTTCCAGGCTGCCTGGCAACTCCCCGCGGCCACCGCCATCACCTGCTTTGCCCTGGAATACACCTATCCCGGGCGCTGGCTCACCCGCCGCAACCTAGCCCTGCTCGCGCTGCCTCCGCTTCTGGTCGCACTCCTGATCGTCACCAACGACGCGCAATTCATGTGGCGCCGGCTGGAGGTCGGACCGGATGGATTGGTCGTGCGGCAGCTTGCCACGCCCGGCTTTGTCCTGATGGTTTATGGGGTGGGCCTGATCCTGGTCAACATGGCGGCCTTCATCTGGTTGTCTATCCGTTCGCCGCAGCACCGCTGGCCCGCGGCGCTGATGCTGTCCGGCGACCTCGCTGGTCGCGTATTTTACGGCCTGTATCAGTTGAATGTCACCCCGGTGCGTTCGCTGACCCTGCTCGACTCCTTCGTCGTTGCCCTGCTCCTCGAGTGGACGGCGTACGCCATCGCGCTGTTCGGTTTTCGCATCTTCAATCCCTTGCCGGCTGCGCGCGCGACCGCGATCCGGCAGATGCGGGAGGGGATGGTGGTCCTCGACGGCCAGTGGCGCGTCGCCAGCGTGAACCCTGCGGCCGCGGCGATCCTGTCCACTTCGGAGGCACGCGCGCGCGGCAAGACGTTGGCTGAGATCCTGCCCGCCCTCGCCGGCCTGAGCGCCCAGCTCACCGCCCTGCCCGCGACCGAAGGGAGTGCAGACCAGGCCGAAATCAGCCTGGGATCAGAACCCAATATCCGGCGCTACGCCCTGGACCTCTCCGTGCTCAAGGACTTCCGCGGTCTGACCACCGGACACCTGCTCCTTCTGCGCGATGTGACCGAATGGCGCCGGACCCAGGAGCAGATCCGGGAGCAGCAGGCCGCGCTGGCTGCGCTGCACGAGCGAGAGCAGATAGCTCGTGAATTGCACGACGGGTTGGGCCAGGTGCTGGCCTATGTGAGCATGCAGGCGCAGGCCATCGCCAGGCGGGTGCAAGCAGGCGACCTGGATGCGGTCGAGGTCCAACTGCGGCGGCTGGCCGATGTCACTCAAGAGGCCCATGCCGATATCCGCGAGTCCATCGTCAACCTGCGGTCTGGAAGGGGCGGCCAGGTTTCCCTCCTCGAAACCTTGAGGCAGCAACTCGCCCTCTACAGCGAGCATTACGGCATACAGGGCAAGTTCTCGGTCGGCCCCGGGATAGAGGAAGCGATGTTCGCGCCGGCGACCGGCGTCCAATTGCTGCGGGTGATCCAAGAGGCGCTGACCAACGCGCGCAAACATGGCGGCGCGCGCAGCGTTACGGTGGACCTGGCTCGGGCTGACGGGGAAGCCGTGATCGTCGTCCAGGACGACGGCGCAGGTTTCGACCCGGAGCAGGCGGCGGCGAGCGCCAGGAACGATCACTACGGACTGGATTTCATGGCCGAACGCATGGCGGAGATCGGCGGCAGCCTGAAGATCCAGTCTACACCGGGTGCGGGCACGCGGATCGTGCTCCGCGCGCCGCTTCAGGAGGGTCGCGTCAGGCCCGAGAGGCAGCCATGAAAGTACTGCTGGTTGATGACCATCGATTGCTTCTGGAAGGGCTGACCAACCTGCTCAACGCCCACGGCATCGAGGTGGCCGGGACGGCGCGGGATGGGTGGGAAGCGGTCGCGCGGGCGCGCGAGCTGCGCCCGGATGTCATCCTGATGGACATCCGCATGCCCAACTGCAACGGCCTGGCCGCGACGCGGCTGATCAAGGCGGAGATGCCGGATGCCAGGATCGTGATCCTCACGACCTCTACCGACGACGCAGACCTGTTCGAGGCGGTGAAGAGCGGCGCGTGCGGTTACTTGCTCAAAAGCATGAACGCCGATGAGCTGGTGGAGGCGCTCCAGCAGGCGCAGGAGGGCGTGCCGCCGTTCTCGCCCGGGCTGGCCGCCAAACTGCTG
>CAZKEF010000062.1:0-28395 GCA_964551735.1 uncultured Anaerolineales bacterium
AAATGGTACACTTCTGACCCTTGAAGTGTACCAGGTTTCGGTTAAGTTGGAGGCGCCATCCGGTGCGATGGCCGGGCAGCGCAACGATGACTGCCTGAACCCTTGATCAGAGGATTTCCGTCAACGGCTCTATGGAGGACATATGGACGCATTCAACGGCAGGTTGATTTCCGCGCTCTCTGCGGATCGGCTATATCGTGTGCTTTTCGATCACGGCGAGGTCTTCTTCATTCAGATCGGCGGCCAGAGCTTTGGACAGGTGATCGCGGCCTCGTTTGGCATTCTCGGCGCGCTGATCTATGCCCCGTTCCAACGCAAGGCCCAGGCGAAACTCGAGGCCAGGATCAGGGACCTCGATATGCAGCCGCCGAGCATGAGCCTGGCGGCGGGGAAGCACAATTTCCGCGCCGCTGTCTCGGACTTTGAAAGCTCAACCTTACAGGCTGCGACCGCGTTGGGCCAACACGGCCCGCACCTCGGGCGCTGGGTCATCCAACTGCGCGGGCAGAAGCCAATGACGCTGCAGTTGGAGACCGAAGACGATATGCGCCCCGCGTTTGAGATGCTCCCGGGCGCCATCAACACGCATGTCAACCAGGTTGCCTGGGATGCCGGCAAAAACAAGTTCGTCAAGATTCCGTGATGTGGATTCAATTGTCCGGATCAATTGGAGGCTACCATGGGTGCGTCTTCTCCTCTACAGTCAGCGCGCTTCAGACCGTGGCTGACTATCTGGTTTCATCCCCGCGAGACGATCCAGAAGATCGTTGATCGCAACCCGCTGCATCGGATCTACCTCCTGATCGTCCTCTCCGGCATCGCTTCAGGGATCGGAGAGTGGCTGAACGCGGTCATGATGGACTCTGACAATTTCCAGGAAAACATGCTCTTGGCCACAGGACACAGCCTTGTAATAGGGACGGCTGTTGCATTCGCTTTCGTTGTGGCATTGCAGTGGATTGCGGGTTTGAGCGGAGATCGGATCGCTTATTCACATCTCCTGGCCGCATACTACTGGGGGACTGTTCCTCGAATCGGGTTCCTGCTGCTGTTCCCTGTGGTCTTCGTCGGCACCATACTCGCTGCCATGCTCCTCCCATACGCAGGTGGCGCATGGGCTGATTTGCTGTTGGTATTCGCCTGGGCGGTGGCCTCGATTTGGTCATTAGTGCTGATGGTCGCTGCACTGACACAGGTCATGAAGTGTTCGATCGGGTCGGCGATAGGCCGGCAGATCGGCGCGGGCCTGGTTCTGGCTGCACCGGCGTGGGCGCTGGGCAGGCTTTTCTCCTATTTCGGCGATAGCTATTCGGGTGACGGCGACCGCATCATCTACCAGAGACCGGGAACAGAACCCGGAGCAGATCCGGCGTCCCTGATCGTGCCCGCGGCGGTGTTGGTTGTGTCGCTGGTCGTGTTTTGTGCCATGTATCGCGCATCCCGCCGCTGGAGCCTTGCGCTGCCTGCCGACAGTCAGAAAGACGAGGCGGAATCCGCCTCTCTCAGCTTTCGGAATGAGACCCAACACGGTCCTTTGCGCGATACTGATAGTCAGGAGGCGCTATGAGATCTACAGAGACATCGATCGAAAGACATCTGTTAAGCAAGCGCACCGTAGTTATCACATCGTTCGGCTTACTGTTTCTCGTTGGCATCCTGGTTGCATGCAACGGGAACCCCTCGGCCCCCGCGCTCGATTCAGCGACACCCGCGGTCGAACCTGGTCCGGCAGCACCCATACCCACGCGCCAGGCGACTGACGCGCAGGCTGTAGAACACTTCAATCGGGGGCGTGAACTTGCGAAGCAAGACGACCCGAAAGCGGCCCTGGTGGAGTATGACGCTGCGCTCGGCATTGACCCTTCGTATGCAGATCCCTATTGGGCGAAAGCAAGAGCCCAGTTGGCTCTCGGCGACGTCCCGGCTGCCTTGGAGAATGCGGACCGTGCGGTAGCGCTCGATCCCAACAATGCCGAAGCCTATGTGACAAGAGCCGAGGTCCGCCTTGAGAAGGGCGATCTGCCGGCCGCTATGGATGACTTCAACCGGACAATCGAACTGGCGCCTGAGGAAGGCTGGGCTTATTTGGGGCGCGGTAGCGTGTACCGGGCAGAGGGAGATGTGAGCGCGGCAATCCAGGACTGGACTCTCGCTATCGAGCTATTGACCGACGATGACGTACGAGCTTCCCTCTTCTATAACCGTGGCAACGCTTACATTGCACAAAACAAACCAAATGCGGCAATCGAGGACTATACCCGAGCGATTGAGCTCCGTCCGGGTTTTCCGGAAGCGTACTGCAACCGGGGTTTGCTCTATCGAAACCGGAAGGACTTTGCTGCCGCGATCGCAGACTTTGATCAAGCTCTTGCGCTTGATCCGCAGGACGATGAGACCCGGTTCAACATATACTTTAATCGAGGCCTGACATACTTTGATCTCAACAATCTCATAGCAGCAGAGGCTGACTACAAACGCGCAGTGGAGATCAATCCGAAGTCGGCATCAGCCCTCGCGAGTCTCGGGGCGACCAAACTGGGCCAAAAAGATTATCAGGCAGCGCTCGAGTACTGCAATCAAGCGCTCCAGATCGACCCCAAGAACACCGTGGCCCGCCTATGTCGCACCGCTGCGAACCTGGCCAAGTAGCGTCTGTGGAGACAACAATGAGCGACGACCTTCGCACACAGATATACCTCAACTTCAACGGGCCAGAAACCGAGGCGCTGCTCGAAATCTGGCGGGCCAACGATCGGGACCAATGGTCGGAAATGACCTTCGATGTCATTCGACAGATACTCCAAGAGCGGCAGGTTGAACTGCCCCCACAGGGCGAGCCCGTCCAGAAGGCAGCAGGCGTCAACATCCACTTGCCAACAAACTCTTCACACAAGAAAAGCGCTCCAAAAGGGCAACCTGTGCAGCTCCCTGCACAAGAAAGGATGCTGCGACCCGAAGCGAGGCAGGTGGCAGATCTCAGCAGGCCCCAGACCGTTGTCTATGCTGTATACCTGGCATATGGCGCGCTAGTAGTCCAGGTCTTACTGCTCATCCTGAACCTTTTCACAGGCCAGTCTTCAGCTCCGGCAACGTCTCCGCAGTATGCCGTAGTAATCGCTCTTTTGTTGACCGGTTACGTGGCTCTTCAGGCTTTGTTGATTCGTGGCGCCTGGCTGGGTCGAAATGTGCCACGCATCCTCTACGTTGGTCTGGTTCTGGTTTCGCTGCTCTCGGTGCTGATGAGCGGAACCTGGGCCGCTAGTTTTGCCGTACAACCGTTCAGGACTGGCCTGTCTATCCTCACGATGTGTGGGGACCTGGTTGCGGCAGCACTTCTTGTGGTTCCCGATTCCAACGCCTGGTTTCGCAGTACGCAGTTGATGATGGCTGCCAGGCAGGCTCCACCTGACAAGAAGCAAAAATCGCAAAAAAGCACATCGGAACCCTGGCTCGCAAGGCTGTGGCCGCGCCGCTGGGTGAGCCGCTACACTCTGGGGACGCTGGTGATCAGCTTCACCGTCAGCCTGCTGGCGTCATGGCTTGTTTACAACCTGGTGCTTTTGCTTCAGGAACCGGATTACCCGTTCGATCCCTTTCCAAACGCCATGTACGCTATGTCGTGTTTGCCTCTGCATGTTGTCATCCTGCTCGTTGGAGCGGCCATCGGAGCGATAAGCACTCGTGTTGCAGAAGAAAGATGGCAGCAAGCCACGTACGCGATGTGGACCCTGGGTCTCCTGGCGATCCTGGCAGCTATATTCGCCGCATTCATCTTGCCGCGGTCAGGTTCGTGACACTGGCAGGGAAATGCCACTGCACCGCTGGCTGGCGGCCAACGAGCCGATACAGACCGGGGATGGGCAGCCCCACTTCCCCGGCTTCAATCCCGACGACCCGCAGCACGACGTCGAGTTCCCGGATCACCCGATGGCGCGGGCGCGCCGGGTGCTGGATCACGTGGCCGGTTCGCTGGTTGTGACGGCGGATGTGCACGCGCTGCCGGGGTTCCCGGCCCCAGTCGGATGTCAGTTGCCGAGAGGAGCAGACAGATGAGGCTTCAGGCGCTCTCAGCGTATGTGTTGGGCGGGATGGTGACCATCCTGTTGGTAGCAGCCTGCAATCGAACTGGGCCGATTTCCACAGCGGACCCTCTGCTGGCGAACCTCGACCTGTCACCCTTCGCGCTACTGCCGGTGATGACTGAGATCGACTCGGGCGCGGTCTCGCTGAACCTCCGGCCGGCCCCGGAATACGATTACTGGGAACTCCGTGGCGGGCCAATGGTTAATGACAAAGTGCTGGCGCAGGGCGGCAGCGTCACCAAAGACTTGCTGCCGCCCCCCCTGGCAGCCCAGATCACTGCAATCGCGCCGACTGAAAAGGGCTTTGGCAGGGAGTGCCCGCCAGCATGGTGCTTCAAATACATCGTCACAGTGAGTTCCAACAAGGTCGGCAAAGTACTCGATCCTGGCGCACTGCGGGCATTTCTGGGTGAGATTGATACGCGTGACGAAGCGACGCTGCTTGCCGAAGCATCGGGGTATCACTGGGGGACGTCCAAAGAGCAGGCCGCGATCAAAGAGGTGGCCGATGGTTACGATCTGGTGGTTCTGCGTTACCTGGACACCACCACGCGGTGCGAACACGGCGGCTACAGGGCCGATTTGCATCGCATCTTGCTGCACATCTCGCATTCCGGCGTCCTGACGGAGCAAGCCCGGCAGTTCCTGGAACGAGGTGGTTGCGGAATCCCCTGAAGACTTGTTGAGGCGTGACCAGATAGTGTAAAATTCCAGACCAAGACTACCTATCCATCATTCGGAGGGCCTCAATGAAGAAAACCTCGACTTTGAACATCATCGCAGTTGTCGCCCTGCTCCTCTCCCTCGCGCTCACCCTGATCCTCGGCGGCCGGCTGTGGGCATTGGACGGCGTGCGGGCCGTGCAAGCGCTCGGCGGCTGGCTCAAGCTACCGATGGAGATCTTCACCTTCCTGGGCGACGAGCAGTTCTACCTGATCGCCATCCCCCTGGTCTACTGGTGCCTGCACAAGGGGCTGGGGCAAGACCTGGGCATCCTGCTGGTGCTGTCGAGCTTCACCAACACCGCGCTCAAGTCGTTCTTCAAGCACGCCCGGCCGTTCTGGGAAAGCGCGGGCCTGGGCATCGGCCACGCGGAGAGCTTCTCCACCCCCAGCGGCCACGCGCAGACCAGCGCGGCGCTGTTCGGCCAGGTCGCCTGGCGCGCGGCCGCTAAGCGCCGGGGCCGGCTGTGGGTCGTATTGCTGGCGCTGGTCATCGCCCTGGTGGCGCTGTCCAGGGTCTACCTGGGCGTCCACTTCCCCGGCGATATCCTATGGGGCGCGGCCGTGGGGCTGACGCTCCTGGCGCTCTACACGGCGTTGAAGCCGCGGCTGCTGCCCCGGCTCAAGCAGCTTTCGCTCGGCCTGCACGTGCTGCTGGCGCTGCTCACCGGCGCGGTCATGCTGGCCGTGGTCAGCCTGCTGCTGGCGATCCCCTTCGGCACGGGGGAGATGTTCGGCGAGCTCTACACCGCAGCGTGGAGCAGTTCGTTGTCCGATGGGGCGACGGTCGCCGGGTTGCTCATCGGGCTGTGGCTCGGCCTGGTGCTTGAGGTGCGTTATGTCCAGTTCAGCGTGGCCGGGCCGCTCTGGCAGCGGGCACTGCGCTACGTGCTCGGGGTCGCCGGCCTGTTCGCCATCTGGATGGGGCTGCGGATGATCTTTCCGCAGGAACCGCTGCTCTTGGGGCTGGTCTTACGGGTCGTGCGCTATGGGCTGGCGATGGCGTGGGCCATCGTGATCTGGCCGTGGGTGTTCGTGAAGCTGGGGCTGGGGACGCGCGCTTGACAACGCGTGCAAAGAGAACTGGACGCGGACTACGCAGACGACGCGGAGGACGCGGATGCCACAGACGAAAACGGAGCCTGTCCGCGTCGTCCGCGTTCCCGTTCCTGCTTTGCGACGTGAAGCGGCTTACCCCTGTCCGTTGCCGTTCCGCGGCGGCCGCAACGACTTGCGCCGCTCCTCGGTGTCCAGGATCCGCTTGCGCATGCGGAAGCTCTTGGGGGTCACTTCCACCAGCTCATCTTCGGCGATGTACTCCAGCGCGTCGTCCAGCGACATGTTGATCGGCGCTTCCAGGTGCACCAGCTCATCCCCGGTGGATGAGCGGTGGTTGGTCAGGTGCTTCTTCTTGGTCACGCTCAACGCCAGGTCGTCCTCGGTGGGCCGGCGGCCGACGATCATCCCCTCGTAGACCTCGACGCCTGGCCCCAGGAAGAGCTTGCCCCGCTCCTGCGCATTGAAGAGCGAGTAGGAGGTGCTGACGCCGTCCTCCCAGGCCACCAGCGAGCCGGTCGAGCGACTCTTGATGACGCCCGCGTGCGGCTCGTAGCCGTAGAAGATGCTGTGGACGATGCCGGTGCCGCGCGTCGCGGTGAGGAACGCCTGGCGGAAGCCCAGCAGGCCGCGCGTCGGCACCCGGTAGGTGTAGTAGACCGTGCCGTTCTCGCTCTGGTGCAGGTTGGCCATCTGCCCCTTGCGCGAGCCGAGCATCTCGACCACCACCCCGCTGTACTGCTCCGGCGCCTCGACGTAGACCTCCTCGACCGGCTCCAGCGTCTCGCCCGTGTCGGGATCCTGGTGGAAGATCACTTCGGGCGCGCTGACCTGGAACTCGTAGCCCTCGCGGCGCATGGTCTCGATCAGGATCGCCAGGTGCAGCTCCCCGCGGCCGCTGACCAGGAAGGTGTCGGCGGCGTCGGTGGGGGCCACGCGCAGCGCGACGTCGCGCTCCAGCTCCCGCTCCAGGCGATCCTTCAACTTGCGGCTGGTGACCCACGTGCCCTCGCGGCCGGCCAGCGGCGACGTGTTGACGCCGAAGGTCATGCGCACGGTGGGCTCCTCGACCACGATGGGCGGCAGCGGCCGCGGGTCGTTGGGATCCGCCAGGGTTTCGCCGATGTTGACCTCGGGGATGCCGGTCAGCGCCACGATCTCGCCCGCGGTCACCTCGGCCATCTCCACCCGCGCCAGCCCTTCATGGATGAAAACCTGCGCGATCTTCTCGGCGTGCAGCTCACCCCCGCGGTCAATGCGGGCGATCGGCTGGCCGCGGCGCAGCGCACCGGCCGACAGGCGGCCCAGCACGATCTTGCCCTTGTAGTCGTCGTATTGCAGGTTGGTCACCAGCAGTTGCGCGGGCGCGTCGAGATCCACCGTGGGCGCCGGCAGGGTCTCCACGATGGCGTCGAACAACGGCTTGAGGCTGTTCTCCAGCGCGTCGGGATCGGCCCCGGCCTGGCCCGCGGTGGCGATGGCGTAGATGATGGGGAACTCGGCCTGCTCCTCGGTGGCGCCCAGCTCGATGAAGAGGTCGAAGGTCCCATCCACGGCCCAGGCCGGCCGGGCATGGTTGCGATCCACCTTGTTGATCACCACGATGGCGCGGCGGCCCATCTCCAGCGCCTTGCGCAGCACGAAGCGGGTCTGCGGCATCGGCCCCTCGGCCGCATCCACCAGCAGCAGCACGCCGTCCACCATGTTCAGCACGCGCTCGACCTCGCCGCCGAAGTCGGCATGGCCGGGGGTGTCCACGATGTTGATCTTGATGCCGCCGTAGCGCACCGCGGTGTTCTTGGCCAGGATGGTGATGCCGCGCTCGCGCTCCAGGTCATTGGAGTCCAGCACCCGCTCCGGCACGTGCTGGTTGTCGCGAAAGACGCGCGACTGCTTCAGCATCGCGTCCACCAGGGTCGTCTTCCCGTGGTCCACGTGCGCGATGATGGCGATGTTACGAAGATCGTTCCGTTGTGTTTGCATATCTGCTCTTACCCTACCCCGACGCTTATCCAACATGGTTACAAGGTCAAAAAAAGTCAGCCGAGGCGCTCTTTTGCCGCCGGCTGACTTCTCAGTCGGAAAGGATTATACTACAGGTTGGGATGTGGGGCAAAAACCAACACGCCCTGTCTGCTATTACTCACTGTCACAAGAGCAGCGGCAGATAGGTTCGATAGATGGCCGCACCGAGATCCAAAATCCGCCGGCCAGGATGTAAACCGCTGAGCTGTGCGCCAGCGTCCGGCTGTCCGCCGGTACCTCCTCCCAAGGAGAAGGGCAATCCGGAGGATTGCGTTACAACCGCCGATCCGCCCCGACCAGCAGCCCCGGCTGGCAGTGGCGACAGAAGTGGGTGGCGCGACGTTCGCGCGTCACCTCGCTGATAGGGCCGCCGCAGCGCGGGCACGGGTCGCCGGCCTTGCCGTGAACGGCCAGGAAGTCGCGCACCTCCACGTCAATGGCGTCCCCCACCCGCTCCCGCAGGCGCTCGACCGCCTTCGCCAGCACCGCCCTCATGCAGCGGTAGAGCCTCTCGGTCTCCCCGGCGTCCAGGCTGGCGCGGCGGCGGAAGGGATAGATGCCCGCGCACCAGCAGATCTCGTCGGCGCAGGCGTTGCCGATGCCGGCCACGAACGCCTGGTTGGTCAGGATGCCCTTGATCTCGCCCGGATGCGCCCACAGCCGCTCACAAAAGGCGTCCAGGCTCAACGCCGGATCATCCGCGTCCGGCCCCAGGTCGAGGAACGTCGGCACCTGGCCCAGGTCGCGCGTCAGGTAAATCTTGCCCATGTCCTCCGCGTCGTGGTAGCGCAGCTCGCGGCCATCGGCCAGACCGAGAACCAGCGCATCGCGCGCCCGGTCGCGCGCGAGTGGCTCGCCGTAGCGCAGCCGGCCCGCCAGCATCGGGTTGACCACCAGCATCGCGCCGTCGTCCAGCCCAAACAGCAGGAACTTGCCGCGGCGGCGCACGTCAGCGAAGGCGCGGCCGACCAACTGCGCGGCCAGGTCGTCGCCCAGCAGGTTGCGCACAATGAGCGGCCGGCGCACCTGGACGGACGCGATGGCCGTCCCCGGCAGCCGCGCGGCCAGGTATTCGTGGATGATTGCAAGATCGGGCAGTTCAGGCACAGTAGTCTCCTCGTTCAATGACGCCCTCGGATCCCGTTTCGCGGCATCTCGTCCAAAGAATCAGGTGCATTTCGACAACTCCAGTAAGCATACAAGCAAGAAGCAACGCGCGCAAGAAACCCGATCGCCTGCGACAGACAGCCCACACGCCGAAAGGCTCGGAATGGAAGCCAAACCACAGAACAATACAATGACACCCCTTACCTTAAGTCGGACTACTACTGTACAAATAATAGACAAATTCCGGCCTATCACGTTGATCCATCCTTGCAATGACTGACCTACTGCTTTGGAGACGCCGTTGTACCGTGCAATATCCCACCGTCTGCTGGCTGGCGCAGTGGCGCTCATCGCTATCGCCGCGCTGACCGGCCTCAGCCTGGATCTTGCCCCCATCCCTCTACTGGTCCTCCATCTTGCTGCCGCGTTCGGCAGCGCAGGCGTCGTGACTGCATTTCTCGCCGGCCATTGGTGGTCACGACGAGTGTCGGTCAGCCGCCACTCCAACGCTTCGCTTGGCTACCTTGTCACCACCATATTGGGTCTGCTGGCCGTCTCAGGGATCGCGCTGCTTTGGGGCACCGATGTGACCCCACTGCGCAAGGCGCACAGCGTAAGTACTTATGCGCTGGTGGTGTTGCTTGTCATGCACGCCCTGTGGCGTATCAGGCGGTACGCGATCGGACGTTTTTCGAGGAGAGTTCCCCAGCCGGTTGGCCCGATCTGGCGCGCCGGCCTGCTCCTGCCAACGGTTCTGGTCATCTCGGTGATCGCGCCCAGCGCAGCGTCCAGGACGATGACACCCGTGCTAGCGCCACAAGCCGTAGTTTCCATCAGTCATGCAACGATGATCGGAACTGAGCTCCCAATGGTCGGCAGTTGTGCTGACTGCCACACCGACATCTCAGCACAGTGGCGTTCTTCAATCCATGCCCAATCCGTCACCGATGAATACTACCTCGCCGTCGCCACGCTCTTCATCGAGGAGCGGGGGGTGGAAGCGGTCCGCTACTGCGCAGCTTGCCATAACCCGGTTGGGCTGATGCGCGGCGAGGTAGAGATCAGCGTGGGTCAGCAGCCTGTTGGCAGCAGCAACAAGGCCTATGAGTCGCGCGCGTTGGGTGTCCACCTGCCCCTCAGCGATGCTGCGGCTGAGGGGGTAACGTGTGTGGTCTGCCATGCGGCTGTCACGGTCGGCACACCACCCAACAACGGCAACCTGGCCCTGCAACCGGGTACAGCAGAGCTGCCCGAGCATGCCTTCGGCCAGTTGGCGCTGCACGCTGCACCCGACCGGCACAAGGCCCAGAGGGCGCCCCAGGTGCTCGCCGACGCCGCGTTGTGCGGCGCCTGCCACAACCTGTACACCGAAGCCGGCACGCCCCTCGAGCCCACCTACGACGAATGGCTTGCCAGCCCCTATCCTGCCCAGGGCAAGACCTGCCAATCGTGCCATATGCCCAAAGTTGCTGCCCGTCGATCGGATCGCGGCCTCGTTGGCGCTGTCGCCGCGCACGGCGGCATCCCTGGCGCACCCAGCTCGCTGCCGGGCACGGGAAACGACACCGCGCTGCTGCGCACGGCCGCCGAGCTCGCGCTCGATCTCCAACGAGGAGACCCGTGGCGCGTCACTGTCAGCGTCACCAATCGCGGGGCCGGCCACAAATTGCCCACCGGAGCCGCCGACCTCCGTCAGGTGTGGCTGGAGGTCACGCTGCGCGATGCAACCGGGCTCATCATCTGGCAAACGGGCGGGTTCGATGCTTACGGCGCGCTGACGCCCGATACGATCCAGTTTCGCAAGGTGCTTGGGGATGCATCCGGCCGGCCTGTCGAGTTGCACCGCTTCTGGGTCGCTACGCAAGTGCTTGATGACACAACACTGGATCCCCTGGAAACCCGAATAATCCCTTACACCGTGCTGCCACCCGACCCGGCCCGCGGCCCTTACAAGTTGACTGCCCGCCTGCTTTACGGCGATGTATCGCAAAGCTTTGCGGAGTTTGCGCTCAATCGCCCCGCGCCGGACCTACCCACCCATGAGATGGCGGCTGTTGAATTGACCGTTGACTAAAGAAACGTTGATGGAGGAACCCAGGATGTCTCACCGAACCGATTTCTGGTTGCGTCTCATCCCGACACTTGTCCTGCTGCTGAGCCTCGTGCTCCAGCCTGTGTCCCTGGCTGCGCCGGTCCCGAGCCAATCAGCGACCCTTACCGGGACGCGCACTGCCGAGGTCTCGTCCGGCCCCGAGGCGCGCGCCAACGCCGCCAGGCTGCTGCTGGCGTCGCCCAACACGGTCGTGATCACCGCCGCCGGCATCCAGCCGGACGTGATCGAAGTGACCGTGAACACCCCAGTGACCTTCATCAATCAGGACACGGTAGCCCGCAGCATCGTGCTCGCCACCGGGGACACACCACCCCCACCAGATCCGCAACGCCGGGTGTATTTGCCCCTGGTGCTGCGCGCAGGCGCCGGGGCCACAGCCACGGCCGGAACGACAGTTGCGCAGCCAAGATCCCCCACCGCGCAGGAGACGATCGTCCTCTCCCCAGGCGCCAGCGTGCAGCGCACCTTCACGACGCCCGGCAATGTGGCTGTCACCGATGCTGCCAACCCTGCGGTACAGGCAACCATCCTGGTGACGCCGCAGCCGTTGGACACGGAAGGCAATGTCACCGGCGCGATTCTCTCCTTTAGCACGAAGCTGCCGATCGCCGGCGCGCGCGTCCGCGCGGTGGACACCAGCTTCGAAGCCACCGCCGACAGCCAGGGCCGCTACACCCTCCCCCTGCCCCCAGGCGACTACACCCTGGTGATGTTCGCCAACGGGTATACTTTCGCCAACCGAACTATCAGTGTCCAACCGTTCACTCCGCTGACGGTCGAGACGGTGGAGTTGGTGCCGCTGGAAGCCACGGTCACCGCTATCGGCGCGGCCGGCGGCACAGCGACCAACAGCGCAGGCACCACCAAAGTTGTCTTCGCGTCCGGCGCGGTGACGACCACCAAGGCAGTACGCCTCACCGTGCTGCCTGTGGACGAAGCAGTAGGCGACTATGATGCTCTCCCCGGCCCCTTCCGCAACGGCGAGGTGCCGATCGGGTTCGTGATGTTCGAGCCGGACGGCACGACGTTCACTGGCGACGCAGTCTGGACCATTGACTACGATGGCCCGTTACCGGTGGGTTACAACTGGGAGGACGGCCTCTACTGCTACTATTGGCTGGAGAAGGAAGCCCGCTGGGGCGAGCCGGTGCCCGCTGAGGTGGTGGACCTGGGCGGCGGCAAGAAGGGGCTGCGCGCCACCCTGCCCCACTTCAGCGCCTACGGCTTCGCCGCACCGCCGCCCCTGGAGGGTGGCGCGCCCGTGCAGGGGCAGCCCTACCCAGGCGATCCGAACTCGCCCTACAACAATGACAACTGCGCGCCATCTGAGCAAGAGTGCGGCTCGGGCATCAACTTTGCCAGCGGCGAGCTGACCCAGCGTGTCGGCACCCTGGGGCTGCCTAGCCTGGGCGGCCTGCCAACACAGGTAGTGGCCAAGTATCGCTCCAGCCTGATGCATAACCGGGTGGAGATATCCACCACCCTGGGCGTAGCGCCGGGCTACCTGCCGCCCCACACCAGCGACTGGCGTTTCACCGGCGCCGGCTTCACGGCTAGCGGGACCGGCCAGGACGTATACGCCAGCTTCGCGCCGACGCCGGCGAGCCCGCCGGGCATCTATGATGGCGTGCTTACCGCCCGGTACGGTTTCCGGCAGAGCTGTCCCCCGGGAGGGTCGCCATGCTACCCGGGATATGCCTACTTCTACACCGACATGCCGTGGCCCGTACGGGTCACACGCAACGACCTGTCCCCCTTCGGCCTGGGTTGGTTCAGTGGCCACGACACGCTGCTGATTAACCGCGGCCAATGGGTGACGATCGTCGAGGGAGACAGCAGCCAGGTGAACTTCACGCTGGATGGGGACAGCTACCTGCCGCCAACCGGCGACTTCAGCACCTTGACGCACAATGCCGATGGCGCCTGGACGCGTGCCTTCCGTGACGGATCCTCGGTGCGCTATAACGCAGACGGCCGCCTGGAGCGCATCACCGACCGCTACGGCAACTTCCAACTGCTGCTCTACGAAAGCAACGGCAAGACCGTGCCCGTTGGCGGCTGGGGCCTCACCACCCGCATCAAGCGCATCACCGACACCAGCGGCAACACCTTCGACTACACCTACGACGCCAACGGCTGGCTGAGCCGCATTGACGACAGCGCCGGGCGCGCCTATCTGCTGGAGCACGACGCGGCGGGGCGGCTGACCGCCTTCACCGATCCGCTCGGCGTGCGGGAGACCTTCGCCTACGACGCCCGCGGCATGATGACGAGCCACACCGACCGGCGCGGGGCGGCGACGTCTTACGTGTTGGACGACCAGGGCCGCCTGCTGAGCCGCACGTGGCCCACCGGAAGCCAGATGACCCTCGCCTACGCCGGCTCCGAGGTGACCGTACAGGCCGACAACGGCACGCGGACCGTCACGACGCTGGACGATCGCTTCAACCCCGTCATGCGCTTTAACGGCGTGTACACGGCCACCACCACCTACAACGAGCAGCTCCAGCCCGCGTCCCAGACGCACCCGCCGTCGGCCGCTTTCTACGACGCCTACGGCAACCTCATCGAGACGCTGGCTGCGACGAACATGGCCTACGAGCGAAAAGGCCCCTTCGACCAGGTGAGCCGAGCCACCGGCTCCGACGGAAGCGACTCGACGTTCACGTACGACGCGGCCGGCAATCTGAAGAGCATGACCGATGCGCTGGGGCAGACCTATCAGATGACCTACGACAGCCACGGCCAGCTACTCGCCGTCACCGACCCGCTGGGCCGCACCACCGGCATGACCTACGATGACCGCGGCCAGATCACGTCCGTCACCGACTCCCTGGGGCGCACCACAACCATGGCTTACGACGACGCGGGCCGCCTGACGCGGGCCACCAACGCGCTCGGCAACGCCGTCACGCCGGAGTACGACGCCCTGAACCGCCTGACTGCAACCGTGGACGCTCTCAACGGCCGCACTACCCTGACCTACGATGCCGAGGGAAACCTGGCACAGATCGCAGACCCCACCGGCCGGGGCATCAACTACACCTACGATGCGCTCAACCGTAGGACAGGCGCCACCTACGCCGACGGCGGACAGGAGACCTACGCCTACGACCCGTTGGGCAACCTGACCGGCTTCACCGACGCCAACGGCAAGACGACAGTATGGAGCTACGACGCGGCGAACCGCCCGGTGCAGAAGACGGTGGCGGGCGGGCCGACCGTGACCTACGCCTACGACGACCTGGACCAGGTGACCGGGGTGGACGACGGCACGCTGGCCACCACCGTGACGCACATCCCTGATGCGCTCGGCTACCCCTTGCGCAAGCAACAGTTAGCCGCGGGCCTGCCGCTGAGCGTGACGGTGGACTACGCCTACGGCGGCGCAGGGGCCATCCCATCCAGCGCGCCGCTCCCAGCGGCAGCCGAGACCTCCGCTGAACCACCGGTCACACAGGAGCCAGATGCACCTGCATCTCCGCCCGAAGCTCTGGCGGAGCCGAGCCAGGCGGATGAGCTGGTGAAGGAAGCTGTCGCCGAGGCAGAGACCCCGGCAGAAGCACCGCTCGCCCCCGAGGCGCCGGTGGATACCGGGCCCTACGTCGAACGGCGCGCCGAGAACGGCCCTTACGGGCCGGACACCAACGTGGGCGGCACCATCTCGGTGGACACGACCTGGACCCTGGCCGGCAGCCCCTACGTGGTCACCAACTACGTGACGGTGCAGGACAACGTAACCTTGACCGTTGAGCCCGGTGTGACGGTCGTGGTCAACAACGGCTACTCCGTGGTCGTCAACGGCGTGTTGAAGGCTATCGGCACTGCAGGCGCACCCATCACCTTCACCTCCGCCACCTCCGGCGATTCCGGCGCATGGGGCTACCTGCAGATCGGCGGCGGTACAGCCGGCGACAGCAACGCCTCGCAGCTCAGTTACGTCACCCTCGAGGGCGGCGGCCAGGGCGGCTCCGGCACGCTCTCCATCTACCAGAGCGCCCCCGCCCTCGACCACATCACCGTCCGCCGCTCCAGCTCCGACGGCATCTACGTCTCCCAGGCCAGCGGGGGTGCAGGCTTCACGCTCGACACTGCCACGTTGGAGGATAACGCCGGCGACGGCATCGAGATCGCGGGCAGCGGCGGACCCCGCAACACGCTGGCCAACCTGACGCTGAGCGGCAACGGGGTGGCGGCCCGCCTGCGCGCCGACACTGTCCTGACCAACATCAGCGCTGCCGGCAATGGCCTCGACCAGGTGTGGTGGACCGGCGGCACCGTGACCGCCAACCTCACCTGGCCCAAGCTCAACGGCGCAGCCCACCGCGTGGGCTACTACCTGACGGTGGCCGACGGCGTAACGCTCACCATCGAACCCGGCGCCACCGTGGTCATGGGAAACGGCTACTCCGTGGTCGTCAACGGCGTGTTGAAGGCCATCGGCACCGCCAGCGCACCCATCACCTTCACCTCCGCCACCCCCGGCGACTCCGGCGCATGGGGCTACCTGCAGATCGGCGGCGGTACAGCCGGCGACAGCAACGCCTCGCAGCTCAGTTACGTCACCCTCGAGGGCGGCGGCCAGGGCGGCTCCGGCACGCTCTCCATCTACCAGAGCGCCCCCGCCCTCGACCACATCACCGTCCGCCGCTCCAGCTCCGACGGCATCTACGTCTCCCAGGCCAGCGGGGGTGCAGGCTTCACGCTCGACACTGCCACGTTGGAGGATAACGCCGGCGACGGCATCGAGATCGCGGGCAGCGGCGGACCCCGCAACACGCTGGCCAACCTGACGCTGAGCGGCAACGGGGTGGCGGCCCGCCTGCGCGCCGACACTGTCCTGACCAACATCAGCGCTGCCGGCAATGGCCTCGACCAGGTGTGGTGGACCGGCGGCACCGTGACCGCCAACCTCACCTGGCCCAAGCTCAACGGCGCAGCCCACCGCGTGGGCTACTACCTGACGGTGGCCGACGGCGTAACGCTCACCATCGAACCCGGCGCCACCGTGGTCATGGGAAACGGCTACTCCGTGGTCGTCAACGGCGTGTTGAAGGCCATCGGCACCGCCAGCGCACCCATCACCTTCACCTCCGCCACCCCCGGCGACTCCGGCGCATGGGGCTACCTGCAGATCGGCGGCGGTACAGCCGGCGACAGCAACGCCTCGCAGCTCAGTTACGTCACCCTCGAGGGCGGCGGCCAGGGCGGCTCCGGCACGCTCTCCATCTACCAGAGCGCCCCCGCCCTCGACCACATCACCGTCCGCCGCTCCAGCTCCGACGGCATCTACGTCTCCCAGGGCGTCGGCACGGCGGTCACGGCCTGCACGCTGGCGGAAATCGCTGGCTACGGCATCCGGAACACCTCGCCGGCCTCCGGCGGCATCAGCGCGACCGGCTGCTACTGGGGCGCGGCCAGCGGGCCGTACCATCCCACGCTCAACCCGACCGGCCAGGGCGTGGCGGTGAGCGACGGGGTGGTTTTCACGCCGTATAGCCCCGCCTACCTGCTGCCCGGTGACGGCAGGCTCAGCGGCATCCGCGTCGCCAGCAACAACAACGCCGCGCAGTCGCAGCACTTCGACTATGACGCCACCGGTCAGCTCACATCGCTCAGCAGCAACGGCTACGCCACCTACACCCTGGCTTATGCCTATGACGCATCGGGCCGGCTGTTGTCGCGTTCGCCGTCAGCAGGCGCGGGGCTGGACTACAGCTACACCTATGATGCGGCCGGTCAGGTGACCCGGTTGGCGATCAGCACCACGCAGGGGTTGCTCCTGGTTGAGGATTACGCGTATGATGCGGCCGGCAACCTGACCGCTGTCAGCTCGGCCCAGGGCGGCAACTTCAGCTACGGCTACGACGCGAACAATCGCCTGACCAGCGCGACCGGCCTCGGCCTGAACGCCAGCTACGGCTACGACGCGGCGGGTAACCGCACCGCGGCCGGCGGAGTCACCTTCGCCTATGACGCCGGCGGCCGGCTGACCGGCAGCTCCGACGGCGCCAGCTACACCTACGACGCGGCCGGTAACCTGCTGAGCCGAAACCGGAGCGGCGCCACCGACACCTTCACCTGGGACGGCCAGGGCCGGCTGGTGCGCATTGATTACGCGGCCGGCGGCTACAGCGCCTACGCCTACGACGACGCCGGGCGACGCATCAGCAAGCGCAAGCCGGACGGCACGACGATCTACTACGTCTACGCGGGCGACATGCTGGCGCAGGAGCTAGACGCATCCGGCGCCGTGCTGGCCAGCTACACCTACAACGGGTTGGACCGGCCGATCACCATGTGGCGCGGCGGCCAAACCTACAGTTACCTGCTGGACCGGCTGGGGAGCGTACGCGGCCTGACGGATGAAGCCGGCAACCTGGTGGCATCCTACCGCTACGATCCGTGGGGCAACCTGCTCAGCAGCTCCGGCAGCGTCGCCAACCCGCTGCGCTTCACCGCGCGCGAGTACGATGAGGAGAGCGGGCTCTACTTCTACCGGGCGCGCTACTACGATCCGACAGCAGGCCGCTTCATCAGCCGCGATCCGGCGCGCCTGGCGGGGGATCCAAACCCGTACGCCTATGTGGCCAACAACCCGTTTGCTTACACCGATCCCCACGGCAGGGGTTGGCACATCGTGGGCGGTGCGCTATTGGGCGCCGGAATCGAGGGCGGGCTGGAGCTTGTTTCCCAAATGAAGAGCGGTCAGGGCATCGATTGGGGCAAGGTGGGCAACGCCGCGATCGGCGGCGCCGCCGGGGGGGCTGCCGCAGCAGCGCTGGGTCCCCTCGGCGTAGCTGCGAAACTCGGTCGTTACAGGAATGTCGCCTCAGGGGCATTCGGCAACACGGTGGGTACTGCGACCACAGGAGTTTTAAACTGCGACTTCTCGTGGAAGAAGACCGCGCTCTCCGCAGGACTGGGCGCCATGGGAGGCAGGATGGTCGACGAATTTGGCTCTAGTGCCGACGAGCTGGCCACCACTTGGCGTCACCAGCTACAGGACGATCTGCTGGCCAGCTCGCCGCAGACCACCTACCTTCTTGTCCCGGGCTCGCTGTCACTGAGCCGCGGCGGGCCCTACCAGTAGAAGCGGCCGGGGGCGTGAGAGGCCGCGCCGGAGAGAGGATCGACAAGTGGGCCAGCCGGTGAAACCAAGTATCTTCCTCCGTCGGAACCATGTCAGCCGAGGCTGCACTGCAAGACATCTTCCAGGCTGATATCAGTACTTGCTGTCGCTATGACCAGATAAAAAGGGCCTCTCGTCGTACCCTGCCGACAAGAGGCCCTCCAAGCACCATCACGGTTCGTGCATTATCACGAACATTCCGTCAAGTTGCAGCGCGTCTCCCGTATCACCCACACCCCGGCGCATAACTCAGCACCAGATCCTTCGCCGCCTTCACCTCGTCGAGCCGCTTGAGCGGCGTGTTGTGCGGCGCGGTCTTCAGCAGGTCGGGATCGGTCACGGCCTCTGCGGCGATCCGGATCAGCGCGTCCGCGAACGCGTCCAACGTCTCCTTGCTCTCCGTCTCGGTCGGCTCGATCATCAGCGCTTCGGGCACGATGAGCGGGAAGTAGACCGTGGGCGGGTGGAAGTCGAAGTCCATCAGCCGCTTGGCGATGTCCATGGTTCGGATGTCGGGCGCGTCCTTGAGGATGCCCTGGGCCACGAACTCGTGCATGCAGGTGCGGTCGCCGTGCGGGATGGGATAGGCGCCCCGCAGCCGGGCCTGCAGGTAGTTGGCGTTCAGCACCGCGTTCTCGCTGACCTGGCGCAGCCCCTCGGCGCCGTGCATGCGGATGTAGGTGTACGCGCGCACCAGCACGCCGAAGTTGCCCCAGAAGGTCTTGACGCGGCCGATAGTCTGCGCGGGCATCTGCCAGCGGTACATATCCTCGTCATCCTTCACCACGATGGGGCCGGGCAGGTAGTCGGCCAGGTGCGCGGCCACGCCGACCGCACCGGAACCGGGCCCGCCGCCGCCGTGCGGGGTCGAGAAGGTCTTGTGCAGGTTGTAGTGCATCACGTCGAAGCCGAGTTCGCCCGGTTTGGCGATGCCCAGGATCGCGTTGAAGTTGGCGCCGTCGCCGTAGACCAGACCGCCGGCCTCGTGCACCAGCCGCACCACTTCTTCCACGTTCTCGTCGAACAGGCCCAGGGTGTTGGGGTTGGTGAGCATCAAGCCCACCAGGTTCGGGCCGTGCTTGGCGATCAGCGCCCGCAGCACCTCCAGGTCCACGTTGCCCCGCTTGTCCGACGGCACTTCGACCACCTTGAGGCCCGACATGGAGGTCGTGGCCGGGTTGGTGCCGTGCGCGGAGTCGGGCACCAGGATCACGGTGCGCCCGGTCTCCCCGCGGTCGTACAGGTACTTGCGCATCATCAGCACGCCGGTGAGCTCGCCGTGCGCGCCCGCGGCCGGCTGCAGCGTGACCGCGGCGAAGCCGGCGATCTCGGCCAGCATCTCCTGCAGGCCATAGATTAGCCCCATCGCGCCCTGCACGTCCTCTACCGCCTGCAGCGGGTGCAGCGCGGCGAAGCCGGGGATGCGCGCCGCGGCCTCGTTCACCTTGGGGTTGTACTTCATGGTGCACGAGCCCAGCGGGTAGAAGCCGGTGTCAATGCTATGATTGAGCTGCGACAGCCGGGTGTAGTGCCGGATCACATCAATCTCCGACACTTCGGGCATGGGCAGCTCGGCCCGCAGCGCGTCCAGGGGCAGCGGGCTTTCGGGCACGTCGCACGCGGGCAGGCTCACCGCGCGGCGGCCAGGGTGGCAGATGTCGTAGATGAGTGGCTCAGTCATCGGCCACCTCCTCGGTCCACAGGGATAGCTCGTCGGCGTCCATACCCGCGATGTCGCCCAACGCCTCGGCCAGCGCCTCGATCTCGGCGCGGCTGTTCATCTCGGTGACGCACAGCAGCATGTGATCCTGGAGGGCAGGATAGTCCTTGCCCAGGTCATAGCCGCCCACGATGCCATATTCGTCCAGCAAGATCCGGTTGGTGAGGGCCACCGGCTGCGGGCAGCGCACCACGAACTCCTTGAAGAACGGGCCACTCGAGCCGACGTCGTAGCCATCCAGCGCGGCAATCAACTGCGCGGCGTAATGCGCCTTGTGATAGCTCAGCTCGGCCACGGTCTTGAGGCCGTACTTGCCCATGGTCGCCATGTAGATCGCGGCCGCCAGCGCGTTCAGTGCCTGGTTGGAGCAGATGTTCGACGAGGCCTTGTCGCGACGGATGTGCTGCTCGCGCGTGCTGAGGGTCAGCACGAAGCCGCGGCGGCCCTCGGTGTCCACCGTCTGCCCCGCGATGCGGCCGGCCGACTTGCGCACATCGCCCAACTTCATGGCGAAGAAGCCCAGGTACGGCCCGCCGAAGCTCAGCGCGTTGCCCATGGGCTGGCCCTCACCGGTGACGATGTCGGCGCCGTACTCGCCCGGCGGCACGAACAGGCCCAGGCTGATGGGATCCACAGAGACGACGAACAGCGCGCCGGCCGCGTGCGCGGCATCGGCCAGCGCCCGCATCTCGGCCGGGGTGTAGAGCCGGCCCAGGAAGTCGGGGTTCTGCACGATGATGCAGGCGGTCTCTTTGTCCACCAGGCCGGCCAGCGCGGCCAGATCACCCAGGGGCGCGTCCTCGCCCGTCGCCTCGACGCACATGCCCTGGATGTAGGTGTGGACCACCTCGCGGTACTCCGGGTGCAGCGTGGAGCTCAGCAGCACCTTGCAGCGCTTGCCCCGGCTCACCTGCAGCGCCATGATCACCGCCTCGGCTACTGCGGTGCCGCCGTCGTAGTGCGAGATGTTGGCGACTTCCATGCCGGTCAGGGCACAGATCATGGACTGGTACTCGAAGTGCGCCTGCAGGGTGCCCTGGCTGATCTCGGGCTGATAGGGGGTGTAGGCGGTGTAGAACTCGCCGCGGCGGATCAAGGAATCCACCAGGCTGGGCACAAAATGGTTATATGCGCCCGCGCCCAGGAAGCAGCTCACGTGGGTCAGAGCCTCGTTCTCGTCGGCCAGGGCATTCAGTTCGCTGAGCACTTCCATCTCGGACAGCGCCGGCGGCAGCGCCAGCTCCGGAAAGCGGAACTTCTCCGGCACATCGTGGAACAGGTCTGCCACCGACGCCAGGCCGACCGTCGCCAGCATCTCGGCGCGATCGGCGTCGGTGTTGGGGATATAGTTCATTAATGCCCGCCCTTCTCTTCCTCTTCCTGGACATAGGCCTCGTAAGTCGCCACATCCATCAGGTCAGCCAGCTCGCCCAGGTCGCTCGGCGTCACTTTAACCAGCCAAGCCTTGCCATAGGGGTCTTCGTTCACCCATTCCGGATTGTCCTCCAGGGCCGTGTTGACCTCGACTACCTCACCGCTCATGGGTGCGTACGCATCCTCGGCGGCCTTCACTGACTCGACAGTGCCCATGCTCTCGCCCTTGGTGACCGTGTCGCCCACCTCCGGCAGCTCCACATAGACGATATCCGACAACAGATGCTGGGCGTAGTCTGACACACCCAACACAGCGACATCGCCTTCAAGGCGGGCCCACTCGTGGCTCTTGGCATACTTCGCATTCGGGTCGAACTTGTAGGTCATGGTTTCTCTCCTGGTGTGTTGGTAGATTGGTAAACTGGTAAGATTGGTAGATTGGTGAGCCAGTGTGTTCCTGGCCGGTCTGTGACCCCCTTGAGCCTGAAAACTGGTAGTTGGTCAACAAAAAACGGGCATCGCGGACAAAGGTTGTCCGGATCCCGTCTCTGTCTGGCAACCTGAGAGATTACCCACCCGGCCTGCTCCTGCGGCAAAAGGGGGTTTGCCCCGTCGGTGTTCACGGTGGGCGGAGAAACCTGGTTTGTCTGCCCACGGCGAAACTTTCCAGAGTGCTGTCCCAGCGCGATGTGGTGACCTGAGAGATTGCTCGCCGGTCCCGGCGGCCGGTCGAGGTGCCCCTTCGGCGATCCGGCTCCTCCATGGAGCGGATGCTCTCTCACGCTGCTCATCCAGCGGCTATCAGCTTGATTACAGGCGGGAGTTTATCACAGGTACAGCCAAACTGTCAATGACGCCGCGCAGGTTCAACGATCACCGGTTCGTATGGTATAATCCAGGTCCAGACAAAATGCCTGACCCAGTGACGCCCACCCGAAGGAGGAGAGAATGCTGATCCCGCTCATCATACTTACTGCGTTGGGCTTCGCCGTCACCATTGGCAGCGGCATCTGGTGGACAGTGTTATTTGGTTCGCTGGCGTTCTTTGTAGGCATGGAAGACAAGCTGATCGGCGGCATCATCGCGGCGTTGGGCGTCTTCACGGTGATCCGCCTGGCTTTCATCTTCGTCAAAGCATAGCATCGCGCACAGAGGAGACCAGTATGTCGTTAGTGCCCGCTACGGGGACCGAGAGGCTCCTGTGGATCATCCTGATCGCGTTGGTGGTCGGCTATCTGGCCGGCGTTGGGCTGAACCGGCAGCGCAGCAAGGCCATCGGCACATGGATCCAGGCCGGGCTGGGCAAGCTGGGCGGCCGCGTGGCGTGGCGGTGGATCCGCTCCATGAACTCGGGAGCCGAGGTCACCGTGGCCGAGACGCGGCCGCCGTTCCGCCAGCTCCAGATCAACTACTTCCTGCTGACGCGTGAGTTCACGCCGTTGTGGATCGTCGAGTTACTGCAGCGCAAGCGCGATCTGGTGTCGCTACGCGGCGACCTGCGGACGGCGCCGGCCCAGGACGTGACCATCGTGCCGCTGCACGGCCGGCTGCGCGCGGAGTTGGACAAGGCGGCCGGGACGGTCCCGTGGCACTGGACCGAGCTGCCGCACGGCCTGGGCCTGGCCACGCGCGTCGCGCCGGACAAGGTTCTGGTCCGCCGCGTGGCGGGATTCTTGGACGAGTACGGCGCGGCCGTCGAGCGGCTCTCACTGCGGCCTCGCAGCCCACACCTGGTGGCTTTCTTCCGACTGCAAGGCATAGAAAAGCGGCCCATGACAGAGCTGTGGGCCGCCCTGGGAAAACTACTAACCCTATAAGGTTCTGGATTCGAGCCTGTGCGAAGCCTCCTCTAGGATCAGGCGGTCTTTCGCACAACCGTGAAACCGGCTGAAGCCTCGAATCCAGTCCCACCTACGCGAACAACTGCTCCGCCATCCGCTTCAGCATGGCAGTGCCGCGCACCTCGGTCTCATACAGCGGCAGCAGGGCACGCACCATGCCATCAAACTCCTGCCAGACCGTCTCCATGTGCTCGGCTTGCATCGCCACCCGGTTTTTGACGAAATCCGGCGCGTCCGGCCCGACGCTGGCCTTGTCAATCAGCATGTTTACGATCACGCCGCCAACTGGGATGCCGAACTCGTGGAACCAGTTGATGAAGCGCGTGATCACCGCGATGGGCAGCGCCTCGGGCAGGGTCACGAAGAAGAACGAGGTGAGGCTGTCGTCCGTCAGCAGCACTTTCGCCCGCGCCATGCGCTCGCGCAGCTTCAGCAGGTAGTCCATCAGGGGGTCCTTCTGCTGTTTGCGCTTGCTGTAGGAAAGCAGGTCGCGCAGCGAAGCCGCCTCTTCACGGCTCTGCACCATTTTGTTGACCCACATGGAGTAGACGCTGGACATGCCGAGCAGGCGGCGGGCGTTGGCCGTCGGCGCGGTGTCGAAGACGTAGGCCTCGTATTTGTCCTCGAACATCAGATCGATCATGTTCTCGAACATGGCCGATTCTTCAAAGGCCGGGTTCATGGTAGCCGATTCCACGAACGCGTCCGCCTGCGTCTTGATCTCGGCAAACTTGAGGAACCACTCGATCTTCTCGCGGATCTCCTTCTTGGACTTCTCGATGGTCTCCTTGGTGTCAATCTCCAGGGCCGACAGGTTGGGCACCCCGTTGACCGGCGTGACTCTGCCAAAGACGTTCTGGTCCAACATGCTGGACAGGGAGTGCACAGGGTTGGTCGAGGCCAATAGCGTCTTTTTGCCCTGGCCCGCCAGCCACAAGGCGGAGGTGCCGGCCAGCACCGTCTTCCCCACCCCGCCTTTACCGCCGAAGAAGACATACTTCAGGCGTGGGTTCGCCACAAGATAACCGCGCATCGTTTGTTCGATCATGGCTCACCTCCTCAGACGCTCTCGCCGAACAAGGCGGCGGCCATGCGCTCGATCATCGGCAAACCGGTGATGTCGCGCTCGAACTCGGGCACCCGAGTCAGCACCTCTTTGCCGAAGACTTCGCCGATCTTGCCCAGGTAGCCCCGCTGCATCTCCATCCGGTTGCGGAGGTAATCGGGGATATCCTGCTGCGCCAGCTCGGCCGGGATGACTCGGTTAACGATGTAGCCGGCTAACGGCACGTCGAACTTGGCGAACAACTCGGCGGCCTTCTTGGTGTCCAGGATGATCATCTCCTCGGGTACCAGCACGAAGAAAAACGCCGTCTTCTGCTTATCGGTCAGGATGCCCGACGACGTGTTGATGCGGTGCTTGATATATTGCAACTCCCTGAGGATCTGGTCCTCCTCGGTTTCCTTGTTCCGCTGCATCACAGCCGCGACCTTGGCGTACTCCTCCATCTCGGTCCGCAGCGCCGTGATCTTGTCGATCCACTGATCGTAGACCGATGCCATGCTCAAATAGTACAGCGCATGGCCCAACGGCACCAGGTCGTAGATGTAATAATCGTAGCTCCCGCTGACCACGATATCCACGACCTCATCGAAGATAGCGCTCTCCTCCATCGCCGGCTCGGCCGCGGCGGCCTGGATGTAGTTCTCGATCTCCTCCGGGACCTTGTCCATGCCGTACATATCCAAGATCTTCTGGCGGATCTCGTTTTGGTACTCGCGGATGCGGTGATCTGCGTCGATCTCCTGGGCAAACAGGTTCGGCATGATCTCGACCGGGCCCTTGCCGAAAATATCCTGCTTGAAAATATCGGACAAGCTGGCCTGCGGGTCGACCGAAAACACCAACACTTTGTAGCCCTGCTTGGCAAGCCAGTAGGCGGTCGCGGCGCTAAACGTGGTCTTGCCCAGCCCGCCCTTACCGCCGAACATGATGTAACGGCGGTCCGGGTTTTGCTCAAAGACTTTTCTCAGTGACATGAGTCGCTCCATTTTTGGATGCTAGCTACTGGATCGAAGTAGCTTCCAGCGTCCAGTTTCTGGCTTCCAGCTACGCTAGCGCGTCGGTCAGGTCTTTCTCCCGTAACATGCGGCGCTTCCAGGTGGAAATCTGCGGCACAACGTAGGGCAGCAGCCGCAAGCTGTAGTAAGGAGGCAGGATGGGGATGCCCAACAGATCACCCATGGTGATCAAAATGAACAGATGCTCCATGCTGCCGCGCGTCTTGAGGGCATAGCGGGCCATGTCATGGCCAGCCATGCCATACAACACGCTCTTGAAGCCGTCAAGCAAACCGCGTCTCTTTTTCTCTTCGGGCATCAGAAAACCTCTCTATATCACGTAAAATCCTGATCGCACATGTCGGTCAGGTCTTTCTCGCGCGACATACTGTAACGCCAGCCAGCGATGTTCGGCACAACATAGGGCAGCAGACGCAGTGTGTAGTAAGGCGGCAAGATCGGTACACCGAGCAGGTCGCCAAAGACGACGAGGATGAAAAGATGCTCAAGCTGCCCGCGCTCCTTGCGCAGGTCTCGCACCATCTCGTAGACCGTGGCGCCGTAGATCATGTCGCCCAACGCCCGTGCCGCAGCCTTCAAGCGCGCCCGTATCTCCTGCTCCAGGGAGCGCTCCGGCATGGATGTCACATCACCTGTCACTGCTCCCCCTACGCTCACAGCGCACCGGCGCCTGCTCCAGCCCGGATCAAGGCCTGTTCCAAGGCTGCGTCATTCCAACCAACCACTTTGTCACGGCTCGCCACCACGAAAGTCGGATAGCGTCGCGCCCGATAGCGCAGCGCCTTCGCCATCCCCTGCAGCGAGCGCGGGTCGTAAACCCGGATCATGATCCGATCGCCGTAGCGGCCGGCCAGGTCGAAGATCAGGGCTGAAAGGCGCTGGAAGTCGGCTTGCCATTCAGGCGGCAGCTCGTCAAGCCCGCGCGCTGGCGGGGCCTGGTCCAGGTCGGCGCGCGCCATCAGCAACTCGCACGCCTGGCACAGGCCCCAACCTTCGGGGACGGGGGCGATGACATCAACACGAATCGGCGGCATAGACTTTCAGGCTAAGGCTAAGATTAGGGTTGAGGCTGAACCTTAACCTCAGCCTTAACCTTAACCTCGTCAACGATCACGCCTTCGCGCCCGCCTTAGCCGGCATCTTGGCCACATAACCGCGCAGCGCCTTGATGCCATCCCAGGCCAGGACGAAAGCAGCGACCACCAGGATCAAGCAAATCGCGCCGATGAGAACCTGAGCAGCAGTGTACTCGCCCACATTGGCGATCTTCCACTTCGCCGGATCGGCCGTCCGGGGCAAGAAGATGAAGAATGCCTCATAGGCTTTGTACAGCAGGGCCGCGATGGTGGTCACGAACATGAAGATGAAGGGGATCAGCGTCCAGAGATACTGCTTGCCCTTGGACATCAACCAGGCCGTCACCAGCAACAGCGCCAAGGAGGCCATCAGCTGGTTGGCCGCGCCGAACACCGCCCAGATCTGCAGGAACGGCACCAGCCAGATCAGCGCCAACGTCAGCGCCAAGGCAATGCTGGTGCCGACATGGACGTTCTTGATGGCCGGGAACCGGTCGCCCAACGCCTCGGCGCTGGCGACGCGCATGAAGCGCACCACCAGGTACATGATGGTCAATGCCATCAGGGTCAGGAAGACCGCGCCGTAGGCCGTGCCGAATTCTACCGATAACCCCCATTTGTTCATGAAGGTCGCCAGGCCGACCGAGAAGACCTTGGCTGCCGCCGCGCCGCCGCCGGCGTCCGCGTAGCCCTGGTAGCTGCCAAACGCCACGGTCGCGGTCAGGAACGCCACGGTGGCAAACACCATCTCCAGGAACATGGCGCCGCCCCCGACGTAGAGCGCATCCGTCTCCTTCTCAAGCTGGCGCGCCGTGCCGGAAGATGACACAAGGCTGTGCCAGCCGGAGATCGCGCCGCATGCGATGGTCACAAACAGCATGGGCCAGAGCGGGCCGATGCCGATGGTGAACTGGGTAAATGCCGGGAAGTCGCCCATGCCGGGCCGCCAGATCAGCAGGCCCAGGATGCCGCCCAGGATGCCCGCGAAAACGATCCAGAACGACACATAGTTGATGGGCTGCGCCCAGCGCCAGATGGGCAGCACCGCGCCGAAGTAGCAGATGATCACCACCAGCATGCTGCCAAAGAACTTCGCCTGCGTCACTTGCAGGAACAGCGTTGGGCTGGTCGCACCGTTCGCCGTGCCCAGGATGGCGGCCATGATGCTCTTGGCAAACGGCAGCGTCCCGATCCAGATGCCCAGGAACGACAGAACCACCGTGATCACCGACGTCAAGATGATATCCTGCCGCCACTTGTAGGTCATCTGGCCGGCCAGGATGCCCACCAGGATCACCAGGATCACACCCAAGGGGACGGCCGGGTTGGTGAACAGATTGAAGCCGACCTGGACGCCGAAGGAGCCCATGATGAGCCACAGGTAGAAGTAGATAAAGGTGATCAGGATGCCGCGCGAGCGGGGAGAGATCAGGCGATAGCTGAGGGCGCCGAAGGACTGGCCTTCCTCGCGCACGCCCATGATGATGCTGCTGTAGTCCTGCACCCAACCGATGAAAAAGGTGCCCAGGACAATCCACAACAAGGCGGGCAACCAGCCCCATTGCACTGCGATGATAGGCCCAAGGATCGGTCCCAGGGCCGCGATGGATTTGAACTGATAGCCGAAGAGAACGTTACGATTTGCTGGAGTGAAATCCACACCGTCCATGTACATTTTGGCCGGGGTGGCTTTCTTGTCATCAGGCTGGATCACGGCACGATTGATGCTCCTGGCATACAACCAGTAACCCGCCACCAGCGACAAGATGCTGATAAGGAGAACCACAAGCGCATTCATTATTTAGCCCCTCCTGAGAGCCATGTCCGAGCACTTCGGACTCACCGAATGAAGACGACGACGATAGGCAAAAACAGGCAAGGCTTGATTCGCCAGAAACGACCACCTCCCTTCATCAATGAAGCCGCACAACCGCCATGATCGCGCTGTCCGTAGCTGGCACTGCAATCTTAGCACCATTATGCAGCGCAAGTCAAACCTGCGAATTGACCGGTAGTGTATCCCTTTCGGTGGAAATGTACGGTGGAGCATAAACCTGGTAAGGTA
>CAZKEF010000063.1:0-27063 GCA_964551735.1 uncultured Anaerolineales bacterium
TCGCCATTCGCCATTCGCCATTCGCCATTCGCCATTCGCCATTCGCCATTCGCCACCCAAAGGGGCCATTCGGACAAGATCCATGACCGACAGAATTCTCCTGGTTGACGACGAACCCACCCTGCGCGACACGCTGGCTCTGAACCTGCGCGCCAGCGGCTACGAGGTCGTGACCGCGGCCGACGGTGCGGCCGCGCTGGAAGTGGCGCACGCCGAGTCGCCCGACCTGATCATCCTTGACCTGATGCTGCCCGAGATTGACGGCTTGACCGTATGCCGCAGCCTGCGCCAGAAGGCCGAGACGCCCATCCTGATCCTGACCGCGCGCACCGGCGAGCTGGACAAGATCATCGGCCTGGAGAGCGGCGCGGACGACTACCTGACCAAGCCGTTCAGCCTGGGCGAGCTCCAGGCGCGCATCCGCGCGCTGCTCCGGCGGGCCGGCCCGCGGCGCCTGGGGGACGAGATCCGTTCCGGCGACCCTTCGGCCGGCTCAGGGCAGGTCTTGACGCTCAACCTGGTCAGCCGCCGCTCGTTCCTGGGCGACCGCGAGCTGGTGCTCAGCCCCAAGGAGTTCAGCTTGCTGGCTGAGCTGATGCGCCATCAGGGCGCCGTGTTGTCCCGCGACCTGCTACTGACCCGTATCTGGGGCTACGATTTCTACGGCGACAGCCGGACCGTGGATGTCCACGTGCGCTGGTTGCGCGAGAAGATCGAGACAGATCCCTCGCAGCCGACGCGCATTGTCACCGTGCGCGGCATCGGCTATCGATTTGAGGGCTGAGCCCGTCCGAATCATCCTTCAATGGATATATTGACCATCATCCTGCTGCTTCTCTTGCTGAGCGCCCTGGCCCTGGTGGTCCTGCTGTACCTGCGCGTGCGACGCTGTCAGGCCTTAGCGAAACGTGCGTCTGCGGAGCGCGCCGAGGCGTTTGCCGAGCGCGCGGCGATAGAGGCGCAGTTGCAGCAGGGACGGGATTACCTGGAGGCACTGGGCGAGGCCAGCTCCGATGCGCTGCTGTTGTTGGACGGCAAGCGTCAGATCATCTGGGGCAATGAGGCTGCCTGGGAGATGTTTGGCGTGGACACCCCGGCCATCGGCCAGACCTTTATCGCGTTGGTGCGCGATTACGAGCTGAACCAGGCCGTCGCCGACGCGGTGGCCGGCCATCGGCCCATGGTGCGCCAGGCGGCCACCGAGGGCCGCACCCTGCGTATTTGGGCCAGCCCGGTGGCCGGATCGGCCGGCGCTTCGGTTAGCATCGAGGATGTCACTGAGCTCCAGCGTCTGGGCCGCGCACGCCGTGATTTTGTGGCGAACATCTCGCACGAGTTGCGCACCCCGCTTGCCAACATTGACCTTGCCGCGCAAACCCTCAGCCAAAGCGGGCTAGCCGACCCTGACCTGGCCCAGCGCATGTTGGCGCAGATCCAGATCCAGGTGCAGACCCTGAGCCAGCTGAGCCAGGAAATGATGGAGCTGGCGCAGATCGAATCGGGCCAGGTGCTGCTGCAGCTTGTGCCCGTGCCGGTTGAGCCGATGGTGCGCCGCAGCGTGGCTCGCCTGTTGCCCCAAGCGGCCGTGAAGGGGCAACGCCTCAGCATCGCCGTGGCGGATGGCCTCACCGCGCTGATGGACGAGCAGCAGGTCGGTCGCGTGATCGCCAACCTGGTGCACAACGCCATCAAGTTCACCCCTGAGAACGGGGCGATCATCATCGAGGCTGGCGAGGCGGGTGAGGACGTGTCCATCTGCGTATCGGACACCGGCTCGGGCATCCCCAAGGACGAGCAGACGCGCATCTTCGAGCGTTTTTACAAAGCCGACCGGGCCCGCAGCAAGGGCGGCACCGGCCTGGGCCTGGCCATCGCCAGGCATATCGTCGAAGGCCACGGCGGCCGCATCTGGGTGAAGAGCCAACCCGGTCAGGGAGCCACCTTCTGCTTCACCCTCCCCAAAGCCTGAAATCGCCCCATACTGCTTGCCTGCTGAGTTCCTTCAACTCCTTGAGTTCCCTCAGTTCCCCCAAGTTCCTTCAGTGCCCGCACGGATTATGAAGAACTCTTCACACAACATTCGCGTTCGGTTAATGAAACCTTGAACCGCAGTTAAATCCCTTGTGGCATCCTGTCCCAGGCTTGAATAGCCGTAGGAAACCTGCTATGAAAACAAGGGGGAGAAATGCGTTCCAAGTTGATCGTTGCATTGTTTATCGTGGTGTTGCTGGTTGCTGCTTGTGGGCAGCCGGCCGCCACACCGGCCCCGGCGGCGCCGACACAGGCGCCGGCCGCGCAGGCCGAACCGACCAAGGCCCCGGAGCCGACTAAGGCCCCGGAACCCACCACAGCTCCCGAGCCGACCAAAGCGCCTGTCATGCCGGTTGCCGGTATGCTGCCGGAGGTGAACCCGTTGGAAGTGATGGGGGACATCATCACGGCTGGTTCTTCGACGGTGTTCCCGTTGAGCGAGGCGATGGCGGAGCGGTTCCGGGACGAGGGATACGCGGGGAACATCACCATTGACTCGATCGGGTCGGGTGCGGGGTTCGAGCGGTTCTGCGTGACGGGCGAGACGGACGTGGCGAACGCCAGCCGGGCGATCAAGGAGAGCGAGCGGGAGAGCTGCCGGGCGATCGGCCGTGAGGCGCTGGAGTTCCGGGTGGGGACGGATGCGCTGGCGGTGGTGGTGAATCCGGCGGCGGACTGGTTGGCAGACGGGATGACGCTGGCTGAGTTGGCGCAGTTGTTCTCGGCGGAGGCGGTGAACTGGGCGGATGTGAACCCGGCGTGGCCGGCGCAGCCGATCAAACGGTTCTCGCCTGGGACGGACAGCGGGACGTTCGACTACTTCATCGAGGCGGTGATGGATCCGGCGTTCGAGAAGCAGGGCGAAGAGGCGCTGTTGGCGGCGGGGAACCTGCAGCTCAGCGAGGACGACAACGTGTTGGTGCAGGGCGTTGAGGGCGACAAGTACGCGATCGGGTACTTCGGGTTTGCGTACTACGTGGAGAATGAAGACAAGCTGCAGGCGGTGGCGATTGAGGGCGTAACGCCATCGGCTGAGGCGGTGGACGCGGGGACGTACCCGCTGGCGCGGCCGCTGTTCGTCTACTCGGATGCCGCGATCATGGCCGAGAAGCCGCAGGTGGCGGCGTTCATCGCCTTCTACCTGAGCAACGTGAACGAGGTCATCGGGCCGGTGGGCTACTTCCCGGCGCCGGCCGCGGCGCTGGGAGCGTCCATGCAGGCCTGGCTGGATGCGACCGGCGGGGTGATGCCCACGGCCGCGACGCCGGCCGAGTCCGCGATGCCCGCGCTGCCGGAGGTGAACCCGTTGGAGGTGATGGGGGACATCATCACGGCTGGTTCTTCGACGGTGTTCCCGTTGAGCGAGGCGATGGCGGAGCGGTTCCGGGACGAGGGATACGCGGGGAACATCACCATTGACTCGATCGGGTCGGGTGCGGGGTTCGAGCGGTTCTGCGTGACGGGCGAGACGGACGTGGCGAACGCCAGCCGGGCGATCAAGGAGAGCGAGCGGGAGAGCTGCCGGGCGATCGGCCGTGAGGCGCTGGAGTTCCGGGTGGGGACGGATGCGCTGGCGGTGGTGGTGAATCCGGCGGCGGACTGGTTGGCAGACGGGATGACGCTGGCTGAGTTGGCGCAGTTGTTCTCGGCGGAGGCGGTGAACTGGGCGGATGTGAACCCGGCGTGGCCGGCGCAGCCGATCAAACGGTTCTCGCCTGGGACGGACAGCGGGACGTTCGACTACTTCATCGAGGCGGTGATGGATCCGGCGTTCGAGAAGCAGGGCGAAGAGGCGCTGTTGGCGGCGGGGAACCTGCAGCTCAGCGAGGACGACAACGTGTTGGTGCAGGGCGTTGAGGGCGACAAGTACGCGATCGGGTACTTCGGGTTTGCGTACTACGTGGAGAATGAAGACAAGCTGCAGGCGGTGGCGATTGAGGGCGTAACGCCATCGGCTGAGGCGGTGGACGCGGGGACGTACCCGCTGGCGCGGCCGCTGTTCGTCTACTCGGATGCCGCGATCATGGCCGAGAAGCCGCAGGTGGCGGCGTTCATCGCCTTCTACCTGAGCAACGTGAACGAGGTCATCGGGCCGGTGGGCTACTTCCCGGCGCCAGCCGCGGCGCTGCAAGCGTCCGTGCAGGCCTGGCTGGATGCGATGAAGTAAGGTTACGGCTGTTGATAGCTTCCCGGCGACTGTAAGTCGCGGCTACCTCTGCAAAGTCCATCCTTCGACGTGCTCAGGACAGGCTCTGCGTGGACTGCGTTCGAGTTGGCGCAGGCCGACTTCGCAAGGGTGGCCGCGGTTTCCAACCGCCGGGTTCTGCTGTCAACGAAAGGTCGTGTAACGAAAGGTCATACCGTGGCAGATAAAACGCGCGTTCTCTTCCTTTGCACCGGCAACTCGGCCCGCAGCCAGATGGCTGAGGCGTTTCTGCGCAAACATGGCGGCGACCGGTTCGAGGCCCATAGCGCGGGCCTGGAGCCGAAGGGCATCAACCCCTACACTCGCCAGGCTTTGGGTGAGGTCGGCATTGATATGGCCGGGCACAGTTCCAAGGACCTGGATGCCTACCTGGGCAAGCTGCACTTCGGCTATCTGATCACGGTCTGCAGCAACGCCGAGGAACGCTGCCCGATATTCCCCGGCATCGGGGTGCGGTTGCATTGGCCCTTCGAGGATCCGGCCGCGGCCGAAGGCAGCGACGAGGCGGTGTTGTCCAAGTTTCGCAAGGTGCGTGATCAGATCGAGGCGCGCATCCTGGCCTGGTTAAGGGATCAGCATGATTAACGAAATCTTGGTGAAGACGGGCGGCGTGCCCCGGATCCATAGCGAAGGTGAAGCGACCCTCGATTTGCGCCGGCGGTGGCGGCCGAACGAGGCCATGATCCAGGGCTTCCTGGTCGCGTGCGGCGTTGTCTCCATCCTGACCACGCTGGGCATCGTGGTGGTGCTGTTTGAGGAGGCGCTGCGCTTCTTCGCCTCGCCGGAGGTCAGCGTGATCGAGTTTTTCACGACGACGGCCTGGCAGCCCATCATCGCGCGTTTCGGCATCTTTCCGTTGATTAATGCCACCCTGCTGTCCAGCTTGATTGCGATGCTCGTGGCCCTGCCCATCGGCCTGGCGATCGCAATCTATCTGAGCGAATATGCTTCGCCGCAGGCCCGGGGCATCTTAAAGCCGATCCTGGAAGTGCTGGCCGGCGTGCCCACGGTGGTCTATGGCTATTTTGCGCTGAACTTCATGACGCCCATCCTGCGCAACGTCATCGGCCGGGATGTGGTGGAGATCTTCAACCTGGCTTCCGCCGGCATCGTGATCGGCATCCTGATCCTGCCGCTGGTGGCCTCCATGAGCGAGGACGCGCTGAACGCGGTGCCGCGGTCGCTGCGCGAGGCTTCCTACGGCATCGGCGCGACCAGGCTGGAGACCGCGCTCAAGGTGGTTGTGCCGGCCGCGCTCTCCGGCTTGGGCGCCGCGTTCATCGTGGCGATCTCCCGCGCGGTGGGCGAGACCATGGTGGTGGCGATCGCTGCGGGCGCGGGGCCGCGCAACTTTGATACCTGGGGCGACGCGCTGCGCGGGTTGGCCACGTTTAACCCGTTCAAGGCCGCGGAGACCATGACCGGCCACATCGTGCGTATCAGCGGCGGCGACCTGAGCTACGATTCCATTGACTACAACAGCATCTTCTCCATCGCGCTGGTGCTTTTCGTCATGACCCTGGTGCTGAACATCATCAGCCAGCGGATCGTGCGGCGTTTTCGTGAGAAATACTAGTTGTGGCAGTTTCCCGCTCCCAGCCGGTCTGTGACCGGCGGCCGGGGGTCACAGACCCCCTTTGAGCTTGAATGTTGAGGGTCAAAGGATGGCTTCTGACAGGAATTCAGTGACCGGGTCGTACCCCGAAGGCGCGCAGCTCCAAACGTTCGTGACGCGGCGCCAGCGCGTCGGGCAGGCGTGGCGCACCCTGTTTCTCGCCGCCACCATGATCGGCATCATCGCACTGTTGGCGCTGCTCTACAACGTCGTCACCGAGTCCTTCGGCTACGTGGCCTACCAAAACGAGATTGATCCCGACACGCTGTTGTTGGACTACTACAAAGGCCAGATGCTGGATGCCCCGCGTAAGGTCGCCAGCGAAGACGATGCCCAGCTTGTGCAGGGCCTGCGTGACCGGCCGACGGCCATCGGTTTCTTCGGCTACTCGTACTACGAAGAGAATCGCGAGGACTTGAAGCTGATCAGTGTAGACGGCGTGCTGCCCTCCGCAGCAACCGTAGCTTCCGGTGAGTATGCGTTGGTGCGGCCGTTGTACATCTATTCTTCGGCCAGTGTGCTGCAGGAGAAGCCGCAGGTGGCGGCTTACGTCCAGTTCTATCTGAGCGAAGCCCAGGATGCGCTGGCCAGCGTCGGTTACTTTGCGCCCCCGGTCGAAGCGCTGGCGGAAGCGCTGCAGCGGTGGGAACGGGCGACCGGGGAAGAGGCCGGCGCGCCGATATCGACCGCGGTTTTGGGTGACATTATCGCTGCCGGCAGTTCCACGGTGGCGCCGTTGACCGCGGAGGTGGCGCAGGACTTCGCGGCCGCCGGTTTTGCCGGCCAGGTGGACGTGCAGATCATGGGCACGGGCGCCGGGTTCGCGGCCTTTTGTTCCGGTGTGGCCGACCTGGCCAACGCCAGCCGCGCCCGCACCCGCGAGGAGATCCTCGCGTGCCGCAAGGCCGGCCGCGAGCTGGTGGAGTTTCGGGTGGGGACCGATGGGGTGGCGGTCGTCACCAGCGGCCAGAACGATTTCCTGACCAACGTGACGCGCGAACAACTGCAAAAGATCTTCACGACCGCTAACCGCTGGTCCGATGTTGATCCGAGCTGGCCCGACCGGCCGATCTTGCGTTTCATCCCCGGCGCGGCCAGCGGCACCCTGGACTTTTTCGTCGGGACTGTCTTCCCCAGCGAGTTGGAACAGGTCCCCCAGGCCGACCAGATCGCATTGCTGCGCTCGAAGGTGTCCGCTGGACGGGCGCGCGCCCTTGACACGCAGAAGCCGTTGGCCGAACGCACACAGGCGGAGCTGGCGCAACTGCTGGTGGACGAAGTCGTCAAACCGAAGATTGTGGCGACTTGGACGCTGGTGGAGTCCATCTTCGGCCGGCGCGCGATCGAGGAACAGACGTTTCTGATTCCCAACGCCCAGTTGACTTTCCGCAGCTGGGTCACGGGCAGCTTTCTTTCGTCGCCTCAATCCTCCAAACCGGAGCTGGCTGGCGTGCGTACGGCGATTTTCGGCTCGTTGTGGGTGGTGCTTATCGCCTTCCTGTTCTCCGTGCCGCTGGGCGTGGGCGCGGCCATCTATCTCGAAGAGTACGGCGGCCAGAGCCGCATCGCGCAACTCATCGAGACCAACATCAACAACCTGGCCGGCGTGCCTTCGATCATTTACGGCATGTTGGGCCTGGCAGTCTTCGTGCGCGTGCTGGAGCCGCTGACCAGCGGCAAACTCTTGGGGGCCGTGGATCCCACCACCGCGAACGGCCGCACCGTGCTGTCAGCCGGCTTGACGTTGGGGCTGTTGATCCTGCCGCTGATCATCATCAACGCGCGCGAGGCGATCCGCGCGGTGCCGCACGCGATCCGGGAGGCGGGCTACGGCCTGGGCGCCACCAAATGGCAGGTGATCCAGGCGCACGTGCTGCCCAACGCCATCCCCGGCATCCTGACCGGCGTCATCCTGGCAGTGTCCCGCGCGCTGGGCGAGACCGCGCCGCTGGTGGTAGTGGGCGCGTCCACCTTCATCGTGGTTGACCCGGACGGGCCATTCTCCAAGTTCACCACGCTGCCCATCCAGATCTACCAGTGGACCTCACGGCCGCAGCCCGAGTTTCAACACCTGGCGGCGGCCGCTATCCTGGTGCTGCTGGTGCTGCTGATCGCCATGAACGCGACCGCCGTCCTGCTGCGCAACAAGTATGCTCGGAGTTACTGAGATGCAGGAACCTGCTCTGTCTACAAATACGAGTTCCATGACTTCCTTGAGTTCCCTCACGTCCCGCGCCTTAAGCACAACGGCCGGCGATGGAGGCCTCGCGTTGAAGGTCGAATCCCTCAACGTTTTCTATGGCAAGTTTCAGGCCGTGCGCCAGGTGGACCTGAACATCCAGGCGCGTAAGATCACGGCGCTGATCGGGCCGTCGGGCTGCGGCAAGAGCACGGTGCTGCGCTGCTTTAACCGGATGAACGACCTGATCCCCACCGCCCGCATTCGAGGCACGGTGCTCTTTCGCGACAAGGATCTCTATGCGCCCGACGTGGACGCGGTCGAGGTGCGCCGGCGCATCGGCATGGTATTCCAGAAGCCGAACCCGTTCCCCAAGAGCATCTACGAGAACGTGTCGTGGGGCGCCAAGATCAACGGTTACCGCGGCAACATGGACGACCTGGTTGAGGGTTCGCTGCGCTCGGCCGCGCTGTGGGACGAGGTCAAGGACAAACTCAAGCAGAGCGGCTATTCCCTCTCCGGCGGCCAGCAGCAGCGCCTGTGCATCGCCCGCGCTATCGCCACCCGACCCGACATCATCCTGATGGATGAGCCCTGCTCCGCGCTGGACCCCATCGCCACGCTGAAGATCGAGGACCTGATGCGCGAGCTGGCCCAGAACTACACCATCATCATTGTGACGCACAACATGCAGCAGGCCGCTCGGGTGTCCGACTATACCGCGTTCTTCAATATGGGCGAGGATCGCGCTGGCTACCTGGTGGAGTACGGGCCGACCGGCGAGCTGTTCACCAACCCGAAGAACCGGTTGACTGAGGATTACATCACCGGCCGGTTCGGTTGATGCCTAGGAGGCAACGAGCGTGACTCCGCTTCTACGTGTCCACTTCGATCGTGAGCTGGCCGAGCTCCACGAGGCCGTGTTGGCCCTGGGCAGCATGGCGCGCGCCGCCGTGGCATCCGGCCTCAAGGCGTTCATTGACAACGATACGAACCTGGCCGGTGAGGTGATCACCGGTGACCAGGCCATCAACGACCTGCGCTACCGGGTTGAGCGCCGGTGTTACGCGATGCTGGCTACCGAGCAGCCTGTCGCCCGCGACATGCGCGCCATCGTCTCCGCGCTCAGCATCGCTGATGAGTTGGAACGGATCGCGGATCACGGCAAGAAGATCGCGCGCATCTGCCAGCGCATCCACGGCGAGCTGCGCCCCATCCCGCTCCACGACGTCGCGCGTATGGGCGAGCTGGTGCTGGCAATCGTGGATCACGCTCTGCGCATCGTGGCAGCTCGTGATGCGACGTCGGCCCGCGCGCTATCCGGCGAGGACGATCAGATCGACGCGCTGTATAAACAGACTTTCAATATCACGCTAAGCTACATGCTGGAGAACGTGCGCGCCATCAGCGCCGGCACTCACCTGCTCCAGGTAGCTCACGAGTTAGAGCGCATCGCCGACCGCGCAACCAATGTCGCGGAACGGCTCATTTTCAATGTCACGGGAGAGTTGCTGGACCTGAACGCCTGAACGGTCGGTTTTCAACCACTGGGTCTGTAGCCCGACGGGGTATTCCCCGCCGGGCGCTAGCGCGTTCGTTGTATTATCGTCTCTTAACCTTTTCTTGAAGACCTCTTAATGCAGGCATAACGGCTCGTTAACTCCTCTGGGCGTATACTGTTCCTCTTGGGAAGGCTATCACACAAAGGACAACTGCCCGGAGGTGGCATGACCAAGAATCGAACCTGGTTAGCGCTGGCCGCGTTATGCCTGCTTTGTTTGCTGGCACTGACGGGCTGCCAGGCATCATCGGCGGCGGCCTCGAGCAAGCCGGCAGCCGTGCAGACCATTCAGAATAAGGGCTCGGATACGCTGGTGAACCTGGCGTTGGCGTGGGCCGAGCAGTACATGATGGCGCACCCTGAGGTGCGCATCTCGGTCACCGGCGGCGGATCGGGCACCGGCATCGCTGCCATGATCAACGGCACTGTGGACCTGGCCAACGCCTCCCGCGAGATGAAGCAGGAAGAGCTAGACGCCGCGCGCAAGAACGGCATTGAGCCCCTGGAGTTCACTGTTGCCCGTGATGCCATCGCCGTTGTGGTCAACCCGGCGAACCCTGTCCGGGGCCTCACCCTCCAGCAGCTCTCAGACATCTACACCGGTAAGATCACCAACTGGCGCGAGGTGGGTGGCGAGGACCGGCCCATCGTGCTGCTCTCGCGCGAGTCCAACTCCGGCACCTACGTCTATTTCCTGGAGAACGTCATCCGCCAGGGCCAGGACAGCGACCTGCTTTTTTCGCCCGACACGCTGCTGATGCCATCGTCCGAGGGGATCAGCGTCGAGGTGCGGCAGAACCCCAACGCCATCGGCTACGACGGCCTGGGCTACGTCACCCACGACCAGAAGATGGTGCCGGTGGCGGTGGTGGCCGGCAGCCCCTACGTCCTCCCGTCGGTCGCCACGGTCAACGATGGCAGCTACCCCATTTCCCGCGCCCTCTACGTCTATACCGCTGGTGAGCCCCAGGGCCAGGTGAAGACGTACCTGGATTGGGTGTTGGGACCGGGTCAGGCCGTGGTGCCGACGTTGGGGTTTGTGCCGTTGGAGAAATGAGGTATGAGGCAAACCAGTCACTCTTCCAGAGGCGAATTTTTCGTTGAGGCTCTGATTCGTGTAGCTGGGGTCTCGACCATTGGTTTCGTCGCACTGATCTTCCTGTTTTTGCTGCGCGAAGGGGTGCCTGCGTTCTTCGAGGTCCCGCTGGGCAATCTGTTCGGGACGCGCTGGTATCCGACTTTTGACTTCTACGGCACGCTGCCGTTGATCCTGGGCTCGCTGCTGGTCACGGTGACGGCCATCCTCATGGCGCTTCCGCTGGGCGTGGCCACGGCAGTCTTCGTGCGCGAGGTCGCGCCCAACTGGGCGCGCGAAGTGCTGAAACCCATGATCGAGGTGCTGGCCGGCATCCCGTCGGTGGTGCTTGGCTTCTTCGGCATGACGCTGGTCGCGCCGCTGATCCGTGAGACGCTGGGCGCGCCAACCGGCCTGACCGCGTTCACCGGCGCGTTGTTATTGGCCTACATGGCGCTGCCCACCATCATCAGCGTGGCCGAGGATGCGCTGGATGCGGTGCCCAAGAGCTACCGCGACGCCAGCCTGGCCATGGGCGCGACGCAGTGGCAGACCATCTGGCGGGTGGTGGTGCCCGCGGCCCGATCGGGCATCCTGACCGCGGTGATGCTGGGCATGGGCCGGGCCATCGGCGAGACCATGGCCGTGATGATGGTCACCGGCAACGCGGCCCGGATGCCGTTGTCGCTGGAGTCTCTGTTCCGCCCGGTGCGCACCATGACGGCCACCATCGCGGCCGAGATGGGTGAGGTAGCTCAGGGCAGCACCCACTACCACGTGCTCTTCGGCATCGGCATCGTGCTGTTCGTGATCACGTTTCTGATCAACCTGGCGGCTGCATCTGCCATCTTTCAGAAGCGGCGGCGAGGAGGGCTGCGATGAATCTCGGCGTCAATCTCCAGCGGCCTGCCTCCCCCAACACCGCGCGTCGCTTCGTGATCCAGCGCGTGGGCTTCGGGGTCCTGATTGCAGCCGCGATCCTGGTGGTCGTGCCCATCCTGTTCGTGATCGGCGCCATCGTCGCGCGCGGCATCGGCGCGATCAACTGGGAATTCCTTACCGCCATGCCTCGCGATGGCATGAAGGCGGGCGGTATCTTCCCGGCCATCGTCGGCACGCTGGTGCTGACGGTGGGCACGGCGCTGGTCGCGATCCCCATCGGCGTCGGCGGCGCCATCTACCTGGCCGAGTACGCGCGCGACACCTGGCTCACCCGCGCCATCCGCCTGGCCATCGTCAACCTTGCCGGCATCCCGTCGGTGGTCTACGGACTGTTCGGGCTGGGGCTGTTCGTGCTGTTCCTTCAGTTCGGCACCTCCATCGTGGCCGGCTCGCTGACACTGGCGATTATGACCTTGCCGGTGATCATTAGCACGGCCGAGGAGGCGCTGCGCGCGGTGCCGGTGGAGTTCCGCACCGTCAGCGCCAGCCTGGGCGGCACGCGTTGGCAGGGCATCCGCAATATCGTGCTGCCTCAGGCGCTGCCGGGCATCATCACCGGCATCATCCTGGGGCTGCTGCGCGCCGGCGGCGAGACCGCGCCCATCCTGTTCACCGTGGCCGCGTTCTTCCTGCCCCGGCTGCCCCAGTCGCCGCTGGACCAGACCATGGCGCTGCCCTACCACCTGTACGTCATCAGCACCCAGGTGCCCGGCATGCCGCTGCAAGTGCAATACGGCACCGCGCTGGTGCTGCTGGCCCTGGTGCTGTCGCTGAATATCGTTGCGACCCTGATCCGCTCCTATTTCCGCCGGAAGCGGCAGTGGTAACAATGCTCCAACGTTTCAACGAGTGAAACATGATCGATCTGAAAATACGCATTGACCACGTTTCGTACTTTTACGAAGGGAACCAGGTGTTGAACGACATCACCCTGGATGTGCCGGGCCACAGCGTGACCGCGTTCTTCGGCCCCGCCGGCAGCGGCAAGTCAACGTTGCTGCGGTTGATCAATCGGCTGAATGACTTGATGGACAACACGCGCATGACCGGCCAGGTGCTCATTGACGGCCAGGATATCTACGCGCGGGGCACGTCCGTGCCGCAGCTGCGCCGTCGGGTGGGCATGGTGTTCGCTCTGCCGCTGCCGCTGCCCGGCACCATCCGCGAAAACATCCTTTACGGCCCGCGGCTGGCCGGCCTGCGCGACCGCACCCGGCAGGAAGAGATCGTGGTGCGCTGCCTGAACCAGGCCGCGCTCTGGGACGAAGTGCGCGACCGGCTGGACGCGCCGGCCACAGCGTTGTCCGGCGGTCAGCAGCAGCGCCTCTGCATTGCGCGCAGCCTGGCGCTGGAACCGGAGATCCTGCTGCTGGACGAGCCGACCTCAGGCCTGGACCCCATTTCCACCGGCAAGGTCGAAGAGTCGCTGCTGGAACTCAAGCAAAATTACACCATCATCATCGTGCCACACAGCGTCCAGCAAGCCGCGCGCGTGGCCGATCACGCGGCGTTCTTCCTCACCGGCGAGCTGGTGGAATACCGGCCCGGCCGCGAGCTGTTCACCGCGCCGCGTGACCGCCGCACCGAAGACTATGTCACCGGCCGTTTCGGATGAGTGCTATGGACAAGATCCAGGTTGACAAACTCAGCTTCTACTACGGCGCCAAGCGCGCACTGACCGAGGTCGCGCTGGCGGTCCCGGAGCGGCGCATCACTGCGCTCATCGGGCCGTCGGGGTGCGGCAAGTCCACCTTTCTGCGCTGCCTGAATCGGATGAACGACACCATCCGCGGCACGCGGGCGGAAGGGCAGATCCTGCTGGATGGCGCCAACATTTACGCGCCCGCGACCGACGTGGTGGACCTGCGCCGCCGCGTCGGCATGGTGTTCCAGCGGCCCAACCCTTTCCCGCAGTCGGTGTTCGACAACGTGGCGTTCGGCCCGCGGGTGCTCGGTATGACCCACAACGGCCAGTTGGCCGACATCGTTGAGGCCAGCCTGCGCGGGGCCGATCTGTGGGACGAGGTGAAGGACATCCTGCGCAAGGATGCGCTGAACCTATCGCTGGGTCAGCAGCAGCGCCTGTGCATCGCCCGGGTGATCGCGGTTAAGCCCGAGGTGATCCTGATGGACGAGCCCTGCTCCGCGCTCGACCCCATCAGCACGTTGAAGGTCGAAGACCTGATGCGCGAGTTAGCGCAGGATTACACCATCGTCATCGTGACCCACAACATGCAGCAGGCCGCGCGCGCGTCCGATTACACCGCCATGATGATGTTGACCGATGACCGCCGATCGGGTACCGTGATCGAGGTGGGCGAGACCCAGGCCATCTTCACCCGGCCGCAGGATAAACGCACCGAAGGCTACGTGACGGGGCGGTATGGGTAATCAGCCGTTATCGGGACAACTGTCGTCCTGAGTGCATTGTAAGGTTGGTTAGTGTCACCTTGAGCGGGTCGGTCCCGTGAAATCCGTTGCAGCGACAGTCTAGCGAAGAGCTTGCCCTGAGCCTGTCGAAGGGGTCTCGTTGCGGCACAAGAGATGCTTCGGCCTGACCCATTTGGCTGCCCGTCATAAGTTTGGGACTCGGCCTCAGAATCACAAGATCCAATCTTCCAGCGCGTTCAGGGTGCCGTCGTGTTCTTACGACAGAGAGCCTATCGTTGTTCTGAAGCGAGGATATTATGACAGCAGCCATTCGTAGCCGGTTCGACCGGGAACTCATGCAATTGGGAGAGCTTCTGCTGGACCTGGGCAGCCGGGCCCGGCAGGAGGTCGCGCGCGGCATCGAAGTCTATGTGCGCAACGACACTGACCTGGCCCGGGAAGTGATCGGCGCCGACACCGAGATTAACCAGCTTCGCTACAGCATCGAAGAGCAGTGCTACGCGCTGCTGGCGTTGGAGCAGCCCGTCGCCGGTGATCTGCGCGCCGTTGTCGCCGCGCTGATCAGCGCCATCGAGTTTGAGCGCATGGCGGACCACGGCAAGAAGCTGGCCCGCATCTGCCTGCGCACCGCATCTGACCTGCGGCCCATCCCCACTGATGACATCGCTCGCCTGGGTGAGCTGGTGCTTGATATGTTCGACCGAGTCCTGCGTGCCATCGCCGGTCGGGATATCGAGGAGGCGCGCGCCGTGTGCCAGGCGGATGATCAGGTGGACGCGTACTACAAACAGCTTTTCAACGTCAAGCTGAGCTACATGCTCGAAGATGTGCGCGCCATCGGCCCCGGCACCTACCAGATCCAGGTCGCGCACGAGTTGGAGCGGGTGGGTGATCGCGTGACCAATCTGGCTGAGCGGCTGGTCTACGCGGTGACCGGGGAGATGATCGATCTGAACACATAGTCAGCAAGCGGTCAAGATGCGGTCACGCAATTTCCTCCGAGCTGGTTTTCAATGGAGCAGGACCCTTTTTGACACCGGTGGTAAGTCGGTGTACGCTCAGGAAAGTGGTCTTCAGGGAGGGAACCATGAACCGCAAGCTTGTGTCGGCCCTGCTGGTGCTCTTGGCCGTCATGGCGTGGCTCGTTATGCCTGCAGCCGCGGCCAAGGACTACAACGCCGACCGCTATGATGTCACCTGGGACGTCCAGGAAGATGGCTCGCTGCTCATCACCGAAACGGTGGTCTTCCGCTTCCAGGGCGGGCCGTTCACCTACGTTTACCGCGAGTTGCCGCTGGATTACAGCGACGGCGTCGTGGACATTCGTGCTACGCTGGATGGCGCGCCGCTCCCCACCGGAAGCAGCCCAGGGCAGGTCGAGCTCACCGGCCGCGATCCCATCAAGGTCACCTGGCACTTCGCTCCCACCTCGGACGCGGTTCACACCTTCAGCCTGAGCTATCGTGCGTTGGGCGTGGTGCGGCAGGAGGCGGACGCCGACCTGCTGACCTGGCACGCGCTGCCCACCGACTACGACTATCGCATCGCGCAGGCCTTACTGACCGTCAATTACCCCCCCAGCGTCCGGCTGCTGGCTGCGCCCGAGGTCCGGCGGGGCGGGGCTGAGGTCAGCATGGAGGCCGGCCGTGTGGTTTTCACTGCAGCCGATCTGGGTTCCGACTCTGACATGCTGGTGGCGTTGCGCTTCGCGCCGGGCAGCCTGATCTCGGCGCCGCCAGGGTGGCAGGCGCGTGCCGCCCAGGCCCGGCGGACCGCGCCGGCCTGGGGCGGGATCGCGCTGGGGACATTCCTGGCGGGCGTGGCCGCGCTGTGGGCTTCCGGCGCGCGGTGGCGGCAGGAACGCCGGCCGGAACCTTCCGCCTTCCGGCCCTCGTCGCCGCCGGGGGACCTGGCGCCGGCCTTCGCCGGGGCTTTGACCGCCTCCGGTGGGCAGATCGGGTGGCCGCACGCCTTGGCGACCCTGTTCGACCTGGCGCAGCGTGGCGTGCTGCGGATTGATGAAACCGAGCGGAAATGGTATCGCTCGCGTGACTTCATCGTGACGCAGGTGGCCCGGCCGGCTGATCTGCGGCCGCACGAACAAGGGCTGTTGGACCTGCTGTTCGCGACCAAAAAGGGCGCGACCGATACGGTGAGATTCTCGGAGCTGGCAAGCCGCGCCAGCGTGCAACTCAAGCGCTTCAGCAAGCCGCTGGAGCAGGAGCTGGTCGCCGCCGGCCTGTTTGACCCTGAACGGATGCGCGCACGGTCCCGGTATCTCGTGGCCGGCGTCGTGCTGATGCTGCTTTCCCTGGTTCTCCTGGCGGTCGGGGTGGTCCTCATGGCGCGTTTCGATGGCTGGCCGCTGCTGATCGCTTTCAGCGTGTTCCTGGTCGCCCTGGTCGCCCTGATCGCGAGCGGCGTCTTCTCGCCCTTGTCGGAGCGGGGGGCCGGGCTGCGGGCGCAGTGGCAGGGCTTTCAGGCCTATTTGCGCGATGTCACCCGCGGCCGCGAGCCAGCCTACGACCTCCGCACCTTTGACTGTTACCTGCCCTATGCAGCCAGCTTCGGCCTGGCGCAGCCGTGGGCCAAGGCGCTCAGCAAGCAGGCCGGCGCGGCGATCCCGGCCTGGTTCGGCGCGCTGACGACGGCCAGGGAAGACGGGATGGCCGCCTTCGTGGCGATGACCGCGGCATCGCACTCGGCCGGAGGCAGCAGCGCCGACGCTGGCGGGGCCGGTGGCGCTGGTGGCGGTGGCGGCAGCGGCGCAGGGTGAGGCGATCGCTATCTCATCAGTCATTCTGAGCGGGTTGATCCCTGGACGCTCGTTCCGACGTGAAACCGGCGAAGAATCTCTTGCCCCTGATCAAGACGATATGCTTCGCTAGATGTTCGCTGCAATGGATTTCCTGCTACAGACCCGCTCAGCATGACAGAGTAGCTTCCTTGTTCAAGATAAGTTCTCATCATAGCGAAAGAAAGCGATGATCACATGGATATTTTTCTCACCGTTCTCCTGTTCCTGCCCCTGGGCGTCGTCCTGTGGCTGGCTAACCTCTCGTGGCGCAAGCGCATCGAGGGTGACATAAAGTTGGAGCGGCTGTTGAAGCTCCTGGCCTATGGGCTGCTGGCTTTGCTGTTCGGGGGCTTGATCTTGCTCGGCCTATCGCTGTGGGGCATCGGGTTACTGACGACCGTGCAACCCGTATCCGGCGAGGCCATCCCGGGACTCGGTTTCCCTTTCCCGGTCGAGGCGCTGCCGCGTGTGGGCCTGGCGTTTTGGCTGCCCTCGGTCTTCGGCCTGCTGATGCTGCTGCGCGCGCCGCGGCGACTGGCGGCTGGATTCACGAGCATTGACCCGGCCAACCCCGTCCACGCGGTGGCGCTGGCCATGTCGTTCCTGGTGCTGGTCAACCTCTTCGTCACCCTGGGGATGGGGCTGAAGAACCTGGCTGAGATGTTGGAGGCCAGCCAGGCCGGAGGGGTCGAATCCAACCCGGCGCCGACGTTGTGGGCGCTGAACATCGCGTTTCTGCTCATCTCCTTTGTGGGCGTGGGCTGGCTGGCGACCCGCACGTTGCGCGGCGCGGTGAACCGCCTGGGGCTGGCGGTCCCCACGGTCGGGCAGGCGGTGCTGGGGGTTGCGGCCGGCCTCTTGCTGGTGCCGGCCGTGATCGCGGTGGAATACGCGGTCAGTCAGATCGGCCTGGGCGCCGACCCCGACGTGGAGCGGCTGACCGAGCAGCTGATCGGCCCGCTGACCATGTCGTTCCCCGGCATCTTGACCCTGGGCCTGGCGGCCGCGTTGGGCGAGGAGAGCATCTTTCGCGGCGCGCTCCAGCCGAAGTTCGGTCTCGTGCTCACCACGCTGCTGTTCGCTCTGCTGCACAGCCAGTACGGCTTCAGCTTCTCGACGGTGGCCGTGTTCGGGGTCGGGCTGGTGCTGGGCCTGCTGCGCCTGCGCGCCAACACCACCACGGCGATGGTTACGCACGCGGTGTACAACATGTCGTTGGGATTGATTGCATATTTCGGGTGGCTGCAGAATCTGTAGCGCAATCCGCGGGACTGCGCCGGCCGGGTGAGGTATGCCATGCTCTCATTCCTGTTCACGCTACGTCTTTTTGCCCGCGCCATCCATTACGCCTGGCGAGACCCAGCCTTTCGGTTCCTGGGCCTGCTGACCGGCGGCGTGCTGGGCACGGGTACGGTCTTCTACCATTGGGCTGAAGGTTGGCGTTGGCTGGACAGCCTGTATTTCTGTGTGATCACCCTGGCAACAGTGGGCTACGGCGACTTCTCGCCCAAGACCGACCTGGGCAAGATCTTCACGGTGATCTATGTCTTTCTGGGGATTGGGTTGTTGGTTGCTGTGTTTACCCGTCTCGCCGAGGCGTTGCTGGCGGCCCAGCGCGACCAGTCCAAGAAGTAATGGCCGGTCCAAACGCTTGACTTCTCGCCCTGCGCGAAGTACACTGCTGACATGAAGCACTTTCCTGGTGACCGAGTCGGATCAGTGCAAAGCAATGAGCGCAATCTGCGTCCCACTATCGGCGTGCTGGCCGGCTGGCAGTACTACTGGACGGCCACGCCGCTCAGCTACCTGAACCCGATCTACCGCGGGATCCGTCAGGCCGCGGCCGACCTGGGCTGCAACCTGCTGCTGAGCTGCGGCATGGGCGCGTCGGCCACGTCGGCTGATCCGCTGCGTCCCGCCTGGCCGTTTCCATCCCCTGACAGCGATTTCATACCCATCGGCCCGTGGAACACCGACGGCCTCATCGCCATCAATCCGTTGCATACTGCGGCGCGTTCGCGTGACCTTCAAGGCTTGATCGCCGCGGGATTCCCTGTCATGTTTGTCGCTGCCGGAGAATCGGGCCCGACCATCGTGGCGGATAACGCCGCGGGCATCCGGGAGGCGATGCAGCATCTCGCCGGACACGGTCACCGGCGCATCGCGTTCATCGCGGGCAGCCCCGAGGATATGGCCGGCGACACTGGCGCCCGCTTGCAGGCCTATCAGGCCGCGCTGTGCCAGCTCGGACTGGCTCCCGACGAGCAGCTCATCGTCTATGGCCGGCACATCGCGACCGGCGGCTATGCGGCGATGCGGCAGATCCTGGCCGCCGCTGCGCCGTTTACCGCCGTCCTGGCCAGCAACGATGAATCAGCGCTCGGCGCCATGCAAGCGCTCAGCGAAGCTGGCCTGCGGGTGCCGCAGGATGTTGCAGTGATCGGGTTCGATGATCGACCGGAGAGCGCAGTGCAGGAGCCGGCGCTGACCAGTGTAGCTGTGCCGCTGTTCGAGATGGGCTATCGGGCAGTGACGCAGCTTTTGCGTCAAATCCAGGGCGAGCCGTCCCCGGTCGAGCCGGTTAAGGTCGCCACCCATCTCGTGATCCGGAAATCGTGCGGCTGCGGCCGTGGCGCCAGGGGGAGCGAAGATATCTCGCTTGACGCCGATTCCGCAGCCGATCCGGAGGAGATCCGGGCGGTGCGGGCGCGGCTCACCCAGGCCTTCATCGCCGGTGTCGAGCAAGATGGCCCGGCCGTGTTGCGTGACGCGGTGGAGGCCATTCTCGGACAGGAGGCGCAGGGCTGGGATGACGCGGTGATCTGGCAGGCTGCCTTTTCGGTGGTGAGCGACGATCTGCCCGCGCTGGTCGCGCGCTGGCCGGACGATGCGCGCCGCGTCCGGGCGCGGCGCCTGTTGGAGGGCGGCCGCGATGCGGTTGTTGCCGGCACATGGCAGCGCCATCGGCGCTCCGTGGTGGATCAACGTTGGACGGCCGATCGCCTGGGCGTTTTGACGGCGCAGCTACAGGCCGCGCTTGATGAGATGCAAGTCTATGACGTGTTGGCACATTACCTGCCTGAGATGGGCATCCAATTCGCCGCGGTCGCCCTGTTCGGAGACGCAGATGACGATTCGACGGCCTGCTGTCACCTGCGCACCCTGATTCCGCCGGGCCAGGAGATGCTCCATTTCCCGTGTCGCGAGTTTCCGCCCGCGGGCCTGTTCCCTGCCGGGCGTCCCTTCGACCTGGCGCTGCTGCCGCTGGTCAACCCGCGCGGGCAGTTGGGCTTTGTTGCCTTTGACACCGGCCAGCTCGACCTCTACGGCGCCATCGTCCAGCAGTTGGCAGCTGCGCTCAACACGGCACAGTTGTACCGCGAAGCCACCGAGGGCCGCCGCCTGGCCGAAGAGGCGAACCGGATGAAGAGCCGCTTTCTGTCCACCGTCAGCCATGAGCTCCGCACGCCGCTGAACCTGATCGTTGGCCTCGGCGAGATCTTGCTGCGCGACAGCGATAACGGCGATACGCCGTTGCCCCCCGCGGCGCGTAAGGATGTGGAACGCTTGAACGCCAACGCGCAACACCTCGGCCGGCTGATCGGCGACGTGCTCGACCTGGCCAGCAGCGACGCGGGGCAGTTGCGGTTGACCAACCAGCTCGTGGACCTGGGGCAGATCCTGCAGCCCGTCGTAGAGACAGGCCGCCGGCTGGCCGCGGACAAAGGTCTGGCATGGCGCGCGCATCTGCCGGCGTCGGGACCGTGGGTATGGGGCGATCGCACTCGCCTGTCGCAAGTGGCGTTGAACCTGGTCAGCAACGCGATTAAGTTCACAGCGCGGGGCGAGGTCAGCCTGATCGTGGAGACCGGCCCGAGGTCCGTCACCGTCAGCGTGCGTGACACGGGGTTGGGCATCCCGCCGGAGGAACAGGATGCGATCTTTGCTGATTTCCGCCGGTCGGAGCGGAGCATCACCCGCGGCTACGGTGGCCTGGGTTTGGGGCTGGCGATCTGCCGGCGCTTGGTTGAGCTGCACGGCGGTAAGATTGCCGTGCGTTCGACTGGTCAGGAAGGCGCCGGTTCGACCTTCTATTTCTCCTTGCCGACTGTGGAGCCGCCCTCCGCCCAGGCGCAAACCGCATCACCCGCGGCAGAGACCGCGCCGTGGATCCTGGTGCTCACCAGTGCCCCGGGCCTGAACGAACGCCTGCGCCTGCACTTGCAGCAGCGCGGGTTCACGGTGCAGGTGGCGCCGATAGACCGGCCTGCAAGCTGGCAATCGCAACTCCTTGCCGCACCCCCCGCCGCGGTCGTGCTCGATGTGACGCAAGCGTCGGACCAGGCCTGGCACGTGCTCAAGATGCTTAAGGCCGATCCGATCACGCAGGCAGTCCCCGCGCTCTTTTATACCCTTTCGCAAGATAGCGGCGCGGTGCTGGAGCTTGACTATCTCACCAAGCCCATCGAGTTGGCTGAGCTCACGCGCGCACTGGATCAACACTGGCTGGCCGCCGACGTAGCCCACCCTCAGGCCTCATTCCTGGTGGTGGACGATGATCCGGAGACGCTGGAGATGCACGCGCGTATCGTGCAGGCGCGTTCGGCCGCCCATCGTGTTCTGAAGGCCCACAACGGGCTGGAGGCCCTGGCGATCCTCCAGCGCGAACGGGTGGATCTGGTGCTGCTGGACCTGATGATGCCCGAGATGGACGGCTTTGCAGTGCTGGAGGCGATGCGTGAGCAGCCCGCCACGCACGACATCCCCGTCATCGTCGTCACTGGCCAGACGCTGACGGAGGCGGAGATGGGCCGGCTGAACCTGGGCGTGACGCGCGTATTGAGCAAGGGCATCTTCAGCCTGGAAGAGACGCTGCAGCACCTGGACGCCGCGCTGGCCCGGAAGCGCGAGCTGAGCACCGAGGCGCAGCGGTTGGTGCGCCAGGCCATGGCCTACATGCACGCGCACTACGCCGAACCTCTCTCGCGCCAGGAGATCGCCGAACATGTCGGCCTCAGCGACGATTACCTGACCAGTTGCTTCCGCAAAGAACTGGGTCTGACGCCGGTGGCCTACCTCAACCGCTACCGCATTCAGCAGGCCCGGCACCTCCTCAAGAACACCCATAAAAGCATCACGGAGATCGCCCTGGATGTGGGTTTCTCCGGCAGCAGCTATTTCAATCGCGTCTTCCGCCGCGAGACCGGCATGACGCCGGAAGCGTACCGCCGCGGATAATCGTGGGGGCGGGTTTTACAGCATCGCCGGCAAGCACACCCTCAGAGCGTCACGTCCATCCCTGGCGGGTTCGCCGTAAGTATCAGAAACCCGCCCCCTACACAAAACCTCTCGGAAATGTGCGCACGCTGTGCGCTTTTGGACAAGCCTTTCCTCGCTCAAACCCCTATACTGACCTCAGGTTGTGGGACCGATCCCACTGTCACGCCTGAGGGCCATCATGACACTCACCCTGAAGCAAGTCGCTGAACTGGCAGGCATCTCACGTTCGACGGCGTCACGCGTGCTCAACCGGCACCCTGGCGTCCGCCCCGAGGTGCGCGAGCGCGTGTTGCGAGTCATGCGTGAACATGGGTTCCGACCCGATCCCGCCGCGCGGTCGCTGGCATCCCGGCGAACGGGAACTATAGACGCCGAACACGCTGCTGCAGGCAGCGGGGGCACGGATGCGCTGTGAAGGCATGTTGGCAAGCTCTGCCTCTCTTTTTTGGCGCTCATTGGTACCGCTTCCAGGCTCGCCCCGAGGAGGTGACATATCGAGCAGACACGGCAAGCCCCCGGGCTACAAACACATCGTTCAGAACAATATCAACCACACATACCCAATAAGGAGAAGATCGTCATGTCCAAGAAAGCCCTGATCCTCGTAGCACTCCTCGTGCTGACCACGCTGCTGGCCGCCTGCGGCGGCGGATCAACACCGGCCCCTGCTGCGGCGCCCGCGGCCTCCGAGCCGGCCCAGGCGCCCGCGGCTGCGAAGGTAACCCTGAAAGTCCTGGTCCACCAGAACCCGCCGATGGTGGAGTTCATGGAAGCCTTCAACAAACAGTTCCAGACCAAGTATCCCAATGTCACCGTGGATATGGCAGTCGTGAACGCCAATGACCTGAGCACCGTCACGCAGACCCGCTTGACCGCCAACGACGTGGATGTCATTGACATCTTCGGCTTCGCCAACGCGGCCCAGCCCTACATGAAGAACGTCACCCCGCCCAACTGGCAGACCCTGATCGAGGCCGGCTTGCTGCTGGACATCTCGGACCAGCCGTTCATCAAGAACTACGATGAGGCGACGATCAAGGATGCCGGCTCTCACAACGGCAAGGTCTACTCGATCAACCTGGGCCGCGTTTCCTACAGCGGCATCTACTACAACAAAGACATGTTCACTGCGAACAACGTCAAAGTCCCTACCACCTGGGGCGAGCTCGTGGCGGCCTGCGAGACCTTCACAGCAGCCAAAATCCCCTGCATGACGGCCGGCGGCAAGGACGGCTGGCCGATCTTCGTGGGCGCTTACGGCCTGACGGGCGCGCTCTACCCTGACCAGGAAGCCCTGGTTGAGGGCCTGTGGACCGGCAGCATCAAGTGGAACGACGCCAAGGCCCTCGAGATGTGGCAGAAGATGAAGGTCTACACCCAGAACATGATGGAAGCGGGCGCCAGCGGCATCGCGGGCGACGCGGCCCCTGGGCGCTTCGCCTCGGGCGCGGTAGCCATGTTCCCCGGCGGCACCTGGTACGCCTCGGCCATCGACGCGGCCGAGCCGGCCTTCGAATGGGGCTACATCCCCTTCCCCGGCAGCGACAACGCGGATGACAACAAGTACCTGTTCGGCAAGTACGACCAGGGCTGGGCCATCGCGGCCAAGACCGCCAACAAGGAAGCGGCCGTCAATTACCTGGCCGAGTTCTCCGATCCGGCCAACTACCAGGCGTTCGCCAACGCAGTCGGCTTCATCCCTACTCAGCCGGGCGCCAAGCTGGAAACCAAGATCGGCGCGGAAGTCGCGCCCTATCTCGCCAACTTCCGCGTGGGCTTTGAGCAATATTGGATCGCGCCGAAGGGCGCCGGCCAATACGCCAACCCGTGGGCCTCGTACTTCAAGCCGTTCGGCGAGTACGACGATGCGCAGACCCTGGCTGACAAGGTCCAGGCCGACCTGCAATCCGGGCTGGATGCGAACAAGTAGGTCAGTGGCCTATATGAAATAGCTTCGCGTGTCACCCTGAGCGGGTCTACGGCTCAACGCAGGTGATAGCTCAAAGCCAGCGAAGGGTCTCGTTGGTTGCACCGAGATCCTTCGCTGGGGGCTCGCCGTCACTGACTTTGGGTGGTCAACCCGCTCAGGATGACATTTGGGCATCAAAGAATCCAGCATGGAGGCACGCCATGAACTATCACTTCGGTCGCGGCAGGTCCAGGTGGCTCCCCTACCTGTTGCTCCTGCCAGGCATCTTCACTTACCTGCTGATCAGCCTGGGGCCATCGCTCGCCACCGCCGTCTATTCCTTCACCGACGCAACCGGCATCAGGGGTGCGGATATCAACTGGGTGGGGCTGGCGAACTACCGTGAGTTCCTCTTCATGGGCCAGGCGTCGCTCGACAACTACGACGCGCTCTGGCGGACGTTGATCTTCTGCTTCGCTGTGACGACGATCCAGTTCTGCTTGGGGCTGCTTATCGCGGTGCTCGTCAATCAGAAGCTGCGAGGCGTCAACTTCTTTCGCACCATCTACTTCATGCCCGTGATCCTGGGCGCGGTGATCCAGGGCCTGATTTGGTCCCTCTTCCTCTACCCGCTGGGCGGCCCGATGGCGCAGTTGTTGGGATTGTTCGGGCTGAGCTCGGAGTTCTTCGGCGGGCAGGCCAGTCAGGCGTTCGCCTGGGTCATTGTCGTGCAGATCTGGGCCAACATGGGCGTCACGATGATGATCTTCATCTCAGGCCTGCAGACCATCCCCGGTGAGCTGTACGAGGCGGCGAAGATTGATGGCGCCAGCTCGTGGGGTGTTTTCAGGAATGTTGTCTGGCCCCTGCTGACGCCCGTGGCAAATACCAACCTGCTGCTGAACATCATCGGTTCGCTGCAGGCGTGGCAGTTGTTCCTCGTCCTCCTCGGCTATCGGAACGGGACCCAGGTCTTGGGCTACCTGATCTTCGCGCAAGGTTTCGGTCAGACCTCCGGGAGCGTCACCAGCGCGTTCCGGCAAGGCTATGCTGCAGCGGCCTCGATCGTGCTGTTCTTCCTGGTTCTGGTGATCGGCATGACCGTCCAGACCCTGCTGCGGCGCAGAGAAGAAAGGATCATGGGATGAACACAACCCTTGCGTCCGCATCAACCGCCAGAAAGTCGGCCCCCGCGAAGCCGATCGATTGGGGGCGCATCGTCTCCTACGTGGTCCTGGTGATCTTCGCGATCATCTACCTGGGCCCTCTGCTCATGCTGGTTATCACGTCTCTGAAGACGATGCCGGACTTCATGAAGAACGCGACCGCCCTGCCCTCAACGTTGAACTTCGAAAATTTCTCTGAGGCGTGGACCAGGGCCAACTTCCCCCGCTACCTGACCAATACCGTGATCTACGCGGTCTCGGCGACGGTCATCTACATCGTGACCGCGGTGTTCGTCGCGTTTCCGATCTCGCGCGGGTACGTCAAAGGCGCTAAGTTTTTGCTCACTTTGTTTGTGATCGCGCTGTTCCTGCCCGTTGCGTTGATTCCCCAATTCCAGTTGATGCTGGCGTTGGGGCTGTACAACAATCCGGTCGGCTACATCCTGCTGTTCCTGGTGAACCCCATCGGCATCGTGATCCTGGTGAACTACATCAAGACCCTCCCGAAGGAGATGGATGAGGCGGCCGCGATTGACGGTTGCGGCTACTTCCGCTTTGTGACCACCGTGGTCTTCCCGCTGATCCAGCCGGCCATCGCTACGGTTGCCGTGCTGCACGCTATCGGCATCTGGAACGAGCTGATCCTGCCGACCATCTACCTGACCAACAAGGACTACTATCCCATCACGCGGGGCATGATCGTGTTCCAGGGCGTCTACGGCAGCAACTGGCCCACCCTGGCAGCCGCTGTGCTGATCATGACGCTGCCGATGCTGATCATCTTCCTGGTGTTGCAGCGTTACATCGTGTCCGGCCTCACGGCAGGCGCGGTGAAGGGCTAAAAGACGATAATCAGGCAAAACTCAATTTTGCAAACTGGAATCGATGCTTTAGCCGGTTTCGTAGTCCAACCCTGAGACCGCCTAAAGGCTCGATTCCGTCATCAGCGAAAGACTCTGGCACAGATTCGGAGGCATGATGGCGAAAACGACGCGTGCGCCGCGTTTGTTGCTGCTCACTACTGCGCTGGCCGTGCTCCTGACGGCCTGTGGCGCCCCGGCGTCCACCCCAATCCCCGCGCCGCCGGGCATGAAGTTGGTCTGGCACGATGAGTTTGACGGCAAGAAAGTTGACAAGGACAACTGGACCTATGATCTCGGCGGCTGGGGGTGGGGCAACGGGGAAGCCCAGTTCTACACCGATCGGCCGGATAACGCCCGCGTCGAAAACGGTCTGCTGATCATCGAGGCCCGGCAGGAGAAGTACGAGGACTCCTACTACACCTCGGCGCGGCTGAAGACGCAGGGCTTGCAGGAATTTCAGTACGGCCGGATCGAGGCGCGCATCAAGGTGCCCGCTGGCGCAGGGCTGTGGCCGGCGTTCTGGATGTTGGGCGCCAGCTTCGACGGCTCCAACTGGCCCGATTGCGGCGAGATTGACATCATGGAGTACGTCGGCCGCGAGCCGGACCTGGTCATCGGCACCGTGCACGGGCCGGGTTATTCAGGCGCGCTGGGGCTGAGCCGATGGAACCGGCAGACGTACGACATTGCCGACGACTTCCACACCTATGCCATCGAATGGCAGCCCGGCCAGATCAAATGGTTCTACGACGATGCCGAGTATTTCACCCTGACCCCCGCCGATCTGAGCGGTCGCGAGTGGGTCTTCGACCAGCCGTTCTTTATCATCCTGAACCTGGCGGTTGGCGGCACGCTGGGCGGCGTTATCGGCCTGGACACCGCCTTCCCTGCGCAGGTGCAGGTGGATTATGTACGGGTGTTCCAGCGGGCAAATCCGTAGAAGGCGACTTCGTTCGCTATTCTCGGTAGCAGAGTGTAAGGAGGACATCTATTCCATGGCCAGTATCACTTTTGAGCATGTTTACAAGCGCTTCGGCGATGTCGTCGC
>CAZKEF010000064.1:0-26994 GCA_964551735.1 uncultured Anaerolineales bacterium
GGCCATGGCCTGGTTAGCCGGTAAGCCGCACGCCCAAACCCGCCGTTCCCGGTTCGCTGCCCTACGTTCGCTTTTCGAGCACATAGCTGTGCCATCTCCGGCGCACGCCGCAACTTAAGATTAGCCAACGGTATCACCAGGTGGCGCGGGAATTGGCGGGCAGTGATGCCATGAGATGCGGGGGGATTCCCAGGGTGTCTGCGACGAGATGCCGGAGTTCGGCCAGCACGGCCTGGAGGTGTTGCGGCAGCCGCTGGAGGACAAGGTCGTCACCATCAGTCGCGCGCAGGGCAGTTTGACCTTCCCGGCCAACTTCATGCTCGTCGGCGCCCAAAATCCATGTCCTTGCGGTTACTGGGGCGACCCGGAACACGCCTGCACGTGCAGCCCCACGCTGATCAGCCGCTACCAGAAGCGCCTCTCCGGCCCGCTGCTCGACCGCATCGACATCCACGTTGAGGTCCCGCGCGTCCCGTTCCAGAAGCTCAGCGACGAGCGCCGCGGCGAGCCGTCGGCCGCGATTCGCGCGCGCGGCGAGGCCGCGCGCGCACGGCAGACCGCGCGATTCGCCGTAGGGGCGGGTTTGCCTGCGGGGTCCACAACCGCACGTGACGGCGCAAAACCCGCTCCTTCCGCCGGCCTGACCACCAACGCCGACATGGGCCCGACCCAGGTGCGCGACCACTGTCCGGTGGACGAGACCGGCCGCCAGCTCCTCGGCGCGGCCACACCTGCACTTTCGCCGGAGTGCGGCATTGATCGGGATGAATGGAGTAGCTCATGGTATGACAACCGCAGCACCACGCTGCGGAAGCATGGTATGATTCGCCCGCCTCCTCTCTTCGATTGTCGAGGCCCAACCTGATCAGGTTGGGCTTTTTGATTGATGGCATTTCAGCGGGAATCTGGGGATTTTCCATACGCCGCATATCTCTGGCATGAGTAAGAAGCAAGACTGATGATGAATCGCAAAGCGAACCTTAAAATCTCTTACGAAGGTATTGACAAGATGAAAATCTTGTGCTAGGATGCTGTCATCCTGTAATTACAGGATGACAGCGTTTCGATCCATACTCTAACACTCGGCGACAAGACCGCGAACGTGTAAGCCCTATATTTCAACGCTGAAAGGAGATCATACCATGAAGGTTGGCATTGATAGCTACTGCTACCATCGGTTTTTCGGCGAGGTCTACCCGGACCAAGAGCCACCGGCAAAACAGATGACGGTGAGTGACTTCCTGCGACGCGCCAAAGAGCTCAAGGTGGATGGCGTGTCTTTGGAGTCGTGTTTCTTCCCTACGCAAGACGAAGTCTGGCTCAAAGACCTCAAGGCGCAGATTGACGAGTATGGCTTTGACCGGGTCTACGCCTGGGGCCACCCCGACGGCCTGGAGCGCGGCCAGAACTGGGAGGCTTACAATGACATGGTCGCCTGCATCCCGCGTGCCAAGGCGATCGGTGCCGATGTGATGCGCGTCGTCGGCAGCAGCCTGATGTTCCGGCACGAGCCCCATGGCCCCCAGATCGAGGCGTTGACCAAGATGTTTCGCGAGGCGGTCAAGGTCGCCAAGGATCATGGCATCAAGCTGGCCGTGGAGAATCACATTGACTTCACCGCCGATGAGATCCTGCAACTGCTGGACGGTGTGGGGTCAGAATACCTGGGCCTCAACTTCGACACCGGCAATTTCCTACGCCTGCTGGACGATCCTGTCGAGGGCATGAAGAAGCTGGCGCCTTACGTCCTGGCCACCCACGTCAAGGACCTCTTCCCTGACAAGAACGCGTCGCCGCGGGACTGGCACTTCTTCGCCGGTGTCCCCGTAGGGTTGGGGCTGGTCAACAATCATGCCCTGGCGCGCCTGTTGAAGGAAGCGAACTTCCAAGGGTTCCTGGCCGTGGAGATCGATCACCCGCACACCGATTGGGTCAACCGCGAGGACGAAGCGGTTGAGTTGAGCATCAAGGAACTGAAGCGCATTGCAGCTTCACTGAAATAAGCAAGGAGCGCCAAGGTGAAGACCGTCAATGTTGCGATCATCGGCATCGGTTTTATGGGCAAGGCACACAGCAACGCCTGGATCAACGCGGCGCGGTTCTTTGACATACCGTTCAAGCCCGTCCTGAAGGTCGCCTGCGGCCGCAACACGGCCAGCGTGCGCGCATTCGCCGACACCTGGGGCTGGGAAGAGGTTGAAGCTGATTGGGAAAAAACGGTGGCACGGCCCGATGTTGACATCGTTGACATCTGCACCCCCACCTACCTCCATAAGGATATTGTCATCGCTGCTGCCCGGGCCGGCAAGCAGATCTTCTGTGAGAAACCGGTGGCGCTCTCCTACGCCGAGGCCAAGGCGATGTATGAGGCCGCTGAACAGGCCGGTGTGCTCCACTACCTGAACCACAACTACCGTCGTTGCCCAGCCGTGACCTTTGCCCGGCAGCTCATTGACGAAGGCAAGATCGGCCAGATCTACCACTGGCGCGGGGCCTACCTCCAGGACTGGATCATGGACCCCACCTTCTCGCTGACGTGGCATTTGCAGAAGCAGTATGCCGGCGCAGGGCCGCACTACGATCTCGGTTCGCACAGCGTCGACCTGGCCCGCCACCTGGTGGGCAATATCGCCGCAGTGTCAGCCATGACCAGGCGCTTCATCACGGAGCGCCCTCTGCCGGGCGCCGGCGCCGGCACCTTCAAAGCCGGGACGGCCAGTGCCGCAAAGGGCGAGGTCACGGTAGATGACGCATCGCTGATGATTGCAGAGTTCGAGCAGGGTGCGCTCGGCAGCTTCGAGACCAGCCGCTTTGCCGGCGGGCGCAAGAACTACAACTTCTTTGAGATTTACGGCAGCAAGGGCAGCCTCTCCTTCAACCTGGAGCGGATGAACGAGCTCAACTATCTTTCCCTGTCAGACAACGGGGATGAGCAAGGTTTCCGCAATATCCTCGTCACCAATGATTCACATCCCTACATCGCCGGCTGGTGGCCGCCCGGCCACATCATCGGTTACGAACACGAATTCACGCACGCTGTGGTTGACTTCCTGAAGGCGCTGGCCGCCGGCAGCAAGATCACGCCGAACCTCTATGATGGCATGCAGGAGATGCAGGTGCTGGAGGCCGGCCTCAAGTCGGCTGAGACGGGCCGCCGGGTGGCAGTGGCGGAAATCCAGTAGCCAGCGCCGCCAGTTTCCCAATCGCATACAACTACATCGCTTCCTCTCCTTGGGTAGTGGCTGAGATGGGTGGCAGGGGAACCGCCCATCTTGGCCCAGGGGAGAGAGCGGCCAAAGCATCAACGATGGACAGCAGACAAGCGCTGCCCCTGGCGTAGCCTTGCGCATTTTCACGGAAGAGGATGGTTGGCATGAAGACAACAACCTCAAGTTGGGGCATCGTCCGGAGATTCAGATACGCCCTCCAGGATCGGGACGAGCGCAATAAGCTGCTCGGTCAGTCCGCAATTTACTTCGTTCTGGCGCTCTTCATTGTGATCTCAGCGTTGGCGTCGCCCATCTTCCTTCAGTCGCGCAATCTTATCAACGTGTCTCGCCAGGCAGCGATCCTGGGGATCGTCGCCGTGGGCCAGTGCTTCGTGATTTTGACGGGGGGCATTGACCTGTCGGTGGCTTCGGTGATGGCGCTGATGTCCATCCTCAGCGCCGACCTGATGGCCGGGCAAGATGGCTTGGTGCTGCCGGTGGCGCTGCTCTGCCTGGCTGTCGCCGCGGTGATCGGGGCGACCAACGGCCTGATGGTGACAAAACTGAAGATCCCGCCGTTCATCGCGACGCTGGGCATGATCCTGATCGTGCAGGGGGTTAGGTTCCTGTATTCAGGCGGCACACCCAAAGGCTCGATCCCGGATGCGCTACGTTTCTTCGGCCGGGACTTCTTCCTCGGCGTGCCCATGTCGGTCTGGATCTGCCTGACAGTGGCGTTTGTCAGTTGGTTTGTCTTGGCGAAGACCACCTTCGGCCGCGCGATCTATGCGGCGGGCGGCAATATCAAGACGGCGTTTTTGTCCGGGATTCGGACGAACACCGTCCGCGTGCTGGCCTACGCGATCTGCAGCGTCTGCGCAGGGTTGGGCGGCCTGGTGCTTGCTGGCTACATCGGCACCGCCGACAACTGGCTGGGTCAGGGCTATGACCTGAACTCAATTGCAGCCGTCGTCATCGGCGGCACTGTGATGACCGGTGGCAAGGGCAACGTGTGGGGTGCGCTCGCCGGCGCCCTGATGATGGCCGTCGTGCTCAACATGGTTGTGTTGCTCGGCCTGAATGTCGAAGCGCAGCGCATCGTCAAGGGCCTGATCATCCTGGCGGCCGTTGCGCTCTACGCCCGTCTGAGCGGGCCGCGTGATTGACGCGGCTTCATGCCGGAAAGGAGAAGGTCCGCTGAACGTGATAAGACAAGTATTCTACCGTTTTCGAAGCATCATGGACCATCAGTTCTTGAAGGAGTAAGGAAAATGCGTGCGCCCAAGACTCTTATCTCTATCGTGACCGTTTTTCTGACGCTGTTGATCGTGGCCGCGTGCTCGACACCGGCTACGCCCGCCCCCGCGGCACAACCCGCACAACCGACCACGGCCCCCGCGCCCCAGGTGGCGCCCACCCAGGCACCCGCGCAGCCGGCTGCTGGGGGCGAGCAGATGGTTGACACGGCACAGTACAAGAAAGCAGGGCCGTACACCATCTGCTTCAGTAACGCCTCTATCTCGAACTCGTGGCGGGTATCGTTCGTGGAGCACATCCGCTACGCAGTAGACGAGGCCAAGAAGGCCGGTCTCGTCAAAGACTACATCGAAACGGATGCTAACGACGATCCAACGAAACAGGTGGCGGACACCGAAGACCTGCTCACCAAAGGCTGCGACGTGTTGATCGTCAGCCCAGCGACGTCGGAGGCGATGACCCCCGTCGTCGAGAAGGCGATGGACAAGGGTGTTCCGGTGGTGACGGTGGATCGCAATATCAGCAGCGACAAATACATCTCCTTCGTGGAATGCTCAAGCTGCGTCATGGCGACCAAGCAGTCCGAGTGGCTGGTGCAGCAGATCGGCGGCAAGGGCAACGTGATCATGCTGGCTGGCCTGGCCGGCGCCAGCCCAGCGGAGACCCGCCTGCAATGTGCCAGTGAGGTGTTTGCGAAGTACCCGGACATCAAAGTCCTCGACAAGCAGTACACCGGTTGGTCACCGGTCGAGGGCAAGCGAATCATGGAGAACTTGCTCCTCAAGTACCCCCAGATTGATGCGGTCTGGGCCGATAGCGGACTGCAAGGCTCCGGCGCGGCCGAAGCGTTCCTGGATGCCAAATTGACCGTCCCACCCATCACCGGCGAAGACTTCAACCGCTTCCTGAAGATGTGGAAAGAGAAAGGTTTCAACGCTATTGCGGTTGATTTCACGGTTCGCCAGGGCTACGAGGCTGTGCAGATCGCGCTCAAAGTTCTCCAGGGTCAGGCGGTCCCGCATCATGTAGTGGTACCGAACACGGTGATCACCCAGGAGAACCTGGATCAGTACGTGCGCATGGACCTGCCCGATGACTATTGGGCCGGCTCGATGCCGGAAGTGGCTGAGCGCCTGCTCAAGAAGTAACGATAGCTGGTCGAATGACGGTTAGGGGCCCATTTCCCCGGCCTGGAGGCTTTAGCTGGTATCACAGCAGGCAAAAAATGACCGGCTAAAGCCTCGAATCCAGAGGGCTACCTGAATTCCTGAACGGGGGCGACTGAGGAGGGCAAGATGGCCGAATTCATGGTGGAAATGTTGGGTATCTCAAAGAATTTCGGCGGGGTCAAGGCGCTGACTGACGTGAGCTTCCACTGCCGGCCGGGTGAGGTGCATGCAGTCATGGGACAGAACGGCGCCGGGAAGTCCACTCTGATGAAAATCCTGGCCGGCGTATACCCGCCCGATGCGGGGGAGATCTGGCTGGATGGCGCGAAGGTGCGCTTCGCAAGCCCACACGAAGCCCAGGCGTCCGGTGTGAGCATCATTCACCAGGAGCTGAATCTGCTGCCTGATCTCAGCGTCGCATCCAACGTGTTCCTGGGCCGAGAACCTAAACACCCGCTGGGCCTGCTCAAATCAGCCGAGTTGGAAGCGAAAGCCAGGCAGGTGCTGGAGCGGCTGGGCGTGGATATTGACCCCCGCGCACACGTAGCCAGCCTCAGCCTGGCGCAGCAGCAGATGGTCGAGATCGCCAAAGCGCTTTCCGTCAACGCGCGCATCGTGATCATGGACGAGCCTTCGGCCAGCCTGGGCAGCAAGGAGTTGGAGCGGCTGTTCGAAGTGATAGCCGCGCTTAAGAATCAGGGCGTAGCCGTGATCTACATCTCCCACCGCCTGGCCGAGGTCTTCCAGGTGGCCGACTGGGTCACTATCTTCCGCGATGGCCGGGTTGTGGATTCGTCCAGCATCAAGACGCTTGATCGCTCCAGCCTGGTGCGGCTAATGATCGGGAGCAGCACTTTCATGGAACAGTTCCCGCCGCGCGGCGCCGCGTTCGGGCCCGAGGTGCTGCGGATCGAAAGGTTGACCTCGCAGCCCGTGCTAAACGATGTCTCGGTGGCGGTGCGCGCCCGCGAGGTGGTCGGGCTGGCCGGACTCATGGGTTCAGGACGGTCGGAGCTGGCGCAGGTGGTGTTCGGCGCACGCCCCTACCAGACGGGGCAGGTGCTGTTGCACGGTCAACCGGTGCAGTTCGGGGTGCCCAGCCAGGCCATTAACCGCAAGATCGCCTACTTGCCGGAGAGCCGCAAAGACGAGGGCTTGGTGATGGGTATGGCGATTCGGCAGAATGCAGCGTTGGCCAGCCTGGGCACACGGCAATCCCTGGGGGTCGTCAAACACCGGGCTGAGCGGCAGGTGGTTTCGGACGCGGCCGTCCGTCTGAACGTCAAGACCCCCCACCTGGACCAGGAGGTGCACCGCCTCAGCGGCGGCAACCAGCAAAAAGTTGCCATCGCAAAGTGGCTGCTCACCCAACCTGAGCTGTTGATCTTCGACGAGCCCACCCGCGGGGTGGATGTAGGGGCCAAGACCGAGATCTGGAAGCTGATCCGGCAGGTGGCCGACCAGGGAGCGGCCGTGCTGATCATCTCCTCCGAGTTGCCGGAAGTGATCGGCATGAGCGATAGGATCATCGTTTTGCACCGGGGCCGGGTTGCCGGCGAGGTGCTTGCCAAAGACACGTCAGAAGAACAACTGCTCTCTCTTGCTTCCTTTGGAGAATCCCATGACAGTGCTCGCCTCGCAACCCAAGCATAGGTCGTTTGATCTCAGGCGCCTGGTCAGAGACCACCGGGAGACCAGCATCATCTATGCCGTCCTGCTGGTGATCGTCGGCCTGGCGATGGCGATTTCGCCCGACCTGCGCACGTCGCAGAATATCTTCAACGTGCTGCGCCAGGCGGTGGCGCTCGGCTTGGTGGCGCTCGGCCAGACCGTGGTGATCCTGCTGGGCGGCATTGACCTTTCGGTCGGCGCAACGATCAGCATGGTGGCCGTGTATGCTTCCGGGCTCATGGCCGGCCGGCCGGGGGTTGGTGCATTTCTGCCGGTCCTGCTGCTGACCCTGGCGATGGCGCTGGTGGTGGGCCTGGTGAACGCGCTGTTGGTGACACGGCTGCGCGTCGTACCGTTTATCGCTTCACTCGGCACGGGTTCCATCCTGCAGGGGATCGTGCTGCTTTATACCATGCGGCCCGTAGGTGCGGTGGCGCCGGAGCTCCGTGCCTTCGCCGATAGCATGGTCGGACCGGTGCCGATCCCGGTTATCGTGCTGGCGGTCTTTGTCGCTGTGACATGGTTCATCCTGTCGAAGACGCTGTTGGGGCGCCACATTTACGCGACAGGCGGCAGCGAGCGCGCGGCGCGACTTTCCGGCATCCAAACTCGCAAGGTCATCGCCCTCGGCTACGTCTTCTGCAGCTTCATGGCTGCGCTCTCGGCGTTCTTTCTCATCAGCCGGATGGGCATCGGTGATCCGCAGGTAGGCGGGCTGAACTATGACCGCTACGATCTCGAGTCCATCGCGGCCGTGCTGATCGGCGGCACGGCGTTGAGCGGCGGCAAGGGCAGCGTCGCCGGGACGGTGGCCGGGGTGTTGTTAGTTTCCATCCTGAACAACATCTTCAACCTGATCGGCGTGCCGACCTATTACCAATGGATCATCAAGGGCCTGATCATCCTGGTGGCCGTCGCGGGCTATCGCCTGCAAGCGCGGAAAAAGTAGCGAGGTGCGAGATATGGGCAAGTATCTCATCGGCGTTGACCTGGGGACCAGCGGGACCAAGGCGGGCCTGTATGACCTGGCCGGCCGTCTGGTGGCCGAGGCCGGCGTGGAGGTGCCGCTGTACCATCCTGCGCCCGGCGTGGTGGAGCAAGACAACGAGGATTTCTACCGCACGGCCGCGCAGATGGTCTCACAGTGCATCCGCGTCAGCGGCATTGACCCGCGGGACGTGGCAGCCATCGCGTTCGATAGCCAGATGGCGGGCGTAGGCTCGGTGGATGAGGCGTTTCGCCCGGCCACGCGCTTCGATTCGTGGCTTGACATGCGCTGCCAGCCCTACATCGAACAGGTGCGTCAGAACTTCGGCGACAAGGTTACCCGCCTCACCGGTTGCCCACCTACCTGCGACCACGGCCCAAAGATCCTGTGGTGGAAGGAGGAGCAGCCCGAAGCGTACCACCGAGTAATGAAGTTCATTATGCCGACGTGCTACGTCGCCGGCCGGATGGCAGAGATCAAGGCGGACCAGGCGTTCATTGACTACACCTTCATCCATTTCTCCGGCCTCAGCGACGCCGTGAACGGGCAGTGGTCCGCTGAACTGTGCGGGCTCTACGGCATTGACCCTGCCAAGCTGCCCGATATCGTCGAGCCGTGGCAGGTCATCGGCGAGGTCAGACCGGCGGCCGCGCGCGACTTCGGCCTGGCGCCCGGTACGCCCATCGCGGCCGGCTGCGGCGACACCGCGGCGTGTGCGCTGGGCGCCGGCATCGTGACACCCGGCATGGTGTTTGATACGGCGGGCACGGCCGCGGTGCTGGCCGGCTGCGTGGACCGTTTCGTGGTGGATGCGAAGCACCAGGCGCTGCTCACCATGCGCTCGGTTGTGCCCGGCCTGTGGCATCCGCTGGCCTACATCGCGGGCGGTGGCATCGCCCTGCGCTGGTTTCGCGATCAGTTCCATAACACGCAGCGCGGCAGGCCGCTGTCTGCGGACGACAACCTCTATGAGGAGATGATCCAGGCCTCTGCTGTGGTGTTGCCGGGCGCCGGCGGGCTCTTCTTCTCGCCGCACCTGGGCGGCCGGATATGCCCCACGGCGCCGGAAATGCGGGGAGCGTGGGTCGGCTTCTCCTGGGGCCATACCCAGGCGCATTTCTTCCGCGCCGTGCTCGAAAGCGTGGCGTATGAGTACGCCTCCTACCTGCGCATCCTCCAGGAGCTGATCCCTGAGCTCAGCCTGTTGGAAACGCGAGTCGTGGGCGGCGGCAGCAAGAGCACCACCTGGAACCAACTCAAAGCCGACATCTTGCAGGTTCCCTACCGGCGGCTGCGCCGCACTGAGCTCGGCACTTGGGGCGCCGCGATGGTGGCAGGCAAGGCGGTCGGCGTCTTCGATGATCTGCGTGCGACGGCCGCCGCGCACGCCCGGCCCGAAGAGACGCGCTGCGAGGTTCAGTTGGGGTCGGGCGAGATTTACGCCCCCTTGATTGATAAATACATCCGCTTGCAGGCCATCCTGCACGACACCTTCACAGCCCTCGACCGGGGCGCATGAGCGGCCGGGCGAGAAAAAGAGAGGTAAACATGACTGGTCCAATTCGTATCTGCATGATCGGCGCAGGCCGGGTGGGCAAAAACCACTCGCGATCCATCATCGAACATGTCCCGGGGGCGGCCTGCGTGGCCCTGGTTGACCCTGCTGTCCAGATCCTGGAAGAGACAGCTGCGGAGTTCGGCTATGAGCAGCGCTTCACCTCGCTGGAGGCAGCGTTGGACAAGGCGCAGTTCGATGCCGTGGTGATTACAACCCCCACCTTTACCCATCGCGATCTGGCGGTGATGGCCGCGGACGCGGGGAAGCACGTCTTCCTGGAGAAGCCGATGGCGTTGAACCTGGCCGAGTGCGACGAAATCACCGCCGCGGCCCGACGCAACGGCGTGATCTTGCAGCTCGGTTTCATGCGCCGCTTCTCACCTGAATTCGTGGCCGCGGCCGAACGCATCCAGGCGGGCGAGATCGGTCAGCCGATGCTCATCAAATCGTTGACGCACGGCCCGGGCCTGCCGCCCGCCTGGGCGCGCAACCTGAAGCTGTCCAACGGCATGTTGGCGGAGGTCAATAGCCACGACTGGGACTCGACGCGTTGGCTGATGGGCGTGAACTACGAGCGGGTCTACGTAGAGGTCGCCAACTTCAAGGGGCCGGCGCACAACGTGCAGGAAGAACATTTCTACGACAACGTGCTCGTGAACATTAAGTTCGCCAACGGCGGGCTGGGCAGCATCTCCGGCGTGTGCCCCTGCGGCTACGGTTACGATGCGCGTGTGGAAGTCGTCGGCGAGAAGGGCATCCTGCAGATCGGCGAGCTGAAAGGCCAGGCGGTGGTGGTGTGCACCGATCGGGACCACGGCCTGGTGACCCCGATCTTCCGCACCTGGCCCGAGCGCTTCCGGTGGGGCTATATCCACGAGATGGCGCATTTCGTCGAGTGCATCCGCAAGGGTGTCGAGCCGAAGGTCTCGGGCGAGGATGGTCGCTGGGTGGTCGCCGGGGTGTTGGCGGGCACGAAGTCCATGCTGGAGGGACGGCCGGTGTATCTGAGCGAAGTCCTGTAGCGGGGAGGGGCGAACATGCAAGCAGCAGTCTATCATGGGCCGCGGGATCTGCGGGTGGAGGAAGTGCCCGAGCCAACCATCGGGCCGGGCGAAGTCAAACTCAAGGTGCTGCGGGCCGGCATCTGCGGCACGGATCTGCGCATCTACGACGGCGGCCATCGCAAGTACCCGGCCGGCACGGTCCGCATCCCGGGCCACGAGGTGGTCGGGGAAATCGCCGAGATCGGCGCGGGAGTTCGCGGCTACTCGGTCGGCCAGCGGGTGTTCGTGGCGCCAAACGTCGGCTGCGGGCACTGCCGCGAGTGCGTGTCGGGTAACAACAACCGCTGCGCCGAGTACCAGGCCATCGGTGTGACGATGGACGGCGCGTTCGCCGACTATGTACGGATCCCGGCGCCGTTCGTCCAGCAGGGCAACCTGATGCCGGTCAGTGACCAGGTCGATCCGGGCGTGGCCGCGATGATCGAGCCGTTTGCGTGCGTGCTGCGCGGGCAGGAACCCCTGCACATCATGCCGGGTGACGTTGTGCTGGTGGTAGGCGCAGGGCCCATCGGCATCATGCACATCAAGCTGGCCCGGCTGAAAGGGGCCGGCCGCGTGATCGTCAGCGACCCTAGCCCGCAGCGCGCCGCGCAGGCCGTGACGCTCGGCGCCGACCGCGCGGTCAACCCCACCCAGGAGGATCTGGCGGCGGCGCTGGCTGCCGAATCGGAGGGCCGCGGGGCCGACGTAGTGATCGTGGCCGCGCCGGTGCATGCCGCGCAGGAACAGGCGCTGCAAATGGCGGCCATCGGCGGCCGGATCAACTTCTTCGGCGGGCTGCCCAAGGACCGGCCCACGATCAACTTCGACTCGAACCTGGTGCACTACAAGGAGTTGATTGTGACTGCCACCACCGCGTGCAGCACGCTGGACTGCCGGAAAACGGTCGCCATCGTCAACTCCGGCCGTATTGATCTGACGCCAGTCGTCAGCACCGTCTTCCCGCTCGCCGATGCGGTGGATGCGTTCGCGGCGGCGCGCGGCGGGGGCGCCTTGAAGGTTGTGTTGGATCCCTGGACGAAGGCCTGAGAGACCGTTGTGAGAGGAAGTCTTGCGATGATCCCTGGCAACGTGATGACTGTGACCGGCCCTGTGGCGCCAGAAACGCTAGGCGTCACGGATGCGCACAACCATGTGTGGATCCGTCCGGTGACTGCAACGCCCGGCCTGCCGGCCCTGGTGGACGCCGAACTGATCGCCCAGGAGTTAACCGCTTACCGGACGGCCGGAGGTGGCGCCATCCTGGACTGCCAGCCCGGCCGCGCCGGCCGGGACGCCGCGATGCTCCGGCGCCTCTCCCTGGCCACCTGGGTGACGATCATCGCCAGCACCGGCTTTCATCTGCGCAAGTACTACCCGGCCAACGAGCCGCTCTGGTCGCTGTCCGCGGAGCAGGCCGCCGGATACTTCATCCGAGAGTTGACTGTGGGGGTTGAGGAGTCGCCAGCCGACGTCGAGGAGCCGATCCGGGCTGGCTTCATCAAGATTGCCTGCGAAGCGACGATGGCGACTTCCCCACGGGCGCTTCTGGAGGCTGCGGCCCACGCCGCAAAAGAGACAGGCGCTGCGCTGGAGGTCCACACCGAAAAGGGCGCCTCGGCCGAACATATCGCCTGGTTCTTCTACGACGCCGGAGTACCGCTGCAGCAGCTCGTCCTCTGCCACATGGACAAACGCGCCGACTTCGGCCTGCACCGGGAGCTGGCAAAGGCGGGGGTGCTGTTGGAATATGACACCTTTTACCGGCCGAAGTATGACCCGGAACGAGGCGTCTGGCCCTTGTTGGCGCAGATGGCCGGGGCTGGCCTGGCCGGGTCAGTTGCCCTGGCAACCGATATCGCGGAAAACGAATTGTGGCAATCTATGGGCGCCGGCTCCGGCCTGCCGGGCCTGCTGACCGTGATCCGCCCTCGTCTGCTTGCGATGGGTCTCACGGCCGATCAGGTGGCTGCGCTGCTGGGCGGCAACATCGCCCGCCGGCTCGCTCCTGAGCATCCGCCTATCACATCATAACCGAAAGGAAGGATTTCATGTCTCATCTGCCTTCAAACGTACAAATCCGGTTTACCAACGTCCTACCCAAAACGTACGACAACCACATCCGGCGCACGTTGACTTCGATGCGCGGGCAATATCTCGACACGCAGGCCTACGCGGCGCAGCTGGCGCAGGATGACACACTGCTGTATGAGGTCTATGAGTTTCTGCGGCCAGAGGTTGACGGCGAACTGCTGAGCGGCATTTCTATCGTTCACCCGGGCAAGGTCGGCGATGAGTACTTTATGACCAAGGGCCACTTCCATACCGTGCTGGACACCGCCGAGATCTACTACTGCCTCAGCGGCAAAGGCGTGATGGTGATGGAGACGCCGAAGGGCGAGTGGGCGGTCGAGGATCTGACGCCGGGCGGCGTGCTGTACGTGCCCCCGCGCTGGGCGCATCGTTCGGTGAACACCAGCCCCGACGAAGATCTGGTCACCTTCTTCGTGTACCCGGCCCATGCGGGCCATGATTACGGCACCATCGAAACCCAGGGCTTTCGCAAGCTGGTGGTTGACCGGGGCCACGGGCCTGAGATCGTTGATAACCCGCGCTGGCAAGCGCCGGAGGCACGCTGACATGGACCTGAAAGCCTGTCGCCTGCTGGTCACGCCGACCTCATACGGCAAGAACGATCCCAGCCTGCGCACGGAGCTGGTGGCGCTGTGCGGCGAGGTCATCTTCAACGACACCGGAAAGCCGCTGGCCGCGGCCGATGTCGCCCGCCTGCTGCCGGGGGTTGATGGCTACATCGCAGGCGTGGACGAGGTCACCGCCGAAGCACTGGCGGCCGCCGATCGGCTGAGGGTCATCGCCCGCTATGGCGTGGGGGTTGACCAGGTTGACCTGGCGGCAGCCAAAGCCCGCGGCATTGTGGTCACGAACACCCCCGGCGCGAACTCGGTCTCCGTGGCCGAGCTGACCATTGGTCTGCTGCTGGCGCTGGCCCGGCACGTCGCGGAAGCGTCGGTCGCCACCCAGGGCGGCGCCTGGCCGCGGCTGGCAGGGCTTTCGCTGCGGGGCAAGACCGTGGGCCTGGTGGGTTTTGGTTCCATCGGCCGCGAGGTCGCCAAACGGCTGGCCGGCTTCGAGTGCAAGCTGCTGGCTTACGACCCATACGCCAACCCCGACGCAGCCCGCAGCCTGGGCGCCGAACTGGTCGCACTGCCGCAGCTCCTGGCCGCGGCCGACTTCGTGTCGCTGCACCTGCCGGTCACGCCGGAGACCCGCAAGCTGGTGGATGACGCGTTCCTGGCGCAGATGAAGCAGGGCGCGTACCTGGTGAACACTGCACGCGGGGAGTTGATTGATGAGGATGCTTTGGCCCGCAGCCTGGCGAGCGGCCATCTACGGGGCGCGGCCCTGGATGTGCTGACGCAGGAGCCGCCGCCGCCGGACCATCCGCTGCTGGCGATGAAACAAGTGCTGGTCACGCCGCATGCGGGCGCGCACGCGGATGATGCCATGAACGCGATGGGCCGCATGGCGATGGAAGACTGCCTGCGCGTGCTGCAAGGGCAAGAACCCAAGTATCGAGTGGCATAGGAGCAAACAACATGGACAAACAAGCGATCCTGCAACGTGTCAAAAGCCTGGGCTTGCTGGCGGTGATCCGCGGCCCGTCAGAAGCGCTGACGCTCAAAATGGTGGATGCGCTGGTTGCTGGTGGCGTGAAGGGCATCGAGATCACCTACTCGACCCCCAACGCGCCTGCGGTGCTGCGCGCATTGGCCGACAAATACGGCGAGGAGATCCTGTTGGGCATGGGAACCCTCACCGAGCCGCGGCAGGCTGAAGAAGCCAAGCTGTCCGGCGCGCAGTTCCTGGTGAGCCCCATCTGCGAACCTGAGCTGGTGAAGGCCATGGTTGCCAGCGGGCTGTCGGTGATGGCCGGCGCGTTAACCCCGACCGAGGTCGTGCAAGCGCACCGGCTGGGTGCCGATGTCGTCAAGGTTTTTCCCGGCTCCCTGGGTGGCCCGGATTACATGAAGGCACTGCGCGGGCCGTTCCCATATATCCTGATGATGCCCACCGGCGGGGTGAACATGCACAACATCGGTGAGTGGTTCGCAGCTGGCGCGGTCGCAGTCGGCGCGGGGAGCGAGCTCTGCCCACGCAACCTGGCCGAGGCCGGCGAGTTCGACAAGATTGCCGAGAACGCACGGCAGTTCAACGAGGCGGTCATTAAGGCGCGGGCCAAGAAGTAGGGGCGGGGTCTCCCCGCCCGAAAGGAAAAGGACCTATGTCAGCAGACACACAACCCTACCCTGTGGTGTACAAACCGGCGCCAACTTTCTACTTTATCGGCGTGACCACCAAGAAATCCTCCATCATGAAGGTCTTCCCCCTGTGGATGCAGGTATTGGGCCGGCCCGAGATCGTGATGGAAGGCGTGGACTGCAAGATCCACGACGATCCGGAGGCCTACCGCCGCGCTGTCGCCCAGATCAAGTACGACCCGAACTCCCTGGGCGCGCTGGTCACGACACACAAGATTGACCTCTACGAAGCGGCCAGGGACATGTTCGAGTACCTGGACCCCTACGCCCGGCTCACCGGCGAGATGTCCAGCATCTCGAAACTCGACGGCCGGCTGGAAGGCCACGCCAAGGACCCGATCACCGCAGGCCTCAGCCTGGACGCCATCCTCGGCGAGAACTACTTCGGTCGCACCGGCGGCGAGGTCCTGCTCTTCGGCGCAGGCGGCTCGTCGGTGGCGACACTGCTGCACCTGATGGACAAGAAGCAGCCCGGCGACCGGCCCAAGCGGGTGACGGTCGTCAACCGCAGCCAGCCGCGGCTGGACGCCATGCGAGAGCTGATCTCGGGCCGCGGCACCGATATCGAGGTCGTCCTGGTGCAGAGCCAGGATCTGCGGAACAACGACCGCATCATGGAATCCATGCCACCGCACAGCGTCATCATCAACGCCACCGGCATGGGCAAGGACACGCCAGGCTCGCCCATCACCGACCAGGGCGTCTTCCCGCTGGACGGGGTCGCCTGGGAGTTCAACTACCGCGGCGCGTTGGATTTTCTGCATCAGGCCCGCGCCCAAGAGACGACGAGGCGCTTGAAGGTTGAAGACGGCTGGGTCTACTTCGTGCATGGCTGGACGCAAGTAGTCGCGCAGGTGCTGCACATTGACCTGACCCCGGCGCTGTTCAACCAGCTTGAGGCCGCCGCTGCCAGCGTGCGCGCAGGCTAGATGCACAGGAGCAGAGAGCATGAAAGCAACGCTCGTCCCACTGTACTTCCAGTCCGACCAGGACCTCGACTTCGTCAACCAGGTCGCAACGCTGCGGGGTCTGCTGGCCGACGAGGCCGAGATCCTGGCGCCGGTCGCCTTGGGCGCGCCTCTGCCTGCGGCCGACGCGGTCGTCTTTCCCCAGATCCTGGGTGACGCGTACCGCCGGCTGGCCGAGTTCAAGGCGCTCCGGCTGCCGATCCTGGTCATCACATCGGAGTTCGGCACCGTCTCCATGTGGGACTGGGAGATCAACCGTTACCTGCGGACCGAGGGGGTCGAGGTGTTCGCGCCGTACAACCTTGACCAGGCCCGGCTGCTCTGCCGGACACTGGCGCTGAAGCGGGAGCTGGCCAGTGCGAAGTTCCTGGTGTTCCAGGATAACCCCGGCGAGGGCTTCCAGCCCAGCATCTTCAAGCGCTTTTACTGGTGGGAGAACGAATGCACACAGCGGATGTTCGACAAGTACGGTGTCACCGTGGAAAAGCGCAGCTTTCGGGCCCTGGGCCGGGCCGCGCAAGAGATCCCCGACGCGGTTGCGGAAACCGTCTGGGCCGAGTGGCGGGATCGGCTGAACATCGGCGACATCCCGCACCGCTCTCTGCTCAGTGCGTTGAAGGTGTACGTGGCGGTCAAGCAGGCCCTCGACGCGGACCCCAGCATCAAAGGGGTGGGCATCAACTGTCTGAACGAATCGCACTTCAGCGATACGACGCCCTGCCTGGCGTGGAACATGCTCTACGAGGAGCGCCGGCTGATCTGGGGCTGCGAGGCCGACACGGTGGCGATGTTGAGCAAGTACATCCTGAATCGCGCCTTGGGCGTCCCGGTGATGATGACCAACCTCTATCCATTTCTGATGGGGCAGGCCGCGCTGAAGCACGAGCGCATCCCGGACTTCCCGCAGGTTGCCGAAGGACCAGCGCACCACATCCTGACCGCGCATTGCGGCTATCTCGGCGTGGTGCCCCAGTCGTTCTCCACCGAGTGGACGCTGCGCAAGAAGGTGCTGGCGATCGTGGACGATAACGCCACCGCCATTGACGCCCGCATGCCTGAAGGCCCTATCACCCTGGCCAAGATCGAACCGGACTTCCAGCGGTGGTCCGTGGCCGAAGGCGCCCTGGAATGCTACGCCCAGTTCGCCAACTCCGACTGTCTCAACGGCGCCGTGATCCGCGTCGCCGACGGCCATCGGCTGATGGCGGAACTGGCTTCACACCACTACATCCTGACCACCGGGCACATCCTGGCCGACCTGCGCACCGTCGCCCGGCTGTTCGGCATGGATGTGGCAGTGATCTGATTCACTGAGTACCAAAGGAGGACTCATGGAACAAGCGGAACGCTACGCAAAGCTCTTCCAACCCGGCAAGATCGGTCCCATGACAGTCAAAAATCGCATCGTGATGCCGCCGTTCGAGAAGGGCTACTGCACCTACGAAGGCATGGTAACCCAGCGCTACCTGGACTACATCGAGGCACGCGCGGCCGGCGGCCTGGGGCTGTGCTTCGCCGAGGCAACTGCCATTGACCCGCGCGGTAAGGCACGCACCTTTCAACTCGGCGCCTGGGATGATAGCCACATCCCCAGCCTGCGCCGATTGGCCGACGTGGCGCACAAGTACGATATGAAGGTCGCCACCGAGCTGTATCACGGCGGTCGCGAGACTCAACCGCAGGTCACCGGCGTGCAGCTCGTCTCCTGCTCCTCGCACCGGCCCTGCCCCGCCATCGGCAGCTACCCGGCGCGGACTCTGACGATCCCGGAGATCAAGGAGATCATCGGGCTGTACGCCGACAGCGCCCGCCGCACGCAGGAGGCGGGCTTCGACATGGTGGAGGTGCACGGCGCGCACGGCTACCTGGTGGGCCAGTTCCTCTCCCCCTTCACCAACGACCGCACCGACGAGTACGGCGGCAGCTTCGAGAACCGGATGCGTTTCCCGTTGGAGGTGGTGGCCGCGGTGCGCAAAGCGGTGGGCAACGATTACCCCGTCGCCTACCGCATGAGCGGCTCCGAATTCGTCGAGGGCGGCCTGACGTTGGAGGACATGAAGCTGGTGGCAAAGCGGCTGGAGGATGCAGGCATTGACCTGATTGACGTCTCCGGCGCCATCCTGGAGTCGGGGTACATCATCGCCGCGCCGATGGGCTTCGGTGAAGGGTATTTCGTCCACCTCGGGGCCGGGATCAAACAGGCGGTCAGCATCCCTGTCGTGATCGCAAACCGGCTGGAAAGCCCGGAGTTGGCTGAGCAGGTGCTGGCCCGCGGCGAAGCCGACTACGTCGCCCTGGGCCGCGGCCTGCACTGCGACCCGGCGTGGCCCCGCAAGCTGCAAGAAGGCCGCCGGGGCGAGGTGCGCCTGTGCATCGCATGCAACGTGTGCTCGGATCAGATGCTGTCGCAGAACCCAGCGCTGTGCGCCATCAACCCCGAAACCGGCCTGGAGCGCGAGAACGCCATTAAACCGGCCGCGCAGTCCAAGAACGTGGTGGTGATCGGCGCTGGGCCGGCCGGGATGGAGGCCGCGCGTGTGCTCCGGCTGCGCGGACACCAGGTTACCTTGTTGGAACGCCAGCCCGTCGCGGGCGGCCTGCTGCGGTACGCGGCCATGGCCCCGCGCATGGCGGAGCTTACGCGCGTGACCGATTTCCTCTGGCACGAAGTGAACCGCCTGGGCGTCGAGGTGCGGCTGAACACGGAAGCCACGCCGGCGCTGATGGCGGAGCTGGGCCCCGATGCCATCGTCGTTGCCACAGGGGCCAAGGAAATGACGCCGCCGAGCGTGGTGGGCATCCGCAGCCCGAACGTCGTCCCGGCGCTGGCCGTGCTGGACGGCGCGGTGACGGCCGGCAAGCGGGTGGTCGTCATGGGCAGCAAGCTGACGGGGTGCAAGGTAGCCGAAAAGCTGGCGGCTGCCGGTCACACGGTCATCGTGGCGGAGCTGGAAAAGACCTTCCTGACCGAGCGCTGGCTCACCGCGTCGCTGCGGCACGAATATCTCAAGACGCTGGAAAATCATCCCAATGTCGAGCTCCGCGCCGACACGACCGTCGAAGAGATCGCTGGCTCGACGGTCATCCTGCAGCGGGATGGCATCCAGGAGACGCTGTCCGACATTGACACCGTGGTGTTGGCTGTGGGGTATGACTACGCGGGAACCCTGGCGGCTGACCTCATCGCGGCCAACGCAGCGGCCGAGGTCTACGAAGTCGGTGATGGGGCGTTCCCGGCCGGTTCGTTACTCGAAGTCATGCACAGCGCGGCCCGTGTGGCACGCATGATCTGAGGAAGCGCCGGCCGGTGCTGCCGGCAACGGAGGGGCTATGAAAGCGCTGGGTAAACAAGACAATGCGGCCCTGTCCTGGGTCAAGCTCGTGTTCAACAACGACAACCTGGCTCGCTATGGGATTTACGTCGCGCTGTTTGTGCTGCTGATCGTCGCCTCGGTTGCGTCGCCGGCCTTCCTGCGTCCGGCGAACCTGCTCAACCTGGTGCGCCAGGCCTCGGCCCTGGGCATCATGGCGATCGGGCAGACCTTCGTCGTGTTGACGGGTGGCATTGATCTGTCAGTGGCCTCGCTTGCTGCGACGACCAACGTCGTGGCCGCGACGATGATGAACGGTCAAGATCGGATGGTGCTGCCGGCCGTGCTGGTGTCGTTCGCTATCGCCGGTCTGGTGGGGCTGATCAATGGTCTGATGGTCACCCGGCGCAAGGTTCCGCCTTTCATCATGACGTTGGGCATGATGATCTTGCTGCAAGGCGCACGCTTTGTCTACAGCGGCGGCGTCCCCCGCGGTTCGATCCCAGACGGCTTGCGCTTCATCGGGATCGGCAACGTGGGGCCCATCCCCGTGCCGGTGATCGCGTTAGTGCTGCTGGCGGTGGCCGGCGCAGTGGTGTTGAACTACACGACCTTCGGCCGCAAGATCTACGCAGTCGGTGGCAACAAGGAGGCTACACGTCTATCGGGGATCGGGGTCAACGCCATCGTCATCGCGGCCTACATGATCTGTTCAGCGCTGGCGGTGGTCGCGGGACTGGTGCTCACCGGCTACATCGGGATGACCGATATCTGGGTAGCCAAAGGCTACGATGTGGATTCTGTGGCGGCGGTCGTAGTCGGCGGCACAGCCCTGGAGGGCGGCCGCGGCGGCGTCGGCGGGACGATCGCGGGGGTGCTGATCATGGCTGTCCTGTTCAACCTCGTGAACCTCCTCAACCTGAACGTGGAGTCCCAACTCCTTGTCAAGGGTGCGGTTATCATCCTGGCCGTTGCGTTGTACGCCAGGCGGCGGTGAAATGAGCTGGCGCATCGAAAGGAGGTGGCCGACCGATCTGTTAGCAATTTGTAGAAGACCTGTGAAAACCAATCCGGCATAACAACTCACTATATGGAGGAAATGACCATGCTTCGCTTCAACAAGACCCTATGTGTCATCGGCGTCCTGGTGCTGTTGGCCGCCAGCCTCAGCGCCTGCGCCTCGCAGGCCACCCCGGCGCCCGCGCCCACGGTCGCGCCAGCGGCGGCCGCCCAGCCAACCGCAGCCCCAGCGGCCGCGGTGCCCGCAACGAGCGCTAACTGCCCCGATCTCCCGTTCACCAGCATCGGCGATACGGTGGACACCGCCAAGTTCAAGAAAGCCGGACCATGGACGATCGGCTTCAGCAACACAGGCCTGGGCGATTCCTGGCTGGTGTTTATGGTGCAACATCTGAAGTGGCGCGCGTCCTGCTACCCGGACCTGATCAAAGAACTGTTGGTCACTGATGCGGAGAGCAAACCGGAGAAGCAGTTGGCCGATGTCGAGTCGCTGCTGGCGAAGGGCATTGATCTGCTGATCATCAATCCTGCCACCGAGGCGGCGCTGACCCCGGCCGTGGAAAAGGCCATGGAGAAGGGCGTGCCGGTCGTCGTGGTCGTGCGCGGGGTCAGCACCGACGAGTACGTGACCTATATAGAGTCGAAGAGCGTTGAGCTCGGCAAACAACAGGCCGAATGGCTCGCCAAGACGCTCAACAACAAGGGCAAGATCGTCATGATGAGCGGCATCGCGGGTGCCAGCTCCGCGGAAGAACGCCTGCAAGGGGCCCGGGATTACTTCAAGACCACCCCGGAGATCGAGATCCTGGCGCACGCCTATGCCGAGTGGTCCCCCGTCAAGGGCAAGCAGATCATGGAGAACTGGCTCCAGGCCTACCCCCAGATTGATGGCATCTGGTGCGACAGCGGCTTGCAGTGCTCCGGCGCGGCTGAGGCGGTTATGGCGGCAGGCAAATCCGTGCCGCCGCTGATCATGGAAGACTACAATATGGCCCTGAAGCTGTGGAAGAACAAGGGCCTGAACGCGGTCGCCTACAGCTATCCCACCTGGATGTCTGCAGTGGCGGTAGACATGGGCGTCAAGATCTTACAGGGCCAGCCGGTGCCGCACAAGATTGACGTGCCGCGCACTGAGATCAACAACCAAAACCTGGACAAGTTCGTGCGGCTGGACAAGCCGGATGACTTCTGGGCCGACAACAAGCTGCCGGAGGAATGGCTGCCGGGCGGCGCAAAATAACGCTTGTCAGGTGACTGAGTTCGGGAGCCAGGCCGCCTGGCTCCCGAACCGTACCAATCGCGAGGGGGCGAGCATGAACGACACGATACTGGCTATGAACGGGATCTCCAAACGCTTCTACGGGGTGCAGGCGCTGAACAACGTCACCTTCGAGTGCCGAAAGGGCGAAGTCCATGCCCTGGTGGGCGAAAACGGCGCGGGGAAATCGACCTTAATGAAGGTCCTGGCCGGCGCGCACCAGCCTGACATCGGCGAGATTTCGCTGCGTGGTCAGACCACCCGCATCACCGATCCGCAGCACGCGCAGCGACTGGGCATCAGCATCATCTACCAGGAGTTCAACCTCATCCCCGATCTGACCGTGATGGAGAATGTCTTCCTGGGGCGAGAACCGCGCAGCCGTGCCGGCGTGATCGGGACGGCAGAGATGCGGCGCCGGGCGACTGAGCTGTTCACCAAGTTGAACGTCAGGCTCGACCTGGACAGCCCTGTCCGTCGCCTCACCGTCGCCCAACAACAGATGGTGGAGATTGCAAAGGCGCTTTCGCTCAACGCCGACGTCATCGTGATGGACGAGCCGACTGCGCCGCTGACAAGCGCGGAGGTTGAGCATCTGTTCAAGATCATCCACGATCTGCGCGTAGAAGGCGTGACCATCATCTTCATTTCGCATCATCTGGACGAGATATTCGCCCTGGCTGATCGCATCACTGTCCTGAAAGATGGCCAGGTTGTTGGGACAGTGGCCCCCGATGCTATTGACAAAGCCGGGTTGGTCAGGATGATGGTTGGCCGGACGCTGGAGGAGGTGGAGGCGCCTGATCACATCCCATCCAGTGAAGTGATCCTGCGCGTGGCTGGGCTGGAGCGGAAGGGGGTGCTCCAGGGCATCAGCTTTTCCCTTGGCCGCGGTGAGATCCTGGGCATTGCCGGGCTGGTTGGTTCGGGCAGAACAGAGGTGGCGCGCGCCATCTTCGGCGCCGACGCGCGCGATGCGGGCGACATCTACCTGCATAACAGCAGGGTGCGCATGGCCAACCCCGGCGAGGCCGTGCGGCACGGGATCGGTTTCGTGACCGAGGACCGCAAGGCCGAGGGTCTGGTGCTCGGGCTATCTATCAAGCACAACATCAGCCTGCCGAACTTGAAACGCCTGCAACGTCTGGGTTTCATGGAGCGGCGGCGCGAGCGTCAGGTAACGGGCGGCGTTTCAAAGGGCCTGGGGGTGAAGTCGGCGGGGCTGGACCAGCACGTACGCTACCTGAGCGGAGGCAACCAGCAGAAGGTGATCTTGGGCAAATGGCTGCTGGCCGACCCATCGGTCATTATCTTCGACGAACCGACGCGCGGCATTGACGTGGGCGCGAAGGCCGAGATCTACCGCTTGATGCATCAGGCGGCGGCGCGCGGCACCGGCATCCTGATGATCTCATCTGAGTTGCCGGAGATCCTGCGGATGAGTGACCGCATCCTGGTAATGCGGGAAGGCAGCATTGTCGGTGAGTTGGCGCGCGCCGAGGCCAGTGAGGAGCGCATCATGATGCTGGCCACTGGCCTGACGATGGAACAAGCCATGCAGGTGGCGGTAGACAACGCACCCGAAGGAGGGACGCTATGAAGGCTGCATCACACGAGACAAGAATTGCTCGCGGCTTCTCGTTGCAGCGACTTGGTCTGCAAGGCAATCTGTTGATCACCATGTTGGCATTGGTTTTGCTTGTCATCGGGTCGGCGGTCATCTCGCCGGCCTTCCGCAGTCCCTATAACCTCTCCAACGTCCTGGTACAGGCGGTTGCCCTGGGGTTGATCAGCCTGGGGCAGACGTTTGTCATCCTGGGTGGCGGCATTGACCTGTCAGTAGGCTCGATCGTCAGCCTCGTCTCCTGCCTGACGGCCGGGCTGATGATGGGCGTGGAGGGCCGCCTGGCGCCGGTGCTTATCGCCATGGTGCTGCTCGGCGCGCTGATTGGCCTGGCCAATGGGACAATCGTCACCCGGCTGCGGGTCGCGCCGTTCATTGTGACGCTGGGGATGATGTCGGTTGTCCAGGGCGCGGTGTTCTTGTATACCAAAAACCCTGTGGGAAAAATCCCGAAGTCATTTCGCTTCCTGGCGGAAGGGCAGATCGGGCCATTCCCGTTCCCCGTGCTCCTGCTCCTGGCGCTGATCATCCTCTCCTGGTTCGTGCTCCGGCGGACGACGTTCGGGCGGTATGTGTACGCCGCTGGCGGCAATGAGGAGGTGGCGCGCTTATCTGGCATCAAGACGCAGGCCATCCGGCTCGCGACCTACATCCTCTCTGGCGTTAGCGCAGCTTTGACAGGCTTGTTTCTCACCAGCCGCCTGCGCGTGGGCCAGCCGCTGGTCGGTCAGGGGTACGAGTTGGATTCCATCACGGCCGTGTTGATCGGCGGCACCGCACTGAGCGGCGGGCGAGGCGGCGTCATCGGCACGACCCTCGGCGTCCTGATCATGATTGTGCTGAGCAATATCCTGAATCTGATGAATGTCTCCAGCTACTGGCAATGGATCGTCAAGGGGCTGATCATCATCGGCGCGTTAGCCGCGTTCCGCGGCGAACGCTGACATCATGACAACCCGTTTATTCCTTATCCGGCACGGCGCCACGCTGCTCAGCGCGGAAGACCGTTTTGCCGGCGCCATTGACGTAGAACTGTCGCCGGAAGGCCGACGCCAGGCGGAATGCCTCGCCCATCGCCTGGCAGATGACGAACTCGTGGCTGTCTATTGCAGCCCGCTGAAACGAACACATGAGACTGCCCTCGCTGTCGCCGCGCTGCACAGCCTTACACCTGTCCCGACCGATGCGCTGCGCGAAATCCACCACGGCCGCTGGGAAGGTATGCAGCGCAAGGAAGTCGAGATGCGGTTCGCAGAGGAGTATGCCGCCTGGGAAGCAGATCCCTTCACCCTTGCGCCTGTGGGGGGCGAATCCGGTTTGAGCGTGATGGCGCGGGCGTTGCCCTTCATCCGTGAGATCGTGGTGCGACACGCGGGAAGCAACGTGGCAGTGGTGTCGCACAAGGCCACCATCCGCTTGCTGATCAGCAGCCTCCTGGGGTTCGACGCGCGCGGTTACCGGGATCGCCTCGATCAATCACCGGCGTGCCTCAACGTGCTAGATTTCAAAGATCCGGTGCGTGCGCGTTTGATGCTGTTCAACGACATCTCCCACTATGCCGATCAGCCGCCTCGCTCAACAAGCCGATTGTCCAGGTGGTGGGATACCTCCGGCAACCCTGGTTAGTGGCGAAGAGAGCAGTCCTCCATGTCATTTGCGTCTGTGTGTCACCTGTAATAAACTGATTATAGGAAAGACGGTGCAAAGACGAGGAGTGGCGCGCCGACCGGTATGCGCCTGTATAGCCGCCCTACGTCAGCAAGGGGGGAGATGCCGCTATGATTGAGCTTCACCGCATCGATCAGGACGATCGGATACCATACTATCTTCAAGTTAAGGACCGTTTGCAGGAGATGATTGATGGGCAGAAGCTGAGGCCTGGTGACAAGCTGCCCAGCGAGGCTGAGCTTTGCGAAGGCTTCGGGGTCAGCCGCACTGTCATCCGCCAGGCACTCCAGGAACTGGAATATCATGGCCTGGTAAGGCGGCGGAAAGGCATCGGCTCCTTTGTTGCTGAGCCGAAAGTCGTGGAGAGTTTTGTCCAGAAGTTATCCGGGTTCGCAGAAGACATGGCGGCCCAGAAGATCGAGACCTATGCGCGCGTGTTGAGAAACGAGGCGATTCCCGCCACGGCGCGCGTCGCGGAATACTTGGGCCTTGCCCCCGAAACCCTGGTAGTTGTCTTGGAGCGACTGCGCTTCGTCGGGCAGGAGCCTGTACAGATTTCCACTTCGTACATGCCATATTCACTCTGCCGGGAGGTGCTGCGGGCCGATTTCACTCATCAATCTCTTTACGGGTTCCTCGCGGAACACGGCTTTTTTCTAGTACGGGGATACCGGACGATTGAAGCGGTGCGCGCCAGTGAGATGGAAGCATCCCTTATGAAAGTAGATATCGGTACACCGATGTTAATGATTGACAGCGTAGGGTATCTGGAGGATGGCACGCCGATCGAATACTATCATGCCATCCATCGTGGTGATCGCACACGATTCCGTGTGGAACTGATGCGCACCCGGGAGCAGCGGGGCACCAGCGGAACAATTCTTCAGGACACAGATCATACCCCATTCGTGACTACGGAGATCATCCTTCGGTAATCCCATTTTTTGATCTGGTGCTGCTGGCCTTGGTGGTCGGGCGATCCACTACAGGGTTGCATTGGACGCGCGTCGCTTTGGGCGCACGTTGATGATTCACGCCACTGTTCGGGTCACATAGCATTCCGCATGTTGAAGTCGGCGCTGGTGTCTCTTCTGTGACGAGGCAAGATCACATTTGCTCTTTATCTCCCCAGAACCTCGTAACGGCAAAGGGGTAACTGGTGCAACTATGTAGACATCTATGGTCAAGAGCATGTAAAAAGAGCACTGGAGGTGGCCGCGGCCGGCGGGCACAACGTCCTGATGTCCGGCCCGCCCCTTCCTACGTCGCCGGCAAGACGCTGCTGGCGCGCTCCCTGCCCTCGACGCCTTCGGTGTGCCGCGCATGACCCCCACCGAGGCGCTGGACGTCACGCGCATCTACTCCGTGGCTGGCATGCTACCGGGTGACATCCCGCTGATCCGCCACCGGCCCTTCCGCGCGCCGCACCATACGATCTCGCACGCCGGCCTCGTGGGCGGCGGGCAGTGGCCGCGACCGGGCGAGATCAGTCTGGCGCACCGCGGGGTGCTGTTCCTGGACGAGATGCCGGAGTTCGGCCAGCACGGCCTGGAGGTGTTGCGGCAGCCGCTGGAGGACAAGGTCGTCACCATCAGTCGCGCGCAGGGCAGTTTGACCTTCCCGGCCAACTTCATGCTCGTCGGCGCCCAAAATCCATGTCCTTGCGGTTACTGGGGCGACCCGGAACACGCCTGCACGTGCAGCCCCACGCTGATCAGCCGCTACCAGAAGCGCCTCTCCGGCCCGCTGCTCGACCGCATCGACATCCACGTTGAGGTCCCGCGCGTCCCGTTCCAGAAGCTCAGCGACGAGCGCCGCGGCGAGCCGTCGGCCGCGATTCGCGCGCGCGGCGAGGCCGCGCGATTCGCCGTAGGGGCGGGTTTGCCTGCGGGGTCCACAACCGCACGTGA
>CAZKEF010000065.1:0-26931 GCA_964551735.1 uncultured Anaerolineales bacterium
TGCTGAACGTGGCGATCTGGCAGGCAGCCGGCCTGGTGACCTTCAACGGGCCCGCACTGTTGACCGATTTCGCCGAGTATCCCAGGATGTTCCAGTATACGGAAAAGTACATGTTGCGGGCGCTGTGTGACGCGCAAAGGCTGGGTGTCATCGAGCCGGCGCCCTGGTGGACAGAAGAATTCCTTGACTGGGAGAACCAGGAGGATCTGCAGCGGCCGCGCACACGGCAGAACTCCGAGGGCTGGAGCTGGCTGCGGGGCGGGGTGGCGGAAGGCGTCTTGATCGGCGGCTGCCTGGAATCATTGGAGCATCTGCGCGGGACCCGGTTCTGGCCGGAGTGGCAGGACGCGATCCTGTTCTTCGAAACATCGGAAGAAGCGCCGCCGCCGGAGCGGGTGGACAGCCTGCTGATGGATTATGAGAACATGGGCGTCCTGCGCAAGCTGCGTGGCTTGATCGTTGGCCGGCCCATGCGCTACACCGCGGCCGAGAAGCAGCAGCTGCGCGAAGTGATCCTGGAGCGGACGCGTGGGTACACATTTCCCGTTGTGGCGGACATGGATTTCGGGCACACGGCGCCGCAGTTCACGCTGCCGGTGGGCTGCCGTGCCCGGATTGATGCAGAGCGCCAGCGCTTTGAAGTCCTCGACGCCGCGGTCGAGTAGGCAGGGCGATCGTGTACGCCGTGCAGCGCCCTTCTCGCGCCCGCAGCGCGCCGGTCACAGCTCGACGTAGACCTGCCCGTCCTCGACCGTCACGGGATAGGTTGCCAGCGCTTTCTCCCCGCGTATGAAGTTGAACGCCTGGATGCCCGGCGGGAAGTTGGCCCAGCGCACCACTTCACCGGTGCGAATGTCGAACCGCGCCCGGTGCAGCGGGCACTGGATCTGTGCGTCCTCCACGATCGTGCCGCGTTCCAGGGGCGCGAAGACGTGGGTGCAGCTGTGTTGGGTGGCGTAGAAGCCATCCGCCAGGTGATACAGCACGATGCTCTTATCACCTGCCTTGATCAATCGTTTTTCTCCCACCGGGAGATCGCTTGCGGTTCCTGCCAGATAGCGTGTCATAGTGAGTAGCCTCCTTGAGCTCATAATGGTTGTTCATCTGCGTTGTTCATACTTCCCCTGTGCGCGTTTCACAGTTCGCGCTTGGCCCCCAGTATAGACGAACAGAAGTCGGATCTATTATGCCGCCGAATTGAGCTCGAGTTGGCGCAGATCCGTCCCCCACTCCTCCGGGTTGAAACCAGCTTGCAGGTATGCGCGGAATGCTGCGCTGAATGAGCGGGCCAGGGCGGTTGGTTCTACAGCGATATCCAGGAAGGTGCGCCACTCGGCCGTCTGCTCCTCGTCGTCATCGGAACGCGGGTGGTCTCCGGCCAGGATCAGGCGCGCGTCATGGGTCGGAGCGGACTGGATCGTCAGCGTCATGGCGGAGTCCTCCTCGTTGATATGCCAGGTCACGGGCAGTTCACCGCGCGCGACCTGGCTCAGCCATCTGCTGAATGTCGGGAATGGGTCAAAGGCGCTGGATGCGTAGATGGGCACCGTCACCTGATCATAAGCGATGATGATGCGCAGCCAGCCCGCCCGGGGCGGGTCAAAGTGGACCGTGGGCAGTTTGTTGGTCACGTTATGCTCCTGAATCGCATGCTGCAGCGGCGATGCGGTGCGTGATGCGCTGCACCGCAGGCCCTGCGCCGTCCAGCCGTGCGGCTTCCCGCAGCAACGCCTGCGCCTGCTCAACCCGACCCAGCCGCTGCTGCCCCAACGCGCACCAGGCCAGGTTGGCGGCCTGTGAGCGGGGCCGGTCGTACTGCGCCCCCGCCGCGACCAGGTGGCGCAGGCCAGCTTCCACCGCCCCAGTTTCTACCAACGTCGCACCGAAGGTGCCTTCGATGCTGGCCTCCCACGGCACGACCGCGAATGCCGTCTCAGCTAGTTCGCGCGCCCGTTCCAGACCCGGCCCCGCGGCCTGATCGAGCAGCAGTGCGTAGGCCAGGTTGTTGCGGTTCATGGCTTGGATCATGGCCTGGCTGTCGGGGTCGGGGATCAGCTGCGCCGTCTCCGTCTCCATGTCAGCCGCGGCCAGCACCTCGAAGACCGCTTGTGCCTCGGCTGCGCGGCCCAGCTCCAACATGGCCACGCCGCGCAGGTTCAGCAGGAGGGGGTGGCGCGGCGCGACGACCAGGCCCGCCCGCGCGGCGGCTTCCGCCTGGATGAACGCCTCGCGCTGCCAGGCCAGGGCGGCTTGAGCGGTGTAAGCGGCCGCCAACTGCGCGGCCGGGTCCCAGGGCGTGGTCAGGAGCTGCTTGATTTGCGCCGCGTCGGCCATGACCGGGCCATCCTGGGTTAAGGCCTGGTGGGTGCGCAGGCCGCCGATCAGCAGCGCGACGTTGGCGATGAGCAGCGCCTCCCGCCAGGCCCAGGCGCGCGTGGGGTCAGCGTGCGGGAAGCCGGGCAGCAGCATGCCGATCAGCAGCAGGTGGAATAGCATACCGGCGGCGTAGAGGATGACCATGCGCCAGCGCTGTTGGCGCCCGGGCGGATAGCTGGCGAGACAGTCGCCCCCGGCCAGGTAGCGCCGGACGCGCAGCCACAGCTCGCCCAGGCGCAGCTTGATCAGGTCCGGGCCGGCGCCGATGCGAAATTCGTAGACCCGGGCGCCGGTGAACCAGGCCGCCAGCGCGTGCGCCAGCTCGTGGCCGATGATCGAGACGTACAGCGCGACCGGGATCAGCGCGAGGTTGCCGAGCAGGAAGGGCGGCCCCAAGCCGAGCCAGACCCGAAACAAAGTGAACACGAGCAGCCCGCCGAGCGCCAGCGCGATGATCACTGTGGCATGGCGCTGCTGGGTTTCCGCGTGCTGGAGGTAACAGCGCGGGCAGAGGACGTCGGCGCGCCCGGTCTTGCGAAATAGCTTGGTGAGGGGCGAGGCGCAGCCGCAGGCGCTACACGTCTGGGTCAGCGCGTTGAGCTCGGATGGCTTGCTGTCTGTTGGCATGTGTGTTTTCGCATCGGGCATGGCGTCTGGGAGGGTGTTAATGTTGACTCGTCAGGCGCCTAACGCCTTGAATCGGCCCGCGTGTTCGAGCTGCTTGGCGGTAAAGACAATCGGCGGACGCCGGCATCACTTGCCAACAGCTCATACACGCCTTGCGTGGGTGCAATCCAAACGGAGCCCGAGCCTTCGAAGGTTTGCAGAAGACCCTCGCCAGAGACCGATGTGGCAACCCAGCTTTTGCTGCTTTTTTCAGCGCGGAAGGCGATTCCCTCTGTGCGCATCAAGGCGAAGTTGCCGTCGACCCACAACTTCTCCTTGTTGAGCTCAATGCGCTGCACTTCGTGAACTGGCACGGGAGAGTACAGCACGGCGATTCCGGCGCCTTTGATGCGAGTCTGAAATAGGCCCTCGCCGCCGAACACGGCCGCGGAGACTTCCCTTTGGAGCACAGAACTGATGTCGAGGCCAGCCGTGCCGGCGTAGAACAGGGATTTGTCTACAATCAGGGCTACGTCTTGCGGCGTAATCTCATGTAGTATGAAGTGGCCGAATGTCGGTTCGAGGTAGATCTCGCCGGCCCCATGGATTTCGTTGACAAAGAAGGTCTCGCCCGAAAGCATCTTGCGCGACAGCCCTTTGAGGATGCCGCCACCTGTACCGGCCTTCATCTCGAGTCTGCCCTTCATGTAGTAGAGCGCGCCAGGTTCAACACGTACGTGTGAATCCTTCAGCGTAATGCGCACGCACTTCAGGCGCATGCCGCTCTGCGCGGCGTAGAACAGGTTCTCCGCGGTCCTGAGATCTGCCGATCCAGCCAGCTGCGGGAATTGAAGGATCTCGACCTTGGTTCCGTCTTGTGTAGTCCTGGTTTCGATGACCTCGAATGTGCTTGTGGTTTCGGCAGGCATGGTGATGATCTCCTTCAAGGTAGTTTGTGGGCGGTCTTCTTGGCGGTGGTGGGTGAATTCGGCTTTTTGCCGGCCCCCGGTCAACCGCACTGGCTCAGAAAGACACTCCTGATGGCTGCGACGAACTCATGGAATCGCACGGTTGGGTGCTCCCGTTGCCGTCGTGTGAGCCCTTCGAACAGCGTGAGCCGGAGACCATTGCTGATTTCCAACTGGCAACCGCGGCTAGATCGGCCCCGGTTGCAGATGTTGGCAGCGAGGCGGCCGGGATGATCGGCGGTGTTGTCCAACTCAGCTGGGAAGCCTACCGCCGATAGCGCGTCCGTCAGTCTCTCTGCCAATTGGGTGTCGCGGCCTCCGATATGCACCACCTCTCGGCGCTTATCGGAACCATGCAGCGCGAGAACGGTCGTGCTCGCTGCCACGATGGCCAGGCACTGCGGCTCATCGAAGCGGGTGCTGGTGATGTGCAGCGCCTGGTTGCCGTTGACTTTGAGGCCCTCGAAGCAGTATAAGCTGAACTCCTGGCCGGCGATCGCGGTCGCCAGCTCGGACGTGCCCGGCTCGATGCCGCCGCCGTGCGGCGCGATTATGGCGATCGGCGCGGAACTCGGGCAGGCGGTGATGTGGTAGCTGCTGCTTGGCTCAGCGGCCGCGAGTTCGGCGAAGTTGCGATAGGTGTCGGTCGGCAGTTTGTAGCCTCTCTCTACTCTGGTCTTCAGTGCTTACCGGCCCGGCGTGAGCGTGAAGTCGAACTCGCCCACGCGATAGATCGTGCTCGATTCACCGCAGGCATTGATGGCTCTGACCACATAGACGTAGTTCACAGCTGGATCTCCGCCTCCGTCTGAGTCAGCCCACGTGGTGCTGCTCGTTGTGTCGTGGGGCGCGCCGAGCAGGAAGTACGGCTCAGCGCCACGATAGATGTTGTATGAACTGACGCCCGCCACGGCATCCCACGCCAGCGTCACGGTTGAGCCGTCAATGTCGATGTCCGGGGCCGCGGCGAGCTCCGCCAGCGGACAGGCCGGCCCGTCCCAGTAGCCCGAGTGAAGCCGATAACTGGCGCTGATGAGGGCGTCGGTGCCCGTCGTCTGTCCGCTGGTACCCTGGAGCCGGTAGCTGGTCGAGATCTTCGGCCCACCGCCGCTGCCGAAGACACTCTTGGGGATCGCGTAGCTGGCCGAGATAGGCGGCTCGCGCAGTGGGTCCATAGGTGCGGGAGCAATCGTGGGCACCAGCTTCTCGACCGGGGGCGGCGCTAGGAGCGCCTCGGGCAGGCGGGCGGGTGCGGCGGGCGCGATGCCGGTGGGAAGGGTGACTGGAGCGACGAGGTCACTTGGTGGCGCAGCGACAGTGATGGGCTGAGACGCGACTGACTGCCAGTCGAACGGCAGACGCTCTGAGGTCGCAGCCGGTGAGGACACGGAGCACGTTGCGGTGGTTGAAAAGCCGTTTGTCTTGCTCGCGGCTAGTACGCTGCAGCAGTGGCAGCCACCCGGAGCATAGATGAACTCCCCACCCGTCCTCCAGTTATCTGTGCAAACATGGCAGCAGTTGTTATCGCATCCAGCAGGCCACCACATTTCGGAGATTCTATACTGCCCCGTGCTGGTGTTGACCTCCTCTACGTAGGCCACGTGATCGCCCGAGGTGTATGCGACGACTGCGCCAACCCTGGGCGTAAAGCCGGTTGCAAAGCCAGCCTCGCGTGCTTTTTGCGGCCAGACGGCTGGCTCACCCCACCACACGTTAGGTAGCCATGTTGCCCGGTAATGAGCCCACCAAACGCAGTTACCACAGCACGGAGAGACATCAGGGCAACACCCATAGGGATTGCCGGGGTCACTGTACCCACAGCATGCATCGCTTAAAGGGCGTGATTCGTATAGGAAGTCCAATTTTAGCTCAGGAATCACGGGTCCCTCGTCTAGGAATCTCAGCCCGAGTTGGGGGATGATATCCGATTGGGCTGATGGTTCCTTTGTGCGGAATCTAGAGAGCATGTGATAGCTGATTTGCCTGGCGAGTCCGTGGTCAGCAGCAAAGTACGTCAAACGGAATACTAGTCCTCCGGTGGTACGCCATGCTGCTAGAATGGTCGATGGTTTGTATCGTGTTTCAGGCTCGGTGAGTGCCATGGCAGGAACACCAGCTATGATTGCGTTCGGGGCTTCGGGAACCATTGTGCCGGGACTTAGTAGCGGTAGCTGGTGTTCAGTGAACCACTGCTTGAGTGAGCGGTCAGATGTGTCTTCCCAGAGGTCCACGTAGATTCGGGCGTGGCTTAAGCCTGAAAAGACAATCCGTCTGCGGATTACCTCCCCTGATCGTCCGGGATTCTCTAGTTGGATTTCCCAGTTCCAGCTTTTGGGATAAGGTAGTGAGAAACTGAAGTCGAGATCTTCATATATTAACCACCGCTGATTGGACTCGAAGGAGCCACCGGCTGCATTCACGATTGGCAACGATGGCACTCCAGAGGCAAGCACCGCGGTCAGCGATAGGCACAGGAGATGTATGGCCAACCATTTCGCCCTCATGGTTCACACTCCATAAGTCACTTTGTTCAGAGGATTTCGTTTCAAACTTGCCCAAAAGGCAAGCTTCAACTAAAACTTCCGAATCATCGCCTTGATGACCCCGCGCTCCTCATCGAAATCCTCCAGCGCCTGGGCGATCACGCTGCCCGAGACTGGATCGTTGTTCACCATAGCGTAGCCGGGCACGCTCGACGCGACCAGGATGTCCCCGCGTCTGACCGGGCCGAGCACCTTGACCGCCTCCGCGCCGATCACGATCGGCCGCCCGGCGGAGTCTGCCACGGCCTGCACCAACCGATCATTTGGTTTGGCGCATTTTTCCAGTTGGTCAATGCCCCAGCACAACAGGTCACCTTCTTCGAATCGGTCGCTACCGCCAGCTTCGCGCTCTTTGGGGGTTTGCAGGTTGTTTTCCGTCAGTGCACCGCAGCCGACAGCGCCATTAGGGTATAGTGTCAGCGGCGTTATGTAGCCAGAAACGAAATCTGTGCCATTTTGGCTCACATCGAACCGAAGCTCTTTATCATCCAACGGCATCCGCCACAAACTGCCAGCACCACTCTGATCGTTTTCCCTAAATGCAAGGGGTACAGCGTAATCATCAATCGTAACCCGTGCATGAGCGGTGTCTGTCGTTCCGATGCCGACGTTGCCCCCTTGCGCTACCTTGAGCCTCGGTGCGCATATGGCGCCATCCGCTTGATTGCCCGCGCAATCCTGACCGGTGCTATCCGTTCTGTATTCATAGATCTGCAGCGAATTCATCCCATACTCTTCATTCATGTGCCAGAAGTTCCATTTATGAACTCGATTCCCTTCATCCGTGCGCTTCAACGAAATGGAGTAGATGCTGTTGTCAGGAGCGATCGCCTGCAGGCTACCATTCACATACAGCCAGCCACGCGTTGTTGCCCCGGCAGCAAGCGTCCCTGCCTCCACCGCATAGGGCACTGTAGTTAGCCGCTCGCGCGGCGTGAGTTGCTCTCCGTTGACCTTGATATCCAGCCACAGATCGCCGGTCAGATTGGCTGGGACAATAGCTGTCACGCTGCCCAACAGCACGTTGAACAGCCCATCCGTCACTGTCACACTCTGCGTCTCCGGCCCCCACTTCACGGCGCCTCCGCTGGCTGCATCGTACAGGTGGAACTCCATGGTTACTGCCGTACTTACCGGGATGCCGTCCGGATCCGTCAGCGTGCCCTGGTAACTGATTAGCGTGCTCGAAGGCGCCAGGATACCGCTCGATTCCACAACGGTCGGTTCTTCTTGCTGCGCCGCAGGGCGCGCTGCCGCGCCCTGGCTTGCCAATACCAGAAGTAGCGCTAGCACGAGCGCCCCGAGCCTGACCATCTTGCGTTTCGTTAAGCTTTTCATTGTGGTTTCTCCTTCGTATCGGAAGTTAACGACCAGCTAGCTGCTAGTTGGATGATTATCTTCTGAACTCTGTAGAGCTGAGCATCTCGCAGCACTTGAATTGTCATGCCTCAACCCGCCTGAACACCCCCATCTCCACCAACCGTCCCAAATGCGCCGCCACCCGCGCCGGCGCCGGCCCACCGCTGATCAGCACCCCCAGCTCCATGTTCAGCGTCAGCGCGTACTCCGTCAGGTTCGCGCTCGAGCTGTGCAGCGTGGGGCCCGATTTTGAGGGCGCGTTGATCTCAGTCTTGCCAGTGCAGAAATCGGCTCGGTCTGCCATACCCTGTAATCGTCAACGTGTCGCGTGCCCGGGACGCAGCTACATGGAACAAACAGCGCTCCTGCACTTCCGTCTCGGCGCGGTCGGCTTCATCGGCATCCTGGTGAGTGCGCTCCAACGGTACGAGGCCATCACACACGCCCGCGACGATGACGTGCTGAAACTCCAGCCCTTTGACCCGGTGCATGGTCGCCAGCCGGACGCCAGGGCCGGCATCCTCGGGCGTGTCGGCCTGCAGGTACAGGGCCGGAATGCCGGCGCGCGCCAGTGCAGGCGAATAGTCTTCCTCGATCTGCTTCCTCGTGCGCGCTACCAGGCAGATCGTTTCCGGAGGTATGTCGGTCAATAGGTCGCGGATCGTCCCCGTGATTGCATCCAGCTCCTCGCCGAAGAACTGGCAATGCTTCACCGTGGGGGTCGGGCCGTGCAGCAGCGAGACGTAGTCAACCGTGGAATCCACGCCGCCATCCAGATCATCAACCGACTGGCCGGTGAGCAGGCCGACGGCCCAATCCCGGATTTCTTCCGTTGTTCGGTAGTTGATGCGCAGCTTGCTCGAGCGTCCGCGCACGTGGATGCCGCACTGGCTCAACACAACCGGCCGACGTGCTTCCCAAACAGCTGATCTGCATCTGGTGCGCCGGCCGCCTCATAGGGCCGAAGATCACTCCCATTTGCACTCTGCCTACCGGCTTCCGCGGCGGAGCGGTGCGCCAGAGCAGCAAGACCTCATCTGGCGTCAGGCCATATGCTTTGTTCATTAGCCCTGCCAGTCGGCCTTCAAGCCGCGCAGGCCTGATGAAAACCGCTACACTTCTCCGTACCGATACTTCGTACTCTCCTCAATGATTTTGACCTCGGCAGGCGTGAGGTCAAACAGCGTGTAGACCCGCTTGTTGAGCTCCGTCTCCAGCCGCACGATCTCGGCCGTGCGCCGCTCGTGCTCTGCACGCTGCTCGGTCAGCCAACCCTCCCAATCGTCGCGCTGCCGCACAGGGATTTCGCGTTTGAGCGCCGCCCGCACCTGGGCCAGGAAACCAGGAAAGTCCAGTTCCCACCAGGCGGTAAGCTTCTGGTTGAGCTTCACGCCCGGCGCGCCGAGGTCGGTCAGGATGCGATGGGTCGTCTGGCGGTGCACCGCATAGCGGGCGCGCGCCTGCTCAGTGATGGCAAGGGCCAGGCAGGCGATGGCGTCACGGTCGGCGGTGGGGGCATCTGGGATGGGCAGGCGTGACATGGTCTGCGTGAATAGGCGGTAGCGCTGAACACCGGCTCGCTCGCCGAACGATTGGGAGACTTGCGAAATGGTAAACCAGATCACGCGGCTGGCGAGTACGCCGAGCAGATAGGGCGTAGCGGGCGATGTGAAGTAGGCCGTGTTGCCGATTCGCGTCTTGAATTCATCCCAAACAAAGCGCGGCGATTTGGCGATATCAGGCCAGAAAATCTTTGGGGCATCAAAGGCGTCGTAGTAGTCGCACGGCCGCAACTCCCACCAGTATTCTCCCTTGTCCTGCCGCTTGCGCGCCGCTTCAGCAAAAAGCACGAGGTGCGCGGCCAACGTTGGGTGACGGTCTTGCAGGGCGCGCCACGCCGTGGCTTCGTCCAGGCCGGCCTCGAACGTCATCGCCGTCCACTTGTGGGGCAGCGCGATCAGCCACTTGCCCTCATCCTCCTGGTACCAAGAGCGTAAGTCTTCACCTCTGCGGATTGGATAGACCAGGTCCGCACACGATGGATCTTCAGCAACCAAATGATCTCGCGTAGCCTGATCAATGATGAATGCCTCGTTGAGGCCGGTCTTGATGCCGAAGAAGATTCTACCTTCCACTACTTCGCCCAATGGTCGGCCTGTACCAATCAATTTGGCAAAGAGGTACCGTCCTGCTTCGTCACCCAATTGCCAGCCGCTATCTGGTTGGTCATGAATGGCGACCGGCATTAGCTTGGCGGCGACCTGTTCGTTGAATCGGCGCACCCCTTCGCCGCGCGTGAAGACGGCGACCTGTGCAGTGTAATCGGCGGGCGGCGGCAGTTTTCGCACGATGGGGATGGCTGGATAAACATCGGCTGCATCTTCGAAGATATGGTTATCGCCGATATCTACCAGCGTCTCTATCGTCACATGCGTGCGCAGATAGGCTCGCAGCGCCGAGGCGTAATTGGCGCGCAGCCAGCTATTGCTGCTGATGTAGGCCAAACGACCGCCGGACCGAAGTTGGCGCAGGCCCTGGGCGAAGAAGTAGATGAACAGATCGGCCGTGCCGTGATAGAACTCAGCGAAGTTGGCAGCCAGGAACGGCTTGAGCGGCGCTAACATCTCCTGCCGCACATACGGCGGATTGCCGATCATGGCGTCGAAGCCGCCGTCTTCCGCCCAGTCGCGGCCGGCTAGGTCAATAAAGACCTCCGGGAACTCCAGGTCCCAGTGGAAAAAGCGCTGCTGCTCCCACAGGTCGTGAGCGCGGGCGATGGCCTGCCGATACCGCTCATCTACCACGATCTCTCCACGCAGCGCGGGCAGCACGTCGCCGCTGTGCATCGTCATGAACTCGACGGCCGCTCCGCCACCTTTGGCCTTCCGTTCTTCGTCGAACCACTGGCTCACCCACAGATCGAGCGCCTGTTTGTAGGGGAGAAGCTGGCGCTGGAACGCGGCGTAGGCTTCGGCGCTCTGCTGCACGTCGGCCAGGGTGGCATCGGCCCGTTCGGCCACCTCGATCATCACCGCGGTCAGGTCGAGCAGCCCGGCGAACGGCCCCTGAAACAGGGCGAACTGACCGGCGTCCGTCACCTTCATGGCCCGTTCCACCGTGCGCACGTCCGCGCCGATCACCGAGTTGCCCCAGCGCAGATGGTGATCCAGGAAGCTGAGCGGTGCACCGATCGTGAAGGAGTGCAGCCACAGGCTCAGCTTCGCCAGCTCCACGGCCAGCGGGTTGAGATCCACGCCGTAGATGCAGCGCTTCATCACCAGTCGGGTCAGCAGCGCGGTGTCATCGAGCCGGGCCGGATCAATTGCGATGCCCTGCCGCTCCATCTCATCGAGGATCTCCCGCCGCATGCGCTCGATCAGCCGCTGCACGGGGTTCCAGTCCCAGGACACGTCGGGATGGGTGTCGTGATACACCTGCATCCGCCGGATGATGCCATCGGTCAGGTGATCCACGGCGTTGACCAGGAAATGGCCGCTGCCCATCGAGCAATCGCATACCTTAGTTCCCAGGAACGCTTCCAGCGCGTCCCGTTCGGCCTCCGCCAGTTGAGCCTGCAGGCGCTGGTTGGTCGTCGTGTCCAGTGCGCGGCGGAGCTTCTGGCGGAGATCGGCGATGCGGTCCATCGCCGTGCCAAAGCGAGGGGCGCGCTCATCCAGGATCGGATCGAGGGTCTGGCTGACGTTATACTCGACGATGAAGTCGGGGGTGTAGAAGGAGCCGCTCAGCTTGCGCTCGCCGCGGTCGTTGACGAGGGTGACCTCGCCCCTCCCCCTGACCCCTCCCCTCTCCTGAGCCAAACTACGCTCAGGAGAGGGGCCGGGGGTGAGGACCAGCCGGTTCTCCAGCAGCCCCTCATAGATCGTCCCCAGGTTGCGCACGCTGATATAGGCGTAGTCCACCGGCTCGCCCGCGTCGCGCACCATGATATCCACGGCGCGCGCCACTGCGCGATCGCTCAGCTTGTGGCGCTCCAGGAAGCGATTCTCGGGCGTGGCCGCGCTGAACAACCCGCCGTCGTAGCGCGGGATGCCCAGGCTGGGATCACCGCGGTCAATGCGCCGGAAGAGGGCCAACAGCGTTTCGTAACGCGGCGTGGCGAAAGTGGTGTCGCTGAGAGGCAGATGGCGATCAATGCGTTCGGCGGCCCACTCGGCCAGGCCGGTCAGGCTCTGCTCGCGGTAGCCGGCGTTGCGCATGGGCAGCAGATCGCGCGCCTCGGCGTAGAGCACGAACAGCAGCTTGTAGAGCAGGCTCAGTCCCGCGGCGTAGATCTCCCGCAGGCTTGCGTCAGTCTCCTCACGGATGCCCAACTGCTCCCGCTGGTAGGCCACGAAGCCGTTGGCGATCTCCGGCATCACCTCGTCGAAGACCAACTCCTTCAGCTTGTCGCTGACGCGTTTGGCGTAAGTGGCCGAACCCTCGCGCACCCGCTGCACGAACGAGCGGCCGTGGGCGTCGGGCAGGAACGCGTCGCGGCGGAAGAAGAGCCACCAGCGCTTGAAGTCGGCCAGTTGTTCGGGCGTGGGGCCGCCGTCCGGATCGAGGAAGTCGAAGACCAGCCCGAGATCAACCTCGTAGAATTCGCTGGCGGTGCTGCTGACCTCGCGGCTGTAGAGGCGCCAGACCCGGCCGTTGGTGAGGATGCCCCACGGGCAGCGCGTGCCCACCAGGTAGCTGACCATCTGGTGGGAGGGGTTGCTCTCGGCCTTCCAGGTGTTGCGGCCGCTGGCGTCGGTGGCGCTCAACGGCCGGCCCCAGTACTTGGCCTCGGCGATGGCGGTCGCCCGACCGTAGAACGCGTCGTCGTTGCCCTGGTGCGGATAGGCCTGCGCCTGGGCCGCCGGATCACCGAACAAGGCATAATCGGGCCGGGTGAGGCTGCCGCCTCGGCGCTGCGCCTTCACCTGGACGATGTAGCTCCACCCCAGCGCATCGAGCACCGGCTTGACGAACTCCTGCTCGGTCTGCGCTTCGTTCCAGGTCCCGCCCAGGGCGCGCGCCCGCTCCCACAGCGCGCGCACCGCCTCGAAGACCGGCAGCGGGTCCGCGGCCCATTCGGCGTGCTCCGGCAGGCGCGCTTGCAGATAGTGCTGGGAAAAGAGCGACTTGGCGGCCGGCGGCCTGGGGAGGCTGCCGGACACAGTCAATGGCGTGCTGGCGGGGTCCGTCATGGGATCAACTTCGCTCCGGCCGGAAACGAAAAACAGGAGGCGGGTTCGAAGCCGATCAGTTCGCACCTGGTCGGCTTCACTAGTTAATTACGCTGTGCAGTTTAGCATAAGCAGCGCCTGGACGCAACTGCAATTGCTCGAAGTGCTTCTCTTTTCCTCATCCTGCATCTCCCTGCCTATTCCGCCCCACCAGCGGATGCATTGCCGGCGCCACACGCCAGCGCGGTGGATTCCCTTCCTCTTGCACCAGGCCCTGCCGCTTCAGCAGCATCAACCGCCGCTGGGCAACGGCGGTCTCTACGCTCCAGTACCGCGCGATTTCTGTCTCGGCGAACCAGGCGCCGGGTTCGCTGCCCCCGTTCAGCAGCGTCAGCCAACCGCGCGGTTCTGGCTCCAGCTCTGCTATCTGGCCCAACAGCCGGCGGCGGAGCGCTGGCCACGGCATCTGGCTGGCCTTTAGTTCGTCCAGCATCCCCGCCCAGCCGATTTGCCTGCCTTCAATCGCTGCCAGCCGTAACGCCTCGGGATGCCAGCCGACCTGCTCGCCTATCTCCTGCACCAGTTCCCACTCTGGATCGGCGAGTGGGTGCGCGAGCACCGCTTCGATCAACGCATGGCCTTCAGATGGCTCAAGGGCGTGGATGCCGATTTCCAGGATCGCGTCCGCCGGCAGCCAGCGCTCAACCTCGGGCCTGACCTCTGCGCCCTGCTGCGTCGTGATCAACGTTACGATCTGCGGTCCCAGCCCGGCGATGAGCGGCGGCAAGTCCTCAGCCGAGATCGCGTCGTCAATGATCAGCAGCAGCCGGCGTTCGGCCGCGCCGAACCAACGCCGCCAGCACTCGATCCAGCGTTCGCCAGGCGTGCGCTCCAGGCTCAGCGCCAGGCACAGCCGCGTGATCTCCTCTTCCGGATCGCGGCTGCCGTCCAGCCAGGCGATGCCATCCCGAAAGCTGTCTTTGATGCGATCGTTGTCGGTCAGGGAGCGGGCGATGGCGGTCTTGCCGCCGCCGGCCAGGCCGTAGAGGATCACGGCCTGCCAGCGTGCCTGGCGGTAGCCGCTGAGACTGGTGAGGTCGGCGCTCAGATCCCGTTCAACGCCGCGTGTGACGTGGATGAGAGGCCGGGGTGGCAGAAAGAGCCGTCGCGGCGCCGGTCGGGCTTTCGCCCACCAGCCTTGGACGGTCTGAACATCCCCCCCGGCTGGAAGTGGCGCACAAGCGCCTCCTCAACCTTCGACCAGTCATAACCCAGGCATGCGATGGCATCCAGGGCCTCTAGCGGATCCCAGGCGGCGCGGAACCAGCCGTGGAACGTCGCCAGCAGCTTGACGAGCGATTGGGCGTCGGGCCGTTTTCGGCCGCGCGCCCAGTAGGTCACCGCGCTGGGATCGACCGCCAGGGCTCTGGCCAGCTCCTTCTGGCTGCGGTCGGCGCGCAGCAGCCAGGCCTGCAGGGCGGCGCCGAAGCCCGCATACGGTAACGCATTGCGGCGTTGCGCAAGCGCCGCGGTCAATTCTGTCGCATCTGTAGTCAATTCTTGGCTCCTGTAGGTCAATTCTTACCTCTTGCGAGGACAACTGCCGGATGATACCCTTGTGTGCAGCAATGCGCAAAGAATGGAAGCCAGTTGATTTGCGCAGCAGCCAGTGTCCTTGCGCCGTGAATCTGGCAGCGGCATGCATCATCCTGTCGTTGCCGTTTTTCGCGGCGCAGGGGCCTCAGTGCACTGAGTTGACGTCCCAAGCGCGCAAAAACGCCCGCCGGCGGGCCATCTCACCCCAGGAGGTGGCCGAATGGGTCAGAAAAGCAGGCGAAAGTCCGATGAAGCGATCCGCCGTGAGTGGTTGCGCAAGGTGCACGAGATGTGGAAGAAGCGCAAGCGGCGGAAACAGGAGAAAAAGTGAAATTCGGGGCAGGGCGGCGCCCAGGCGCGTTCTCTCGTTCGCCCTCCTGCCCCGAATGCTGGAAAACGGCATCATCCTGTTGCGTGAGATTTACACTTGCGCACAGGCAGGGGTATAATCACTGTACTTACTCGCCAACCGAAAGAAGATTTCAGGTATTGAGGTAACTGATGGCGTCTGCCGCCCGTAAAGGTCACGCAACTGCCGGCCCCCATGACATTAAGCCAGGGGCCGAACGTGTCGCGGCCTACGCGCGCGTGTCCACCGAAATGCAGGCTGAGGATGGCCTGTCGATCACGGCCCAACTGAACGAGATCCGTGAGTACGCGACAGCCCGGGGCTGGACGGTGGTCAGCGAGTTCGTGGACCCCGGCATCTCCGGGCAGACTCTCGACCGGCCGGGCCTCCAGTCCATGCTGACCGCGGCCGAACAGGGCGCGTTCGACATCCTGATCGTCCATGAGCTGTCACGGCTGTCGCGCTCGTCGGTCTACGACACCTTCTCCATCTTCGACCACCTGGGGCGCTGCAAGGTCGGCTTCGCCTCGGTCAAAGAGCCGCAGTTCGATCTGACCAATCCCACCGGCCGCTTCATGCTGACGATCATCGCGGCTATCAACCAGTACTACATCGACATCTTGCGGATGCACACCAAGAAAGCGAAGCGCGAGCGGGCGCGCGAGGGCCTGTACAACGCGTCTGTGGCGCCGTACGGCTACAAGCTGGCAGAATCGGCCCGCCTGGCGCCCGTGGTCGTGCCGGAGGAGGCCGAGGTCGTGCGTTTCATGTTCGAGCGCTACGTCACCGGCCGTTACTCGTTCAGCGACATCTCCGACATGATCAACGACCGTGGATGGCGCACGCGCGGGGGCCGGCGCTTCTCCAAGGACACCATCACCGATATGATGCGCAACCCCTTCTATGCCGGCAAGGTGGTTTACAAGGCCGGGCAAAGGCAGCGTGAGGCCGGTGAGGTGTTCGAGGGCCAGCACGAGCCGATTATCTCGGAGGAGCTGTGGGAGGCCAGCGTGCGGATCCGCAAGCGCCACCAGCACCGGGTGCGGGTCTCGCAGGCCGTGGCCCGGCCGTACCTGCTCAGCCAACTGGCGCGTTGTCATATCTGCGGCCGCAGCCTGCGCGCCCAGGGCCTGAAGAGCGGCGGCTACTACCGCGAGATGTCCTACGAGCGCGGCTTCGACGACTGCCCGAACTCGCGGATCGGCACGCGTGCGGCCGGGCTGCACGCGCAAGTCGGCGCGATCCTGCGCCTGCTGGAACTGCCGGCCGATTGGCAGACTGAGCTGGCCGAGATGCTCGGCGAGGAGGACGGCGTGCTGCCGCTGGCCAACCGGCGCGCACAGCTTACCGCGGAGCGCCGGCGGCTCAAGATCGCTTTCCTGCGCGGGGACTTCGAGGAGGATGAGGACCTGTATCGCCGCGCCCTCGAGCGCGTGCGGCGGGAGCTGGAGCAGTTGCCGTCCGAAGGGGACATCGCCCAGCTCAAGTACTCCGCTGACCTGCTCGATACCCTGTCGGAGGTCTGGGACGATGCAGATGTGGGTGACCAGCGCGATCTGACCCATCTGATGCTGCGGGAGGTGCAGGTGGACGTCGCCCAGGGTCGCTTGCAGCTCCTCTATCCCACGGCGCCGTTCGTGCCGCTGTTCCGCAAGATCCCGCTCCTGGCTGAGCGCGAGATGGGCAGCTTCGTGCCGGTGTGGACGCCGGAGCTCGCGCGCGACTTCGAGATGCCGGTGCTGCCCACCCTGACCGACCAGATGGAGCAACCTGTGTCTGCACCCTTTCTGCCCGTCTGGCCCTGGCAGGTCGCGTCCAACGCCCGCATCAGCCCCTCGCTGAGCGTCATCCTGAAGGCGCGCCGGGTGGCCGGGGCGGAGGGCGGCCTCTTCGTCACCGTGTCGCATCCCGGTGTGCCGGCGGCCGAGGTGGATCGGCGCAAATGGGGCGATGTCACGCTGCAGGCGCGCACGCTTGCTGAGGCGTTGGCGCTGCCCACCGGCTCGCTGGCCTGCCTGGACACGCCGCTGGCCGTGGGGGATCAGGCGGCGTTGGAGGCGCTGGCCGGCCGGGTCTATGCCGTGTTGGAGCCCAACGGCTACTGGCACTTTGTAGACCTGATGCCCTCTTCGATGCCGGCGCACTGGCTCTTCACCTACTTCCCGGATCTATGGACTGGGGTGCGGGGCGCGGCGTGGACGCCGCACAAGATCTTCAGCGTGCTGCGGGAGACCGGTTTCGGCCTGGTGCTGCAAGAACATGCCTTCTACCAGCCGGTCAGCCTGGCCGCGGCGTACGCCCTCGCCGGACGACGGACCGGAATCCTGGCGACCCTGGCGGATGATCTTTATCAGGAGGGCATGGAGAAGCTTGCCGCGGCCGTGCGTGAGCAGGGCGGTCAGACCGTCATCGGCTCCGAGGTGACGCTGATTGAGGTGGCGGCGGTCAAGGATGAACAGCCGCGGCCCAAGCGCCGCAAACGGCCCTTCGACCTCCCGTCAAGCGCGGCCGCTGCGGAATCATCTGACAGCGAGTAGCGATGTTTAAACGTGCGGCAGGGGCAGCCAACGACGTGCAGTGGACGGTAACTGATTTGACAAACTACCAGAAGGAGGGTATCTTTGCACTGACAACAATCTTGGCACCTTATCAAACACTAAAGGCTAACTCACGACCTTCATGCGGACGTCGGACCGCTTAAAAAGCGAGAGCCATCCCCTCAATGCTTGGCCGCAAATGGGATAGCTCTCATCATCTCCGGCGTTCTGCAGTCGGGCGACAGGCCTTGTTATGCAGAAATACCAGGAGCGGGGACGACGGGGTTCGAACCCGCGATCTTCGGCTTGACAGGCCGACATGTTAACCGCTACACTACGTCCCCAGTTGTCCTTCCGGTTCACGCCTTTGTGCACCGCAGACAAGTGATTTTATACCACATCAGGCTTTCCCCGTCAAATCTGTGCCGGGGCGCTCCTGCGAGGGGGTGTCTACGAGTTTTTTGGGTGAGTTGGCCGCGCTGGCGACCGCGGCCGCGTGGGCGTTTTCGTCGCTTTTCTTCACGGCCGCGTCCCGCCGCGTGGGGGCGCTGGTCGTTAATCGCGGCCGGCTGGTCTTTGCGGTGCTGCTGGTGGGCGCGGCGCACTGGCTCTCCTACGGGCAGCCGTTTCCGTTTGGGGCCGAGGGCTACCGCTTCGTCTGGCTCGGCCTGTCCGCGGTCGTCGGGCTGGTGATCGGGGATAGCCTGCTGTTTCAGTGTTATGTGCTGGTGGGAACCCGCATCGGCGTCCTGCTCTTTTCGTTCGGGCCGGTTTTTGGCGCGCTGCTGGCGTGGATCGCCCTGGGCGAGCGGCTGAGCGCGGTCGAGCTGGCCGCGATGGCGCTCGTGCTGGGCGGTGTCACCTGGGTGGTGCTGGAACGGGAGGGCGCGGGCTTGAAAGGGCCGCGCACGCCCGGCTACTTGCGCGGCATCCTGTTCGGCGCCGGCGCACAGCTCTGTCAGGCGGCGGGCCTGGTGATGGCGAAACGCGGCCTGGCCGATGGCTTCCCCGCGCTCTCCGGCGTGATGATCCGCATGGTGGTCGGGATGATCGTGCTGTGGGCGCTGGCGGCCGTTACCGGCCAGGCCGGGCAGACGATCCGCCGGGTGCGTGGGGACCGCCGCGCGCTGACAGCGATGTTCGGCGGTGCGTTCTTGGGGCCGTTCCTGGGCGTGTGGATGTCGCTGGTGGCGGTGCAGACAGCGCGCGTCGGGATCGCGTCAACCCTGATGGCGATGACACCGGTTATCTCGCTGCCCCTGGTGCGCTGGGTGCTGAAGGAACGGATTACTTACCGTGCGCTTCTGGGCACGCTTATCGCTATGGCTGGCGTGGCCCTGATGATCTTGCTCTAGTGCCGGAACGTTGGAACGTGTAAACGTCGAAACGTGCCAACGCGCCAACGTTACATAAGCTCGATGGTATAGTCCACCAGTTCGGCGTCCAGGCGCCAGGCCGTTACGCTCTGCGCGACCCGTTCCAGCAGGCCGTAGACATAATCCGTGCTGATCGAGACCGCGGCGACGGCCAGCACGGTGTGGCCGAGCTGGTCGTGATCCTCCACCTCCGCTACCGAGACGTTGAAGTCGTTGCGGATGCGCGCGACCAGCGGCTTGACGATGCCCCGCTTTTCCTTCAGTGAGGTGACGCCGGGGATGTAGATTTCGAGGGTGAGCAGTCCGACGGTTGGCATGGTTGGAATGTCGAATGTGGAATGTCGAATGTAGGATGTTCGATGTATGCTGGATGATGTTCGATGGATGCTAATGGACGCCCGGTGGATCACATCGTATATCGTCGATCTTACATCGTAGATTTGATGGCACGGCGAATGAATTCGCGTTCCGACTCGAAGGTGATGAGCGCACCGGCGTCGGGCAGGGTGGCGGCCCAACGCGGGGTGAAGCGGGCTTCGTCGGCCGCCGGGCTGTCGAAGTGCGGCTCCCGGCGGACCGGGTCGGTCAGGCGCATCAGATAGTAGTGCTCGTGGCGCAGGACGCGGCGGTCTCGGTCCGGCCAGTTGAATTCGTTGATGATCTCGCCCAGGTCGGCGATGACCTTTACGCCGCAGTAACCGGTTTCTTCGCAGACCTCGCGCCGCGCGGCCTGTTCGTCGGTCTCGCCCGCTTCGACGTGGCCTTTGGGCAGGCGGATCTCGAAGGCCAGCCGGCCGTTGCGCATCACCCAGCGTTCGATCAGTAGCACGTGGTCGGCATCATCCAGCACAACCCCACCGGCGGCACGATATTCCAGGGTTTCCATATGTTTGACCTTCACGTTGCAGGGGCAGGCCTCGCGCCTGCCCAGGGCCGAACGCGAGAGCCTGCCCTGAGCGCGTCGAAGGGTGTGCCCCTACATCACACTCGCGCCGTCCACTCGGAATTGGCGTATCGTTCGCGCAGGAACTCGTCCGCCCAGGCGCGCTCTTGATCGGTCAGCTCGGCCGGGATGAGCTCGATCCCCAACGCCTCGACCATCCCGACGCTCAGCGCCTCGACCGTCTCCTCGTAGCTGATCGCCCTGCCGGTCAGCGCTTCGGCGGTGACGGCGTGCCCGGCCAGCGAGGCGCGCAGCGCGGCCCGCGCGGCCTCATCGGGGAACGCCAGGCAATCCACGACGCGCGTCAGGTCGCCGGTCAGCGGCAGCGAGCCGTGCTGGAGCACCGATTTGGCCCGCCGTGCCTGCGCGCTGCCCAGGATCTTGCGGCCACCGGCCACGATTTCGTAGGCCGATGGGACCTCGAAGCACGCGGCCGAGACGTCCGGCCCCGCCCGGTTGGTGCCCGGGGCCTCTTCAGCCTCGATCCCCAGCCGGCGCAGGCCGGCCACCAGCCCGTGGCTGATGCGCAGGTAGCTGTCCAGCACATAGCCGGCCATCAACGGATGCTCCGGCGACGCGATCAGGCTGTAGGTCAGCTCGTCGGTGTGCAGGATGGCGCGGCCGCCCGTGGGCCGGCGCACCACGTGATAGCCCCGGGCTGCGATCCGGGCCAGGTCAATGCCCGCAATGGGCTGATTACGGCCCAACGACACGCACGGCGGCGCCCAGGCGTAGAACCGCAGCGTCGGCGGCACGTGGCCCTCGGCGATCGCCCGGCTGATAGCTTCGTCCACCGCCATGTTCTCCGCGCCGGTCGCAGGGCCGTGGCGGAGGACGCGAAAGACGTTAGAACGTTGCAACGTTGGCACGTTGGAACGCCCTAACGTGTCAACGGTCACCCCCACAGCACGTACTTCCCATCCTTCGCGAACAGCTCCCCATCCACCGTGACCTCGGAGCCGGCGCGCAGGTCGCAGATCATGTCCCAGTGGATGGCCGAGCGGTTGGTCGAGCCGGTTTCGGGGTAGCCGCTGCCGAACGCCATGTGGATCGTGCCGCCGATCTTCTCGTCGAACAGGATATTCTTAATGAAGCGTTGGATGCCGAAGTTGGCGCCGAACGCGAACTCGCCCAGCCGTCGCGCGCCCTCGTCGCTGGTCAGCATTTGGGTCAGGAACTCCTCGTTCTTGGCAGCCGTCCATTTGATCGCGACGCCATCCTCGAACCAGACGCGCACGTCGCTGACCTCGCGGCTCTGGTAGATCGCGGGGAAGCTGAAGCGCACGTGGCCGTTGACCTTGGTCTCTTCCGGCCCGGTGAAGATCTCGCCGTCGGGCATGTTCTTGTCGCCGCAGCAGTTGACGAAGCTGCGGCCTGCGATGCCTACGGTCAGGTCAGTGTCGGGGCCGACCAGGTGGATCTCCCGCTTGCCGGCCAGCCAGTCAACCAGCATCTGCTGCTTGCGCGCCACCGCTTGCCACGCGGCCACTGGGTCGGGCTGATCGCACAGGCATGCGGCGTAGACGAAATCCTCGAAGTCGGCCAGCGACATCTCCGCATCCTGCGCGTACGCGTCGGTGGGGAACAGGGTGACGTTCCAGCGCAGCGCGCCGCTGGCGCTCCGATCCATGAAGGTTTGCATCAGCGGCCGGGTCGCCCTCTGTCGCGCGGCCTGCTTGGCCGGGTCGGCCGCCGACAGCTCGCGGGTGTTGGTCTGGCTGCCGATGGCGATGCGCACGTCGAAGGTTTCGATGGCGTGCTTCAGCATCGGCGGGACGTAGGCCAACTGCTCGTCGTTGGCGTGCTCGAAGAAGATCGGGTTCAGGCCGGGCAGGTCAACCAGCGGCGTGGCATGTGCGCCGCGCTGGACGATGAGCCGGTATAGTTCCTGCACCAGAGGCGTCGCGACCGGCGCGGTGGTGATGTACACCTGGTCGCCGGGCTTGATTCTGACGGAATAGTCAACGATGACTTTTGCCAGGTTGGTGATGCGTGGGTCGGGCATGGTCTGCTCCTCGGATATGTACGATGTTCGATGTACGATGTACGATGTGTGTATGAGGGGCTATTATAGCACCAGGCGGAGTGGGGTGGCAATTGCAAGGCGTTGTGGTTGTGGTAGAATTTGGATGTTGGAGGTTGGAAGCTGGATGTTGGCGATGGGTGAACAGGGTGTGTGGCCGGGACCGGCGGATGTGGATTATTTCGATCAGGCCCAGGCCGGCGCGTGGGGCGAGACGCTGCGGAGTTTCGCCCGGTTCGCGGGCGTGCCGGCCGGCGCGCGGGTGCTGGACGTGGGTACCGGTCCCGGTCTGCTGCCGCGGCTGGCGCTGGAACGCGGCGCGCGTCTCGCGGTCGGTGTGGATGACTCGGCTGCCATGCTGCAACGCGCGGTTGCGTTGACGGCGAACGCGCCGGTCGGGATGACTTGGACCCAGGCCGATGGCTGTCGTCTGCCGTTCGCGGCGGCCGCGTTCGACGCGGCGCTGGCCACCAACTGGCTGTTCCTGCTGCCCGATCCGGCCTCGGGCCTGGCTGAGCTGGCGCGCGTGACCCGGCCCGGCGGGGTGGTGGCGATCCTCAACCCGTCGGAGGCCATGAGCCAGGCCGCAGCCGAGGCGTTTGCGGCTGCACGCGGGCTGGTGGGATTTGCCCGGTTCAGCTTTGTGAATTATGGCCGCCTGGCTGACCTCTACCGGCGCTTAAGCCCGGCCGAATGGACGGTGCTGGCCGAGACTGCCGGCCTGGCCGACGTGCGAACAGAAACTCGCGCCGGCAACCTGGTCGTCTGCCTGCGCGGCATGAAACAGACCTACCAATAAGCACCGACAGTACGCAGTACGCAATACGCAGTATGCAGTATGCAACACGCAACACGGAGGGCTCATGCCAGATCGTCTGTTGAACGGGGTACGGGTGCTGCTGGGCGTTACCGGCGGCATTGCGGCATACAAGGCGGCTGACCTGTGCAGCAAGCTGGCGCAGGCCGGCGCCGAGGTGGACGTCATCATGACCGAGGCGGCAACGCGCTTTGTCGCGCCGCTGACCTTCAGCGCGCTGAGCAACCGGCCCGCGCGGGTGGACATGTGGACGAGTCCCGGCGGCGATCCGATCCCCCACGTGCGCATGGCGGCCGCGGCCGACCTGGCCATCGTCGCGCCGCTGAGCGCGAACACGCTGGCCAAGCTGGCGTTGGGGCTGGCTGATAATCTGTTGACCGCCACACTGCTGGCGACGCCGCTGGCGGACCTCTCCCTCGAAAGCGGTTTCGCATGTCACCCTGAGCGGGTTAACGACACAACTTCAGTTACAACTCAAAATCAGCGAAGAGCCTGCCCTGAGCTTGCCGAAGGGGTCTCGGCTGCTGTATCCAGATCCTTCGCTGGGGATTCACCGCAACGGACTTTGACCGGTCAACCCGCTCAGGATGACATTCCTACTCGCGCTGTCGTCCCCTGGATCCTGGCCCCCGCGATGGAATCGCACATGTGGGCCAACCCGGTGACGCAGGCGCACGCTCAAGCGCTGGCTGCGCGCGGCGCGGTCATCGTGGGACCGGGGGTGGGCCGGCTGGCCTCGGGCGCGCTGGGCGCGGGGCGTATGGCCGAGCCGGCCGAGATCCTGGCGGCCGCGCGGCTGGCGCTGGCGCGGGGTGGACCGCTGGTCGGCCGCCGGGTGCTGGTGACGGCCGGCGGCACGCAGGAGCCGCTCGACCCCGTGCGCTACCTGACCAACGCCTCATCGGGCAAGATGGGCGTGGCGCTGGCTGAGGCCGCGCGCGACCTGGGCGCGGCCGTGGCGCTGGTGCACGCGCCGCTGGCCGTGCCGATCCCCTATGGTGTGACCGGCGTGCCGGTGCGGTCGGCGCAGCAGATGTGCGACGCGGTGCTGGCCCGGCTGGCCGAGACCGACATCCTGGTTGGCGCGGCCGCGGTGGCCGATTTCCGGCCCGCGGACCCGGCTGAGCAGAAGATTAAGAAGGTCCCCGGCCGGGAGACCCTCAACATCCGGCTGGTGCGCAACCCCGACATCCTGGCCGAGGTCGCCGCCCGCCGCGCAGACCTGGGCCAGCCCGCTGTGGTCATCGGCTTCGCGGCCGAGACGCAGGATCTGCTGGCCAACGCCGCGGCCAAGCTGGCAAGTAAAGGGCTCGACATAATCGTTGCTAACGATGTGACCGAGGCCGGTATCGGCTTCGGCGCGGACGACAACCGGGTGACGCTGCTCTATGCCGATGGCCGGCAGGAGGCCCTGCCCACCATGCCGAAGGGCGACGTGGCAAGCGCCGTCCTGGCCGCGGCAATGGGGTTTCTCAGGAGGTAACATGACTGCCCAGGCATATGACGCTATCACGTATCGCGATCGCACCTACAGCCTCGTCGCAGTGGAGGGGGCGCCGCTGTTCGAGCCGGCTGACCATGGCCTGCGCCCCGTCATGGTGTTCACCGGCAATTGGGCCGGCTTCCTGTGTCTTTTCGGGGTGGCCGATGCGCGGCTGTACCTGGAGCGCGTCACCCTGGGCATGGGCGCTGAGGATCGGGAGGCTGTGGCAAGGGGCGCGGGGCCGCGGCTGTTCGGCATCGCGCCCGTGCTCGACGAGCGGACTTATGAGGTCAGCTATCCCGACCTGCATCAGCCGTTGGCGTTTACCGGCACGTTGACCCTGGGGGCCGATTTCGTGTGGGATCAATATGTGCACATGGGCTTCCATCCGCCGTGGAAATACCAGGTCGTGATTGATCTGGCCTTCGAGGCGGGGAAATTGGCCCGGGAGACCGATCGCTCGGCGGAAATGGCCCAATTGCGCGAGGCGATGGCCAGCGGGTCGGTGGAATCGCTGTTCAACCCGGCGCTGTTCAAGCCATAAGTTTCAATTCCGGCGGGCTTCCAAACGAGGGAGGCAGCCATGTCCTTCGCACCCCTGCGCGACATCCGCGTCGTATCCTTGGCCGTGAATCTACCCGGTCCCCTGACGGCGGCGCGCTACACCGAGCTGGGCGCCAGCGTCACCAAGGTCGTGCCGCCCGGCGGCGACCCCCTGGCTTGGGTGAGCCCGGCGTGGCACGATGCGTTGCGTGCCGGACAAGAGGTTCTGGCACTCGACCTCAAGGTGGCGGACGGCCAGGCCCGATTGGCCGAGCTGCTGGCCGCCGCCGATGTGCTGCTGACGGCCACGCGGCCCTCTGCCCTGGCGCGGCTGGGGCTGGCCTGGCCCGGTCTGGCGGAGCGCTGCCCGCGGTTGTGCCATGTGGCGCTGGTGGGTTATCCGCCGCCGGATGAGGATCGCGCCGGCCATGACCTGACTTACCAGGCCAGCGTGGGCCTGCTGGAGCCGCCGTCCTTCCCGCGGATTCCTCTGGCGGACTACGCGGGCTCGGAGCGGGCGGTCAGCGCGACCCTGGGGTTGCTGTGGGAGCGCGAACGCACCGGTCGCGGCGGCCGCGTCGTGGTCTCGCTGGTGGAGGCGCTGGTCCCTTACGCGCACGCCTTGTGCTATGGGCTGTTTGCGCCCGGCACCTTGTTGGCCGGCGGATCGTCGTTGTATCACATCTACCCGGCGAAAGAGGGTTGGGTAGCGTTGGCTTCGCTGGAGCCACATTTCCGGGCGCGACTGGCTGCTGGATTGGGCCTGACCGTGCTGAGCTATGAAACGCTGGCTGCAGCTTTCCTGACCCGCACCGCGGCCGAGTGGGATGCCTGGGCCGCGGCGCAGGATATCCCCCTGGCCGCCGTGCGGGATTCGCTGTGCCCCTAGCGGATTTGCCCGATCCATTTCTCACGGATGGCATAAGCAGGCACGGGAACGGGAACGCGGAGAGCCTGCCCTGCAGTTTCGGCCGCGACGCGGATACCGCAGACCATGCGAACAGGAACAGAGTTTATCCGTGTAGTCCGCGTCCCATTTTCGGGTTTGGAGGATCTCGGAGGACATCATGAACGACACTCTTACCGTTGTCCCCGGCATCACCGTTGGCCACGCCACCGACGAGGCGGGCATGACCGGCTGCACTGTGGTCATCTGCGAAACGGGTGCGGTCGGCGGCGTGGACCAGCGCGGGGGCGCGCCGGGCACGCGCGAGACCGACCTGCTGCGCCCCATGCACCTGGTCCAGCGTGTCCATGCGGTGGTGCTGGCCGGCGGCAGCGCGTTCGGCTTGGCCGCGGCCGACGGCGCGGTCCGCTACCTGGCCGAGCGCGGGATCGGTTACAAGGCGGGGCCGGTGAAGGTCCCCATCGTGCCGGCCGCGATCCTGTTTGACCTGGGCCTGGGGAGCGGCGATGCGCGGCCCGACGCGGAGATGGGCTACCGCGCCTGCCTGGCGGCCAGCGATGCGCCCGTGGCCCAGGGCAACGTGGGCGCGGGGACGGGGTGCAGCGCGGGCAAGGTGCTGGGCGCGGGTCGTGCCACCAAGACCGGCATCGGCAGCGCGGCAGTGAGGCTCGGTGGCGGGCTGGTGGTCGCCGCGCTGATCGCGGTCAACCCCTTCGGTGACGTGGTGGACGGCCAGGGGCAGGTTATCGCGGGCACGCGGCCGCTGCGGGGTGACGGGTTCGCCGATTCCCTGGCCTTGCTGCGCAGCCTGACCGGCCGGCTGGCCTTGACCGTGGCCGGCGCGACTGTGATCGGCGTGGTGGCGACCAACGCCCGGTTGAACAAGGAGCAAGCCAACAAGGTGGCGCAGATGGCGCACGACGGCCTGGCCCGCGCGATCCGGCCCGCGCACACCATGTTCGACGGCGACACTATCTTCGCGCTGGCGACCGGCAAGGTGCGCGCCAGCCCGACCCTGGTGGGCGCGTACGCAGCCGAGGTGGTCACGGCGGCGATCGTGGCCGCGGCCAGGAATGCCACCGCCGCGGGTGGCCTGCCGGCGGGTGTGGATGTGTTGGCCGGGTACGGGACCGGGTGCGGTTGAGGTTCCGGTTTTGCACTCACCTTTCCTATGTCATGCTGAGTTACCCATCCCGCCGCGGCAGGATGGGTAACTCAGCATGACAGCAGTGAAGGCTCCGAGTTTGACATACCCACTAACACCGTGCTACCATTTTCTTCGCCATTCGCCATTCGCCATTCGCCATTCGCCATTCGCCATTCGCCATTCGCCA
>CAZKEF010000066.1:0-26310 GCA_964551735.1 uncultured Anaerolineales bacterium
CGGCGATCGCGAAACTTTCCGTCACCACGAAGCTGGTAACGATGGGCGAAGCGCAACTGCTCACCGGCGCCGGCGCGGACGGGACGTGCTCACGCGTCAGTGCCGGCTGACCGGCCGTCGTCGACGATACCGCCAGATCGGCCGGCCGGCAGCGTTCACCGTTGGTGCAGGCCGTGACCCCGCCGACGCCACCATCATCAAGGGCATTATCGGTAATAGCGCCGACGACCAGCACGCTGCCGCTACGCACCACGCCCTCCGGCGCCACCTGTGAGGCTGCGTAGTCGATGGTCAGCGTGGGCGGCACGGCATCGACCCGGAACGACAGCGGGTCGACCCAGGCACCGGTCTGGCCGAACGCATCGCCTGCAACCATCTTGAGCTGGAACTCGTCCCCATGGTTCGCCGACAGGTTCCATTTGCAGGTCCAGGCGCCATCGGCGGGCGTGCTGTCCTCCGGGCAGGCCAGGGTCGAAGCGCCGCCCGGCCCCAGCAAGTCGAAGCGGATGTCGGGCACGCCGGAGGGATCGTACGCGTAGCCGCGCAGGGTGTTGTCGCCGGCCCGCAGCAGGAAGCGGGGCTCGTCCACGCCGAAGAAGAGCGGTGCGCTGCGATCGACCGGCTGGTGCGCCCATAGCCACTCGACCGGCTGGCCGGACGACGGGTGCGCATCGTCGTACACGCGCACCGCCAGAGCGATCCACGGCTCCTCAGACAGGCCGAGGTCAACCGTTCCGTGCAGCACGGCCGAAGCCTGCTCGCCTGGGCCCACATCGCCCAGGCTGATCGTCTGTTCCTGGCCACCGTCCAGGCGCAGGGCGTAGAGCGCCTCCACAGACGCACTCACACCGCGGGCTGTACCGTCACCGCCGTTCCGATAGGTCAGGGTGTAAGTGACCGGCGAGCCGCCGCCCACCTGCGGTTGTGCGGCCGTCAACTCGGTCAAGTGCGAACTCACATCCGGGGGCGGGCTGCCGAGCAGCAGGTCGCGTAACCAGAAGAGGTTATCGCTGAGCAAGCTGAAGGCGGTGCCAGCCGGCTGGCTGACCAGGGTGATCTCGGGCGCCGCCGCGAGGAATGCGGCGCCGGCGCCGTTCGAGCCGTTGGGGCAGACCCCCGGACCCAGCGCCGGCCAGCTGAATGCGTGGTCGAGCGTCAGGTCCTCTCCGGCGTGGCTGGCGTCGGTCAGGGCCCGGGCGCTGTTCACACCGTTGGCAGCGGGCAGAACGGCCCAGGCGTGCAGCACGCCTTCCTCGCTGGCGATGGCCAGCAGTTTCAGCGCGTTGGCGCCGCCGTCGCCGGAGATGCCCAACAGGCTGAAGGGCAGATAGAGATCGGTCTGGCCGCGGCCGGTGACAGAAGCCGTGCCCATGCCTGTCCGAGTCAGGAAGTAGGGGCCGGTTTCAAACCCGTCCGCACCGCCGAGCGTGGCCGCCCAGTCCCAATCGCCGCCGTCCCACATCAGCAGCACGGCGTCTTCGGGACCGCGCACCCAGACCAGGTAGTCGGCGGCCATGTCATCGGGCAAGCTGATGGCCGTCTGGTCCGGCACCAACCCGCCGGCCTGTTCGAGCAGGTACGGGTTGTAGGCACTGACCGCGCCACCGGTACGGGTGTCAAGATAGATGAACAGATCGCCGTCCGTACCCCAGTTCGCGCCCGTCCAGGCCAGGCGCAGCGCCTCGACATTCCAGGTGGCGTACAGCCGCTGCTCGCCGTAGCCGGCCGTGAGACCGGCCGCGCGACCGTCGAGGCCGAGCAAGCTGCACCCCGACCTCATCCAGGCCACCGGTACCGCGCTGCTATCCGCACTGGTGAGCGCCGGCAGCACGCAGTAGTCGGGGGTCACCTGGCTGTCCGCGTCGACCGACCCGAAGGTGCGCCAACTCCGGTTGCCCAGCATGTCCTCCATTCCGAGTTGGGCGATGACCCGCTGGCCCTCGCCGGGGATGAAGGATGCGGACAGCGGACCGGCTGTCGGCACGCTCAGCAGCGTCTCACCGGCCAGCGTCGATGTGACCTGGGTCGTCCAGCGCACGGTGTACGGCTGCAGGCCGCTGCCGTCCCCGGCCGCCGTCCACGTGAGCTCGAGGCTGGCGCCGGCTTCCGTCACAGTGTCGCCCGGCTGCACCGACGCGCCATTCGCCGTCAGGCTGAGGTCGGCGCCGCTCGGCGGCGCCAGATCGACCTGCACCGGCACCGTGATCTGGGTGGTGCGGCCGGCCACATCGGTGACGCGAGCGCCGATGTTGATCGTGCTGCCGTCGGGCAGCGGCGAGTCCACGCGCCACGGGCCTCGCCATTCCACCGGACCGCTCTCGCCCGGATCGGGTTCCTTCAGCAGAGCAGTCAACCACTCACCGCCTTCCGTTCGCCACGCCACGGTTGCGATGCCGCCGGTGTCGGTCACGAATCCAGTCACGTCGATGCGATCGACCGGGTAGATCTTGGTCGAGGTGATCACCAGCGAGCTGATCGACACCAACGGCGGATCGGTGTCTACGGTCACGGTGACCAGTGCGCTCGCCCACACATCGTCGTGGTTCTCTGCCAGGGCCTGCAGCACGTGCTGTCCGTCGGCCCCCGGCGTCCAGGGGACCGACCAGGTGACATCGGCGGCCGCGCCTTCGGCCCACTCCTGGATCAGGATCGGCTCGCCGTCGGCGCTGACCCGCAGCGATTTGAGCGTGGAGGTCATGGCCACAGCCTGCCCGCCCACCTCGACCGGCGCCAGCGAGTCCAGCACGAGCGGCAGCCCCGAGATGGTCACGTAGACCGGGTCCTCGGCATCCACGGTGGTCAGCATGCGGCGCAGCGTGAAACCGTATACCACATCATCCGCCGCGCTCCCTGCCGCGGCCACACTCCCTTCAGCCGCGGCGCCGATGAGCGCTGCGGCCGGGCCGACCGGCACGCTGGCCAGGCGGGCGGCTGCCTCCGAAATGATGAAGCCACCTGCTGCCTGACTCACCTCCCGGTTGTCTGCCCCCGCGCCTGCGACACCCGCCGCACCGACGAGGCCATCTCCGGCCTGGCTCACCGCCAGCATGCCTGCCTCTGCGCCTGCGACCCCGACGCTGGTGCAGTTGCCGGCCGCGTCGCATGCCTGCGAGACCGGCGAGACGGTCAGCGGGTTGATGATGCGCAGCCCTTGGCTGTTGTCGGCTACGAAGACGAAGCCCTGGCTGATCGCGACCGCGCGAGCGGTGCCGGGGGTGTCGGACAAGGCCGCGACCTGAGGCTCGGCCGGAGTGCTGATGTCAACCACAGCAACGCCGGTGGAACCGTCAGCGACATAGGCCAGGTCGCCGTCCAACGTCACGCCGCGGCCCTCGCCCGGCGTGTCATATTGCGAGACGTACAGCGGGCTTGCCGGCAGGGTGACGGCCAGGATCGTAAGCCCGCTCGCGCCGTCGGCCACGGCCGCGTACACCTCCCCCGCGGCGGGGGACCAGATGGCCACGTCGTAGGCCACACCCGGTGTGTCGTAGTAGGCCTCCGCCGCCGGGGCTGCCGGGTTGCCGAGGTTGATCACACCCAAGCCGCCCGTTGCGTCGGCAACGTAAGCATAATCGCCGTAGGCTGCCACGCCTCCTGCACTGCCTGGCGTGTCGAGGGTGCTGACGTGCATCGGGCTGTCCGGCGCGTTGACGTTCACCACATGGATCCCGGCCGCGCCCGCGGCGACCAGCACGTAGCGATCGGCGCCGAGCTGGGCCAGGGCCAGGCCCTGGGGCTCGCCGCCCAGCGCCAGGAACGCCGCCGCCTGCGGGTCTGCCGGGTCATCGACGTCGATCACCTGCAGGCCGGCTGTGCCGCCCTCGCCGCTCATGGCCAGGAACGCATAGTCGTGCGTGGTCTTTGGCGGCGCCGGCGTGGGCGTGGGCGTCGGCGTAGGTGTCGGCGGCTGGCCGACGGTGACCGCGGCCGGTCCGGCCTGGTTGTTGGCATCGCTGAGCTCGCCGAGCACGCAGGCGTAGTCGACCACCGCCCAGGCGTTGTGCGTCCCTTCCCCGAACCCCGCATACTCGAACAGGAAGTCCTGGCTGACGCCTATCGCCAGGGCAGGCACGGGCAGCCACAGATCCGGCTGCGGGTCGCTGCAGGCGACGGGTGTGGTGTCCACGTACAGGCCCAGGCGCACATCGGAGCCTTCGAGCACCGCCTCGGTGCCGGCGTTCTTCACCTTAGCGATGTAGCGCACCGTATCGCCGGCGGCCGGGTTGGAGGGTAGCGCGGTCAGGCTGGTGATCTGCAGATCGGGCAGCGACGGGCTGCCGGCGGTGATCCGGATCGGCCCGTAGCGGTTGTTGAACTCGTTCGTCTCGCCGACGACACACGCGTGGTCCGCTGCCAGGTAGACCTGGTGGTCCCCGCCGGATGCGAACCCGGTGGGATCCACGATCATCACGGATGCAGTGGCCCCCGCCGCGATGACCGGCAGCGCCGCCAGGTGGTCCGGCGCGTCGCTGCAGCCCACCGGCGATCGGTCCACGTACAGGCCGGCGCTGGCCAGCGGGTTGTCGAGTGCACCGGTGCCGCCGTTCTTGATCTGGAGGGTGTAGGTGACCGGGTCACCGGCCTGCGGTTCGACCGGCGTATAGCTCACAGTCGTGATGCTCAGGTCAGGCATGAGCGGTCCCGCAATGCTCAGCGCCAGCGGCCCGAAGCGGTTGTTGTCCTCCCGGTACTCGGTCACCCAGCACTGGTCGTCGGCCAGCGCGTAGAACTGGTACTGCCCGCCGGCCGCGACGGTGAGGACCGCGGTGACACTGGCCGTAGCATTTATCGCCGCCAGCTCCGGCACATACGCATAGCCGAGCGGGGTCCCACTGCAGCCTTGCGGCACGCTGCCGGAATAGATACCCAGGCGGGACCAATCGGAGCCCGCGAAGCCGTAGTTGCCCACTACAGCCGTGAAGGTGATCGGCTGGCCGGCGGCCGGCGCGCCCGGTGCGGCCGTCAGGCCCGTCACCCTCAGATCGGGCAGCGTGTCCGGCGCGACCGCCAGCGACACGGGGGGGTGCGACAGGTTGTTCAGCTCGTTGGTTTCGGGCTCCCAGCAGGTCCAATCCGCGAAGGCGCGGACATCATGCGGTGCGGCTGCGCTGAAAGCGCGCGTCATGACCACCTGGGCCGTCCCGCCGGGAGCCAGGCCCGGGATGTCCGCGCTCTGGTCGGCCGACAAGGAGGCCGGGCAGTTATCAGGTATGCGATCGATGAACAGGCCGAGGTAGGCGGCATCGCTGGCCTCACGGCCCCAGTTCTTCACCGTGGCCGTGAACGTGACCGTCTCATTCAGCTCCGGAACCGTGGGCGAGGCGGTCAGTGAGCTCACGACCAGGTCCGCGCCGCCCCCCGGCGCCACGTAGAAGCTCTGCCCGGCGTAGTTGTTGTACTTGTCGCTCTCGGCCAGGATGCAGCCGTAATCGGCGAAGCCGTGTACGTAGTAGTAGTTGACGGCCTGGAAGACCTTCTTCATCCCGCCGGCCGTGTAGCTTTCGCCGACCGCCAGCGGCGGGATGTGGGCGACGAGATCGCCGATGCTGCCGGTCTGCATCGGGCAGCCCGGCGGCGTCCGGTCGAAGTACAGGCCGGCCCAGGTGTACGATCTGCTTGCCGCAGCGCCGACGTTCTTCACGGTGATCGAGAACTCGATCGTTTGGTTCACCTGGGGGGACGGCGGGTACAGGTCGATGCGCTCGATGACCAGGTCCGGGAGGAGCGGCGGTGCGACCTGGAACTCCAGCGTCGGATAGTGGACGTTGTTCCACTCGTCGCTCTCTTCGACGTTGCAGATGTAGTCCGGCTGGAACTCAACGGCGTGCGGTCCTTCGGTGAACACTTCGGTGAAGGTCAGGATCGTGCTCTGCCCGGCTGCCAGCGGCGGGAGTTGGGCCACCTTGTCGCCGATGTTGCCATCCACGAACGGGCAGCCCGGCGCCCCTCGGTCCACGTACATGCCCGACCACGTCGCCGACCTGCTCGCCCCGGAGCCCCGGTTCCGCACGACCACGCTGTAGGTGACCGCCTGCCCGGCCGACGGCGCCGGCGGGTCCATCGTGACGTTCTCCACGATCAGGTCGGGCAGCCGCGGCGGCCGCAGCGCGAACGCCAGGTAGTCGCTGAGGTTGTTGTATTCGTCGCTCTCCTCGACCGCGCAGACGTAGTCGGGGAAGGCCATGATATAGGCGGCCCCCTCTTCGCCGTAGAGGTGCGGGACCTCGAAGGTCGCACTGGCGCCCGGTTCCAACGACGGGATCACGAACACATTGTCGCCCACATCGACAGGATCGGCGGGGCAGCCGCGGGGCACGCGATCATAGTACACGCCGCCCCAGGTCGCCGCCGAGCGAGCCGCGCCCTGGTTGCGCACCGTTGTCCTGACGGTTGCCCACTCCCTGGCGAAGGGCGGGTACGGCTCGGTCTCGATGCTGTCCACAACCAGGTCCGGCAGCGCCGGCGGGTACACGAGCACATTCAGCGCGGCCACGTTGTCGCTTTCGTCGCTCTCCTCGATCCGGCAGCCGTAGTCGGCCTTGGCGCTGACAAAATGCATGCCCTCCGAGGCGAAGCTGGTCGTGAGGGTGACCGTCACCGACGCGCCTGCGCTTAGCGCAGGGACGGTCGCGCCGAGGTCGCCGGCGTCAACGGACGGGCATTCGGCCGGGATGCGATCCCGGTACAGGCCGACTACCGTGGAGTTGCTGGCGACCGTGCTCTGGTTGGTAACGGTGACCACGAAGCTCGTCCACTGGTCCTCATAGGGCTGCCCCGGCACCGTCGTGAGCGGTCTGAGCTCGACCGCCAGGTCGGGCAGCAGCGGCGCCCATACCTGGACTTCCTCGGGCCCGTACCGGTTGTTTGTCTCATCGATCTCGGTCTGGGTGCAGGTGGCGTCGATCACGCCCCAGACGCCATGTGCGCCCACCGTGCCAATCGGCAAGCCGGCCACGTCGATATCGACGGAATCCCCGGCAGGGATGGCCGGGACGATGACGGCATTGAACCAGTCGCCGTCGTTGCAGAGATCCGGCTGGCTGTCCAGGTAGAGGCGCAGCCCGCTGCTTGTGGACGCTTTGGTGCCGGTGTTGCTCACGGTGACCGTGTAGCTGATCGGCTGGTTGGCGTAGTAGAGCTCGGATGGATGCACGACGATGCGATCGATCGCCAGGTCGGGCCGCAGCGGGGGCTGGATGGTGATGTCCACCGGGCCGAGCATGTTGTTGCTGAGGGTGAGCTCGGCGTCGAAGTCGCAGTTGAAGTTCACGAAGGCCCAGGCGGGCATCGTGCGGGCCTCACCGCCCACCGGCGGACTGGCCGCCGTGACCTTGATCGCCTCTCCCGGAGCCAGCGGCGGCACCTTGGCCGTGTTGACCCAGTCCTGGCTGCCGCAGCTCGGCGGCGTGTCGTCCCAGATGCCCACGTAGTCCGTCCGGCTGGTCAGCGCGCCGGTGTTGCTGATGCCCACTGTGTAGGTGAACCATTCGTCGGCCCGCGGCTGCGCCGGGATAGTGCCCAGGCTTGTCACCACCAGGTCGGCCATCACCGGCGGAGCGACGTTCATCGTGATCGGCCCGTAGCTGTTATCGATCTCGTTCGCTTCATTGTACAGACAGGTGAAATCGGCAATCGCGGTCACCTTGTGCTCGCCCGGATCCTGGAAGGCCGGGCTGGTGACTGTGATCACCGTGCTGGCGCCTGGCTCGAGCGCGGGCGCCCGGCCGAGGGCCGTCCAGTCCTGGTTGCCGCAGGTCTGCGCCACGTAGGTGGCGACCGAGTCGGTGTAGATGGCCACGTCCACCGGCGGGCTGGCTGCGGTGCCCGTGTTGCCGATGCTGACGGTGTAGCTGAAGGCGCTGCGGGCATTCGGCACGGCCGGGACCGGCGAGATTCCCGTCACCGCCCAGTCGGGCCAGCGCGGCGGCTGGACGAGCAGCGGGACGGGACCGTAGACATTGTCGGTTTCAAAGTCTTCCGTGATGTCACAGCCCAGGTCGATCACCGCGTACACATCGTGCGCTCCGGCGCTGGTGAAGGGCGGGCTGGCCACCGTAACGGTCGTGCTGCTGTGGCCGTTAAGCGGCGGCACCCAGGCGGTGTTGAGCCAGCCGCCGTTGTCGCAGGGTGCGGGCTCGCTGTCCAGGATCAGCCCGAGCAGGCTGTAGCCGCTGGGCCCGTCGCCGGCGTTCTCCACCGTCACGGAATAGCTGAACGACTCCTGCGCGTACGGCTGGGCCGGCACGGCGCTCAGGCCGGTGACCCGCAGGTTGGGGTAGACCGGCGGGTTCACAAAGACGAGCTCGCTGTTGATGTTGTTGATCTCGTCTTCCTCGATGACCTGGCAGGCGGAGTCCACGTACGCGTTGACCATGTAGCTCCCCGCCGAGGCGAAGGACTGGCCGCCGATGGTGATGGTGGCCGCCTGCCCCACCTCCAGCGCCGGCACGGAGGTCGTGCCCACCGCGCCGCCGGGGTTGCAGCCGGACGGCGCGGCGCCGATGTGCAGCGTGAGGTTGGTCGATCGGCTGCTGGCCAGGGTGCCCGTGTTGCTCACCGTGATGTGGTAGGAGAAGGTCTGGTTGGGGTAGAGCAGCTCCGGCTCCCAGGTGATGGCAGACACCTCCAGGTCGGGCGCAGCCGCGCGCACCGCCACGTTGGCGTAGTTATTGTTCTCGCTGTCCTCTTCGCGGTCGCAGGTCCAGTCGGCCAGGGCGTAGACGAGATGCGTGTCGGCGTCGGTCAGCGCGGGGGCGGTGAGGGTGATCACCGCGCTGGCGCTGGCGGCGAGCGCGGGGACCTGGCCGAACGCGAGCCGGCCGGTCGTCACGCCGCAGTAATCCGGAGACGGGGCCGGGCCGGAACCCGGGTAGATGGATAGGGTGCTCCACGCGCTGGCGCCCTGGCCCGCATTGCGCACCGTCACCCGGTAACTGAACGACGAGTTCAGCGGCGGGCGGGCCGGCACCGGCTCGATGCTGTCAACGACCAGGTCGGGCAGGTGCTGCTCGACGCTGAAGGTGAGATATTCGGAGTAGTTGTTGTATTCGTTGATCTCGTCAACCTGGCAGTTGTAGTCCGCGAACGCGCGCGCCCACATCAAGGGGTGCGTCTGGGTGTAGTAGGAGGTCCAGGTCTGGGTGAACACCTCTCCGGCATCCAGCGGCAGCAGGACCCAGGAGTTGCCGTGGTAGCCTGCCGTATCCGGCTGCCCCGGACATCCCTGAAGGGCCGGGTCCGAGCCCTCGCCGATATCATAGACCCAGATCCCCAGCGCCCCGACCTGATCCGCATCCTGCGTGCCGGCGTTGCGCACGACGATGGTGTAGGTGAAGGGCTGGTCGACCTGCGGGACCAGCGGGTCAATGGAAAGCTGATCAATGACGTAGTCCGCCCGGATGATGTTGTAGGTCCCGGAGTTGGTGTTGTTGGTCTCCCGCTGCTCGGCAATTTGGTTGCACGGGTCCACGCTCACGTTGACGGTGTGCGTCCCGTACTCCCTGTCGACGAGCTTGGTCTGCGCGGGTACATCGAAATAGCTCCCCGGGTTGAGCTGGTACGACCAGCCGTCGGTCCGGATGTGCCAGTAGACGATGTCTCCGTCATCGGCGCACGTGGGCTCACGGTCGATGTAGAAGGAAACCTTGATGGCGGGATCGTACATCGTAAGCGGGGCGACGCGGTTGCCGTTGTTGCGGATCCGGGCGGTCACCGTGATGCTGACGATGCCGTTCACATCCGGCTCGTAATAGGCCGATGCGGGGTAGAAGGAGACGCTCTCAACCACCAGGTCCGGGCCGGGTTGAGGCGTCGGCGTGGGCGTGATGGTGGGCGTGCTGGTCGCCGTGGGTGTGTTGGTCACCGTGGGCGTGTTGGTGGCGGTAGGCACCATCGTCGGCGTCACAAACGTTGGCGTGGCCGTCGGCGTCGGGGTGGGCGGGTTGTAGTACACCAGGTCGATCACGAAGATATCGACAACCCCGTTGGTGTCCCCGGCGACGAGGTTGGTGGCCGCTGACTCGTACGCCACATGGCCGCCGTCCGGCGAGATGGCCGGGTTGTCCGAATCGCCGTTGGCCTCGTAACCGTTCTGGTCCACCGAGAGGCGCTTGGTGGCGCCGGTGGTGCGGTCGTAGAGGAAGATGTCGCGTCGGTTGTTGGCGTCGCCGGCCGCGATGCTGGCGGCATCCGACGCATAGGCCACGTAGCGGCCGTCCGCCGAGATGTCCGGTGCATAGGACGGACCGTCGGGCTGGCTGCCGTTCCAGTTGACGGAGACGCGCTGCATCTGCTCTAGCTGGCGGTCGTAGACAAAGATATCGGCAACGCCGTTGGTGTCGCCGGCGACCAGGTTGCTGGCCGTCGAAGCGAACGCCACGTAGCGGCCGTCGCCCGAGATGGCGGCATCGGTCGAGTCCCCATTCGCGCCGCCGCCCGTGGTTGCGCGCGAGATGAGCTGCGTGGTGTCAGTTTCGCGGTCGAAAACGAAGAGATCCAGGAAGCCGTTGTCATCGCCGCTCACCAGGTCGTGGGCGGCCGAGTGGAACGCCACATAGCGGCCGTCGGCCGAGATCGCCGGCGCGTAGGAGTCGCCGGTCGTGGGTGCGCCGCCGGGCCGCATCGAGATTCGCTCGCGGACGCGGCTGCCTCCTCCTTCGGGGAGATAGGAGACGTAGATATCATAGTTCTCGCTGTTGGAGCTCTCGCCAGCCACAAGGCTCGCATCGTCCGAAGCGAAGGCTACCACGCCGGCATTCGCGGACACGGCCGGGTTACGGTTGTGGACGTAGCTCCAGGTTGTGGGGCTGAGGTTCTCGGAGCCGCTGGAAGTAGTCAGGTAGACGAAGCGCTTCGAGCTGGTACCCATGCCAGCCCAGGCAACGGACAGACCATCCGATGACACCGCCGATTCCTGGGCATCTCCGCCCGCGGCCGCGCTGGAGAGCAGCTCTGTAACCCAGCCGGGCCGGTTGCGCCGGAAGACGTCCGCGTAGCCCGCGTCGGAGTCGGCCGCCAGGTTGGTCGCCTGCGAGTAGAAGGTGACGAAATCGCCGCCGCTTGAGATATCAGGCTTGTACGAGGCGGCGTTGGCCTGGGCGAAGCCGGGGCCGACGGACACGCGCGCGACCTGGCCCTGGCTGATCGGGTTGGGGGTCGGCGTCGCGGTGGGCAGCGGGCCGGAGATCGTGTACAGCACTGGGCCGAGCGCGTTGTTGGTCTCGTCGCTCTCGTCCACCAGCCCCGGCGCGTCGCAGTCCACGGCCGCGTAGAACGGCTGCGTTCCGCCCGGCAGTCCCTTGTGGTCGAAACGGAAGATCGTGGTCTCGCCGGGCAGCAGCAGGACGCCCGCGAAGCGCCCCGCCGCGCTCCAGCGGCACGCCTCGCCGATGGGGCAGTCCGCCGCGCAGAGCTGGAAGCCGGCTTCCTCGCCCCGCCAATAGCTGCTGGCGCCCTGGTTCCTGACCGCGGCCACCACGCTGAACGGCTCCCCGTAGTCGGGAGCGGCCGGCTCGAGCGCCAGGGATTCGACCACCAGGTCGGGGGCGCCCTGCGCGACGGTGACGGTGACCGGTTCCGAGATGTTGTTGTCTGTGTCGGACTCCGAGATGGAGTTCCACATGTTGGCGACGCCGATGATCGCATGCTGCCCAAGCGACAGGCTGCCGGAGGGATTGGCAGGGTCGCCGGAGAGGACGAGGTCCACTGGCAGCGAGGCGCCGGCGGCGAGGGGCGTGTTGTAAAGATTGACGGTCTGCCAGACATCGTAGTCCCAGATACCGTCGGGCGCGATGGAGTCGAAAAAGCCCACGTTGATCTGGCTGGCGCCGCCTGGTCCTGCGTTATACACGACGGCCGTGATCGTCACCGGGTTGTTCGTGTAAGGGGCGGGCGGCTGCACCGCCATGCCGGTGACGAGGAGATCGGGGTAGGCCACCGTGCTCTGCACGGTGATCGTGTGCGGCCCCAGGACGTTGTTGCCCCGTTGGGCATCACCGACCTCACAGGCGCTGTCTGCCTGGATGTAGAGCGGCACCTGGCCCGTGGGCTGCGCCAGCGGCACGACAAGTTCGATGACCTGCAGCGCGCCGGCCGGCAGCCCGCTCAAGCGGCCGACGACCAGCGCGTCCGCCCCGCCGTCGCAGGCGGCCGGCGCGCTGGTCGCGTACAGTGCAACGTCGAACGGGCCGACATCGTCGTAGCCGGCATTGGCCACCGTCGCGCTCACCGTATAGGTCCCGTTCGCCAGCGGCGATGCGGGCGAAACCGCGATGCCTGTCGCGGCCAGGTCGGGCCGGTAGGGAGAACCGGAGATGGTGATCGCGGCCGGGCCGGCCGTGTTGTTGGACTCGTCCGTCTCCGCCAGCTCGCACGCGCCGTCGGCCATGCCGTACAGCGTGTAGGCGCCCGCGGCAGCCAGGCGCACGCTGACCTGCACCACGGCGGTCGCGCCGGGGGCGAGCGCAGGCACGTCCGCCTGCGCCAGGCTGGGGGCCTTCGCGTCGCAGGTCACCGGGGCAGTTCCAGAGTAGAGGCGCAGCAGGAAGGGGCCGGCGGCCGCGGGGCCCTGGTTGGTGACGGTCATGGCGGCCTGGAACGGCATGTCCGGCCGCGTTGTAGCCGGGAGTGAGATCGCGTCGAGGGTCAGATCGAGCGCGGGTGTCACCGGTGCAGGTGCAAGGCGGCGGCGCAGGTAGACCTGGTGGCCCCAATCCGGATCGCCCAGGTTGCCCGAGGTGGATGAGAATACGACCGCGGCGCCATCATGGGAGAGCGCGCCGCTGTACGTGAAGCCTACCCAGCCGTCGGCGAGGGTGCCAGCGTTGTTGATGTCGGCGTATTCGTTCTGGCCCGTGGCCATGTCGTGCAGGATGATGTGATTGTAGCCGTAGGGGTTTCCCGGAAGCAGATTCGTAGCCCCTGTCAGGAACGCAACAACCCGCCCATCGCCGGAGATCGACGTTTTCCAGCCGTACCTGTCGGCCGGCTCGCCGGAAGCACTCACCGAGGCCAGGCTCATGCGCCCGGCGTAGCGGTCATAGCGGAAGACCTGGTCGCTGTCGTATGGGTCGAACCCCGGGATGAGGTTGGCCGCCTCCGACTCGAAGGCTACGTAACGGCCGTCGGCTGAGATCGACGGATCGTAGCTGGCGCCGTCGGCCGGCGCGCCGTTCAGGCCGGGCGAGGCGAGCGTGATCTCGCCTGTGGTAGTGTCATAGGCGAAGACATCCTGCCTCCCATTGGTGTCGCAGCCCGTATCGCATGCGCTGTCTCCGTTCGTGTCGGCTCCCACCAGGTTGCTCGCATAGGAATGGAAGGCCACCGTGCTGCCGTCGGCCGAGATCACCGCCTGCTCGCTGTCGTCGTCGGCCGCCGTGCCCAAGGGGCTGCGCGACACGAGCGTGGTGGTCATGGCGATCCGGTCGCGCAGGTAGACGTCGTAGTGCCAGCCGGCGTTGTAGGTTGAGCATGTGTAGGCCACGTAGCGGCCATCGGCGGACACCGCCTGGTTGGTGGTGTAGCAGTCGGCAGCCATCGGCTCGCCGGCCTCGCTCAGCGACACCAGCTCGATGTCGTGCTGATCGAGGCCCGGTCCCCGGTCCAGCAGGTACACCTGCTCGTCGTAGGTGTCGAGGGTCGGCGTCACCAGGTTCGTCGCCCAGCTCGAGAACGTCACGTACCGCCCGGTCTCCGACACGGAGGGGTATTCAGAGTCGCTGTCGGCCAGGCTGCCGTCGTGGGCGGCCGACACGCGCTGCATCTGCCGGAGCTGCGTGTCGTACAGGTAGATCTCGTAGTTGGAGCTGACAGGATCGGCCGTCAGGTTGGTAGCGTACGACACGAAGGCCACCCAGCGGCCGTCTCCGGCGACGGCCTCCGACTGGTAGTAGGACGAAACGTCGCGGTCGCCGGGGGTGCCGTCGGGGGCCGCAGAGATCAGGTAGGTGGTGGATCCGCCGGCCTCGGGCGCCGCCAGCGGCTGGGCGTCGACATCCGCCGCGGGGGCGCCGGTCGCAGCCGGTGCGACCGGCTCAGCGGAGGCAGGCTGGGAGGCCGGGGCAGGGACCGGCTGCGCGACCGGCCCCTGGGCCGGCGCGGGATCAGGTGTGCCACCGGAGGCCGGACCGGCCGCTGCCGCCGGCGCTTCAGTAGTAAACACCGAGCGCAGCCAACTGCCGGCCGCGACAAAGGCGCGCCGTATTGGTTGGAAGAGACGCTCGAACACCTTCGCGACAACCGAGAAGGGGCTCCTCCGGGGGGCCGGCGTCGCGACGGCGACCGGGGCGGGCTGCGCCGCAGCCAGGATCGGGATCGGGGTCGGGTTCAGGCCCGGCAGGCCGGCAGCCTTGTCCGGCGGTTCGTGCCGCTCAGGGCGCCGCTCTGCTGCCAGGTCGGATGGCAGCTTGCCGGTCTCGTCGCGGGCGCTGCCGGCCGTCGCCGTGGGCGTCCTCACCGCCGGCGTTGCGGTCGCGACGAAGACGGTGTCCTCGGCCGGAGCCTCTGCCGCCGGCTGTGGCGCGGCCGGAGCCTCTGTCGCCGCTTGTGGTGCGGCCGGCGCATCTGCCACGGGCTGCGGGGCAGCCGGGGGCTGAGCCGCGGGGGCCGACAGCACCGTACCGCTCAGCGGAACACTCCCCAGGACCACATCGCGCGCAGTGCTGGAGATGGCAAGTCCGGCGGTGAGGACCGGCTGCCCGGGATCGCTGACATCCACCACCTGCAGGCCGGCCGCGCCGGCCGCCACGTAGGCCTGCGTGTCAGACACGGCCACGCTGTGGGCCAGGCCGGCGGTGGCCAGCGCCCCCACCTCATTCCGGGTGGCGTACACCGACAGGTCGCACTCCGAGTCCAGCTCGTAGAGCCGGTCCTCTGCGCCCGTGAGCAGGTACCACGATGAGTCGAAGTAGCGGCGCCCCGATATCACGCCTGCCCCGCACGGCGACTGCAGGCCGGTCTCGGTGAGGTTGAAATCCTGGGCGGCCATGGCGTAGCGGTCGGTCAGGCTGTCGACCGGGTTCTGCGTGAGGGATACGCGCGGGCCGAGGGTGTCCACATCGCCCCGCCAGGCGTCCGGGCTGGCCGGAATGGCATTGCCCTCCTGGTCGCGCGCCCGCAGGTCCAGCCGGTAATAGCCTTCCAGGCCATCCGGCGCGGCCGCGCTCCAAGACGTGGAAGTGACGCCGCTTCCGGTGCGGGCCGGCACGGCCAGCTGCCAGCCAGCATGATACAGGTCCTGTACTTCAAGGGCATTCAACGCCCGCGAATAGACGCGCACATCGTCGAGCAGGCCCTTGAAGTAGCTCAGCGCGCTGCCGGCCACCACGTCCCAGCTTAGGGAGGCGCTCAGGCCGCCTCCCACGAAGCTGGCGAGCCCCGGGCCGGGCGTGGCCGCCACCGTGGCAGTGCCCATGGAGACCTGGGACAGGCTGCCGCCGGTCTGGACGTTGTAGGACACCTCCAATATGACCGAGCCGCACCAGTCGAACGGGCCGTCGATGAACACCGGAGCATCGGGGGCGGGCTGGCCCGACCAGACGTCGCGGCCGTCGAAGCTCACCACGTAGCCGCGCGGGTTCCAGGCCAGGGGCAACAGGGTGAGGCGCTGGATGTGGCCGCATGCGGCGCCGGGCGCCGCATCGCGACCGATGTCGAACCGGTACGCAGGCGCGGGCGTCTTGCCGGAGAGCGCGTCGCTGCTGAAGCGTTCGGCACCGTTGACGTAGACGCGATACGTGACGCCGTCGAATACCCCCGCGACGTGGTTCCAGGCGTTCGCGGTCAGCACTGCGCCGGTCGTTGCGCTGACGGCGCTCGCACCGTCGCCAAAGCCGAAGCTCAGGGCGGTCCGGTCAATGACGCTCAGGAACGGATAGGCCAGGCTTGCCTGCGCGTAGGCGCCGCCGGCGATGATGGGCAGGGCGCCGCTTGCCTGCGGGTAAACCCAGGCCGCCTGGGTGAAGCGAGCGCCGTCCAGCGCCAGAGTGGGCGATGCCGCGACCGCGACGTAGTCATCCACGCCGTCGAGCGCCAGCGCCTGCAGGCCCGACTGGCCGGTCTGCGCCTTGCGCCCCGAGTCGCCGGCCCCGCTGATCAGGGCGGCCGTATGGTCGCGGCCCGAGCCGTCCGTCAGAAACGCCCCGCCGGCCAGATCACGTTCTTCGAACGACAGCGCGAGCTGGGCGCCCGTGCCGCGATAAAGGGTGAGGACGTCGGCCTGCGACAGGTTGCGGCGGAACAGGCGGAGGTCGCTGAGCCAGCCGCGCAGCGGCCCGTAGGAACCGCCGAGGTTCAGGGATCGGTTCGAGCCCCACCACATCGCGGTGCCGTCGTCGATCAGGTCAACATCGAACGCCGAGAAGCCGAAGCCGGCCGAGGCGCCGTCGAAGTAGATGCGGATGAAGCCCGTGCCGTCGCGCGTCACGGCCACGTGCTGCCAGGCGCCCGGCGTCAGGACGCCGCTGCTGGTGGCGACGGTGCTGCCGCTGCCGTCCAGGCGGGCGTAGAGCACCAGGTGCTGCGCGGCGTCGGTTTGGAGGGCGATATCATCGCCGGCCGCGTTGCTCCAGTGGAAGATATCCTTCCAGCCGTTCGGGCCATCGAGCTTCAGCCAGAAGCTGAATGCGAAGGCACCCGAGCCAAAATCGAAGTCCGGGCTGTCGGGCACGCTGACGCCGTCATCCACGCCGTCGAAGCCCACGCCGCCGCCTGCAGGGCTGGGCTGCTCCGTGGTCGGGCAGCGGGTCCCGCTGCACGACCCCGGATGATCCAGGCCTGACAGGTCGCGGAAGATCAGCGCGCCGCTGGCCAGCGTGCCGTCGTTCAGCGGCAGGTGCAGCACCTGGCCCGCGGGCACCTCGTTGATGAACGGCGAGCCGGGCAGCAGGTTCACCATCTCCGTCTCGATCCGTTCGATGCCGGTCACGGCGGTGTCGGCCGCGCAGCCGGCGGACGTGGCGGTGAAGGCGAAGGGGCCGGGTTCCCCGGTTGCCCACGCGGTCACCTGCTCGCCGCAGACGCGGACCGTGCCCGAGGAGCTGGCGTCGCCCACGGCCACCGAGCAGGAGTCGCCCTTGGCGGTCTGGCCGGACCAGCGGGTGGCGGCGATCTCAGGGGTCACATGGGCCAGCGTAACCCCCGCGCACTGCACAGTGACGGTCAGCGGAGAGGAGGCGGTCCAGGTGATGACCATCGACACGGGCCGCTCCGCGGTCGCGCCGCTCCAGGCCGTGCCGGCGCCGGCGATCCCCTCGGGCAGCGCCGCGCGGTCCAACGTCACGACCGGCGCGGCCGCGTCGACCTCGAACGCCTGCTCGAGCGTGGCCGTATGGCGGGCGATCTGGTCGTCGCCCAGGTTGGGCAGGCGGGTGATCTCGTCCACCGCCACGACGCGCGCCGTGTAGCTGCCCGACGGATCTCCCGCGCCCAGCGGGTAGTCCACGCTCCAGCCTGTGCCGCTCAACGTGGCCATCACCGGTTGGCCGCCGACCAGGCCGCCGCTGGCGGTCAGGACCGACACCAGGACGCCGTCGGCGGGCACACCGGAGCCGGGTGCGCCGTCGGCGAGGGCCGGATCCGCGGCCGTGCCGCTCAGGCGCAGGCGCCAGCCCGTCGCTTCGACCGGATCAGGCGCCACGCTCAGCCGCGCGCCGGCGGTGAAGCCGAACGTTACCTGGGGCGCGCTGTCGTCCACGTACACGGTGGAGGTCGTCGCGCCGACCGCCTGGTTGCCGGCGATGTCCCTGGCGCGCGAGCCCAACGTATAGCGACCTTCCGCAGGGGGCGAGAAGCTGGGACACCACGCGCCGTCGCCCAGCGAATCCTGGCAGGCCGGCGCTGTGGCCCAGTTCGATGGCGAGCATGTGCCGGCGCAGCTCCCCAGGTCGGCCCCCGCCACCCCGGAGGTGGTGTCGCTGGCCGTGATCAGCATCTGCACCGAGGTCTTCGGCAGGTAGTTGCTGTACGGCTGCACCTCCGACTCCGGCGCATCCGCGTCCACCGTCAGGATCGTGTTCTGCCGGTCCTCGACCCAACTGGCCTGGGTGCGCCACAGGTCGTACACGTCCCGCGCGCTCAGCGCTTCGGAGTAGATCGCGATCTCGTCCATCCGGCCCTGGAAGGTGTCCATGCGGTAGGGCCAGTGCGACTCATAGCCGCCGATATAGACGGGGTGGCTGGTCTGTGCGGGGATGATGTCCGACAGGCCGGTGTAGCGCCCCTGCGCCGCGCCGTTCACGTAGATGGTCAGGGTGTGGCCGTCGTAGGTGCCGAACACGTGGTTCCAGGCGTTCTTGGTGAGTTGCACCGCGCTGGTGACCTCGTAGCGCGCGTAATTGTGTATGAATGGGTCCGACCACAGCTCGAGCATGGGCGTCAACCCCGCGCCGGCCTTCAGGTAGAGGCGGTAGTTGGACTCCTGCTTCTGGAGAATGCTGCCGTTGTACATGTCGCGATACTTGCCGATCAGCTCCTGGGGGTAGGAGCCGTCGCTCTCGCGCGTGGGATAGAACCAGCCGCCGACCGAGAAATGGGTCAGGTCCAGGGCCGCGGCGTCCCCCACGGCCAGCTTGTCGCCCCGACCGTCGAAATCGACCCCCGTCCCCAGGCGCCCCGGCACGATCTCCCCAGCCTCAGGGCAGTAGGGCGAGGCGCAGGTGGCGGTGTTGTTGTTGCCGGTGGCGTCGGCGAACGCATCCGCGTTGCGGGCCTCTTCCAGGTGCAGCAGCATGACCGGCGCTTTCTTGTGGAGCGCGACGACCTGATCGGTGGTCAGCGCGACACTGAAGACCTTCACCTCGTCCAGGAGGCCGGAGAAGTACTGCCCGCTTCCAGCCGAAACGCTGCCGACCGCGCTGCCGGCCGTGCACTGAGCGATCGATCCGGAGGCGGCGGTTGTGGCCACCTCCACGCCGTTGCGGTACAGCCTGAGCGCCGCGCCATCGTAGACCCCGGCCAGGTGCACCCAGGTGTCCACCGGCAGGTCCGCGGTCTGCTGCGCCTGCTGCCACGCGTTGCCCGCTTTCACCTTAAACGTGGGGTAATACGAGCTGCCCGACCTGTCCAGTTCAAGCGCCAGGCCGCAGCCCGCGCTCTCCTTGTACGAGACGATCGACTGTGCGCCGCCGGTGTCTGCATTGCGATACACCCAGGCGCTTACGCTCGCCTGCCCGAAGGCGCCGAAGTCGCTCACCGCGAGGCGGTCCTGCTGCTCCGGACGGAAGAGCGCGGCCTGGCTCACGCGGCCCGCCACCCCGGCGGTGGGGCACGCGGCCCCGCTGCACGTGCCGTTGTGCAGCCCCAGCACATCCTTGAAGCTCGTCTCGCCGGGTGGGTCGTCCAGGCGCAGGTGCAGGGCCGTGGTGCCGGCCGCGTAGAGGTCTTCCACGGCGACCGGATCCAGAGCTTCACGGTAGATGCGCACATCATCCAAAGCGCCCTGGAAGGGGGCGGAGTCATTCAGGTAGATCCGGTTGAAGTAGCCGTCCACCGCGCCGTCGATGTAGACGCGCGTATCGCCGATGTTGTAGGGCGAATCGATCGGATGGATCGTGTTCGGCCAGTTGGTGGAGTAGCTCTGAGTCAGGATCAGATCGTCCCCGCTGTTCGGCGCGCCGCCGCACCGGGGATCCGCGTCGTTTTCCCACACTTGGAGCGTGGTGCTGTTCTGAAAATCAATCGAGCCGACGCTGAAAGCATAGGGATTGATGTAGCCGTCCTCATCCGGGTCGTAATTCTTCTTCACGCCGGCGTTGAACACCTCAGTATTGTTCACCGCCACGCACAACTCCGACTTGCCCGCCTCCCCCTCGCCCGTCACAAACATGCTGTCGAGCTGCAGCGTGCCCGTATGGCTGCTGCGGCCGATCTCGAGGTTGTTCGTCGCGGCCGGCGTCACCCCGGCAAACGTCACGTCCGTGCCGCCGGCCTCCTGGCCGTTCACGTACAGCTTCATGCTGCCGCCGGTGAAGGTGACGGCCACGTGGTTCCAGGCGTTCTCCGCCAACACCGGCCCGCTCTCCCAATAGCCGATCCAGCCGGATGCGCTGGCGAAGCCGAAGCGGATGCGGTGCTCCACCGGGAGGATCGTGGTCCCGCTGCGCGGCCGCGTCATCACGTGCTGCAGCGACGGGTAGGCGCCCGCCCGGCCGCTGTTGAAGCCCAGGATGCCCTGCGGCTCGTAGCGCGTGCAATAGTAGAACCAGTCCCAGTAGTGCTCGATGCAGTTGGCTTCCTGCGCCGCGGCCGGCTTGACCCAGGCCGCCAGGCTGAACGAGCCACTGCTGAGGTCCAGGCTGGCGTCCGCGCTTGCGGCGAGGTACTCCGTGCCGTCGAAGCTCACCCCCTTACCCTGGATGCCGCTCGTGCTCGACGGACAGCGGCTCCCTGAGCAGCTCACGTCGTTGCCGAACATCGAATGGTCGGCCCAGTTGTTCAACTCGTTGAAGTTCAGGTAGAGCACCGGCTGGCTGAACAGCGCGGCCACCTCTCCGGTCGAGAGCGCGGCGCCGAAGAAGCGCACGTCGTCGAGCAGCCCGGTGTACTGGCCCCCGCCCTCCGTCTGCCCGAGCAGCACGCCGCCCTCGTTGGGCACTGAGGACGCGGTCTGGCCGCCGGCGGCGGCCAGTATGCCGTCGACGTAGAGCCGCTGGCCGGTGGCGCCGTCGACAAACGTGCCCGTGGTGTGCACCACATGGTGCCAGGCGCTGTCGCCGTAACTCCCGCCGGTCGTACACGCCTCCTCAACCATGAGGGTCGTGCCGCTCAGATAGGGCACGCGGGCGCAGATGTTGCCCCCGTTCAGGTTGACCTCGATGCCCGTCGGATCGTCCACGGTGAAGAACCCGCCGCTGGTCTGGCCGGTCTTAAACCACAAGGAGATGCCATAAGCGTCATCCGGTAAGTTCAGCTCGCTGGTGAAGGTCGCGCTCCCCGCCAGGCTGAGCGCCGCACCGTATCGGCCGTCGGGATCGATCGTGCAGCCGGCGCAGGAACCGTCGTGAGGCGGGATGCTGCCGGAACGGTCGGCGTAGTCGCCCTCGAACGGGTACCAGCCGATGGCGTTCTTGGCGAGGTCGGCCCAGTCGATGACGTAGGCGCCGGCGACCTGCGTGAAGCTGTACACGCCGCTGGCCGCAGTTGACTTCACCGCGACGTCCCCCGCCAGGCTCTCCTGCTCCAGCGGCTGCAGCACGAAGGATTCGGGCGGCAGGCTGGTGTCGGTGGCCGCGCTGGGGAACCGGGTGTCCAGCAGGCCCTGGGCGTAGCGGTTCATCAGCTCGTTCTTGACCGTGGCCGTGTAATGGAAGGTCTGGCCGGCGCGCATGATGTTGTCGGACTCGGCGTAGCCGCCGCCCCCGTCCGGCTCCCGGACCGCGGATTCGAGGGTCAGCACGGTGGCGCGCGAGGGCACCCGCGGGTTCAGGCCGTAGATCTTTTCCAGCGAGTCCATCAAGGTGTCATAGTCGGTGTCGGTCACGAGCGGGTCGGGGACGACCCAGGTGCGGTTGGCGGTGCCGTCCTCGTTCATCGAGTAGACGAGCTCCCAGCCGCCGGCCCATTCGGTCGTGTTGCCGTCGTCGTCCTGGTCGAACTGGTCGCGGTGCAACACCTCCTCGCCGTCCCACAGGCCGTCGCCGTCGGTGTCAACGCGGGCCGGGGAGGTGCCGGCCAGCGCCTCGTCGTAATCGGACAGGCCGTCGCCGTCGCTGTCGCGGCTGTTGGGATCGCTGCCGTGCTGCCGTTCCCATGCGTCGCCCAGGCCGTCGCCGTCCGCGTCCCAGCGCGAGTCATCGGGATCGGCCCCGCGCGGCACGCCGTCGCCGTCCGCGTCGCGCAGCGCCGGGAACTGCACGTTCCCGCCCCACGACTGGCGACAGCCGCCCTCGGCGCAGGCCAGGTCGTAGAAGCCGTCCAGGGTGGCCGGGAAGACGTCAAAGACCAACGAATCGCTCAGGTTGTAGTGCCGGCTCTGCCGATTCGTCCAGACCGTGCACACTCCCAGGATGCAGTTCTGCTCGGGGATCGCGAACGCCTCCGACAGGTAGTGCGTCAGGTGCTGGTTGATGCCGGCGGACCCGAACGGGACGCCGGTCTCCGAGCGCAGCGTGCGGGTGATGTAGACCGGCTCGGCCGCCTTCCAGGTGTGGCCGGCGTCGCCCCACTTCGGGCCATCGCCATCCAGGTACTGCCACTCCTCCTTGATGGTGTTGCGGTCCAGGCCGTCGTGGAAGTCGGTCTCGTCCGCCTGCAGCTTGTAGCTGAAGGTCGAGCTCTTCAGGTTGGCGTCGCTGTACTGGTACGGATACGCGCCGCCGATGTTGGCGGGCTGCTTGATCATGTCGATGGTGTTCGAGATCGTCAACCCCACGAGCACGCTGTTGCCCTCGCGGATGCCCAGCCCGGGGTGCTCCAGGTCGTTCAGGTCCATCGACATGAACTGGATGCGGCTCTTCTCGCCCACCTCCAGGTCGCGCTCCTGGAGATCCACCATGATGTTGCCGGCGTAGATCAGGTTCTGGAGGACGTTGGCGACGATTCCTTCCAGCCCGCCGCAGAGCCATTTGGCGACGTCCGAAGCCTGGATGTCCTCGGGCAGAAAGCCGCAGATCGCGGTGATGAAGTAGTCAATCAGCCAGATGATGGACTGAATCAACTGGCCGATGACCGGGATGACGCCGATCACGAACATGATCGCCAGCACGATGCTGCTGGCGATGGCCCCGGCGATGGTGGTGCCCAGGTCGATGCGCGACATTTCGGTCAGGCACATCGTGACGATGGCCAGCGCCCAGGTCACGGCGATTTGCACGATGAGCGTGAGTACCCCTGCGGCCCCTGACGCTGACTTGGCAAACTCCGAGGCGTTACAAATCGCTGCCTTCGTGATCTTGGTCGTCGCCTTCGCCAGCTCCTGCGCCTGCTGGAGCAGCGTCTTGAGGGTCATGATGATGTTGATCGCCAGCATCACGTTGGCCAGGGTCTCGACCCAGTTCCCCCCCATGAAGCTGGCCGCGATGCAAGCGGCCACGGCGACCGCAGCCATCCCCACAAACAGCGCCAGGCCGGCCTTCACGCCTACGCTCATCTGCGCGAAGTTGCTCGGCTTGAACGCGTTCCCCCAGGAACTCATCGTCTTGCCGAACCCGTCGCCGATGGCCCTCAGGAAGTCATCGCCCCGGGTATAGGACATGGTGCCGATCATGTGGAGAGGCTCGTTCTTGGCGAGTTCGATCAGCTTCTTCATGATGGTGTACGTGGGCTCAGCGGCCTTGACGAAGTCATCGATAGCGGTGGACAGGTCCTGGAACCCATCGTAGATGATCCCCTTGATCGCCGCTGCCAGATCGAGATCGGAGCTTTCGGCCGTCTCCTCCACGCTGTAGGTGAGGCTGCCCCCGGTCGCCACGGTGGAGCGCATGCCCGTGTAGAGTGTGAGGTAGAGCGAGCGCAGCACCGCGACCGCGCCCTGCAGCGCCAGGTCTTCTTTCGGCTGGCCCTGGGCCGCGTAGAAATCGCGCAGGCCGGGCTTGTAGACGAGCTCCATGTGGTCCCAGTAGTCGGCGATCGGGTAGTTCTCCCACCCGATGACGCCATCGGGTCCCTGGTCGGGGTTGTAGCGGTAGGGCGCCCATTTGACCAGCGTGGTGGTGGTCGGATCCAGGTTGGCGAAATCGAGCGTCAATCCTCCATCGGTCGCGAACGCCGCGGCGTCCATCGTCGTGCTGCGGTAAGTGTTCTCCGTGGCCATCAGCAGCGAGGGGACCGCGGCCGCGCCGCCCCCGGCGCCGAAATTGTCCCTCAGGATGCGCGGGGTTTCGACCATCGTGACTTTTGCAATCTCGGCTTCGCTGGTGTAGGCGAAGGTCTCGACCGACAGCATCTCCTGGGGGATGCCCCAGCGGCGGTCGTCGTCGGCGGGCACGCTGCCGGCGTCGTCGAAGCGGTCCTGGATGGTCGTGTTGCCGCCGGCGCCCACCGTAATGTCGCGCACCCCGTCGCCGTTGCAGACCGGCGGCTGCGCCGCGGGATCGTAGTCAGCGGCGTTGTAGATGTCGCCGTAGCAATCGCGGCCCGAGGAGAAGCCCGCCACCAGGCCGCGCGAAAGCTGCCACAGCCAGTCTTCGCCGGGGTACTCGGCATAGGAGGCCGGCGACTGCCAGGCGACCGCGACGTCGAAGCTGTGCTCCTCCTTCACCGACATGCCGGCCAGGTACCACTCGTCGTAGTAGGCCAGCACCACGCGCGGCTCATCCACCGTGCGGTGGCTGGCGCACCACGCGGCGCGCTCCTCGGCCTCCAGGGTGGCGTCCGCTTCAGCATCGGCCGACGGTGTGAAGCCCTCCTGATCGCACTGGTCGGTGAGGGCCTGCACCATCCAGACGATGCGGCCCTCCTGGGCCATCTGCCAATCGCCGGCCGCGGCCAGCTCATAGATCATGCGCGCACGGAACGCGGCCTTGCCGCCGCCGGTCTGGTCCGGCTGCACGCTGAGCGGAATGTACGCCAGCAGCGTGCCCTGGTCGTCGGCCTCGCGGATAGAAACGCCGTAGGGCCTCAGCCATTCCGGGTCCACCATCTTGTCGGGCAGGCGGCCGTTGATGATGTTGCCGATATTGCTGCAGGCGCGATTGGCGCCGTCGCTGACGGTCAGGCTGTGGCTGCCGTCGGCCAGGTCCACCGCGCGGGCGCCGGCATAGACGACGCTGCCGGTGCTGAGACCGGTGAATTCATGGAGAGGCGTCCCGCTGGCCGGGCAGGCGCCTTCGTATATTGCAGCGGTATAGCTGCCGGAATCATCGAAGGTGAACGACAGCTCCGACTGGCTGTTGTCGCCCGCTTTCGCCTTGAGGCCGACGGTGGCTGAGATCGACTCGGTCTCGCTCACCGCGTAGTTCAGCGTGACGGTGATGGCCGGCGTGGTCAGGCGCAGCGGCAGGCGGTAGTCGGTCGCGCTGCCGCTGATCTCCAGCTCGAACATGGGGATCAGGCGCATGTCGCCGTTGGCCGCGCGCGGGTCCTTGCTGTCGCGGGCCTCCGGATTGTCCGAATCGGCAAAGGTGGTGTTCTTGACATGCTGGATCTGACCGCCGGTGTCCGCCGCGGGCCAATCGAGCACGTTCATGGCGTACCCCAGGTGGTCGCGATCCATCGGCTCCAACTGGAAATCGACGACGACCGGATAGCCGGTGGCCAGATTGCTCACCTGGAACTGGAACGGGTGCTCCTCGTCGAAGGGCGTGACCGCGCCCGCGTTGGCGCGCTTGCCGTTGCGATCCACGATCGCGTTCGGCGAGCTGTCGATCGCATCCTGCACGCCGTCGTTGTCGTCGTCGTCATCGAACAGATCGGGGATGTTGTCCAAATCCGCGTCGCACTGGGTCAGCGTCGCCGGCGCGACCTCGGCATCCTTCAGATCCAGGCATTCCAGACCGTCGGGCATCATGTCGCCGTTGGTGTCGGCCTGGTTCGGGTTCGGGTACCAGTGCAGCCCCGCGTATTCGAAGCCGGCCACCTCGACCTGGTCGGAAATGCCGTCGCCGTCGGTGTCGGGCAGAGTGGGGCTCGTGCCGAGCTGCAGCGCCTCGACATAGTCGTTCAGCCCATCCCCATCGCTGTCGGCCAGCAGGGGATTCGTGCCGATCTCAGCTTCGAGCGAGTCCAGAAGGCCATCGCCGTCGAAATCGGCGGCGTCCGAATCCTCCTGAGCCGGCCTGAGCATGGCGAACGGCGCCGGCGCCCCTTCGACTGCGCTCAGGGCAGGCCCTTCAGCCGCGGCCTGCCCGCCGCCGCTGCCGCGGGCAGCAGGCTGGGGGGCGGCCCCGCTGATCGCAGGGGGCGCAGTCAGCGGATCGGCGTGTGGATCCCAGTCCGCATCCGTCAGATCGGCCGTCACATCGTCGGCGACCTGCCGGCTGCGCTCGGCGCTTCTGTCTTGCGCCTGCCTGGCTGCCTGTCTCTCGGCAAACGCCACGGCCTGCACGGACTGCAGGAGCGGCGTGATCACCATCAGCAGCACCACTGCGACCGCCACCGTCGCATAGGTGCGGCGCCCTCGGCGCACAAGCACGAAAAACGCCGCGACAGCGAACAGGCCGCAGGTGAACAGCTCCGGCAGGCTGCCTGTGACCGACCCGGCCAGCGCCTGCGCCGCGTCCGCGATCCCCTGCAGCGAAGGGCCCGCCGGCGCCAGCGCGGCCAATGCCTCGCTGGTGTAAATGAAGGTCATGTCCATGCCGATGTCGCTGGGCTGGCTGTCACCCTGCGCCGGGTAGGACAGGTTGACGACCAGGCGGGCAGGCAGGCCGCGGTCGTTGA
>CAZKEF010000067.1:0-22710 GCA_964551735.1 uncultured Anaerolineales bacterium
GTCAACACTATCATTCTACCTCAGATTGTCTGAGGCGGCATTTGGAATTCCTGCAGCCTGCGGCCGCCTTCTCCAGCAGCGCCAACGCCAGCGCCTTGGTATCCAATGCATACGCATGTTCGATCACCGGGCCGACGCAAGCCGGACAGCCGTTTTCGCACGGGCACGCCGCCGCCAGATCACGGGCCGCGGCCAACAGATCGGGCATAGCCGCGCACAACTGCTCAGCATAACCCACACCCCCAGGCGCTGTCTCGTACAGGGTGATGGTGGGCAGGCCACTGGTCGGGTCTTGAGGCTCAGTCACCACGCCCAGGTCGCGCGGGTCACACATCAGGAAGATGGGAGCCACACCGGCCAACAGTGTCGCGGCCCCGCCCAGGCCCGAACGCGTGCGCACGGCCGTTTCCGCGCGGCGGTGGCACGCCGGGCAAAGGGTGACCAGGTTGGGCGGCCGGTTGGCGACCTGCCAGGCCAGGGCCGCGGGCAGGCCCTCGCGCAGGCTGGCATCGGCCACGAAGGCACGAAACGGGATCTTGTGGTGGACGTCGTGCTGGCGGCCGCCTGCTTCGGGGATGCCGCAACCCTGGCAGCGATACCCATCGCGCTGGCGGGCTGCGGCGCGCTGGGCCGGCCAATTGGGGCCGTACTCGTTCGGATCCGACAGCCATTCACCGGCTGCTTTCAAAGTGTCAATGAGATCTTGCGAGATGGTCAGCCAGCAGGCTTGCGTCTCCAACGTTTGCTCCGGCAGATCAATCTCGCCGAACCCCAACATCTCATTGCCGCCGCGGCGCATGATCTTGTAGCCGGACGCCTTGCGGATCACGCGCACGTCGCCCCAGGCGGATTGGAAGTTGACGGTTGGAGGTTGGAGGTTGGAGACCGGGCTGTCAGCCGTCGTTCGTCCGCTGTCCCCCACGGTGGTCAGGACCTCGATCCCCTCCCCGATGACCGGCCGCGTGTAGAAATCTGCGGCGACTGGCCGGACGTGGGCGATGCCGGCGTCCATGTCCAGCCGCTCTACCACGTAGGTCGTGCCCTCGTGCAGGTAGATCGCGCCCTGGTAGAGGAAGAGGATGACGCTTGGCCGGTCCACTTCGCCGATGACCTGAGGGCGGCCTGCGTCGTCTGCCGTCTGGATGACGACCCGATCCGGCCCAGTGCTGCGCAGGCTCAACGCGCTGGCGGGGCTGCCGTCGCCGGCCCAGTAGTAGCGGTCGCCCGAGCGGTAGAGCTGGCCGGCCTCAGTCAGGTCGTTGAGGAGGGCCATTATGGAATGCGGCTGCGGGACGTCCGGACTAGAGGCTTCAGCCGGGTTCTCGCGTGGCACAACAGGCCGGCTGAAGCCTCGATTCCCCCCAGGAGCGAATTCCTCCCCCGCCCGGATCGGCAGCTCGGCCGCGGCGCAGGCCAGATGGCCGGCCAGGATGATCTCATTGTTGGGGTTGACCCGCGCGTGCTCGGGGCTGCGGCCCAGCAGCCAGCCGGGATGGGTGATGATGTACTGGTCCAGTGGCTCGGCGCCAGCCACCAGCAGCCCTATGGATGCGCCCTGCCGCCTGCCTGCCCGGCCCATCTGCTGCCGGGTGCTGGCCACCGTGCCGGGATAGCCGGCCAACACCGCCGCGCCCATCTGGCCGATGTCAATCCCCAACTCCAGCGCCGTGGTTGCCACCACCCCATGCACCTTGCCCTCACGCAGGCCGCGCTCGATGGCACGGCGCTCTTCAGGCAAGTAGCCACTGCGATACCCCCGGATGGATTGTGGATTGCGGGTTGCGGATTGCGGATTCGCGTCGGCTGTTCCGCAATCCGCAATCCGCAATCGCAGATCGGCCAGTGCCAACTCCGATAGGAGACGGGTGCGTGCGAAGACGATGGTTTGCACGTCGTGGGCCACGAAGTGCGCGGCCAGGTCGGCAGCTTCCGCGGTGTTGCTGCGCCGCAGGCCCAGGGCGGGGTCGATCAGCGGCGGGTTATAGAAGATCACGTGCCGCTCACCCTGGGGGGCGCCGTCCTGCTCCGGGCCGATCACGGCCACGGGCGCTTCGACCAGCCGCTCGGCCAGGTCGCCGGGGTTGGCGATGGTGGCGGAGGCCAGCATGAACTGGGGCGAGCTGCCGTAGAACCGGCAGAGCCGCCGCAGCCGGCGCAGCACGTTGGCCACGTGGGAGCCGAACACCCCCCGGTAGACGTGCATCTCGTCAATCACCACCATGGCCAGGTTGGCGAAGAAGCCGGCCCAGCGCGGATGCTGCGGCAGGATGCCGGCGTGCAGCATGTCGGGGTTGGAGAGGATGATCCGTGCGCCGTCCCGGATCTTGCCGCGTTGCGCGCTGGGGGTGTCGCCGTCGTAGGTGGCGCAGTTGAGAGGGGGAAAGGGGGAGAGGGGGAGATAGGGAGAGGGGGGGATAGGGAGCGGGGGAGAGGGTCGTCTTCCCTGCTTGTCTCCCTGTCTCCTTGTCTCCCTGTCTCCGTTCGGCAACCCGGTTAGATCGCGCAATTCGGCCAACTGATCCTGCGCCAGGGCCTTGGTCGGAAACAGGTAGAGCGCCCTGGCGCGCGGGTCGGCCAATAAGCGATGGAGGACGGGCAGGTTGTAGCACAGCGTCTTGCCGCTGGCCGCCGGTGTGGCGACGGCAACGTGTTCCCCGGCCAAGGCCGCCTCCACGGCCGCGACCTGGTGGGTGTAGAGCGCGCTGATCCCGCGGCTATCCAACGCGGCGGCCAGGCGGCTGTCCAACGCGAGCGGGATCGCCGCCAGGCGCGCCGATCGGGCCGGGAGGTGCTCCCAGCGGGCGATGTTGCGCATGAACCGGGGTTCCACGCGCAGGGCTGCCAGCGCGCTCTCGACGGACATAGGGTAATTATACCCGATAAGGGCGTTCTTGGGTTAGTGCTCATGTTGCAGTTGATAGAGGCGGAGATAACCTTAGTCATCCGCGTTCATCCGCGCTTGTCCGCGCCCAATTTTAGGGTTAGTTCCTGTGCGCCAACAAAGGTGCTATAATCGTATCTGCTATGTCGCTGACCTCCGATGTCTTTGCTTACGCCCTCGCCTTGGGCTTCGACCGAGCGGCCGTCCTACCGGTCGGCCCGCCGCGCTACGCCGCGCAGTTTGCCGCGTGGCTGGACGCGGGTTACCACGGCAAGATGGCGTATCTCGCTACCCGCGTGACCGAGCGGTTGGACCCGGCACGGCTGGCGGCGGATGCGGCCACCATGATCGCGGTTGCTGCCAACTATGACCCCGGCCCCTCTCCTCGACCTCACGGTGGCCCGCCCCTGGGACGCATCGCCCGGTACGCTCGCTGGCCGGATTATCACGATAGCCTCAAGCCGAAGCTGTTCGCCCTGGACGCGTTCATCTGCGAACGGACGGGCCGGAAAACGCTCGGCAAAGCCTTCGTGGACTCAGCGCCGGTGCTGGAGCGCGATTACGCCGAACAGGCTGGACTGGGATTCATCGGCCGCAACGCGTGCCTGATCACGCCCGGGTTGGGGTCATGGACTTTCTTGGCAGGGCTGCTGGTGCCAGAGAGGCTTGAGGCTGGAAGCTGGACATTGGAAGCTGGACGTGAGCGGCGCGCGATGGATCGTAGGTGTGGTCGCTGCACGCGCTGCCTGGACGCATGTCCCACGCAGGCCTTCGTGGCGCCACACGTGCTGGATGCGCGGCGGTGCATTTCGTACCTGACCATCGAGTTGCGCGGACCCATCCCGCGCGATCTGCGGCCGTTGATGGGGGACTGGGTTTTCGGATGCGACGTGTGCCAGGAGGTGTGCCCGTATAACCGGGGGGGCCGCCCGGCGGTTGAAACCGCTGCTACTTCTGCAAAGTCCATCCTTCGACAAGCTCAGGACAGGCCCTACGTGGACTCCGGTCCAGTCGGCACAGGCCGACTTCGCGACGGTAGCCGCGACTTCCAGTCGCTGGGTGACCCTGCCCTATCCGCTCTCCTAACCCTGGATGAATTCGATTTTCGCGCGCGCTTCCGCGGCACGCCGGTGCTGCGGGCCAAACGCCGTGGGCTGGTGCGCAACGCGTGTGTGGCAGCCGGCAACAGCGGCGAGCCGGCGCTTGTCCCGGCGCTGATAGCCCTCCTGGCCGATCCCGAGCCGCTGGCCCGTGGGCACGCGGCCTGGGCGCTGGGACGGTTTGGGGGTAGAGCGGCTGAGCGTGCCCTGACTCATGCCCTGTCATCAGAAACCGATCCATGGGTGGCCTCGGAGTTCGCGCTCGCAATGGCGGGTGTGGGAGAATGAACTTACAAAACAAGTATTGTTATTGGGCGCTTTTTGTCGTATAATCTGAGCGGGCACGGTGTGTAATGGCCTGCCCTTCTACGTAGCTCCACACCATCCGGCCATTACCCCGCACGGTCGCTGTCGCTGTCTCCTGCCCGATATTTCGTTTGAGTTGTTTCATGAAGTCAGGAGGTGCGACGATGTGGAAGAGACTTCCCTTCTGGGTGCGCGCCGGACTGCTGGCGCTTTCCGGCGCCTTGCTCTTGCTGTTGATCGTGACCCAGGTGGCCGCTCGTCCGGCTACCATCCCTGGCGCCGACCTGCCGCTGACCATTCACATGGCAGGATTGCAGTTTGACCCCTCTCGTGTGGGAGTGCCTCCCGGCGCTCAAGTGGTGTGGCTGAACGATGACACGACATTTCACGCGGTCACGGCAGATGACGGCACTTGGGGTTCGACTGTGCTTGCCCCGGGTGATCGCTTTACCCGTACTTTCACCCTGGCCGGTTATGTTCCTTATCACTGTGAGCTTCTGCCCGATATGCGTGGCAGCCTTTTTGTTGGCTCAGAGTTGTACCTTCCGTTGGTGCTGCGTGATGCCATCTCAAATCCAACCCTGACCCCGACCCCGACCCGCACTCCGACCCCCGGCCCGACATCGGTCGTCATCGGCCCCATGGGTGGGACTTTGGATGCGCCTGATAGCAGCCTTCATGTGGTGGTGCCGCCGGAGGCGGTGGAGCACAAGGTGCTCCTTAGCTATGCGCCGGCCACGCCCACCCCTCCGGCGGAGATGGAGGACGCCGGCAACGCTTTCGACCTGAACGCCACCGAGTTGAACGCTGCGGCTCCGGGCGCACCGGTCATGGACTTCGAACTACCGATCACGCTGACTTTGCGTTACGATGACGCTGGGGGCGACCTGCCCGGCCTGGGTCTCTTCGTGCAGACAGCGGCCGGCGACTGGGAAGAGCAAGAAAGCGTGATTGATGCCGAAGCGAACACAGTTCAGGGCACTACTGATCACCTCTCGCGCTTCGCCTTGTTCCGGCGGCTTCTGCCGCCCATCTTCTGGAAGGCGGGCGGATGGCAGGACTACGCGCCCAGCGGCATGCCTGACTTCGATCAGCGCCAGGATGACTGGCGCAACACTGCCGGGCAGTGGACGCACTGCGGCCCGGTGGCAGCTGCCAACTCGCTGTGGTGGTTCGACAGCAAACTCGAGCCGAACCCGATACCCCCGCCCGCTCTCAACGATGGTTATCCTCTGTTAAGATCATACAACCCCGGCATCTGGGATGACCACGACCCGCGCAACGTCCAACCGTTTGTCGGCAACCTGGCCGCGCTGGCCGGCACGGGGGCGACCGGCACACAACCTGACAAGCTGGCCGAGGGCATCCAGGCCTATCTGACAGCAAAAGGCCTGGGTGCGGCCTACACAGTGACAGTCCAACCCAAGCCCGCGTTTGGCTGGGTTGAGGCCGAAATCGAACGCAGCGAAGATGTGATCCTACTCATCGGCTTCTGGCAGGAGAACACAGTGGGCTGGCGGCGTATCGGCGGCCACTACATTACCGCGGCCGGGGTGGACTCACTCTGGAAGTTGATCGCGTTCAGCGACCCGTTTGCCAACGCGGCCGAGGTCGGCGGGTGGGGCCGCGTGTTACCGCCCGGCCATCCTGCTGGCCATCCGCCCGCGCTGCACAACGATGCGCGCTTCGTATCGCACGATCTCTATCGCGTCATCGACACGCGCAGTCCAGGCGGCACATGGGGACCATGGGGCTACCCGCGTTGGCTGCCTCTGGTCAATTTCCAAGGCCTAAACACTCCCGATGAGTTCCTGGGCTACCAGGGCACGTACAACCCGCAGATGCCGGTTTGGGCCGAGGCCGAGTACGCGGTTGCCGTGTCGCCGATCGTGGTGGCGCCGACCTTGACGCCGACTCCCACTAGGACGCAAACACCTACCCTGACTCTTACACCTTCGGCCACGCACTCGCCAACCGTCACCCGCACCCCGACACCCACTGCGACGCCGGAGTTTTACTGGAAAGCTGGTGGCTGGGTTGATTATGCCCCGAGCGGTGTACCGGACTTCGACCAACGCCAGGATGCCTGGGGCGTGGGCGCAGGACCCGGTGCGGCCGATTGGAAGTGGACTTTCTGTGGCCCAGCGGCAGGTGCCAACTCGCTGTGGTGGTTCGATAGCAAGTTCGAGCCGAAGCCGGTGCCTCCGCCTATGATTAGTGATGGCTATAATCTGGTAACCTCGCATGCGCCTGGGATATATGATGACCACGATCCGCTAAACGTGGATGATCCAGCGACCATGCCGGGCCCCAATGGCGAGCTCATCGAGGATCTGGCCTGGCGCATGGATACCGATGGTCAGCGCACGGGTGGCGCGCATCAGGGCACGAATGTGATCGTGATGCACCAGGCGCTTCAGGCGTACCTGACAGAGCGTGGCCTGGGCAGCGACTACAGCGTGACCCTGGTCAAAGAGCCAGCGATGGATTGGGTGCTCAAGGAAGTACTGCGCTCCGAGGACGTGATCCTGCTGCTGGGTTTCTGGGAGTTGCGTACGACCGGCGCCTGGGAGCGGGTTGGTGGACACTACGTCACCGTAGTTGGCATCTCGCCTGATGGCGCGCAGATCGCGTTTAGCGATCCCTATCGCGACAACGCCGAGGTCGGCGGGCCTGGCCGTGTCCTGCCGGGGCCGCATATGCTGCCACACCCTGCTACACTGCACAACGACGCAGCCTTCGTCTCGCACGATATCTGGGCCGTCATTGCCACCAATAGTCCCGGTGGAAGCTGGGGGCCGGCCGATTACGCGACGGATCCGACCTGGTGGCTGAACTTCACCTACCAAAACGTGCCTGATGAGTTCGGGCCGATCACCGGGGCATGGCTGGGCGGGCCGGTTCAGGTCGAGGTGGAATATGCCATTGCTGTCTCGCCGGTCGAGCCGGGCACCGTCACGCCGACTGCCACGGTAACGCATACGGCCACGCCGACGCCGACGAGGACACCAACGCCGACCAGCACATTCACATTGCCACCACCGACTCACACGTCTACGCCGACGGCAACACGCATCACCCCTGAGCCGCCGCCGGATACCGCCACCCCAACACCGACGTCCACCTTGACCCCAACCCGGACGCCGACACCCACTGCCACGCCCACCCCTAAAGGCCAATTGACCGGAATTCGTTCTACCTTTAGGGAGATTAGCCCAGGGTTCATCGAAATCACCGTGCATGTGAATGAGATCGGCGCCGACGGCATCGTCTACGACCTGGAGATCTTCTACGGGGAACAGAAACCACCGTGGGAGAGCGCACAGCCAGTGGAATGGCCCGATGGCTGGAGCCCGATGCCTGTCGCCGGTGGAGTGGGCTGGATGACATCAACCAATCCGCTTCGTTACTGCCAAGCTGTCACCTTCTTGGTCCAGGTCACCGGCCCGGTCGGCGACATGATCTGGATTCATGTGACAGACAGGGATCATAACAACATCGGGTATATTACCAGCAGTCGGGAGCCAGCGTGATATAATACGCTGGCCCGCGACTGTTCGCGCTGCACATTCTTTGATAGTGTATGGAAATGCGGCGGGTGGTTTCACCCGCCGCATCGTTATGGTTCGCCTTATGCAAGAAACACCCATCGTCATCGTCGGCGCAGGCGCGGCCGGCCTCATGGCCGCGCTCTTCGCCGCAGGCGGGCCGCGGCCGGTGCTGCTGCTCGAAGGCAGCGACCGCCCTGGTCAGAAGATCTTAATCAGCGGCGGAGGGCGGTGCAATGTGATGCCCGCGCGGGCTACGCCCGAAGACTTTCACACCGACGGCTCGCGCCATACGCTGGCGAAGATCCTGCGCGGCTGGCCCCTGACCCGCGTGCGCTGCTTCTTTGAGGATGAGCTGGCGATCCCTCTGGCACTGGAAGCCGAGACCGGCAAGCTATTCCCCGCCTCCAACCGGGCACGGGATGTGCTGGATGCGCTGCTCAGGGCTGCCCAGGCGCGCGGCGTGACGCTGCGAACCGGCATCCGCGTGGCTGAGCTGCGGCCAGAGGGAGGCGACTGGCGCGTGACGCTGGCAGACGGCCGGGCGCTGTTGGCGAGCCGGGTGGTGCTGGCGACCGGCGGCCTTTCGGTGCCGGCCACCGGCAGCGACGGCGCCGGCCTGAGCATCGCCCGGACGCTGGGCCATGCGGTCGTCCCCACCTACCCGGCCCTGGTGCCGCTGACGTGCGATATCCCCGCGCACCGGTCCCTGGCGGGCCTATCCCTACCCTCTGTCACACTCACCGCGCATCCCTCCTCAGCCTCAACCTTAGCCTCAGCTTCCAGCCACGGCGGCTTCCTCTTCACGCACCGGGGCTACAGCGGACCGGCAGTGTTAAATGTGTCACACGTAGCCGCGCGAGCCACTTTCGAGGGTGGGCCGCGGCCGGTCATCGATGTGCAGTGGGCGCCGCTGGACGCGCAGGCTTGGGACGCGGCGCTGCGGGCGGCGCGCGGGCCGGTCTCCACGCTGCTGCGCGGACATCTGCCCGAACGCCTGGCTGATCAACTACTCGACGAGGCCGGCCTGCGCCTGACATACCTGGCCCAGTTGCGCCGCGAGGATCGCGCCCAGCTGGTGGCGCTGCTGACCCGTTATCCCCTGCCCTGGAACGGCCACGAAGGCTACAAGACGGCCGAAGTCACCGGGGGCGGCGTGGCGCTGGGCGAGGTCAACCCGGCCACGCTGGAAAGCCGCCGGACGCCCGGCCTCTACCTGTGCGGCGAACTGCTGGACGCGTTCGGCCCCATCGGCGGTTACAACTTCCTATGGGCGTGGGTGACGGGGAAGGTGGCAGGGGAGGGGGTGAAGGAGCGAGGGGAAGATAGGGAGACAAGGAGACAAGGGCAATGAAGGAACTCGGGGGCGTGTAACGGGTGGGGACAGGTTATCCGGCACGCAGTATGCAGTATGCAGTTCGCAATACGGAGGCATATGCCAATCATCACCATTCTCGGCTCCGGTTTGATGGGCACGGCGGTGGCCTGGCGCCATGGTGATCGCAGTGACCAAGGGCCTTGAGGCGTCGCCCGAGGGTGACCCGCGCATCCTGCCCGACGTGCTGCGCCCGGAGCTACCGCCCGCCTTGCAGGATCAGGTGACGCTGGCGGCCATCGGCGGGCCGTGCATCGCGGGCGAGCTGGCGGGCCGACGGCATTCGTGCGTGGCCTTCACCGACCGTGACTCGGCCGCGCTAGCGCGGTTGCGGGACATCTTCGCCACGGACTACTATCACATCTGGACCTCGACCGATGTCATTGGCGTGGAGGCGTGCGCGGCGCTGAAGAACGCGTACACGGTCGCGGTCGACATGGCCGCGGGCCTGCTCTACCGCGTCGGCGGGCCGGACAGGGCGACCGCGGCCATGCACAACCTGGCCACGGCGCTTTTCGGGGCCAGCGCGCGAGAGAGATGGCGCGCATCGTGGCGCTGCTGGGCGGCGGCCCGGAGAACGTGGCCTGGCTGCCCGGTGTGAGTGACCAGTACGTGACCTGCGCTGGCGGCCGGACGATCCGGCTGGGGCGGCTGGGATCAGGGCTGACCTACAGCCAGGCGGTGCACGCCATGGCCGGCGAGACGCTGGAAGGCGCATACGTCATCCAACAGCTCGCCCGTGCGCTGCCGGCCTGGAAGACGCGCGGGCTGATCGGCCCGCCCGAGTTACCGCTGCTGCGGATGCTCTGCCGCGTGATCACCGAGGACGCGGCGGTGGAGATACCGTTTGAGAATTTGGTTGATTTGGGGCAACCCACCGTTTGACACAAAACCGCGCCACCGCATCCTCATCCACCGTCACCCCCAGCCCTGGCCCGTCTGGCACGGTGATCGTGCTGTCGGGGTTGAGCACGAATCGCTCGGCAGTGATGTCCTGCCGGTAATAGCGATCCGTCGCCGAAATATCGCCGGGGAGAGTGAAGTCGGGCAGGCTGGCCAGCGCCAGGTTGCCAGCGCGGCCCACGCCCGTCTCCAACATGCCACCGCACCACACTGGCACGCCGGCCGCCCGGCACAGGTCGTGGATCGCGACCGCCTGGCTCAGCCCGCCCACCCGGCCAGCCTTGATGTTGATCACCCGGCACGCCCCCATCTCCAGCGCCTGCCGCGCGTGGCGGACCGAGAGGATGCTCTCGTCCAGACAGATGGGGGTGCGGAGGCTGGCCTGGAGCTTGCTGTGATCCCAGATATCGTCCTCGTCCAACGGCTGCTCGATCAGCAAGAGATCCAGGTCGTCCAGGGGACGCAATGCAGCCGCGGTCGCCAACGTGTAGGCAGAGTTGGCGTCCACCTGGAGCCGGATCTGCGGGAACGCGCGACGCACGGCCTCCGCGTCGACCACATCGCGGCCGGGCTTGATCTTGATCTTGATCCGGCCGTAGCCCTGATCCAGGTAGCGGCCTACAGTCTCCACCAGGGCCTCAGGTGAGGCCTGCAAGCCCACCGACACCCCCACGTCGACCCGATCACGCGTGCCGCCCAGCAGAGCGCGCAACGGACGGCCCTGCCGTTTGCCCAGAAGATCCCACAGCGCCAGCTCGATCCCGGCCTTGGCCATGAGATGACCGCGCACCTGGCTGACAAGGACGGGAAAGTCGACCGGGCCTGCGATGTCACATCCCAAAATGGCCGGCACGAGGAACTCGGTCAGGATGTGCCAGGCGGTGCCCGTGGTTTCATAGGCGTAACCGGGGTCGCGATCGGCCACGCATTCGCCCCAGCCGGTCAGGCGTTCGGAGCGGATCGCGATCAGGATGCACTCCCGGTCGCTGATCCGGCCAAACGAGGTCTCAAAGGGCGCAACCAGCGGCATGCGCAGGTGGTGCAGGGTGATGTGTTCGATGAGCATTGCGTAAGCTCCCTGGTTCAAGGGTGGGCACGCGTCAGGATGTAGGCTGCGCGCGGGGGAAGGCCGGGTTCGTAGAGGAAGTCGCTGATTACGTAGTCGCGCGCGAATAGCTCTCGGAACGCATCCCGCACGCCCAGACGCCAGCGCAGCGCAAAGTCAGGGTCTGCGGCCTTGAGCGCGTGGAAGTCAGATGGCAGGTCCAACAGGATTGCCGCCGGCAGGGCCCCAGCCACAGGTGCAGCCGGAGGGACAGGCTCGCCGTTTGCGTCCGGTGGGTTGAGGGCCAGCGCGCCGGCCGCCAGGTGGGCAGCCAGGCCCGGCCGCGGCGCCGGATCACCGCTCACGTGCTCGGCTACCCACGGCGTGTTGACCCACCAGTCCACCTGCAGGCGGTCGGTGGAGAGGCCTCGGTTAAGGCCGTCGGCCAGGTCGCCGTACAGGTCCACCAGGTAAGTGTTGCACACCGCGCCGAGCTTGGCGATATTGAGATGGGCGTTGCGCGCCAGCAGCGGATCGTAGGTCCAGGTGACATGATCGATCCCTTGACGCAGCACCTGGCAGCGCTGATAACGTTTCAGCGCAAAACCGACCCCCGCATCGCGCCAATCGGGGTGGACGCCCAGCATATGGGAGCAATGCTTCAGGCGCCGCGTCCCGCCATGGTCGTGGTAGCCCAGAAAGCCGAAAACAAAACCCGCCAATATCTCACCCGCCCAAGCGCCGGCGACCAGCCCGCCGTTATGGGTTGCAGTCAGCAGCATGTGGACAGGCACGAATTCGATATCTGGACCCGGCCAGACGACGCGCTGGAGGTCGACCACCAGCGCCAGCTCGTGGGGCGTGTTGATCGTGCGGATTTGAAAGGAAGGAGGGGGCATAGCGTTCATGGGTGCCTCTCTAAGCTTCTGTGAGGGGTTCCGGGTCGTAGTCACCCCACTTGACGTTCACGGTTAACGCCAACTGGACCGACTCATCGGTCTTTGCGCGCGCTACGGCCTCCTTCGTAGCGGCCTGGCGCGCCTCCGCTGCGGCCCCGTCGGCGGAGCGCTGGCTGGTGCGCACGGACACAATGCGCGCCTCGACGATGTCCGCCTGGCGGTAGGGCACGACCGCACCTTCCGGCCAGCCCACGATGGCCCGGGCCAGCGGCGTGTTGGCGGCCAGGAAACCGGTCGCGAAATCGGCCGCTGCGTCGGGCACGATGTCGAACACCAGCCGTTCACCCTCGCCCGAATCGGCGATCAGCTCGATCTCGACGTGCGTGCCCAGCGCCACCAGCCCCGGATGCGGATCATATTTCATGCGCCGGCCTCCACCTCCCACTCGCTGCGCAGGATCGCGTAGCATTCGATCGTCTCAAAGACGCCCCACTTGAGCTCGTGCTCCCGCAGCGTCCCTTCGTGCCGCATGCCGATCTTACGCATTACCCGGCCCGACGCAGGGTTGCGCGCCATGTGTACGGCCCAGATGCGGTGCAGCCCCAGCGAGCGCAAGCCGTGGTCGCGCAAGGCGGCTGCCGCCTCGGTGCAGTAGCCGCGGCCCCAATACGGCACGCCGATCCAGTAGCCCAACTCCGCGCGCTGATGCTCCGATTTTACCATCAGGCTGATCGCACCGCACAACTCGCCCGTCTCCGCCAGGGTGATCGCATAGGTGATCCCGGTGCCATCGGCCAGGCGCGCTGGATGGGTGCCAATCCATGTCTCGGCCATGCCGTCTTCGTAAGGATGTGGTATGCTAGGAATAGGCGAGGCGACCTCTCGTGCCCCGGCCAGACGCTGCACATCGGCCGCGTCCGCCAGGGTGAACGGCCGCAGGATCAGGCGGGCGGTGTGAAGGATGGGTTGTTCGAGCATGGTGTGTTGCTTCTTCCTGTCACGATGAAGAGTCCAAGCTCTCGCAGTATACACCGGTAGGGCTTGTGATGCCAACACGCGGGCGCAACTTGACCGGAAGATGCCGTGCGCGTACACTGTCCGTATCCATTTCCCGCCAACCGGCGGTGCAGCGAGAGGCCAAAACATGACCACAGCCATCTGGTGGGCCCGGCGCGACCTGCGCCTGCACGACAACGACGCGTTGAAGGCGGCGCTGGCGTACGGTGAGCAGGTCGTGCCCATTTTCGTGCTCGACCCCGCGCTCCTGGTCGCGGCCGATATCAGCGAGGTGCGGGTGGCATTCCTCTTCGGCGGCCTACGGGGCCTGGACGCTGACCTGCGCGAGCGCGGCAGCCGGCTGATCGTGCGCCAGGGCGAGCCGGCCGACGAGCTGGCCCGGTTGGTCGCCGAAACCGGTGCAGAAGCCATCTACGCCGAGGCCGACCCGTGGCCCTATGGCCGGCGCCGCGATACAGCCGTGGCCGCGGCCCTGCCGCTGCGCGTGGCATCTGGCCTCACCGTCCACCCAGTTGACCTGGTGCGCAAGGCCGACGGCGGCCCCTACACCGTCTTCACGCCGTTCAGTCGCGCGTGGCAGGCGCTGCCGCCCCCGACGCTGGTCGGGCTCTGGTCGCCGCCGGAGCGCCTGCCCGCGCTGCCCAATGAGCTGCTGAGCCTCCCCATTCCCAACGAGCCGATCCTGCCCGCGGCCGTGCCCTTCCCGCCCGGGGAGGCCGAAGCGCTGCGGCGGCTGCGCGCGTTCGCCGGTGGCAGCGCGGCCCCCATCCGTAACTATGGTGATGACCGCAACCGCATGGACCTGGACGGCACGTCGGGGCTCTCGCCCTACCTGCGGTTCGGCATGGTTTCGGCCCGCCGCGCGGCGGTGGCCGCTCTGCACGCCGTGGAAAAAGCGCCTGACGCGGCCGCGCGCAAAGGCGCGGAGACGTGGCTCAACGAACTGATCTGGCGCGAGTTCTACATGGCGATCCTGCACCACTTCCCCTTCGTGTTGGAGACCGCGTTCCGCGAGGAACTGCGGGATATCCCCTGGCGGAACAACGAGGCCGAGTTCGCGGCGTGGTGCGAGGGGCGCACCGGCTACCCCGCGGTGGATGCGGCCATGCGCCAACTGGTGACCACCGGCTGGATGCACAACCGGGCGCGCATGATTGTGGCGTCGTTCCTGGTGAAGGACCTGCTGATTGATTGGCAGTGGGGCGAGCGGTTCTTCATGCAGCACCTGGTGGACGGCGACCCTGCCGCCAATAACGGCGGCTGGCAGTGGACGGCCGGTGTTGGCACCGATGCCGCCCCCTATTTCCGCATCTTCAACCCCAGCCTCCAAGGGGCCAGGTTTGACCCGGAGGGCGCCTACGTCCGCCGTTGGGTGCCGGAGCTGGCGCGCGTGCCGCTCAAGTATCTGCACGAACCCTGGACCATGCCGGGGGACGAGCAGATCCGCGCCGGCTGCCGGGTCGGCCGCGACTATCCCGCGCCCATCGTGGATCACGCGCTGGCGCGGGAACGGACGTTGGCCGCATATCGACGTTAGTGCAAAAACAAAGAGGTTATCAGTGTCACCCTGAGCGGGTTGCCGAGTCAAACCCATCGCGGTATATCACCAGCGAAGGGTCTTTTCAGCAGGCGGAGGAGATTCTTCGCTTTTCCACATCGTCATGCAAGGTTCGTAACAGGGCCGCTCAGAATGACACTGATAAGGCGCCCTGCATCCACTCCGGATTAGCTCAGCTTCAATACCTCGGGCCTCAGCTCAGCCACATAGGGCAGGTGGCGGTAGGCCTCCTTGTAATCCAGGCCATAGCCGACCACGAAGCGATCCGGCAGGTCAAACCCTTTATAGCGCAGGGGGATATCGGCAAGCCGGTGCTGGGGCTTGTCGAACAGTGTGCATACCTCCAGGCTGGCCGGCCCGCGCGCCCGCAGCAGCCGCAGCAGATAGCTGAGGGTCAGCCCAGTGTCAATCACATCTTCAACGAACAGCACATGCTGGCCCTCGACCGTGAGGTCCAGGTCCTTGATCAGCCGCACCGGCCCTTTGGCGCGCGCGCCGGGGCTGTAGCGGGAGATCGCCATGAAGTCAACCCGCACCGGCACCGTGATTGCTCGCAACAGATCGCTCATAAAGAAGACCACCCCGCGCAGCACGCCGATCACCAGCGGATCCCGGCCCGCGTAGTCCTGGCTGATTTGCGCGCCGAGCTCGGCAGCCCGCTGGCGGATGTCGGCCTCGCTGAACAGCACACGGCCCACGCCGCGAGTCAGGTCAGTCCTTTCCAGGGATAGGGTGTTTGGCGCCATGCCAGGCTCCTCTTACAACTCGTTCGTCATCATATCAGGATATTCCTCAACCCCGAACTTAAGCATCAGGCTGCGGATGTCCCCGCGCTTGAACAACTTGATGTTGACCTCCGGGTAAAGCTCACACAACCGCTTGAGCTTGCGGTTCTTGTGGCGCACCTGGTGCGGCTGCATGGTAGTCAGTTCCACGTAGAGATCCTGGTCAGGCAGGTAAAAATCGGGCGAAAACGCCTCGGTAACGTTGCCGCAGGCATCCTGTTCCAAAACAAAGGTGCGCGGTTCATACTCCCAGGGGATGCCGTAGAAGTCAAGGATGCGCGCGAACTCGGCCTCGACTGGATGCGAAAAGGGGGCAGGCACGTCACCGGTCATGATTCGCACCCTTCCTGTACGCTTTCTGTTTGCCTGGGCCGGCTTAATCCGGCCACGGCCGCGCACACCACATCCACCGCCGTCGCCACGTCCATCTGCGCCATGTTGAGTACGAGGTCGTACAGCCCGGGGTCATCCCACTTCACGCCGTAGTCGCGGCGCAGGAAACCGGCGCGTGCGCGATCCGAGGCGGCAATGCGCGCGACGGCCGCGGCGGCGGAGATCCCGCAGCGCGCCTGCACGGTGGCCACCCGTTGCGCGTGGGGCGCGAACACCCGCGCGTGGAGCACGCCGGGCCGGCCGGCCAGCACCACCTGCCCCCCGCGGCCGACCAGCAGCACGTTTCCGCCGGCAGACAGATCTTCGATGACCGCGGTCACCTTTTCGTGATACAGGCGCAGCGCGGCGGGGCTCGGTTTCACGCCAAGCAGCCCCAACTCGTCTATCTCGGCCAAGGCCACTTCGGGCGCGCCGGCCGCGCGCGCCGCCCGGTTAATCAGCTCGCGACCGACCAGGCGCAGGCCGAGCCGCTCGGCAACGGCCAACGCGATATCGTCGCCGCGACTGCCCATCTCGCGGGAGAGTGTGATGATCGGCATGGAATCCTCCCTCTGCTATGAAAGCCGCAGCCAAGCCTCTCGGACTCGAGGCTTCAGCCGGTCTCTCGCATCGCCCACCCAACCGGCTCAAGCCTCGAGTCCGGCAGTTGGGGACTGGGGTGCCGTGCTCAGCGGAGGGCACTCAGGACGATAGTCTTTCCGCCAGTCCTGAATGCCGCTCCTTGGCGCGGTCGTTCTTGACCGCGATCCCGATAGCGCGCGGGCTGCCCACCAGCACCACCAATTGCTGGGCGCGGGTCACAGCCGTATAGAGCAGGTTCCGTTGCAGCATCATGTAGTGCGTGGGCAGTAGCGGGATGACGACCGCCGGAAACTCGCTGCCCTGCGCCTTGTGGACGCTGACCGCGTAGGCGTGCACCAGCTCGTCCAGCTCCAGGAAATCGTAGCTGATGTTTCGGTCATCCATCCGCACGTCCACGATCTGGTTCTCCAGGTCCATCCGCGTCACCTGACCCATGTCGCCGTTGAACACATCCTTGTCGTAGTTGTTGCGGATCTGCATCACCCGGTCGCCGGCGCGGAAGGTCCGGCCGCCCACGACTCGTTCGACCTTGCTCGCCGCAGGCGGGTTCAGCGCGGCCTGCAGGCGGGCGTTAAGCGCCGCGACCCCCACCTCGCCCCGGTGCATCGGGCTAAGAACCTGGATCTGCTCCGGTCGGAGGCCGAACTTGCGCGGGATACGCTCCTGCGCCAGCTCCACCACCAGGTCCGCCGCCGCGGCCGGATCCTCTTCCTTGAACAGAAAGAAGTCCCGCGCGGTCTTGTTGTCCAGGATCGGTATCTCCCCGCGGTTGATGCGGTGCGCGTTGGTGATGATGTAGCTGCCCTCCGGCTGGCGGAAGATGGTGTCCAGGCGGACGACTGCGCAGGCTGAGGCTAAGGATGAGGCTGAGATTGAAGATGTCTCAACCTTAGCCTCAGTCTCAGCTTCAGCTTCAACAGCCGCTATCACATCCTCCAACACACTCCCCGCACCCACACTGGGGAGCTGGTCAATGTCGCCCACCAGCAGCAAGTGCGCGCCCGGCGGGATCGCCTTCAACAGGTGGTTGGTCAACAGCAGGTCGAGCATGGAGGCCTCGTCCACGATGATCAAGTCGGCCTCCAAGGGGTTCTCCTCGTTGCGCTGGAAGGTCATCCCTTCCGCGGGCTTGAACTCCAGCAGGCGGTGGATCGTTTTCGCGGGGCGGTCGGTGGCCTCGGCCAGGCGTTTGGCCGCGCGGCCGGTGGGTGAGGCCAGCTGCACGCGGGCGCCGGCCGCTTCTGCCAGCCGCAGGATGCTGCGCACGGTCGTGGTTTTGCCGGTGCCTGGCCCGCCCGTCAGCACCGTTAGCCGGTAGGTAAGCGCAGCCTGCACCGCGGCCATCTGCTTTGGGGTCAGGGGCATGCGGTTCTGCGTTTGCAGCACGGCAAACGCCGCGGGCCAGTTATAAGCGCGGAACGCGGCCAGCCGATCCTCGCGAGCATCGACCAGGCGGTGCAGGCGGTTGGTGACGCCAATCTCGCCGCGGTAGAAGGGGATCAGGTAGACGGGGCGCTCCTCAGCCAGGCGCGGGGCGGCGGTGGCCGTGGCCTCCTCCACCCAGACCTCTTCAGCCTCCTTCAACGCCTGGATGCCGGCCTGGGCCTGGGTCGGGGTCACGCCCAACAACTCGGCGGAACGCGATGTCAGATCAGCCGCCGGCAGATAGACGTTGCCCTCATCAGCCGCCTGGCCCAGCACGTAGCTGATGCCTGCAGCCACCCGCTCCGGCGCATCGTGGCTGATGCCCAGCTCGCGGGCGATCTTGTCGGCCGTGATGAAGCCGATGCCGTAGACCTCGCGCGCCAGCCGGTAGGGGTCGGTCTGCACGATCTGCACCGCGTCATCGCCGTACTGCTTGTAGATGCGCACGGCCAGGCCGGTGGACACGTTGTGGCTCTGCAGGAAAAGCATGACCTCTTTGATCTTCTGCTGCTCGGCCCAGGCGCGAGCGATCAAGTCGGCGCGCACGCGGCCTACGCCCAACACTTCGCGCAGCCGCGCCGGCTCTTCCTCGATCACCCGCAGGGTGTCCAGCCCGAACTTACGCACGATGCGTTTCGCGGTCACCGGGCCGACGCCCTTGATCAGCCCGCTGCCCAGGTACTTCTCCAGCCCGGCGATGGTAGCCGGCAGCACGGTGCGGACGGCCTCGGCCTTGAACTGGCGGCCATACTGCGGGTGCGCGGCCCAAACGCCGGTGATGGCCACCGATTCACCGACATTGATGCCCAGCATGTTGCCTACAACCGTGACGGTATAGGACGCGCCCTCCGGCGTTAGCTGGGCGACGGTGTAGCCGTTCTCCTCGTTGTGGTAGGTGATGCGCTCAATGACGCCGCGCAGTGTCTCAGCCACGTTCGCTGCTCCTCAACCCCATTTTACCAGACCTGACACACGTCGGCGAAAATTGCACACCGACCGTCGTGACGAAGGCGGTAGTTGCACAAGTGTGGTATAATGACAACGCTAACCAGGCATGAAAGGGAGTTGTGCTCCAGGTCAATTGATGCCCCAAAAGGAGGTCGTTATGGCACACACGGTCTTGATCTATGCAGCGCGTCGCCAACGCGCACGACTGATGAAGCAGGGGATTAACATCCTGGCTGAGTATGATGACTACGTGTTGGCCAAGGTCACCGACGAGCAAACGGAGATGTTACAGGCCTCGGGATACGAGATCGAGGTCTATCAGGCGCCATCCATGGCCCAACCACTAACAAAAGGCAAGCGCAATATGATTGCTGACGCGCAAACGTTGCCCTGGGGGCCACCCCCAACTGAATATGGCCCCGGCCAACATTACTACCTGGTGGAGTTCATCGGCCCGGTCAAACAATCGTGGCTGGACGACATTCGGGCCAATGGTGGCGGCATCCAAAGCCCTGTGCCGCCGGCCGGCTACATCATCGCGTTAGATGAACCGGCTTACAACTGGCTGGTCTCAGAGCCGGGTTACGTAACCCGGGTGACCCATTACAGCCCTGAGATGCGCATGGCGCCGGAGTTATTGGATAGCATCGAGCAGGATCCTCTCAAGTCGCGTGGGGGCATTCATGCCGACATACCGGCCGCGGACCTGCGGCCATCACCGGCCGAGCGCGTGACCAACACATTCTTGCTGAAGTTTTTCGAGCCCGATGCCTTGCACCAGGCCTTGCCGATCATCCGTCAGCTGGGCGGCATACCGGGGGATGTGGGGCCGGGCAGCACCATGCTGACCGTTAGCTTTGAGCCCAACGCAACCAATGTAAGCGGGAAAGTCGAGCAATTGGCGCACCTGCATGGCGTGCACTCTGTTGGCCCCTACGTCCTGCGCCAACTGCGGAACGACATCGCCACGGGGTTGATGGGCGGCAAGGAGGTGTCAAACCCTTCGGGGTTAGGTCTTAGCGGCCGGGGTGAGATCGTAGGTGTGGCAGATTCCGGGTTGGACACCGGCAACCCGGCGACCGTGCATCCGGATTTTGCCGGTCGGGTTGCTGCCTTCCATAGCTGGCCTGTCGCCTCCGATTGGGCATCAGTTGTCACCAATGTGGGGGAAGACGACGGGCCGGCCGATACTCGCTCCGGCCATGGCACTCATGTCACTGGTTCGATAGCCGGTAACGGCGCTGCTTCCCAGGCTGTGCAAGCTGACCCGGTGCGCGGCCTGGCCTACGAGGCAAGTCTGGTCTTTCAGGCGGTCGAGCAACGGCTGAAGTGGACAACCGCCTATCGCAACGCTTACTACCAGCGATACCGCCGTTATCCGCCCGATTACGGCCTGGCCGGCCTGCCGGTTGACCTGAAGGTCCTGTTCCAGCAGGCCTGCGACGCGGGCGCTCGTATTCACAACAACAGTTGGGGCGGCGGCGACTTCGGCGTTTACGATGAGTATTGCGAGGCGGTGGACCGCTTCATGTGGGAGCACAAGGATTTCCTGGTCCTGTTCGCGGCGGGGAACGATGGGTCCGATGGCGATCGGGACGGCACCGTGGACCCCGGCAGCATCACCCCCCCGGCGACGGCCAAGAACTGCCTCACGGTGGGCGCAGCCGAATCAGTGCGGTCGCAGGGTGGCTATCAGTCGGGCTGGGGCCAGCTTTGGCCGGGTGATTACCCGGCGGGCGCGCTGCGCACCGACAAGCCGTCGGACAACGCGGCCGACATCGCCGCATTCAGCAGCCGGGGGCCGACGCGCGACCAGCGGTTCAAGCCCGATGTCATCGCTCCCGGCACCAATATCCTTTCTGTGCGTTCGCAGGCGCTGGCAGCGGACGTCACCCCGGGCTGGGGCGCGTGGAGCAAGAGCAACAAATACCTGTTCAACGGTGGCACCAGCATGGCGACGCCGTTGACGGCCGGCGCGGCTGCACTCGTCCGCCAATACCTGCGCCAGGTGAAGCGCCGGGCCGCGCCCTCGGCCGCCCTGATCAAGGCAACGCTGCTGCACGGCGCGCAGCGATGGCGCTACCGCCACGCCCCGGCGGCCGATAACGTGCTTTGGGATGAAGCCCAGGGGTGGGGCCATGTGGTCCTTAAGGCCGTCCTGGCGCCGCCTGCGAACGTCTCGGTGCGTTGGTATGATCTGCGCCAGGGGCTGAATACCGGCCAGAGCTGGCGATGGTCGTGCTGGGTGGATGATACCACCGTGCCCCTGGCCCTCACCCTGGTCTGGACCGACTATCCGGCCACGGCAGGGGTCTATCCCAACCTGGTGAACGACCTCGACCTGGTCGTGACCAGCCCCTCCGGCAAGCTGTACTACGGAAACAGCCCGGTCGGCCAGCCCGGCGGCGCACCGGATCGGATCAACAACGTGGAACGGCTCGTAATCCCGCAACCTGAGTCTGGTCGTTATCACATCCGGGTGCGCGCGTTCAACATTCCGCGGGGGCCACAGGATTTCGCGTTGGTGTATTCGGGTGGGATCCGGTAGAGACGCGGAGAGGGGGATAAGGGATGAAGGCGAAAAGCCTTTCTTCCAATCTCCTTGTCCCCCTGTCTCCCTATCTCCTTGTCTCACCCCGCCCAAGAAACTTTGTAGTAGATCTGGCGCAGAGGTGGGAAAGTCCTGTCACCTAGCGCTTGGCATGCACCTTCGCCTCGAACCGCGCCAGATCGATCAGCGCGCGCTCATGCAGCCCATCACCGATCAAATCCGTGCCATCGTGGGCCGACACCTTGAACGTCAGCCGGCGGCCATCAGTGGTTATTAGCTCAGCGCGGGCGGTGACCGTGGCGCCGATGGGCGTGGCGGCCAAATGTCTGACGTTGACCAGGGTGCCCACCGATTGCTGTCCTGGCGCCAGGTACGGGGCCAGCGCGTGGACGGCCGCGCGCGCCATCAGGCGCACCATCTCGGGCGTAGCGAACACAGACACCGCGCCGCTGCCCAGGTGGCGAGCGGTCAGTTCAGGCGCCACCTGCACCATGGCTTCGCCGGTTAAGCCGACGGGAAACTGCATCTTAGCTTCGGGCATCGGACCTCCGGATAGGAGCAATTACGCAGGCGTCGGGCTGGGCAGCGGTGGGCCGGGCAAGCGATCGCTGCCGGGAACGGGAGAGCCGGGGCTGCGGCTGGGCGCCGACGCATCAGGGGTGGGCGCCGGCTCGACAGGCCGCGGGAGCACACCGGGCACGCCTGCAAAAAGCACCTCGAACGCCTCGACATCCAGCGTCTCGACCTCCATTAAGCGCCTGGCGATGGTGTGAAGCAGGTCGTTATAGCAGGTCAAGATCTCTTTGGCACGGTCATACGCTTCAGTAACGATACGGTTGACCTCTTTGTCGATCTCGCGCGCCACCTGTTCGCTGTAGTTGCGCTGTTCGCCGATATCGCGGCCCAGGAACACCATCTCGTGCCGCTGACCGAACACCATCGGCCCCATCTTCTTGCTCATGCCATATTGGGTCACCATCGCGCGCGCCAGCTTGGTTACCTTATCCAGGTCATCCACCGCGCCGTTAGTCACATCGCTGAACACCAACTGCTCGGCCACACGACCGCCCAAGGCCGCGCTCAGATCTTGCTCGAACTTGGTTTTGCTCAGCAACACACGGTCGTTCTCCGGCAGCGCCATGACGTAGCCCAACGCCATGCCGCGGCTGACGATGCTGATCTTATGCACCGGGTCGCACTTGGGCAGCATCCGGCGCGCCAGCGCGTGGCCCGCCTCGTGGTATGCGATGATCTCCTTCTCTTTGGCCGAGATGATGCGCGAGCGACGCTCCGGGCCGGCAACGACCCGTTCGATGGCTTCTTGCAACTCGGGCAAGCCGATGGCGCGCTTGTTGCGCCGCGCGGCCAGGATGGCCGCCTCGTTCACCAGGTTC
>CAZKEF010000068.1:0-22305 GCA_964551735.1 uncultured Anaerolineales bacterium
CGGCGATCGCGAAACTTTCCGTCACCACGAAGCTGGTAACGATGGGCGAAGCGCAGCCGCCCACCGGCGCCGGCGCGGATGGGACATGCTCGTGCACCAGCGCCTGCTGACCGGCTGCCTGCGCTGCCGCCAGATCGGCCGGCCGGCAGCGTTCACCGTTGGTGCAGGCCATGACCCCGCCGATGCCGCCGTCATCGACGGCGTTGTCGGCGATCGCGCCAACCACCAGCACGCTGCCGCCCCGCACCACGCCCTCCGGCGCCACCTGTGAGGCCGCGTAGTCGATGGTCAGCGTGGGCGGCTGGGAATCCACACGGAACGGCAGCCAACCGTTCCAGGCGCCTGCTTGGGCGTACGCATCGCTGGCGTGCATCTTGAGTTGGTAAACGTCACCGTGGTTCGCCGAGAGATCCCAGCCGCACGACCAGACACCGTTTGCAGGCGTGCTATCCGGGCAGTCGAGGGCCGAGATGGACCCGCCCGGTGCTTGCACGTCGAAAAGGATGTCCGGCACGCCGGCCGGGTCATAGGCGTAGCCGCGCAGGGTGTTTGTGCCGGCCCGCAGCAGGAAGCGGGGCTCATTGATACCGAAGAAGAGCGGTGCGCTGCGATCGACCGGCTGGTGCGCCCACAGCCAGTCAGCAGGCTGACCGGACGAAGGATGTGCGCTGTCGTAGACGCGCACCGCCAGAGCCAGCCACGGCTCGCCGGACAGGGCCAGGTCGACCGTACCGTGCAGCACGGCCGAGACCTGCTCCCCCGGTCCCACGTCGCCCAGGCTGATGGTCTGCTCCTGGCCACCGTCCAGCCGCAGGGCGTAGAGCGCCTCCACAGACGCACTCACGCCGCGGGCTGTACCGTCACCGCCGTTCCGATAGGTCAGGGTGTAAGTGACCGGCGAGCCACCACCCACCTGCGGTTGTGCGCCCGTCAACTCAGTCAAGTGCGAACTCACATCCGGGGGCGGGCTGCCGAGCAGCAGGTCACGCAGCCAGAAGAGGTTATCGTTGAGCAAGCTGAAGGCGGTGCCGGCCGGCTGGCTGACCAGGGTGACCTCGGGCGCCGCCGCGACGAATGCGGCGCCGGCGCCGTTCGAGCCGTTGGGGCAGACCCCCGGCCCCAAGGCCGGCCACTGGAACACATGATCCAGTGTCAGGGTCCGCCCAGCATAGGCAGCGTCGGTCAGGGCTTGGGCGCTGTTGACGCCATTGCTGGCGGGCAGGATTGCCCAGGCGCGCAGCGCGCCTTCCTCGCTGGCGAGGGCCACCAGCTTCAAGGGACTGCCGCTGCCGTCCCCGGAGATGCCCAGCAGGTTGAAGGGCAGGTAGAGATCGGTCTGGCTGCGGCTGGTGACGGCCGTGCCTGAGCCTGTCCAGGTCTGGAAGTAGCGACCGTCCAGGGCGGCCGCCCAGTCCCACCGGCTGCCGTTCCAGGCCAACACCACAGCATCTTCGGCAGCACGCACCCAGACCAGGGTGTCGGCCGCCATCTCAGAGGGCAGTGTAATGACCGTCTGATCCTGGACCAGCCCATCGTCCGTCGCGACCAGGTACGGGTTGTAGGCATCGCTCGCCCCGCCTGGCTGCGTGTCGAGATAGATGAAGAGATCGCCATCGGTCTGCCAGCTCGCGCCCGTCCAGGCCAGGCGCAACGCCTCGGCGTTCCAGGTGGCGTACAGCCGCTGCTCGTCGCGAGCGGGCGTGACCTCGGCTGCCCGGCGGTCAACACCAAGCAACGTGCAGCCCGAGCTCATCCAGGCCACTGGCATGACGGTACGCTCTGCGCCGCCGCGATCGGGCAGCACGCAGTAGTCGGGGGTGACTTCACTGTCCACATAAACCGGCCCATAAGTACGCCAACTCTGATTGCCGAGCGTGTCCTGCATCCCCAATTGGACCATAACTCGCTGGCCCTCACCGGAAGTGAAGGAGGCGGTCAACGGGCCGGCCGGTGGCACTGCAAGGGTTTCGCTGGTCAGTGTTGACGTTGCCTGGGCCGTCCAGCGCACGGAGTAGGGCAGCAGACCGCTGCCGTCCCCGGCCGCGGTCCATGTGAGCTCGAGGCTGGCGCCGGCTTCCGTCACAATGTCGCCCGGCATCACCGGCGCGCCGTCTGCCGTCAGGCTGAGGTCCGCGCCGCTGGGCGGCGCCAGATCGACCGTCACCGCCGCCGTGGTCTGGGTGGTGCGGCCGGCCAGATCGGTGACACGGGCGATGACGTTGAAGTTGCCGCCATCCGGCAGTGGTGAGCCTACGCTCCAGGGCGCGCGCCACACCAGCGGGCCGCTTTCGCCGGGCTCACGGGCTTTCAGGAGGGCAGGCAGCCAGTCCCCGTCGGCTGCGCGCCATTCCACCGCGGCCACGCCACCGGTGTCGGTCACGAACCCGGTCACGTCGATGCGATTGACCGGGTAAAGCGCGGTCGAGGTGATGACCAGCGAGGAGATGGACACCTGTGGCACATCCGAGTCAACGGTCACCGTGTACAGCGCGCTGGCCCAGCCGGTCCCGTGGTCCTCTGCGACGGCCTGCAGGATGTGCTGGCCGTTGCGGGTCGGGGTCCAGGGAGCCGTCCAGGTGCTATCAGCCACCGTGCCGCCGGACGGCCACTCCTGGATCAGGATCGGCTCGCCGTCCACGCTCACCCGCAGCGCTTTGAGTGTAGAGCCCATGGCCACGGCCTGCCCGCTGACCTCGATTGGCGCCTGCGAGTCGAGCACGAGCGGCAGCCCGGAGATGGTCACGTAGACGGGGTCGTCCGCGTCCACCGTCTCCAGCATGCGGCGCAGCGTGAAGCCGTATATCGCGTCGCTCGGAGTGCTCTCCACGGTGGCAGTGCTGCCTTCAGTCGCCGCGCTGTCTTTCGTGGCGGCGCTTTCTTCGGCCGTTGCCTTAACCGGCGCCTTGGCCGGGTCCACCGGCACGCTCGCCAGGCGGGCGGCCGCCTCCGAAACGACGAAGCCGCCGGCAGCCTGGTCGATCTCGCGGTCGTCCGCCCCCGCCCCTGCGACCCCGGCGGTCTCGCTCACCACGAGCGTGCCTGCTTCCGCGCCCGCGACCGCGGCGGTGGTGCAGTTGCCGGCCGCGTCACAGGCCTGCGAGCTCGGCGAGACGGTCAGCGGATTGATGATGCGCAGCCCCTGATCGTTGTCGGCTACATAGACAAAGCCCTGGCTGATCTCGGCCGCGAGGGCCGTGCCGGGGGTGTCGGACAGTGCCGCGAACTGCGGCTGGGCCGGGATGGCGAGGTCAACCACCATCACGCCGGTCGAGCCGTCCGCCACATAGGCCAGGCTGCCGGACAGCGTCACGCTGCGGCCCTCGCCCGGTGTGTCATATTGCGCCACAACCTGCGGGCTGGCCGGCGTGGTGACGTCTAGGATCGTGAGGCCGGCCGCGCCATCGGCCACAGCCGCGTAGATCTGGCCGGTCGCGGGTGACCAGACCGCCACGTCATAGGCCACGCCCGGCGTGTCGTAGATGGCGACCGACACCGGGTCGGCCGGATTCGCCAGGTTGATGACGATCAGGCCGCCGGTTGTGTCGGCAACGTAGGCATAGTCGCCGTAGGCCGCCACCCCGGCCGCGGAGCCCGGCGTATCGAGGGTGCCGGCATGCAGCGGGACCGCAGGGTCGTTGACGTTCACCACGTGGATTCCGGCCGCGCCCGCCGCGACCAGCGCATAGCGGTCTGCGCCGAGGAGGGCCATTGCCAGGCCCTCAGGTTCGCCCGTAAGCGCCAGGAATGCCGCGGCGTGCGGCCGGCTTGGGTCGTCCACATTCATGACGCGCAGGCCGGCCGTGCCTTCCTGGCCACTCATGGCCAGGAAGGCGTAGTCGTGCGTGGTCTTCGGCGGCACGGGCGTGGGGGACGGCGTTGGGGTGGGGGATGGGAGCGGGCCAACGACGAAGGCGGCCGGCCCGGCCTGGTTGTTGACCTCATTGCCCTCCGCGAGCGTGCAGGTGTAGTCAACGACCGCCCAGGCGTTGTGCGAGCCTAGCGGGAAGGCCGAGTATTCAAACACGAAGTCCTGGGTGACCCCAATCGCGAGCGCAGGCACCAGAAGCTCCAACCCCGGCTGCGGGTTGCTGCAGGCGATAGGCGTGCTGTCGAGGTACAGGCCCAGACGCACCTCGGAGCCTTCCGGCACCGCCGCCGTGCCCGCGTTCTTGACCCGGGCGATAAAGCGCACGGTGTCGAGTTGGGCCGGGTTGGCGGGGAGCACGGTCAGGCTGATGACCTGCAGATCGGGCAGGGACGGGCTGCCGGCCGTGATCTGAACAGGGCCGTAGCGGTTGTTGGTCTCCACTGTCTCGGCGACGACGCACGTGTGATCCGCCAGGAAGTAAACCTGGTGGACGCCGCCGGATGCAAACCCATCGGGGTCATGGATCACTACAGAGGCGGTGGCCCCGGCTGCGATGGCCGGCAGCGCGGCCAGGCGGTCCGGCGCAACGTTGCAGCCGACCGGCGATCGGTCTACGTACAGACCGACGCTAGCCGCCGGGTTGTTGAGCGCCGTACTGCCGCCGTTCCTGATCTGCAGCGTGTAGGTGACGGGCTGGCCGGCCAGCGGCTGGACCGGCGTGTAGCTCACACCGGTGATGCTCAGGTCCGGCATGGGCGGCGCTGCGACGCTCAGCGCCAAGGGTCCGAAGCTGTTGTTGTCCTCCCGGTACTCAGCCACCCCACACTGGTCGTCGGCCAGCGCGTAAACCTGGTACTGCCCGGCGGCCGCGAAGCTCACGTTGGTGACCGAGATGGTTTGGGCGGCGCCGATTGCCAGCGATGGCACGCTTGTGTAGCCGAGCGCCGGGCTGAAGCAGTTCTGTGGCGCGGCGCCGGAGTAGATGCCCAGCATGAACGCCGTCGAGGCCGCGAAGCCGGCGTTGCGCACCGTGGCCGTGAAGGTGATCGGCTGCCCGACGACCGGCGCGGCCGGCAGGGCGGTCAGGCTGGTCACCACCAGGTCGGGTACCATGGGCGGATCAACCGCCAGCGATACGGGGCTCGACAGGTTGTTCAGCTCGTTGCTCTCGGTGATCCTGCACGGGCTATCCGCGTAGGCGCGGATGTCATGCGCCCCGGGTGCGTTGAAGGCACGCGTCAACACCACATCCGCCGTCTCGCCGGCGGCCAGGGCTGGGATGGCCGCGGTCTGGTCGGCCGATGGCGTCAGCGGGCAACTGGCCGGCGTGCGATCAAGGTACAGGCCGAGGGTGGCGGCGCCGCTGGCGACCGCGCCCCGGTTTTTGACCGTGGCAGTGATCGTCACCGTTTCGTTGGTGACCGCGGTGGCAGGCGAAACGGTCAGGCCGGTCACAACCAGGTCAATGCCGCTAGGCGGCCCCACCGTGAAGGTGAGTGCACTCCAGTTGAGGGCGTTGTTGTCTTCGTTGCTCTCGACCTGAATACAGCCGGTGTCGGCGAAGCCGGACACGTGGACGACACCCTCTAGCGTGAAGGACGTGTTCGCGGTGAATGAATAGCTGGCGCCCTGGGCCAGCGGCGGGATCCCGCCAACCAGGTCGCCGACGCTGCCGGCTTGGGGTGGGCAGCCCGGCGGGACTCGGTTGAAGTACAGGCCGGCCGACGTGGTCAAGGCGGCGTCCGCGTTGCCCACGTTGCGCACGGTGGCCAGGAATTCAACGGGCTGGTTCACCATCGGTGACGACGGGTTCAGCGCGATGCTCTCGAAGATCAAGTCCGCGCGTGGCGGCGGCCCGACCGTGAACGCCACCGGCCCATAGTGGTTGTTGGTCTCGTTGCTCTCTGCGATGATGCAGAGGTAGTCCGGCTCGAAGTTGACGAAGTGGGCGCCTTCGGTGAAGAAGGCGGCGAGGCTCAGGGTCGTGCTTGCCCCGGAAGCCAGCGGCGGCAGGTGGTACACCCGGTCGCCGACGCCGCAAACCGGCGCGTCCCGGTCCAGGTACATGCCCGACCAGGTCCATGAACTGCTCCCGCTGCCCTGGTTTCGCACGACGACGTTGAAGGTGGTCTGCTGGCCGGCCAGCGGTGATGGCGGGTCAATGGTGACGCTTTCCACGATCAGGTCAGGGAGGCGCGCACTCTGCACCGTGAAAACCAGCGGCCCGTTGATGTTGTTCGCTTCGTTGCTCTCGGCGGACCGGCAGCCGTAGTCCGCCATGGCGTAAGCCCAACTGTCCCCTGCAACAGCGAACAGGTGCGTGACCGAGAAAGCGGCGCTGGCGCCCGGCGCCAGCGGCGGGATATAGAACCCCTGGTCGCCGATGTCGGCCGTATCATAGGGGCAACCGCTGGGCGTGCGGCCGTAGTAAAAGCCGCCCCAGGTCCAGCCCGAGTCGGCCGTGCCCTGGTTGCGCACTGTTGCCCTGACGACGGCATACTCGCCGGCGTATGGCGAAGGCGGCTCGATCTCGAAGCTTTCCACGACGAGGTCCGGCAGGAGCGGTGGGTGAACCGTCAGCTCATACAGCAACTCGTTGTTGGTTTCATCTGGTTCCAGGACGCTGCAACGATAGTCGGCCTTGACGCTCACGAAGTGTGACCCCTCCGAGTCAAAGGCCGTGGTCAGGTTGACCGTCACGGCTGCGCCTTCGGCCAATGGCTCGATGCGCGCGCCCACGTCACCGACGTCAATGGTGGGGCATGCGGCCGGCACCCGGTCCCGGTACAGGTCGATGGAGACATTGGGGCTGGAGGATAGGCCCACGTTGCGGACGGTGACGGCGAAGTTCGTCGACTGGCCCTGGGCAGGCCCGCCGGCCGGCGACATGGCGATGTTCTCGACGACCAGGTCGGGCCACAGCCCCGGCAAGAGGTCGAGCGTCACCGAACGCTGGTTGTCGGCCTCGTCGCTCTCCGCGATCTCGCAGGGCCAGTCGGCAAAGGCGTGGACCGTGTGCACGCCCGCGGTCATGAACCGGATGTTGGGCAGCGTCAATGTTGTGCTGGCGCCGGGCTGCAGCACGGGGACATCTGTGACGTTGACCCAGTTCGCAGCGCCGCATGCGGGTATGAAATCGGTGTAGATGCCCAGGCTGGCGCCGGGGGACGGCACGGCGCCGGTGTTGCTCACGGTGACGGTGGCGGTGATCCACTGGCCGGCGCGCTGGTCAGCCGCAGGGTCCAGCGTCAGTTCTGTGACGGCCAGGTTGGGCGCCAGGACCTGAAACGTCTGGGTGAATATGTTGTTGGTTTCAACGCTCTCTTCTTCGGCGCAGCCGAAATCGGTGAAGGCCCAAACGGGATGCGAGCCCGGCTCGGCCAGCCGGATTTGCGGCACCGCGACGTCGGTGGACGCGCCGGCTGCCAGCGGCCCGACCTGCGCGGTGTTGGCCCAGGTGTCGTCGCCGCAGCCAGATGGCAGGGCATCCGTGTAGACGGCCAGGCCCGTGGTCAGTGAACCGAGGTTGCCCTGGTTCTTGACCGTGGCAGTGAGGGTGAAGTACTGGCCGGCAACCACCCCCTCTTCACCGGGCATGAGGCCTGTGACGATGAGATCGGGCAGCGCGGGCGGGCCGACCTCGACATTGATCTGGTACTGGTCGTTGGAGTCGTACGTCTCGCGCACCTCGCAGAGGTAATCGGCGAACGCCCGCACGTCGTGCATGCCGGCGGTTGTGAAGCCGGTCGTGTTCAGCACCAGGTCCACGCTCTCATCAATGGCCAACACGGGGACGGGTTCGGTGTCCATCCAGTTCATGTCGCCGCAGTCAATGGGGGTCGTGGCAGGGTCGCCGTAGAGCGCCAGCGTTGTAGCCGGCATGGCCGCCGTGCCCCGGTTGTGCACGTGCACGGTATAGCTGATCGGCGCGCGTGCGTGGAGTTCGCCGCTCTGCGGCGTGATGCCCGTCACCTCGAGGTCGGGCAGCCGCGGGGCGCCGGCAGTGAACCAGACCGGGCCGTACGCGTTGTTGAGCTCGCCCGTGAACGAGGGGTTGTTCTCCGCGACTAGCTCGGTGAAGTCCGCATAGGCGTCGAGCGAGTGGTTGCCTTGCATCGTGACTGCAGCCGCCGGGATCGTCGCGGTGGTGGATTGACCCGCGGCCAGGCCGGGCAGGATGGCGCCCACGTGCGCGGCAGGGTCGCCGGGGCCAGTCGGCGCGTGGTCGGTGAAGATCGCGATGTACGAGGCCGCCGCGGGTGCGTCCCCCTGGTTCTGCACGGTGACGGTCACCGAAAACGGCTCTTCTGCGTAAACCGGCGGCGTGAGCAGCGCCAGGTTCGTCACGACGAGGTCCGGGTGGCGTTCTGCCAGAACGGTAACGTCCAGCTCCAGGTCGTTGTTGAGCTCATCCGACTCGTTTACGGAGCAACCGTAGTCCACAAAACCGAAGGCGCGATGCGGTCCGACGATGGCGAAGCCGGCATCGGTCACGGTGTAGGTGAAGCTGGCGTCTATGCCCAGGTACGGAACATTGACGCCGCGATCCGGCAGGATGCCGCATCCCGGTATCCGGTCAATGTAGATGCCTGACAAGGTCGGCGGCGAAGCGGCCGCACCGCCATTGTGGAGGGTCACCGTGTAGGTCACCGGCTCACCTACGTGCGGCTGCACCGGGTCGGCGACGATGCTGTCGAGGATCAGGTCAGGGAGCGCCTGAGCAACGTAGATCTCGATCGTCGCGTCGTTGTTGTAGTTGTTGCTTTCGGCGAGATCGCACTGGTAGTCCGCGTACGCATAGACCTGGTGATAGCCCAACGTGGCGTACGATCCCGGTGCATTCATCACCACATCAACTTCCGCGCCCGGAGCCAGCGCCGGCATGGCGTCGCTGTCGACCCACTGGGTGTCATCGCACTCAATGGGTGGATGGTCGATGAACAGGCCGAGGTAGCCGCCTGCGGTGCTGGCTCCCGCGCCAGCATTGCGCAGGTGCACGGTGTAGGTCACCGCCTGCCCCGGCTGCGGGTTCAGTGGGTTGGGCGTGATAGTGTCAATCACGAGATCGGGATAGGGCACATGGAATGTCACCGGCCCGGCCGTGTTGTTCGTCTCGTTGGTCTCCGTGACGGTATCCAAGTAGTCCGCGTGGGCAGTCACCGAATGGTCGGCATAGTTGGACACGATCAACGTCTTCGTGACGGTCTTCGTGGCGCCCGCAGCGAGGGCGGCGACATCCACCGGCGGGTACGCGATGCTATCGACGGAGAACTGCACCTTGAAGGCGCCGGCCCCCGCCGTGCCCGTGTTCACCACTTCCGCCGTCATGGTGAACGGCTGGTTCACCGCAGGCGGCGCTTCGACGGACAGGGAGCTGATCGTCAGGTCGGGCCCGACGACCTCATACGAGGCCGGCCCGCTGATGTTGTTCGTCTCATCCAACTCGGCGATCTTGCACTCCCAATCCACGTAAGCGCCGATCGTGTGCGTGCCGACCGCCGGCACCGACATGGTCGCTGTCCGCTCCTCCGAGATGGCCCCGGCCGCCAGTCCAGCGGAGAACCCGAGGACCTGCGTGATCTCGCCGATCAAGCCGCAGCCGCCGGGCGTCGGCATGCGGTCGCGGTAGAGCGCGACCTCGGGATAGACGCCCGCGGGCACCGCCCCGGTGCCCTGGTTCTTGATGCGGACCTTCACGGTCATCTCGGTGGCAGTAAACACCACCGTGGTGGGAACGATCACGCTGTAGATCACCAGGTCAGGATATGGGATCGCCGTCGGTGTGGCGGTCACTGTCGGCGTCGGCGTAGCCGTCGGAGTGTGCGTTGCCGTTGCTGTGGCGGTCGCAGTGGGCGTGTTCGTCGGTGTGTCCGTCGCAGTCGACGTCGGCGTGACGGTGGGCGTTTCGGTCGGCGTCGGGGGGGCCCCGCTGACGGTAACATATACCGGGCCAAGATCATTGTTGGTCTCGTCCGATTCAGAGGTCTCGTCTGGCGCGTCCACCCGCGCGTAGAGCTCGTGCTGGCCCGAAAGCGTCCATCCCGGATGCGTGATGGTGTACGACTCCGAAGCGCCGACTGCCAGCTCGTCGGTGATGTGCTGATTGTTCCAGCAAACGCCCCACCCACTCCATGGGCACTCGCCGACGTAGGTGTAGAAGGCCGCCTCCATGCCTCCGGCCGCCACCTCGCCCTGGTTCTTGATCGTCACGTTGATCTCGAACGGCTGGCCGGGTTCCAGCGCGGTGGGATTCGTGGTGAGGCTGTGTACGATGAGGTCGGGCAACGCTTCGTGGACGGTCACGCCTGGCAGTTCACCGGTGTTGTTCGTGTCGTCTTCCTCTTCCAGATGGCACCCGGCGTCGGCCAGGGCGTAGATCGAGTAGACACCCGGGTCGACAAAGCCGTCCGTCAGGATGACCACGGCGGCCGATGCGTCGGGCGCCAACGGCTCCAGGACGCCTTCCCACTCGGAGGAGTCGCACATCTCCGGGGCATTGCCGAGGAAGACCCCCACGATCGTTTCATTCGAGTCCGCCTGGCCCTGGTTGCGGACGGTCACCGTGACCGTGACGGGTAGGGTCGTGCCCGGATTCTCCGGCGCCACAGTGATTGCATCCACGACCAGGTCGGGCAGGCTTTGCGGGCTGACTGCGGCAAAGCGCGCTGCCGGGGTCGGTGTCGTGACGATGACTCCGCCCGAGGCTGGCGTGGTGGCTTGCGCCCGGCTCCCCGCAGGCACCGGCTGCTGCTGTACTGGCGCTGCCTGCTGCTGCATAGCGCCGCTCAGCGGGTAGTAGTCCAGGGCGATATCGCGCGCGGTGCCGGAAATGGCAAGGCCGGCGGCCAGGGACGGCTGCCCGGGGTCGCTAATGTCCACGACCTGCAGGCCGGCCGCACCGGCCGCTACGTAGGCGTGCGTGTCGGACACGGCCACGCTGTGGGCTAGGCCGGCAATGGCCAGGGCCCCCACCTCATTCCGGGTAGCATACACCGACAGGTCGCACTCCGAGCCCATCTCGTACAGCCGGTCTTCTGCGCCAATTGCCAGGTACCAGGACGAGTCGAAGTAGCGACGGCCTGTGATGACGCCGGCGCCGCAGGGGGACTGGAAGCCGGCCTCGGTGAGGTTGAAGTCCTGGGCGGCCATGGCGTAGCGGTTGGTCAGGCTGTCAACGGTATCCTGCGTGAGGGACACGCGCGGACCCAGGGTGTCCACGTCGCCCCGCCAGGCGTCCGGGTTGGCCGGGGAAACATTGCCCTCCTGGTCGCGCGCCCGCAGGTCGAGCCGGTAGTAGCCTTCCAGCCCGTCCGGCGCGGCTGCGCTCCAGGTCGTCGTCGTGACGCCGGGGCCGGTCTGGGCCGGCACGGCCAGCCCCCAGCCGGCACGAACCAGGTCCTGCACCTCGAGCGCGTTCAGCGCTCGTGCGTAGATGCGCACGTCGTCCAGCAGGCCGTTGAAGAAGCTCAGCGAGCTGCCGGCTACGACATCCCATGTGATCGATGCGCTCAGGCCGCCTCCCGTGAAGCTGGCGCTACCCGGACCGGGCGTGCCGTCCACCGTGGCAGCGCCCATAGAGACCTGGGTCAGGCTGCCGCCGGTCTGCACGTTGTAGAACAACTCCAGCGTGGCCGAGCCGCACCAGTCGAACGGGCCGTTGATGATCAGCGGGGTGTTGGGCGCGGGCTGGCCTGACCAAACAGTGCGATTATCAAACCGCAGCATGTAGCCCTGCGGGTTCCATACCAGTGGCAGCAGGGTCAGGCGCTGGATGCGGCCGCAGTTGGCGCCGGCCGCGGCGTCGCGGCCGATATCGAACCGGTACGCAGGCGCGGGCGTCTTGCCGGAGAGCGCGTCGCTGCTGTAGCGTTCGACCCCATTGACGTAGATGCGATAGGTGGCGCCGTCGAATACCCCCGCGACGTGGTTCCAGGCGTTCGCGGTCAGCACTGCGCCGGTCGTTGCGCTGACGGCGCTCGCACCGTCGCCAAAGCCGAAGCTCAGGGCGGTCCGGTCAATGACGCTCAGGAACGGATAGGCCAGGCTTGCCTGCGCGTAGGCGCCGCCGGCGATGACGGGCAGGACGCCGGTCGCCTGCGGGTAGACCCAGGCCGCCTCGGTGAAGCCTGCGCCGTCCAGGCTGAGGGTGGGCGCGGCCGTGACCGCGACGTAGTCATCCACACCGTCGAGCGCCAGCGCTTGCAGGCCTGACTGGCCGGTCTGGCCCTTGCGCTGCGTGTCTCCCGCGCCCGCGATCAAGGTCGCGCTGTGGCCGCGGCCCGATCGATCCGCCAGGACTGCGCCGGAGACCAGGTCTCTCTCCTCAAACAAGAGCGCAAGTTGGGCGCCCGTGCCGCGATAGAGGGTGAGGGTGTCGGCCTGCGACAGGTTGCGGCGGAACAGGCGGAAGTCGCTGATCCAGCCGCGCAGCGGCGCGTACAAACTGCTGATGTTGGCGATTCGGTTCGAGCCCAGCCACAGCGCGGTGCCGGTGTCAATGCGGTTCAGATCGGCCGCCGAGAAGCCGAAGCCGGCCGACTTGCCATCGAGGTAGATGCGGATGAAGCCTGTCCCATCGCGCGTCACAGCCACGTGCTGCCAGGCGCCCGGCGTCAGGACGCCGGAACTGGTGGCGATGGTGCCGCCGCTGCCGTCCAGGCGGGCGTAGAGCACCAGGTGCTGTGCGGCATCGGTCTGCAGCGCGAAGTCATCGCCGGCCGCGTTGTTCCAATGGAAGATGTCTTTCCATACGTTCTCACCGTCGAGCTTTAGCCAGAAGCTGAGGGCGAAGGCGCCCGAGCCAAAATCGAAGTCCGGGCTGTCGGGCACGGTGATGCCGTCGTCGCTGCCGTCGCAGCGCACGCCGCCGCCCGTTGGGCTGGGCTCCTCGGTGGCGGGACAACGGGTCCCACTGCACGAGCCGGGATGATTCAGGCCCGACAGGTCGCGGAAGATCAGCGCGCCGCTGGCCTGCGTGCCGTCATTGAGCGGCAGATGCAGCACCTGGCCGGCAGGCACTTCGTTGATGAACGGCGAGCCCGGCAACAGGTTGACCAGCTCGGTCTCGACCCGTTCGATGCCCGCCACTGCGGTGTCGGCCGCGCAGCCGGCCGAGGTGGCGGTGAAGGAGAAGGGGCCAGCCTGACCACCCGCCCAGTTCGCAGCCGGCTCGCCGCACACGAGCACTGTGCCCGCCGAAGTGGTGTTGCCGACAGCCACTGAGCAGACGCTGCCTTTCGCTGCCTGGCCACTCCAACTGGTGTTGGCCATATCAGGCGTGATGCGGGCCAGCGTCACACCTGCGCACTGTACGGTGACGCTTATCGGCGAGGATACGGTCCAGGTGACCACGATCGACACGGGCCGCTCGGCGGCCGCCCCGCTCCACACGGCGCCGTTGCCCGCGATCCCCTCGGGCAGCGCCGCGCGATCCAGCGTCACGACCGGCGCGGCCGCGTCGACCTCGAATGCCTGCTCGAGCGTAGCCGTGTGGCGGGCAATCTGGGTATCGTTCAGGTTAGGTAGACGGGTGATGTTGTCGACCGCCTCCACCCGCACGGTGTAGCCCCCCGATGGGTCGAGGGCGCTCAGGGGGTAATCCACGCTCCAGTTTGAGCCGCTCAAAGCCGCCAGCCGCGGTTCGCCGCCGACCAGGCCGCCGCCTGCGGCGAGGACGGACACCTTGACACCGTCAAGGGGCACGCCGCTGCCGGGGGCGCCGTCGGCGAGGGCCGGATCATTGACCGTGCCGCTCAAGCTCAGCCGCCAGCTCGACGGCCGCAATGGATCAGGTGCAACGCTCAACCGCGCGCCGGCGGTGAAATTGAGGGTCACCTGGGGCGCGCCGTCATCCACGAACACGGTCGAGGTCGTCGCGCCGACCGCCTGGTTGCCGGCGATGTCCCTGGCGCGCGAGCCCAGCGTGAAGCGGCCTTCCGCAGGGGGCGAGAAGGTCGGACACCACGCGCCGTCCCCCAGCGAATCCTGGCAGGCCGGCGCAGCGGCCCAGTTCGACGGCGAGCATGTGCCGGCGCAGCTCCCCAGGTCGGCCCCCGCCACCCCGGAGGTGTAGTCGCTGGCCGTGATCAGCATCTGCACCGAGGTCTTCGGCAGGTAGTCGCTGTACGGCTGCACGGCCGACTTCGGCGCATCCGCATCCACGGTCAGGTTGATGTTCTGCCGGTCTTCGACCCAACTAAGCTGGGTGTGCCACAGGTCATACACGTCCCGGCTGCTCAGCGCCTCAGAGTAGATGCCGATCTCATCCATCCGGCCCTGGAAGGTGTCCATGCGATAGGGCCATTGCGACTTGTAGCCGCCAATGTAGACCGGATAGGTGTTTTGCTTGGGGGTGAAGGCGCCCAGGCCGCTGTGACTGCCCTGCGGCGCGCCGTTGACGTAGATCGTCAGGGTATTGCCGTCGAAGGTGCCCATCACGTGGTTCCAGGCGTTCTTGGTCAACTGCACCGCGCTGGTGATCCCATAGCGGCCGCCCGCGTCGGTCATAAACTCAAACACCGGCGTCAGCCCGCCGCCCGGCGCCAGGTAGAGGCGGTAGTTGGACTCCTGCTTCAGGAGGATGCTGCCGTTGTCCATGTCGCGGTACTTGCCGATCAGCTCCTGGGGCAGGGTGCCGTCGCTGTCGCGCGTGGGGTAGAACCAGCCGCCGACGGAGAATTGGGTCAGGTCAAGGGAAGCAGCGTCCTGTACGGTGAGCTTGTCGCCCGCGCCGTCGTATTCGACCGCCTGGCCCAGGCGCCCCTGAATCACTTCACCGGCCGCGGGGCAGTCGAGCGAGGCGCAGGTGGCGGTGTTGCCGTAGCCGGTGGCATCCGCGAACGCGTCCGCGCCGCGCGCCTCATCGAAACGCAGCTGCAGCACCGGGGCATCCCGGTACACCGAAGTGATCTGAGCCGCAGTGAGCGGGATGCTGAAGACCCGCACGTCGTCCAGCAGGCCGGAGAAGTACTGCGCAGTGCCGGCCGAGAGGCTGCCAACCGCACTGACGCCCGTACACTGCGCCATCGAGCCGGCGACCGCGGAGGTCGCCACCTCCGCGCCGTCTCGATACAGCTTCAGCGTCGCGCCATCGTAGACGCCCGCGAGGTGCACCCAGGTGTTCACCGGCAGGTCCACGGTCTGCTGGGTCCCCTGCCAGATGTCACCGATCTTGACTCGGAAGGTCGGATAGTAGGAGGCGCCCGACTTGTCCAGTTCCAGCGCCATGCCACAGCCCGCGCTCTCCTTGTAGGAGAAGATTGACTGCGTGCCGGCGGTGCTGGCGTTGCGGTAGACCCAGGCACTCACGCTGGGCTGCCGGAAGTCGCCGAAGTCGCTCACGGCGATGCGATCACCCTGTTCAGGGCGGAATAGCACGGCCTGGGCCAGGCGGCCTGATAGGCCAGCGGTCGGGCATGACGTCCCGCTGCACGTGCCGTTGTGCAGGCCGAGCACGTCCTTGAAGCTCGTCTCCCCGGGTGGGTCGTCCAGGCGCAGATGCAGAGCGGTGGTGCCGGCCGCGTAGAGGTCTCCGACGGCGACCGGATCCAGCGGCTCACGATAGATGCGCACGTCGTCCAGCGCGCCCCGGAAGGGCGCCGAGTCGTTCAGGTAGATCCGGTTGAAATAACCGTCCGCCGCGCCGCTGAAGTAGACGCGCGTGTCGCCGATATTGTAGGGCGAATCAATCGGATGGATCGTGTTCGGCCCATCGGTGGAGTAGGTCTGCGTCAGGATCCGCTCATCGCCATCGCCGGGCGCGCTGCCGCACTCGGTGCCCCTGTCGTCTTCCCACACCCTGAGCAGAGTGCTGTTGGTGAAGTCGATGGAGCCGACGCTGAAGGCATAGGGGTCGAGGTAGCCGTCGTCATCCGGATCGTGGTTCTTCTTCACGTTGGCGTCGAACACTTCGGTGTTGTTCACTGCCACGCACAGCTCAGATTTGCCCGCCTCGTTTTCACCTGTCACGTACAGATTCGCCATCTGGAGCGTGCCGGTGTGGTTGGTGCGACCGATCTCGAGCCGATTCGTCGCGGCCGGCATTACGCCGGCAAAGGTCACGTCGTCGTGGCCCGCCTCTACGCCGTTCACGTACAGCTTCATGCGGCCGCCGGTGAAGGTGACGACGACGTGGTTCCAGGCGTTCTCCGCCAACACCGGCCCGCTCTCCCAATAGCCGATCCAGCCGGATGCGTCGGCAAAGCCGAAGCGCACGCGGTGCTCGACCGGCAAGATGGTCGTGTTGCTGCGCGGCCGCGTCATGACGTGCTGCAGCGACGGGTAGGCTCCGGCACGGCCGCTGTTGAAGCCCAGGATGCCCTGCGGCTCATAGCGCGTGCAGTAGTAGAAGTAATCCCAGTAGTGCTCGACGCAGTTCACTTCCTGGGCGGCCCCCGGCTTGACCCAGGCCGCCAGCGTGAACGAGCCGTTGCTCAGGTCCAGGCTGGCGTCCGGGCTTGCGGCCAGGTACTCCGTGCCGTCGAGGCTCACCCCCTTGCCCTGCACGCCGCCGGTGCTCGACGGGCAGCGGCTGCCGGAGCAGTTCACATCGTTGCCGAACATCGAATGGTCGGCCCAACCGCTCGCCTCATTGAAGTTCAGGTAGAGCACCGGCTGGCTGAACAGCGCGACCACCTCGCCGGATGAGAGCGCGCTGCCGAAGAACCGCACGTCATCCAGCAATCCGTTGAACTGGCCCTCGCCGCTTGTAGATCCCAGCGCCAGCCCGCTCTCGTTGGGGAGGGTGGACGCCGTTTGGCTACCAGTGGTGGCCAGGAGGCCGTCCACGTAGAGCCGCTGGCCGGTGAAGCCGTCCGTGAAGGCGCCCATGGTGTGCACCACGTGGTGCCAGGCATTGTCGGCGTAACCGCTGCCGAGTGTACAGATAGTCTCCTGCATGACGGTCGTGCCGTTGAGATAGGGCACCCGGCCGCAGATGTTGCCCCCGTTCAGGTAAACCTGGATGCCGTTCGGATTGTCCACCCTGAACAATCCGCCGGTGATCTGGCCGGTTTTGAACCAGAAAGAGATGCCGTAAGCGTCTTCAGGCAGGTTCAGGGTGCTGCTGACCCCGCTCCCCGCCAGGCTCAGCGCCGCGCCGTACTTGCCGGCCGCGTCGATCGCACACGTCCCCACACAGGTCCCATCGTGCGGTGGAATGCTGCCTGAGCGGTCCGCGAAGGTCGTGGAACCGGCCGCGTCCTCAAACGGGTACCAACCGATCGCGTTCTTGGCGAGCTCGGCCCAATCAATGACGTAGGCGCCGGCGACCTGCGTGAAGCTATACACCCCGCTGGCTGCAGTCGACTTGACTGCCACATCGCCGGCCAGGCTCTCCTGCTCCAGCGGCTGCAGCACGAATGATTCGGGCGGCAGGCTCGTGTCGGTGGCCGCGCTGGGGAAGCGGGTGTCCAGCAGGCCCTGGGCGTAGCGGTTCATCAGCTCGTTCTTGACCGTGGCCGTGTAATGGAAGGTCTGGCCGGCGCGCATGATGTTGTCGGACTCGGCGTAGCCGCCGCCCCCGTCCGGCTCCCGGACCGCGGATTCGAGGGTCAGCACGGTGGCGCGCGAGGGCACCCGCGGGTTCAGGCCGTAGATCTTTTCCAGCGAGTCCATCAAGGTGTCATAGTCGGTGTCGGTCAGCAGCGGGTCAGGGACGACCCAGGTGCGGTTGGCGGTGCCGTCGTCGTTCATCGAGTAGACGAGCTCCCAGCCGCCGACCCACTCGCTCGTGTTGCCGTCGTCATCCTGGTCGAATTCGTCGCGGTGGAAGGCCTCTTCGCCGTCCCGCAGGCCGTCGCCGTCGGTGTCGGTGCGGGCCGGCGAGGTGCCGGCCAACGCCTCATCGTAGTCGCTCAACCCGTCGCCGTCGGTATCGCGGCTGCTGGGATCGCTGCCGTGCTGCCGTTCCCATGCGTCGCCCAGGCCGTCAAGGTCAGCGTCCCAGCGCGAGTCATCGGGGTCGGCCCCGCGCGGCAGGCCATCGCCGTCCGCGTCGCGCAGCATCGGAAACTGCACGTTCCCGCCCCACGACTGGCGACAGCCGCCCCCGTCGCAGGCCAGATCATAGAAGCCATCCAGGGTGGCCGGGAAGACGTCGAAGACCAGTGAATCGCTCAGGCTGTAATGCCGGCTCTCCCGGTCGGCCCAGACCGTGCACACCCCCAGGATGCAGTTTTGCTCGGGGATGGCGAACGCCTCCGATAGGTACTGGGTGAGGCGCACGTTGATGCCGGCGGCGCCGAACGGGACGCCGGTCTCCGAGCGCAGCGTGCGGGTGATGTAGACCGGCTCGGCCGCCCTCCAGGTTTCGCCGGCATCGCCCCACTTCGGACCGTCGCCATCCAGGTACTGCCACTCCGACTTCATGGTGTTGCGGTCCAGGTCGTCGTGGAAGTCGGTCTCGCTATCCTGCAGCTTGTAGGTGAAGGTCGAGCTCCGCAGGTTGCTGTCGCTGTACTGGTACGGATACGCGCCGCCGATGTTGGCGGGCAACGGGATCATGTCGATCGTGTTCGAGATGGTGAGGCCCAACAGCAGGCTGTTGCCCTCCCGGATGCCCATGGCGGGGAACTTCAGATCGTTCAGGTCCATCGAGATGAACTCGATGCGGCTGCGCTCGCCGGCCTCCAGGTCGCGCTCCTTCAGGTCGACCATGATATTGCCCGCGTAGATCAGGTTCTGGATGATGACGGTGACGAGGCCCTGCATCCCGCCGCAGAGCCATTTGGCGGCGTCACTCTCCTGCATGTCCTCGGGCAGCCAGCCGCAGATGGCGGTGATGAAGTAGTCAATCAGCCAGATGAGAGACTGGAGCAGCTGGCCGATGACCGGGATGGCGCCGATCACGAACATGATGATCAGCACGATGGTGCTGGCGATGGCCCCGGCGATGGTGGTGCCCAGGTCGATGCGTCCCATATCGGACAGGCACATCGCGACGATGGCCAGCGCCCAGGTCACGGCGATCTGCACGATGAGGGTGAGGACGACGGCGACGCCTGAGGCGGCCTTGGCGAACTCCGCGGCGTTGCAGATCGCAGCCTTGGTGATCTGCGTGGTGGACTTCGCCAGCTCCTGCGCCTGCTGGAGCAGGGTCTTGAGCGTCATGATGATATTGATCGCCAGGAACACCTGGGCCAGGACTTCGACCCAGTTCGCCCCCATGCAGCAGGCCGCGATGCACGCAGCCACCGCCACCGCGGCCATCGCGACACACAGCACCAGGCCGGCCTTCACGCCCACGCTCATCTGCGCGAAGTTGCTCGGCTTGAACGCATTCAGCCAGGAAGTCCCCGTGCCCGCGAACCCTTCCCCGATGGCGGCCAGGAAAGCGTCGGCCTTGCTGACAGTGGCGCCGGCGACCGTCTTGATGATGCCTTTGTTAATCAGCTCCATCGCTGCCTTCATGGCGGTCCACATGGGCTCGGCAGCCTTGACAAAGTCATCCAGGTAGCTGGCCAGGTCCTGGAAGCTATCGTAGATGACCCCCTTGATGGCCTCTGCCAGGGCGAGGTCGGAGCTCTCGGGCGCCTCCGCCACCGTGAAGGTGAGGCTGCCCCCGGCCGCCACGGTGGAGCGCATGCCCGTGTAAAGCGTGATGTAGAGCGAGCGCAGCACTGCGGCCGCGCCGATCAGCCAGATGTCCTCCTTAGGCTCCCCCTGGTTGGCGTAGAAATCGCGCAGGCCCGCCTTGTAGAGGAGTTCCAGGTGGTCCCAGTAGTCGGCCATCGGGTAGTTCTCCCAGCCGATGACCCCATCGGGCCCCGGGTCTGGGTTGTAGCGGTAGGGCGCCCATTTGACGAGGGTGGTGGTGGTCGGATCCAGGTTGGCGAAATCGAGGGTCAGGCCGCCGCCGGCCGCGAACGCCGCGGCATCCATCGTCGTGCTGCGGTAAGTGTTCTCCGTGGCCATGAGCAGCGAGGGGGTTAGGAGCGGGGTTACCCCGCCCGTACCGTTGCCGAAATTGTCCCTCAGGATGCGCGGGGTCTCGTACATCGTGACCATCGCCAGCTCGGATTCGGTGGCGTAGGAGAAGGTCTCGACCGACAGCATCTCCTTGGGGATGCCCCAGCGGCGGTCGTCGTCGTCGGGCACGCTGCCGGCGTCGTCGAAGCGGTCCTGGATGGTCGTGTTGCCGCCGGCGCCCACCGTAATGTCGCGCACCCCGTCGCCGTTGCAGACCGGCGGCTGCGCCGCGGGATCGTAGTCAGCGGCGTTGTAGATGTCGCCGTAGCAATCGCGGCCCGAGGAGAAGCCCGCCACCAGGCCGCGCGAAAGCTGCCACAGCCAGTCTTCGCCGGGGTACTCGGCATAGGAGGACGGCGCCTGCCAGGCGACCGCGACGTCGAAGCTGTGCTCCTCCTTGACCGACATGCCCGCCAGGTACCACTCGTCATAGTAGGCCTGCACCACGCGCGGCTCGTCCTGCGTGCGGTGGCTGGCGCACCACGCGGCATGCTCCTCAGCCTCCAGGTCGGCGTCCTTCTCGGCATCTTCCGACGGCTCGAAGCCGGCCTCGTCGCAGGTGTCGGTGAGGGCCTGCGCCATCCAGACCAAGCGGCCCTTCTGGATCATCTGCCAATCGCCGGCCGCGGCCAGCTCGTAGATCATGCGCGCGCGAAACGCGGCCTTGCCGCCGCCGGTCTGATCCGGCTGCACGTTGAGCGGGATGTAGGCCAGAAGGGCGCCCTGGTCGTCCGCCTCGCGCACCGAGACGCCGTAGGGTTTCAGCCAGTCCGGATCCACCATCTTGTCGGGCAGACGGCCATTGACGATGTTGCCGATGTTGCTGCATGCGCGCCCTGTGCCGCTGCTGACGGTCAGGCTGTGGCTGCCGTCGGCCAGGTCCACCGCGCGGGCGCCGGCGTAGACGACGCTGTCGGTGCTGAGGCCGGGGAAGGTGTAGAGAGGCGCTTCGGTGGGCGGGCAGCTGCCTTCGTAGATCTCGGCGGTATAGCTGCCGGAGTCATCGAAGGTAAATGACAGCTCCGTCTGGCCGTTGTCGCCCGCCACCGCCTTGAGGCTGACGGTGGCCGAGATCGTATCGCTCTCGCTGACCGCATAGTTCAGCGTGACGGTCATGTCCGGCGTCGTCAGGCGCAGCGGGACGCGGTAGTCCGTCGCGCTGCCGCTGATCTCCAGCTCGAACATGGGGATCAGCCGCATGTCGCCGTTGGCCGCGCGCGGGTCCTTGTCGTCGCGCACCTCCGGGTTGTCCGAAGTGGCAAAGGTGGTGTTCTTGACGTGCTGGATCTGGCCGCCGGTGTCCGCGCTGGGCCAATCGAGCACGTTCATGGCGTACCCCAGGTGGTCGCGATTGGTCGGCTCCAACTGGAAATCCACTACGATCGGGTAGCCGGTGGCCAGGTTGCTGACCTGGAACTGGAAGGGATTCTCCATATCGAAGGGCGTGACGGCGCCCGCGTTGGCGCGCTTGCCGCTGCGGTCCACGATCGCGTTTGGCGAGCTATCCATCGCATCCTGCACGCCGTCGTTGTCGTCGTCGGTGTCAAACGGATCGGGGATGCCGTCCAGATCCGCGTCGCACTGGGTCAGCGTCGCCGGCGCAGCGTCCGCGTCCTTCAGATCCAGGCATTCCAGGCCGTCGGGCATCGTGTCGCCGTTGGTGTCGGCCTGGTTGGGGTTCGGGTACCAATGCAGCCCGGCGTAGGTGAAGCCGGCCACCTCAACGTTGTCGCGGATGCCGTCGCCGTCGGAATCGGGCAGGATGGGGCTCGTGCCGAGCTGCAGCGCCTCGACATAGTCGTCCAGCCCGTCCGAATCACTGTCGGCCAGCTGCGGGTTCGTGCCGATCTCAGCTTCGAGCGAGTCCAGAAGGCCATCGCCATCGGAATCGAGGGCGCCCGGACTGCTCTCCTCAGCCGGTCCGAGCATGGCCAACGGCGTAGCCGCCCCCTCAACCGCGGCCTGAGGGGCGGCCCCGCTGACCGCCGAGGACCCGGTCAGTGGATCCTGGTGCGGATCCCAGTTCGCGCCGGCAGCCTCGGCCGCCACGTCCCGGGCGATCTGCTGGCTGCGCTCCGCGCTTTTTGCGCGCTCCTGCCTGGCTGCCAGCTTGGCCGCGAAGGATGCGGCCTGCGCCGACTGCAGGAGCGGCGTGATCACCATCAGCAGCGCCACTGCGACCGCCACCGTCGCATAGGTGCGGCGGCCTCGGCGCACAAGCAGGAAAAACGCCGCGACAGCGAACAGGCCGCAGGTAAGCAACTCCGGCAGGCTGCCTGTGACCGACCCGGCCAGCGCCTGCGCCGTGTCCGCGATCCCCTGCAGCGAAGGGCCCGCCGGCGCCAGCGCGGCCAGCGCCTCGCTGGTGTAAATGAAGGTCATGTCCATGCCGATGTCGCTGGGCTGGCTCTCACCTTGCGCCGGGTAGGACAGGTTGACGACCAGGCGGGCAGGCAGGCCGCGGTCGTTGA
>CAZKEF010000069.1:0-20791 GCA_964551735.1 uncultured Anaerolineales bacterium
CTAGTGGGCTCCAATTCGATGATGAAGTGGACTCAATTTGCATGATGATGAACAACGATCCGACTCGCGGATACTGAAACTCATAGCGGATAGCCAAGCCGCAATCAAGCCATTCGCTTCAACCAAACGATCCGACTCGCGGATACTGAAACTTCTCCGCGCCGTCTGTTGTGGCTGACACAGGCGGGCTTCAACCAAACGATCCGACTCGCGGATACTGAAACACTTACCTCTAGCCCGATTAACTCCGTCATGCGCCCGCTTCAACCAAACGATCCGACTCGCGGATACTGAAACGTGGTCGCCGTCCCCGTCATAATGTACCGGATCTTCAGCTTCAACCAAACGATCCGACTCGCGGATACTGAAACGCATCCTGGATGTCACCCAGGCCGCTAACGAAGGCGCTTCAACCAAACGATCCGACTCGCGGATACTGAAACAGGTTCACGGTGCGCCAGCCGCTCCAGTTGTCCACGCTTCAACCAAACGATCCGACTCGCGGATACTGAAACAATGACATGACCACCACCCGCTGGCCCGTTTACGCGCTTCAACCAAACGATCCGACTCGCGGATACTGAAACTTGAGCCAGACAACGGCCTGAAATATATCCAAGACGCTTCAACCAAACGATCCGACTCGCGGATACTGAAACTTTTGATGAGCGCCTTGCGGCCGTTGGTGATCTCGACGCTTCAACCAAACGATCCGACTCGCGGATACTGAAACCCTTTGTGATCATCGGCCATTGACCGGCTCGGTAAGGCTTCAACCAAACGATCCGACTCGCGGATACTGAAACTTGACAGTCGTTTCTTTGCGATGCGGCGTCAGGAGGCTTCAACCAAACGATCCGACTCGCGGATACTGAAACTGTGCAATGTGCTAGGCATCAGCCTGGCCACCGTGGCGCTTCAACCAAACGATCCGACTCGCGGATACTGAAACCATATTCTTTCAAAGCCTGTACCAGCCACCGAATGGCTTCAACCAAACGATCCGACTCGCGGATACTGAAACTATCAGTTGACGTTTAGCGCACTGGCCTACGAGGCGGGCTTCAACCAAACGATCCGACTCGCGGATACTGAAACAACGGTGATGTTCAGCCGCTCACCAACACACAAAGCTTCAACCAAACGATCCGACTCGCGGATACTGAAACTGCCCGCATTGTCACGGCACCGCCAGCATCGGCGCGGCTTCAACCAAACGATCCGACTCGCGGATACTGAAACTTCTGCGGCACCACCGGCCGGGACCGTGCCACCAGAAAGGCTTCAACCAAACGATCCGACTCGCGGATACTGAAACGGATCGCCTCCAAACTGTCCGTCGTCGCGTCGAACGGCTTCAACCAAACGATCCGACTCGCGGATACTGAAACCTAGTATCTTACTTCACAGCAGGGAACAACTTGACGGCTTCAACCAAACGATCCGACTCGCGGATACTGAAACACACGTCTTCGATGGCGTCCGTGTAGTCGCCCAGGGGCTTCAACCAAACGATCCGACTCGCGAGGGTTGGACCGCGTTTGTGGGGTTACGACGCGATTACGGCGCGATTACGTTTGGTGGAAACGCGGTTACGTTTGGGGGTGATTTGAGCAACGCCCCCGGTTGGTTGTCGTAATGAGGTTCGTTTAGGCGTTTTCTGGCGGCGTATCACTGCCCTGCGCCTTGCGTTGGCGGATGCGCTGGCAGGCGCGCAGGTTGATCAGGATGTAGATCAGCGTGTTCAGGCGGGCGATGGCCTGGCCGTTGCGCAGCCGGGGCCGCTCGATGCCCAGGTCAACGGCCTGGCTATTGATCCGTTCGGTTGCGGTACGCTGCTTGTAGACCTCCTTGTAGGCGTCGCTCTCACGGTCGAGTTGGTAGCGGTGTATCATCATCGAAAAGGGAACCATTTGCTGGTCGAAAAGGGAACCACCCCGGCGTCGGCACAAGGGGCGTGGCGCCCGGGCACGGGAACGCCCATTCCAGGATAAGGTGCGACAACGTTCGGGGGTGTGGACTACATTTTTGTGCCGAGATTGCGCTATACTTGAATTACATTTGTACGATATTGATTGTGAGCGCAGTGGCGTGCTGCCGAGTTTGCCGAGCGGGGATCCCGGCACGCGCATCAGCGATCCTCGGTTCGTGAAAATGCACGAGCCACGAAAGGAAGTTCGAATCTCCATGGCTGAATCTTCCACCACCGTCCAGAAAGCTGCAACAACAACGTCAGAGAAGCCAGCGAAGCCGTCGCCGAAGAAGCCGGCGACAACGGCGCCTGCTGCACGGTTGATGTCGCCAGCGCGTCCCCGGCGTCGTGCGACCCTACCCGACACGCCCGAGTACCTGATTCCCCGGATGGGTAAGCTCCCGGTCTCCGATGCGATGCACTTCGTCACCGCACACCTCATCTCCAGCAACGGATCCGCCGATGCCGCAGTCATCAGCGGCCCGCTCAAAATCAAGCCTGTCGCCGCCGCGCAGTTGCCCGCCACCGGCGTGCTCCTCACCCACGAGCAAGGCTGGTATGCGCGCGGACTCGCACTCGGCAATCTGCTGCACAGTATCACGCTTGCGCCCGGCGAAGTGACCCAGGTGGCCGTTGTGGAATGGCATCGGCAGGAGAGCGGGTCTGCTCAAGAATCAACCCAACAAGATGACAGCACCTCGGCTACAGATCAGCGCAATCGTGCAGTAGATGACGTACAACAAGCTACGCTGAAAGAGGTACAGCAGGGAAGCTCGTTCGCCGCCTCCGCTTCGGTGGATGCAGAGGGCGGCTTTTCGCTACCGTTCTTCTCGGCTGGGGGTGGGGCGAACACCACGACTGGTTATAGCACGAACTACAGCGACGGCACGCGGGACCTGTCGCTGAGCGAGAACCAGCGGATCAACGAGGCAACCACGCGCAACGCTCAGGCCAGTCGATCTCGCCGGGCTTCGGTCGTGCGGGAAACCAGCCAGGCCGAATCCGAACAACTCACGACTCGTGTCGTTGCAAACTACAACCATGCGCACGCGTTGACGATGCTGTATTTCGAGGTGGTCGAGGTCTTCGATCTGACAACGAAGGTCATTGACGCCGAACGATTGATCTATCTCCCCATGGAGGTCGCTGATATCCGCAGGGAGCATCTGTTTCGGTTCGGCAACCAATTCGTTCGGGCGGCCCAAATGCGGGGCGATACTGCACTTGCCAGTGATATCAAGGAGTGGATCAAGTCCCATACTTCAGAACAACCGTCGGCAGGACAGCCATTGGAAAAAGAGCCCATCAAAAGCCTCCAATATGGTAATAACGCGGGCGGACAACCATTTGCTGATGACCTGACCCGAGTCACAAGGATTGAATCGATTACGATCACCCATAGTAAGGAAAGAATTGATTCAATTCAAACCAAATGGCTCCAAAGTGATGGCAGCGAAAGAGCGGGAAAAGTTCATGGTTCATATAAAGAGAGTAATTCAGAAGAAGTCGTGATTGCGTTTGGGGATGACGAAGAGCTCTTGCACGTCGATGGACGAATCAATACGTGTCCCCACCTGAACACACCAGTTGTCATTTCCCTAACCATCACCACCAACAAAAAATCATATGGCCCATACGGCGACACAGAAACCCTCATTACCACCAGCGGAGACTCAGGTGTAGTAGGGCGATTTGGGCCCATTTATCTGGACGGGGCGCTGGGATTTTTCGGCCGATCCGGGTGGGCAATAGACGCAATAGGTCTGTTGGACGATGCGGCCTCCCACACGATATTGCCCCGACTGAACCACGAAAAGCTTTTCTATAACCAGGTGATGTGGGTCGCACAGGAACCGGGCGCGGTCATCGAGAGCCTGCGCGGCCTCAAGTGGCCGAGCGACGCGTCGCGGGCCTTGTCCGAGTCGGTGGACCCGAGACCGGTCACGCTCACCGGTAATTACGTCGGATACCGTTGGCTCTTCGACAATGACCGACAAAGGAAAGCGTTCCTCAAACGGTACATTGATTCCCCCGACGCGGCCGACGACGGGGCGACCATGAGTCACTCCGTTTCGGTCGCTGTCCCGACGGGTGGTGTATTCGGCGAGGCGGTGTTGGGGCAGGCAGTTTCCGCCGAGAAGATTGATCTGACGCGCTTCTGGAAGTGGCAGGACTCGATGATTCCGATCTTGCCGTCGCAGATCAGTCCCCTGCAGGCCGGGGGCCGTGCTCGTGATATCAACACGTCAACCGGGCAGCTTAACGAGTCGGCGGCGAAGCTCGATCAACTGGCGGCGCTTCCCGATCCGGCCGGGTTTACAGCGGCAAGCCAGATGATGGCCAGCAATATCTTCCGGGATATGAGCGGATCGAGTGTCATCAAGGAACTGGCGCTCGCCGCCAGCCAGCATGCTGCGGCCGGCGCCGATAACGCGGCTAAACTCGCTTCCCAGAATCTCGCGAAATTCATGGACCTGGTCAAGGACCTTGGCCAGACGGCCATGCAGAAGGGCGGCATGGATTCGACCACCCTGGGAGGGATGCAATCCGACCCCGAGGAGGAGGTCGAAGGGGGCGGCCCTGGAGACATGATGTCGGAACTGACCGGCGGCGGAGAGGGTGACGCCGAGAAGCTTGGAGAGGCAGCCGAGACCGTCGGCCCGGAGCTTGGGGAGGTGGCCGCTGAAGTAGCCCCTTTCCTCCTGCTCGCCTGAGGGATAACGCTGCTCCTCAGGCGGGTTCAACCACCGCAGCTCCAGGCGCCTACGGCACGCGCGCTATCAACCAGGCGGGCCAAGGCGCTCCGATAGACCCCAAAACGATTGATCCTACGGTGGAGCTGACAGAGGCGCACTTCCAGGCGCTCGATCTGTCGGTTAGTGGTGCGTTCCTCAAATGGAACGACGCCACTCGGTCAATCAAAAGTCTATATGGAAAGCGCGGACTCAAAGGTAAGGATGGAGCACGGCGGATTGCCAAGGTCGTGCGTCTGCCCGCAGGTACTCGACTTTTCAAGGCCAATCAGTACAAGGAGATATGGCTGCGCAACCAGGAAGATTGGACGCGCAACCTGCTGAGTTCGTGGTGGTCAACGGTCGAACCGTTTCAGGAGAGCGAATACGGGGCACTTGAACTCGTCGAGGTGGCCAAGGAGAACTCGCGGCTTGGTGAGACGGTGACCTTCCGCGATTTGATCCGGTTCATCTCGGCAGTGTCGCTCGATTGGAACAAACTCGACTGGTATGTCGAGATTGTGCTCAGGCGCGATGTATATGCATTCTGGGGGCAATTTGCTCCACAGGACAGCATCCAGAAGGCACCTCCCCAAGGCACGACATTGACGATGCAGCATGGAGCATTGAGCGGGTGGTCTAGCTACGTTGACTATGGAAACGGACAGAAAGTGTACCTCCCGGACACTCTCGGCGGGTTCGGCGCGTGGCAGCTATACATCCCGAACTTCGATAAGCACCTGATTGATCCTAGCGAAATTATCAATCTCAGTGCCACGGATAATGCAAAGCTTGAGGCATACCTCCGCGGTCGCCGTCGGCGATGAAAAAGTCCCGCAAACTGTACCGGCCGGCCGAACCGGGGTACAATAGGGGCGCGCGGCGGGGTGGTCTCCCGGTCGGTGGGCGCCCCCGGCACGCGCGTCCGCGGGCCGGCCCGGGACCGCACCACGGCAGGCGGTCCGGGCACGCGCCGGGGCCGGAGGGGCAATCGCATGGATCACGCCACCCTGGTCGGCCAGCTCCGCGCGCTGGGGCTGGCGCACGGCGACACCGTGATGGTGCACGCGTCCTTCAAGGCGCTGGGGGTCACGGCCCCGGAGCGCATCCTGGGGGCCTTGCTGGCGGCGGTGGGCGACAACGGCACCCTGCTGATGCCGGCCCTGTCCTATTTGCAGGAGCCGCCGGATGTCCACGACACCGATCTCACGCCATCCTGCGTGGGCTTTCTGCCGGAATACTTTCGTCGGCGCACCGGGACGCTGCGGAGCGTGCATCCCACGCACTCCGTCTGCGGCGTGGGCGCGCACGTGTGCGCCTGGCTGGGCGACCACGACGCGGATCATACGCCGTGCGGCCCGCATTCGCCGTTCTGCAAGCTGCTGTATGCCCCCGGCAAGATCCTCATGCTCGGCTGCGGCCTGCTGCCTAACACGGCCATGCACGCCGTCGAAGAACACGCGCCGCCGCCCTACCTGTTCGGCGCGCCCGTTGTTTACACCCTCACCGATGCCAGCCGCCGGACGTGGCGGCGGGAATACCTGCCGCACGACTTTCAGGGCGTGACGCAGCGGTATGATCGCGTGGCCGGCCTGCTGTCCGGCGCGTCCCTGGTGCAAGGCGTGGTGGGCCGGGCGCCGAGCTACCTGATCCGGGGCGAGGCGCTGCTGGCCGCGGCGGTGGTCCGGCTGCAGGCCGAGCCGTTCTACTTTGTGGATCGGGAGTCAACCGGCAAGGCGCTGGGACATGAAACTGGTTGAGGTGGACGGCGATACCCTGATCACGCCATCTTGTGCCTGCAGGATTCCGTTGGGGCGCGCGGCCTGCCTGGCTTCCCTGGCGGCCGGTGAACGAGCGTGATGGCCGCCCTGGCTGCGGCATACCCCACTTGACTTTGTGCCCCGCGGCGCGATAATCGTGAGTGGCGCTAACCCAAGGTTCCGCGCCCGGCTGCGCCCGCTCACGGCCTCCCCCGCGCAGCCGGGCGCCGTGCGGCTTGGATTGGGAGGTCACGCGTCGTCCCTCGCGGGCACAGGAGGTCCCGGAGTATGGGCACACAGCGCGTTGTTCTCACCATGTCATTGCTTGCTATCCTGTTGATCGTCATGGCCGGGGCCGCGCCCCCGGCGTGGGCCCAGGGCCAGATGCCGCCCCAAGCCCAGCCCCCACCCCAACGTCAGGCGCCGCAGGTCACACCCGCGGCGCCGACGACCCCGTGGGAACTGAAGCTGGCGCTCGACCAGCAGCCAGACGCGGCCACCGGGCTTGCGGCACCCCCGGCGAACGACGATTTCGACGCCGCGCTCCCCATCGCAATTCTGCCCTACGTTGCTACCGCGTACACCGTTGACGCCACGGTCGCGGCCGATGATCCAGCCATGTCCTGCGGCTCGGGCGCCAATTCCAACACCATCTGGTATCGCGTGCAGTTGGCCGCGGCCGCGCGTCTCTACATCAAGAGCTTCGGCAGCGACTACGACACGGTTGTGGCGGCCTTCACCGGCAGCCGGGGCGCGCTGACCGCCATCGCCTGCAACGACGACTTCGGCGGGACCACGCAGTCACAGATTGATTTCGTGGCCGAGGCCGGCGTGGTCTACTACCTGGAGGTGGCCGACTATGGCGCACCGGGCGGCGGCAACCTGGTGCTGACCGTGGAAGCGGAAGCGCTGCCGGTGATTGATGTGCCGCTGGATATCCTGCTGCTGCAGGATGAGACCGGTAGCATGGGCGACGACATCGGCAGCCTGGTGGCGCTGGCCCCCGAGATCTGGAACTCGGTGGAGGGCATGGCGCAGGCCGGCTTCCGCATGGGCGTTTCTGGCCTGCGCGACTATGCGCGTTACCCCTGGGGCGACGCTGGCGACTGGGTCTACCGGCGCCTGCAGGACCTGACGGCCGTGGAGAGCGAGTTCGGGGCTGGCGTCAACCTGCTCACGGCCTCGGGCGGCTATGACACACCGGAAGCGCAGTACGCTGCGCTCTACTACGCCCTGACCCCCGGCCATCCCTGCGTAGACAGCGATGGCGGCGGAACGTGTACGGACCCGGTAGACACCCCGGTCGGGCAGCAGCCCAGCTTTCGCGCCGGCGCCAAGCGGGTGATCCTGCTGGCCACCGACGCCGACTGCCATGAGCCCGCCAACACCTCCGGTTATCCGGGTCCCAGTCGTGATCAGACCGTGCTGGCGTTGAAGAGCGCCAACGCCGCGCTGATCGGCCTGGTGCCGGGCGGCGCGGGTTACATCAGCTGCGTGGACGACCTGGCCGCCGAGACCGGCGGCAGCGTGGAAAACACGGGCAGCAGCGGGCAGCAGGTGGCCGAAGCCATCGCGCGGGCCATCGGCCAGTTCAGCTCGACGCCCGGCGCCGAAGGGACCAGCCAGCTCACGGTGGCCTCGCAGCTCGAGGTCACCGACGCCATCCGGCCGCGCGTCATCGTGTTCAACCCCACCGGCATCATCCGAACTTACCAACTCAAGGTCTACCTGCTGCAGGGCGGCATCGTCCGGGCCGCGATCGAGCGCACCGTGACCGTGGGCGCCACGGGCAGCCAGCTTGTGTCCGATATCACCTTTGGCCCCTGGCCCCAGGGCGCCTACACGGTGCGGTCGGAGCTGTGGCTCAACGACCGCCCCATTGACACCCAGGGCCCGCTGGACGTGCGGGTGATTGACCCCGAAAAGCAGAAGGCCATCAACGAAGCGGAGAAGCTGCGCGTCGCAGCCTACACCGAAATGAACGACATGGCCAGCATGGTGGCCGGCCGGTACGAGGAAAGCCTCTCCGACCTGATCCTGGAATCCATCACCCAACTGGTCAGCTTCCTGGCCGACGACCTGCTCAGGACGATCGGCGAGACGGCGCACATCCCCGCGGTGAAGCTGGAATCCAGCATCAGTGAGATCACCAGCTTCGCAGCGCAGATCTTGGCGTGGTGGCAGAACAAGGTCGAGGAGCCGATCCATGAGGCTGCGCACGACGCCATCACCACGGACTTCGCGCCCATCCGCGACGGCATTGACAGCCGGCAGGTGCAATACAACGATTTTGTGGACAGCCACAGCGCGTTCAGTTGGACCGATGGCATGGGCGGCATCGTGAGCCGCTATGTGCGCGCCATCCGGGATCGGGTGGAATGGGAAGTGATCCCCGGCTATAACGGCGTGCCCCCCATCTACGTCGGGCCGACGACCCTGGGCTGGGAGGATCTGAACTGGACGTTCTTGTCCTGGGTGCTGGAGTACCTGGGGTACATCCTCCTGGCGCTGGCGATATTGCTGCTCATTGTCTTGGCGATCAAGTTCACGGTGGTGTCGCTGGGGCTTGCCGTGCCGCTCATCATTAAGTCGGCGGCCGCGCTCATCAGCCTGATCCTGACCAAGGCCGGCATCGCCAAGTACGCCGGAACCTGGTTCCTGGTCCTGCTCACTATCGCGATGCACATCCAGGCGGTGAACTACGTCGCCCCGGCGGTGCAGAGCCAGCACGGCGAAGGGCTGGATACGTTGACCAGCGAGATCGGCGTGGCGGCGGTGGGCGCGGGCGCGGTGACTGCCGAGGTCACGCGGAGCGGCGGCGCGCTGGTCGTCGCCTCGCAGATCACCAACCCCGGCGCGGCGGCCATCAACCCGCTGGTCGAGCAGTCCCTCTACAGCCCCGATGGCGATGTGATTGACATCGCGCTGCGACCCCAGGCCGTGGCCGCGGGCGGGAGCGCCCAAGTGGCCGCGACCTTCGCCTACCGGCTGCCGCCCGGCGCCTACCGCGTGGTCTCCGCGCTGCACGACAGCGAGCACGTCGGGGCCGCGGCCACGGCGGTGCCGTTCCAGGTGACGGCCGCCGCGGTGACCCTCGACGCCGCGCTCGCAGATACCACACTGGCGCTGGGCCAACCGCTGGCTGCAGCCATCACGGTGCGCAACACGAGCGCCGTCTCCAACACTGGCACGCTGATGTTGACCGCCATCGCGTCGGACGGCGACCATATGGACGCGTGGACCCTCGACCTGGCGCCCGGCGAGGCCCGCACGGTGGACTACACCTTCGTCCCCCAGGCCGCGGGCGCGTATCGGCTGCAGGTCGGGCTGACGCAAGACTTGATCCCGCTGGCGGTGCACGATCTGGCCTACGTCGTTGGCGAGGGGGCCAGCATCGCGATCAACTATGCGCATGCGGCCACCTACGCGCCCGGCGCGGCCGTGGCGATACCGCTGGCCGTCACCAACAGCGGCGCCGCCATCACCACCACCGTGGTCGCCATCAGTATACTGGACACGGCAAGCACGCCCCCGACGCCTGTTATCGGCAAAACCTGCACCGTCACCGTGGCGCCTGGCGCGACGGAGGTGTGCGCCTTCACGGCGCCCGGCGCGGCCTTCCCAGGGCCGGGCCACTACGCCGTGCGCACCACGCTCAACGGCGCGGCCTACCGCGCCTCTGATTTCTATATTGAAGCCGTTGACACGCTCTTCGCCGAGGTGTACCCGGACGAGATCATCTATGCCGCGGGCGATACCGTGACGCTGGACATCTCGGTGCGCAACGCCACCTACGCCCTGACCGATGCCGATCTCACCGTCACCAGCCAGGGGCCGGATGGCGTGGTCACCACGGCCGTTGTGACGCAACTGGGTACGGGGCGCTACCAGGCCATCATGGTTGCCGGCCCGGCCGGCACCCACAGCGTCGAGGTGCGCCTGAGCAAGCCCGACTATCGCTGCATCGGCAACGTGGCCTACTTCATCGTAGACGACATCAGTGTCTTGAACGTCGCCGTTGAAGGCCGCATCCTGTTGGGCGCCACCAGGCCGCTGACCCTGACCGTGTACAACGAGTGGGGCGTGCCGGTGGTGGGCGCCAGCGCGGTCCTGTCGGGCACCCAGGAACTGGCCGCATACTTCACCGACGATGCGGGCCAGGCCGTGATCTATGCGACGGCCCCGGTCACCGACAGCTATCGCCTGACCGTGGAGAAGCCGGGGTATGCCGTCACCGTGCAGTCGGTGCCGGTGTGGATTGCGCCGGACGTCACGCCGCCCTTCCTGGTGGTGGATGCGCCGGCCGCCACTAACGTCACCCCGGCCACCGTTACCGGCGTGACCGAGCCGGCCGCGGTCGTCTACGTGAACGGCATGGCGGCGCCTGTGGACAGCGGCGGCGCGTTCAGCAGCGCGGTGCCGTTGTTTGAAGGCCCCAACCTGGTCACCATCACGGCCAGCGATGCGGTCAGCAACACGGTTGAGATGACGCGCACCATCGTGCTCGACACCGTGGCGCCGGCTTTGGCCGTCACCAGCCCGGCTGCCGGCACGGTGACCCGGGCCGACACCGTCGAGGTGACCGGGCAAACCGAGCCGGGTGCGCTGGTCACGGTGGCCGGGTACGCCGTGCCGGTGAGCGCGGCCGATGGCACGTTCCGGGCGTGGGTGCTGCTGGCCCCTGGTCGTAACGACATCACCGTGCGCGCGGCCGACGCAGCCGGCAACAGCAGCGCCGAAATCCGCACCGTGATCCGGCCGCGGCTGCTCTACCTGCCGCTCATCCGGCGCTGAGCACGCCCCAAACCCGAAAATCGGACGCGGACGAGCGCGGATGAACGCGGATGACTGCGTTTTGATCCCCGCTTGTGTCGCCTGCGACATGGACACTGATCTGACAGCCCGTTAGCGCCCTGCCGCCTGGCTGCGCACGGCCAGGCGGCAGGGCGTCCCCCGTATCGTTGTTCGCCGGCTTTCGCGCGCCGCCGCCGGCCTGACCCCCTCCGAGTATCGTAAGCAGAACGCCCTTCCCCCCTCCGGAAAGTCATCGTCCAGGATGATATTCCTGGACGACGCGCGCCCGTCCTAGTGCTAAGCTTGGCTTGAAGGATCTCCAACGCACTGGAACATGTCGGCCAAACGGACCGGAGCGGGGCGGCATCACCATCGTCCTCAGCACGCACCTCAACCAGGTGGTGGAGGTGAACGAGCTGAACCACACTGCCGGGTGCAGGCCGACGCCAGGGGCCTGGCGCTGGCCGTGGCCCTGCCCGCCGGCCTGCCCCTCGTGGACGCCGACCCCGAGCGGGTGGGCCAGGTGCTGCGCAACCTGCTGGCCAACGCCTTCGCCTACACCCCCGCGGGCGGCCGCATTATCGTCACGGCCGAAACCTGGCCCGGCCAGGTGGCCGTCTCGGTGCGCGACACCGGCGCGGGCATCGCGGCCGAGCACCTGCCCCACATCTTCGACCGCTTCTACCGCGCCGACCGCGCCCGCGCGCGGCCGACCGGCGGCGCGGGGTTGGGCCTGGCCATCGCCCGCCAATTGATTCGCGCCCACGGCGGCGACATCACCGCGGCCAGCGAACCGGGCGCGGGCAGCATGTTCACCTTTACATTGCCGGTTGCGGCAAGGGCGGGGTGAATTGACGAGCGGACGCGGACGAACGCGGATGAACGCAGAGAAATGGGGTTTCCGCCGGGTTGGGCTCTCTGCCTCGCGGACGATGACACCTTGTTTTGTGTCAAGCATCCTGCTGGATCGGGAAGGCTGCAGTGTCCTCCCCCCAACTTAACCAGACCCGTTCCGACTCAACCCGGTAGCTGACGGCCTCCGCGGCGGCGCGCATGGCGGGGTTGTCGCTGCTGGTGCCCAGGGCGGCGATCTCGGCCCCGCGGGCCCGCAGCAGTGACATGCCGGCGCACAGCAGCGCCTGCGCCAGCCCGCGACCCCGGTGGGTGGGGTGCGTTGCCAAGGGATCGGTGACGCCCTCGTTCCGGCCGCTCAGGCGGTTCTCCTCTCGGTAGATCGCACAGAAGCAGTAGGCTGCCAGGCTGCCATCGGGCGCGACCGCGGCCAGGTCCAGGCCGGGGTCGTAGTCGGGCGAGCGCATCCAGGTCAGCCGCTCGGCCGCGGTCATGCGCTCGGTGTCGAACGCGGCCCGGTGCAGCGCGACCAGCGCCTCGACTTCCGCCTCGCCCGCGATCGGCCGGATGGTGTAGCCCGGGGGCAGGGCTGGCGTGGGGATCGGCTCGGACAGGGAGCGCACATACCTCAAGGTGCGGACTTGCTGCTCGACGAAGCCGCGCCGGCGGAGCAGGGCGATGCGCGCGCGATCTTCGCCGCGGCAGGCGGTGTCCAGGACGGCGGGCCTGCTCCGTTGCGCGGCCAGGCCCCGCGCACAGGCGATGCCCCACGCCACCAGCGCGTCACCGGTCGCATCGTCGTTCGCACCCGGCAGTCGGTCGAACCAGAGGTTGTCATAATCATCGATTAAGGCGTAGGCCGTGGCCCGGCCGGCCGTGTCTACCCATACCTGCGCTCGGCCGATAGCCTCCGGCGCGGCCAGCAGCTCGGCCAGGTCAACTGGGCTGGGGAAGTCGGTCTGCCAGGCGGCCGGCCGGCAGGCGGGCCACAGTGCCTGAATGGCCGGCAGATCGGCGGCCGCGTAAGGACGGCCGCGCAGGGTAGGATGCGATCTCAACCCGGCGCGCCTCTGATTCTCAGCCACCCTGAACTGGACCATTCGGCGGATCAGGTCCAGCGGCAGCGGCCGCCCGAGGGGGAACTGAATCGCGCCTTTGGAGCTCTTGTACGCGGCCAGCTCGTCGCGGAACGTCTCGATCGCGCTGGGCGCAGGATAGAAGCCGATGTGCTGCTGATGGACGGCGAAGTGCACCAGGTTGCCGTGTTGCGCAAAGGTGGGCATCCGGTAGCTCATTTTTTCCGTGGCGTCGGGCGCGGCCGCGCGGATGGCTGCGCGCAGCCCGTCCAGGATACGCTGGATGTCCGCTGGAAAGGTCGCGATGTACTCGTCAATTGTGGTGACGTTGCCCAGCTGATCTTCCATAGCTGCTCCTTTCATGGACAATGCCAGTCATCTTGAGCGCAAAAACGTCAGTCACCCCAGACACGCAAGCACCAAGAGGCGAATTGAAGGACTTGGTGTCTTTGTGTCTTAGTGCTGCCGAGCCTGCTTGCTTCCGGCCTGTCCGGGTCAAGGATCGCCCCTACGCGATTTGGGCAGCCGGCATGACCTGCGCGCCGGCAGCATCCAGCCTGTGGTTCCATTCCTCGACCAGTCGTGCTGCGTCCTTGCTGTAGCTGGAATGGCCGTCCGCCGCCAGCACGACCGCGTAGCCCAGCGCCAGCGCGCCCAGGCAGGTCGCCTTGACGCAGCCATGCGTCACCAGCCCTGTCACGATGACGCGGCGGATCCCGCGGGATGCCAACGCATCGTGCAGCAACGTGTCCTCGAACGCGTTGCCGTGCTGCTTGTGAACCAGCAGATCGCCCTCGGCGGGCTGCAGGCGGGGGTGGAGTTGCCAATCGGCCGAACCGAACGGCAGCACCTTGTCGGAGGCGTGCTGGATGTAAACCACCGGCATGCCGGCCGCGTGGGCGCGCGTGATGAGCGCGGCCAATGTGTTCAGCAGCGCCTCGGCCCGATAGATGGGCGTGGACTTGCGGAACAGCCCCTGCTGTACGTCTATCACCAGCAACGCCGCGGCTTGTTCCTCGGCAAACGCTTTTGTCTGATCCATGAGTGAATCCTCGGAACGGATCTTTGGTGGGTGGCGCGCTCACCAGCCCAACCATCTTGCGCCGTGGTAGATTACTGTCCCCAGTCCCAGCGAGATGGCCAGCGGCAACGCGATGCTGAGGGCAGCCCAGCCCCAACTGCGCGTCTCCTGTCGGATCGCGGCCACGGTGGCCACGCACGGAACGAACAACATCTGCACCGCCATAAACGCCAGCGCCGCGGCCGGTGTCAGCGCGCCGGATAGCATCTCGGTCAGCCCGCCTTCAGCATGCCCCGATCCGTAGAGCACACCCAGGGTGGCGATGACGTTCTCTTTGCGGACGAAGCTGGTGACCAGCGCTACCATCAACTGCCAGTCTAGCCCCATCGGCTTGCCGACGGGGGCCAGCAGGTGGCCAAAGGTCGCCAGGTAGCTGGTCTCCACCCGACCGGTGGGCAGGTGGAGCAGGGCCCACAACAGCACCGAGACGACCAGGATGATGCTGCCCGCGACGCGCAGGAAGTCAATGAGCCGCTCGCGGATGGAGCGCAGGATTGCGCGCAGGTCGGGTGAGTGATAGAGTGGCAGCTCCATGATCAGCGCCACGTGTTCTCCCCCCAGGAACAGCTCGTGCAGCAGCAGGCCTACCACGGCCAACACGATCAGCGTCAGCGCCATCAGCCCCAGCGCAACCCAAGGCGCGTTGCCTGCGAAGAAGATCGGCGCCAGGATCGCCACCACGCTCATGCGCGCAGGGCACGGCACGAACGGCGCCAGCAGGATCGTCAGCAGCCGGGCCTTGGTCGAGTCAATCGTGCGGGCGGCCATCACCGCGGGGACGTTGCAGCCAAAGCCGAGGAACAGCGGCAGGAAGCTTTTGCCGTGCAGCCCCATCAGGTGCATGAAGCGGTCGGTGATGTAGGCCGCGCGGGCAATGTAGCCGACGTCCTCCAGCACGCCCAGCGCCGCAAAGAAGACCAGCAGGATCGGCAGGAAGGTCAAAACCAACCCTGCGCCGGCGATGATGCCATCGGCCACCAGGCTGCTCACCCAGGGCGGGGCCGCAGCCAACGCGCCGCGCGTCCAGTCCGCGCCGGCCACCACCAGGTGGGTGTCCAGGAACTCTTGCAGCGGCGTGCCGATGCTGTACGTCAGCCAGAACATCACGCCGAGCACGGCTGCCAGGACAAGCAGGCCGACCAGGGGATGCGTGGCCAGCCGATCAACCCGGTCAGTGAGAGTGACCTGGCCAGGGCGCGGCCGGGTGACGGCCGCGCGCACCATCCGGCCGATCCACTCATAGCGGCCGCCGGCCACCGCCAGCACGGCGTCCTCATGGCGCATCAGGATGGCATGGAGCGCGTCCCACTGCTCGCCTAGCCGGGGCCGCATCATGGCCGTGATTTCGGCGTCCCCTTCCAGCAGCTTCAGCGCGATCCAGTCTTCGGGATAGGGCTCGGGGGCGTGGCCAGCGATCAATTGGCCGACCTGGGCCAGCACCGCCGCGTGATCCTCGCGGATGTCCGGTCGTTGCGGTGCGAAGACCTCGGGTCGTTGGGCAACCCGGATAGCGGCCTCGATGAGCTCGCGCACCCCCTGGTTTTTGTTAGCCACCATGGGTATCACGGGCAGGCGCAGCGCCGCCTCCAGCACGTGCGGCTCGATCCGTAGCCCCTGCTGCCCGGCCATATCCATCTGGTTGAGACCGATCACCACGGGGATCGGCAGATGCAGCAGCTCGGCCAGCAGGTACAGGTTGCGCTCCAGCGCCGCAGCATCCACAACCATCGCCACGGCATCGGGCTGCTCGCGGATGATGTAATCGCGCGCGATGCGCTCCTCTTCCGAGTTCGCAGTGAGACTGTAGATGCCGGGCAGGTCCACCACGCGCACCGTCGTGCCGTTCTGGCGGTACTCGCCCACCCGCTGCTCGCTGGTCTTGCCGGGCCAGTTGGCCACATGCTGCGACAAGCCGGTCAGCATGTTGAAGATGACCGATTTGCCCACGTTGGGCTGGCCGACCAGTGCGATAGTCAACGGCTGCTCGACAGATGGCTTACCCGCCGTCCCACGCCGTTCGGCTGAGCTCACGTCGAAGCCTCCACCGGAGTCGTCAGTACGTGTACGGCCTCGCCGCGTCCCAACACCAGCCGCGTGTCGCGCACCAACACGATCACCGGCCCGTGGATCGGGTTTTGGGCGACCTCAAACATCGTGCCCGGCGTGAGCCCCAGCGCCGCCAGCCGCGCCACCAGGTCGTGGCCGCCGGTGAGGGCTGTTACGCGACCGGTGCTGCCGGTCTCCAACTTCTGCAGGGCGGTCGCTTGTTCCCCGTGGGACGCGTGGTCGTGGTGGCCGTTTCCTTGCCGCAGCGATCGGCGCAACATGTCCATCACGCCCTCCTTTGGGCGCGTCTTCTGGACCTGCTGCGTCGCGTCCGGCGCCACAGCCGAGGCCTCGCCACAGGCCGCACAGAAACCCAGCAATTCTACCTGCGCTTCGGCGATAGTGTAGTTATACTCCTGCGCGATCGCTGTTTTGAGCGCCTCGATCAACGGGCTGGTGAACTCCACCACCGCGCCGCAGGCGGTGCACACCAGGTGATAATGCGTCGCAGGCGTCTTAAGCTCGTAATGATGGTGATCTTCGCCCAGGTGCTGTTCATCCACCAGGCCCAGGTCGCGCAGCAGGCCGACGGTGCGATACACTGTGGAGAGGTTCAGGTGAGGGTCGCGTTCGCGGGCCAGGCGGTAGAGTTCGTGAGCATCCAGGTGGCCGCCGTGCTCTTCGAGCACCTCGAGCAGCAGTTGTCGTTGGCCGGTCAGGCGCCGACCCGCCTCGCGCAGGGTGTTGTGCAGTCGTGTTTGACCAGGCATGGACTCCCTCGATCTGTTGCAAATGCCACTTGTTTGCAATCATAAGCGTACAGCAATCCAGTGTCAAGCTGCGTGTGGGGTGTCGCGTTCGCTCAGCTGTTCTCTTCCATTTGGTGCGCCATCTCGAGCATAGCGGCGACATTCTGCACCGGCGCAACCTCGTCGGCAGCCTTCATGATGGCGTCCACCTTCAAGAACAGGCGGCCTGGTCATTTCTGCCCTCTATCTGCTGGGCATCGTCACCGCCATCGTGCTGGGCATGATTCTCAAGCGCACCCTGTTCAAAGGCAAAGACCTGGCTCCGCTCGTCATGGAGCTCCCCCTATCGCGTGCCCACCCTCAAGGGCATCTGGTTGCACATGAGGGAGCGCACCGGCAGCTGTGAAACGTGAATCGCACAGCTGGCGAGTTTGGCCTGCGGTGCAAGTGTGCTAGACTGCTGCTGCCAGCTTGAAGCGTGTTCCACGGCCGAGCGCACGTCTCAATCGGTTAGCAAGCTGCTCAGATTTCGATGGCGTAACGCCTGGGTGATGCATCGTATCGCACGAGAAGGAGGATGAGATGACCAGGATGAAGCGGAATCCAGAGATGCCGGGCATTCTGGCCGGCGTTGGGCTGGGCGTGGCCGGTCTGTTGCTGATCCTGCTGCCTCCCCTGGCCAACCTGGACATGATGGCCTCCGGCTTTGCCATGCAGTTCCTGGGCCTTTTCCTCGTTATCGTGGGGTTGATTACCACGGCGATCTTTGGCCTCCGGGCGCGGCGGCTGACCGCTGTCCTATCCGGTCAGAACCTGCTTGCTCATTGGATCTATTCGCCGGAACAGCTCCGCGCCCAGGCAGAGCGCGACTTCCAGCAGTCCAGGGGGAGGAATCGGGGTCTGCTTCTGATTGTCGCAGCCTGGATGGTGGCCTGTGTCGCGATTTTTGTGGCTATTGGCTTCTGGGAGGGACAGGGTGAGGATATGCCGCTGTTTGTGGGGCTTATGGTCGGCGTCCTGCTCCTGGTCGGCGCTTTTGCTGTGGGCATGCCGTACCTCCAGCGTCGCCGCGCCCTGCGCAGCAGCGGCGAGGCCTTCATTGCCACCAACGCCCTGTTCATTAACGGCCTACTGCACACCTGGGACCGGCCCCTCGCGGGGATGGAAGGGGTCTCGGTCGTCGAGGACGGCGGCCCGATGCGCCTGGCCTTTCACCTGCGCTCGCTGTCGCGGACCAATGCCACCTTGTACGAATCGTACACTGTCGAGGTGCCGGTGCCACCTGGCGAGGAGGCGACGGCCCGGCGCATAGAGCGGCACTTCCAGACCCTCAAGCCGGTGACCGGTTGAAATGATCGACTTCTGTCACCCGGAACCCGGCCAGGATCAGCCCGCCCTTGATGGCATACTTGTTGATGACCGTGATGGCGAGGAAAGAGCAGATGCCCCTGCGGTCAAGCTGACGGTTCATGTGAACTGGCTCCTCGACGGTTGTGACTGCGCCACCCGCAGCGCAGCGGCGATATCCTCCGCAATCATGCGGCGTTTGCTCTTCTCGATGAAGAAGCTGGGCCCGGCTTGCAGATACGACGGGAAGGCCCGCGCGCCGCGGAACAGGAATGGCCGCTCGGCCGCCTGGTCACGGATCTTGTAGGTGGGGCCCGCCGGGATCACGCGCGGCGCACCCGCGCGCTTGGCGATGGCGTTGACCGCCTGGATGGCGACGTCGCCCATCAGAAGGTACGCGATCACGTTCGGGAACAGGCCGATCTCCTGCTCCAGGAGGTGCGAGCATTCGACGACCGTTGCCCTCTCGATGCCGTAGCCCGTCTTGCCGCACTTGACCGCCGGGGTCAGATAGACGCCCAGGGCCAGGATGTCAGCGATGCTAGACACTGCGGCTCCGGCATCGCGGAACGCCTGCGTTGTGGTCTGGGCAAAGAGCGGGTCGCCCGCCGCGTAGTAATGGTCGGCAGGATGGGCCGGCGCGGCCTCGGAGATGAGGATGACGGAGATGCGCTCCGGATCCAGCTCGACGCTGGGGATTACGTAGCTTTCGTGCTTCACATCGGTGCAAGGGAAGGCCTTGCACCCGACATATGCGTTGATGCGCATGGATGTTCTCCTTTCCGTTCACCAGACCTTCGGCGGAAACCGAAACCGCACTTTCAACGGCATCATTCAGTATCATTGTATGCTATGAGCAACTTTTGTCAACCGCCCTGTGCATTACCCTGCAAAACCGCATAGTGTGTCCGTTAACGACGTCGATCACCCATAATACGGGCGCAGCGGCTTGAGCCAGGGCAGGACAAAGCTGGCGGCGAGCAACGCGGCCAGCAGCCCGCTCTTGATCGCCAGCCAGGGCAGCGCCTGGCCGAAGACCTCCTGCCCGATGATGTTGGGTAGCAGGCTGGCCGCCAGCATGATGCCCCAGGCGGCAATCGTCGTGCGTTTCATGGATTCGGTCATCGGATAGATCCCCTTGTCACCTGGTTTGTGAGCGGTTTGCTGTTTGGATGTTGTACGTGACGCTGTTGATGTCCAGTTTGCCATAGACGAAATCGCCATCCGGGTAATGCCAAATCATCTCGCCGCAGGTGGGCAGGTTGTAACCGTTGAGATTACGATAGCGCGACACCGGCGTCGAGAACGGATATTGCTTCATGGCGGACACATCCCACCGGTCGTGGGAGATGAAGTTGACCAACTGGCCCTCGTCGTTGAAATAGAGCACGGCGCTGATCGTGACACCCTGGTTGGTGAAGGTTCCTTTGACCGTCAGGTCGTCAACCGTCTGCCAGGTGATGCGCGGATCAAGCAGGGTGGCGGGCGCCATCAGGCACATGTCGTTGAACATGGTGACCGTATCCGCTTCGAACATGACTGCGCCGTCCACCTTGACCAGCGGCAGCAGCCCAAAGAGACGGACATTCATCGCTGCGCTATTTTCCTGATAACGGTGGTAGCCCGGCACGGTCAGGCCGAACATCCGCCCTTTCATGAAGAACAGGCGGGTCGGCCGGTCGAAGAAGTTGTGCTGCTCGGCGGTCAATGGGAAATAGGCCCGCCCCCGCTGGCGCATTTCGCCGGTCATCTCCGCGACCATGCTGACGACCTTCGGCTGGCCCACCACGCCCACGTAGCGCAGATAGCGCTGCACCGGCCGCGGCAGCGCCTGGATGTCGGACTCAGTGACAGTTTCCACCGCCAGGCCGCGCACCCGTTCCTGACTGTTGTACACATCCTGCCGGTAGCCGCGCTCGAAGCGGACGCTGCCCAGGGTCAAGAGCGCCACGATCAGGATGATCAGGTTGGGGCTGGAGCCAACCCTGGCGTCCTGCCAGGCGGTGAAGATGAGGATTTGCGAGAGCAGCGCCGCCACGATGGCGACCGCCCACCACCACTGGTTCTTGAGGGCGAAGGCCACCGCCGTGACGACAAACAACAGCGCCGCATGGAGCCACAAGATGCCCGCGGGGCGGCTGATCGCCAACGCCAATTGGTTGACCTGAGCCAGGTCGAAGGCCTTCAGGAAGCCGAGCAGGTGAAGCAAGCCGTGGAAGGCCACCATCAGGCCAAAGATGATTTTCACGATTGATTGGATCATTAAAATACATCCTTTGTAACTTTAGTTTTCCGCCGTCCGTATGGCTTTCAACGATGCCAGAAAGATATCCGGCGCCAGTTGCTTGGAAACAAAACCATCCAGGCAGTAGTCCCGGACGA
>CAZKEF010000070.1:0-20436 GCA_964551735.1 uncultured Anaerolineales bacterium
TCCGCGAGGGTGGTCGCACGGTGGGCGCCGGGGTCATCACCAAGATCCTGGAATAGTTGAAGGTTGCAGGTTCAAGGTTGGAGGTTCGGGAACGCACTTTCAACCTTGAACCTTGAACCCGTAACGGAGGCATAATGGCCAAGAATAGAATTCGTATCCGGCTGAAGGCATTCGATCATCGGGTGCTTGACGATTCCGTCCGGAAGATCGTGGATGCCGCTGAACGTACTGGCGCTGCTGTCATCGGCCCTGTACCGCTGCCCACGCGTATCGAAAAGTTCACGGTGACCCGCTCGCCGTTCATCGACAAGGACAGCCGCGAGCAGTTCGAGATTCGGACGCACAAGCGACTGATTGACGTGATGGATCCCGGCGCCAAGACCATCGAGAATTTGACCAAACTCGATCTGCCGGCGGGTGTGGATATCGAGATCAAATTGTGATTGGCGGATTCCGGATTAATTCCAGGCTAGAGGGCAATTCGAAATCCGAAATCCAGCGGGGGATGATGCGGCTCTTTTAGCGGAGAGTCACGACAGTCCCAGGGAGGACAGATGAAGGGGATTTTGGGCCGCAAAGTGGGCATGACGCAGTTGCTCACGGAAAGAGGCGTCGTTGTCCCGGTGACAGTTATCGAGGCCGGGCCTTGTTTTGTGACACAGATCAAATCTGTGCAGCAGGACGGTTATAGCGCTATCCAGTTAGGCTACCAGGAAACCAAGCCACGGCGCCTGACGAAGGGTGAGATCGGCCATCTGCGCCGGCGCAACGCGAATCTGCCTGCGCTGCGCGTTTTGCGCGAGATCCGCATGAAGAACACGGCTGATTTCAGTGTCGGGCAGAAGTTGCGTGCCGACGTTTTTGCGGCCGGTGAACGGGTGGATGTCAAAGGCACCTCAAAGGGTCGCGGCTTCCAGGGTGGCGTGAAGCGGCACGGCTTTCGCGGTGGGCCGCGCACGCACGGTCAATCTGACCGTCTGCGGGGGCCTGGCTCCATCAGCTCGGGCACCACGCCGGGCCGTATTTACAAGGGTAAGCGGATGGCGGGCCACATGGGCAGCGCGCCGGTGACGGTCTCGAACCTGCGGGTTGAGCTGGTTGATCCTGAGCGCAATCTGCTGGCGGTGCGCGGTGCTGTGCCGGGCGCAAAGGGTGGTCTTCTCGTGATCACCGAGGCGCGTAAGCAGGGGAAGTGACGATGGAAGTCTCAGTAATCAACATGGCAGGCGAGAAGGTCGGGCAGGTCGAACTGTCGGACGCCATTTTCGCAGCGCCGATCAATGAGCCCTTGATGCACCAGGCGTTGTTGCGCCAGTTAGCCAATGCCCGTTTGGGCACGCACAAAGTTAAAGGGCGGAGCGAGGTCTCCGGTGGCGGCCGCAAGCCCTGGAAGCAAAAAGGGACCGGCCGGGCGCGCCAGGGTTCGACCCGTGCGGCGCAGTGGCGCGGCGGCGGCATTATCTTTGGCCCTGCGCCGCGGTCATACGATCAGCGCATGCCGCGCAAGATGCGGCGTGCGGCGTTATGTTCCGCGCTGTCCGTCAAGGCGGCTGATGCCCGGATTGTGGTGGTGGATACGCTGTCCGTTGCTGAGCCTAAGACGCGTGAGATGGCCCAGGCTTTGCGGCGTATGGCGGTGGACGCCAGCGCCCTGATCCTGATGGCCGAGGCCGATGAGAGCGTCGAGCGGTCGGCCAGGAATTTGTCCGATGTGACGCTGCTGCGGGCGCATTACTTGAACATCCGGGATCTTCTAAATCACGAGTACGTGTTGATCCCGCAGGATGCGCTAGCAGTGCTCGAAGGCATCCTGGGTTAAGCGGAGGAGGCCGACAGATGCACGTTTACGATGTATTGAAGCGTCCGATCGTGACTGAGAAAAGCAATGCGCAAGCCGATGCTGACAACCAGGTCACGTTTGCGGTGGATGGGCGGGCAAACAAGATCCAGGTCAAGGATGCCGTTGAGACTGCGTTTAATGTCAAGGTTGTCGCGGTCAATATCGTCAACATCCCACCGAAGAAAGGCCGTTATGGCCGCACGATCGTCACCAAGAAGCCGGCGTTGAAGAAGGCGGTGGTGACTTTGGCCCCTGGGAACACGATCCAGTTCTTCGAGGGTGTGTAAATCATAGCGCGTTGGTGCGTTGGGCTTTCCGACACGCCAACGTCAGCAGGCAGGCGGCAAAGACGGCAAACAGTATCGCCTGCCCCGGCGCAACCCAAGGCGCCGGTCCGATTGCCGCTTCAGGAGTTTGTTCGCATGGCGATCAAGATGTACAAGCCTACGTCGCCGGGGCGACGGGGGATGAGCGTCTCAACGTTCGAAGAGATCACGCGCAGCACGCCAGAGCGGTCGTTGCTACGGCCGTTGCGACAACGAGCGGGACGCAACAATACCGGCCGGGTGACTGTGCGCCATCGGGGCGGCGGTCACAAGCGGATGTATCGGCTGATTGACTTCAAGCGTGATAAGCACGGTATCCCAGGCCGCGTGACTTCGATTGAGTATGATCCGAACCGCTCTGCCCGTATCGCGCTCGTCACGTATGCTGATGGCGAGAAGCGTTATATTTTGGCGCCTTTGGGCCTCAAAGTCGGCACCCAACTGATGTCGGGGCCGGAGGCCGAGATCCGGGTGGGCAACACGTTGCCGTTGCGCAATATCCCGCTGGGTACCATGGTGCACAATGTGGAGCTTCAACCCGGCAAAGGTGGCCAAATGGCTCGTTCGGCCGGCACTGCCGCGCAGTTGATGGCGAAAGAGGGCGATTATGCCCAGCTGCGCCTGCCTAGCGGTGAGGTGCGCAAGGTCGCGTTGGGGTGCATGGCGACGATCGGCCAGGTCGGCAACACGGATCACGCTAACATCAACCTGGGCAAGGCCGGGCGCAAGCGCTGGCTGGGGTGGCGCCCGACAGTACGTGGTTCGGCCATGGATCCGAACTCGCACCCGCATGGTGGCGGTGAAGGCCGTTCGCCGATCGGTATGCCAGGCCCGAAGACCCCGTGGGGTAAGCCGGCCTTGGGTTATAAGACGCGCAAGAATAAGCGCACTGAGAAGTTCATTGTGCGCCGGCGCAGCAGCAAGTGATGGGGGGATGACGGATGTCACGGTCACTTAAAAAGGGTCCATATGTGCAAACCAAGCTGCTGAAGAAGATCGAAGCGATGAATCGCACCGGCAAGAAACAGGTTCTCAAGACCTGGTCGCGGGCTTCGACAGTCTTTCCGCAGATGGTTGGTCATACGATCGCGATCCATGACGGTCGCCGCCATGTTCCGATCTACATTGCTGAGAACATGGTCGGACATAAGTTGGGCGAATTTGCACCCACCCGGTTCTTCCGTGGACACGTGAAGAGTGAGAAGAAGAGCTCGCGGTAACGGCGTCATGGCGCGGGCCGTTCGCTGTTTGTGGTTGCAGGAGTGCCTGTGCCCACAAGCTGAGGAGAGGTAGAGGAATGGAAGTACGGGCGATTACCAAGTATGTGGGGATCTCCCCGCAGAAAACCCGGTGGGTGATCGATCAAGTGCGTGGGATGCAGGCTGAGCAGGCGCTGGCGCTGCTGCGCTATATGACCCAGTCGGCAGCGGGGCCGGTGGCCAAGACCGTCGCATCGGCGTTGGCCAACGCTGAGGAGAATCTGGGCCTGTCTCGTGAGGACATGTATATCGCCACGATCACAGCCGACGGCGCGCCGTTGCGCAAATGGCGACGTTTTGGCGCACGTGGGCGGTTCAAGCCGATCATTCGCCGGTCATCGCATATCACGGTGGTGCTGGAAGAGCGCCAGTAAGGGTAGAAGGAGGCTGCTTTGGGCCGAAAAGTACATCCCATAGGCTTTCGCCTGGGTATGGTGGAAAAACACCGGTCCCGATGGTTCGCCGAGGGCGGTGAGTACAACGATTTGCTGGCCGAGGACCGCCGCATCCGCAAGATGGTGTTGCAGGCTTTGCCCGAGGCGCAGATCGCGAAGATTGAGATCGAGCGGTTCCCCCCGAACCAGGTGCGCATCACGGTGCATTCTGCGAAACCGGGCGTGATCATTGGGCGTAAGGGTGCCACGGTGAATTTGCTGCGCAATAACCTGCAGCAAGCGACCGGCAAGCGGGTGAAGCTGGATATCGCTGAGATCGAGCACCCAGAGATGGATGCCTATCTGGTGGCTGCCAGCATTGCCGATCAGCTTCAACGGCGTATCTCGCACAAGCGGGCAATGAAGCAGGCCGTGCTTCGGGCGTTGAAGTCCGGCGCGCAGGGCTGCATGATCCGTTGTGGTGGTCGCCTGGCCGGCTCGGAAATGGCCCGTGTCGAAACCATTCGCGAGGGACGTGTGCCGCGGCACACGTTGCGGGCCGAGATTGACTATGCCAAGGGCGAAGCCCTGACCACTTATGGCCGCATCGGTATTAAGGTGTGGATCTATAAGGGTGAACGCCTGCCCGGCGCCGAATGATGGCGGATTGACGATTGCGGATTGCGGATTGACACTCGGGGACTTGCCCGACATGAGACAATCAAAAAAATCCACAATTCGAAATCCGAAATCCGAAATGGAGTTCTGAGTATGTTGATGCCTAAACGTGTTAAGTACCGCAAGCAGCACCGCGGGCGCAAGACAGGCATGGCAAGCCGGGGCAACGAGATCAATTTCGGCGATTTTGCCCTGCAGTCATTGGCGCCGGCATGGCTCAATAGCCGCCAGATCGAGGCAGCCCGTCGCGCGATCGTGCGCTATCTGCGCCGCGGCGGCAAGCTGTGGATTCGTGTGTTTCCGGATCATCCGGTGACCAAGCGGCCGGCAGAGACCCGCATGGGTGGCGGTAAGGGCGCGGTGGAGTATTGGGCCGCCGTGGTTCGTCCCGGTCTGATCCTGTTCGAGGTGGCAGGCGTGGCTGAAAGTGAGGCACGCGAGGCGATGCGGCTGGCGGCCCATAAGCTGCCGTTCCCGACGCAGTTCGTGCGCCGCGAGGTTGGGGAGGAAGCCTGATGCATCCGAGAGAGATCCGCAACTTGTCCCAGACTGAGATTGCTCGGCGTCTTGACGAGGCGCATCAGGAGTTGTTCAACCTGCGCTTTCAGTATGCGACCGGTCAGTTGAAAAACACGACCCGGCTGAGCCAGGTTCGTCGTGAGATCGCTCGATTGCGCACGATCCTGCGTGAGCGTGCGTTGGCTGCGGCAGAAGGGAAGTGAGCGATGGAAGCACAGCGCAAACGGCTGATCGGTGAAGTGATCAGCAACAAGATGGACAAGACCGTGGTCGTGGTTGTAACCCGCACGCGCCGCCATCCGCTCTACGGCAAGGTTGTCCGCGTGAGCAAGCATTACAAAGTGCACGATGAGGACAATCAGTGTCAGCCAGGCGATGAGGTGCGCATTGTGGAGTCGCGGCCTTACAGCAAGGATAAGCACTTCCGGGTGGAAGCTATCCTCAAGCGCGCCGCGCAGATTGACACCACTCCGCTGCAGGCGGAGAACTAAGCGGAGAGGTGAGAGATGATTCAGCAGGAAACACGTCTTAAGGTGGCTGATAACACCGGCGCCAAGGAAATCCTGTGCATCCGCGTGATGGGTGGCTCGACCCGGCGTTACGCGCACCTGGGTGACGTCATTGTTGCCACCGTGAAGCAGGCTGCCCCTAATGCTGCCGTTAAGGAAGGCGATGTGGTGCGGGCCGTGGTGGTGCGAACAGCCTATCCGCATAAGCGGTCTGATGGCTCGTCCATTCGGTTCGACGATAATGCCGCGGTGATCATTGACCAGATCAGGACACCGCGCGGTACGCGCATCTTTGGCCCCGTGGCCCGTGAGTTGCGTGAGCGCGGTTTCATGCGCATCGTTTCGTTGGCGCCGGAAGTACTGTAACGGGCAGCCCGTGGGAGAAGTAGGATGAATATTAAGAAGGGCGATAGGGTTGTAGTGATTTCTGGCGACGATCGCGGCAGTGAGGGCGAGATCCAGCGCGTCGTCCGGGCCCGTTGGGGCAAGGGGCGCCGTGCTGGTGAGCGGAAACCCCAGTCCGATCGCGTGGTTGTGGCGGGTGTAAATCTGATCAAGAAGCACCAACGCCGCACCGGCAATGTCAACACTCAGTTTGGCATCATTGAGCGTGAAGCGCCGATCCATGTCTCCAATGTAATGCTGCTTTGTCCGAAGTGCGGTAAGCCGACCCGGGTCGGCCATAAGATTCACGCAGATGGCAGCCGCTCCCGCACCTGCAAGAAGTGCGGTGAAGCTATCGACGCGTAGGTTGTGCTGGTAAGCTGCGGTTGTCAGGACAGCAATCAGCGCGCAGTGACTACGTGAGGAGTAACTTTCATGGCAGTGCCGAGACTATTAGAACGGTATCGGAATGAAGTGATACCGGCGATGGAAAAAGAGTTCAACTACCACAATGTGATGCGTGTGCCGCGCATCGAAAAGATCGTGTTGAACATCGGGATGGGCGAGGCGTTGCAGAATGCGAAGGCGTTGGATGCCGCCGCCTCGGATATGCAAACGATCGCTGGCCAGAAACCGGTCTTCACGAAGGCGAAGCGTTCGATCGCAGCGTTCAAGCTGCGCGAAGGCAACACCATCGGCGTCACGGTCACCTTGCGCAACGAACGGATGTGGAGCTTCCTGGATCGCCTGATCAGCGTGGCGTTGCCTCGCCAGCGCGATTTCCGGGGCATCTCGCCTGATTCGTTCGACGGGCACGGCAATTACAGCTTGGGCCTGCGTGAGCAGTTGATATGGCCCGAGATTCAGTACGACAAGATTGACAAGGTCCGGGGTATGGCGGTCACGGTGGTGACCACGGCCCAAACCGATGAAGAGGCCCGTCGCCTGTTGGCGCTGCTGGGGATGCCGTTCCGCAAGTAACGCGGACGCGTAGTGGGTCGGACCAGAGGAGGGTTTTCAGTGTCTAAGAAGTGCATGCCGTTCCGGGAACAGCGCCGCAAGTACGCTATCCGTGTGCGTAATCGTTGCAGCATGTGCGGCCGGCCACACGGTTATATGCGCCGGTTCGATTTGTGTCGCATTTGTTTCCGCGATCAGGCGCTGAAGGGCAACCTGCCCGGCGTTGTGAAGTCGAGCTGGTAGGTCGTCGATCCGCGCAAGTGTGGATTGCCGAAGGCTCCCAAAATGGAGCCCAGGTCCTCAGCGGGGTCGGGTGGCCTCGTGGGGACGGAATCCTTGGTTTGTCTATCCGGCGCAGGTCAAAAAACGCCTGGGCGAGCGATGACAATCCATAGGTGATCCGTAGTCGAAGGAGTGGGTAATGATTAGCGATCCGATTGCCGACATGCTGACGCGTATCCGCAACGGCATGCTGGTCCGGCACAAACAAGTTGTGATGCCGGGGTCTAAGGTGAAAGTGGCGTTGGCGCGCATTTTGAAGGATGAGGGCTTCATTAAGGACTTTGAAGTCACCAAGGACGTCCCTCAGCCCCAGTTGCGTGTTGTGTTGAAATATGACCGCGACCGCAAGCCGGTCATCACCGGGCTGCAGCGCATCAGCAGGCCGGGACGGCGGGTCTACGTCAAGCGCACCGAGATCCCGTGGGTCTTAAGTGGCTTGGGCGTTGCGGTCGTCAGCACGCCGCAAGGTATCATGACCGATCAGCGCGCGCGCCGGCTCAAATTGGGCGGCGAGGTGCTCTGCTACGTGTGGTAGGAGGCGGTACTGTGTCGCGTATTGGTAAATTGCCGGTTGCGCTGCCGAAAGGCGTGAGCGTAACAGTGGGCGCAGATAATTTTGTGACGGTTAAGGGGCCTAAAGGTCAGCTCGAACAGCGATTTCCCGCGGAGATTGCGATCGAGGTGGCGAGCACTGAGGTGACTGTCAAGCGACCTTCGGATGCCAAGGCGCACAAAGCGTTACACGGTTTGTCGCGCGCATTGTTGAACAACATGGTTGTGGGTGTCAATGAAGGGTTCAAGCGCGTCCTGGAGGTCGAGGGTGTGGGGTACCGCGCCGGCCTGATGGGTAAGAACCTGGTGGTGATGGCTGGCCTTTCGCATCCGGTGGAGTTGTTACCTCCGCCCGGCATTGCTTTCGAGGTTGATAAGACCGGGCGCCAGATCACCATCAGCGGGATTGATAAGCAGGTTGTCGGGCAGATGGCCGCGCATGTTCGTGAGATCCGCGCACCTGAGCCGTACAAGGCCAAGGGTATTCGCTACCAGGGTGAGAAGATCCGCCAAAAGGCGGGCAAGAGCGGTAAGGTCGGCGGTAAGGGCAAGAAATAAGCGCCGCAAGCGGTCAAGCATTATCCCGGATGGGGGGGAGAGGTGATGGAGTGGGTTCAGAGGATGGCCCAAACGTTGCCGAAGGTCAGCATCAGCAGGCTGCCCCCACCGGTCAGGAGGAATAAAGGTCAATGGCCGAAAATTCGAGTCGGGAAGCTCGCATGCGCCGACATGAGCGCATTCGCCGGACGATCCATGGCACGGGCGAGCGCCCGCGTCTGAACGTATTCCGCAGCCTGCAGCATATTTATGCGCAGGTGATTGATGACGATTTGGGGCACACGCTGGTAGCGACGTCATCCCTGGATCCTGAGTTGCGTGAGCAACTGGATGGCCTGACCAAGTCGCAGCAGGCCGCGCGTGTGGGCCAGCTCATTGCTAAGCGGGCGCTGGATAAGGGCCTGACCAAAGTCGTATTCGACCGCGGTGGGTATCCGTATCATGGCCGCGTGAAGGCGTTGGCTGATGGCGCTCGTGAAGGCGGGCTGGAGTTCTAACGAGTAGGGGGGACCGATGCCAGGCAAGGAAAAGAAGGAACGCGAGCAGACCAAGGATAGGCCGCGCCGTCAGCGTGAGCACGAGGAAGAGCGCGAACAGCTTGATGAGCGTGTCGTACACGTGGCTCGCACCTCGAAGGTGTTGAAAGGCGGCCGGCGGTTTGCCTTTCGGGCTGTCGTCGTTGTGGGTGATAACCATGGCCAGGTGGGCTTCGGCGTAGGCAAGGCACGTGAAGTGCCCGATGCTGTCCGTAAGGCCTCGGAGCGGGCGCGCAATACCATGCGTCGCATCCCGATGGTGGGCAGCACTATCCCACATCTTGCCGTGGGTGATTTCAGCGCGGCGCGCGTGTTGTTACGCCCTGCATCGCCCGGTACGGGTGTTATTGCTGGCGGCGGCGTGCGTGCTGTTTTGGAAGCAGCGGGTGTGCGCGATATCCTGACCAAATCGCAGGGCAGCGCCAATATGCTGAACGTGGTGGCGGCCACTTTCAAGGCGTTGGATGCATTGAAGAATCCGGAGGACGAGGCGAAGCGCCGTGGCCGGCCGGTGGAAGCCTTGGCCCCCTATTGGCTGCGCGGAGGTAAAGATGGCGAGCAAGACTAAGATGCTGCGCATCACCTATTCAACCAGCTCGATCGGGGTCAAAGTCGATCAGAAAGATACCGTGCGGCGCCTGGGTCTGCGCAAGCTGGGCCAGGTAGTGGAGCAGCAGGACACGCCCGTGATCCGTGGGATGATCCATAAGGTGCGCCATCTGGTCACGGTGGAGGAATTCGAGGCATGAAGCAACACGATCTTCAACCGGCCCCTGGTGCGCATAAGGAACGCACGCGCGCTGGCCGCGGTATCTCAGCCGGCCGGGGCAAGACGGGTGGCCGGGGCACCAAGGGTCAGAATGCCCGCTCTGGCGGGACCAAGCGACCGTACTTTGAAGGTGGCCAGCTTCCGTTGGTGCGCCGCCTGCCGCATCTGAGCGGCTTTAAGAATATCTGGCGCGTAGAGTACGTGCCGGTCAATGTCGAGCGTCTTAACGTCTTTCCGCCCGGCACGGCGATCACGCCCGATGAGATGGCAGCCGCCGGTATCATCAAATCTACCGCTGACCTGGTGAAGGTCTTGGGTGAGGGTGAGATCGATCGGGCGTTGACCGTGAAGGCGCACAAGTTTTCCGCTGCCGCGCGCGAAAAGATCATCGCTGCCGGCGGCGCGATCGAAGAAATCGCGTTGGCGTAAGGGCGGCATGCCGGTGGGCTGCAATGGTCCGGCCGGCAGCAGCCTCATAAGGGGAGTACACCATGATCGAAGCCGTCCGCAATGCGTTTCGGCTCCCGGACCTGCGCCGTAAGTTGTTGATCACCCTGGGCATCCTGGTGATCTACCGGTTGGCTGCGCACATTCCGGTTCCTGGCGTCAACCGTTTGGCGCTGAGTTCGATCTTTGAGCAGAACCAATTGCTGGGCCTGCTCAACCTATTGTCCGGCGGCGCGTTGAGCAACTTCTCGGTAATGGCGATGGGTGTCTACCCATACATCACCGCTTCCATTATCGTTCAGCTGCTCGTGCCCATCATTCCGGCGCTGCAGGAGATCCAGAAGGAAGGGGAAGCCGGGCGTAACCGACTGAACCAGTATACGAATTACCTGACGATCCCGCTCGCGCTGTTGCAGGCTTTCGGTCAGTCATCGTTGTTGGCGCAGTCGGCCGGGGGTGGGGTGCCGGTTCTGGCAGAGTTCGGCTTCGGCTCCTATCCGTTGACCACGTTGGTGATCCTTTTCTCGCTGACTGCGGGCACGATGTTGGCGATGTGGTTGGGCCAGATCATCACCGAGCAGGGTATCGGCAACGGCGTGTCCATCATCATCTTCGGTGGCATCATCGCTGCTATGCCGCAGAATGTCCAACGCACGGCGGTGCAGGGCGGCTTCTGGCAGCTGGTGGTCTTTGCCGTAGTGACGGTGCTGACCGTGGCGGTGATCGTGCTGGTGCAAGAAGGGCAGCGCCGCATCCCGGTGCAGTATGGTAAGCGGGTGCGCGCGATGCGCGGTAATCGGTTGATGGTAGTGGGCGGTCAGAGCACGCATGTGCCGCTGCGGGTGAACTCGGCAGGCATGATCCCGCTGATTTTCGCCAGCAGTTTCCTGATCTTCCCTGGGACCATCGCCAGTTACTTCCTGGGCTCGACCGTGCCTTTCGTGCGCTCGGTAGCGACGTTCTTTTACAACTTTTTCACGCCAGAGAACGGCTGGTACTGGATCATGTACTTCCTGTTGGTGATCGCGTTCACCTATTTCTACACGGACGTGATCTTCCGGCAGCAAAACCTCTCCGAGACGTTACAGCGCCAGGGTGGTTTTATTCCAGGCATCCGGCCCGGGTTTAACACCGAGCGTTACCTGAATCGGGTGCTCTCGCGTATTACCCTGGTGGGCGCGCTGTTCTTGGGGTTCGTCGCCATCTTGCCCTGGCTTGTGCAGTTGATCTTTGGCGGCGCCGGAGCCAGCCAGGCGTCAACGGGCACGTTGTTGATCTCCAGTACGGGCCTGCTGATCGTGGTCGGTGTGGTGCTAGACACGATGAAGCAGTTGGAAGCGCAGTTGTTGATGCGCCATTACGAAGGGTTCATTAGAAGGTGATGTGTGTTGCGTGACGCCTAGACATCGGGATTGGCAGGATGTGCGCGGCATTCGTTACACGCTTCATGCAGCACTTGTCGCACACTACGGTTGATGGCGCAGGGAGTGAGGAGAACCATGGCAAATCCGCTTTACATTGTGATGTTGGGCGCGCCGGGGGCAGGAAAGGGCACGCAGGCCCGGATGTTGTCTGAGGCGTTGGGGCTGCCACAGGTTTCTTCGGGCGATATCTTCCGGGAGAACTTGAAGAACGAGACCCCGCTGGGGTTGTTGGCGAAGAAGTACATGGAGAGCGGGGCGCTGGTCCCTGACGACGTGACGATCAACATGGTGATGGACCGCTTGAGCCGGCCTGACTGTGCCAAGGGCGTGGTGCTGGATGGTTTCCCGCGCACCCTAGCCCAGGCTGATGCGCTGGACAAGGCGCTTAAGGCATCGGGGCGGCGTATCAGCCTGGTGCCGTTGCTTGAAGTGAGCGATGAAGCCGTGATCGAGCGCCTCGCTGGTCGTCGTGTCTGCCGGGATTGCCAGGCGATGTATCACGTCGCTTTCTCTCCGCCGCAGGCCGCAGGCCGTTGCGACAAGTGCGGTGGCGAGCTGTACCGACGGGACGATGACGATCCGGAGACGGTGCGTAACCGGCTGTTTGTGTACTACAAACAGACTGCGCCGCTGGTCGGTTTTTATTACGCCCAGGGGGTTCTGGTCAGTCTGGACGGCGACCGGGCCATCGAGGAGGTTCAAGCGGATCTGCTCGACGCAATCCGTGCTGCTGGTTGAGTTGTTTTGACGATGATCGTTTTAAAGTCCAGGGCAGAGATCGCCCTGATGCGTGAAGCGGGCCGCATCGTGGCTCGGGTGCATGATGCAATGCGGGATATGATCCGGCCCGGTGTGACGACAGCGGAGTTGGATGCCAGGGCTGAAGCCATCATTCGGACGCACGACGCTGTTCCGGCGTTCCTGGGTTATCCGCATACCGGCAAGAACGATTATCCGGCCAGCATCTGCGCCTCGATCAACGAAGAATTGGTGCATGGCATTCCCAGCCAGAGGCGCTGGTTGGAAGAAGGTGACATCATCAGCATCGATGTCGGCACCGTTTATCGAGGCTGGGTGGGTGACTCCGCATGGACTTACCCGGTTGGCCAGATCGATGAGGCCAGCCAGCAGTTGATGGCGGCCACCGAGGGCAGCTTGTGGGCCGGTATCGCGCAAGCGCGGCCAGGCAAGCATCTGGCTGACATCTCGCAAGCTATTGCGGCGTACGTCATGGCGCGCGGGTTTGCCGTCGTGCGCGAGTATACCGGCCACGGCGTCGGGCGACGCATGCATGAGGAGCCGCAGGTGCTGAATTTCGTGCCGGCAGGGGCAAGTCGTGGGCCCAAACTGCGGCCTGGAATGACACTGGCACTCGAGCCGATGGTTAACGCCGGCACCTGGCGTACCAAAGTGTTGAGCGACGGCTGGACGGTCGTGACCGCGGATGGCAAGCGCTCGGCGCATTTTGAACACACCATTGCCCTCACTGAGGGTGAACCGGAAATACTGACGGTTCTATAAAGATCTGAGACCGTCCTGGGCGTTGCGCTGCGGGATGGTTTGAGAGGGAGGAAGCCTGATGAAAGTCCGACCTTCGGTCAAACGTATTTGCGATAAGTGCAAGATCATTCGGCGCCACGGTGTGGTGCACGTGATTTGTTCGAACCCGAAGCACAAGCAACGCCAGGGTTAACTTAGGATAATGCGGGGTGGGCGGCCTGATACCGCCCGCCGCCATTGGAATCAATTGGAGGATAGCGCATGGCTCGTATCGCTGGTGTAGACCTGCCGCGTGATAAGCGGGTTGAGATCGGCCTGACTTATATCTACGGCATCGGTCTCACGTCGAGCAAAGAGATCCTGACGATGACGGGCATCGGCCCGGACGTTCGGATCAAGGACTTGGACGAGACGCAGATCGCGAAGCTGCGTGACGTGATCGAGCGTAACTTCAAGGTCGAGGGTGATCTGCGGCGCGAAGTCAGTATGAATATCAAGCGCCTGCAGGAAATCGGCAGCTACCGCGGCCTGCGGCATCGCCGCAATCTGCCGGCCCGTGGCCAGCGCACGCGGACCAACGCCCGCACGAAGCGGGGTGCCCGCCGCACGGTGCCTGGAAAGAAGCGCGCTCGCAAGTAATGGAGAGAAAGAATGCCTAAACCAACCGCATCTGGTGCCCAGGGCAGGCGTACAGCGCGCCGCACCGGCCCGCGCCGGGAAAAGCGCGTCGTGCCTCAGGGGCAAGTTCACATTCAGTCAACGTTTAACAACACGATCGTTACCGTCACCGATCTGCAAGGAAATACCTTGACCTGGACGAGCACCGGCGCAGCCGGCTTCAAGGGGTCTCGCAAGAGCACACCCTATGCTGCACAGTTGGCCGCCAGCCAGGCCGCCAAACAGGCGATGGATATGGGGATGCGCGAGGCCGATGTATTCTTGAAGGGTCCTGGCCCTGGTCGTGAGTCAGCGATCCGGTCGCTGCAGGCAGCCGGCCTGCGGGTGCGTTCGATCACCGATATTACGCCGATTCCGCACAACGGTTGTCGCCCCCCCAAGAAGCGGCGCGTCTAGTGATTGCGGATTTGAGATTGCGGATTGCATCGCAAGACGTGAAGCCTAGCAATCCACGATCGGCAACCGCCAATCCACAATTTCGAGAGGGGGATGAAGGTTCGCCAAGCCGTAAACCTCTCGGGAACGATGTTACATAGTATAGGAGGATCAATTGGCACGGCACGTAGATCCGGTGTGCAAGCTCTGCCGCCGGGAAGGTATGAAGCTATTCTTGAAGGGCGAGCGCTGCTACTCGCCAAAGTGCGCTTTTGAAAAGCGCAATTATGCGCCCGGCATGCACGGTAAGAAGGGCTCTTTCCGCCACAAGGAATCTGACTTCGCCCGACAGCTGCGCGAAAAGCAGAAGGCGCGGCGCATTTACGGCATCCAGGAACGGCAGTTCCGTCGCTATTTCCGCAGCGCACTGCGCGTGAAGGGGATGACCGGTGTGACCTTGCTGCTGACGCTGGAGCGCCGCCTGGATAATGTCGTCTACCGCTTGGGCCTGGCGGACTCTCGGCCACAGGCGCGTCAATTGGTGCGCCATGGCCATTTCATGCTCAATGGGCGCAACCATGATGTGCCTTCCTATCTTGTTTCTTCTGGTGATGTGATTGAGGTGCGAGCGACCAGCCGGCAGAACGGCTATTTCAGGGGGCTTGCCGATCGCCTGGGCCAGCGCGCGCTGCCGACTTGGCTGGACTTTGATGAAAGCCGCATGGTTGGCCGGGTGGTTGCCATGCCTGATCGCCAGTCAGTAGAATTGCCGCTGAATGAGCAGTTGATCGTCGAGTACTACAGCCGCTAAGGTGATTGTGGATTGCCAATTTCGGATTGCGGATTGAATCATCCTGTAATCCGAAATCCGCAATCTCAAATCCGCAATTGCGGAAGGGGGGTACAACCTTGTTGAATTTCGTGCTGCCCAAAATCGAGCGTGAAGCAAGCGCGCGCAACTACGGGCGGTTTGTGATCGGTCCCTTGGAGAGCGGCTTTGGGATCACCCTAGGCAACGCCTTGCGGCGCGTGCTGCTATCGTCGCTTCCAGGTGCAGCTGTGACCTCGATTCGTATCAGCGGTGTCCATCATGAGTTCTCTTCGATTCCGAGTGTGCGGGAGGACACGACCGCGCTGTTACTGAATATCAAGCAGTTGCGCTTGAAATCCGAGGTTGATGAGCCGATCCGTCTCCACGTAGATGTGCGTAGTGAAGGTCCGGTCACGGCCGGTGATCTGGTTTGCCCGCCTGAGGTTGAGATTGTCAATCCGGAACTGCTGTTGTTGACGGCTGATGCCTCGGACATGGACCTGGATATCGAGTTGACTGTGCAGCGCGGCCGCGGTTACTCGCCAGCCGAAGAGCGTGGTAAGCTGCCCCTGGGCGAAATCCCAGTGGATGCAATTTATAGCCCTGTGCGCAAGGTGAACTACACGATCTCCCGCGCCCGCATCGGTCAGCAGACCAATTATGATCGCCTGGCATTGGAGATCTGGACTGACGGCACCATGGCACCTGAGGTTGCGTTACGGGAGGCGTCTCGTCTGTTGGTGCGTCACCTGACGTTGATCGCCGGGGCGGATGTGTTGCCGGCTGAGCAAATGGCATTCGAGGGTGTCGGTGTGCCCAGCCGCATCTATGATGTGGCGATCGAGGAACTGGAACTGAGTGTTCGGGCGTATAACTGCCTTAAACGGGCCGGCATCACCAAGGTTGGTGAGGTTTTGGAACGTTTGGAGAAGGGCGAGAATGAGATCCTGGCAATCCGTAACTTTGGCCGTAAATCCTTGAACGAGCTGGTGGAACGGCTGGAAGGCAAGGGGTTTTTGTCAGCGATTTCATATCAGCCCGGTAGCGTCGCCGACCTGGATGACGACGACGAAAGCGACGATGATGACATCGCTTAATGACGCGTCCCGACTTGTGTGCTCGGAACAAGGCACGCAATGGGAACCGCTAGTAATTGGGGAGTTGTTCTAATGAGACATGGGGTAGCAGGACGTAAACTGGGACGCAACACCAGCCAGCGCGAAGCCCTGTTGCGCGGCCTGATCACGGATTTGTTCCGGTATGACCGCATTAGCACCACTGAGGCGAAGGCCCGTTTCATGCGCGGTGATGCCGAGCACTTGATCACGGTTGCCAAGCATGGGCTGGCTGAGGGTGGGAATAACGTTCACGCACATCGGCTGGCAGCTAAGGTCATCACGGATCCTGCCGTGACCAAGCGGCTGTTCGATGAGATCGCGCCGCGCTTCACGGAGCGGCCGGGCGGCTACACGCGCATCATCAAGGTTGGGCCGCGCTTGGGTGACGGCGCCGAGATGGTGGTGTTGGAGCTGGTCGAGAAAGGCACGCCGGCCGCCGAAACGAAAGATGCTAAGGGGAAAGACACTAAAGCCAAAGGCGCGGCGAAGGGCAAGAAGTAGGTGAGTTATGCGTCCCTGCAGGGACGTATGCCCCCGTCGTGTGTGGGGCAGGCACTTTCACAGGTTGCAGGGATATGCAGGTTGAGCCTGCCGATGGCTGCTGCCCTGTTCGGGCTACGGTGGCCTATGATGGCACTGACTTCCTCGGGTTTCAGTGGCAGGCACAAGGTCGCACGGTTCAAGGCGTCTTGGAGGCGGCCCTGGCGCAGATTACCCAGATGCCAACCCGAGTGATCGGTTCGGGCCGCACGGATGCCGGGGTGCATGCCTTGGGCCAGGTGATCGGCTTTCGCCCGGCATGGCGTCACGAGCTGGCCGATCTGCAGCGTGCGCTGAACGCTGTGTTGCCGCAGGATGTGGTTGTGTCGGCGTTGGGGCCGGCAGAGCCCGGCTGGCATCCTCGGTTCAGCGCCGTGCGCCGGCACTATCGGTACAATGTGCTGAACCAGGCGCTGCGCTCACCGCTGGACCGGCGCTACGCACATCTGGCGCCGCAGCCACTGCGGCTGGACGCGTTGCAGTCGGCAGCCGAAGCCCTGGTGGGCAAGCATGATTTCGCCAGCTTTGGTCGGCCGATGCAGCCTGCTGAGACGACCGTGCGTTGCGTGTTCAGCGCCACCTGGCAGCAGGAAGGCCCCCGCTTCACCTTCGATGTGGTGGGAAATGCCTTCTTGCGAGGCATGGTGCGGGCGCTGGTGGGCAGCATGTTGCAGGTGGGAGCGGGCGCTTGGCCGGTCGAGCAGATCGCCCAAGTGTTGGGCGCACGAAATCGAGCCCTGGCAGCACCGCCGGCTCCTGCCTGTGGTTTGTGCTTGATGCAAGTTGATTACGAATGAATGGAGCAAGACCAACGTGAGAACGTATTACGCTACTGCCAAGGATGCTGAGGCAAGCCGCGAGTGGTACGTGGTGGATGCCACGGGCCAAACCCTCGGCCGCCTGGCCACCCAGATCGCCAATGTCCTGAAGGGCAAGCACAAGCCGATCTACACGCCGGGCATGGATTGCGGCGACTTTGTCATCGTTGTCAACGCTGAGAAGGTCAAGGTGACCGGTCGCAAGCTGGACCAGGAGTTTTTCTACAGCTACTCCGGCTACCCCAGCGGCCTGACGGCTATCAGCTTGCGCGACCAGCTCAAGAATCACCCCGAGCGGGTGATCCAGGCTGCGGTTCTGGGCATGTTGAACCGCAACCGCCTGCGCCGCCAGTTGATCAAGAAACTCAAGGTTTACGCCGGGTCGGAGCATCCGCACCAGGCCCAGCAGCCCAAACCGTTCCCGCATGCGTAAGAGGAGAAGATAGATGTCTGCACGGTATTATGAGGCGGTAGGTCGCCGCAAGACCAGTTCGGCGCGGGTGCGGCTGTATCCGGGTACTGGCACGATTATGGTGAACGAACGGCCGGCAGAGGAGTACTTTCCGCGCGCGACCGATATGTTGGCCATTACCCGGCCGCTGCAAATGACCGATATGGCTAACGCCTTCAATATCAGCATCCATGTGGAAGGCGGTGGCCTGACGGGTCAGGCTGGCGCTGCCGTACAGGGGATCGCCCGCGCGCTGTGCGTTGCCGATGAGAACCTGCGGCCGGTGCTGAAGAAGAACGGCTTCCTGGCTCGGGACGCCCGCGCTAAGGAACGCAAGAAGTTCGGTCTGAAGCGCGCGCGCAAGGCCCCGCAGTACACCAAGCGCTAACGTACTGCGTGTTTCATCCTGCGTAATTCGTATTGCGGGTCTCGGAATGGCAAAGGCGCCGTTTCAGGATCCGCAATACGTCGTTAAGGCGGCGAGAATGGGAGGCCGAGATGGGAAACGCACGGTTAAGCGATCGCCCTGAACGCACAGCGATCCGGGTCGGCATTTTGACGGTCAGTGATCGCTGCGCGCGGGGGGAACGGCAAGATGTCAGCGGGCCTGTGCTGGCGCGCGCTGTGGCCGCAAGGTGGCCAGCCGGAGACGCAGCGCCGGGGGCGGAAGTTGGGGAGACGGCCGTCGTGCCCGATGACCGGCCACTGATTGCGGCAACGCTGCGCCGGTGGGCCGACGAGGTGGGCCTCGACCTGATCCTGACCACCGGTGGCACCGGTTTTGCGCCGCGAGACGTGACGCCGGAAGCGACCGGGGACGTGGTCGAGCGCTTGGCGCCCGGCCTGGCCGAGGCGATGCGGGCTGATAGCCTGCGTATGACGCCACACGCAGTGCTCAGCCGGGCGGTGGCCGGCATCCGAGGCCGGACCTTGATCATCAACCTGCCTGGCAGCCCCAAGGGTGCGGTGGAGAACCTGGGGGCTGTGCTGCCGGTGCTGCCGCATGCCATCGAGCTCTTGCGCGAGGCGCCGGACGCGGAACAACATCATTGAGACGTGGGGGGATTCCCTTACCCCACTGGCGGCTGCGCAGGTTCCCAAAACGGGCCGAAGGCGAAGGCATCCCAATAGTCACACTTATCCACGGCGCTGGCTGACCACAGTGTAACCCCTTTTGCGCCGAGCGCACGGGCGTGCGCGATGCGATCTACGATTCGCTCGAACGGGATCAGCCCGGCACCTATCCCTAACCACACCTGCCGGTTACCCTGTATAGCTACGTGATCCTCGGCAAGCACCTGCCATTTTCCTGCATCCTCGTTGAAGGTTGTGCCGTAAATCATGGGCGCCAGAGCGTCCACCCATCCCTCCTGCAGCCAGCGGTGTGAATCCTGAAAGTAGTCGTGGTAACCTTGCGAGGTAGGAAAGTTCATGGCCGCGGTCTTTTTGTAGGTGAACCACACCGCCGCGCTCACTAACGCCGCCGGCCGCAGTGCCTTGATACTTGCATAGGCCGCGGCCACCCAGGCGGAGATGACGCCACGCTGCCAATCAGCCTGGGCCACAGGCAGATCGACGGCCTGCCAGCGCAACAACGTTTCGGGATCGACCGAGAACTGGCGGCCAGGGTAGCGGATGCGATCGAAGTGTACGCCGTCCACGGGGTAGCGCCGCACAATATCGCGCACCACGGCCAGGGTGTGTTCGTGGACGCGCATGACGCCGGGGCTGGCCCAGATGTATTCCTGGCAGGGCACGGTCTCGGACGGGGTGTCACCCATCGGGGCCGGGCCGTTCGCCGTGGTCGTATGCGGTCGCCAGCCGAGGTCATAGTATGGCGGCTCGGCGCGATACAGACCCAGTGACCAGTACGGGTGCGCCGGCGTGGTGTGAGGCGGCGCACCTCGGCCGCATTCCCAGACCGGGTAGACGTTGAGATAGGCATGAAGCTGAACGCCGCGACTGTGCGCGGTCTCGATGGCGACGGCCAATGGGTCCCAGCCGGGGTCAACGCCCAGATCAGCGGTCTTGGAGCTGGTCAAGCGGTAGGACCATGGCTCAAGCCACGGGGTGTAGTAGGCGTCCGCCGTGGCGCGCACCTGGAAAAAGACTATGTTGAAGCCTGCGTCTGCAGCGCGGTTGATCAGGTAAGTCAGCCGATCCTGTTTCAGCGGCGGGCTGCCCCAGTCGAAGCGCGAGATCCACAACGCGCGGGCTTCTTGTACCGGCGTGTTGCCGCGGGTCGGCCCGCCCCAGCTTGTCGCAGTTGGCATCTTGTCCCTACCACACCCGCATCGGATGAAACGCCTCGGCGTATTCCAGCCCGCAGCATTTGCCGGTCTCGTGATTCCACTCGGCCAGCCACTGCAACGCCTCCTCGCGCTGACCGAACTGGCTGACGTGGCAGCGGGTGGCCGCCAGCTTCTTGGACCAGGCCCCGGAGATATCCACGGTGATCTCCCCCTCGCGGTTGCTGCCGCCGAAGAAGAAAAAGCGCTTTACATCGGCCACCTTGACGCCATCCGCCAGCTGTTCGGGATGGTAGAGTTCCATCTTGGATGGCATGTAGGCATCCACGGCCGCGCGGCCAGAGGCCGTGTGGTCGGGATGCGCCTGGCCACCCCAGGCCGGATCGAAGGTGAAGACGGTGTCGGGCTGCCAGCGGCGGTAGATGTGCGCCACCTCGGCGCGCAACGCCAGGTCGGCCACCAGCTCGCCGTCGTGATGC
>CAZKEF010000071.1:0-19894 GCA_964551735.1 uncultured Anaerolineales bacterium
ACGCGCTTCGGCGGCAAGGCGTTCCTGCCCGAGGACCCGGTCCTCGCCACCAGCCGCGGCCTCTACAAGATGGCGTTGATGCAGGCCGCGCGCAAGCGGGCGAGGCCCGCCCGGGACGGCGCCGAGGAGGTGACCGATGGCTAACAGCGCCTATCCGGTCAAGCGCGGCCGGCCCCGGCTGGTCCAGCCGCCGCGCATCTACTTCATCAAGCTGCGGCTCTACCCGGGCCAGGACGACGACCTGATCGCCTTCCTGTCGGGGGTGCCGTACCGGCTGCGCACCGCTGCGGTCAAGGGCGCGCTGCGCACGGGCAACCTCAAGGTCAGGCTGGATGGCCTGCCGGACGACGAACAGATGGCCGATGCGTTGAGCAGTCTGATGGTCTGAGCGGCGCGGGGGTCGCGGGCGAAGGGCCGGTCGCGGTCGAACGCCGGCTGCCGCATGCCTGGTGGAGCTCACCCCGTAGGGGGCGGGCCGCCGAGATCAGGTGGGCGTGAGCAGCCGGCGGAGACACCGCCACCGACCCGGACTGGGGAGCGCCATAGTAGCGTGTCTCCCCCGCCCAAACCGCCGACTCCGACCGCCGCTTCGCCCGCCGGGCGAAAGGGGAGCGCCGATGCCGCGGGGACGCAAGAAGCGGGTGCTGCAATGCCACCCGCCGCCCAAGGGGTACTACACGGTGGATTGGGTCGTCAACGACCTGGTCAGCCTGAACGCGCTCTCCAGCCCGGCGCTCGGCCTGTGGCTGCACCTGAAGGGCCTGGCCTGGGAGCGCGGGGAGTGCGATCCCACGGACGAGCGCCTGGCCGAGCTCATGGGCGGGGTGACGGCGGAGATGGTGCGCATCACGCGGCGCGAGTTGCGGGCCAAGCACCTGCTGCTCGAATATCAGAAGCCCACGTCGGCGGTCCGCTGGCTGATCCCGCTGCCGGTGCTCTCGGGGCAGCGGGGCAGCCTGCCGGCCGGGATCATCGAGGCCGTGGCGGTCGCCGAGGCGCAACTCCGGCAGATGCTGGCCCAGCTTCGCACCCCGCAGGCTGAGCTGCACCCCGGCTCGAACGGGAATTCACCCCAAGTACAATTTGGGGCTAATTCAATTTGCCCCAAATTGGCCCTTAAGGAGGAGGAAGGTACATACCCCGGAGAGGTCTATCTTCCTGCTCCTCCTGAAAGGGTTAACGCGATCGCGCGCGGTAACGGGGAGGGGGGGGCGGGGGGAGGGCGAATTTACCCCAAGCAGGATTTGGGGCAAATTGGATTTGGGGCTAATCCGGCTGGGGGTGAATTCGTCGCGGCGGCGACCAACGCCGCAGCCAACCCCGAACGCGCCGAGCTGACCGAGTTCCTGGTCGAGCACGGCATCTTCGCCAGCGTCGCGACCAGCCTGGTCGAGTGGATGTTAGCGCACAAGACGGTTGCCGAGGCCAAGGTCTACGCGCTGGCGCATCTACGGGCAGTCCAGGCGGGCGAGAACCCGCGCGGCCAGCGGCTGCAGGGCGAACAGGCCATCGGTCGCTGGGTGGCGCGGCTGCGCGAGCACGCCCGCGCGTCGGATTGGGCGCTGGATCAGGCCGCGCGCGAGCTGGAGGCCCGCGACGGCGCCGACGACGAACTGCTCGATGAGGACGATCTTGAGGTCGACGATGAGGCCGATGACGAATTGCCCGACGAGGACCCGGCCGGCGCCGGCGCGGGCAACAACGGCGCCGAAGCCGCCGCGGAGATCGCCTGTATCCCGCTGCACGGCGAAATGGCCACCCCGTCCACCGTATGGCAGGCCGCCAAGGCGCAGCTGCGCTTTCAGATGATGCACGGCGCGTACGACAACTGGGTCGCAGACACCCGCTGCATCGGCGTGGAGGAGGACCCAGAGGAGACCAGCGCCGGCCAAACCCTGGTGGTGCGGGTGGCCAACCGCTACGCCGCGGAGTGGCTGGAGCTGCGCCTGAAGCGCCTGGTGCTGCGCACGTTACAGGGCCTGACCGGCAGTCCGATTGGCGTGCGGTTCCAGGCCGGCGAGCAGATCTCGGCGCCGTGAGCCGACGAGCAAGCTATTCAACCAACTTGAGGGAGGAGAATCCATGGCAACAGCAAGTCAACCCAAACCGAGCGTCCCAAACCAGCACACGATCAACGTCACCGATCTGCGGACCGAAACCCGCGAGATTCTCGAGAATGCCCACTTCCGCGGCTGGCACTACGTTGTCCTGCGTGCTGGGCAGCCGATGATCGCGATTTTGGATCATGATGAATATGAGAGACTGTTGGTTCTGGTGGGCGGTGGGAACAGGACACCCGCAAAAGAGCGAACAGACGTCCGGATGGGCTGAGCAAGGCGTGTGTACAAGCTGTAGCCACAGGATGGTAGCGGTGATGAGCCCTCAGGACCCGGTAGTCAGCGCCCCGTTTGTTGCTGCGTTTGGTCAGCCGACAAACCTGCTTTGGTCGATGGATCAGGTATTCGACGTGGTTGTGCCAGCAGTGGATAGCCTACCTAAGCAAGGTGGCCTCAGTGATTCCTGTTGTATCTACAGGGGATGGTGGGGCATACCCCACGTCGCTGAAGGTGGCGAGGTCCTTTAGCCCAGTATTGTCTTTGTTACCGAGGACGCATTGTTTTCTCAGCTTCGGATGTCCGCACACTCTTCAACTGTTTGAAAAGGTCACTCTCGGGCCAAGCGACGTACCATCAGCCGGATCATGGCGATGTAGATCATCGCTTCACTGGTCGATTCCTGGCCTTCGTAGTCCTTGCTCAACCGGCGCTATGATTGAGCCAGGCGAAGGTACGCTCAACTACCCAGCGACGGGGCAGAACGGCAAAGCCCTTTTGCTCTTCCGGACGGAGCACGACCCGCAGGCGGATGCGAAAGCGCTCAGCGACCTAGTCGAGCAGTTGGCCACGGTAGCTACCGTCCACCCAGATTGGGCGAAGTTTCTTGCCGGCGCCGCCCAATCGAGACAATAATAGCCGTGCGCTATCGCGATCTTGCACGGATGCCGCCGTCACGCTGACTGCCATCAGCAGACCGGTCGTGTCTACGAGCAGGTGGCGCTTGCGACCGTTGATCAGCTTGGCCTTGTCGAAGCCGCGCAGACCCGCCACGGCGGTCGTTTTGACGCTCTGGCTATCCAAGCAACCGCCCGTCGGCTGTTTATGCCGTCCGGCTCGCTGGCGCACCTTGGCCCGTAGCGTGTCATGGATGCGTTTCCAGGTGCCGCTACGCTTCCAGTCCCGAAAGCAGCCGTACACGCTTTGCCACTTCGGGTACTCTCTGGGCAGCATCCGCCACTGGATGCCGCCGACAACGACATACAAGATCGCATTGACGACCAGCCGTACATGCAGGCTGCGGAGTCGTCCCCCACTGTGGTTTGGCCGGTGGGATCAGTTCCTGGATAATGATCCACTGGTTGTCGGTCAGGTACGTCGGGTATAGTTGGGTGTTCACAGCCGCAACTTATACCACCGGCTGACCGTCAGCCCTTACCTTTCAAACAGCTCCTTAGGTTTTTGGCTCAACCCTGACTCGATGGGGCTGTTCACACTGACTGCATGATGGTGAGCACGAATCGGCGCTCAGGCGCGTTTTGTATTCTATTTGACAGCTCGAAATGGGTATCTTATACTATCTTTGAAGTGCAATCACAAACAGATGAGGCGCACAGTGTAGGGCTTTGACCTAACTGAAACAGGTCTATTCGAGGGCCGCTTCATAGGCAACGCTCTTGAATCTTCCAGTTGTGCAACCAGAGTATCGCACCTCCAGTCTGTCGCACAGTGGGACTCTCCCGACAGGCTGCTAGTGTCCTTTGTAGATCTACTGTGAATGGGGGGCAGTTATCTTGGATCTTGCACGCAGACTGTTGAAGGTGTTTGGGCCTAGAGATCAGTCCACATCAGGAGGCAGATTTGGATCACCGACGCACGTTTTTGCTGCTGAGAAGAAACGCGCCGAGCTGATAGCACTGATTGAACGGAATGGTGGCCCGGAACAACTCGACCTGTCAGGTATGGATTTGTCATCAATTGACTTGAGTTCTGAGTGGTTTAAGAGTGAACTGGGACGTCTAGGATGGCCGAGTTCACTGTCCTGGCAAGCACCGTACACTTGGGGCAATGGTCTGTATGGCTTTAACTTGGAGGGGGCCAAGCTCGAGGGGGGAAACTTGCGAGGAGCTAACCTAACGGGCGTTTCCCTGATCCGCGCCAATCTGCGCGGCGTTGATCTTACCGATGCACAACTTGTCGGGGCGAATCTGTGGAGAGCCGATCTGTCCGATGCTACACTGATGCGCGCCAACCTTCGTGAGGCAGCAGCTACCGAGACCAATTTCGCCGGAGCCTACCTTTACCGAACTGAACTAAGTGATGCCGTGCTAATACGCGCTAACTTGGAGTATGCATATCTTGATTCGGCAACTCTTGGGGCAAGTAACCTGACGGACGCCCGAATTGGCAAGAAGTTGGTACATGAAGATGCCCGCCTTTTGCATGGCCTACTCCAACGTCTCGCCATCGCCTATGGTTTTGATGTCGATTGGTACGTCCGGAGGAGGCATAGAACGGCCAGTAGTATCTATAACGAGATCAAGAATAGCTACCTACGGCATGGACAAGACCAAGCGGCTAGTGATGCTCATTTTCGCGAAAGGCAAATGCAGCGCAAAGCCAGGAATCCGTTCATAGCACGTTATACTTATGAAGAGCTTTGGCCCACAGCCGGACCACTGAGAGGCCTTCGACGAATGCTTTTCTTCCTACGATTCGTTGTGTCTTGGACACTAGACGTATTTGGCGAAATGGTTTTGGGTTACGGGGAGAAACCATTGAGAGTACTGATCACCGCAATCATGTGCGTTTCACTGTTCTCTATTCTATATCGATTGATGCCCGGAACTTCTCTTGGTGTTTATGATCCAACCACACTACAATATATTCAATCTGGCCACCAGCTAGACTACGTGATCTATAGCCTTTCAGCTTTCCTTCTGTATGAGTTCCCTGGATCCATCGTGCCCATAGGAGCTGGAGCAAAGCTTCTGACCGCGCTAGAAGGTTCGCTCGGCGTCTCTCTGCTGGCATTGTTGATGTACGCTCTGGGTAACCGGATGACGCGCTAATCCGGACACAGTATTCGACAGCGTGGTGGTAGAATCATACATTTATCAGCGCATTGAAACAGCGTCCGCAACATTTGTCTCGCACGAACTCACTCGAACTCTCCAGCGAGATTTCTGTCTTGATAATTGATATGGAGGCCACGCGCCAATCTGGCACTCGATGGTGCCATCATCATTAGCTGTGGTTCTGCTCCGACATGAAAGATTTGGTGGTTATGGGTCGAGTTTGAAGCACGTATCCATTCCCCTGAAAATCGAATGCCCATTCGATTTCTTGATCATCACTAAAGTAATCCCGTATCGCGTGTGCAATTGACGAAAGCCATTTGAGATTCTCGTCGGAAAGGATGATCATATTCCCGGCGTTTGGATTTTGGATTGTGGTCGAACCATTCAGTGTACTAAGCCTAAAACAGACGGGAGATACATGTCCTGACACCACCTTTTCACCGGCACAATTAGCTGCTTCAATAACTATCGCATTGCGATCCATATATACAGGGTCACGAGTGTACAAAACTCCCGCTGAGCGTGCGGGGATTAGATATTGTATCAAAAGAGCCATAGAGATGCTGGACTGCTCAAGTCGGAATTTACGACAGTAGGCTTGCGCGCGATCCGACCACACTGAAGCCCAACAATGTTTTACAGCGTTCAAGACCTCGCTCAAGTCTCTCACATCGAGAGTGCTGCTGAAGATCCCTGCAAAGGAGTGTCCTTGAGTATCCTCCTTATTTGCAGAGGAGCGTATGGCCAAAGAGCGCGGGTCCGAGGTGGCAAACCATAACCTGCTCGCGTTTGACAGCGCATCAATTAGCTGATGGCGTAGAGGAGCTTCGATGATGGCTCGCGAGATGGTTCGCCATGAGTTGTCATCTTTGCCAAGATCACAGGCCTCGATCGTTTGGGCTACCAGGATTTGACTTATATGAATGGCGAATTCGCGTACAGGGATCACCCAGGATTCTGGTATAGCGAATCCAAGTTGGTGCAACTTGTACAGTCGATACGCCTTATTGCCAATTGTTTCGGCATCAGCAGTTGCAAAGGCGGACATATCATTAAAAGATATGAGCGGTTCCATGGCCCTTACCTAGAATACCCTTCGTTAATACTGTCCGACATGATGGAGTTGCCTCTTGTGACATCAAGCGTCTATGGGTAGTTAAACAATGGATCGGGAAGGAAGTTCCGAATCCCCCCTCGAGGATCGGAAACATCCCTCCAATGCCGCGGTATCACGTGAAAATGCAGATGAGGTATCGTTTGGCCGGCGGCAGGCCCGTCATTGACTCCTATGTTGCAACCATCGGCTGCGAACTCATCTTCCAGCAGCCGAATGCCTTTCTGTATGGCTAACTGAAGGTCAATGGCCTCCTTCCGCGAAAGCTCAGAGAAGCGGCCAATGTGCCGTTCGGGGACTATCAGCAGGTGTCCAGCGCGCACGGGGTAGCTATCATATATGGCAAAGAAATGCGGGGTCTGGAAGATTCGAAGGGCGGGATGCTTTGAACAAAGAATACATTGGTCAAGGCATAGTTCCCAGGTCACGGTATTGTGTTCCGTGTCAACGCAAACGAGGTCATATTGGTTGATAAGTGCTGTGGCTCGCTTCGTGGAGACGATGCAGGGAATCCCCAGCTCTCTCGCGATGTTGGCTGCGTGCGACGACAACCCGCCGATGTCTGTCACAATTGCTGCAGCGTCTACCATAAGAGGAACGAGATCGGGCGTAGTGAGGTCAGAAACGATGACGTATGGCCTGCCGGGTTGGGGCAGATTCTGCACAACACCTTTGATGGACAGGACTGCGGCCCCGCTTGCCTTTCCTTCACTAGCAACGATACCAGACAGATGTCGCGAACTACTCATCTTGCATCTCCCTCTCGACCGCCTCGATGGCGCGTCGTAAGTGCATGAGATACATATCCGTGAAGCATTCTGCCCAGTTTTCCGCATCACGTTTTGGCGGTGATTTCGCACTATGAATTCGAATCACGGCGTCCGTAAAACGTTCACGCCATAGACGAGTATTCTCACCAGCTAACTCCAGGAGGCCAAGAAGCTCACTGCTGAAGAGAAGACATAGTTCTTGTTCTATGGTGACGGGATCACTTTCGCTCAGGAGTTTTCTCTTGTCGGCGAAGCCCTGCGTAATGCCCAGAAGGGTCTGCCCAATATCGCCACTAGTCAGGATGTGCTGAGTATCAGGAGCGACGGCAACTGCGTATCGTAAGTACTCAGGCCCTGGTAGACCCTCAATATCACCACGGAAGCGATCGTACCTCAGATATTGCATGGCACCCTCATCGTAGCACGTGTATATATTGATAGCTTTCCAGGCCACAGCGGGAGATGGAAGGTGATGAAATCTACGGACCACCAGCGCGCCCAGTGGGGTATGCACGGCCGGGTAACAGACAAATCCTTGATCATGTTGACCTAGGAACGCGTAGTCTACGAACTCCCGCAAGTATACAGCAAGAGTGGCAACGAGACGTGCTTGCGCGCTGGAGAGAGTGAAGTAGCGCGCGCTAGCAAGTTGGTCGTGGTCAGGTACCAGGAGTTGGGTACTCGCATGCCGAGCGATTGGGCCTGCCAATTCTTTCAGACACTGCATGCGCTGAACAATAGGAGCTCCTTGTGGCTGGTAGGCACCTGCAATCACGACGTGAAAATAGCGGAATACCCGGCTTGGTGTTCCCATGGCCGCCTGTATACACAGGTCGTTGAAGTCCAATCTGTGGCTCAAGAGCGCGAAGCCTTCGTAGAATGGTTCCGCAATGGCCAGCAAGACCCGGTAGATGTTGTGTATGGAAAACGGAAAATGCCCGGCCGATTCGCGTGTCCTTATCCGCAGCCGGAAGCTCTCGGTTAGAATCGTCGTGGTATATTCAGAAATCAAATAAGCTAGAGGATCCCACCCCGTCACGGAGTCAGCTCCAATTTATTGTGCTCTGACATGTTCTGGTTGCTCTTATATGCTTGGATTGTTGCAGAAATATGCTCTGAACCTGGAAAGACCAACCAGTCCCATACTTCCCCTAATCCCAACTGCATTGCCAGATCGCGGCGGAGATGCTGTGATTTGGCGTTCGGGGCATTGCAGACGTACATCCTCCCATCGTGATTTCGTAGAAAGAGATATGGGATCCGGGCTGCAACCTGATCACGCAAGGAGGCCATCGAGGGAATTTGCTTCGGTTCAAAATCACGCGTCATCACAGATAGCAGGTCAACCGAAGCTGAAACAGGAGTGATATGCAAGTGAGCATGGTCTGTGCAGCTTCCGCCGCGTGCCGTAAACGAGGCAGCTCCATGCTCGAAGCAAACTACTGCTGGTGAGTACCTCCTCTGCAACCATCGTACAAGCATGCTAAGTAGGTCGTTTAGTTCGCCATCGCAGTGTTCTGGCACATAGCCGAATGATAAGACGTGTTGTCGAGGCACGACGAGAAGATATCCATCCGCCAGTGAGCCTATTCCTGGCATGACCACGAAATTCTGCGTCTCTCGCAGTAAATAGCTATGGCCGATACCTGGTCCAAGTATCTGCTGAAAGAGATTATGCGGTTGACGCCGCTCTATTTCGGCGCAGAAACTACAGATATCGCGAAGGTCCCCAGCGTTCATATCCATACCTCCATATTCACGTTGACCTCATGGAGCTCTGATTACAGTATGAGCAGACTGATCTCGACTATACGATCTGGCTTCTTCAGACAGGAATGCGTAACCTATTCGAAGTAGCCATAGTATGCTTCTGAATCCAATGAATTTCGTCCGCAGTTCATATAGAACGGCTTACAGTCGTATTCTCTGAAGGTGAGTTGGAGGGCCTTCCCCATCTTCCTGAGGTCTTGGACAGATGCGCGAGGATAGCGCGCTAACTTTGACTCAGGGTCTTTATGGAAAACGTTGATGATGGGTGTTATCCCACGCTCAGCGACAAAGTCCAATCCCTTAGCGAGCGATTCTATTGGTTCGAGTCCTCCCACAAAGATAGTATACACATTACCGGCACCAAGTATGATTACAGCTTTTTCCAGAGCGGCTATCAGCTTGTCGCGGCCGTAAAGAGCGGACTTCCCAGGAGAGATGGCCTCGAATCGCTTAGGTGAGAACACTTCCAGATTTATTGCGATTTTTACCGACATGCCTCGAAGTTCATCTAGTAGTTTAAGGTCATCTGGAGGCATGGTTATCAGATGCACCTCCAACTGGGGTTCATGTTTCAGACCTGCGAGTGTCTCGTAGATCCTTCTTAGAATGTCAACCTGCTTAAGAAACCCGGCGTTGTTGTCGCGATGATTGCCTCCATTTAGCATCACTTGCTTGACCGCGGGCGCATCTGTGCGAAGTGCAATCTCAACCAATTCGGCTGCCATGTCAGGCTTCACATCCAACACATGATCTCCATATGTGGAGCGAGTAGGTTGAAGGGAACAGAACGCGCACTGTTTGTCGATGCTGAAGTAGTAGCACTGACCATGGGCGAAAATGCCCAGTGAACCCCCTCCATACAATGTGCCTATGGTCTTACAAGCAATACCAGAACTGAGAGACATCTGGTAGAATTCGGGCCGCAGCGGAAAAGAGATGGGCGTGACCTCATCCTCATCGTGCTTCAGACAAAAGCCTCGTTCGGATCTGGTGAGTTTCCAAGGAGATGTTGGTACGAAATGAACAGCTACGATAATGTCACCGAGTTTGACTTCTTGCGGAATACGCGTACCCAAACGCATCTCGTCACTATTGCCATATGCCCAACGCTTCTCAATGTACTCAGGCCCGTATGCTTCGAGAAATCCATGTTCAAAGGCAACTCCATTCGAAAGGAGCTCAAGCTTGATTTCAGTCAGTTGGCGGGCAGTTAGCGAAGTTGTCCAACCCTGATTCATTTTTGTTCCCCCTGTGATATGTCTGTAACTAAAAAAGAGAGAGTTGCTTTGCGCGAAGGGGAGGTTGTTCATCTGGGTCGAGTTTTACCATCCAAGATTTCAGTCCGACTAGATCTAGAACCGTGGCATTTACACCATCATCAAGAACAACGAAACTGCCGCTTGCCGCTAGTAGTCGTCCCCCGAAGGTCTCCTCAGGGGGCGCTTGTAGCTCTTCCAGTCTAGCGAAATTGCGTGCCGCTAGAGCCATGGGAGGCTTTTCAGCTTGCTCGGGCTCGTGAAAGTATTGGCTGAATGCAGGCGAAATCCGCCTCTGAATGTCTTGGAACGCGGTGAGTACCAGGCGCTTAGCCTCACTTTCCTGCATTCCGCTTGTCAAGAGAGACAGTTTATTGGCCCGTCGCATCATTTCAGTGTATCCCAGTTGTGATACGGCGTTTTCTATTTGCTTGATCTTGGGACCAGGCGCACTGGCTACATACGTTGCATAGAGGGGGCCTTGTTCCAGGATTCGCAAGTGCTTCCGGGCATGTGATGCGGTCCCAACTTTGACCTGTTGATCTCCAAAGCAGGCCAGATATAGATGATGCGGTTGGTGGCAGTAGCGTTCTACTGCCGGCTTGAGCGGAGGGCAATTGATCCCGTTGCACATTACGCAAGGCAAGAAGCCTTCGCGTTGTCTGCACGCGTTGCATTGCGTCTCTCGACCATCCAGTTCGGCCTTGTCTGGGCATGGCATGATTTCCATACGGTCGAAGTTGATCCATCCCACACAGTGCCGCTGAACGAGCTTACGCAAGTAAAAACTTTCTGGGATGGGCATGTCCCGAGTTGGGGTGTCGAGAGTTGAACCGCGCACTTGGAGATGCGGTGCGCCATTCTTCCAGATGTAGCCTACGACAAGTACTGGCTCTGTAGACATCTTAGATAGCTCCTGATTTTATTGTGTGGACCATGATGATTTGCCGAGCAGATGGTAGAGACTTTACCCCAAGTGTATCTCTACTCCTGAGTTGGGACAAATCCTGGATCATTGATAAGCCCCCAGTCGCCCATATGATTTCGCCAAAGCCTAATCGTCCTTTTCATAGTATCCTCTGCATTGTCAGTCAAGTGTCCCGATTCAAGATCTGTCTCTAGTTCATCAACTAGTACTTCGGTTCGACGCTCGAATAGATCAAGATACCTAGCAGCAACCGATTGTACCAAGCCAGCGGTACGGGAGTCAGATTCGGTCCCCGGCGCGGGCAAGATCGGCGAGCTGAACGGCGGTATGGTGTCTAGTCCGCCAGGGTCAGTGGGGCTTTCTAGTTGACAGATGATTGTCTTGAGCAGTACGTGACTGATTCTGCGCATTTCTGTTATGTAGTACATCCAAGCTTTGCGTTCTGGAGTGAATGCTGTCTTGTAGAAGCTTTTCAAGGCATAGGCGAGTGCGAAGTTCCGATCTATCCATCGCTGTGCTTGGTCACTAAGCATTCCGATCGTGCTGTCTAGATACCTGACTTTTCGCCGTCCCATGTTAGTATCTGGCAAGCCGTTGTCACGGAAAAGAGTTACTCCATAAGTGCGTTCCGCATCCTCGACCATCTTCTCGTAGCGGCTGTTGATCAGCACTTCCAAACTAGCCAGCATGTAAGATACTCCAGTGTAAAGCGCCTGTCCTGAAATATGCTCACTTACGAAGCCATGTTCGAAGACCGAACTGAAGAGGTCTTCCAATCCTTGAGTCGCAAAAGCAACTGTCCGTAAGAAAACATCACTTCTTTCCAAGAATGCCACGTTCTCTTTGAGTTCTCTCAACCCGACCATCAGAGGGTCAAACATGATAAAACCGAACCGCATGCCTATGCCTAGGGTACTAAGCAACCGGATCGCAATAACGACCTGATTTGGAGTGATGGATTTCCCATAGCGAGCTAGTTGGCTTTCGGACCCTGACTCGACACCCAGAAAGACCCTATCAAGTCCTGCATCTCGTAGTCGGGACCACATTCGGAGGCGGTTTGTATGCCAGTCTACATCTTTCTGGGGATCGTATACCTGGTCAACGCGGGCCTCAATGTCGAAGCGGACATTGAGCTGTTTGTCTATTATGTGTTGTGCGATCTGTTCTGCTCGTTCTGTGGCGGAATCCCCGGGTAGACTTCCTATGAACTCTTCGTCAGCCAAGAAGAGTCTTCTCGGCAATCCGGTTGTATCCATCACCCGCGCCATCAGCTCGATCTGCCTACCCGCCTGTGATGCTGATAAGCCTTTCCATCTTTTCGCCTTGTGGGTGCGAGGGCAGAAGGTACATCTGCTGAATGGACAACCACGACTCAACTCAAGAGTCAGGGCGCCGCGTCGTTCGGCCAAGTCGCTGAGCGTATCAAGAGCGGGAAAGGTAATATCATCAGCAGCCAACGGGGCAAGCGGGTTTTCGACACGCTGCTTGTCACCCCCAAGCCATATCAGTCCTTCTACCTGCTCCAGGAATAGGCCCTCTGACACGTGTTGCAGCAGGCCGACTATCGTTTTTTCTCCTTCTCCTCGAGCGATGTAAAGGTTCGGGAAACGAGCCAGAAACCGGTCGGGGCATGATGAAGGAATGACATTCCCCGCGATTATAAGAGGAGCCTTCTGCCCGCCGAATCTCGTCTCCATCTCTTCGATAAGCCTAAAAGCCAGGTTTTCCTGACCATACGACACGGATATGCCGATAACGTCTGGTGAAAAGCTAATTGACCGGTTGACAACATCTCCTATTGTAAGCCCCAACTGCATGTCGAGGATTTCCACTTCGCCGCGCTGTTTGCGACGAACATAATTTGCTAGGGAACTCACACTCAATGAAAGACGAGGCATGGGGAAGTTTTCCGGCATTGAGAGCGCAATGAGCACGAGTCTGGGAAACTCCAGACGTCGCCTTAAGGCGATCAGGGAAGGTACCACAGCAGTGTGTCTGCTGGGCGCTATCAGAGCATGGGGTAGTAACCCTAGTTCATTCAAAACGACGTTGTTCCCAATGTCACAGTAAGGTGTTGACACGATTGTGACATGCGTTCCAAGGAAGTATACAGCGGTATTCTCGGTCTCACCAGAAACGATCGTTTGACACTCATGGAACAAGCCTTGTGCTGTGAGCAGACCATCAACCTCCGCCTTCAAGGATCTGGGCGGCAGCCAGTATTTCTGCAGGATGTGCTCTAAATCAGTATCAGCGATCTGGAAGAGTCGAACCGCCGAACGGGTTTGTTTGAGAAACAGCGATTCGCAATCGGCTTCGCCCTCTAGGAATGGTGGGCTGTACATGCTATTGTCTCCAGATGGGTCATCGGACCGCCAGAACCTGAGTCATCATGCTTGACGTTTGTATTGCATGCCTGTATTATACCACCCAGGTGTCGCAAATACTGCGACACCTGGGTGATTTATCGTTCTGTATCCCTATTTGTGTTCGTCTCTAAACTTGACCGCCCATTCTTGAAAAACGGGAACCTGACACCACAGCGCAGGTCAATTGGTTATCAGAGGGGGATCGTATGTCTAGGCAAGAAACCAAGGCGCAGCGTTGGACTCGGCTAGAGCGCATGCTGGTTGCCAATTCTGACGGGATAGGAGTCCGAGAACTGTCCAAGAGACTTGATGTGCATAGGGCGACAATCTATAGGGATATTGAACAATTGAGTGAGGTTGGTCTTCCTATTTGGCAAGATTCTGGTCGAGTTGGGATGTTGATAGAAAAACAACTTATGCCACTCAAGTTGGATATTTACGAGGCCCTATCTCTCTTCATTGCGGCTAGGCTGCTCTCGCGACAAACAGGGGAGGGTGATCCGCACGTAGTGTCCTTACTTGAGAAACTCGCCAGCATTATGCCTTCCCCCGTTTCCGAGCACCTTCGCAAGAGCGCCAAAACTGTAAGCGCGAGATCGGTCGACCAGGATTATATTCGCAATCTCGAGATCCTAATGTGGAGTTGGGTAAATGGGCGCCGTCTGCGAATGTGGTATCAGAGCGCTTGGAAAGACTCGTCCAGAGAAAGGCTGTTTGATGTCTATTTCATTGAACCTCTTGAAACCGTTTATTCGTGTTATGTTATCGGACTGGATCACTACTACGGAGAGATTCGTACCTTCAAGATCAAGCGGATCCGTAGGCTAGAGGTAACGGCGGAAAAATACGTGATCAACCCTATCTTCGACATATTCAGGCGTTGGGCAAACTCCTGGGGAATCGTGATGGCACCCGATAAACCTCCGATAACGGTCAAGCTACGCTTCTCAAAGAACGTCGCTTTTATGATCAAGGAGGCTGTCTGGCATTCCTCCCAAGCTGTTGAGGATACCGACGACGGTGGATGCATATTCAGTGCCACGGTAGATCATCCATTGGGCATTAAATTATGGATTCGCAATTGGGGACCGGAAGTTGAGATCCTAGAGCCAGAATCATTACGGCAGGAAGCAGCTCTTGATGCTAGGGCACTTGCGGCTTTGTATGCTGATCTCGACCTTTCTGAATCCGCTTATAGGCCGGGTAGGTATCCGTTGTAGATCTCGTCAGCGGTCAGAGAAAACCACAAAACAAAAACGCGCTAGATCTCGGGAATGAGACCTTTCCAAGCGGGATATCTCTTTGCTGCAAAGAGGACCGTAGCTCCCTTGGCTTGTTTGCGCCACAACTGTCTACATCCGCCACAGTACACAGACTCTCACGAGGCTACAGAAATGGACGATGAGACAATAGGAACGCCGTAATATTTGACATCTGTCGGCCAGTGTGGTACAGTAGACCCTCGAAAGGGGTTCCCAGGCGGGGACCCCTTTTTTGTTTGCCCTTCGATCTTTGCATGTCGCAACACGGGGGTCTCGCGCATGGAAATCCGGCTACGTCCTGTCTTGCTCATCCTGCTCCTCGCGGCCGCCGCGATCGCGGCGGCCGCCGTTGGCCTGCCGCGCCTGGGGATCAGCCCCCTAGCTTTCAGGACTCCGGCTGCGCCGACCGCCCGGGCTGCCGTGACCCAGACTCTGGCCGGCCAGCGCATCACCTTCGCCGACGAAAGCGCGGCCTGGGCCTGGCAGGCGGCCTGCCAGGATGCCTTGGCGACCTGGGTGCAGCAGTCGCCTACCCCCATCCGCACGATCCGGGTGACGCTTACCGACGAAACGAACCTCGGCCCGGCCACGGTCGGCGTTGGCTATCCGGGCGGCAAGGACCAGACGGCCATCGCCTACGCTGCTTGCGACGGCAATCCGGACCTGACCTGCCGTGTCACCATCAAACAGGGCACGCCGGGCGACGACCTGAACGTCGCGGTCACCGCCGCGATCCCGCACGCGATCCGCAACGCCTGGCTGATCCACGCCCCGGGCGGCGCCGAGCAGATCGACGCCATCCGGAAGAATTGGTCGTGGGAGCAGTTCCAGCCCTTACTCCAGAAGGAAGGTGCCCTGTGGCGCAGCTCTTGTCTCAGCGTCTCCAAGCCCTGAAATCGCGGCCGGCGAAGCTCGCCGCCTCCGCGCTGCTCCTGGCGGTCATCGTGCTGGTCATCTGGCTGATCGCCACCGCATCCGCGCCGCAGCAGGCGCTCTGCCAATCGCCCTGCCTCTGCCGCTACTGCGACGAGCCGACGGTTAACGGCCGCTGCCCGACCAGCGGCGACGGCGGCTGCATCGGCTGCGCGGGCGCGTGCACGTCACCGAACAACTGCGAGTGGAGCGGTTCCAGCGGCGGCTGCGGGCCGGTGGAATGCGGCTGCCGCGATTCGGACTGCGCGGCCGGGCCGGCGCCGACCACGCGGCCGGCGACCCCAGTCCCGACGCCCACGCCGCCGCCCGGCTGTCCCGCGCCCGGCGCGCCGATCACCTGGATCGAGATCATCCAGCCGAAGATCGCGGCCGCGAAGTACGAGCCGGAGCACCCGGTCGTCATCGGCCAGGATCCCGACCGCCGCGGCTTCGACCTCCTGATCAACGCCACGGGCGGGCAGGCCCGCAAGTGGAAACGGGACACGAAGCAGTTCTGCGACGACGGCAGCGGTATGTACCCGAGTGATTGTCCCGACGGTCCCTGGCACTGGGACTGCCCCGACGTGATCATTGAGCGCTACGACGATCCCTTCCAGGCCATCGAGGTGCGTATGCGCCTGGCCGATTCTTCGGTGGACTGGATCGAGAAGGACTTGCCGGGGCGCTACTACGGCGCGGCCCGCAAGGAGGGGCTGCCACGCACCTGGGCCCTGCGTGGGGTGGCCGGCCAGATGGCGGTGTCTCAGCGCTGGCGCTATGCGCCCGGCCAGCCGGACGTGTTGAGCACCGGTCCCGTTGACCCCGGCATCCACGGCGGCAAGATCGTGGGCACGACGGTAGGCACGCCGCTCAATCCGCCTCAGATCGTCGAGCGGGCCTTCTCCGTGCCGGTGTATCTGCTGGATACGACGCTTGGTCAGTAGACAAGGGAAAAGGAGATAAGGAAACAAGGTCGCCTTGTCTACCTGTCTACTTGTTTCCTTGTCCACCCGTTCTCGCACAGGATCGCCATGAACCCGCTCATCACTGCCCTGCGCACCGCGCTCACCTGGGAGCTCAACGGCCTCTTGGCGCTGCTCTATGTGGCGTGGGAGCACGTGGCGCTACTGGTCACCGCGGGCGCGTGCGGGTGGCTGCTGTGGGGCCTGCCGGAGGGGCGGCGGGAGAGCGGAGCCAGCCAGCGGCCGTGGCTGCTCGGGGTGGGCATCCTGGCCAGTCTGGCGGCGGCGTTCGCGCCCGCGCCGGTGCCGATCCTGCTCGCGGCGATGACCGTGGCCGGGGCGCTGGCCGTGCGAGCCGACCGCTTCAACCCGGACGCGCTGCGCTGGCGGATCGTCGGCGGCCTGGCGCTCTACGCGGCGGCTGCGCTGGCGTACCTGGGGTATGGGAGTTACCTGGCCGGCCTGGATGCGGCCGCCTGGGCCGAGGCGCTGGGCGGCCAGGGGGAGGCGCAGGCGGCGCTGGCCCAGGGCCGGGCGTTCGTCAGTACGCTGGCGACCTGGGGCCTGTGGCTGATCCTGCCGTTGGGCTACTTCTCGCTGCTGGCGCAGGGTGTGTTGGTGCATCCGCCCTTGCCAGCGCGGCCGCAGGAGACGATCACGGCGGTGCGGACGCGGGGGCGGGGATAAGGGCAACTTTGGAACGTTCAGGATCGGCATGGCGAACTGCCCTGCGGTCGGACGCCTGACAGGTTGTTGCTCGATGGATGTGCCGGAGATGCCAGCAGGACAATCGAGGAACTACCAACGAGGGCCAAGACTCGAACCTCCCCCGGCCTGCCGGGAAGCGGCCGGCGGGGGCCAGGGGATGGACAGGCAACTCGACTCGGATCACCGCCTGCAACGGAATGTGCGGGGTCGGCCGGCAGGCAATGGTGCCAAGACTGAGCCAGGAAGACGAGCAGGCGTGGCAGAGGCCCAGAAAGGCGGCAAAACGCTCAAGGGTGCGAGTCCCATCGGGGGCCAGTGCTCCTCACTGGGGGGACAGGCGCCCTCGGCTGGCGGGACGCCGGATCGGGCTGGTGCGACGGATGGTTGGGGCAGGGGGATCAACTGCCAGTCTGCGGAGACCGGTGAACCTGGTCAGGGGACTATTCACGCGAGGAGAGCGACCGTCATGCGGCATAAGGCGCTGCCATTACCCGGCCAACTGCCACTGGACTTCGACGCGACCGAGGAGGAACCTGGGGGCATCGAGGCAGGCGACCTGGCCGCGAATGATCGGGATAGAACCCCGAACCGCCCTGACTTGGTTCGGATGTCCTCCTCTTTGAGTGGGTCGGTGGACGAGGAGCGCGATGCGGTTTCTTGAGCTCGTAGCCCTGTTGGAGCAGTTGCCGCTGGACCCGGACGGCTACCAGTGCGTGCCGCGGCCGCTGGACGCCGTGCTCAAGCACACGCGTTGGCGTGGCTCGGAGCGGCGCACCACCGTGGCGCGCGCCGAGTACCGCCTGCTGGCCGCGCTAGCCCTCTCCGGCTGGTCCATGCGCCAGGCGCTGCTGGAGGCGGTCACCTGGGACGGGGCGCTGGGCCGGCCCAAGGCCGCCAAGCTCGACGGCGTGTACGAGGACGCGGCCAACCATTTGGCCGAGGCGGGCCTGTGGGAGGCCGCGGCCGCGGCGCTGGGCGAGCGGGGGCAGGGGAGCGGGCAGGCGCCGCGCCGCCCCGGCAGCCGGGCGGTGCTCGTCCGGCTCACCACGCGGGGCCGGCAGGCGCTGGCGGAGATCGGGCTGCCGCCGGTCGAGGACGAGTGGGCGCGGCTGGAACGGCTGCACGCCGGCGGCCACGAGGCCTATCAGATGGGGCACACCGCGACCGTCTGCGTCTTCGCCCACCACGCGCGGCGGCGGGGCTACGACACGCAGGTCTGCCCGGACGTGCGCGGGGTGGCCGCGGCCGCGCCCGGCCTGGCGGGGATGCAGAACCCGGCCCGGCCCGACGTGGCGCTGATCGCCGCGGACGGGCAAGTGCTCTACGTCGAGGTGCAGCGGGGCGATTCCGGCGGCCGCGACAAGCGCATGGCCAAGTGGCGCAACCTGTTCTGGCTGCAGGGCGTGGTGGCGATCTGCGCGGCCACGCCGGCGCAGGCCCGGCGCTACGCCGAGGAGGCGCGGGCGAGCAAGGCCAGCCACGGCCTGGTGACCGACGCGCGCACCCTGCGGGTGGGGCATCCGACGCTGTGGACGCACGAGTGGTTCGGGCAGGAGCCGCTGGAGCCTTACCGGCCGGAGGACGCCAATGATTGACATAAAGGCCATGAGGAGGGGCAAGCCATGATCCCGCTGATCACGATGACCGTGGACGAGGCCGAAGCGACGCTGGAGGCGACGTTCATGCGCGTCTGCGACGACAAACAGCCGGTGCTGCTGGTGACCGCCGCGGGCCGCGTGCCGGTGGCGGTGCTGCTGGATTTCGAGACGTATGAGGCCGTGAAGGCCGGCGGGGCGGATGCCCTGTGGGAGCCCTTGCGGGGGCCAACAAACCGGCCGGCGTTGTTGGCAGCCTGAAAGGACGACGGGGAGCGTGGGCGTGGAATTCCGGGTCGTAGAGAGCGGCTGGCGCTTCGCGGCGGGCTGCCTGCACTACTTCTGGTTCCGCCTGGCCGCAGCGGGCGGCCGGGAGCTGGTGCGCGCGGTCACTTTCCGTGAGCTGGCCTACCTGCCCCTGGAGACCCGCGACGACCCCGACATGCTCGGCAAGCAGTGGGCCGCGCTGCGCGGCCTCTACAACGCGGACGTGGACTTCTGCTACACCGCGCTGGGCGCGTTCGCGCCGGAGCATTTGGGCGTGGCGCAGTTCTACGGCGCGGCCGCGGAGGCGACCACCGAGGAGGCCGCGGCCGGCGAAGCCCGCCGGCGCATGGCCGCGGTCGAGGCGACCCTGGCCAACTACCCGCAGTCCAAGCTCATCCCGGCCGACATCCACCGCGTGCGCCTGCTGGTCGAGCGCATGGAGCGGCTCAGGATGCTGGCGATCCTGGGCCACCCCGACCCGCGGCTGGCTAAGAAGGGGCTGGGCCGCGACGGCGCGCTGGGGGTGGCGGACGACGAGCTGCTGAGCCAGCAGGGGGAGAACCTGCTGCGGGGCCTGGCCAAGCTGCGCGAGGATTTCGTGTTTCAGGTCACCTCCGCGCACGTGCCGCGGCCGGAGATCACCGGCGCGCTGGTGCAGATGGCGCGCTACGCGGGGCAGGTGGCCTCCCGGCAGCGCGGCAACATTGGCCTGGGCTTCTCGATCGCCATCCCGCTGGCCGCGGCCCTCTCCAACGCCTACGCGGCCAATACGGGCCGGTCGGACTCCACTGTGTATCATCATCGAATCTGAGTCCACCAGGCCGAAAAGTCTTCATCGAAAATG
>CAZKEF010000072.1:0-18513 GCA_964551735.1 uncultured Anaerolineales bacterium
GGCGCGGAGGCCGGTGCCCAGGTTGTTGAGGATTGAGGGCAGGTCCGGCGAGTCGGGCGGCGTGCGGCCGACGGCCTGCTGGTAGACGCGGATGGCTTCTTCCAGGTCGGCCAGTTGGCCGGTGCGGGCGTAGCGGGCGCGGAGGCCGGTGCCCAGGTTGTTGAGGATTGAGGGCAGGTCCGGCGAGTCGGGCGGCGTGCGGCCGACGGCCTGCTGCCACAGGCTCAACGCTCGATCCAGATCTGCCAGCCGGCCGCGGGCCCAGTAGCGCCGCAGGAAGACGCCGCCTCCATCGTTCATAGCGGCCAGTTGGAGACGAGGATCGCAATCCGGGAAGGTGGGGTGATCCAGGATGCGCTCCCACGCGACTGCGGCCGCGTCCAGCGCGGCCCGGTCGCCGGTGCGGCGGTAGCGTCCCTCGGCTTCTTGGGCCTGGCGGATATCTTCTCGGAACTGGGGCGGCACGTCGAGTCCGCCGCCCGCAGCCTGCGCCGCGGCCTCCAGCTTCGCCCGCAGCTCCGGCCGCGCGGCCAGGGCCGCATCGAGATCTTCTTGCGAACGGATCTCGATGCCGGTCGCAGCCAACTCAGCCAGGACTTCTCGCAGCTCGGGAGGCATCCCCTCGGCCGTGCCTGCCATCTCCAGCGCCTGCTCCGGCGAAATGCCCTCTGCCTCTGCCTGGGCCAGCGTCTCGGGCGGCAGCATCTTTTCCGCGAACGCGCGCGGGATGCCGGCCTCCCGGCAGCGGCGCAACAAGGTCCGGTGCTCCTCCACGGCTTGTCGTCTCTGGGGATCGGGCTGGGCCGCGGCCAATTGGCGCAGCAGGTCGTCGCCGTCGGGGAGCAGCAGGATGGGCTGCTGTTCGACGATGCGCCGCGATTCGTCCCACGAGCGGGCGTTGACGAACTGCTCGAAGGCTTGCAGGAACTGATTCTGATCCAGCGGCTGGCGTTGCGGGTCCTTTTTGCCGAACAGGCGGTTGAAGAAGCTCATGGGCGGCCCCCTTTCAGCCAGACGTCGAAATCGAAGCCGTGGCTGCACGCGGGGCAGGTCACGGGGGTAGTACGGGCGTAGGATACGCCGGCGGGGTGGGCGGGCATGATGTTCCTCGGCGATGGTGATTTCGTCGTTGGTCAAGCCATACAGCCGATATACGGCCCGGGCAACTTCACTACGTCCATGTATGGCCCTGGATATTGCTCCAGCGCCGGCGATCAATTGCCGCCAACGCCTCGTGACTCCAGTTCATTACCTGGTTCAGGAATGCGCCGACTTTGAGAACCTTACCCGGGGCAAGAAGCTGCCGCAACGCCTCTGTACTGGCGTTGGTATCGGTCAGATCAGAATCGGTCGAGACCAAATAGTCAACCTGGGCCTTGGCCGCCGCAAGCACCACGGGCACATCCTCGAAGTCTCGTACCAGTTGGCGATGGGCATACACCTCATCGCGGGAAGGATCGGCGACGATTTCCAGCGCGGCTGTGGATAGCAAGCCATCGAGCTTGGAAAGGTGATCTGGGAACAGTGTCGTCAGGTAATGGCGCGCATCGGCCAAAACTGAAGGCGAGATAACGAGAGTGATCTTGTGTTGCGCGGCTAACCGAAGGACTTCGTAAGGATAGCGCGGGAAGGTGATGCCTCGGATCAGGACGTTGGCGTCAACAAAGACCCTAAGCCGATTCGGTGGTTCCATAGCGCTCCGCAAAGGTGCGTTCGCGGATGACCCGGATGACCGCATCCAGGTCTTCTTCCTCGCGCAACCCGATCCGCTCCGCCTCCGGCCCGATCCCGGTCACAAGGCTATCCAGCAGGTACTCGGCCATCTGTGGCTGCGTGAGCGGCCGCGTGGCCATGATCAACACGCCGTCAGCAACCTCCTGCAAAAGGACCTTGGAACCGTGGCGCAGCCGCAGGCGATCCCGCAGCTTCTGGGGGATCGTGAGCCGCCCGGCTGTTGAAATGCTGGATGTCGTCCAGGTTGACATGGTCGTCGCCTCCACCGCAATCTGAGGGGATTATAGCCCAGGGTTGGCCGAATAGCAATCGGGGTGCAGCAGCAAAGTGCGCCGGATGGGTGCCGCGAGTGCGTCGAATGAAGGGCGGCTGATAGACCAAACCCGTTGAAACGGGTTGGGGAGCATCTCGCCGCTCCAACCCGTTTCAACGGGTTTACCATATCAGGCGTCGGTTTCAACCGATGCCCTCGCTGCTGTTATTGGCTTCATAGAGGACCTTGCCTTTCTCCAAGATGCTGCGGATGAACGGATCACCCAGTGCCAGACGTTCACGAACCTTCTCCGGTGTCCGCACGAGGAGGTCCACGGGGAACGGCGGCCTGACCTTTAGGCGCATCTCCACCGACTTGGAGACAGCTTTGCCCTCGAAAGGCAGGATCACCAGCAGGTCCACATCCGAATCCGGCGTGGGCGCGCCCCAGGCGTAAGAGCCGAAAAACAGGATGCGTTCCGGCTCAAACTCGTCAGCGATGCGGCCGCTGACCTCTTCGATTTGTCGCATGGTGATCATGGCGTGCTCCTCGGTGCGTTTGCGCCCAGTATATCACAGACCGCCTACTTCCCTTCGACAATGGCAATCTCCTCCTCCGTCAAACCGTACAACCGATACACGACCCGGTCAATCAGCCGGTCGGTCGCGGCCAGGCGCGCTTTGAGGGGCAGGAGCACGGCCAGGCTGGCCGCGTGCTCGGCCGCCAGCCGCTCCTGGAACGCGCGGGCGCTGGGATCCACGGCCAGCTTGCGGCGGTTCTGTCGCAGCACGGTCAATAGCTCGTCCACTGTGGCGTGCGCTTCGCCTTTCTGGTAATCCCCCAGGTAGTTTTGGAGGCGGGTCTTGTTGGTCAGGCCGTCAATCGGCGCGGCAATCTCGCGGGCCAGCCAGGCCAGGAAGCCCTTGACCTCGGCCTGCTTCTGTTGGTTCATGGCGATCATCTGCTCGGCGAGGAACGCCAGCAGGTCGTGGACCACGTCGGTGCGGATGCTGGAAGCTGGAAGCTGGTCGCTGGGAGACAGGTGCGCATGGACGAAGGCCAGGAGCGGCGCAGGGTCGCTGGCCGCGCAGAACTGTTCGTAGCGTTGGCGGGCTTCTTCGGCGTAGCGGGCGCGGTCGGCGGCGGGGGTAGTGAAGGTGATGACAGGAATGGGAAATGGGTTGAGGTATGTTGTTTTCATCCGAAAATAACCGCCCCGTAGGTCGGTGCCGGTTTGTTGCAGGAAAAAGGTCATCATTTGGCTGTTAAGCAGCGCCGTAAGCGCCAATAAGGAAAACTGCGTGTTGGATTTGGGTCGGATGGCGTAAATGGTATCAATGATGTAGCGACCTTCCAAATCACAGGCGAATTCTGCCCTACCAGCCACATCTGGTCCCACGGCTTTCGCCATATCGAGAAGGTTCATGTTTTGAGGTCTGCCGTATCCGTACCAATCCTTGCGATCACGAAATGCGCCCTTGTCGCGTCCTTCAAGGATTTCTCGATTCACCGGATGGTTCAAGTAAGCCCAGGCTTTGGGATATGTTGCCTTCATTTCATCAGGAGGGATGAGCTCGGCAAGTTCATCGGTTAACCGATAGGGGAAAAGTAGGTTGTTTCCGGTCTCATAACTGTACGGATCAATGTCTCGCCCAGTCAGCGACGGCCGCATGAGGTCGCCCTCAATTTCTATCCACTGCTCCAGGGCGCGCGAGTAGAATCGATCGTCCTGACGCTGCATCTGGAAGACTTGATCGGCGCTTGTCCCTGTACCCTTGAAAACTACAGCTATGTCTTCAAGGTGCTGGTTGCGGTTCAGTTTTTCCAACAAGGATTTCGTGGCACCCACCGAAAAGTTCCACGGCTTATCCCCGGTTATGCTCAAATCGTCGGTTCCGAGTTGCCATTTTCCGGCGCTGTCGGGCAGTGGCTGGCTCCCTTCATCGGCGGCAACCAAAACAGCAAAACGCGACGTTTGAGTCGGTGGGTTGCACAGGAATAACAGACAGGTATAGGTGGTGACTCCGGCAAAAATCTGGAAGTGACCGAAGTCCACGATCAGGTCAACAACGCGCTGCTCTGCGAGTAATGAACGGAGCGCTTCACCTACACGCGTCGTGAACCATTTGTTGGGCATAATCATACCGAAACGGCCCGCCATCTTCAGCAGCCGCAGCCCATGCTCGGCGAAACAAAGGTAAATATCAAATTCACGCCTGGTCGCCGCGTGATAGGTCCGGCTATAGTATGACCAGGCATCCGGGTCAGCGTCTTTGAGCCGAATGCTCCGCACATACGGCGGATTCCCGATCACCGCATCGAACCCCGGGTTCTCCGCCCAATCGCGCCGCGCCAGGTCCACGAAGACCTCCGGGAACTCCAGGTCCCAGTGGAAGAAGCGCTTCTCCTCCCACAGCGCGTGCGCGCGCTCGACCGCGGCCCGGTAGGTCTCGGCCAGCGGCCGCTCCCCGCGCAGCGCGGGCAGCACGTCCGCACCGTGTACGGTCAGCAGCTCCTCGGCCGCCGCGTTGCCGAAGTGGCGACTCACCCACAGGTCGAGCGCCTGCTTGTACGGCGTCAACGCGGCCTGCATCGCGGCGAATTCGTCGGCGCTCTGCCGCACGTCGGCCAGGGTGGCGTCGGCGCGGCCCGCGACCTCGGTCATCACCGCGGTCAGGTCCAGCAGCCCGGCGAACGGCCCCTCGAACAGGCCGAGCTGGCCCGTATCGGTGGCGGCGATGGCGGCCTCCACGGTGCGCACATCCGCGCCGATCAGCGAGTTGCCCCAGCGCAGGTGGTGGTCCAGGAAGCTCAGCGGCGCGCCCACGGTGAAGGAGTGCAGCCACAGGCTCAGCTTCGCCAGCTCCACGGCCATGCGGTTCAGGTCCACGCCGTAGATGCAGCGCTTCATCACCAGCCGGGTGAGCAGCGATGTGTCGTCCAGCCGCGCCGGGTCCAGGCGGATCCCCTGGCGGGCCATCTCGTCCAGGATCTCTCCCCGCACCCGTTCGATGAGGCCCTGGATGGGGTTCCAGGCGGGCGGCACGTCGGGGTGGCTGTCCTGGTACGCCTGCATCCGCTGGATGATGCCGTCGGTCAGGTAGTCCACCGCGTTGACCAGGAAATGGCCGCTGCCCATCGCGGGATCGCAACAGCGAATCCCCAGGAACGCCTCGCGGGCCGCCGTTTCCGCGTCCCGGAGCCGGTCGCGCAGCAGGCGGATCGCGCCGGGGTCGGCCGTCTTCGCCAGGGTGCGGCGCAAGTCGGCCACGCGCGCCATCGCGGCCTCGAAGAGCGGCTGCCGCGCATCCAGCACCGGCCCCAACGTCTGCCGCACGATGTAGTCCACGATGTAGTCGGGGGTGTAGTAGGAGCCGGTGGCTTTGCGCTCCCCGCGGTCGTTGACGAGGGCGACCTCACCCCCCAGCCCCCTCTCCTGCGAGGAGAGGGGAGGAAGGGGAGAGGTGAAGGCCAGCCGGTTCTCCAGCAGCCCCTCGTAAATGCTCCCCAGGTTGCGCACGCTGATGTAGCCGTAGTCCACCGGCTCGCCCGCGTCGCGCACCAGGATATCCACCGCGCGCGCCACAGCCCGGTCGCTGAGTTTGTGGGTCTCCAGGAAGCGGTTCTCCGGCGTGTTGGGGTTGAACAGGCCGCCGTCGTAGCGGGGGATGCCCAGGCTGGGGTCGCCCAGGTCAATGCGGTGGAACAGCGCCAGCAGGCCGTCGTACTGGCGGGTCGCGTGGGTGGCGTCGCTCAGCGGCAGGCCCCGGTCGAGCTTGTCCGCGTAGTCGGCGGCCATGCGGGTCAGGCTCTCCTCGCGGTACGCGGGGTTGTCGGCCGGCAGCAGGCCCCTCGCCTCTGCGTAGAGGATGAAGAGCAGCTTGTAGAGCAGTCCCAGGCTGGCCCGGTAGATCTCGGCCAGGCTGGCGTCCGTCTCCGCGGTGATGCCCAGCCGCTCCTGGCGGAAGGCGATGAACCCGGCCGCCACCTCCGGCATCACCTCCGCGAACACCAGCTCCTTCAGCTTGTCGCTGACCTCCCGCGCATAGCTGGCCGAGCCTTCCGCCACGCGCTGCACGAAGTTGCGGCCCCCCGCATCGGGCACGAACGCCGCGCGGCGGAAGAAGAGCCAGAAGCGTTTGAAGGCGTCGGTGGGGGCGGGTCTTGCACCGGCCCGTTCCTCGGCAGACACAGGGGCAGGCGCAAGGCCGGCCCCTACAGGCAATGACGCGTCTTCCACAAACACGGTCGCCAGGTCCACCTCGTAGAACTCGCTGGCGGTGCTGTTGGCCTCGCGGCTGTAGAGGCGCCAGATCTGGCCGTTGGTGAGGATGCCCCAGGGGCAGCGCGTGCCCACCAGGTAGTTGACCATCTGGTGGCTGGGGTTGGCGCCGGCGTCCCACTGCTCGCGGCCGTCCGCGCTCTGGCGGCTCAGCGGCCGGCCCCAGTGCTTGGCTTCCGCGATGGCGAGGCTGCGGCCGTAGAACGCCGCGTCATCCCCTTGCAGCCGGTACGCCTCGTCCCGGGCGGCCGCGTCCGCAAAGAGCGCGTAATCGGGCCGGCGCAACCGTCCCCCGCGCGTGGCCGCGGCCTGGGGGATGAAGGTCCAGCCCAACGCGGCGAGCGCGGGGCGCAGGAACTCCGTCTCGGTCTGGTTCTCGTTCCAGGTCGCGCCCAACCGCTGCCCGCGCGCCCACAACGCGGCCAGGCGCGCGAAGGCCGGGCCGGGATCCTCGGCCCATTCCGGGTGGCGCGGCAGGTGGGTCTCCAGGTAGTGGCGGGAGAAGAGCGACTTGCCTGAGGTGATGGGTGGGAGGGCCGGTGATGCTATCATGGCAGCAATTGTAACGGTATACCGTGAAACCTGCAACTGGTCCTGGCAGGAGCGGGGCAGGGCGATTTCATGTTGCGGCTGACCACACGGGCCGGCCGTTGAAACTGCGCCTACCGTTGCAAAACCGGCCTGCGCCGGTTGGTCTCCGGTCTGCGAAGGCAGACCTTGCACGGGTAGCCGCAACTTCAGTTGCCAGGCAGGGCGCCCGCCGCACAATGACTTCGCCCTGGGAGCGGGGCTGTCGCATTGGGATTCTCAGGGCCGTTTGTGATATCATGGGCGGCAGCTCACATGAGGGACGTGAGCGAAGAAGGCTTGAAAATGTGCGCGCAGAGGGTTGTCGCGGCTACACCGCTGCGGCGGCTTTGCGGCGAGCAAGGTCGGGTGACTATGATCGAAGCGGTTATCTTCGACCTGGACGGCCTGCTGGTTGATTCGGAGCCGTGCTGGAACGAGGCGCGGCGGCAGATGGCGGCCGAAAGGGGCGTATTCGACTGGAATGCCGGCGACCACCGTGCCTGCATGGGGGTCAGCACGCGCGAGTGGGCCGAGTACATGATCCGCCGGCTGCGGTTGGACCTGAGCTGGGAGGATGCCGCCGCGGCCATCGTCGGCAGGATGCGGGCCATCTACGCCCGCAGCATCCCTTACCTGCCCGGCGCGGTCGAGGCGGTCGCGTTGGCTGCGACCCACTACCCTGTGGCGTTGGCCTCCGGCTCCGAGCGCAGCCTGATCGAGATCGTCATCGCGGACGAGGCCATGCGCGGCAAGTTCCGCGCCGTGGTCTGCACCGACACCATGCCTCGGGGCAAGCCTGCGCCCGATGTCTATCTGGAGGCGGCGCGGCTGCTGGGCGTGGCGTCTGCGCGCTGCGTCTGCGTGGAGGATTCGGGCAACGGCATCCTGGCCGGCGCGGCCGCGGGCATGAAGGTGATCGCCGTCCCCGATGAGCGCTTCCCCCCGCAGCCGGGGGCGTTGGCGCGGGCCCACGTGGTGCTGGCCTCGCTGACCGAATTCGACCTGGCGTTGTTGCAGCGCTTGCAGGAGAATCGATCGGCTTGACGCCCGGCGGCAGATTGCGTTACACTTTCAAACATCATCAATCCGTCACCAAATTGCTGAGCCAGGAGCGGGACGCATGAGCGCGGAGTCGCAGACGATCCGGGTGCTGATCGTAGACGATCATGCCGTCGTACGCCAGGGCCTGCGAACCTTCCTGGCGTTGCAGAATGAACCCGGGGCGCTCCCCATCGAGGTCATAGGTGAAGCCGGCGATGGCGCGCAAGCGGTGGACCTGGCCCGCAGCCTGCAACCCGACGTCGTCCTGCTCGACCTGGTGATGCCCGTGCTGGGCGGCATCGAGGCGGCCCCCAAGATCATTGCTGCCAGCCCGCATTCCCGCGTGATCATCCTCACCAGCTTCGGCGAAGAAGACAGGCTCCTCCCTGCGATCCGCGCCGGCGCGCACGGCTACCTGCTGAAAGATATCGCCCCAACCGATCTGGTGCAGGCCGTGCGCGCCGCCTACGCGGGCAAGGTGCAGTTACACCCCGACGTGGCGCGTACACTGATGGCGGTGGTGGGGAGGGAGGTTCCCCCTGGCAACCCGGAGCGGGAAAGTAGACAAGGAAACAAGGAAACAAGTGCTGAGGAATTGACTGCCCGCGAGACGGATGTGCTGCGGCTGATCGCGGCCGGGCTGAATAACCGCGAGATCGCCGATAAGCTTGTCATCAGCGAGAAGACGGTCAAGACGCACGTCAGCAGCATCCTGGGCAAGCTGGGCCTGGAAGACCGCACCCAGGCCGCCATCTATGCTCTGCGCCACGGCCTGGCCGCGGATAAAGACCGTTCCTAAATCCCTGATCCCCAATCCCAAACTCTGAATCGAGAGCGTAGAAGGCGGATTTACAGTGCGCACGATTGGCGTTCTCCTGATCCATGCAGGCGTCACTCTCCGCTGCCTCATCCGGCTATCACGGATGGAGCATCCGGGCTGGGTGATCGCGCTGCTGGCGCTCAACGGCGCGCTGATCATGCTGGAAGCGTGGGCCTCGCGAGCAACCCCTCCCCTAACCCCTCCCCTGCGAGGGGAGGGGGGTGACGCTCCCCCCTCCCTGCGAGGGAGGGGGGTCGGGGGGGTAGGTTATCTCCTCCTCCAGGCCGCCATCATCACCGCCCTGTTGTTCAACCGCCCGCAACAGGACTTCTTCGCCCTCCTGTTCGTCCCCATCAGCCTGAGCGCCGTCCTCATCTGCGGCAAGCGCGGCTTCTGGTGGATCGCGGCGTTTGCCCTCGCCCTGGCCGTTCCGCTGATCGCCCTGCGCAGCGATTGGCGGTTGGGCGCGGTGCTGGCGCTGAACTACGGGGGCCTCTGCTTCCTGTTCGGCGGTTACGCCTATCAGGTGCGCCGGGCCGAGGCCACGCGCCGCGAAAACCAGCGCATGGTCGGCGAGCTGCAAGTCGCCCACAGCCAGCTTCGCACGTATGCGGGCCAGAAAGAGGAGTTGGCAGCCGAGCAGGAGCGCAACCGCCTGGCGCGCGAGCTGCACGACTCGGTGACGCAGACGGTCTTCAGCATGAACCTGACGGTGCAGGCTGCACGTCTGCTGCTGGCGCGCGATAAAGATCGGGGCGCGGGTCAGCTCGTGCGGCTGGAGGAGCTCGCTGCCAACGCGCAGCGTGAGATCCAGGCCCTGGTCTCCTCACTGCGCCCTATGCCCGCGGTGGTCGTGGATCTGCCCGCAGCCTTGCGCCGCCTGGCGGCCGAGAGGCAGGATCGCGATGGGCTGGAGGTGATGCTGGAGGTGACCGGTGAGGGTGTGCTGCCCGAGCCGGTGGCGGCCGGGCTCTACCTGATCGCCCAGGAGGCGCTGGCTAACGTGGTCAAACATGCGGGCGTCAGCGAGGCGGCCGTCCGTTTGCACCTGACCGAGGGCGCGGCGTTGCTCGAAGTCGAGGATCGCGGCCGCGGCTTCGCGACCACGGCCGGCGCGGGTGAGCGCGGCCACCTGGGCCTGGCCGGCATGGCCGAGCGGGCGCGCGACATCGGCTGGCATTTGACCATCGCCTCACAGCCGGGCCGCGGCACGTGCATCCGGGTTGCCGAAGTTCCGGCGGGAGGCGCCCCATGAGCCGGCCGCGGCGCACCCGCGCAGGCTACCTGGTGGGGTGGCTGCTGTTCGCCACAGCCGCGCTGCGCGCGCTGATCTTCTACAGCGGCAAAGCGCCCCTGCCGGCCGCCGGTGCGCTGATCGCCGGCTACGCGCTGCTCTACGCCGTCGAGCCGTGGCTCGCCCCGCGCTTTCGCTGGTTCCGGTTCGTCTATTTTCCTGTGCAAGCCGGCCTGGTGCTGGCGCTGACCAACCTGCGGCCGTTCCTGGATGTGACCTGCCAGCTCTACATCGCCCTGGGCGTGCAGGCGCCCCAGGCGTTCGGCCGCCGGCCGGCCGGTGCATGGCTGACCCTCTTCGCGACGCTGCTCACCGCAACACAGGTGATCGGGCTCGGCTGGGGAGAAGGGTTGGCCCTCAGCCTGACCATGGTGGGCGGCGGCTTCTTCGTGATCTCCTACGAGTTGCTCCATGAGTGGACGCAGGCCGACCAGGCCGCAAGCCGGGCGCTGCTGACCGAGCTCCAGGCGGCGCACCGCGATCTCCAGGCGCAGGCTGACCAGGTGGAGGCGCTGACCACCGCGCGCGAGCGCAACCGTCTGGCGCGCGACCTGCACGACTCGGTCAGCCAGACGATCTTCAGCGTGACCCTCACCAGCCAGGCGGCCCGCGTGCTGCTGACACGCGACCCGGCGCGCGTCCCCGAGCTGCTCGACCGGCTGGAGGGCATGACCGGCGACGCGCTGCGCGAGTTACGGTCGTTGATCGCCCGCCTGCACCCGCCACACGAGGCGGCGGGTGGGCCGCCTGCGGTTGAAACCGCAGACTGATACGGCGAAACCCGTTGAAACGGATTGCCCGCCCCCGTCGTTTCGCCTCTGTCCAGAGGCCTACGACTCCCGACATACCCCCTCCTCCCGCGGGCTGAGACCCAAACCCCCTCCGAAATCGCTCCCGCGGCCGATGCGCGGCGGCCGGCATCGCGGTATGCTGCCTGTCGTGAGATGAGTTCCCACCAGGAGGAGGCGTACCATGCAACCTTCAATTGCTACACAGACCGACAGCCCTGCGGGCGCAGCAAAGCGCCTGTTTTACCTCGATTGGCTGCGCGTCATCGCCACGTTGGGCGTCTTTTTGTTCCACGCCAGCAACGTGTTCAACGGTTCGAACTACGAGATCAGCAACGCAGAGGGCAGCGACGCGATCATGATCGTTGACGCGTTCCTCTACCCGTGGGGCATGCCCCTTTTCTTCCTGGTCGCGGGCGCGGGGAGCTGGTTCGCGCTGCGGCGGCGCTCGGCCGGCCAGTTCACCCGTGAGCGCACCCTGCGGCTGCTCGTGCCCTTTCTCACCGGCACGATCCTGCTCGGGCCGCTCCAGATCTACCTCTCCTGGAGCCACAGGACACAGGCCGGCGACTTCGCGGGGTCATTCTTGGAGTTCGCGGGGGAGCGCCTGGCGTATCCCTTCCCCAAGATCCTCGGCGGGGTGGGGTATCACATGTGGTTCCTGGGGTTCCTGTTCTGCTACTCGCTGCTGGCCCTCCCGCTGTTCACCTGGCTGAAGGGGGAAGCGGGGCGGCGCGCGGTCTCCCGTCTGGCCGGGCTGTGCGAGCGCCGCGGCGCCATCCTGCTCTTCATCCTCCCGATCGCCGCCGTGCGGCTGGGCCTCCATCCCTTCTTCTTCGAGCTGCAGAACTGGGCCGATTTCTTCACCTTCGGGATGTTCTTCGTCCTGGGCTACCTGTTGTTCGCCGATGAGCGGTTCCTCCGCGCCATCCGCCGCGATTGGCCGCTCCTCCTGGGTATTGGGATCGCGGCGACGGTGGCGGGAACGCTGATCGGTATCTCGCAGTCGTTCGAGATCGAAAAAGCGCCCAGCACGGTCTGGGAGTTCCTGATGTGGGGCATCGTTGTGACGTGCGGCTGGTGCTGGACGGGCTTCATGCTGTACGTCGGCATGCGCCATCTGGATCGCGACAGCCGGACGCTGCGCTACGGCCAGACGACCCTGCTCCCGTTCTTCGTCCTCCATCAGCCGGCGATCCTGGTCGTCGCCTACTTTGTCGTGCAGTGGCAGGCGTCGATCGCACCCAAGTTCCTGGTCGTCGTCCTCGGCGCATTCGCGGTGGCCATCGGACTCGTCGAGCTGGTGATCAAGCGCGTGGGGATCCTGCGGGTCTTGTTCGGGATGAAGTAGGGGCACGGCCTCGCGCCTGCCCCGTAGCGGGCGACCGCGAGGGTGCGCCCCTACCCTCAGGAAAGGACAGAAGTGGCAACCCAGCGAGTCCTGATCGTGGACGACAACGCCGAAGTGCGGCGGGAGCTGGCGACCCTGCTGCCCCTGGCCGGCGACATCGAGGTCGTAGGTGAGGCGGCGGACGGGGCCGAGGCGTTGCGCCAGGTGGAGGCGCTCCGGCCGCAGGTGATCCTGCTCGACCTGCAGATGCCGGTGCTGGATGGCTACGAAACCGCATGCCGGGTCAAACGCCGCTGGCCGGCGTGCCGCGTGGTGGCGTTGACGGTTCACGACGATGCGGCCACCCGGCAGCGGGCGCAGAAGGCCGGGGTAGATGCTTTCGTGGTGAAAGGGGCGTCGTTGGCGACGTTGGTAGAGGCCATCGCGGGGGCGTAGGGGCGGGTTTCCCTGCGAGACGATCGGTGATGATGGCCCGCACGTATCAACCCAACGATGGACATCACATCACCGGACGGGAAACCCGCCCCTACATTGATACATCAGGAGGAATCTTATGCAAAGTCAAGCCATCTCAGGAAACACATCCGGTTCGGCACGGTTGCACTATCTCGACTGGCTGCGCGTGCTCGCCATCCTCGGCGTCTTTTTCTTCCACGCCGTCCATCCCTTCGACCACAGCGACTGGCACATCAAGAACGCCGAGCTGAGCATGGCGGTCACGGTCGTGCTCGGCCTGCTCTTTCCGTGGGGGCTGGCGCTCTTCTTCATGCTGGCCGGCACGGGGAGCTGGTTCGCGCTCCGCAGGCGCACGGCCGGCCAGTATGTAGGCGAACGCATCAAACGGCTGCTCATCCCCTACATCGCCGGCGTCATCCTGCTCTGGCCGATCATGCTCTACCTCCAGTGGCGGCATCTCGAGATCACAGGGAAGTGGTACGGCTCCTTCATGCAGTTCGTGCTGATCCACCGCGCCGGCTTCAGCCCCATGTGGTTCGGCGAGATCGGGTTCCACCTCTGGTTCCTGGGCTTCCTCTTCAGCTTCTCGCTGCTGGCGCTGCCGCTCTTCCTCTGGCTGAAGGGCGCGTCCGGCCAGGCGTTCCTGGCTCGCCTGGCGAAGCTTTGCAGCCTGCGCGGCGGCATCCTGCTGCTGGCGCTGCCGCTCATCGCGATCCGCCTGGTGCTGCATTCGTTCGTCCCCGAGGAGCACGATTGGGCGGACTTCTTCAGCCAGATGACCTTCTTCGTCTTCGGCTACGTGCTCTACGCGCACGCGGGCTTCACGGCCGCCATCAAGCGCGACCGGTGGATCCTGCTCGCAGCCGCGATCCTCAGCTCCGTGGCGTGGGCCTACCTGGCGCTGACTACCGAGAACTTTAACCCAGAGGCGCCGATTCGCACCGTGCGCTACGCGCTCATCTGGGCCGTGATCATGCTCAACGGCTGGAGCTGGTGTACCTTCATGCTCTCGGTAGGGATGCACGCGCTCAACTTCACCAACCGGCGGCTGGAATACGCCCAGTCCGCCGCGCTGCCCTTCTTCATGCTGCACCAGCCGGTGATCATCGCCATCGCGTTTTACGTCGTCCAGTGGAACGCCGGCATCCCGGTCAAGCTGCCAGTGGTGGTGATCAGCTCGTTCATCGTCTCGCTGGCGCTCTATGAGTTCGTGATCCGGCGGGTTGGGCCGTTGCGGCCCTTGTTTGGGATGAAGTAGATATTGTCCGGCCGGTTGCCGTAGTGGGGCGCGATTTCAGCGTGATCCCTACAACCGATGCATGGCACAAAGGACTGCCCATCTGTCCAATTCCCAAACTCCCCAATTGGCCGATGCCCTTGGGGAGTTCTTGTTGTAATCTGCAAAGTAGCACCGGATCAGCTTCACTACGCATATCTGGTGATTTGGAGGAAGCTATGTCTGACACCCTCGCTGTTCACACCCAAATCAAAGACAAGGGCCCTGATCGCATCGGCTGGAGCGGCCCAACGATTGGTATCTGCATCACGGTGGCCTGCGCGACGATCTTCAACTTCTTCCCGGAGAAGGTCGGTTACTACAAGACGATCGTTGACTCGGCCAGTTTTGTCCCCTTGCTTGGCCCCGGCTTCGCGACCTATCTGCCGTGGCTGAACCTCTGGTGGGGGCTGGTCTTTAGCCTGCAGGTGGCGCATCTGTCACTGGGCCGCTGGATCACCGTCACGCGTTGGAGCGACCTGGGCCTGGATGTGCTGGGGGCGGCCGTCCTGCTGGCGACAGCCGGCGGCCAGCCGTTTCTGCAGGTTCCGGTAGCGACTTTCGTGGCTCGGCTGGTGCTGATCATGACGGGCTGCGCCCTGCTGCTGGGAGCCTTGGGGAAGTTCGTGCGGCTGCTGCGTAGGCTGTCGGAGCGCGCATAGCGCCGATACGCCGGCACTCCGACAACACCAGGAGGAAAACCATGCCTGCCTGGCTCACAAAAGCGGCAAAACGATGGCCGGCAGCGACCTTCTGCGTGCTGGTCTACGGCCTGGTCTGGCTGCTGTTTCTTGCATTCCGCGGATCGGCGGCGACGCTGGCGCTGTTGATCGGCTCGTGGCTGCCGAACCTGGCCGGCTTGCTGGTGACAGCGGCCGCTGAAGGAGGGCCGGGCGTGCGCAAGCTGCTCAGCCGGCTCACGATGTGGCGTGTGAAGGGCCGATGGTACGCCGCGGCGCTGCTGCTGCCCCCGGCGACCGTCGGTCTCGCGGTTGGCCTGTACGTCCTCGCGGGCAACCCCGCGCCGGCCCTCATCCCCGCGGCCATGCTCCTGCCAAACGCCCTGTTCAACCTGATCCTCGGCCCGATGGGCGAGGAGCTGGGCTGGCGAGGTACGCTCTTACCCCATCTGCGAGCGCGTTTCGGGGTGTTGGCTGCCGGTCTGCTGGTAGGGCTGATCTGGGGGCCATTCCACCTGCCCGCCTGGCTGATTCCAGACACACCGCAGGCCGGAGTCCCGGTCGTAGCCTTCCTGCTTTCCACGGTCGCGTTCAGCGTTTTCCTGGCGTGGCTCTTCGAGCGCACCGGCGGGAGCCTGCTGATCACCTGCCTGGCGCACTGGGCGATCAACTTCGCGGGGTCATCCAGTGGCATCTACGGCGTGTCCGCGATCCTGTGGGTGTGGCTGGGCGTCTGGGGGCTGCTGGTCGCGGCGATTGCTGTGCTGGATCGCCAGCGCCTGAAATGGTAAAGGAATCCTATGAACCGATCATCCCCCCTCAAACCGATGCCGCTGTGGCTGGCGGCGCTGATGTTCGCTGTCCCCTCGGCGCTGGTGACCATAGGGCTGTACGTCGCCTTGCCCGCGATCCAGGCTCGCACGACCGGCCCGATCCTCTGGTGGTATCTGCTCTTCTACATTGGGCCGTTGGCGCTGATGGTCCCCGCGGCCTACGTCGCGGCCAGGCTGGAGCGCGTCCCGGCCTCGTGGCGCGCTTTGGCTGACCGGCTGCGGCTGCGACCACTGCAGGGCCGCGATTGGTTGTGGGCGCTGCTGATCGTGGTCGTGGGGCTGGCGGCCAACATCCTGCTGGCGGGCACGGCGCGCTGGCTTGCGTCCACCCCGCTCTTTGCGCCCCCGCCCAACATCACGCCCGTGGTTGATCCGCGCGTGCAGCAGAGCGGCCTGCCATCCGAGATCATGGGGCTTCCCGTGCTCGGCAACTGGCCGCTGGTGGCGATATACTTCCTCTGCCTCATCCCAAACATCGTCGGCGAGGAGTGCTACATGCGCGGGATCATCCTGCCGCGGCAGGAAGTGATCCATGGTCGCTGGGCCTGGCTGATCCACGGCATCCTGTGGACGCTGTTCCACTTCCCCCAGCGGTGGACCTATCTGCAAATCCTACCCGTCGCGCTGGTGACCACCTACGTCGTCTCGTGCACGAAGAACACCACCATCGGCATCATCGCGCACTTCATCGGCAACGCCATCCTGGGTTGGCTGCCGATCATCGCCGCGGTAGCGGGATTCGGCGTCGCGCGTGGATAGGAGAAGAACACCATGGAACAACCCTTCACGTTACGCGCATCGAAGCAAGAGTGGGCGGAGCGCGCCGTCTGGTTCGCCGCGTTCCTGGCGTGCAGCCTGTGGACCTTCCTGGTCCTCAGCTACTACCGTCCCCTGCTCCCCAAAGCTACCGTCCTGGCTGCCAGGGTCGCGACCGCGCTCGTGTTCCTGGGCCTCGCGTTGGCCGCCCGTCGCAGCGCCCGCCTGGGCAAGCACTGGCGGCTGCCACTGGCGTTCGCCGTCGCGAGCGCGGCCATGGCGGTGGACTATCACCTGGACCCCAACCCCTGGCTGCTGCCGGCGCTGGGCGTCTCGGCCAAATCACCGGCCGGCTGGGCGGTTGACAAGCTGCAAAGCTCGCTCCTGATCATCCTCCCGATCCTCCTGCTCACGGTGCTCTCCGGCGAGCGCCTGGGGGCCATCTACGTCCAGCGCGGCCGGCTCAAGCTGGGGCTGGCCATCGGGCTGGGCACGTTCGCCGCGGCCGCGCTGCTGGCCATCCCGTGGGCCAATCTGCTCTTCGGCGGCCGCGATCTCAGCCTGGCCCGCGTGCTGCCGTGGGCACCGTGGGTGCTGATCTTCGTGCTGGCGAACGCCGCGGCCGAGGAGCTGCTCTTCCGCGGGCTCTTCCTGCGCAAGCTGGCGCCGCTGACGGGCGCGTTTGGCGCGAACCTGGCCATCGCCATCCCCTTCGTCCTGATGCACGCGTCCGCCAGCTACTTCACGCAGCCGCTGATCTTCCTGGGCATCACATTCCTGCTGGCCCTGGGCTGGGGCGCCACCATGCAGCGGACCGATAGCTGGTGGGGCTCGGTGCTCTTCCACGCCGGGATGGATATTTCCATCGTCGTGGGGATCTTCTCGAATCTGCCGTAAGTAACGCAAGCTGCCAGCTTGCGCCACAAGGAGTCCTATCATGCCAGACACCACCATCCGTCGCCTGGAGGGAGACGAGCTGCTCGAGGTCATGTACGGCCTCAACTCGTACGCCTTGCACGCCTCGCCGCCGCTGACCAACCAGGAGGAGTGGAACCAGATCGTCCGCCCCAGGCAGGGTGTGACCTATTGCGCCCTGTTCGAGGACGGCCGCCCCGCGTCCGGTGTGGCCAGCACGGCCATGATCCAGAACGTGCGCGGGAAGCTGTTCGACGCGGGCGGCGTGTGGGGCGTGGCGACCGCGCCGGCCGCGCGGCGTCACGGCTACTGCCGCCGGACACTGGCCGCGGTGCTGGCCTCGGCGCGCGCAGATGGTCAGGTCTTCTCGTCCCTCTATCCGTTCCGCGAGTCGTTCTACGAGCGGGTGGGCTACGTCACCTTCCCGCTGACCCACATCGCCAGGTTCGCGCCATCGGCCGTGACGCCACTGCTGGGCCGCGACCTGGGCGGCCGGATCGAGGTTGCCTTGATCGGCGCGGTCTACGACGCGTATCGCGCGTATCTGACCCGCATGCGGCCGCGCACGCATGGCATGGGCTTTTTTGTCCACCCCGATCACGCCAGCGCGGCCCGCAACCGCTTCTGGCTGGCGCAGGCGGTGGCCGGCGGGCAGACCGTCGGGCTGATGCTCTACGATCTCAAGGGCGAAGAGCCGACCAAGTTCTGCTTCCGCGCGCTGCGGTTCTACTACGACACCGCCCAGGGCCGCTACCTGCTGCTCCAGTGGATCGCGCGCCACGTGGACCAGGCCGACCGGGTCGAGCTGTGGCTGGCGGCGACCGAGCAGCCCGAGACGTGGCTGGCCGATCTGGCGCTGAAGAGCGAGACCGAGATGCGCGCGCCGATGGGCCGCGTGGTGGATGTGGCAGGGATCGGGGGGATGCACGTGGGGCCGGGCAGCTTCACCGCGCACATCAGCGATCCGCTGTGTCCGTGGAACGAGGGGGCCTGGCGGTTCGAATCCCACGGGGAAGCTGCGCGCTCGGTGAATGGCGAATCAACGAATGGCGAACTGCAAGTGGCGCGCTTGGCCGCGGACAAACGGCCGGACTGCCATCTCACGATCCAGGGGTTGACCGGCCTGGTTTACGGCGCGCACGATCCGAGCGACTTCGCCTTCCGCGGCTGGGGCGATCCGGCTTCGGAGACGCAGGCGGCCATGCGGCAGATGTTCCCGGCGATGACGCCGCACCTGCACGAGCGGTTTTGATGAGACAACGGTACGGGTGTTTTCGCCTGCACGGCCGACCCTCCGGAAAAGCTGCTGCGGCTGCCCCCTGTTTCCAGGAATTCCAAATCTAGCGGAGCATCCTGAGCGGAGCAGCGGTCTTCTCCGCTGCGCAGTCGAAGGATGCAGCCTTGTTGACCCGCTCCGGCGCCCTTCGACTACGTCCCGGCAGAAAAACGGCCGGGACGTAGTCG
>CAZKEF010000073.1:0-18299 GCA_964551735.1 uncultured Anaerolineales bacterium
TCGAGGTTGAGATCAGCGAGCACGGAGCTCAGGCGCCGGATTTCCTCGCCCCGATTGATGGCGTGCTGATATACCAGTAGAATATCGACATCCGAGGTCCCTCTGGCTTCGCCGCGGGCTTCCGAGCCGTACAGCACCAACCTGGGCGCATCCTGGCCGTAGACAGTCTGCAAACACGCGCGCAGATGCTTCAGGGCCGCTTGCGTTCGATCGGTGCGCTTCTGGCGCAATTGTGCTGCTTTTTGCTTCTTCATGTGGACACTCGCACAGTGCAACGTTACAATTTCGTCTGCCTGCCATTATAACACACTTGAAGGTGAGTGCAGCGCGCGGTTCTACTCCATCCTTCGCGGCCGGTACTGGATCGCCTCCGCGAGATGTGCCGGCTGGATCCGCTCACTCCCCGCCAGATCCACGATCGTCCGCGCGAGCTTCAGCACGCGGTGATACGTGTACCGGCGCTTGCGTGCCGGTACACGTTCGCGCGCTCAGGTTCATCGCCCGGCCGCAGCCGCTGCATGGCCGCGCCGAGGAGCTGCCGGCCGGTCTCATCCACCGGGCAATAGTCGCGCACCTGGGCGGGACCCACACCTGATCTGCGGCGCAGCCGCCAGGTCAGGCGCCAGGGTGTCAGCGTTGGTGGTCAGGCCCGCGGTCAGGGCGGGTTTCAGCTTGGGGCTGGACGTGCATTCGGGAGACCAGCGCCGCGCCATGGCCCACCAGGCGCCCAGGTAGCCGCAAACGCCTGCCCCTGGGCAGCGGCCCGGACCGGCGGGAGGAGAAACGCGGCCAGGAGTGGGATCAAGTTGGTCAGTGTCAACCCTGGTGCGGCGAGTCGGCTCTTGCGAACGAACGCGACCCACTGCGCTTGTTTGACCCGATCCTCGGCAAAGACCGGCGTCAACGCCAGGGGCGTCTCCATCGGCAAGGGGATCTGTCGTCGATCAAAGGTCGCCTGCAGTGCCTGGCCCAACCCCTCGCCGTCAAAAGCGGAACGCTGCGCCAGCATCCACAGATCATAGAAATCCTTCATCCGGCTGTTGACCAGGCCCAAGGTCACCAACGCCTCGAATTTCTCTGCGACGACCACTGACCTGGGATAGGCCAGTACGTGGGGCGCGGGGAAGTCGAGCAAGGTCGGGAAGTCTAGCTCCTCGGCCGGCGGCGTGAGCGCATCACCGGAGCCGATGTCAATCTGCAGCGGAATGAGCGCGCTGACCAGGCGCGCCGTCAGGTGGATCCGCACGCCGTGATAGATGTTCCCCTCACGAATCTCTTCGCCGCGCACAGATGCCGCCAGAAACTCGAGGCCATCGCCCGGCACCTCCAGCGCACAAAGGGTCCTGAAGACGGTGCCCAGTGTCACCACATCCGGCGCGCCGTAACCCAGCAGGTCCATGTCGCGCGTGGGCCGCAGCGCAGCCTCGCGCCAGGCAGCAAACAGGAATGCGCCCTTCAGCACGAACCGACTCTGATACTCCGAGCAGCTCAAGCGGTAGAGCAGACGCTCCAAGGCATAGCGCACCAGCACCAGATCGTACGGCTGCTGCTCGCGATGGGCCAGGTTCAGCAGCCTGTCATGCACCGAGTGGCTCAGGTTGCGGACTTCCTTCATACCAGACTTTCCAGATAAGGCCGCATCACGTTGGTCATACGGCAGATGGCCGCGAAGCGCCAGAGATGATCCATGGTGAAGCGCTGCTCTCGCCAGCCTGCGCGCAGCGCTTCCAGGGCCACCTCCAGCCCGATCTTGTTCCGGAACTTGAAGCAGTCCACCACCGTCTTGGCCGGATCGTAGACCCTCACAGGCACGCCCTCGATGAGGTGCTCCTCAATCCCCGCCGACAGCGCAACGACAGAGAAACGTACGATGCGCAGTGGCAGCAGGTCAGTCTTGGGCACACGGGCCGTGTTGCTGAGCGCCAACCAGATCTCGGCCGGCGACTGCGTGGTCAGGTTGTGGAAGCGCAGCGCAGAGAGCAGGCAAACCACGCCCTGAGGAACCCGACGGCAGACCTCCGCCAGTGTATGCTGCTCGGTGACTTCAACGCTGCGGCTCCTGTATAGGCCACGGCCTACGCGTTCGACGAGTCCCTCCTGCGCCAGACGTCCCAGGTAGGCGCCGGGGAGGCCGCGGACGAGTAGATCGCGCGGGCGCAGGACTCCTTGCTGGCGAACCAGTTCTCGGGCCTGCGCCATTCGGCTTTTGGGCATACTAACCTCAGACTTGTTATAATACGCCTGTGATTATAAATAATCACAGGCGTATTATAACATCGCGTCATCACTTGTCAACAGCAAAGGGTCACCCCATCCTCGGCGCCGCACCATGGAATCATACATGCAGATTCTGCACCCCGTCCTACTCCATCCGCCGCGGCCGATACTGGATCGCCTCTGCGATGTGCGCCGGCTGGATGCGTTCACTCCCCGCCAGGTCCGCGATCGTTCGCGCGAGCTTCAGCACGCGATGATACACGCGCGCTCAGGCTCATCTGCCGCATCGCCGCGCCGAGGAGCTGACGGCCGGTCTCGTCCACGGGGCAGTGGTCGCGCACCTGGGTCGGCCCCATGTCGGCATTGGTGGTCAGCCCGGCGGTCGGGGCGGGTTTCAGCTTGGGGCTGCACATGCAGTCGGGAGACCAGCGCCAGACCACGGTCCACCAGGCACCCATGTTGCCGCAAACGCCCGCCGACTTCTTCACAGCTCATGGCAGCCAGCATACTACACCCCGGACGGAACCGTGAACACTTGCGTGATCCGGGCCATCCGTGGCTGAAAACTCATAGGACGCTGACCTGGCGTTCAACCAGCAGGATATGCACCTCCGATGTGACGCAGGGCAGCAGCATTGTTCGTTAGCCCACCCATGCCGCCAGGTCTTGATCAACTTGCGTCAAATCCAGCAGCCGCATGCCGCACGCCCGCCAGTTCTTGCCGGTCGAGGGGGCGCTGCTGACTTCCTGGGCGAACGCGTGGCTGGCGTCAGTCCAGCCCGCGCGGGCAAAACCCAGATAATACACCTGCCATTGGCCCTGGCTGGGCACGATCTCCGCCGTCTTTTCGACCAGTCCGGTCAGGACGCTGCGGCCGCTGGGTTCGGGACCCCACTTGCACTCGCCGAGCACCAATGTCTTCTCCATCGAGTTGATGCCCACCACGTCCACCTGCGCGGCGCGCGTCCAGGCGCTGCCTACCTGATCAACGAGCACGGGCACGGCTTGCTGCGCGCTGGCGCGCAGGAGCCATTCCCGGCAGAGCTCTTCCCAGGTGTTGGCGCCGATGAAGTCACGCAGATGACGCCTGATCTCCGCCAACGACTGCTCCTGGATGCCCAGGGCCAGTTGCGATTGGCGGCTGGCGAGAAACCGATAGTAGAAGCGCAAATAGGGGTCCACGATATGATAGCGGCCCAGCCGCGAGCGTTCCCCCAGCGTGACCGGCACGCGGCGTTCCACGAAGCCGGCATTCTGCAAGATGCTCAGATATTGGGACACGTGGCCCTGCGCCAGCCCGCTGAAAGCCGCGATCTCGCCTTGCGTGCGCGCATCGTTGGCGATGGCGCGCAATATGCCCACATAGTTGTGCGGCTCGTTGACGAAGTCCTGCAGCAACAGGCGCGGCTCGGCCTGCATCAGGTTGTTGGCGGTCAGCAGCTCATGGCGGATGTTATCGGAGAGGGTCGCGGCCGGGTCGAGGCGCTCCCAGTAGGCCGGGATGCCACCCCAGATGGCGTAGATCGCCACCCGTTCGTCGGCGTCGAAGCCTGGGAAATAGCGCGCCGTCATGCCAAAGGGCAGGGGCTGCAACCGTAGCTGGGCGATCGCTCGGCCGTAGAGCGGCGCCTGGTAGGACAATGTGTGGCGCAACATCATCCCCAGGTGCGAGCCGCAGATCACCAGGAAGAGATTCGATCGGCTGAGGGTCTGATCCCACAGATTCTGCAACTGGCCGGCGATGCTGGGATCGATTTCCAGCAGATAGGTGAACTCATCGAGCAGGAGTCCCAGCCGCTCGTTTTGCGCGAGCACGGCCACCTGTTGCCACGCCTGCTGCCAGTTGGCGTAAGTGAAATCCTCCGGTGCTGGGGCCTGGGAAACGGCGAAATTGTAGACTGCCTGGGAGAAGGAACGCAGTTGGTCGCGGGCCGAGGAGGGTTCGGCGACCCAGTAGAGCACACGCCGGGCCGCTTGCTCCTGTCCCCTTTCCCCGGCGTCGCCCTGGCGCAGCCAGTACGTCAGCAGCCTGGTCTTGCCCACGCGGCGGCGACCATAGAGGATCAGGAGCGTGGCGCCGGGCCGTGCCCAGAGGCGGTCCAGCAGCTGCAGCTCGGCTTCACGACCAACAAACGATGGTTTCATCAGTATTATACCCTATCTTTATGATAATCTATTCGTATAATACATATAACCCAGCCAGATGTCAAGTTATGCAGAACGCACGCCGGGCCGTGATCGTTTCCCAGCAGCCGGTGAACCATCGCAGCGCGGATCAGCGTTCTCTCCGCAAGTGCTCATCGGCTCGGTTTGCCGAGCCGCATCTCACCAAGTTGCTTGCGCGATTCGCGCGTCTCATCCTACTCCATCCGCCGCGGCCGATACTGAATCGCCTCCGCGATGTGCGCCGGCTGGATCCGCTCCGACCCCGCCAGGTCGGCGATCGTGCGCGCCAGCTTCAGCACCCGATGATACGCCCGCGCACTCAGGTTCATCTGGCGCATAGCCGCGCCGAGGAGCTGCCGGCCGGTCTCGTCCACCGGGCAATGGTCGCGCACCTGGGTGGGTCCCATGTCGGCGTTGGTGGTCAGGCTGGTCCCTTGCCCATCTTTCGCGCCGGCGAACCGGGCCGATTGCCGCGCCCGCGCGGCCTCAACCCGCGCCCGGATCGCGGCCGACGGCTCCCCGCGCCGCTCGTCGCTGAGCTTCTGGAACGGGACGCGGGGGACCTCGACGTGGATATCAATGCGGTCGAGCAGCGGCCCGGAGAGGCGCTTCTGGTAGCGGCTGATCAGGGTGGGGCTGCACGTGCAGGCGTGTTCCGGGTCACCCCAGTAACCACAAGGACATGGATTTTGGGCGCCGACGAGCATGAAGTTGGCTGGGAAGGTCAGGCTGCCCTGCGCGCGGCTGATGGTGACGACCTTGTCCTCCAGCGGCTGGCGCAGCACCTCCAGCCCGTGCTGGCCGAACTCCGGCATCTCATCCAGGAACAGCACCCCGCGGTGCGCCAAACTGATCTCGCCCGGCCGCGGCCACTGCCCACCGCCGACCAGCCCCGCATTCGAGATGGTGTGGTGCGGCGCGCGGAACGGCCGGTGGCGGATCAGCGGCACGTCGCCCGGCAGCATCCCGGCGACGGAGTAAATGCGGGTGACGTCCAGCGCCTCGCTCGGGGTCATGCGCGGCAGGATCGAGGGCATGGAGCGCGCCAGCAGCGTCTTGCCGGAGCCGGGCGGACCGGACATCAGGACGTTGTGCCCGCCGGCCGCAGCGACTTCCAATGCACGCTTTACATGTTCTTGACCCTTGATATCCTGAAAGTCGGCCGCGTAGGGAGGCGGGTCGTCGTCCAGCCGCAGGTCGGCCCGATACGGCTCGATGGGGTGATAGTCCCGGAAGTGCGCAGCCAGCCGGCCCAATGTCTCCACCGGGTAGACGTCAAGCCCTTCGACCAGCGCGGCTTCGGGCGTGTCGGCCCGCGGCACGAAGATCGCCCGGTAGCCGAGCTCTTTGGCCGCGTGTGCCATGGGTAGCACCCCCTCGACGTGGCGCACGGAACCATCCAGCGAGAGCTCGCCCAGGAAGATGACGCCGTCCAGATCAGCCGGGATCTGCTCGGCCACCACCAGGAGCGCGACCGCGATGGGTAGATCGTAGGCCGGGCCTTCTTTGCGTAGGTCGGCCGGGGCCAGGTTGACGGTGAGCCGGCCGCGCGGGTAGGCCAGGCCGGAATTGAAGATGGCCGCGCGCACGCGTTCAGTGGACTCTTTGACGGCCGCGTCGGGCAGGCCGACCAGGGTAACGGAGGGCAGGGAACGGGTGTTGAGGTCGGTCTCGACCTCGACCAGGGCGCCTTCCAGGCCGACCAGCGCACAACTGTAAACTTTGGCAAGCATGAGGATACCTCCCGGCAGGGGTCACGTGGGGGAGGCCGTGACGGGACTCGGTGACACTGTGATTATATCGCGCCTGCCCGAAAACCCCAATGTTCGGCGAGGCGCGGTGAAGCCAACTGGCGATGCAGAGGGTGCAACTATCCGCTGAGCGCCTGTTCTTCCAGCGCCAGGACCCTGCGTGCGGCTACGTCATCGGTGACCAACACGTTGAGGTATCGCCCGCGCAGCGCGCCCAGGATCGCCTCAGCTTTGGCTGCGCCGCCGGCAACGGCGATCACCAGCTTTTTGCCCAGCAGTGTCTTGATGCCGATGCCCGCCGCCCGTTGATTGACTTCTACATCCAGAAAGTAGCCGTGGATGTCAAAGAACTGCCCCACCATGTGACCCACCGCGCCCTGATCGCGCAGCCAGGATAACTCGCGTTCGCTCAGGTAGCCGGCCCAGATCATGCTGGAGGCGCCGGGGGCCAGCGAGCCAATGCCCAGCAGGATGATGTTGGCGCGGCGCGCTAACGAGAAGGTCTCGAAGATCTGGGGTGATTGGAGCAGCGCGTCGCGTGTGCGCACATTGTCCACCAGCAGTGGCACCGGCAGGTAGCGGAACTCGCCGCCGTAGGTCTTTGCCAGGCCGCGCGCCAACTCGGGCCCATCAATCAATGGGTTGTCCGATCCCAGCGCGCCGATGATCGGAACGACAGTGATGGCTGCCTTCCGACTGGGGATCAGGGCGTTGATGGTGCTGGCCAACGAACGCCCGTATGAAATGCCCAGGATCGCCCCATCATAGAGCTCACGATCGAGCAGGCGGGCGGCCAGGGTCCCCATGCCGTCGCGTGCTTCTTCTTCGGCGCGGCCTTTGCTCATCAGGACATGGGCCTCTCGCAACCTGAACCGGGCAAGAAGACGTTTTTCCAGATTTTGGTCGCGTTCCCATGGGTAATCAATGACGATCCTGACGATGCCGCGTTCCTGTGCTTGCTGCAACAGGCGGGACACTGTGGAGCGGGAAGCGTTGATCTGGCGGCCGATCTCGTCCTGGGTCTTGTGATTTTGATAGTAATCACGGGCGACTTGGGCCAGAAGTTCGTCGCGGTCTCTCATGGCGCTATCTCCCTTTGCACTGAAAGATATCACGGATGTGTGCACATCTTTTCAGATATTCTATATTTCCGAGGCTAATGTGTCAAGTGATCGGTAGAGAATTGCACGTCTGTGCATCTTGTCGAGAAAACGATTGACGCGCGCGCTGCATTGTGCTAGAGTCAACATGCAGTCTTAAACTTTCCTAAGGAGCGTGTCAATGAGCAAAGTTGACGAGATCACGCGCGAATCCTGGCTCTTGAGCACCTTCCCCGAATGGGGCACCTGGCTCAACGAGGAAATCGAAGCGGAGGTGGTGGCCCCAGGCACCTTCGCCATGTGGTGGCTGGGCTGCACCGGCATCTGGGTGAAGTCCGAGGGCGGCGCCAACCTCAGCATCGACCTGTGGGTGGGAACTGGCAAGCGGACGCGCCAGAACCCCTTGATGGCTGCGCAGCATCAGATGCAGCGCATGACCGGTTGTCAGAAGCTCCAGCTCAACCGCCGAAACATCCCCTGTGTCATTGACCCCTTCGCCATCCGGCAGATTGATGCGGTGATCGCCACTCACGATCACGGCGATCACGTGGATGCCACCGTGGCGGCCGCGGTACTCCACAACTGCGATCCATCCGTCCCGTTTATCGGCCCCCAGGCGTGTGTTGAACTCTGGGTCAAGTGGGGTGTGCCGGCCGAGCGCTGTATCGCTGTGAAACCGGGCGATGTGGTCAAGATCAAGGACGTCGAGCTGCTGGCGCTCGATTCCTTTGACCGCACCGAGCTGGTCACAGCGCCCAAGGGCGTTACACTGGCTGGGAATCCGCTCCAGGACATGGACGAGAAAGCGGTCAATTACCTTGTCAGAACCCCCGGCGGCAACCTTTACCATAGCGGCGACTCGCACTACTCCAACTACTACGCCAAGCACGGCAATGATCACCATGTTGATGTGGCCCTGGCCTCCTTCGGCGAGAACCCGCGCGGGGTCACCGACAAGATGACCTCCGTGGATATCCTACGCATGGCCGAGTGCCTCAACGCCAGGGTCGTTATCCCCATCCACCATGATCTATGGACGAACTTCCAGGCCGATCCCCGAGAAATCCTCGTGCTGTGGGAGATGAAGAAGGACCGTCTGCAGTATCAGTTCAAGCCCTTCATCTGGCAAGTGGGCGGCAAGTTTGTCTACCCCAATGACAAAGATCGGCTTCAATACCAGTACGAACGCGGCTTCGATGACGTGTTCACCCTGGAGCCGGATCTGCCCTTCAAATCGTTCCTGTAATGCGGGTGCCCCCGCCCTGCGCACGTTGGCTGCGTCACGGGCCCAGGCGTCCGGTGATTTGCTACCCATCCATATCTTCAGAGGAGAGGAACATGAAGCACAGTAACACCTATCGGCTCGTGGCCCTGGCCATGTTGGTGGTCATGTTGGTCACTGCTTCCTGCGGGGGCGCCCAGACGACACCGGCCTCCGAACCGACCGCAGTTGTCGAGCAGCCGAAGGCCGTTGAGGGGCCAACGGCTGAGGCGCAGCCGAAGGCTGCCGACCAGCCTGCCCCGGCCGCCGGTGGCGGATCTGCTGGCGGTGCAACTGCCTGGATGAAGCGCTATGCCGGCGAGACGATCGTGGTGAGTTGGCCGTCGCTGTCGCACTTCCAGGTAGCGGCGCAGTTGATCCCGCAGTTCGAGGAAGAGACGGGGATTATGGTCGAGACGGAGTTCATCGACTACGTGAGCCTGCACGACAAGCAGGTGTTGGAGATGAGCAAGCCGCAGGGCGACTACGACGTGGTGGCCTGGACCATCTTCTGGAAGAACGAGTACGTCAGCAAGGGGCTGTTGCAGCCGCTCTCGCAATACTTCGGCAACCCGACCCTGGTGTTGCCCGACTACGATCCCGACGACCTGGTCAAATCCTACCTGATCTCAGGCTCAGCCGTCGGCGGCAAGAAGGGCTACCTGGAAGGCATCGGCCAGGCCATGTATGGTGTGCCGTTCGGTGCGGAGACGTCGATCCTGGCGTATCGCAAGGACATCTTTGAGGCGAACAACCTGAAGGTGCCGGAGACCTACGACGAGCTGTTGGAGACGGCGAAGTGGATCACGGAGAACGTGGACGGCGTGGCGGGCATGACCAGCCGCGGCTCGGCGGGGCACCAGGTGGTGCACGCGTGGCTGCTGCATCTGAACCCGTTCGGCGGGTCGGTGTTCGATGACAACTTTGAGCCGATCGTGAACAATGCGGCGGGCGTGGCGGCGGCCAATGCGCTGAAGGAGATCATTGCGAACTCACCGCCCGGCGTGGAGGCGTACGGGTTCGGCGAGGAAGTGAACGCGTTCCTGCAGGGCGAGGCGGCGATGTTCCTGGATGCGCACAAGATTGCGGCGCAGAGCCGGGATCCGAACCAGAGCAAGGTGATCGACAAGGTGGGCTTTGCGCTGCACCCGACGCAGGCGACGTGCGGGTCTGAGACCGGCGGGCAGGCGATGGGCATCCCGGCGAACTCGCAGCACAAGGAAGCGGCGTTCCTGTTCGTTCAGTGGATGACGAGCAAGGCGACGGACAAGCAGTTGGCGGAGATCGGCGCGGATGTGGTCCGCAACTCGACGCTGGCGGATCCGGCGCTGCAGGCGAAGTACACGGAGTACCCGGTGCTGCTGGAGCAGTTGAAGTGTGCGGCGACCGACTGGCGGCCGCTGATCCCGGAGTGGGGTGCGATCAATGCGCCGATCCTGGGGGTGAAGCTGAGCGAGTTCGCCACCGGCCAGAAGGATGCGCAAACGGCCCTGGACGAGGCCGCGGTGCTGATCCGCGAGGAAATGGCCCGCGCCGGCTACTACGATACGACCGAGCAGCGCCTTAAGAAGTATGCGGGCGAGACGATTGTGGTGAGTTGGCCGTCGCTGGCACACTTCCAGGTGGCGGCGCAGTTGATCCCGCAGTTCGAGGAAGAGACGGGGATTATGGTCGAGACGGAGTTCATCGACTACGTGAGCCTGCACGACAAGCAGGTGTTGGAGATGAGCAAGCCGCAGGGCGACTACGACGTGGTGGCCTGGACCATCTTCTGGAAGAACGAGTACGTCAGCAAGGGGCTGTTGCAGCCGCTCTCGCAATACTTCGGCAACCCGACCCTGGTGTTGCCCGACTACGATCCCGACGACCTGGTCAAATCCTACCTGATCTCAGGCTCAGCCGTCGGCGGCAAGAAGGGCTACCTGGAAGGCATCGGCCAGGCCATGTATGGTGTGCCGTTCGGTGCGGAGACGTCGATCCTGGCGTATCGCAAGGACATCTTTGAGGCGAACAACCTGAAGGTGCCGGAGACCTACGACGAGCTGTTGGAGACGGCGAAGTGGATCACGGAGAACGTGGACGGCGTGGCGGGCATGACCAGCCGCGGCTCGGCGGGGCACCAGGTGGTGCACGCGTGGCTGCTGCATCTGAACCCGTTCGGCGGGTCGGTGTTCGATGACAACTTTGAGCCGATCGTGAACAATGCGGCGGGCGTGGCGGCGGCCAATGCGCTGAAGGAGATCATTGCGAACTCACCGCCCGGCGTGGAGGCGTACGGGTTCGGCGAGGAAGTGAACGCGTTCCTGCAGGGCGAGGCGGCGATGTTCCTGGATGCGCACAAGATTGCGGCGCAGAGCCGGGATCCGAACCAGAGCAAGGTGATCGACAAGGTGGGCTTTGCGCTGCACCCGACGCAGGCGACGTGCGGGTCTGAGACCGGCGGGCAGGCGATGGGCATCCCGGCGAACTCGCAGCACAAGGAAGCGGCGTTCCTGTTCGTTCAGTGGATGACGAGCAAGGCGACGGACAAGCAGTTGGCGGAGATCGGCGCGGATGTGGTCCGCAACTCGACGCTGGCGGATCCGGCGCTGCAGGCGAAGTACACGGAGTACCCGGTGCTGCTGGAGCAGTTGAAGTGTGCGGCGACCGACTGGCGGCCGCTGATCCCGGAGTGGGGTGCGATCAATGCGCCGATCCTGGGGGTGAAGCTGAGCGAGTTCGCCACCGGCCAGAAGGATGCGCAAACGGCCCTGGACGAGGCCGCGGTGCTGATCCGCGAGGAAATGGCCCGCGCCGGCTACTATCAGAAGTGAGTATCGGCTGATCTCAGTTGGGGGTAAGTCGAAGCTGGCTTACCCCCAATCACACCAGGAGGAGCCCATGCCTCGTTCACTCAAGAACCCACAGATCCTGACTGCGTTGGTGTTCATTTTGCCTGCCGCTCTCGTACTCATTATCGGCCTGATCGTGCCGCTGTTCAACGCCATTCAGTTGAGCTTTCACGACTGGTCGATGGGCACGCCCTGGGAATCAAAGCAGTTGATCGGGCTGGATTCCTACGCGCGATTGCTGAAGGATGAGGCCGTACACACTTCCTTGTGGGTCACGCTGCGTTATGCCTTCTGGATCCTGGTCATCGAGATGGTGGTCGGCATTGCGCTGGCGCTGTTGTTGGAGCGGCCGATCCGCGGCGCGGCTTTCTTCCGCACAATCTTCATCTTGCCGCTGATGGTCTCGCCGGTGGCTGTAGGCCTGATCTGGCGCTATCTCTACGATGGGCGCATCGGCATCATCAACTACTATCTGGAGGTGATCGGCAAGGCCGTGCCGATCCTGCAGAACGTCGGGTTCACCCGTCACGTGTTTTTGGGCGACCCCAATCTGGCGCTGCCGGCGTTGATCCTGACCGACATCTGGCAGTGGACACCCTTCGTCTTCATCATCATCCTGGCGGGGTTACAGAGCGTGCCGGCTGAGGTGATGGAGGCGTCCATCATTGATGGCGCTAACTGGTGGCAGCAGATCATCACGGTCAAGCTGCCCATGATCCGCAGCATCATCCTGGTAACGCTGCTGCTGCGCCTCATCGACGTCTTTCGGGCGCTGGAAGTCATCTACACTATGACCTTCGGTGGTCCCGGCTTGAGCACTCAGGTGCTGTCTCTGCACATCTACAAAACAGCCTTCACCGCCCAGCAACTGGGCTACGCCTCAACCATCGCCATCCTGTTGATGGGCATCATCCTGGTCTTCAGCGTCCTGGTTCTGATGTATCAGAACCCCTTGAAAGAAAGGAGCGATTTTTAAGCCATGACTGTGCAAGCTATGACCCCACCGGCGCAGCGACCGATGGCTCGCAAACGCTCCCCGATCAAAACAGCCGCCGTGCTGCACTATGCGGTGCTGATCCTGTTGTCCATCATCATCATCGTGCCCATCGGGCTGATGTTCATGAATTCGTTCAAGTTTCAGGTAGACATCCTGTCCCGCAAGCCGCAATGGATCTTCACGCCGACTCTGATCAACTATGAGACGATATTTACCAAGTACAGTTTCCTGCGCTACTTGGGGAATTCGGCACTGGTGGGCCTGGGTTCGACCCTGGTGACGCTGCTTTCGGCTGGCATGTGCGCCTATGCCATCACGCGGATGCGCTTCCCCGGCCGCGGCCTCATGGCCAACACCACCCTGATCATCCGCATGGTGCCTCCGGCCGTGCTGGCGGTGCCGATCTTCGCCTTGTGGGGCCTGTGGGGCATTGAGGATGGACGCCTCGGCCTGGTCCTGTTTTACACTGCCCTCAATCTGCCCTTCGCCATCTGGCTGCTGATTGGCTTCATCCGCCAGATACCGGTCGAGCTGGAGGAGGCTGCGATTGTTGACGGCGCCAACGCCTTCCAGGTCTTCTTCCGCATTCTGCTGCCGCTGATGCGAGCCGGCTTTGCGGTTGCGGCCATCTTCACCTTCCGCATCGCCTGGAACGAGTTCATCCTGGCCCTGATCCTGACGAACCGCTTTACCCGCACCCTGCCTGTGCAGACAACCCTGTTCCTGACCGAGCAGGGTGTCGAATGGGGGCCGGTAATGGCGATGGGTTCGATCCTGGTCGTCCCGCCGCTGGTGATCACCTTCTTCGCAGCCCGCCAGATCATCCAGGGCCTGACCGCGGGCGCGGTAAAGGGGTGATGGGAAATGACAATACACGACCGCCCCAAGCTGCAAATCGCGCTTGACTTAACTGACCTGCCGGCCGCGCTGGCGCCGCTGCAGAAAGCTGCGCCCCACCTGGACGTCATCGAATGCGGCACGATCCTGTGCCTGGCCGAGGGGATGCACGCGGTGCGCATCATCCGCAGCCTGTTCCCCGACAAGCCGATCCTGGCCGATGTGCGCATCGCCGAAGCCGGCAGCCTGATCTCCAAGATGGCGTTCGAGGCCGGCGCGAGCTGGGTTTCGGTGGTCAGCGGCGCGACCCTCACCACCGTCGAAGCCGTGATGAAAGAAGCGGCGAAACACCCGGCCGCGGAGGTGCAGGTCGAGCTGATTGACGGCTGGACCTGGGAGCAGGCGGCCGCGTGGCGCGACCTCGGCGTGCCCCAGGTGATCACCCACCGCAGCCGCGACGCGGAGGCCAAGGGCGCGCTCACCTGGACCGGGCGCGATTTCGACGAGATCCGCCGCCTGGCCGACATGGGCTTCAAGGTCACGGTCACCGGCGGCGTGAAGCCTGAGGAGATTCCGCTCTTCGCGGGCGTGCCGGTGTTCGTGTTCATCGCCGGCCGCGGGATCTACGCCGCGGCCGATCCGGCGGCGGCCGCGCGGCGTTTCCAGGATGCCATTGCGGCGACGTACAAATAAAAGGATCCTGATGAAACATCTGCCTATCGGTATCTACGAAAAAGCGCTGCCCTACAACATCACCTGGCGCGAACGGCTGGCGCTGGCGCGCGACGCCGGCTTCGACTTCGTGGAGATGTCGGTGGACGAGAGCGACGAGCGCCTGGCGCGGTTGGATTGGCCGGCCGGCGAGCGGGCCGAGCTGCGCGCGGCCATCGCTGAAACCGGCGTGCCCGTCCTGACCATGTGCCTCAGCGGGCACCGCAAATGGGCGCTGGGCAGCGCTGATCCCGCGATTCGCGGCCGCGGGCTGGAGATCATGCGCAAAGCCGTGGATTTCTGCGTCGAAACTGGCATCCGCATCATCCAACTGGCGGGCTACTACGTCTACTATGAGCCGCACCTGCCGGATTCGGTTGACCGTTATCGCGCTGGGCTGGCGGCCGGGTTGGAGTGGGCCAGCCGGGCCGGCGTGATGTTGGCGCTGGAGAACGTGGATGGGGACGACGTTGACTCGGTCAGCAAAGCCATGCGCTTCGTCGAGGCCTTCGACTCGCCCTGGTTCCAGGTGTACCCCGACATAGGAAACCTGGCCGAGCATGGGCTGGATGTCGTGGCCGAGTTGGCGCGCGGCCGCGGGCACCTGGTGGGCATCCATGTCAAAGACACGCGGCCGGGCGAGCCGAGGCGGGTGCCGTTCGGCCAGGGCATCGTGCCCTTTAGGGACGCGTTTCGTAAGCTGGCCGAGATGCGTTTCACCGGCCCGGTGATGTTGGAGATGTGGAACGATGATGCGCCGGATGCCGTGCGCGTCGTGCGCGCCGCGCGCGAGTGGGTGATGGCGCGGATGAACGAGGCAGGGCTGGTGACACAATGATGGGGACGAATTGCTCTGAGCACGCGCGTTGCGATATGATCTGTGGTGGCGGATATGGCGAAGACCGTCTGGCTGGCGATACAGATCGGTCAGGTGCAGGAGCTACCCGCTGAGGAGATCGCGGCCAACTACGGCCGCTATCAGCATCGCCATGGCATCTTTGCTGCCAGCAGGATGGGCTAGCATTGCAGCGCTTATAGGAGAACCGATGCCGCGTTTTGATGTCACCACTATCGGCGAGGGGCAACTGCGTTACAGTGTGGCTGCCGGCTATCGCCTGGAGCAGGCGGATCATTTTGACCTGCACGCCGTAGGGACCGAGGCCAACGTGACTGGGCTGCTGGCGCGCTTGGGTTGGCGCGCAGGCTGGATCAGCGCGCTGCCGAACAGTCCGCTGGGCCGCCGCGTCGCCAACCAGTTCCGTTTGGCGGGCCTGGATCTGTCGGCCGTCAGCTGGTGCGAGGGCCGTCGCCTGGCGACGTATTATGTTGAGTACGCGGTCCCCCCGCGGCCGACGCAGGTCTACTTCGACCGGGCCGACACCTGCTTCACGAACATGACGGTGGCGGATGTGGATTGGGACTACCTGCTGGATGCACGGCTCGTCCATCTTTCGGGGTTGACCCTGCCGCTATCGCCTTCGGTGCACGAGATCTTACAAGTGGCGGTGACGCGCGCCCGGACGGCGGGTGTCCCGGTCAGTTTCGACATGAACTACCGCCGCCGGCTGTGGCCGCCCGAGGAGGCGCGCGAGACCGCGCTGCATATGTTTCACGATGTGGATATCCTCTTCTGCAGCCGCGGCGACGCCCGGCAGGTCTTTGGCATCGAGGGCGCGCCTGCGGAAATCGTGCGCCAGTTGGCGGAGATGTCCGGCGCCGCGCACATCGTGGTCTCGCTGTCCAGCGACGGCTTGATCGGCTGGGAGCGCAGCACCGGCGCGTTCATCCTCCAGCCTGCACGGGAGGTCGTGATCCTGGATCGCATCGGCGCCGGCGATGCGATGGTAGGCGGGGTGTTGCACGGCTGGCTCCAGGGCGATTTCGCCAAAGGACTGCGTTACGGCGCGCTGACCGCGGCGTTGGCTCTTAGCCAGTACGGCGACCAGGTGATCACCACTGCGCAGGAACTTGAGTCTCTGCTTGATACCAACTCGCTGGATATCATCCGGTAGGTTGTTCCTCTCCGCGTCACTCCTCATGCCACATTGTGCGGTATGACATGCGCGCGGCAGCTAGCCCTTTGCTAGAAAACCGAGGAGAGTGTCCTTTATGCTTGACAGCTTGCGTGAAGAAGTCTATCGCGCCAACATGGCGCTGCCGGCCCACGGGCTGGTGGTGTGGACGGGCGGCAACGTCAGCGGCCGCGACCCCGAGACGGGGTTGGTGGTGATCAAACCCAGCGGCGTGCTGTTCGAGGATTTGACGCCGGGCAACATGGCGATCGTGGACCTGGATGGCAACATCGTGGAGGCGACCCACGGCCCTTCCACCGACACCGCATCACACCTGTCCATCTACCGGCGGCGCCCTGACGTCCGCGGCATCGTCCACACCCACTCCAACTACGCCACCGCGTTTGCCGGGGTCGGCAAGGCCATCCCGGTCTGCCTCACGGCCATTGCCGACGAGTTCGGCACGACGATCCCGTGCGCGCCCTACGTCCGCATCGGTGACCAGGAGATCGGTGAGACCGTGGTGCGTCACATCGGTACATCGCCCGCCATCTTGATGGGCCAGCATGGCGTCTTCACCATCGGCAAGACGGTGCAAAAGGCCGTCAAGGCCGCAGTCATGGTAGAAGATGTGGCGAAGACCGTCTGGCTGGCGATGCAGATCGGCCAGGTGCGCGAGCTGCCCCCCGAGGAGATTGCAGCCAATTACGACCGCTACCAGAACCGATACGGCACCTTTGCGGCCAGCCAGATGGGGTAGGGGTGTGTATGGTCGAAGCCGTCATCTTCGATCTGAATGGGCTGCCGGTGGAGTTGAAGACCCAGGCAACGGCATCCTGGACGGCGCAACGGCCGGCATGAAAGTGACCGCTGTACCCGATCCCCGCTTCCCGCTGCGGTCTGAAGCGCCGGTCCAGGTGTATGTGGTGCTCTGCTCGCTGACCGAGTTCAGCCTGGAGCTGATTTCACTCTGATCAGGCCCAGCGCGCTTTTCGCCGCGGCTCAGATGTGGTAGGATAGGCTCATGGCGGGCGTCAGTTAGTCGCGGCATGCCCGCCGGTGACACCATCACCCTGGGAGGTGCACCGTGGCCCAACTGCCTGCTTCCCTATCTCATGCGATTGCGGTGTCGCCGCTGCGCCGGCGGCCGGTCGCCATCCTCTTCTTCGTCTTGCTCTTTGCCTTGCTGATCGCGGCCGTAGCCGGCTATGCCGGCTGGCTGGGCGGTCAAGGGGCGCCGGTGCTGCGCGCCTTTCTCGTGGCGTTGCTGGCCGCGGCCGCGCTGTCGCTGCCTGGCCTGGGCGTGTTGTGGTGGCTGGACCGTCGCGAGCGGGAGACGCCGTGGGCGTTTTTTGGGGTCTTCCTGTTCGGCCTGACCATCAGCCTAGGGCTGGCGTTGCTGGCTAACCAGGTGCTTCCTGGTTTCTGGCGAGCGTTAGGGTTGACGCCCGCCGATCTGCGCTCGTTCGATCCGCTGAGCCAGTACAACACCCCATTGGAGCTGATCGCGCGCGACGAGGCGTTGAAGCTGGGCGGGGGCGGCGCAGTCGTTCCTGCGCTCATCGAGGAGCTATTGAAGGCGCTGGCGCTGGTGCTGTTGATGGTTTTCTTGCGCGGGGACTTTGACAGCGTGCGGGATGGCATCATTTACGGCGCGCTGGCGGGGTTGGGCTTCACCGTCGGCGAGACAGCGTACTACGTTGCTCGTGGTTTCGGCGACACTGCCAGTCTGCCCCTGGCTCAACAGCTCGTTGCCCGGTTCGTCTTCCTCGGCCTCAACGGGCACGTGCTGTTCACCGCGTTCACGGGCGCCGGGTTCGGCTTGGCCCGGCAGACGCGGTGGCAGCCCGCACAGGTCGCTGCGCCCCTCGCTTTCTTGCTGCTGGCGGTGGTGGCCAACGTGGTCAACAACGTCTTCGTGCTGGGCGCCGCCGGCCAGGTCACGATTTTCCTGGGTTTTGGTGGGGTGGCGCTGAAGACCTTGCCGGCCCAGGCGCTCTGGCTGGCGCTGGCCGCAGGCAATGTGCTGGTTTTGGGGCTGTTCTATGCCGTCGTGATCGATCTGTTGGGGCGCAGCGGCGCGTGGGAGCAGACTGTGATCCGGGCTGAACTGGCCAGCGAGATCGGGGCAGCGATCACCGATGACGAATATCGCCTGTTGTTGGCGGAGAGTCCGTTCAATCTGCGTTCGGCGCCCTATTACCCGCCGCGCGTCAGCCGCGCCATCGTCAACGCGCAGAACGAGCTGGCGCTGCGCAAGTGGCGCGTCCGGGCCGAAGGCGGCGACCCTGCACAGGATGCTGTCGTGGCCGGCTGGCGCGCGGATATCGTGGCACTGCGGAAGGGGCATTAGGCATCACCCCCAGGAATTCCAAATGCAAAACCGAACAGGCGTCACCTTGACTGCAAAGAAGCA
>CAZKEF010000074.1:0-16833 GCA_964551735.1 uncultured Anaerolineales bacterium
AGTACCTGCCGCACAAGGGCAAGAAGGTGGTTTTCGGCATCCGGCCGGAGGATGTGTACGCGGCCCAGTACCCTGCGCCCGGCATCGTGCCCGCGCCGATTAAGGCTGATGTGGACGTCTCCGAGTTGATGGGCAACGAAATCTTCTTGTATCTGTTGACCGGTAAGAAGCAGTTCATCGCTCGCGTCGATCCGCGCACCCACGCGCATCCGGGTGAGACGCTGGACATGGTGATCAACATGGAGAACATGCATCTGTTCGATCCGCAGACCGAGAAGACGCTGGATCTGTAAAGCACAGGCAGGCTTTAGTGTGAGGAGAGGGAGGGGCGAAAGCCCCTCCCTTTTGATTCTGGCGTGATACTGCTCCGGACACTCGGACGCTGGGGCTTGCCGCGGAACGCATCAGGCTGCGCCGTCTATGAGCGCGGGCCATGGCAGGATGTGGAACTTGGGATGGTAGCTGCCGGTTAACCCTTCGGCATCAACGCGACTGCCTCAGCCACTTCGCCCTTCGCGTCGGCAGCCTCTTCCGGGGTGATCTTGTGGATCTTGGCCGGGTCGCTCACCCGGTCAATAAACAGCACGCCCTCCAGGTGATCGATCTCGTGCTGAAAGATGCGGGCCAGGTAGTCGTAGGCCTTGAGCCGCTGCGGCCGGCCGAACGCGTCCTGCCCGCGCACCACGATCTCCACGTGACGCTCCACCTCACCGACATAACCGGGTATGGACAGGCAGCCTTCCTGGTCTTCTTCCTTGTCGCGCGAGGCTTTGACGATCTCCGGGTTCACGAACGCATACAACTCCGCTGGCGTGCCTTCCTCTTCGTCCGCGGGCAGCTCCAACACGATCACCCGTTCCGGCACGTTCACCTGGGGCGCAGCCAGGCCCACGCCCGGGGCCGCGCGCATGGTCTCGATCATGTCGTCTATCAGTTGTTTGACCTCGGGCCCGAACTTCGTCACCTTGCGCGCCTTCTGGCGCAGGGTGGGATGGCCCAGTGTGATGATCTCCCGGATGGGCATGAGACTATCCTCGAATTTCTATGTTGATTTCGATACAAATTATAGCGCCGGGCGGGGCAACTGTCAAAACCTGGACGGCGTGAGGTCATGGCATTGCCGAGCTTGATCGGCGATGCTTGCATACGCTATAATGCTTCATCACCCTGGGCTGCCAGCGTGATGAGGTAAGACTTGCAAACAAAATCGGAACAACTGCGCCAGATCCTGCTCGAAATGGGCACCGTCGCGGTCGCTTTTTCTGGTGGCACCGACAGCGCCTTCCTTCTGGCGGTTGCCTGTAACATACTGGGCGACCGCGTGCTGGCGCTGACGGCCGACTCACCCAGCGTGCCTCGGGCCGAGCTGGCGGAGGCGCAGGCCCTGGCCGCGCAGTTAGGCGTGCAGCACGTCATCCTGCCCACGAGCGAGCTGGATGATCCGGCCTATCGCGCGAACACACCGGATCGCTGTTACTTTTGCAAAAGCCATTACCTGGCTGCGCTGCTGGAGCACGCGCAGGCACGCGGTTTCGCGGCCCTGGTGGACGGCAGCAACGCCGATGACCTGGGCGACTACCGGCCCGGCCAGCGGGCCGCGCGGGAGCGGGGCGTCCGCAGCCCGCTGCAGGAGGCCGGCCTGACCAAAGCCGAGATCCGCGCGCTAGCGCGCGAGCGCGGCCTGCCGAACTGGGATAAGCCCGCCGCTGCCTGCCTGGCCTCGCGCATCCCCTACGGCACGCCTGTTACGGTTGAAACGTTGGCGCAGATCGAGCGCGGGGAGGCCTATCTGCGCGGATTGGGGTTCCGCCAGGTGCGCGTGCGCCATCACGGTGCCGTCGCCCGGCTGGAGGTGGAGGCCGGCGACTTGGCGCGCGCAGTCGAATGCCGCGAGGAGATCGTGGCGGCCCTGCGAGAGGCGGGCTTCACCTATGTGACACTGGATCTGGCGGGCTTTCGCTCCGGCAGCATGAACCTGACACTGATCGAGGGCTAGCCGCCCAATTCTCACCACGAAGACACCGAGACACGAAGCATATGGACTTTGCAGAACTGGATCATCATCGCTCAGGCCGCACCGGGATGCCGGAGGTCGTCTTCTGCCAGGGTAAGACGCCTGAGCAGGTGGTGGCGATCATGGGGCGGATGCTCACAAAAGAAGGCCGGGCGCTGGCCACCCGCGCCTCGGGTGAGACTGCGCAGGCGGTGCTGGCCGCGTATCCGGGGGCCCGCTGGCACGAGGCCGCCCGCGTGCTGATTTTGGGCGACCTGCCTCCCGTGCCGGGCGAAGGCGCGCCGTTCGTAGCCGTGGTTACCGCCGGCACCAGCGACATTCCGGTGGCCGAGGAGGCCGCGCTGACCCTGGAGTTCCTGGGGCATTGCACGCGCCGCGTGTACGATGTGGGGGTGGCCGGCATTCACCGGCTGATGAACCGGCTGGATCTCTTGCGCCGGGCGCAGGTCGTGATCGCGGTGGCGGGCATGGAGGGCGCGCTGGCCAGCGTGCTGGGCGGGCTGGTGGCCTGCCCGGTGGTGGCCGTGCCGACCAGCGTAGGATACGGCGCCAGCTTTGGCGGGTTGGCCGCGCTGCTGGCCATGCTGAATTCGTGCGCGCCGGGCGTGGCGGTTGTGAATATTGATAACGGCTTCGGAGCCGCGGTGCACGCGCACCAGATTATGAGAATCACACCATGAAAATCGCTTACTTCGACCTTATTTCCGGCGCCAGCGGCGATATGATCCTGGGCGCGCTGGTGGATGCCGGGCTGCCGATGGCCGAGCTGCGGGACGCGTTGGGCCAGCTCGGTTTGCCCGAGTTCGAGCTGACCGCGACCCGCGTGATGCGTGGCGCGTTCTCGGCCACCAAGGTGGACGTCCGCACGGCCGACACTGCGCACAGCCGCGGCCTGGCCGACATCACGCAGATCATCGCGGCCTCGCGCCTGCCTGAACCTATTCAGGCGCACGCGCTGCGCGTCTTCCGGCGCATGGCCGAGGCCGAGGCGGGGATCCACGGCGTGCCTGTGGAGACGATCCACTTTCACGAGTTGGGCGCGGTGGACACCATCGTGGACGTGACGGGCGCGCTGCTGGCGCTGGAGCGGCTGGGCGTCGGCCGCGTCGTTGCATCGCCCGTGCCGCTGGGCCGGGGGTTCGCGCGCGGGGCCCACGGCGTCTTCCCGCTGCCCGCGCCGGCTTCGGTGGCGCTGCTGCGCGGGGCCAAAGTCGTCGGAGTGGAGCACGCGGTCGAGACCGTGACCCCCACCGCGGCCGCGTTGCTGGCCGAGCTGGCCGAGAGCTTTGGCCCCCTCCCGCGCATGACGTTGGCCGCGATCGGCTACGGCGCAGGCGCCCGCACCACGCCCGAACCGAACCTCCTGCGCGTGCTGCTGGGTGAGGCCGAACCTGACAGAGCCACCCTTGAAACGTTGGTGATGTTGGAGACCAACGTGGACGACATGTCGCCCGAGGTCCACGGCTATGTGATGGAGCGGCTGCTGGCGGCCGGCGCGCTGGACGCCTATCTGACGCCGGTGGTGATGAAAAAGGGCCGGCCTGGGGTGGTGCTCAGCGTCCTGTGCGCCCCGGCCGACGCGGAACGTCTGCGCGGCCTCCTGTTTGCGGAGACGACCACCCTGGGCGTGCGCACCTCCGAAGTCGTGCGCCACTGCTTGCCGCGGGAGATCAAGACGGTGCAAACGCCTTACGGCGAGATCCGCATCAAAGTAGCGCGCTGGGAAGGCGGCGCAAAGGCCGCGCCCGAATACGAGGATTGCCGCCGCGCAGCGCAGACGGGGGAGATCCCGCTCCTGGAAGTGTACCGGGCTGCGCTGGCAGCCTACAACGGCGAATTGTAAGGCTCGTTCCGTTTTGCGCGTCCCCCGATTTGCGGCGCGGTCATAACCTGGGTATAATGTGACCGGTTTGATGGCTGGCCGGGTCCATGTCCGGCAGTGTGAGTTGACGCTTTTGAAACAGCCCTGCCGTGAGCGCTTTTCGGCAGGCAGTCTTATCAAATCTGATGACATGCTGGTAAACGGCGCCCCTCGATCAACGTGGCGTCGCATCGCTGTCTCTCTGAAGGGAGGTGGTCGCCTGGTTTGATGGCAAGGACTTCCCCGCGCGTTCTCCCGATGCTAAGCGAGCAGGGTTGCTCCTTGTCAAGCGATTCCCCGTTTCATCTACTCGTGAGCATTTTGCCCACTCAATTTCACAGGAGGAGATTCCAAACTATGCGCAGCAAACTATTCGCGATCCTGAGCATCCTCGTTGTATTCAGCATGGTCCTGACCGCCTGCGGCGCCAAGGACACCCCGACCCCGGCGCCGGAACCGACCAAGGCGCCAGTTGCCGAAGCCACTAAGGTTCCTGAACCGACGAAAGCCCCCGAACCCGCGGCCAAGCCTGCCGGCATCACGGTGGGCCAGATCACGGACTTGGGCGGCATTGACGACAAGAGTTTCAACCAGACCTCCTGGAAGGGCATCCAGGATGCCGAAAAGCAATTGGGCATCACCGGCAAGTACCTGGAGTCGCAGCAGCAGGCAGACTACAACAAGAACATGCAGCAGTTTGTGAGTGAGAAGCTGGACCTGATCGTGACGGTCGGGTTCTTGTTGGGTGTGTCTACGGCGGATGCGGCGAAGGCGAATCCGGGTCTGAAGTTTGCGATCGTGGACTATGCGTATCCCGACTGTTGGCCGGGCGCGGTGGTGGGCAAGGACTGCGGGTCGGATGTGCCGCTGGATAATGTGCTGGGTCTGACCTTTGCGACGGATGAGGCCGCGTTCCTGGCTGGTTACGCCGCGGCGGCGACGACGAAGACCGGAGTCGTGGGCACGTTCGGCGGGATCAAGCTGCCGACGGTGACGATCTTCATGAAGGGCTTCGAGGCCGGCGTGAAGTACCACAACCAGGTGAAAGGCACCAAGGTTGAGGTGCTGGGCTGGGAGACCGCGAAGGATGAGGGCGTGTTTGCGGGCAACTTTGAGTCGTTGGACGATGGCCGGAAGATCGCTGAGTCCATGATGGATGAGGGTGCGGACATCATTATGCCGGTGGCTGGGCCTGTGGGGCAGGGTTCGGCGGCAGCCTGCAAGGAGAAGGGCTGCATGATCATCGGTGTGGACTCCGACTGGTTCCTGTCAATCCCCGAATACAAGGAAACATACCTGACCAGCGTAATGAAGAACATGGACGTGGCCGTGTTCAACGCGGTGAAGGCGGTTGCCGAGGGCACCTTCAAGGGTGGCACCTATGTGGGCACCCTGTCTGACGGCGGCGTCGGCGTCGCACCGTTCCATGATTACGCCAGCCAGGTCCCAGCCGGCCTGCAGGCCGAGCTGGATCAATTGAAGAAGGATATCGTTGGCGGCCGGATCAAGGTTGACGACGTCCTGGCGGCTGCTGCGGCTCCCGAGCTGAAGAAGGTTACCGTGGGCCAGATCACGGACTTGGGCGGCATTGACGACAAGAGCTTCAACCAGACTTCATGGAAGGGCATCCAGGATGCCATGAGGCTGCTGGGTGCCGACGGCAAGTACCTGGAGTCGCAGCAGCAGGCAGACTACAACAAGAACATGCAGCAGTTTGTGAGTGAGAAGCTGGACCTGATCGTGACGGTCGGGTTCTTGTTGGGTGTGTCTACGGCGGATGCGGCGAAGGCGAATCCGGGTCTGAAGTTTGCGATCGTGGACTATGCGTATCCCGACTGTTGGCCGGGCGCGGTGGTGGGCAAGGACTGCGGGTCGGATGTGCCGCTGGATAATGTGCTGGGTCTGACCTTTGCGACGGATGAGGCCGCGTTCCTGGCTGGTTACGCCGCGGCGGCGACGACGAAGACCGGAGTCGTGGGCACGTTCGGCGGGATCAAGCTGCCGACGGTGACGATCTTCATGAAGGGCTTCGAGGCCGGCGTGAAGTACCACAACCAGGTGAAAGGCACCAAGGTTGAGGTGCTGGGCTGGGAGACCGCGAAGGATGAGGGCGTGTTTGCGGGCAACTTTGAGTCGTTGGACGATGGCCGGAAGATCGCTGAGTCCATGATGGATGAGGGTGCGGACATCATTATGCCGGTGGCTGGGCCTGTGGGGCAGGGTTCGGCGGCAGCCTGCAAGGAGAAGGGCTGCATGATCATCGGTGTGGACTCCGACTGGTTCCTGTCAATCCCCGAATACAAGGAAACATACCTGACCAGCGTAATGAAGAACATGGACGTGGCCGTGTTCAACGCGGTGAAGGCGGTTGCCGAGGGCACCTTCAAGGGTGGCACCTATGTGGGCACCCTGTCTGACGGCGGCGTCGGCGTCGCACCGTTCCATGATTACGCCAGCCAGGTCCCAGCCGGCCTGCAGGCCGAGCTGAACCAGCTCAAACAGGACATTATCAACGGCAAGATCAAAGTTGATGACATCCTGAAGTAATCCAGCAGGTACCAGGGCCAGGGGAGCGCTCCCCTGGCCCTGGTTGCTTTCTCACAAGTAGGAGATCGGCATGCCACCAGTACTGGAATTGCGCGGGATTACGAAAGCCTTCCCAGGCGTGCTTGCCAACGACCACATTGACCTGACGCTGGAGCAGGGCGAGATCCTGGCATTGCTCGGCGAAAACGGCGCGGGCAAGACCACGCTGATGAATATCCTCTATGGCCTCTACAAGCCGGATGAGGGCGAGATCCTGGTCCGCGGTGAGAAGGTGGATATTCACGGGCCAAACGACGCCATCGCGCGCGGCATCGGCATGGTGCACCAGCACTTCATGCTCGTGCCCGTGATGACGGTCACTGAAAACGTCATGCTCGGCGTCGAGTCGACGCGCGGGGCCTTCTTGGACCGGGAACAGGTGGCGAAGCGTATCGAGCAGATCGGCAAGGAGCATGGGCTTGAGGTTGATCCCTACGCCTACATCAAGGACCTGCCGGTCGGGATCCAGCAGCGCGTCGAGATCATCAAGGTGCTCTACCGCCACGCGGATATCTTGATTCTCGACGAGCCGACTGCGGTGCTGACCCCGCAGGAAGTCGAAGGCCTGATCGAGGTCCTGCGTTCGCTCATCGCTCAGGGCAAGTCAATCATCTTTATCACGCACAAGCTCAAGGAAGTGATGGCCGTGGCCGACCGGATCACCGTGCTCCGCCTGGGGCGTACTGTGGGTACAGTTGATCCGAAAGAGACCAATCCGCAGCACCTGGCTTCCCTGATGGTGGGCCGCGAGGTCAACCTGGTCGTGGATAAGGCCCCCCCCATCCCCGGCGCTCCGATCCTCGAAGTGAAGGATATGGTGGCGCTGGATGATCGGGGCAACGTCGCGGTGAACGGGGTGTCGTTCGAGGTGCGGGCCGGCGAGGTGCTGGGCGTGGCCGGCGTGCAAGGCAACGGCCAGACGGAGCTCGTCTATGCGCTGACCGGTTTACGTCCCCCGGCGACCGGCTCCGTGCGCATCCAGGGCGCAGATATCAGCAATGCGAATCCTCGTCAAATCACAGAGAAGGGCGTCGCGCACGTGCCCGAAGACCGGCAGAAGCACGGCCTAGTGCTCAGCTTCCCGGTCTCCGACAATATCGCGCTGAACACCTATTACTTGCCACCGTTCGCTAAGGGTGTCAACATGCAGCAGGGGGCGATCCTGGCGGCCTCAGAGGAACTGGTGGGGCAGTTCGACGTCCGTACGCCGAATGTCCATGTGAATGTTTCGACGTTGTCGGGTGGCAACCAGCAAAAGGTAATCGTTGCGCGTGAATTCTCACGGCCCATTAAACTATTGATTGCTTCGCAGCCTACGCGCGGTCTCGACGTCGGATCGATCGAATACATTCACTCGCGCATCATCCAGAAACGCGATGAGGGCGCGGCCGTGCTCGTTGTTTCCTCTGAGTTGGACGAGATCATGGCGTTATCCGATCGCATTGCAGTTATGTACAAGGGCAAAATCCTGGACATCGTACCTGCTGAGGGTGTCACTAAGGAATACCTGGGCCTCCTCATGGCCGGTATCAAGCCCGTTGAAGCACCGGCTGCAAAGCCGTCCGGCGATCGTGGCGCCATTGAGCGGGTATTTTAGGGACACCGTCCGAGGAGGCACCGTTGGACAATACTCAATCCACAGTCACTCCGACGCCGAACGCCGGTTCGGCTAAGGCTGGTGGCGGTCGCAAGCAGCCCGCCCGGCGGACTGGAACCCTGCAAAACCTTCTGGTTCCGCTCTTGGCAGTGTTGACGGGCTTGATCATTGGCGCGATCGTTATCATCGTCACCGATCCTGCGGTGGTGGCGGCCTTCGGCACGTTTTTCCAGGCGCCCGGCGCAGCGTTCGCCGCGGCCTGGAAATCTATCTCGACAGCGTACGGCGCGCTTTTCTACGGCTCGTTTGGCAGCGTGCCCGAGATGATACGCGCGTTGGGCAGCGGGGACCCCGCCGCGTTGCGGCAGGCCTTCTACCCCTTCACCGAGAGCCTGACAGCTTCGACGCCGTACATTTTCGCGGGCCTTGGGGTAGCGCTTGGCTTCAGGGCTGGTCTCTTCAATATCGGCGCTGAGGGCCAGTTTTTCATGGGTTCGTTGGGTGCAGCCTTTGTCGGCTACAGCCTGATCGGCTGGCCCTGGTACCTGCATCTGCCGTTGGCCATCCTGGGCGGTTTCCTTGTTGGCGCGATCTGGGGTGCCATCCCTGGCTGGTTGAAGGCGAAGACCGGCGGCCACGAGGTGGTCAACACCATCATGATGAACTACATCGCGTACCGCCTGAGCGACTGGCTGATCAACGGCCCCATGAAGGCGCCCGGTTTTCGGCCGGTGACCCCCCACATCCAGGCATCCGCGGAGCTGCCGCGGCTGTTTGGCGATCCGCTGCGCTTCAATGTGGGGTTCTTCCTGGCGCTGATTGTGGCGACTATCGTCTTCTGGCTGCTCTTCAAGACGACGATCGGTTTCCAGATCCGCGCGGTGGGCGCAAATCCGGACGCGTCCCGCTATGCTGGCATGAGCATCACGCGCACGGTCGTACTTGCAATGACGCTGAGCGGCGGGTTGTGCGGGCTGGCGGGCGCCAGCCAGGTGTTGGGTGTGGATTACTGGGTGGGCCAGGGCTTTTCTGCTGGCTACGGCTTCGACGCCCTTGCCATTGCCCTGGTCGGCAAGAGCCATCCTGTCGGCGTTGTGTTGGCTGCGCTGCTATGGGGCTTCCTGCGCAGCGGGGCTACCAGCATGCAGTCACTGGCTGGCATCCCGATTGATATCATCTCGATCATCCAGGCCCTGGTGATCGTCTTCGTCGCGGCGCCCGATATCATTCGCGGGCTGTACCGCCTGCGGAAACTGGCTGCAGAGAGGGTCGTGTTGACCCGCGGGTGGGGATCGTGAGGCTGAGGGGAGGAGACAACTATGACTACTGCAACCGCAACCAGGGCGCTCCCGGCTGAGATCCGGCGCAGCCGGATCACGGGTGTCGTGCTCCTGGTGATCGGCCTCTCCATCTTCCTGCTCTTCGGCATCGGGCTGGAAAGCGGGTTGGACACGAAGTTTGGGATGAATCCGGGTATCGGATCTCAGGCGATCCGAATTCCGGACGTGACCCTGCCGACCACGGCCACGATCTATCTCCTGTCCGCTGTGTCCATCTTCCTGGGCGCGGCTCAGATCGCGCGCGGCTTCAAGCGCGCGGGCCTGCTCATCGGGCTGGTCGCAACGTTCTTCGTCATCGCCTTCCTGGCGTGGGCGGCGCGCGGGAAGTCGTTCAACATGGTCGGGATCTTGACCAGCTCGCTGGTACGCGCCACGCCGATCGCGCTTGCCGCCTTGTGCGGCGTGATTAGCGAGCGCGCAGGCGTGACGAACATCGGCATCGAAGGCATCATGCTCATGTCGGCGCAAACAGCGGTGATATCGGCCAGCCTGACCGACAGCCTCTGGGTTGGTCTGATCGTTGCCATCCTCACCGGTGCGTTGCTTGCTGCTGCTCATGCTTTCCTGGCTATCCGCTACAAGGTGGATCAGATCATTAGCGGCGTGGCGATCAACATCTTCGCCACCGGCACAACCAGTTACATCTCGTCGCGCTTCCTGGAGCGCAGCGCCGACTTACTGAACAACTCAGGCATCTTTAAGCCCATCGCGATCCCGCTGCTCTCGAAGATCCCGGTCATCGGGCCGATCTTCTTCGAGAACAGCATCATCGTATACCTGATGATGCTATTGGTGGCTGTTTTGCACATCGTGCTGTTCTACACGCCGTGGGGGCTGCGGACCCGGGCGGTGGGCGAGCATCCGAAGGCCGCGGACACCCTCGGCGTCAACGTGTTCAAGATTCGCTACATCAATGTCATCCTCGGCGGCGCGATTGCTGGCATTGGCGGTGCGTACTTCAGCATCGGCTCCTCCGGCCGGTTCGATGAGGTGATGACCGCGGGCAAAGGCTTCATCGGCCTGGCGGCCATGATCTTCGGCAAGTGGAACCCGATCGGCGCGTTCCTCGCGTCGCTGCTGTTCGGCTTCGCGGATTCGCTGCAGGTTAAGCTGCAGATCTTGCGGGTGGGCATCCCGTCCGAGTTCCTGCTCATGGCGCCGTACATCGTGACCATGATCGTGCTGGCAGGCCTTGTTGGCCGCGCCGCAGCTCCTGCAGCCGACGGCGTGCCGTACGAGAAGCAATAGATTGCTGTCTGGCTGGTTTGTCACCAAGACTTCGGAAGCCCGACCGGCTTCCGAAGTCTTTTTGCGAGACCCACCATGAAATCCGAACCGATCCGCTTCCCCGGCAGCCAGGGCTATCGGCTGGAGGGCCGGCTGGACCTGCCGGACGACGGCCAGCCGGCGGCCTACGCGATCTTCGCGCACTGTTTCGGCTGCACCAAGAACCTGAAATCCATCGCCAACCTGGGCCGGGCGTTGACCGACGCCGGGATCGGCGTGCTGCGCTTCGACTTCACCGGCTTGGGCGAGAGCGACGGCGAGTTCGCGGACACCAACTTTACGTCCAACGTCCTCGACTTGGTGGCCGCGGCCCGCTTCCTGGCGGCCAACTACGCCGCACCCCGGCTGCTCATCGGTCACTCGTTGGGCGGGGCGGCGGTCCTGCAAGCGGCGGCCGCGCTGCCAACGGTGGCAGGGGTCGTCACCATCGCCGCGCCGTCCGACCTGCGCCACGTGCGCGCGTTCTTCGCGGCCAGGATCCCGGATGCTGGGGAGGGCGAGGTCGCGCAAGTGACCCTGATGGGCCGCACGTTTCGTATCACCAGGCAGTTCCTGGAGAACCTCAGCGAGAACCAGCTTGCCCATACCATCGGCAGCCTGGGCCGGCCGCTGCTCATCCTCCACGCGCCCGCCGACGACACCGTGCCCGTTGCCCACGCCGAACGCATCTTCGCCCTGGCCCAACACCCCAAGAGCCTGGTTGCACTGGATCGCGGGGATCACCTGCTATTGGACGAGGCCGACGCGCGCTACGCGGGCGAGATCATCGCCGCGTGGTTCAGCCGCTACCGCGGGCCGGCAGGCGCGTGACCTGCGTTCAGACAAAAACATGCCCGGCGCATTGCTCTATGCGCCAGGCATGTCCTCTCCCTGTCTCCGTGTCTCCCCTGCTCCCTCTCTCCCCTGCCGGTCACTCCCCGATGATCTTTACCAGCACCCGCTTCCGCCGGCCGCCGTCGAACTCGCCGTAGAAGATCTGCTCCCATGGGCCGAAGTCCAGCCGGCCGCCGGTGATCGCCACGATGACCTCGCGACCCATCACCTGGCGCTTCATGTGCGCGTCCGCGTTGTCCTCGCCGGTACGGTTGTGCCAGTAGCCGCTCACCGGCTCGTGGGGCGCCAGCTTCTCCAGCCAGATCTCGTAATCGTGGTGCAGGCCGCCCTCGTCGTCGTTGATGAACACCGATGCCGTGATGTGCATCGCGTTCACCAGGCACAGGCCCTCTTTCACGCTGCTCTCGCGCAGCGCGGCCTCCACCTGCGGTGTGATGTTGATCAATCCCCGGCGGCCGGGGATGTTGAACCAGAGCTCTTTGCGGTAGCTTTTCATCGCCGCCCTACTTGATGATCGCGAAGATCAGCCAGTTGAGCAGGCTGAGCACGATGGAGCCCAGCAGCGCGCTCCAGAAACCGTTCTGCAAGCGCACCCCCTTGACCAGCGCAGCCATCAGCATGATCATCAACGCGTTCAGCACCAGGGCGAACAAGCCCAGGGTCAGGATGGTGATGGGCAGCGAAAAGAACGCCAGGATGGGGCGCACCACCGCGTTGAGCAGCCCCAGCACCAGCGCGGCCACCGCGGTCGTGCCCAGGTCCTTGATGTCAATGCCCAGCTTCAGCCGGGAGATGATGAAGAGGCTGATGGTTGTAACGAGCCAGGTAACGAGAAAACCGGTCATGATGATCCTCCTGTAAAATCAGAATGTCGGATGTATTATACGTTACGAGGGTTTTGGGGGAAAGTTGCAGCGCGCGGCGTGCCCGCTTACTGACACCGCGCGGCAGGGAATGTTCAATAGCGGGCACAGGCACAGCGTTTGCCAACACCAATGAAACAGATGAAACTATCGAGGGTAGAGGCGCATATGAGTAACTACGGTCATTGGGTCGAACAGCACATCCCCTCCCAGGCCGGCAAGACCGCGCTGATCACCGGCGCAAACAGCGGCCTGGGGTTTGAGGCGACGAAGCTGCTGGCCGCCCGCGGCGCGCGCGTGATTATGGCCGTGCGCGACCCAGCCAAGGGCGAGCGCGCGGCAGCCGAGATCCGTCACACCACCCGGGCGGCAGATCTCGAACTGCTGCCGTTGGACCTGGCCAGCCTGGCATCGATCCGGGACGCAGCAGCTATGTTTGCAGGCACCCATGACCGGCTGGACGTCCTCATCAACAACGCGGGCGTGATGGCGATCCCCCGGCGCACCACGGCCGACGGCTTCGAGATGCAGCTCGGCGCCAATCATCTGGGCCATTTCGCGCTCACCGGCCTGCTGCTGCCGCTGCTCCTGCGCACGCCCGCGCCGCGGGTGGTCACCGTCAGCAGCAGCGTGCATCTCCTCGGCCGCGTCAACTTCGCTGACCTGCAGGGCGAACGCGCCTATCGCCCCTGGCTGGCGTACGGCCAGAGCAAGCTGGCGAATCTGCTGTTTGCCTACGAGCTGCAGCGCAAGCTGGCCGCCGCGGGCAGCCATGCCATCAGCGTCGCGACGCACCCCGGCTACGCGGCTACCAACCTCCAGGCCATCGGGCCGGAGATGGCCGGTTCGGCGCTGGGCAAGCGTCTGGTGACGTTCGGCAACCGGTTCTTTGCGCAGAGCGCGGCCATGGGCGCGCTGCCCGAAGTCTATGCGGCGGTCGCGCCGGACGTGTGCGGGGGTGACTACATCGGGCCGGATGGCTGGCTGGGGCAGAGCGGCTTTCCGAAGAAAGTCGCGTCCAGCCGCCGCTCGCGCGACCAGGCGGTCGCGGCGCGGCTCTGGCAGATCTCGGAGGCGCTGACCGGGGTGAGGTACGCCCTGGGTGAGCGCTGAGACGTCTTGCACATCGGTGTCCCTGGCGGTATAATCGGTGCAGGTTCGAGAGCGAGGGCAAAAGTAGGCCTGATCTGCCTTCGATGCGTACTCCGGAGCGAATCGTCCCACCGTGTTCGAGAGAGACCTCCATGAATTTACAAGCTATCATTTTCGACCTCGACGGCGTGATCACCGACACCGCCGAGTATCATTACCGCGCGTGGCAGTGCCTGGCCGACGAGGAGGGGCTGCCTTTTGACCGCGCCATGAACGAACGCTTGCGCGGGGTGGGCCGCCGAGAATCGTTGGAGATCATCCTGGCCGGGCGGCCGGCCACCGAGGCCCAGATCGCTGAGATGACCGACCGCAAGAACCGCTACTACGTGGAGATGCTGGGTGAGCTGAGCCCGGCTGACCTGCTGCCCGGCGCGGCGGCGCTGCTGCACGAGTTGCGCGGTGCCGGCATCAAGATCGGCATTGGCTCGGTCAGCCGGAACACACCGGTTGTGTTGGAACGCCTGGGCATCGCCGGGCTGCTGGATGCGGTGGTTGACGGCCACGTCGCCGCGCGCAGCAAGCCCGCGCCCGATATCTTCCTGAGGGCGGCCGAGCTGCTCGGCGTGGCGCCCGCGTTCTGCGCGGTCATCGAGGATGCGGCCGTGGGCGTGGACGCGGCCCTGGCGGCCGGCATGTGGGCGGTCGGCCTGGGGCCGGCCGCCCGCGTGGGTCACGCGCACCTGCGCTTTGAGGGCCTGGCCGGCGTGACCCTGGCGGACATTCGCGCCGGGCTGGCGGCGGCCGCGTGGACCGTGGCTGAGAGCGCGTTCGACCCGGCAGCCATACGGCACAAGGGCACGGTCTTCACCACGGGCAACGGCAACTTCTGTGTGCGCGGCTGCTTCGAAGAGGGCTACCCCGGCGAGAACGCGGCCAGCTTCATGCACCGGCTGTGGGACGACATGCCCATCAACGTCACCGAGCTGGCGAACCTGCCGCGCTGGTGGGGCGTGGACATCTGGGCGGAGGGCGTCCGGTTCCGGCTGGATCGGGGCAAGGTGTTGGGGTACCGCCGCTGGCTCGACCTGCGCACAGGGGTGCTTTCCCGCACGGTGCGCTGGCAACCGGTCGAAGGCGGGCCGGTGCTTGACCTGTGCTTTGAGCGGTTCGTCAATCTGGCCGACCCGCACCGCGCGGCCCTGGACGTCGCAGTGCAGGTCGTGGCGGGCCGGGCCGACCTCCGCCTGCGCACGGGGATCGACGCGCACGTGGAGAACACCGGACTGGTGCACTGGGACCTGGTGGCGCAGGACGTGACACCCGACACGGCCGCCGTGCAGGTTCGCACGCGCGCGACCCAAGCCGACCTGGCCGTAGCGATGGCTGTTAACATGTCCGGCTCCGTTCAGTGGCAGGCCCAGATGTGCGACGCGGACGGTCAGCCGGCCGTTGAACGAAGCGCGACCTTGAGGGCCGGTGACACGCTGAGGCTCCAGAAGTTCGTGGCGGTCGTGCCAGGCCTCGACGCGGCCGATCCGCTGGTTGCTGCGCTGGCCAGCGCGCGGCGCGGTCAGGCCGAAGGGTATAGCGGCTGGCGCGCGGCCAATGATGCCGAATGGGCCACACGGTGGGATGCCTCGGACGTGGTCATCGAAGGTGACATCGAGGCGCAGATCGCGCTCAGGTTCAACATCTTTCAGTTGCTGGTCGCTGCGCCGCGCTTCACCGACCGCGCCAGCATCGGCGCCAAGACCCTGTCCGGGTTCGGCTACCGGCATCACGCGTTCTGGGACACCGAGATCTTCATGCTGCCGCTGTTCAGCTACACCCAGCCGGCGTTGGCGCGCAACATGCTGATGTACCGCTGGCACAACCTGCCGGGCGCGCGCGCCAAGGCCGCGGGCAACGGCTTCGAGGGTGCGCAGTTCCCCTGGGAGAGCGCGGGGGACGGCCGTGAAGTCACGCCCACCTGGGTGCCCCACTTCGCCGACCCTAAGCAGCTCGTTCGCATCTGGACCGGCGACATCGAGATCCACATCACCGCGGACATCGCGTACGGCGTGATGCAGTACTGGCGCGTGACCGGCGACGATGCGTTCATGCGCGAGTACGGCGCAGAGATCGTGCTGGATGGGGCCAGATTCTGGGCCAGCGCTGCGCAGCATGAGGCCGATGGCAAGTATCATTACCGCAATGTCATCGGCCCGGACGAGTATCACGACCGCATTGACGACAACGCGTACACCAACCACCTGGCGAAGTGGCAACTGGAGACCGCGCTGGACGTGCTGGCGTGGCTGAAACGGGAACACCCGGAAGAAGCGGCGGCCCTGATCGCGGCGCTTGACCTGAGCCCGGAGCGGCTGGCCCACTGGGCCGACGTCATCGGCTGCATGTTCCTGCCCGACGACCCGGAGACCGGCCTGATCGAGCAGTTCACCGGGTACTTCGACCTGGAAGACGCCGACCTGGCGGTGCTGCGCGACCCGTTACGGACCAAATCCATGCAGGCGATCCTGGGCATCGAAGGGTGCGCGGCGACCCAGAACCTGAAGCAGCCCGATGTGCTGATGCTGCAGTATCTGCTGCCGGAGCGTTTCACCGCTGAACAGATACGAGTCAACTACGACTATTACGACCCCCGCACGGACCACGAGCACGGCTCCAGCCTGGGCCCCAGCATCAGCGCGATCATGGCGTGCCAGATGGGCGAGTGCGATCAGGGGTATCAGCACTTCCTGCGCGCGGCCCGGGCCGATCTGCTGGACGTGCGCCACAACGCCGGTGACGGCGTCCACGGCGCCAGCGCAGGCGGCCTGTGGCAGGCGGTCGTCTTCGGCTTCGCGGGCCTGCGGGTCACCGAAGGGGGGTGGGAGCTCCACCCCATGCTGCCGGCCGGCTGGACCCGGCTGGCGTTCAAGTTCTACTATCGGGGCAAGCTGGAAAGCGTGGAGAACCGCGTATAGCACAAACAGATTTTGAGGCGGGCGGCGCAGCCGCCCGCCTCAAAATCGGCACTCCTATTCCTCCAGTGTCGTCACATCCCCTTCCGGCATCCCCAATGCCCGCGCCCGCAGCACGCGGCGCATGATCTTGCCGCTGCGGGTCTTGGGCAACTGCGGCACGAAGGTGATCTTCTCCGGCTTGGCGATGGGCCCCAGCTCGTGGCCCACGTGCGCCTTCAACTCCTCCAGTAGCGCCTCGCTCGGCTCGTGGCCGGCGCGCAGGATCACGTAGGCGTGGATGGCGTTGCCCTTGATCTCGTGAGGCAGGCCGATGGCCGCGGCCTCGGCGACCGCCGGATGGCTCACCAGCGCGCTTTCGATCTCGGCGGTGCCCAGGCGGTAGCCGGAGACCTT
>CAZKEF010000075.1:0-16678 GCA_964551735.1 uncultured Anaerolineales bacterium
CCAGGTCATCTTCCAGGGTGCTGGTGGGCAGGCCCAGGATGTTGGTGGCGGTGATGTGCATGCCCGCGGCGCGCACCATCTGGCCGGCCTCGATCATCTCCTGCCGATCCATGCGCCGCTTCAGCAGCTCGACCCGGATCCGGTCGTTGGCGGCCTCGATGCCCATGCTTACCGTGGAGCAGCCGGCCTTTTTCAGCAGCGCCACTTTGGTCGGGTCCTTCACCAGCAAGTTGGCGCGCACGTTGGCGAAGAAGGGCAGCCCTACCTGCTGCGGCCACTTGTCCGCGAACTCCTCCAGCCAGTCGTTGTAGATCACGAACAGGTCATCGATGAAAACCGCTTGCTCCAACGGCCAGCGTGCCCGCACCGCGTTCACCTCGCCGATGACATCATCCACCGAACGCTGCTGGCCCCGCTTCTCGCGTTTGTAGATCTGATAATAAGCATGGTTGAAGCAGTAGGTGCAGGCGTAGGGGCAGCCGCGCGAGCTGATGAAGTGTTTGATCTTGCTGGCGCCCAGGCCCGGTATCTTGTCGTAGATCAACGCCCGGTCGGGGTGCGGCAGGGCCGATAGCTCGTGGATCAGCGGCCGCGGCAGGTTCTTGATGACCTCGCCTTCGACGTTGAACCACCAGTTCGGGATGTCGGTGTCGAACGACCCATTGCGCCGCGCCAGCGCGTCGGCCAGATCCAGGAGCGCGCCCTCGCCCTCGCCCACGCAGATGCCGTCCACGCCGGGCTCGGTGATCATCTCTGGGAAGAAGGTGGGGTGTGGCCCGCCGAACGCGGAGAAGACCCGGTGCTTGCCCGCGGCCGCGCGCGCCGGATTCAGCGCCTGGCGGATGCTGCGATTCAGGTCGAAGTAGCCGCGTTGCGAACCGGTCATCACGCTATAGCCCAGGATGTCGGGCTGGAAATCGCGCGCGAACGCGACCGGATCTTCCATATCGGCCACCGTCAGGGCCACCTCATGGCCGGCTTGTTTCAGCACCGCCGACATGGACATGATGCCCTGCGGTTCGTAGCTGATTTCTTGGGCAACAAACAGGACGCGCAATAGGTTTCTCCTTGAAACGAACCCGGCGGTTAGAAACCGCGGCCACCCTGGCAAAGTCGGCCTGCGCCGACTCGATTAGTCCACGCAGGTGGACTTCGCATAGGTGGCCGTGACTTCCAGTCGCCAGGGATATTATCCCTTCACCACCGCCAGCGGCTCCAGCCGGGCGACGATGCGCGCTAGGCCGGCGGCCTCCACTACGGCGACCACGCGGTCAACATCCTTGTATGCGGCTGGCGCCTCTTCGGCCAAGCCGCCCAGGCTGCCGGCGCGCACGGCGATGCCCTCGTGCTCCAGCATGCTCCGCAACTGCTCCCCGCGCACGTTGCGCTTGGCCTCGGCCCGGCTCATCACCCGGCCCGCACCGTGACAGCATGAGCCGAAGGTGTGGGCCATCGCCCCCGCAGCGCCGGCCAACACGTAAGAAGCCGTGCCCATGCTGCCGGGCACCAGCACCGGCTGGCCGACCGCTCGATAATCGCCAGGGATCTCGGGATGTCCCGGCCCGAACGCGCGAGTGGCGCCCTTGCGGTGCACGCACAGCTTCATCTCGCGGCCACCGATCTCGTGGGTTTCGATCTTGGCCATGTTGTGCGCCACGTCGTAGACCAGGAACAGGTCGGCGTCCTTGACCTTGCCGCCCAACACTGCCGCGAACGCTTCGCGCACGCGGTAGGTGAGCACCTGCCGGTTGGCCCAGGCGTAGTTGGCCGCGCAGTTCATGGCCGCCAGGTAGTTCTGCCCCTCGGGCGAGTCTAACGGCGCACACACTAACTGCCGGTCGGGCAGCTCGTAACCGAAGCGCCGGCTGGCCTTCTGGAACGTCTCGATGTAATCGGTGGCCACCTGATGGCCGAGTCCGCGGCTGCCGCAGTGGATCTGCACCACGGCCTGGCCGGGGCGCAGTCCGAACGCGTCGGCCGCCTCAGCGTCGAGCACTTCGGATACGACGTCAATCTCCGCGAAATGGTTGCCTGAGCCCAGGGTGCCCACCTGCTCCAGGCCGCGTTTCTTGGCTTCGTTGCTGACTTTGGCGGGGTCGGCGCCGGCCATGCGGCCACTTTGTTCAGTGTGATCCACGTCTGCGCGGGTGGCGTAGCCCTCGCGCAGCGCCCACAAGCTGCCGTCGGCCAGGATGCGGTCCAATTCGGCCTTGTTGATGTGCAACTGCCCTTTGACCCCGACCCCGCTGGGCACGTGCCGGTAGAGCGCGTCGGCCAGGGTTTGCATGTGGGGTTTGATATCTTCAGCGTCCACCTGCGTGGCGAGCAGGCGGACGCCACAGTTGGATACGACGAATCCGTTGGCAATGAAATTGTGATCGTGGTGCGCCACCGTGAAATCGTAGACGTCGCCTGCGAAGTCTGGCAGATTCTCGATTTCGCTGATGCGATCCCATGCCATCCCCGAATGCCCCAGGCCGGTTGTTGCCTCCTCGACAAATTGAGCAAACGGCATGAAGCTCGGCCCGACCCGGGCGCCGGTCGCGCGACCTTCCCAAAATGATCGCCGGATGAAACGTGCGTTTGCCAGCGGCCCAGACAAAGCAACTTCGATCTGTGCGACAGTTTGGCCGGCATTGCGCATCGCGACGGCCTCGGCTGCAACGGTATCCCGCGCTTGCGTCACCTGTTGTTTCAAGCGCAGATAGATGACGGCCAGGCTCGCCAGTGCGCGCTTTTTGCGATGGCACTCGAATCCGATCTGACTCCAGAGGCGGATGAGATTCTCGGGATCGGTTGAAACGGCCAGCCGCAGGCGTATCGAGCGTGTTCGATCGGCGTTGGTTTGCGCCATTCGCTGCTCAACCGGGAGCGTACGTACATTAAATTCGGCCAGTAAGTCAGCGATGTCGGCGAGCCAGTCTCGCCCACTCGCCACCCAGTCCTCGCCCTTGTTGACCGAAAGGGTAGGCTGCTGGAAGTTGTAGTCGTGACCGGTAATAGTGCTGGGCGCGTTCATTTCGGCGCCGAAAAGCGCAGCCAGGAACAACCGTTTTTGCCAGAGCGGCGCCATCTTAATCCACCTCGGCAGGCGCCAATCCGAACGCGTTTTCATGCCCAATGGCAGCCCAAGCACGGCCAGGATTGCCACGAGGCCTGTGGCGCGCACTTTGAACCAGGTCTCGACCCCTTCAAACTCGTAGAACCGATATTCTGTGTTGATCGCGTGACGTCGAGTACGGGCATAGATACGTGATGGGCGAAAGCCAAGCGCCTTCACATCTTCACGCAACGTCTCCAGATCTTCAACCTCGCCATAACAGGCCAGTACGCCCTTGCCGCGCTCCTCGAAATACATCGTCCCGTCGCCCCATGCTATGCCCATCAACCGCAGCAGATACGGCAGTTGCGGTGAGGAGTAGCGCAGTGGCAGCAGGCCGATACGGTCAAGATGGGCCAACGTCTGAGCCAGCGCATTGCCCGCCTGGCCTTTTCCATGCTTTGACAGGATTGCTTCCACGTCAGCACGGGTCAAGATGATGTCGTCGGCCGGAGCTTCATAAGACACACCATCGAAGCCCCACATTGCGACTCGACTACCCGGCCCAAGCTGCGCCAATGTGACCATACCATCCGGCGTCCAGAATGGGTGATCGTCAGTTGCCGTGATCTCCTGACCACTCTCAGTGTACAGCCGATAAACGGCTCTGGCCGGGCGGTGCAGATAGCGAACGATCTCGGTAGCAGCTTCACGTTGTGCGCTGAAATCCTGGCACAGAAGCTGGACCGGGGCCCCACCGGTCCCCATTTGGGCGATCGGTTGGGTGTAGCCTAGGGCATGCAACACCCGGCTGTCTCCGGCAAGGCAGTTGATATCATATCCCACGCCCCCAGGCGAGATCACGCCGCTAGGCACGCGCGTGGCCACTACGCCGCCGATGGGGAAGCCGTAGCCCTGGTGGATATCGGGCATGGCCATGGCCTGGCCCACCACGCCCGGCAAGGTTGCTGTGTTGACCAACTGCTCCAGCGAGCGGTCTTCCAGCGCCTTCTCCAGGATGTGGTCGTCGGCGTAGAAATGGGCCGGGACGCGCATGTCCGGTCGGAACGATTCCGGTACTTCGTACAGGTAATCGCCGATCTGTTTCAGGTCATAGCGCGTCACCGGTTTCACCTCAACACTCCATCACCCGCCGCAGCCGCTGCACCCGCCGCTGCCGCAACTCGAAACGACGTTGGGGTTCTCGATGTGGAATCCGCCGCCCATCGGGTCATCAATATAGTCGATGCTGGCGCCTTCCATGTAGCGCAGGCTTTGCGGATCAATGATGACGCGCAAGCCGTGCTGCTCGAAAACACTATCGATGTCGCGCGGGTTGCTGTCAAAGGTCATCCCGTATTGCAGGCCGCCGCAGCCGCCGCCGCTGACAAACACGCGTAGGCCGTGGGTTTCCCGCACGCCCTTCTCTGTCATGATATCCGCTAGTTTCCCAGCCGCAGCCTCGCTCAACGTGATGGCTACGGCTTCTTCGATGGTTTCGACCGACATGAAGTCCTCCGTTATGGTTGGTAGGTTAGTGATTTGGTAGATTGGTAAGTGGGTGTACTTGCGCGTGCGCTCTCATACGCCCACACTCCCCATCACCCGCCGATCTGGCTCATCTCCCGTGAGCGGGCGAGATCGTTTTCTTCCAGGCGATGGCCCCACGGCTTGCGATAGGCAGCTTCGGCCATGATTTGCCGCAAGGTAGCGAAGTCAGCCCCATTGCGTAGTGGTGTCAGCAGATCGACTTCGTCGTCGCGTAGCAGGCACAACCGCAGCCGGCCATCGGCTGTCAGGCGCAGGCGGTTGCAGCCGGAGCAGAACGGCTCGGTGACGCTGCTGATGAAACCGAGTCGCCCGCGCGCGCCTGCTAGCCGGTAATGTTTGGCCGGATCATGGCCGTTGTGCCCCGGTTCCAGGGTCAAGGGGCCCAGTTCGGCCTCGATGCGCAAGCGGGTCTCTTGCACGGGAACGATCTGTTCTTGCTGAAAATCGGCCACCGTTCCCAGCGGCATCAGTTCGATGAAGCGAATTTCCCAGGCATTTGCCAGGGTAAGCCTTGCCAGGTTGGACACCTCATCGTCGTTGAAGCCACGGGTCACGACGCAATTCAGCTTGATCGGATCCATGCCGACAGTCTGGGCGGCTTCGAGCCCGCGCCAGACATCTGCCAGGTTGCCCCGCCGCGTGATCCGGTGAAAACGCTCCGGTTTCAGGCTGTCTATGCTGATGTTAACCTGGCCCAAACCCGCCTCGGCCAGCGGCCCAGCCAGTTCGGCCAGCTTGATGCCGTTGGTGGTCATGGCAATCTTCTGAATGCCTGGTATCGCCCGGATGGCACGCACCAGCTCAACGATGCCGCGGCGCACGGTTGGCTCGCCGCCGGTGAGCCGAACTTTGTCCACGCCCAGGCTGGCGGCAACCCGCAACAAGGTCAAGATCTCGTCATCCTGCATCAGCGCGGCCGCGGGCCGGAAGACGATATCCTCCGGCATGCAGTACACGCAGCGCAGGTTGCATGCGTCGGTAAGCGATACCCGTAGATAGTGCAGATGGCGCCCGTAAGCATCGTGCATAACGTCCGTAGCGGCAAAGAAGGTGGTGTTTGTCATGGCCCGGTCGGTTGGTTAGCGCTGGCCAGACCGTGGTGTGTCTTCCACGATAATATAGGTGCAGTGATGCGCGCCGTCCAACGCTTGTGTTTGTAAGCGGATCGCTTCAGGTATTAGGTGCTTCAGCATGGCCTGGTCCATCCAGCATAACTCGGGATGGCGTTCTGCCACGCCGGCATATGGACAGTTGCAGGCATAGAGCTCATAGTGGCCATTTTTGGACTCCCAGCGAGCGTTATAGCCCTTCTGCGTCAGGAACTCGGCCACTTCACCAAGCCGGTCTTCGATGGACTGCTCCAGGGCCGCTGCGGGGGCTTCTTGCGCTGTGCGTGCGGCAACGCGTGCCAGCAAACTATGTACTTCCTGGCTGGGCAACGACAGCTTTATTTCAGCCAGCAGATTCCCTGCGAGGACATCATGGCGCTGGGGAAAGACACGTTTGGCCTGCGCAGTCAGGGTGTACACCTGGCTGGGCCGTCCGGCGCCATCCCGCCGTCGCACCCCAGCCTGCACAACCAGATCTTCCCCCACCAGGATGTCCAGATGATGACGGACTGAAACTTGCGCCATGCCCAATGTGTGAGCGAGCTCAGCCACCGTGGCAGACCCTTGCTCCTTGAGTATCTCCGTGATGCGCTGGCGAACCGCTTGCACTGTCCCCTGCTCCTTGCTCCTAGACATCTCTTGCATGTTTTAGGGTGCTTGAATTGTCACGGACATGATAACACAGGGGAGGCATCCTGTCAATTACTATGATTTTGATGAGATATATTCCGACTTAGCGACTGCGGATGGACGGCTGAGGGTGATGCCAGACGCTTTGAGGTGGAGGCGCACGGTTTCGGGGTCAACGGTGATCCCCGTTTGCTCGGCCAGGTAGGTCGCCAGTGATTGGGCTGTCCATGCCCGGTTGGGTAGGCCCGCGCTCGAGGGCGGCAAGCGCGCGGTTTCCACGAGTCTGGCCAGGTACTCATCGGTCACTTTTCGGGGCCCGCCTGGCCGGGTTGCATCATTCAGACCGGTGATACCGTCGGTCGCGTAACGCTTGAGCCAACGCCGAACAGTTTGTTCGTCGGTGCGCACGATGCTGGCGATCTCGGCCGCAGCCATCTGTTTCTCGATCGCTAGGAGCACGATCTGGGCCCTGGAGCGCAACCGCACGTCACGGGTCGTCCGGTATAGCCGTTCCAGGGCTTTAAGCCCCTCGGGGTCGGGCACTGGCACCTGTAAACGTTTCACAAGACAGTCTCCAAGTAAATAGTGCTATAATCCTGTGTTTATCTTTTGGTTACCAAGTTGTCAGATAAATAATATATTCTTTTGGTGAATTCTGTGCCTGCTAGGTGAAAGCTGGCACTTGAAATTATGCATATATTTTTGGGTAGCGCAAGTGGGGCCCCTCGCGCGCGGGGAATGGCGCTCAATGAAATTTGAGCCAGGGCGCGGCGGCGTATCTTCGATGCCATCCGCACGATCGCGGTTTGGCGGGGCGAAACCTGCCGTCTATGGGGTTAGTGTAAGAAGGCCTGACTGGGTCGAGGATTGCCGTGGGCTTCGGAGGGTCACAGAAAAACACGGCCCACAGGAGAGCCCTGTGAGCCGGCGGCAGGGTCGGACGATTGATGCTATTGCCCGGCGATCATCCGCTCGACCTCAGCATCAGCCGCGTTCGGCTCGAGCTTGGTGAACAGCGCCTTGGGTTCGCGCAGCGCCTGGTCCGGCGCCAGGTCGCTGACCGCCCAGGTGCCCGTGGCCGCGCTCGGATCGTAGCGCATGGCAATGTGGGTGCGCTCGGCTTCAGCCAGCTCTTTCAGATAGGAGCGGCCGAACAACTCGCCGTTGTAGCCCAGGTAGCTGTGCAGCCGTTGGCATGTGAAGGGTAGGAACGGCGCAAGGAGGATCTTCAGCGTGTCAATCACCTTGAGCGCGACGTAGATCGTGGTCGCCGCGGCAGCCGGGTCGGTCTTGATCTGCTGCCAGGGCTCTTTGAGGTTCAGGTAGCGGTTGGCTTCGTGCGCCAGCGCCATCGCTTCTTGCAGCGCCTGCTTCAGCTTGACCGCTTCCAGCAAAGCCGTGACACGCTGGAAGGCCGGCGCCACCTGGTCCAGCAGCGCCTGGTCTGCCGCGTCCAACGTTCCGGGCAGCGGCACCTTGCCGTCGAAGCGCTTGAATGCGAAGCCCAGTACTCGGTTTGCCAGGTTGCCCCAGGTCGCCACCAGCTCATCGTTGTTGCGCCGGACGAATTCTTCCCAGGTGAAGTTGATGTCCTGCGTTTCCGGTGCACCGGCCGCCAACGCGTAGCGCCATGGATCGGGGTCGTAACGCTCCAGGGCAGGGGCCATCTCGATCATCCAGCGCCGGCTCTTGCTCAGCTTGCGCCCTTCGACGTTCAGGTATTCGTTGGCCGGTACGTCGTAGGGCAGGTTAAGGCTCCGATCGTAGCCGATCAGCAGGCCGGGCCAGATGATGGTGTGGAATTCGATGTTGTCTTTGCCGATGAAGTAGTAGGTGCGCGCGGCCGGGTCTTGCCACCAGGCGCGCCACGCGTCCGGGGCGCCGATCACCTGCGCCCACTCCTTGCTGGCAGCCAGGTATCCGATCACGGCGTCATACCAGACATAGATACGCTTGCCCTCGTAGCCGGGCACCGGGATGGGAATGCCCCAGTTGATATCGCGCGTGATCGGCCGGCCGCGCAGCTCCCGGCTTTCCAGCCGCGCGCGCGTCGCGTTGAGCACGTTGGGCCGCCAATGGTCTCGGGGCTGGCTGTTCAGCCAGTGTAGCAGCGGCTCGTTCAACGCGGCCAGGTCCAGGAAAAAGTGCTCGGTCTCGCGCACTTCGATGTGGCTGCCGCCGCAGTTCTTGCAGCGCGGCTTCAGCAGGGTGATGGCATCGTAGGTGCGTCCGCAGTTGTCGCACTGATCCCCTCGCGCATCATCATACCCGCAGTGTGGGCAGGTCCCTTCCACGTAGCGGTCGGCCAGCCATTTAGCGCAATCCACGCAGTAGAGCTGCTCCATCATGCCGCGATAGACATATTCGTGCGCCAAATGGGTCGCGAAGATCTCCTGCGTGACCGTCCAGTGGTTCTCCGTGTCGGTTTCGGTAAACAGATCGAAGCTGATTCCCAGTTCGCGCATCATCTCGGTGTTACGCGGGTGATAGCGGTCCACCACCGCGCGCGGGGAAACGCCCTCCTCTTCGGCACGCATGGTGATCGGGGTGCCATGGGTGTCAGAGCCGGACACCATGAGCACGTCGTTGCCACGCAACCGGTGATAGCGCGCGAAGATATCGGCCGGCAGGTAGGCGCCGGCGATGTGGCCGATGTGCATGTCGCCGTTGCTGTAGGGCCAGGCGACGCAGACCAGGATCTTGTCAGGCATAGGGACGCTCCGACGGGTGATTCGTGATTCGTGATTCGTGAACGATATTGTAGCACAGGTGGAGGATAGCCCCAAGCCCCTGTACAAAGGGTGCGCACGTTTGGGCCGAAGTAAGCAGAGCACAGGCATGCGGAGTGCGTCGAAGTACAAAGGAATCGAGCCTTTAGGCGGTCTGACGCTCGGAGAGAGTGACCGGCGAAAGCCTCGATTCCAAAGCACGGGTTGTATCTGTGTTTTCTGTCAAGAAACGCTTACCGACCCCACGCCAGTTTCTAGCTCGATCTCCACCTTGTTCGCCGCGGTCGCGTAGTCCGGCGACTCGAAGCGGCTGCCCGAACCTGGAAAGCGGGTCTGATCCACGCGGACGCTGGACAGGCCACTTTTGGCGACAATGCGCGCCGCCACACCGCCGGGCACGCGCACATCCACTGATGCCGCGCCCGCCTCGATATCCGCTTTGGTGAAGCCGGCCCGCGCCGGCAAGGTGATGGCGGTTGCGCTGGCGCCCGTCTCGATCTCCAGCGTTGTGACTTTCAGGTCGGTGAGGTCAATCTCCGAGCGGCTGGCGCCTGTCTCGAACTTCAGGGCCAGGGGCACGTCTTCGCTCAGGTGCACCGTCCAATCCAGTGCGCCGGGCGACCAGCTCCAGGGGAAGATGAAACCAGACCGGCTTGGCACGCCCATTTTGACCTTGAGCATGTCCCCCTCGCGTTTCGCGCGGTAGTCCAGTCCGCCGGCAAACGAGCCGGCCACCAGTTGCCCAGCAGCCGCACCGCCGCTCAAAAGCAGGCGGCCGGCGCCGTGGCCGATTTTGATCTCGGCGCGCGCGGCGCCTTCCAAGGGGATCGCAGCATCCTGCACGGTTACGGGGCCCGGGCCAGCGAGGGCGTTGAAGATGAACCAGCCGCCCAGGACGATCAAAAACAACGGCCAGAGCAAGTTCCAGACGTTGATTTCCAGCCGGTCAAACAGGCCTAGGTTGCCGGCCAACAGCAGGAGACCGGCAAGGATCAGAAGAATGGCCCAGAACAGAGTGTCACGCCGCATCATGGCCTCCTCGTCGTGATCGGATGAAGTATTGCACCAGATTGATGAGTCCCAACAGGATCAGCAAGACGGGCCAGTATTGCCCGATGCGCCAGGGCGCGCCCAGGAACGAGCCGAAGATGGCGAAGAGGATCAGGCTGACCAGCACGGTGTTCGCGCCGTCGCGCACGTCCTTCCCCTTGCCGCTGAGCAGGCCCATCAGGATCGTTCCCACGCCGACGAAGCCGGGGATCAGCGCCCAGGCGTAGGCCCAACTGGCCCAGTCGCCGGTGCGGTTCTGCCAGTACAGCAGGCCGCCGATGCCGCCCACGATGCAGGCCGGCACCGCCAGCCCCGGCACGCCGGTCACCAGGCCGATGATCAGCAGCAGCGCGCCGACCCCCACGATGATCAAGGGCCATGAAAACGTGGTGATCCACGACCGGAGTTCCGGGAACATCTGTCCGGCAAGGAAGATCAGTCCCAGCAGGATGAGCACGATCCCGCCGGCGATAGCAGATTTGCGAGATGCGTCCATGTAGACCTCCGAAGGTCACCTGAGACGGAATCGAGACTGTGCGCAGCCTCCTTTAGGATCAGGCGGTTTGGCGCTCAGCCAGAGCAACCGGCTGACACTTGCACCTGCGCTGCGGCGCAGCCGCAAGTGCAGGTGAGCCTCGACTCCAGTCTCTCAGTTACAGGCTTTATTCGGCCGGCGGCTCGATGGGGCTCCCGCCGGTGGGTTCCAGGGGCATGACGATCGCCAGGATCACGTAGATCAGCAACCCGGAGCCGACGCCGAAGAAGACCAGCAAGGCAAAGATCAAGCGGATCAACGTGGCGTCAATCCCCAGGTACTTGCCCAAACCGCCGCACACGCCGGCGATCATCTTGTCGGTGCTGCTGCGATACAACTTTTTGGATTCCATGGTGCCTCCTTGTAACTCCTTATGCGCTATCTCTGGCGCAGGGATGTCAACGATGTTCTCGCCCTGCTGTCCAGATTACGCTTTACTTTACGCACGGATAACGGTTTGGTTGCACGAAAGGTCTACGCCCATAAAGATGCAGCCATCTTCCCGGTTGAACTCACGAAAGCCACAACGCCGATACAGGCCGAGAGCGTCCTCCCAGTCAGCGATGGTTTCCATCCAAACGCGCGTCACCCCGCGTCCCCGCGTCTCGGCCAACAGCGCGGTTACCATGCGCTGGCCGAGGCCTCGGCGCCGGTACGACCGGGCCACCGACACCTGCACGATCTGTCCAGCCTTACCGGTGATGCACAAGCCGCCCGTCCCAACGAGCGCCGCGCCGATGGTCGCCACCAGAAAGATGTGACCACGGTCAAGATAGCTGGCGGCGATGTAGTCCAGGTCAGGGTTCAGGGCCGGGTTGACGTGTCCGAAGTGTTCGCCCAGGCCAGCGAGGATCATGGTTCGGGCTGCGGGCTGGTCGTTCGGGCCGAAGGGGCGGATCCGCACCGGGGACCACGATGGCGTCATGCTCAGCTCATTATGCATCAGATCTGGTCCGCCGGCTCACATATACCACATCGTGGCGCTGAAAGCCCAGCGCGGCAAAAAGCGCCTGGGAACCCTGGTTGTAACCCTCGATGAGCGCGGCCCAGATCTCCAGCTCCACGTCCTCCGTGAACCAGCGCTCCCCCTCGGCAACCAGCCATCGCGCCAGCCCCCGGCGCCGATAAGCCGGCGCGACCGCCAGGCGGTTGATCCAGCCCTTCCGGCCGTCGTGGGTCAGCACGGCGACCGCGACCAGCTTGCCGCCCGCGCGCAGGCCGATGACCCGCTGCTGCCCGCCGGCGAGCTGGCGCGCGAACGCCTCCGGCGCATCGCGGCCCGCGGGCCGGACGGACAGCCCGGCGCCGGCCCACAAAGCCAGGATCTCGGCGTAATCGGCGACTCCCAGGTCGCATAGTTCGGTGTCAGCAGCATCGAGTGGAAGCATGGTCTCCTCATCGGTGTAGGGTAAACGTATAGCAAGCGTCGAAAAGATGTAGCCTTAACATGGGCTGCGCGTCCAGCGGTGAGTCCAAAGTCATGTTACACTAACGCACGAGAGATGAAAAAGAGTTCTCTCCTTCTCCTCCTTTTTTGAGCGCCAGGGTAAGGGCAGCCCTGGCGCTCAACGCGTCCGGCCCCCGGCAGTATACGCAGGTCAGGGTCGGGCCGCAAGTGCGCAATTGACAACTTCCCGCGCTCCGTGGTATCCTCTCCCCCACAAACGACACTATAAAAGCGTTGATGGAGAGAGTACGCTGGATCGGTGTGGTTCAGAGAGCGGCAGGCGCTGGGAATGCCGCCCACACCCTTGCGGAAAGACACTCCGGAGCTGCAGGGTCGAGCCCGATCGCGAACCGGGGGTAGGCCCAGGCCGGCGCCTGCCGTTACCGGGCCGGGTCAGGGTTGACCGTTGAGGCCGCGGCTGTGAGGCTGCGGCGAACCAGGGTGGCACCGCGAGCGCGCTCCTCGTCCCTTTGGACGATGGAGCGCTATTCTTTTTGCGGAGGGGTGTCCCATGGAACGGATTTATACCTCTGAGGTCGCAGCCCACGTGGGCGAGAAGGTCCGGCTGGCGGGCTGGCTGCACGCGCTGCGCCGGCTGGGCGGCATCAATTTCCTGGTGCTGCGCGATGTGCGCGGCTTGATCCAGGTGGTGGTGGACACCGACGGTGCGCTGGCCGCGCTGGACGGCCTGCTGCCCGAAACGGTGCTGGCCGTCGAAGGCACGGTCGTGGCCGAACCCCAGGCGCCGGGCGGGATCGAGCTGCACGGCCCGGCCTTTGAGATCGTGTCGCCTGTGCGGGACGCGCTGCCGTTCCCGCTGAACAAGCCGGAGATCAAGGCCGGTCTGCCGGTCTTCCTGGATCACGCGGTGGTCGGGCTGCGCCACCCGCAGAAGCGGGCCCTGTTTCGCCTGTCGGCCGGGATCATGGCCGGCTTTCGCGCCACGCTCAACGACCTGGGGTTCACCGAGGTGCAGACCCCCAAGCTGGTCGCCTCAGCCACCGAGAGCGGCGCCAACGTGTTCGCGGTGGACTACTTCGGCCAGCGCGCGTTCCTGGCCCAAAGCCCGCAGTTCTATAAGCAGATCATGGTCGGCGTGTTCGAGCGGGTCTACGAGGTGGGGCCAGTGTTTCGGGCCGAGCCGCACGACACGATCCGTCACATCAACGAGTACGTCAGCCTGGACGTGGAGCTGGGCTTCATCCGGGATCACCACGACGTGATGGCCGTGCTGACGCGCGTCGTGCGCGGCATCCTGGCGCACCTGGAGGCGCATTTCGCGGCCGAGCTGGCCGCGCTGAACGTGGTCTTGCCTGTGGCGCCGCCGGAGTTCCCGGCCCTCTACTTCCCGGACGCGCAGCAGTTGATCCTGGACCGTTGGGGCGAGGACTGCCGGGGCGAGCCGGACCTGGCGCCGCAGCACGAGCGCTGGCTGGGCGAATGGGCCAGGGAGCAGGGCAGCGACTTCCTGTTCGTCGTAGGCTATCCCATGGGCAAACGGCCGTTCTACACCCACCCGAACCCGGCCGACCCGCGCTATTCCAACTCGTTCGACTTGCTCTTCCGCGGCACCGAGCTGGTGACGGGCGGCCAACGCCTGCATCTGTACCAGTCGTACCTGGACGCAGCCGCGGCCAAGGGCTACGCCGACCTGCGGCCGTTCGAGACCTATTTCGAGGCATTCAAGCACGGCATGCCGCCCCACGGCGGCTTTGCCATCGGCCTGGAGCGCTTCATCATGCAATTGCTCGGCCTGGACAACATCCGCCTGGCCACGCTGTTCCCGAGGGACCTGAACCGGCTGGCGCCGTGAGCATGCACCTACCCATCCTCCACCAGGACCCCGACATCATCGTCGTGGACAAGCCCACCGGCGTGCCTACCCACGCGGCCGATCCGGGCGATCCGTATCCGGCTGATGCTCTGCGCATAGTCAAGTCTCAGACAGGGCTGGCTTACCTGGGAATGCACCAGCGGCTGGACGCGGACACGTCGGGCGTGCTGCTCTTCAGCGCGCGGCCGGAGGCAAACCGGGCGCTGGCGGCCGCGTTCGAAGGCCGGCACGTGCGTAAGGTCTATCTGGCGTTAGTTTGGGGCGCGCCGCCGCAGGCTGAGGGGATCATTGACGCGCCGTTGGCGCGCGACCGCGCTGGCCGCTACCGGGTCACCGCCGCGACCGATCCGCGCAAGATGACCGCGGTCACGCGTTACCGGGTGCTCGGCTCCGTTCGTAGTGACGGCTTCAGCCGTCCGGTCGGCGCAACGGCTAAAGCCGTGACTACGAACCGTGCAGTCACTCTGCTTGAGATCGTCCCCGAGACCGGCCGGCCGCACCAGATCCGCGTCCACCTGGCGCACATCGGCTGCCCGGTGGTGGGGGATGCGCTCTATGGCCCGGCCGATCGCTTCCCGCGGCTGTGCCTGCACGCCTGGCAACTGGCCCTGCCCCATCCGGCCACCGGCGAGGTGGTGACGTTCACGGCCCCGCCGCCCGCGCTCTTTGAGGCGCTTTCTGCCGCGCGGAATCGAGGCTCACTTGCACCTGCACTGCGCTTCGGCGCAAGTGCAGGTGTTAGCCGGTCTGTCACTCTGGGTGACAAATCGCTGGCGCCAGAAGGCGACGCATCTTCCTTCGGTCACAAAGACGCTTCGCTGGTGTCACGCCGCGGCGCATCTCGGTTGAAAGACCCGCTCAGCGTGACAGTGCCAGATATTCTCCCCGGAGCTGACCTATCGGAGATCAAGACGCTGCTGGCCGCGCCCTCCGCCCACGTGCGCGCGCTCGCAGCCAGCGATCCTGCCGCATTGCGAGCCCTGCTGCGCCTGGCCGCCGCGCGCCGCGCGCCCCTGGCCGCCGACCCCGCCACGCCCATCTACCGCGTGGTGAACGCCGCGGCCGATGGGCTGCCGGGGTTGACCGTGGACCGCTACGGCGCTGCGCTAGTCGCCAGCCTTTACGATGACGACGCCCAGCTACCCCCGCGTCCGATCCCCCCTGCGCTGACCGAGGCGATCGTCGAGGTTATGGCCCCCCGCGCGGTCTACGTCAAGTACCGGCCGCAGCAGGCCAGTCGCATCGCGGACGACCAGCGGCCGCTGCTGGCGCCGCCGCAGCCGGTCTACGGCCCTGACCTGGGTGAGCTCGTCGCGCATGAGGACGGCCTGGCCTATCTGATCCGGCCCGGCGAGGGGCTGAGCGCCGGGCTGTTCCCCGACATGCGCGAGGGCCGGGGCCGCGTGCGTGTGTGGGCGGCCGGCCGCACCGTGCTGAACACCTTCGCCTACACCTGCGGCTTCGGCGTGGCCGCGCTGGCCGGCGGCGCGACGCGCGTCCTCAACCTGGACCTGTCGAAGGCGGCGCTGGCCTGGGGCCAGGAGAACGGCCGGGCCAACGGCTTCGCGGCCGACCCGCACGATTTCGTCTTCGGCGACGTCTTCGACTGGCTGGCGCGGCTGGCGAAGCGCGGGGAGCGGTTCGACCTGGTGATCCTGGACCCGCCCGGCTTTTCCCGCACCAGGCGCGGCACGTTCTCGGCCGCGCAGGATTACGCCGCACTGGCCGAGTTGGCCGGCCGCGTCCTCGCGCCCGACGGCCGGCTGCTGGCCTGCTGCAACGTGGCTGAGATCCCCTGGCGCAGTTTCCGCGAGCGCGTGCTGGCCGGGTTGGCCGCGGCGGGCCGGGGCGCGACGGTGCAAGGGGTGTACCACGAGCCCGCGCTCGATTTCCCGTCACCGCCGGGGCAGGAGCCGTATTTGAAGATGGCGTGCTTGCAGTTGTGAGGCGAACGGGAACCACGCACATCTCGCGCCTGGACGCCAATCCCCATGGCCTGGAAGGGTTGTTCCAAGCATAGTGCTGCAGATATGATCTGTGTCATACAAGCCTGGCTTGTCATGGTGCTATCTTGCACCACAAGGTGAGACACTTCTGAGAGTGATCGGCCTGGCTATCGGCTCCCCCCCACTATAAGGTCAAGTCAGGTCTCCTTTTCCTCGCGCGCCTGTGAGTGGAGGAGGTCACCATGTCCCGCCGTGTTCCACCTTGGTTGCAGTTTATCGTTACGGTATCCCTGGTTCTACAAAGCATTTCACCGGCCCTACCAACTTTCACCTTCCCCCACCTCCCCATTGCGTTAGCGGCTGAGGACGCGCCACCGGCCGAAGCTGAACCGCCGCTCGTCGAACACATCGCGCCTACTATCTTTCTGCCCTTGATATTGGCCGCTCCGCAACTTGAGCCGTCGGCGGCCGACTCATCCCCGGCCGCGTCGCTCGCACCGGCTACAGCTGCGTCGGTCGAGAGCCTGCGGGTGACCCTCAGCGTTGCGCCGGCCTGGGCCGAGCCGGGGGACGTGGTGACCTTCACCACAACAGCGGCGAACTCGCTGGCTGCACCGTTGCCAGCCGTGACGCTGACTGCCACGCTGCCGGTCGGGCTGGTCTACGTCGTCCAGAGCGCTGTGGGCTTCACCTACGCCCCCGACGCCAAGACCTTGACCTGGGTCGTGGGCGAGCTGGATGCGGGTGCAGTGATCACCGGCAGCTTCCAGGCGCGCGTGCAAGGGTTGGCGCTGGGCGAAACGCTCA
>CAZKEF010000076.1:0-15526 GCA_964551735.1 uncultured Anaerolineales bacterium
GCAAGGTGATGTACACCCCTGACAAGCTGGACTTACGGTTCAGCAGCAACGCCACGAAGAAGGCCAGGATCAGCGTCAGGCTCGTGTAACCCACCAGGAAGATGATCGTGTGGCCGGCGCTTTCCCCCAACGCCCGCGAATCCAGCAACAACGCGAAGTTCCGGGTCCCCACAAACTCCCACCCGGTGCGCTGGCGCTGCTGCACGCTCAGCACCAGCGTGTAGAACAAGGGGTAGACCTGGATCGCCAGCAGCACCAGCATTGCCGGCAGCAGCAGCCAAAACGGCAGCAGGTTCAGCGGCCGCCGGCGTTTGGCTTTCTTCAGACCAAGGCTCCCCGGAGCGGGAGCTAATGCAGAATGGCTCATAAGGGCGCCGACCTCCATTTCCGGAAGAACAGGCTGTGCTGACTGGCAAGCGCGCCTCGCGGCTCCCAGCACAGCGCTGGGACGACGAAATGGGAAGGAATGTGTCAGTATCGAACTGAGCAGGCTCTTGGCTGCGAGGCTTTAGCCGGTCGCACGTGCGCCGCACCGAACCGGCTAAAGCCTATCATCCGTGAAATCCAGCGACGGAGACTACTGCACCGTCTTGTTGAATTCGTCCTCTGCCGCCTGCAGTTCGGCCGCGATGTCCGCAGTCGGATCCTGCTTGATCAGTTTATAGACCGCATTCATGATCGTTTTCTTGGCGCCGGTCGTATCAACGACCGTGGGCCATGTCACCCTGCAGTTACTGGCAGCGCCAACCGCATACGCCTGCTGATAGAACTTGGTTTGGAACCGCTCCGTCGCCGCGACCGACGCCAGCACCGGGAGGCCGCCGCCCGGGCCGATCACGTAGTCCGGGTTGTGCTCCGGCGATAGCGTCCAATTGATGAACTCTTGAGCGCCCTCAATATTGTTGGCGCCCGTCACGATGGCCAGGGCCGCAATGCCGGTGTAACACCCCCCCTTCTTGCCTTCCGGCGCGGGCATCGGAGCCAGGTAGACATCGCCGGCTTCGATCGCGTCGAGCATATCTTCTTGGCTCCTCTTCTCATACTTCGTGCCGTTGGGCGCAGTCAGCGGATTCATGTAGCGATAGCCGAAAAGCCCCGTGGGAATGGCGCCCGCTGAGGCATCCATGAACGCCTGCTCCTCTTGGAAGCCACCAGCAAACGCGATCTCCGGCACATAGCCGCGTTGCACCATTTCGCGCAGCCACGCGATGGCAGCCACGTTCTCCGGCGTGTTGAGCTTGATCTTGCCGTTGCCATCGTCGTAGCCGCCGCCAAAAGAGGCGACGGTCGCGAACACAGCACGGTTCGCCCCATCCCCGTCGAAGGCCGTGGAGCCGAAGAAGGTGAGGGCGTACTTGCCCTCCGCCTTGAGCCGCTCACCCTCCTCCAACATCTCATCCGGCGTCTTCGGGAAGCCGTTAGGCCAGAGGTCATTCCAAACAAAGACCTGAGAGGGCCGGGTCGCCGTGGGGATGCAGTAGAGCCTGCCGTCGGGGGCGGTGCAGATCTTAAGCGCGCTGGGATCCATCTCAGCATACCACGATTGCGCCTTGGCCCAGTCGGTCAGATCCACCAGGGCGCCGTTCTTTTGGAGGTTGAGCATCTGGCTGCCCCCGATCTCGACGATGTCGGGCACCTCGGCGCCGGCCAGCACGGCGGCAGCTACTTTGGCCTCAATCCTGTTGAAGGGCGAATACTCGTTATCCCAGACCCATTTGCCCTCGAACTCTTGATTGAAGATGGCCATGGCCTTGCGCAGGTATTCGTTGCCCGCGCGTTCGTCGCTCTTGGGATCTACGTTGCCCTGATCATACTGGTACCAGGAGACGATCTTCTTCGGTTCAGGTACCCGAGTTGCCTGGACGATCTTCTCCACAACCTGGGTCTCGACGACCTTCTTCTCGACCTCAACGGTCTGGACGACCTGCTTCTCCTTCTCAACTACTACGGTCTGGACGACCACCTGGGGCTCCGGCGCCGGGCAGGCGGTCAGGAGCATGCTGACGATCATTAACACGCTGACCAACAGAACAAAACGGGATTTCATCGGTGTCTCTCCTTTTGAGCATGGTGTGAATGGGTTGAAACATGACGCTAACTGACCGCTGATCTCGTACGACACTCAGGGTGAATATCCACCTCCTTTCGCCGCTTCATAATAGCGGCGGTGTGACACAACAAATAACGCGCACTTCTTCATCACCTGCGGCAGCAAACTCGCGCAATGACCGCCCTTGATAACCGATACTGTCGCCCGGATTCAGGACATAGATTTCATCCTCAATAGTGATAGAGAGCTGGCCGCACAGCACGTACATCACCTCATCGGTAGGCTTCGATAGCCGTTCAGCGATTCGCTGGCCGCCGGGCTGAATCCGGATCTGCACTGCCACCATCTGCCCCCCCAGGTTGCGCGTGAGTAACTCATAGCAGATCTCGGCGTCGCACGTATCCAACCTCGGACGTTCATGCGCCCGGATGACCGGGCTGGGCGGCTGCGCGCCATCAAGAAAGGCGAACATCGGCACTTCAAGGGCGATGGCAATGCGCTGGAGAGAGGATAGGGAGGGGAAGCACTGGCTGTTCTCCACCTGGCTGAGGAAGCTCGCCGTCAGGTTCGTGCGCGCACCGAGCGCGCGCAGACTGTAGCCGAGTTCCTTACGCCTCTGCCGGATACGTTCTCCAACCATGCGACCCGAACCTCCGGATTAACCTGCGACTATCGCGACGTGTCAAACGCTTTCTGGCGGCTGCCCGGCCTGCAGATCGGCCAACAAAGCATCATACGCGGCGCGATCCAGCGGCAATGAGACCGGCCCCCCGGTGTGAGACGACAGGGTGATGGCATTCGCCAGCTCCAGCGACATCCGGCCCTCGCGCCCGTCGGCGCGGGGCGGGAGCCCTTCGCGGATGGCAGCCACCAGGTCGCGATAAACTGACGCCTCTTTCCCGCCTACCTCCTCTGGCACGAAAGCTTCGCTGCTAACCGCGGGCGCGCCGAACATCTCAGTGCTGGTCAGCAGGTGTTCGCGGGAAGAGGGCGTGAGGCGATGGATCGTCAAACGATCGCCTGATAACTCAAGGGTCCCCCGCTCGCCTACGATGTGCAGGCTCGGCTTGACCCCCATCTCCACCGAGCTGACGGTCAGGTAGCCCGGCGCGCCGTTGGGGTACTCCAACATGGCCTGGGCAGTATCCTCAACCTCGATGGCGTGGTAGCGCGTGCGCGTCCACCCCCAAACCTTGACCGGCATCCCGGCCAGGTGGCACAGAAGATCCAGGCCGTGGGGCGCCTGGTTGAGCAGCACGCCGCCCCCTTCGCCCCGCCACGTCGCACGCCACGACGCCGTGCGGTAGTAGTAGGCGGTGCGGTACCACGGATCAATGCTGAGGGTGCGCACCAGCGGGCCGATCGCGCCCTCTTCGATCAACGCCCGCGCGCGCTCAATGACGGCCCGAAACCGGTGCTGAAAATTGACGGCGAGGACGCGGCCCGCTGCCTCTGCTTCTGCGATGATCCGATCCGCTTGGGAGACAGCGACCGCCATCGGCTTCTCCAGCAGCACATGACAGCCAGCGCGCAGGCAATCAATTGCCATCGTCTCGTGCAGCGGGTGGGGCGTGACGATGACCGCGACATCCGGCCTGACCTCGGCCAGCATGGCGCGGTAATCCTCGTAGAACGCGCAGCCGATCTCCGCCGCTTGCGCCTGGCCAGCAGCGATGTTGACGTCGCAGGCAGCGACTACGTGGATGCCTTCGGCCACCTGGGCCGGCCGGTGCATAAAGCGATAGATCGAAGCACCAGCGCCGATGACGGCAAAACGGAGGGGAGATGAATCTGTCATGGTGTTTCACACCCCAGATTCCCCACCCTGACCGCCCTGGCCTGCGCCATCAGCGCCAGCTCCGACGCCAGGAAGCAGTGCGCGTGGGTCATGGCGGTCTCGGTGCGATCCCGGATGTCCGCGATGAGCTGCCGGCCATAGGGCAACGCCACGTCGCGGCAGTCCATGTACTGGACGCCCTTCTGATCCACCAGGAACAGGTGGTCGCCGCCCGGCCGGCCGGCGATATCACAATACTTGCGGGCCTCAATATAGCCGTCGGTGCCCAGGATGAACAGCCGGCCATCGCCCCACGTGCCCAGCCCATCAGGGGTGAACCAATCCAGGCGGACGTAGCCTCCGCTATGCGTCCCTTCGGGATGGCCGCCGTTGCCCCGGACCACGGCGTCGCCGAAATCCTCGAAACCCGGGTGCGCCGGATGATGCAGGTTGCCGACCTGAGCGGCCACGACCTCGGCCCGATCGGAGCCGGTGTAGAAGAGCACCTGATCGAACTGGTGCGAGCCGATGTCCACCAGGATGCCGCCGTACTTTTCGCGTTCGAAGAACCAGGGGGGACGGGAGGTCAGCCGAGCGTGATGCGGCGCCAGGATGGTCACCTGGAGCACCTGGCCAATGGCGCCGGCGCGGATCAGCTCGCCGGCCCTGACCGCAGCCTTGACGTGGAACCGTTCGCTGAAGTCCACCGAGTAGATGCGGCCCGTTTCCGCCCGGACGCGGCGCACCTCCGCCAGTTGCTCGAAGGTCGTCATGCCAGGCTTGTCGGTCATGTAGTCCTTGCCGTGCCGCATGGCGCGGATGCCCAGCGGCGCGCGCTCGCACGGAATGCCGGCGTTGATGATCAGCTGAATGTTCGGGTCTTCCAGTATCTCCTCGGCAGCTCGGGCAAGGACGGCCTGGGGATACTGCCGGCCGTAGGCCGCGGCCAACTCCGGCTCGATGGCAAAGTATGAAACCAACTGCGCGCCGGCTTCCAGCAGGATGTCGGTCTGCATGGTGATGTGGCCGTGGTTCAGGCCGATGGCTGCAAAGCGTAAGGGTGATGGTGAAATGGTCATTGAAGCCCCTTTCAAGATATCCCAAGAGGGCGCATTATGTCATGCTGAGCGGGTTGACAGCTCAGGTTTCGTTGCAGCGACTGACTAGCGAAGCATCTCGATGCCCATTGTGAGATGCTTCGCTGGACGTTCGTTGTCATGTACATTGTGTGGTGAACCCGCTCAGCATGACAGAAGCTGCTTTCTGGTCAACCCAACGGGCGGGCGCCAGGCCTACCCAATAGGCTATGGCTCCAGCCCGGCGCGCCGGCAGATCGCCTCGTAGGCCCACTGGTCCCACTCGGGCCGCACCCCGATCCCCGGCAGATCCAGGTAGTTCTTGCAAATCAGCCCGCCCTCGAAGATGTCAACCATCTCCCGCGCGCCGGCTTCGATCAGCGTGCGGTCGCCGGTGGGCAGGATCTTTTGGATGTCCACCGGGCTCCACAGGGCTGCCCGGCGCTCCCGCAGCAGCGCGGCCAGCTTCGGCATATCGTAGAGCGTCGGCTGGTCGAACTGGAACACATCCACGCCCGCGTCCAGCAGGTCGGGGACGATGGCCCAGTTCTGGCCGCAGGAGTGCATGAAGACTTTCATGCCGTACTCGTGCGCGATGCCGAACAGCCGGGTGTACATCTCCTTGAAATAGCGGCGGAACATGCGCGGGCTGAAGAGCAGGCCGGTCTGCGTGCCCATGTCCTCGCCGATGGCGATGCCGTCGGCGCCGGCGCGGCCGGCCAGGTGGATCTTCTGCTCGTAGACCGCCGCCACGATCCGGTGCATGCGGTCCACCTCGGCGGGATAGAGGGCCAGATCGGCGAAGTAGACCTCCATCTTGCGCAGGTAGCGGGCGTTGTCGAAGATCCAGCCGCCGATCCAGATCAGCTTGAACTTATCGGTGGGCTGGCTGAACAGCGCAACCGGTTCCGCGGCGCAGTCGGGATGGCTGTAATCGGGCGGACGCAAATCGTCCAGTTGATCCCATTCCTGGATGGCGGGCCGGAAGATCTCACCCTTGATGCTGCCGTCAACCATGCGCACCCAGAGGTTGCCCCACTCATCATCGTAGTATTCGCGCGGGCCTTCGACCCAGCGCCGCTGCCGGTAGCCGTGCGGCGTCAGCCCGCTGTGCAGGATGTCCTCCTGGCGCCCGCCGGTGAAATCCATGCCGGGGCGGGGCGGGTTGGCGTGGGCGATATTGGCGAGGATGATCTCTCGTGAATTCATATGGCTCGCTCGCTAGTGGGTCACTTGACTCGACTGTTGCCATTAGCTGTCACCCTGAGCGGGTCTACAGCTCAAAGTCCAGATACACGCAAAGCCAGCGAAGGGTCTCGTGTGGGCCGGACGAGATGCTTCGCTAGAGTCTCACCGTAGCCAGCGTTGGCTCGTTAACCTGCTCAGCATGACAGCCGACGCGGCGTAATAGCAATAATCGCGCCAAGTGACCCACTAGAAGCAGTGCACCTGGCCCCTCAGATCACGCCCCTGGGCCAACGCGGCCTCGGCAGCCTCGCGCTTGAGGCCCAACAACTTGATCCCCTTGTCCACCGTGTAGCGGTAGATCTTCTCCATGTCGTTGAGCTCCGGCTGCGAGATCTGGACAGCATACAGCCCGCGCAGCTCAGACAGGATGGGGATAAAATGATCGCCGGTCCCGCAAAAATGGATCGCGCCGCCGCCGAATTCGTCCAGCAGCCTCTGGTCGTACGGGGCAATAAACTCACGGTACATGCGCGGGGAGAAATTCACGGCCGAATCGTCACGCAGCATGATCTTGCCCCGGTGGAACATGCCCCAGTGCGCGTTCCCATCCTCACGACAAGGTGCGACCTTTTCCCATGCGCGCATGAACGCGCTATAGGTCGCCACCGCCAGCGCCAGCATGTCCTTGACCAGCCCCGGGTCGTCCTGCGTGGCATAGAACAGGGTGCTGCCCCACACCACCTCGCAGATGTCCATCGGCCCCTGCAGGTCGGGATGGTAGATGAAGACGTACTTGCCGATCTTGGGGTATTGCCGGGCAATCTCGGCATAGCGGCGGCCCATCTCCATCACGCGTGCGCCGTAGCCGGCCGTCAGGTCGGGCACGCCTGCGGCGACCAGCCGGCAGATGGCCGCCACATCGTTGAGCGGCTGTGAAGTTGGCAGCGTCTCCAACTCGGCGTCCATCACGAAGGGCTTGACGCCGAAGAGGAGCGGCACGATGCTCGTCCCGTAGTTGGCGCGGACGTTGAGCACTGCGCCGCTGGCCTCAGCCAGTTGCACAGAGCACTGGCCGAACTGCTGCAGCGCCATCAGGTCGAAGTCCTCCAGCGCGGCGTTGATGGGCACCTTCGGCCAGGGGACCGCCGGCGGCGCAGGCCGACTGCGTCGGGGCGAGAAGATGGGGCCATGGAAGCGATCCTCGGCGAAGTCCCGCCACGCGGCCAGGAGCGCATCTTCTTCCTGGGGATCAATCCGGGCTTCGAGGTCGTCGAGACAGCGCCTGAGAACGTCGTTCATGATCTTGCGCTCTCTACTCCTGCGCCTGGCCCTGCCAGGCCGGCAACGGCCCGGTAGTGCGCCTCGCGGGTGCGCTGATGATGGTCATACAGCACGCGCTGGAGGCCGGATAGATCGCGACGCGCCAGCGATTCCACCATGGCGCGATGCTCGTCCTGGGCCTCACCCAGGTGCAACTCAACATCCGCCAGGTACCAACGGCGCAAGCGGATCCAGTCAGCCAGCGCGCGGTCGGTGAACTCAGCCAGCAGCTTGTTACCGGACAGGATGGCGACGGTGCGATGGAACTCCGCGTTCATCTCTGCCCACCGGTCTTTGTCACCGGCCGCCAGGGCAACGTCCATCCGATCCAGTATGCCCCGCAACCTGGTGATGTCCGCTGCGCCGGCGCGCGGCAGCGCCAGCTCAAAGCCCATCAGCTCCAGGCGCTCCAACACCTGCGAGACCTGCTCGATGTTGGCCGGTGAGAGCGCCGAGACCACGGCCCCGGTGTGCGGCGTGATCTCCACCAGCCCCTCGGACTGCAGGCGCTGCAGCGCAGCGCGCATGGGGATGGGGCTGATGCCCAGTTCCGCGCTGAGGGTGTCAATCACGATCCGGTCGCCTGGCTTCATCTCGCAGCGCAAGATAGCGGCCCGCAGCACGTCGTAGGCGTAGTCCTCTTTGGTGCGCGGCCGGAACGGTTCGGCTGGCGTAAGCATTGGCGTCTCCCGGTGGAATGTCACGTCCTATATCATATAGGATATAGGATATATATCATCAGTTCGCAGGAATGTCAAATACGGCAATGGAGGAATGAGGTCGCGCGCCAGGGGCCTTTGCGTTCTATTTCAACGGGGAAGGTATCTTCTCAATCAGTGGAAGCGACGCGGGGTCACAGACCCCCTTCGAGCAAGCTTTCAGCCGGTCTGTGACCGGCGCTGACCCGAACTATTGAGAGGATCCAGGGCAAGGTCGCGAGCCACGGAGGTGTAGACAAATTACCGCCCTGCCGCGCTATTCTCGCGCCACCCCGCCAGCCCCTGCCGGTACAGATTCGCGCCGAACGCGGCCGCCTCACGACGCACCTTCTCCTCGTCCACCGTCTGCACGACCCGATTCCGCATGACGATCTGCCCGTCAATGATGGTGCATTCGACGTCGTCGGCGCGGGCGCAGTAGACCAGGGTGTTGAGGATATCGTGCACAGGCAACAGGTGGGGCGCGTCGAGGTTGACGATGGCCAGGTCGGCCAGCTTGCCCGGGTCAATGGTCCCTGCGTTGATGCCCGCGGCCCGCGCCCCGCCCTCGGTCACCATGCGGAACGCCTGCCGGCCTGTGATCGCCGTCGGATCTTCGTTGGCGCCCTTGTGCAGCAGCGCGGCCATCCGCGTCTCCTCGAAGAGGTCGAGGGCATCGTTGGAGGCTGCGCCGTCCGCGGCCAACGCCACGGACACGCCGCGACGCACCATCTTGGCCACCGGCGCGATCCCGCTGCCCAGCTTGAGGTTGCTCTTCGGGCAGTGGACCACAGTTGCGCCGCTCTCGGCCAGCAGGTCAATCTCCCGGTCATCCACGTGGACGCAATGCACGGCCGTCGCGCCGTGGCGCAGGAGGCCGAGGCTGTGGGCGTATTCGACGGGCCGCATGCCGGTCTCTCGCAGTACATAGTCCACCTCGTAACGCGTCTCGGCAAGGTGGATCTGCAAGCCGATGCGGAGGTCCGCAGCCTGGTCGCGCGCCCATTCCAGCAGCTCGCGCGTGCAGAGGAACGGGGTGGAAGGGCCGAACACGGTTGACAGGCGGCTGTGGGCGTCCCGCCAGGTGCGCGCCAGGCGCAGCGCTTCCGCCCGGTCGGGGCCGTACTCGCGGCGCAGCGCGTCGGGCACCCAGCGGTCCGCCAGCGCGATCGCACCCACCCCGCGCAGGCCCGTGTCCAACCACGCCTGGAACACGGAATCCATGTTCATGTTCATGTCAACACAGCAGGTCACGCCCCCGCGGATCATCTCCAGCGCGCTGAGGCTGGCCCACTGATAGCCGGCCGACTCGTCGCCATCCTGCCACTGCGCCTGGTGGATGGCATAAGCCAGGGGATAGAGCGTGACGTCGCACCACTCGACCAGCCCCACGTCGTCGCTCAGGCCCTTGAGGAAGTTCTGGTAGGTATGGGTGTGGGCGTTGATCAGGCCTGGGATGACAGCCCGGCCGCGGCCGTCAATCACGGTCGTGGCCGGATCAACGGCCTGAGCCAATTGGCCCACTGCGGCCACGCGGGAACCTTCGATGAGCACGTCACAATCGCGCTCGATCCGGTCCGCCGAGCGGACCACGTAGCTGGCGCCTCGGATCATTATCGTCATATGTGACTTCTCCTGAGTGAGTTTGGGGAAAGGTCTCATACCCCGCCATGTTGCGTTCGGGATAAGCGTCATACCAGCGCGCGTTGTAGTAGCTCAGCCCCTCGCCGCCGGGCAGGCCTTGCTCGTGGTATTGCCCGGTGAACCGCTTCGTCGTGATCCCGCTGAACGCGCTCCCGCCGCGGTTCCCACCGTAGGGATAGTAGTAGTTCCGGCTCTTGACCGTGCCGTTCCGGTTGACCAGCACGCTGGTGGAACGGAGGTGATCGCTGACAACATAGAACACGCCGTTGTCGGTCGCGTAACCGATCCGGCGGAAGGCGCCGCCTTCATAGTATTTCGTCACTGCGCCGTTCTGCCACTCGTACAGCCCGGCGATGTAGACGGTCGTCACGCCCGCCACGGTGCCCTTGACCCGGTTCCCCTCCGCGTCGTAGAGGAACGCCGCGCTCACGCTGCCGCCGGCCACCCCCACCAGGCGGTTATCATAGTCGAAAGTTTGGGTGTACGCAATCCCGCCAACCGTGCGCGAGGTCTGGTTGCCTACCGCGTCGTAGCCGTAGCTGTTGCCGAACGCGGCGGTGATTGACTGAGATCGGTTCAGCGTGCGCTGGTGGGCAACTCGGCGAGCAGATCTTCGCCTCTGTCGTAGTGTTTATACCCCATTGCAGAACCAATTCCCCGGTCGCTTCCGGCAGCCGTGCGTTGATAGACCTGGCACCGCAGATTCGTTACCTCTCTATCCGCAGGCAATGCAAAGCGAATAGTATCGCGCCATACGTCACCGGGAACCAGACGGGCCGTGGCCAAAACATCCTGCCCCGCGCCGGTATCCCACAGCCGCTCATACAGTTGACCCGCTGGATCTTCCACGAAGCAATCCACCATCAATTCCAGATCTGACTGGTTAACCAGAACTGTGTCGATGAGCCACAGCGTAGACGCCTCGTCCGATCTTTGGCTACCGGGCGTCTGGGTCCCCACAGCCTCCGGGGCCTGCCGCTTTGCGCCGACCACCACCAGACATCCCAGGCGGTTCTCGACGTGGCACTGTTGGTTGATAAGCTCGGTCATGGTCCCCGTCAGTGTAGGCCGAGACGTCACTGTCCAGAGGCCCGTTCCGGTACCAGTAAGTGCGTGGCTGGCGCCAGTCAATCCATATACAAACAGTGCGATGACCAAAGCCGCTGCCAGCAACAGGGCCAATCCCCTGCGTGCCCGGCGCAGTATGATCTCATTGAGCGCGGCGCCTGCGATAAAGATGACCGCGACGAGCAGGAGTGGTGCAGTGTACCAAGAAGGCGCTGCCTCAGCTATACCTGCGGCGAGAAACAGCAACCACAAGAGATGGTAGCGCCGGAGGAAGATGACTAACAAAGGCCAGCCGGTAACGTACTCCCGGCGCAGCGCAAACGCCGTCCGCAATACCTGTTGCGCCTCAGTCAGCCTGTCCTGGCGCAGGAGTAGCCGAGCCAAGTCCTTGTGTGCCTGAGGGTTGTTTGGCCTTCGTTCGACGATCCTCCGCGCCCAGAATTCAGCTTCCACCCATTTACCCTGTCCCTCGAGCGCGACCAACAGCACATAGTCAGCTTCAGCGGAGTCCGGCTGTAACTGCTGCGCTTGCAACGCCGCAGCCGCAGCCTCGGCAAACCGACCCGTGTGCAACAGCGCGTAAGCCAATTGGACATGACCCGGTACCGATTCTGGGGCAAGCTCAATAGCACGTAAAGCATGGGTGTGCGCTTCGTCGTACCGGCGCAGACGCAGTAGCACGTGCGCCAGTCGCGCATTAAGAAGGGAATCGTTTGGAGTCATGCGCAGTTGGCTCTCCAACCGCGCAGCGGCCGCTACAAGTTGCCCGGCTTCAAGCAGCCGCTGCGTCTCAGATCTCGAGTTCTCCGTCACTTTTTCATCTCCTCACGTTATGGCACAATCTGTCCGCTCGCCGGTTGCACATTGCCCGTCCGCGCGAACGAAGCTGCCTGTCCCATCGTCCACACTGCAACTGCAGCGCCCAAGGCACGCAATGGCCGCGTTTCATGCGTAAAACCTGCTTGAGTCACGACATTTACCGTCATCTGATCACTCATCACCGCAACCTTGCTCACAGACGACATGCCCCAACCATACCGTTCCGGCGAAGCGAAGATCGCCGCCCTCGTCTCGATCGTGCCTGCCGCGTCGCCGGTATTGAATGTGCGCGCCACGGGGATCGACAAGACACCGGTACTCGATACTGACGCAGGGCCGAAACTCCATTTGTCCGGATAACCTGTCAGAATCGGACTCTCGCCGGTCACGTTGAATCTTGCCTCAGACGATGCACACACTGCGCCGACCCAGTAGTCCAGGCATGCCCGACCGAAGCCGATGCTGCCCGACCCAATGCCTAGGCGGGTGGCCGCGTTCTGGAGCGCGGCAACGCTGACCAGAGGTTGCGCCGGAGAAGCCGGCTTGGGTGTGCTTTGCGCCTGCGGGGGTGCGGTGGGAATCGCGCGGGCGACGGGACTTGTCCTATAGACGGGTGTCGCTATAGCTTGGGGCCTGGTCGGACCCCAGATAAATGGAATGTACGTTCGTGTCACCGCCACCGGTGTCCTGGGTGTATACACCGGGCTTGGGCTCGGCGGGTAGGCAATGGGGTAGCCAAAATACCCAGAGTACCCTACGTAACCCGGAGCACCGCCCCCGCACGCACCGGCATCGCGCCCCGGACAACCCACGTCATGGCCCGTCGGATCGTTATAGCGCAGCGGGTTACCTCTGGTATAGGCATATCTGTTGAACGTCTGCGGCGCCAACGGACTGGGCACCAGCGTATCCGCGCTGATGAACATGCCCACCTGCGCGTCATACCAGCGCGCGTTGTAGTAGCTCAGCCCCTCGCCGCCGGGCAAGCCTTGCTCGTGGTATTGGCCGGTGAACCGCTTGGTTGTGATCCCGCTGAACGCGCTCCCGCCGCGATTCCCACCGTAGGGATAGTAGAAGTTCCGGCTCTTGACCGTGCCATCCCGGTTAACCAGCACGCTGGTGGAACGGAGATGGTCGCTCACCACGTAGAACACCCCGTTGTCGGTCGCATAGCCCGTGCGCCGCATGGCGCCGCCCTCATAGTACTTGGTCACCGCGCCGTTCTGGTATTCGTACAGCCCGGCCAGATAGACGGTGGTCACGCCGCCGATGGTTCCTTTCACCCGATTCCCCTCCGCGTCGTAGAGGAACGTCGCGCTGACGCTGCCGCCGGCCACGCCGGTCAGACGATTATCATAGTCGAAGGTCTGCGTGTACGCAATCCCGCCGACCGTGCGGCTGGTCTGGTTGCCGACGGCGTCGTAACCATACGCGTTGCCGAACGCGGCGGTGACCGCGTGCGGCTTCGCGCCGTAGGTGTAGGCATTGCCGTTGTAGCTCGTGATGTTGCCGATGGCGTTGTAGGCGTAGGTGTGGCTGTACTGGCCGATACCGGCCGCGTTCGTCGCGGCGCTGGTCAGCCGGTCCAGCCAATCGTAGCCGAAACTCTGCACCTGGCCGCTGTTCGCCGCGTCGGTCAGCGTTTGCAGCCTGCCCTGAGCGCAGTCGAAGGGTTGCCCGCCAGGTCATAGGCGTAGGTCAGCTGCTGCAGGTTCTCGAACGGCGCGGCCGTGCCGGCCTTGAGCGTTTCCAGCCGCAGGGTGTTCGGGTTGTACACCGACTGCCGCGTGAAGCCGTTGGCGCCGCTGTCCATGCGCTGTTCGGTCACCTGGCCTTGCGCGTTGTAGATCGTGCTGGCGACGTACTGCGTGCCGTCGTCGCTCGTCACACTGGCGAGCTGGCCCACCGCGTTGTAGCCGAAGGTGACGAGCTCACCTTGCTGCCCGGCATTGCCGCCGGGGTAGCGCAGCGTGGCGCGGGCGCCCAGGGTGGTGTAGGTCGTGTCGAAGCGAAAGACGCCGCCGCCTGCGCCGGGGACGATGTACTGCTGCTGGAGCGGCCGGTTCAGCACATCGTAGGCGACGGCCCAGACCTCAGTTGTGCCCTGGCTGCTATAGGCTTTGCTCTTGGAGGGCAAACCAAGCTGCCCAGAGGCATCATAAAGCCATTCGGCCAGGATGTACCCGCTGGTGCTGTCCTGGCGCTTGCGGATCAGCCGGTTGAGCGCGTCGTATTCCAGGTAGAGCCAGCGTCCCGCGCCGTCGCGCTGGCTGGTCAGGTTGCCCGCCGCGTCGTAGCCGTACTGCCAGCTCCCCATGTCCGGGTCGCTCATGCTGGTCTTGCGCCCCAGCAGGTCGTAGCCGATGGTGGTGACGTTGTTGGCCGCGTCGGTGACGCCGGTCAGCCGGCCGGCCAGGTCGTAGGTGTAGTGGGTGGTGTAAATGGCGCCGCCGGTGTTGTATTCCTTCACCTGCACGGTCTGGCCGAACGCGTTGCCTACTGCGTCCTGCCGGTGGTCGTTGGCGTCATAGCTGGACGTCGTCCAGACGTCGTAGGTGGCGCGCGTGGCCCACAGTTGCGTCGTGCCGGTGCGCGTTTCGTTGCGCACTGTGCGGCCCAACTCGTCGTAGGTGGTGTAGGTGTAGTGCGCCAGGTTCGTCCACGTGGGTGCGACATAACCGCTGCCGGCCGCTCCCGCCACTTCGTAGGGTGCGCTGCTGTAGGCGGTCTGGCCGAGCGCGTTGTAGCCGGTGGAGGTCACGCTGCGATTGCCGTTCGCCAGCGGGGCCTGGCTTTGCAGGCTGCGGCCCAGGCCATCGAAGTAGCCCCAGGTCTCCAGGTAGTTGCCCGCGGTGTCTTGCAACTGCCGGGACTTGATCCACGCCGGCCGCTGGTCGGCCGCATAGACGAACTCCTTGCTGGCCGGGCCGTTGGTCGGCTCGGTGGGCAGCCACACTTTGCTCAGCCGGCCGAATGGGTCGTATTGCACCGTGGTGACGCGGCCGTTCAGGTCGGTGACGCTGGTGGGCGCGCCCCAGCCGGGATCCACCACCGTGCTGCTGGTCTGGCTCAGCGCGTTGGTCACGCTTTGGGCGTAGCCGTAGAACGTGTGGTAGGCGGTGGTCGTCGTGCGGCCGTTGGGGTCGGTCACGGTCGTCGGCCGGCCCCAGGTGTCGTAACCGGTGACCGTGTCCACGTAGAGCGCAGATGGCGTCATCTGGCTGTAGGCGCGCGTGCGGGTCAGGTTGCCCTTGGTCGGCGCGGCGCCGATCGCCAGGTTGTCGTAGGCGAAGGCGGTGTAGGCTTTCTCCTGCCCGGCCGTGCCGCTGGTCGTGCCGGCCCACAACTTTTCCCAGTGTGGCCGGTCCACAATGTAGGCTGTGGTGTTGTAGAGGTAGCTACGTTGGATATTGCGATCATCGGCCGTGGTGCTGGTGTCGCCGTGCAGCGTCTCCCGTGTGACGTTGCCGTAGCTGTCGTAGGTGTACTCGACCCGTGTGGTCTTGGGCGCTGTGCCGTGGGTGGTCTGTTCCGCCTTTTGCAGGCCGACGAAGTAGGCCCCGGTCTTCCCGCTGCCGGCCGTGATGGTCCAGGTGAACCAATTGACGGCCCGGCTTACTGCGCTGTTATCCGCCTTCAGCCGCCGCGTTTCCACCTCCCGGCCCCGGAGCCAGTTCTCATCTACGCGCGTGCTGCCGTCGCTCAGGGTAATGGTCGTGGTGCCGCTCGAGCTATAGTCGCCGTTCATGCCGCGGTAAAAGCGATGCTCGGTTTTGGCGCCGGAGGCGTCCGTTTCCGTCACCACCGCGCTGCCCCGGAAATCGCCCCAACTCTTCTGGCTGCTGGGCGTCACCGGGTCGTCGTCGTAGTGGTTGATGGGCGTGCT
>CAZKEF010000077.1:0-14714 GCA_964551735.1 uncultured Anaerolineales bacterium
CGGCCAGCACCGCGTTGATGGCGATGAAGTGCGCCCGCGTGGTGTTGGCGATGATACGCGCCAGGGTCGTCTTACCCGTGCCCGGCGGGCCATAGAAGATCACGGAGCTGAGCTGGTCAGCCTGGATGGCGCGGCGCAGCAGCCGGCCCGGCCCCACGATGTGCTCCTGGCCGATGAACTCGTCCAGGGTGCGCGGCCGCATGCGCGCGGCCAGAGGTGCTTCCTTCTCAGTCAATTCCTGGCGGCGGGCGTCGAAGAGATTGGAGGGTTTGCTCATGGATGCATTGTAACCTGATGCAACGTTGTGCGCAATGTTATCTCAGGTTACAATAGGGGCATGGACACGCAGCGACCGCCGACCGACATTCGTGCCCACCGCCGGCGCACCGACCGCAACCTGGCCCTGGCGGTGGTGATCTTCCTGGTGGGAGTGGGCGGTGCGGCCATTGCGCTGGTCTACGGCGCGGGCGCGGCCGTGCTGGGACTGACCTGCCTGCTGTTCGGGTCAGGGTTGTTCGGGCTGCTCTGGCTGATCTTGACGCTGCTGGAACGCTGGGCAGACCGCGACCGGCAATAATCGCCGTTGCGCCCATGACGCCTTTGGCGCAGGACAGCCTTACGCTCGCAGCCGTGACTTGCCGGCGTCACTATGGCGCGGTATGAGTGTCTTTCTCCTTTACGATACCCGTACGAACTCCCATCTTGTACAATCCTGCGCCCATCGGTGTCGTCTTCATCGTCTCATCGAAGGTGGGCATCTTGCCTTCGTTCTTCCGTTTGAGATAGCTGCGCATCTCAGGGACCGACGCCAGCAAAAAGGTGACGTTTACCCCAACCGCATAGGCGACGTAACGCCAGTCACCGGTGCGCAACCCCAGCCACGGGATCAGCAGCCACATACCGCCGATGAATGTGGTGAAGGCATCGCGCAGCAGCAGGCCGATAATCGGACCCAACAACGCGGTGACGATGGCCCCGATGGGGTCAATGGCCAACATGCCACCGTAGACCGTCGAAATGCCGCGGCCCCCTCTGAACCGGTAGTAGACCGGCCAGATGTGTCCGGCCATGCCTGCCATGGCGGCGATCAGATGGTAAACCTGGTCCGGATAGAGCAGGCGAAACGCCAACGTGACGCCAAACACCTTGGCCACGTCCAGTAGGCCGGTGAGCATGCCGATTTTCGGGTTGGTGCGCAGGGCCAGTGAGGTGGCGTTGACCGAAGTGACTTCGAACCTCTGCGCCCCCCCTTCGGCCAGGTACTCCGTGCGGCTGAAATCGGCCCCTGGCGCCACGCGACGCGCCACCAGGCGGGTGAAAGAGATCGCGCCGATGAGATAGCCGGCACCGAGGGCGATGAGTGCGATCCGCCAATCCATGTGACCTCCCCTGTTATGCGGGCATGGCTTCCAGGTAAACGCGGCCGCGATTACCATCCACCGTCAGTTGCTGGCCATCGCGAATGAGCCGCATCGCGTCTCTGACGCTGACCACTGCCGGCAGGCCGTGTTCGCGAGCGACGATGGCAGTATGTGAGAGCTGGCCCCCCGTTTCGGCCACAATCCCGCCCACGCCGGGGAATAATGGCGTCCAGCCCACATCGCTGAACGGCACCACCAAGATATCCTCCCGGTTCAAAGAAGCGGGCGCTGCGCTTGGATCGGTGATCAGCCGCGCCCGGCCGCGGGCCACACCCGCCGAACCGACGATGCCGCTCAGGTAGTCGGAGGGTGGCGCCGCAGGGGCCGCGGTGTTAAGCTTGATATCGGCCGGATTGCCCCGGATCACGTGCGGCAAGGTGACCAACGCATCGGCGGCCATCTCGGCCTGGCGGCGCGCGATCCGCGCGCGAGTCTCGACCGGCGCCAGTGCCCCACTGCTGACGGCCGCAAGCTCACCGTAGACCAGGTAGAAGATGTCATCCCGGTGCGCCAGCACGTTACGCTCGACCAGGCGATCCGCCGCGGCCAGGAACAGCCGGCGCATCTCGGTGTAGATTTCCGACATCACCAGGCTGACCTGTTCACGCAATGCGATATAGGCGACACTGGAGGTCAAGAGACGGTCGAAAACCAGGCGGCGGAACGGGCCCAACTGCTGCCGCACGCGCCGCCGAGCCGCCTCACGGACAGCCGCGGGATCCGCCGTTGCATCAGGCTCGGTCATGATCTCGGCGGTGCGGCCGACCGCGCGCCAGATCACAGCAGGCTTCTCGGCCCAGGTGGCGATGGTGAAGTCGGAGCCGTTGCTGCTAAGGAAGCCATAACGCGCCAGGAAGGCGTCTATCCCGGCGATCAGGGTGCGCCCCGCCTCGGATTCTCCCAACGCCGCGCGCAACGCGGCCTCAGCACCATCGTCGGCCTGCAACAGCCGACCACGGTCATCGAGAGGTAGGGTCGCGGCCAACCCTGCCAGCCGCCGGATCTCCAGGGTGGGTTCCAGGCTCCTCAGGCCGCCCAGGCCGCGCACCAGGTCGCCGAAGTAGACGTCGGGCGCGTGGGTCTTGGCCCACCGGATCAAGAGCGCATTGCGCATGGCCATGCTCATCACAGTGGTGAAGAAGAGCCAGATCATCCCATCGCGCAGCGCGACCAGGTCATCGAGCTGGTGCAGCAGGTCGGGCAGCGGGGTTGCCGTCCAGTCCGCCGCGCGGTAAGGCGCCAGTACGGCCTCCAACGCAGCAAGCTGGGCTGGCGCGCAGCGCGCTGGCCGGCCGTGACGGAACATAACGCGGACCAGACGGACTCCAGCCACCACGGCGCCCATATTCATCCGCATGCGAGGCTTTTGCGCCTGCTCATCCAGGTACATCATCTCCAGGAAGTTGGGCGGCAATCCGGCGCGCGCCAGCAACTGCCCCATCAGCGTCATGTCGGCATAGACTCTGGCATGGATGCGCGGGGCCAGGCGCGTGAAATCAAAATCGTTGGGGCCGATCAGCTCGGTAAAAAAGACACCGAACGCCTCGCGCACGATGGCAACGGTCGTGGTGCTGTAGACCATCGGCTTGACCAGGCCGGGGGCCATCTCGCCCACGATACGATCGGAGAAGACGTGTTGTTCGGCCAGGGCCGTGATGGGGCGACACTGGAGCAGTTGGAAGGTCGCGCCGTCCCATGCCCACTCGACGTCCTGGGGTGCGCCGGCGCGGGCCTCCAACTCACGGACGATCTGCGCCAGGCGCAGCGCCTGCGTTTCGGTCAGCGCGGCCGCGCCGGGGATGGCAGACTGCGCCTCGGCCAGCGCGCCGCTGGCATCCACGACAAAACGATCGGCCTGCACCAGCCCTCGCGCCACGGCGTCACCCAGGCCCGGCGCAGCCTCGATGATGACGCAGCGCTCACCGCTGACCGGGTCGGCGCTGAAGGCAACGCCGGCCGCGACCGCGCGGGCCATACACTGCACCACCACGGCCATTTCGGGGCAGGGATCAACGCCAGCGGTTTTCTGCTGTGCCAGATAAGCGGTCGCCCGCTCGTTATCCCGTGAGGCCCAGCACGCCAACACGGCGGCCAAAACGTTCTCTTCCCCTTCGATGTTGAGAAAAGAGTCGAACTGACCGGCGAAGGAGGCGGCACACGCGTCCTCACCAACCAGCGACGAACGTACGGCGACCGGTCCGCCCAGGCGGCGGTAGGCCTGGCGAATGGCGGCGGCAAGTGGCGGGGCAAAGGAGGGCGCAGTCGCCAGGGAAGGCGCCGCCAGCCGCGAAGGCGAGGAGGGCTTCTCCTGGGCGCCTCGAAAGGCCGCAGTGGTGACGACAAAGCCGGCCGGCACGTTGAATCCTTGCCGGATCAACCATGCCAGTCCGGCCCCTTTGCCGCCAGTCAGTGCGGCGTGCCGCGCAGACCGGTCACGCAACGAAACGATGTGCGGGGGCATCGGCGCCTCCTCTGCGGTAGCGTTACTTCACCGCGATCTCGACGAAAGTGCTCATGCCCCAACGCAGGCCGGCATCCGGGGGCAGCTCCAGGTCAATCAGGACTTCGTACACCTTGTCGCCTCGGCGGTCGCTGGCATAGGGCGCGATGCGCGCCACGGTCCCTTTGAACGCCAGGTTGGGCAGCGCGTCAATGGTCACCCGCGCGGCCTGGCCCACCCGCACCAGGTTCACATCCGCCTCGCCCAGGTCCTCTGTTTGCACGCGCAGCCGGGTCAGGTCCCCCAGCCTGAGCACGGGAGTTTGCGGCGACACCAGCTCTCCCGTCTCGACCAAAAGACCGCCAACGGTGCCTGCAAAAGGGGCTTCCAGCACCGCGTCGGCCAGGGCATTGCGCCGGGCAGCCACCGCAGCCTCGGCCTGGGCCACGGCAGCCTGGGCCACGGCGATATCCTCGGACCGGCTGCCGGCCCGCAATTGGTCACGCTGGGCCTGGGCCTGGGCCACCTGGGCTCGCGCGCTGTCCATTTGGGCCTGGGCCTGCGCCACCTGGCCCTCGGCGATCCGCACGCCGGCCGCGGCGCGCAGCGCCTGGGCTGCCGCCTGTGCCTCTTGGCCAGTCGCCACCTGGACGCCTGCCTGGGCTTGCGCCACTTGGGCACGCGCGGCTGCGATGTCTTCGGGCCGCGCGCCGGCCTTCAGTTGGGCCAGTTGCAGCTCTGCGATTTTCGCCAGTTGCTCATAGGCCGCGATCTGGCCTTCCAGCAGGTTGCGGGCCGCGTCCCGCTGAGATTGGGCCGCCCACAGTTCGTTGCGGGCGCGCTCCAGTTGTGCCTCGGCGATCTGGATCTCCACCTGGGTGGGGCCGGCGAGGAGCTTGTTGAGGGCTGCCTGCACGCTGTTGAGGGTGGCCTGGGCCGAGGTCACGTTACCGCGCGCCACTTCGGCCGCGCCCGTGGCCGAAGCTTCGTCCGCCTCGGCCGCAGCCAGGTTCCCTTCCGCTATCTTGAGCGCCGCCTCGGCTGCCTTGACCCCTGCCTGTGCCACCGCTACGGCGGCCTCAGCCGAGGCGATCTCCTCGGCCCCGGCCCCAGCCTTGATCCTGGCCAGCGAGGCCTGGGCCGACCTCAGCCCGGCCTCAGCCTCGCTCAACGCCTGCTCCAAATCTCGCGCATCAATGCGCGCCAGTGCCTGCCCGGCCGCCACCTGATCACCTTCGGCAACCAACGTCTCCGCCAGGCGGCCGCTGGCGCGAATGCTCAACACCGCCTCTTTGAGCGGGACCACGACGCCCGACGCGGACACGACGTCGGCCGGCTCGTCTGCCGCGAACGTGGATTCGGGCAGGGCGGGGGGCTGGGGCGCGGCGCCCTGGCATGCAGCCAGGAAGCAGGTGAACCCGACGGCCAGCTTGAGCAAGGTCGCGGCGGGCAGCCGGTTGCGGATGGAACGTAATGTCATCATGCACTCCAAATGTTCGCTCGGGTCACTCGAATTGGATCGCTTCAGTGATGCGCACGCTGGCGGCGCGACGTGCCGGCCAAAGCGCGGCGAGCTGGGAGATCACCAGCGCGATCACAACGCTGGCCAGGATGCCAGCCGTGGGCACGATATAGGTCAGCTTGAATCCCGCCATATGGTTGATGCTCCCAAGGACGGAGCGCGACATTAAGACGCCGAAGACCAGGCCTAAGACGCCACCGATCAGCCCCATCATGCCAGCCTCCGCCAGGATCATGCGGGCGATTTGGCCGCGGGTCATGCCCACCCCGCGCAGCATGCCGATCTCCCGGGTGCGCTCCACGACATTCATGGTCAGGGTGTTGATCACGCCCAGGGCCGCCACGATCATGGTAATCAAGGACATCACATCAAACAGGCTGGTAGTCTGGGTGATCAGCCCCAGGGCGCGGGAGCGGATCGCTTCGTTAGATTCCACCGTCAGACGCAGGCTGCGTCCGAGTTGACGGTCAATACGGTCGCGCACCGCGCTCGGCAGGTGTCCCGCCTCGGTCTTCAACAGGAACGCACTGACGTCGTTGACGCCGAAATAGCGCCGCAGGTCCTTCCAGCTTGTTTGCAGCACCAGCCCCTGGTTGTAAAAATCCACCACCACGGCCGCGATCTCGAAGGCCCGTTCCCCGCGACGCGTGGCCAGCCGGAGGGTGTCTCCCTGGCGCAAGTTATACTTCTCGGAGAGCACGCTGGAGATGAAGACGGTGTTGCCCGCGGCCAGGCGGGCTAGCAGCCGATTGGGGTCGCCTTGATCACCGCTGAAGACGAAGGAGGTTACCTGGCGGTATGAGGCCGGGTCAACGCCCATCAGCGCCAGTTTCTCGCTCTGGCCGCTGGGCAGCAGGCGCTTGACCTCCAGGTAGCGGATGGGGGTGACTGCGGCCACACCATCCACCTCGGCCAGCCGCCGGGCCAGGTCGGCCCGCATATTGAGCGAGGAGTGAACGTAGACATCACCACCGATGTATTTCTCGATCCAGGAGCGGATGTCGGCGCCAAACGCCGCGGTGATGGCCTGGATGCTCAGGATCATCGCGACGCCCGTCATCAGTGCGGCCACGGTCAGAGCGGTGCGCAGGCGTGCGCGCTGCACGTTGCGGCTGCCGAGTTGTCCCTCGTTGCCATACAACCGGCGCACGGCTGGCCGGGCCAGGCGTTCGGTGGCCGTTACCGCGGCTGGGATCAGCAACGTGCCGCCCAGGAACATTGCCATCACCAGCAGGTCTTGCAGGCGTTCTTGGATGGCAGGGGGAAAAGGCGCCAGGAAGAGCAGCGCCAGCGAGATGATCAGGATGACACTGCCGGTGCGCCAGCCGCGGCGAACGAACCACCCCTCGCGCGGGTTGCCGCGCGTACGCAACGCCTCCAGCGGCGAGACGCGGCTGGCCTGCCGCGCCGGCAGTGCAGCCGCGGCCAACGTTACGCCCACCCCCACCAGCAGCGCCGAAACCAGGCCGCCGGCCGGGAGGCGCACCTGGCCCACCTCCTGCGCTACCACGATCTCCATGACGCGGATCAGCCCGCGGGCCAGCCCCAGGCCGGCGACGATGCCCAGCGCCGAACCGATCAGGCCGATGACGCCCGCTTCAGCCAAGATCTGGCGCATCACCTGGCCGCGCGTCATGCCCAGGGCGCGCAGCATACCGATCTCACGCGTGCGTTCCACCACCGTCATGGAAAAGGCGTTGTAGACCAGGAAGCCGCCGACAAACAGGGCGATGGCGCTGAACATGTTCAGTCCCATCTGATAGCCCTGGAGCATTTGAGACACGCGCTTACCTTGGGCCGCGGGATAGGTGACGTTGTACCGATCGCCCAGGCGGGTCTGGAGGGTTTGCTTCAGGCTCTCCAGCCCTATGCCAGTGGCCGCATCGGCGCGCGCCACCACATCCGCCTGGTCGAGGTCGCCAGCGCGCAGGAAGATCTCTTGGGCGGTCTCCAGCGGGATCGCGGCAAACGCGCCGTTGTTGAGCTGCCCCGGCCCCTCCTTCGCGATCAGGCCGACGACGCGCAGCGTGGTGGCGCCGCCCGACGTCAGCAGGAGCACCTCGTCGCCCAGGTCAATCTCCTTGTCGCGGGCATAGGTCTCCACCAGAACCATGTCATAAGCATTGCGTTTGGCGGAGAGGAAGTGGCCTGCCACGATCCGGTAGTCCCGCGCCTGGGGATCTAGCACGGGGTCCACGCCATAGACCGCCAGGCCACCGGTCACGGCGCCGAAGAAGCTGAGGTCAACCTGCTGGGGCGTGGCCTCGTCGGCCAGCAACGCCTGGCCGCGGATGACGGGCGCCAGCGCAGCGACCCCCGCCACGCCGCGTACCCGATCCAGGCGTTCTTCGGGAAACCCGCCCGCGCCTTCATCGGCCGCGGTGATCACCAGGTGGGCGCGGCCTGACGCCTGACCGAAGACCTCGGTTAAGGCTTCCAGCGTGCTGGCATTGGTGGCGCCGATGGCCAGGATGACGGCGACGCCCAACACCACACCGAAAGTCGTGAGGATGCTGCGCGCTGGCCGGGCGATCAATGCGCGCAGCGCCATGGCTGCCATCTGGCGCAACTGGATAGCCCAGCGCAGAGGGGCGGCTTGTTTGTGGGAGATCTTCGATGCTGGCGGCATTCCACGGATCTTACTGGACGAAATCATGCAGTTGGCCCGTCAGCGGCAGCGCGGCCTGCGCAATTGCATGAGGTGCGCAGAGCAAGTGATGCCCGCGTCGCTGGGCATTAGCTTTGGACTTCCTCCATGGTGCTGACAACGGTGCGCAGGCGCTGGCTGAGATCATGCGTCCCGTCGAAGTTGATGTCACGCCGGATCTGGCCGTCGCGCAGGATAACAACACGGTTGGCATAGGTCGCCGCGCGCGGATCGTGGGTGACGACGATCACGGTCTGTTGCAGCTCGCGGCACGACCGGCGCAGCAGTTCCATGATGCTGGCGCCCGTTTTTGAGTCCAGGTTGCCCGTAGGTTCGTCGGCCAACACGATGGCCGGTTGCGTGACCAGGGCGCGCGCAATCGCCACACGCTGCTGCTCGCCGCCCGAAAGCTGATCCGGCTTATGGCGCCGCCGATCGGCCAGGCCGACCAAGTCCAGGAGTGCATCGATCCGTTCCTGGTATTGGGCGGGGTTTTGGCCATCAATGATGAGTGGGAGGGTGACGTTCTCTTCGGCAGAGAGCGTTGGCAGCAGGTTGTAGAACTGAAAGATGAAGCCGATGTTCCGTCTGCGAACAAGCGTAGCCTGGTTGTCGTCGAGGATAGAGAGCTTCATGCCCGCGAGGGTGATCTCGCCTTCGGATGGCTGATCCAACCCGCCCAGCAGGTGAAGCAGAGTGGACTTACCGCTCCCCGAGGGGCCCATGATCGCTACAAAATCGCCCTTCTCGACCACAAAATCAACACCAGCCAAAGCATGGATAGCGTGCGCGCCGAGTAGGTACGTCTTCCGCAGCCCTGCTGCTTCCAGGATAGTCATCCGAGTCTCCAGGTCAGTTCGCAGAATGGGGCAAGTATATTATGTCGCCTCGTTGGTGTCAAATTGTGCGATATGGTACGAGAACAAGGAAGCGCGGGTGACCTTGAGGCGCTATCCGCCCACCAGCTTCACTTTGTAGCCCAGCGCATACAACTTTTCGGCGACCTTGTCCCGTTGATCGCCCTGAATCTCCAGCTCGTTTTCCTTGATCGTACCCCCGGCACCGCAGACGGTCTTCAGGACGCCCAACAGCTCCTTGTAGGTGGCGGGAGTGTGCTGCAGGCCGTAGATCACGGTGACGGTCTTGCCGCCGCGGCCCTTGCGATCACGCTTAACGTAGGCTGTCTGTTGGCGCGGGGCCAGGTCAATGGCGCGGCAGACGCAGGGCTGGCGGCCACAACGCGGACAGAGGGACTGGGGCTCAGGATCGGTGGAATAAACGATGCGCGGTGACATAGAACCGCCTTCCATGAACGAAAGATGCCAGATCGTGAGCGCTTGCCGTTGCGGCAAAGTTGTGCTAAACTCAGCGCCAATCCCATCATATGCACGGAGGCTCACCCTGGACGAACTGGAACTGGCACACATTATTGTCGGCAAGCTCGAAGAGCACCAGGCCGCCGATATCGTCATGCTCGACTTGCGTGAGATTACCCCATTGGCGGACTATTTTGTGATTTGCACGGCAGATTCAGAGCGCCAAGCGCGTACGCTGCAGGAGATCCTGCTGGAAGAACTCAAGAAAGACCACAAGGTGCGCCCGCTCTCGGTCGAAGGAGAAGCAGCGTCAGGTTGGATGCTGCTGGATTACAACAGTGTCGTCGTCCATGTTTTCTCCCGGGAAGCCCGCGCGTTCTATCGCTTGCAAGAGCTATGGAAAGCGGCACCGGTGATCCTGAAAATTCAATAGGCCGCAAGACGGTGCCGGGCGATCACTCCGTTGAAATGGTCGCCCGGCACAGCGTCACATGCTACTCAAAAATCCAAGGGTCAATGCTGCGACCATAGCTCAACAGCTCTACCGGCTTGAACCACAGGCCGATCTCAAAGGCCGCGGTTTCCGGGCCATCTGAGCCATGCACCAGGTTGCGCCCCATCTCCAGCCCGAAGTCGGCCCGGATCGTGCCTGCAGCAGCCTTGGCAGGGTTGGTAGCGCCCATGGTGGCGCGAGCCACATCAATCGCGTTCGTCCCCTCCAGCACCATGGCCAGCACCGGCCCGCTGGTGATATACTTGATCAGCCCCTCAAAAAACGGCTTGCCGACATGCACGGCATAATGCTGATGGGCAAACTCAGGTGTGATGTGCGTCAGTTTCATGGCGACCAGCTTGAGACCACGTCGCTCGAACCGTGCGATGATCTCGCCGGCCAGACCGCGCTGGACTGCGTCCGGCTTCAGCATGACAAAGGTGCGCTCCACGATGCCTCCGATGGATAGATAAGTTGTTAGATTGCGAACACAGATACAGGCGCAGTATAGCACGGGGGGCGAACGTCTAACAAAAACCGCCTGAACGACAAACCGGATTTCTGGGAGAAATCCGGTTTGTCGTCCAGTGTCAAGCACTCAATTCACCCTGTGAATCTGTTTCACTTGCCGCAACAGGCCATCGATGTTGGCTTCAGGCCAGGTTGACGGGCCAAGAGGATCGGCGCCGGGCGCGTCGTCGCCTAACATCGCCCGACAGGTGTCGGCCACGCCCCGCGCCAACACCTTCATGTTGTAGCCGCCTTCCAGGGTCACCACCAGCCGTCCATCGCAAAGACGCTCGGCCAGGGCGACGATGAACTTGCTCATGCGCCAGTAGCCGGATAAGGATAGGCGCAGGCTCGCCAGTGGATCGCTCCAGTGGGCATCATACCCTGCGGAGACCAGGATCAAACCTGGCTGAAATCGTTCAGTCACCGGCGCCAGCACTTCGTCGAAAACACGCGCGAAGCCCTGGTCGCCAACCCCTGCAGACAAGGGCAGATTGACGGTTGCGCCCATGCCATCGCCGACACCGGTTTCTCGCCAGTGTCCTGTGCCGGGATAATGCGGATACTGATGGGTGGAGAAGTAGAGCACCTGCGGGGAGTCGTAAAAGATATCCTGCGTGCCGTTGCCGTGGTGCACATCCCAATCCACGATCAGTACGCGGGCCGGGATGTCATACGCGGGGCAGGACTCCAGCGCGGCCTGCGCTGCCACTGCGACGTTGTTGAACAGACAAAAGCCCATCCCCTGTGTCGCAGTAGCATGATGACCCGGTGGCCGCACCAGCGCGACACCGTTGTGTATCCGGTTCGCCAGCACAGCCTGGACCAACTGGACCAACCCACCAGCCGCCAACAAGGCGGCATCGTAGCTGGACGCGCTAACGTATGTATCGGCGTCCAGGAACCCACCGCCCCTGGCAGCCATCTGGCGCACCTGCGCAATGTGCGCCTCGGAATGCACGCGCGCCAACAGTTCCAGGTCAACCGGTCGCGGGGCAATGGACGTCATCCGCTCCAGCAGCCCCTCACCGTCTAGGGCGGCCAGGACGCGTTCCAGCCGCGCCCGGCTCTCCGGATGCCCGGCGAGATCGTGGGCCAGGTACAACGGATCAAAGCAATACGCCGTCCCTGGCGGTGCAGACGCGTTCGGCATCACGGCTCTGGGCTGAAGTACCACATCCACTTGCTGCCGCGCATCTCGCGAATCACCTCGGAACTGGATAGGATGCCCAGCGCCCGCAGGCCCACATCGCCGCGTTCGCTGACGACCAGGTGGGTGATCTTGCGCTCGACCATGATCTTCACAGCTTCATCCAGCGTCATTTCGGGCGGGATGGCGATGACCTTGGTACTCATCACATCACGCGCCTTCTGGCCACGCAGATCCTGGGCATAGAGCGGGATCACGTCCAACTGGCTGATGATGCCCAGCGCTTCATCATCCGGCCCGGTCACGACGATCACGCGCAGATTGGTGTCGGCCATGATGCGCACGACCTCATCGAGGGGGGTGCTGGGCCTACAGCCGATCACGCCCTTGTGCATGACGTTACCGACGATGCGTTCTGACATCATTGTCCACCTCCTGACTGAAAGCCATCGCCTGCATAAATTCATCTTAGCAGATCTGATCTCCCTTGTAAAGGGGTAACGCAGCGACGCAACGGGGGCATGCGCGGCCTTGCGCATCCATGCAGCTTAGGCTATCATTTACAGCGCATCCCGCACCGGATGCATGTTGTGTTTGCGAGATACTGCATGAGACGATGGTTATTCAGCACCCTGGCCTGCCTGCTCCTGTTTGCAGGTTCCCTGGCACCGGCCTTTGCGCCAGCGCAGCCGGCAGCGGAGGAGGCGTTCAGTACCCCGCCGCCTGCCCCACCCCCGATCGCGGGCGAGATCGACCGCACAGGTTACATTAAGGGCCTTTACATCTCCTATCCTGCGCTAGGGCATGCGGACTTTGTGAGCCATGTGCAGGCGCTGTTGGAAGAGACCGAACTCAACGCAGTCGTCATGGATTTCAAGGGTGACTACGGCCTGCTGACATTCCCAACCCAGGTATCACTGGCCCGGCAGATCGGCGCAGCACAGGCTCCGGTGGTGCAGGACCCGCAAGCGTTCCTGGCATGGTTCAAGGAGCGTAGGGTTTACACAATTGCGCGGATCGTCGTCTTTAAAGACGATCGGCTGGCGAACGCTGCGCCAGCATTGGCAGTGCGTGATGTGGCAACCGGCGGCGTATGGCATGATCAGGAAGGCATGGGGTGGGTTGACCCTTACCGCCAGGAGGCATGGACGTATAACGCGGACCTGGCAGCCGAGGCCGCGGCCTTGGGGTTCGACGAAGTGCAACTCGACTACGTACGCTTCCCCACCGATGGCAACATGGACAGGGCCAGCTTTTCCCAGCCCAGCACCTACCATGGGCGTGTAGCAGCAATCACCGGGCTGATGCGAACCGTGCGGCAGGTGCTGGCGCCTCAAGGCGTCAAGCTAGGCGCCGACGTATTCGGCTACACCGCCTGGACGCCCGATGATCTCGGCATCGGGCAACACATCGAATCGTTGGCGCCACACCTGGACGTGCTGGCCCCGATGGTCTACCCCTCCACCTTCAACGCCGGGCTGCCCGGTGAGGATCCTCGATACCGCAACGCTATCGCTTTTCCCTACGAGATCGTCCGAAAGAGCACCGAACGGACCGTTGACCGCGCCCTATCCACCAACCCCAGCATTGTCGTCCGGCCATGGATTCAGGATTTCGGGGATTACGCTTTCGACTATCGCACCTACACGCCGAGCGAGATACGCCTGCAGATGGACGGTGTGCGCGCGGGTGGGGGCCGGGGGTGGATGCTCTGGGATCCGGCGGTGCGCTATACTCGGGGCGCGTTGGTCTCGGCGCAGCCGGCCCACCTGCCCAATCCGGCAGGCAGTGTGCCGGTATTGGTTTACCGCGACTTCATCGGGCCAAGCGCAGCGGCTGTGCCAGGCACATCCGGGCGCACCATCGAAGCGTTCCGCAACGATTTACAGCGGCTGATCGAGGCAGGCTTTTACCCGGTCAACCTCGGTGACCTGGCCCAGGAACACCTACGCGCGGTGCCGGCCGGTAAACGGCCGATCGTGCTCACTTTTGATGGCTCAGCTGCATCCCAGTTTCGTTGGCTGCCCGATGGCCAGGTTGACCCGGACTGTGCTGTGGGGGTGCTGCTGGCGTTCAACGCCACCCACGGCGTAGACTGGCCGCTACGCGCCACCTTCTTTGTGCAACAAGAGGTAGGGCGGCCCGGAGATGGGCTCTTCGGTGCTTCAGATCTGGCGCCCCAGAAGCTGAAGCAATTGGTTGCCTGGGGCATGGAGGTCGGCGTCTTGCCCATCGGCGGGTCAGCGCTGAACACGCTGTCAGACGCAGCCGTTCAAGAGGCATTGGGGATAGCCAGCCAGCAACTCACTAACTGGCTCGGCGGATACACGGCCAATTCATTGGCGTTGCCGGATGGCGCCTTACCAACGACAACCGCCTTACTCAAGGCGGGCAGCCACAATGGCGTGGCCTACACCTACACCGCTGCGGTCCTCCCGAATGGTGGCCTAGCGCCGTCCCCTTCACATGCAGCTTTCGCGCCCCTCCGCATCCCGCGCGTCCAGGGGGACGATGCAAGCCTGAACAGACTGCTGGCGCAAGGCGCGCGCCGTGGCGTCTTCTATGTTTCTGGCGGGGAGTAATGCGCGGCAACAAGAAAGCCCGGTGACAGACAAACTCACCGGGCTGACCAGATTAAACAGAGGGGCCCCAAGCAACCGTTCGGCTTATCCCTTCCTATCGCTCGCACATGTCTCGCAACTGCGATCCTGTTTTCTTGAACCTTGCGTCATTACCTGACGGTGGTTCTTTAGGATCTGCGAGAAATCCGGTTGCCCGGTCAGTTTCGAGCTTAGAGTTACCGTTCGATTTCTCGGGGCTCCCTCGCCACTGTTCCTGCGCCTGTAAACTTACCGCTAGTTCCTTGAGGGTTTTCCGGTCTAGACTTTGCAAGCTTTGCCTGCTTGCGCTCCTTGGCGGTAGTTCTCGCCGATTTTCACTGACTAAGTTTACCTGCGCTTTCCCAGATGGCGTTTTTAGTATATCAGCAGATGAAGCGCCTGTCAATCCCTTTTTGCCAAATATTAAGATACCAGCCCTCGATACATCCAGGGGGGCATTCTTTCTATTGGATTGCCGTTATATAAAGTTTTCATTCGTAATCATAGACGTTAGGGATATGTGGATAATCAACCCTAGGTGTGGTTGCCCCCATCCCTATTGATACCGTTGGCTAATTGTTTGTTGCAGTTACGCCGCGAGTTGTTGTGTTGCGT
>CAZKEF010000078.1:0-14569 GCA_964551735.1 uncultured Anaerolineales bacterium
GCGGCGGCGAGCGCCGGCTCGTGACCATCGCGCGCGGCCTGGCGCAGGAGTCGGACCTGCTGCTGCTGGATGAGCCGGACGCGTATCTTGACCCAAAAAACCAACATCTGGCCCAGGAGACCATCGTCGCCCTGGCCCGCCAGGGCCGCTCGTTCCTCATCAGCTCGCATTCGCCCAATAACGCCCTACTTTATGGCGACCGGGTGCTCTTGCTCGAGGACGGGCGAGTAGCGGCCGACGGGCCGCCGGACGCGGTATTGACGGCTGAGGCGCTGTCGGCCGCGTATGGCGCCCCGATGGAGATCATTTATGTGGCGAACAACGGTGTGAAGCAGGCGCGCGCGGTGTTGCCGGTGCGTTCAGCGCATCACGTCGCACTGAAAGGCGAAAACCCTTCCACAGACAACAGGTGCATGACGTAACAGAAAACTCCGGCATCTCGTGCACGAGCTTCGCCCGGCCGCCGAGGCCTGTGACGCCCACGCCCCTGCCCTCCTGTTGAGAAGCCATCTGTGGTAAAATGCACCGTGAGGTAGTCGGTTATGATCAATCCGTCCCCGACTGAGCTATCGTCACGGTCCCGCACGCACCGCCCCACCATCGGCCTGCTGACACACGGCGCGGGTGATCCTAACAGCCAGGCCGTTTGGGAGGGCGTGCAAAGCGCGGCGAGCGAACAGGGCGCGCACGTCATCAGCTTTCCCGGCAAGCCCCTCTGCTCACCCCACGGCTTTGAAGCCCAGGCGAATATCATCTATGACCTGATCGGACCGGAGAATGTGGACGGCCTAGTCATCTGGTCAGGCGCGCTTTGCCACCGTGTGGATCTGCCGGTAATCGCCGATTTCTGCCGGCGCTACCTGCCGCTACCGATGGTCACCGTCGGGCATCCGCTGGTTGAGGGCATCCCCGGCGTGGTGCTGGACAACTACCAGGGCATGCACGATGTCATCACGCACCTGGTAGAATTTCATAACCTGGCGCGCATCGCGTTCATCCGCGGGCCACAGCCGCAACCGGAGGCCGAGCAACGCTACCAGGCCTACCTGGATGTGCTGGCCGAACACGGCATCCCCCTGGACCCAGCGCTGGTCGTGGAAGGCAATTTCAAAGAAAGCGGAGGCACGGCAGCGATCCAGGAATTGCTGGACATACGGCGGGCCCGGTTCGATGCCCTGGCCGCGGCCAGCGATAACATGGCGCTTGGTGCGATAAAGGCGCTCCAGCGTCGCGGGCTCCGCATCCCTGCAGATATCGCGGTGGCGGGCCTCAACGATGAGGTCCAGGGCCGGTTCATCACACCGCCGCTGACGACAGCCACCTTCCGCAGTTACGAAATGGCGCGGCGTGCCACAGAGATGCTGCTGGCGTTGCTGGACGCCAAGCCAGTCCCCGAGCGCGTGTTGCTGGCCTCCCGGCTGTTGGTGCGCCAGTCGTGCGGCTGCCCCGATCCACTGGTGAGCGAGGCGGCCGAGATGCCGCCGCACACGCACGACCGCCCCCTGGCCGGGGGCCTCAGTGCGCGGCGGGCCGCCATTCTGACCCACATGGCCGAGTGCTGGGAACTAATGACGGTGGCCGCGCCAGCGCCACAGCTTGAGAAAGTGCTGGATGCCTTTATTGAAGAAACGACCGGCCGCGCCCACGGCAGTTTCCTGGCTATCTTGGTCGGGGTATTGCAGGCGACGCTGGATACGGAGGGCAACGTTTCGCGTTGGCAGAGTGCTATTTCGATCCTGCGCCGCGAGGCGCTGCCCCATCTGCGCGACCGGTCAGCCTGGCTGCGGGCAGAAAACCTGTGGCAACAGGCGCGTGTCATGCTGGGCGAGGCCGGGCAGCGCGCCCAGGCCTACCAGGCGCTCCAGGCCCAGGAGGAGACCAGGATCCTGGCCGGCATTGGGCAAGCGCTGGGGAACGCGGTGAATCTTGCGGATGTGGAACAGGCTATCGTTCAGGCCATCCCCAAACTGGGCATCCGCCGGGCCTATCTCGCACGCTATGAGGATCCGGCCGTCGCGGCGACGGATGCCCGCCTGATCATGGCCTGCGACGAAAGCGGCCTACTGACGCTGGAACCTGGGGGGCGGTCGTTTCCGACGCGCCAGCTCGTGCGCACCGCCCTACCGGCAGATCGCCGCTGCGACCTGGTAGTGGAACCGCTTTTCTACCGGGACGAGCAGCTTGGGTTTGTGGTCTTTGAGGCGGATCCGCGTCTGGAAGAGGAATGCGACATCTTGCGCGAGCAGATCGCCGGCGCGCTCAAGCGGTCCGAGTTATACCGCCAAGCCGAACAGGCGCGTTGTGTTGCCGAGGAGGGACGGCGCCTGGCCGAAGAAGCCAACCAGCTCAAGAGCCGCTTTCTTTCCACCGTCAGCCACGAGCTGCGCACGCCGCTTAGCCTCATCGTCGGCACCATCGAGATGTTGCTGCGTGAGCGGGGCGGCCGCCAAACCGATCTACCCACGGCCTACCAACGGGATTTGCGAAGTATCCGCACCAGCGCCCAGCATCTGGCCCGCCTGATCAGCGATGTGCTCGATCTGGCAAGCAGCCAGGCCGGCGAGTTGCGACTCATCAGTGAACCACTCAACCTGAGCAATGTCCTCAGCCAGGCTACCATGCTCGGCGAAACCATGGCACGGGAAAAAGGACTCGCCTGGGAAAGCGATATCCCAACTGATCTGCCTGTGGTGTGGGGCGACCGCACGCGGCTACAGCAGGTCGTCCTCAACCTGATCAGCAACGCGGTCAAGTTCACCGAGCAAGGCTACGTCCGCCTCTGGGCCGAGGCCAGCAAGCACCGGGTCGTCGTTGCAGTCACCGACAGCGGCATGGGTATCCCGGCCGTCGAACAGGAGTTCATCTTCGATGAATTTCGCCAGTCGAAGCGTGCTGCGCGGCGCGGTTACGGCGGCATTGGCCTGGGCCTGGCCATCAGCCGGCGCCTGATCGAGCTTCACGGTGGCGCCATCGGCGTCCTCTCCACCGGGGCCGACGGCGCGGGATCAACCTTTTTCTTCACCCTGCCCATCCTACAAGGGACAACCTGCGGGCTATCCGGCGGTGAAGACTGGGCGGAGACGGTCCTGGTTCTGACTGAGCACGTCCCAGCCGGAGAGCGGTTGGCAAGCCACCTGGCAGCGCGCGGCTTCATGGTCGAGACCATGTCGCTGGCCGCCCACGCCAACTGGCTCGGCCAAATCATCGCCGCGCCGCCCGCTGCCATCCTGCTGGATTTCGAACCCGGTACTGAACGCGGTTGGGCGCTGATGCAGCTTTTGCAGCGCAATCCAACCACACGGGATATCCCGGTCATTTTCTACCAATTTGCGGAAGGAGATGACCGTGGCGCGACGCTGACGCTGGACATCCTGGCGAAACCGATGGCGGCAGAGGAACTCTTAGGCGCCCTGGCCCGCCAAGGCCTCGAACCGGAGTGCACCGATGGCCGGACCATCCTGGTGGTGGATGACGAACCGGGCATCCGGGACCTGCACGTGCGACTGCTCAGAGAGCTGGCCCCCCGGTGTCGCATCCTCACAGCGCGCAACGGCCAGGAGGCGTTGATGTTGATGCGCCGCCAGCGGCCGGACCTGGTGCTGCTGGACCTAATGATGCCGGTACTGGACGGTTTCGGTGTATTGGAGGCGATGCGCCAGAGTGAACAGATGCGCGATACCCCAGTGATCGTGCTGACCGCGCAGATCCTCACCCATCAGGATATGGCACGGCTGCAACAGGGCGTGGCCGCCGTGTTGAGCAAAGGCCTCTTTACCGGCACCGAGGTGCTGGCCCAGGTCACGGAAGCGCTCAGCCGCAACAAACGCCTGGGCAGCGAGGCGCAGCGCGTCGTGCGTCAGGCCATGGCCTACATCCATGAGCACTATGCCGAACCCTTTTCTCGCGAGGCATTGGCCCAGGCGGTCGGCCTGAGTGACCGCTACCTGACGCAGTGCTTCCACCAGGAGACCGGCCTTGCCCCGGTGACGTACCTTAATCGCTACCGCATCAAACAGGCACGGGAACTGCTCGCAGGTGGCGCGTTCAATATCACCCAGGTGGCGCTGGCCACCGGGTTCTCCGACCCCAGCTACTTCGCCCGCGTCTTTCGCGCAGAGGTCGGTGTGACCCCGCGCGCCTATCAGCAGGGGACGCGTCCCACGCTGTAAAGGCGAATTCCTTCCATTTCTCCGGGTGTTCCCTCCATTTTTCCGAGACAGTGGCCCCGCAGATACGGTTTAATATCCTCAATTGTCCTTGCCGCACGTAGCGCCTGTGAAGCCTTATGCCTGCCATCTGCCTGATCGCCGAAGCCGACCCTTTCATCGCCAACCTGCTCCTCAGGTACGCCGAGGAGAGCGGTGTGCGCACCGTGCGAGCCAAGACGGGTCAGGAGCTATCAGCGTTGGTACATCAGGTCCGGCCGGATGTCTTGATTGTAGAACCGGAACTGCCGGGCGAGCAGCGCGGCTGGGAAGTTGTGCGGGCGCTGCGGGTTGAGGCTAAGGCTGAGGCTGAGCTCGTCATATCGACCTCAACCTTAGCCTCACCCTCGCCCATCGCGGTGATTAGTTGTTCCTGGCTGGAAAAGACCGAGGCGCACAGGCTGCTCGGCCCTGTCGTCTGGCATCTTCAAAAGCCGAACCTGTATTACGGTGACTTCGTCAAAGCCCTGGAAGCGGCCGGTATCCTTGTGGAAGAACATCGAGGCTGGCCCGGTTAGCCCGACCAACGTTCTCAGGAAGGAGGCGCATCGCGACAACTGTCCGACACATCGGTCTATGATCACCCTGTTCGTTTCCAACTGTTCACCCATTAAGGAGAGAGAATCCATGAAACGCACCCTGTACATCGTGATCGTCATGCTGTTGCTGGCCTCAGTTGGCCTCAGCGCCTGCATGCCACCCGCGGCCACGCCCGCGCCAGCCGAACCGGCCAAACAGGCCGAAACTGCCGCGTCAGCCGCAAAGCCGCTGTTCGTGGCGATCAACAAGAGCGCGGATCAGCAGTACTTCATTGACCTGCAGAACTCCTTCGTCGCGACCGCTAACGAGCTGGGCGCGGACGCCAAGAAGTTCGACGCTAAGCTCGACCCGAACCTGGGCGTGAGCCTGGTCAACGACGCCATCTCAGCCGGGGCTAAGGGCATCGCCATCACCGTGCCCGACCAGACCATCGGTCCGGCCATCGCCAAGGCGGCCAAAGATGCGGGTGTGGTGCTCATCGCCACCGATGACGGCATCGTGGACGAGACCGGCAACCCCGTGCCCTTCGTCGGCTTCGACGGCAAGGATATGGGCAAAAAGGTCGGCGAGGCCGCGGCCAAGCTGCTCACCGAGAGCGGCTGGCTGCAGGACTCGGCCAAGAAGGTCGGCGTCCTCTCCGTCGAGGTCCAGACCCTCTCCGTCTGCAACGATCGCACCGACAACGAGAAGGCCGCCATCATCGCCGCAGGCGTGCCCGAAGCCCAGGTCTTCCCCGTGCCCTACACCGGCGAGACCCTCTCCGCCCAGGATGCCGCCGGCCCGGTCATCACCGCTCACCCGGACATCACCAACTGGATCGTCTTCGGCTGCAACGACGAGGGCGTGCTCGGCACCCTGAATGCCCTGGCCACCGCCGGCGTCAAGACCGATGACATCATCGGCGTCGGCCTCGGCTCCTACGAGGCCTGCAAGCCCTGGGCCGCCGGCCAGCCATCCGGCTTCAAGGCCGGCCTGTTCATCTCCGGCCTGGATGTGGGCAAGACCGCGGCCACCGTGCTCTACGATGCCGTCGTCAACGGCAAGATGCCGCCGGCCAACTCATACGCGCCGACCTCCATCGTGGACCCGAACACCTACGCGACCACCTTCGACCCGATCTCGCTGGCCAACTGCTCCGCGGGCGGGGCTGTGGCGCCGGCCGCAAAGCCGCTGTTCGTGGTGATCAACAAGAGCGCGGATCAGCAGTACTTCATTGACCTGCAAACCTCCTTCGTCGCGACCGCTAACGAGCTGGGCGCGGACGCCAAGAAGTTCGACGCCAAGCTCGACCCCAACCTGGGCGTAAGCCTGGTCAACGACGCCATCTCAGCCGGGGCTAAGGGCATCGCCATCACCGTGCCCGACCAGACCATCGGTCCGGCCATCGCCAAGGCGGCCAAAGATGCGGGTGTGGTGCTCATCGCCACCGATGACGGCATCGTGGACGAGACCGGCAACCCCGTGCCCTTCGTCGGCTTCGACGGCAAGGATATGGGCAAAAAGGTCGGCGAGGCCGCGGCCAAGCTGCTCACCGAGAGCGGCTGGCTGCAGGACTCGGCCAAGAAGGTCGGCGTCCTCTCCGTCGAGGTCCAGACCCTCTCCGTCTGCAACGATCGCACCGACAACGAGAAGGCCGCCATCATCGCCGCAGGCGTGCCCGAAGCCCAGGTCTTCCCCGTGCCCTACACCGGCGAGACCCTCTCCGCCCAGGATGCCGCCGGCCCGGTCATCACCGCTCACCCGGACATCACCAACTGGATCGTCTTCGGCTGCAACGACGAGGGCGTGCTCGGCACCCTGAATGCCCTGGCCACCGCCGGCGTCAAGACCGATGACATCATCGGCGTCGGCCTCGGCTCCTACGAGGCCTGCAAGCCCTGGGCCGCCGGCCAGCCATCCGGCTTCAAGGCCGGCCTGTTCATCTCCGGCCTGGATGTGGGCAAGACCGCGGCCACCGTGCTCTACGATGCCGTCGTCAACGGCAAGATGCCGCCGGCCAACTCATACGCGCCGACCTCCATCGTGGACCCGAACACCTACGCGACCACCTTCGACCCGATCTCGCTGGCCAACTGCTCGAAGTAGGTTTCTGGTATACTTACGTTCTCAGCAGGTTTGCAGCCTGCTGAGAACGTAACGCACTGACAGCCTTTAGCTTCCGGCGGGTCTGCGACCCGCCGGAAGCGGGATATGGTAAGCAGACGGGAGCAGGTGCCCGATCATGACCACAAGCACACCAGTCACCGCGCCGCCTGAGGCGGCAGCACCGCCCAACCCAGCGGGGACATTGGAGATCCGCAACGTCAGCAAGGCGTTTCCCAACGTCCAGGCCCTCAACGACGTTTCGCTGGACATCCGCCCCGGCGAGATCCTCGCGTTTATGGGTGAGAACGGGGCCGGGAAATCCACGCTGCTCAAGATCATCAACGGCGACTACCAGCCCGACACCGGGACCCTGACCATTGACGGCGAGCGGCTCACCTTCTCGAATCCGCGCGCCGCACACAAGGCCGGGATCCGGGTCATCTACCAGGAGCCCGAAATCATCCCGGGGGTTGATGTTGCCGAAAACATCTGGGCCGGTGAGCTGCCAAAGCGGCTTGGCCTATTCTCCCGACTGAAGCTTAACGAACAAGTGCGCCGCAGCCTGGCCCAATATGGATTCGAAGATATCCTCCCGATGCACCTGCGGGGCGAGGAGCTTTCGTCCGCCCAACGCCAACTGGTAGAGATCATGCGGGCGCTCAAGTCGGGGGTGCGGGTGTTGGCGTTGGACGAGCCGACCTCGTCGCTGACGGATGAAGAGGTGGATCGTCTCTTCACGCTGGTCCGGCGGCTGCGCGACGAGGGGGTGGCGATCATTTACGTCTCCCACCGCATCAAAGAGATCCTGCGCCTGTGCGACCGCGTCGCCATCCTGCGCGATGGCCAGCTTGTCGCGGTCAGGCCGGCAGCCGAGCTGACCGACGGCGAAATCGTGCGTTTGATGGTGGGGCGTGAGCTGTCCGAGTTCATCCAACGGCGGCGCGCAGGCACCGATCGCGAAGTGTTACGGGTGACTGGCCTGTACAGCAACTGGCACCACGATGTGAGCTTTAACATCAACGCGGGTGAGGTCGTTGGGTTCTCAGGTTTGATCGGCGCGGGCCGGACGGAGCTGGCGAAGGTCATTTTCGGCGAGCTGCCGAAGACTAAAGGGCAGATCACGCTCGACGGCCGGGAGGTAACCATCCGCCGACCCGATGACGCCATCGCCAAAGGGATCGGCTTCGCGCCCGAGGACCGCAAGCGCGAGGGCTTGGTGTTGATCCGCAGCGTCCTGGAGAACGCGTCCCTGGCGATTTTGCGCCGCATCAGCCGCTTCCATTTCGTGCGCCGCGGCCTGGAACGGAGCATCGCGAGCGGGTTCGTCGAAACATTGCGTGTGCGCACCCCGTCCCTTGAGCAAGAAGTCGGCAAGCTCTCCGGCGGCAACCAACAGAAGGTCGTATTGGCGCGCTGGCTGGCGGCGAAGCCAAGGGTCCTGATCCTTGACGAGCCGACGCGCGGCATTGATGTGGGTGCCAAGGCGGAGATTTATCGCCTCATTGACGACCTGGCCAACCAGGGGCTGGGCATCATGTTCATCAGCTCCGAACTACCGGAGATCCTCGGCCTTTCGGACCGCATCTACGTGATGCAGTCCGGCCGGATCACCGGCGAGGTGCGCGGGTCTGAAGCCACCGAAGAAGCGGTCCTCGCGCTTGCTATGGTTGATCAATTATCCACGGTTCCGACCGGAACCGTCACCACATCCCAGGAGAACGGCACAGCATGAGCAGCAAATCATCTTCCCCAACTGCCTCCCCCGCGCGGGGCGGCGCAGCCGCAGGCCGCCGCCTGATCGGGTTCATCGGCGCTGACAACCTCTCGCTCATGTTCGCACTGGTCGTCCTTGTCTTCCTTGTGACGGTCGCGAGCCGGTGGTTTGGGTTGACCGGGGGCGACAAGTTCTTCTCCTGGCAAAACCTGATGAACAGCCTAGCCCAGGCGATCGTGATCGTCGGCCTGCTGGCCATCGGCGAGACGGTGGTGATCGTGGCGGGTGCGCTGGATATCTCGGTCGGTTCGATCGCATCGGTCGGCTCGGTGGTGGCAGCCTCCGTGCTGGTGGGTACAGGGACGGTGGGCGCGCTCAAGATCCTGCCCACCAACAACGTATTGCTCGCCGTACTCGGCGGGATCATGGCCGGCGCGTTGGCCGGCGCGATCAACGGCCTGATCGTCACCCAGCTCCGGGTGAACCCGATCATCGCGACCCTGGGCACCCTGGCTGCGTTCGCAGGCTTCGCATTCCTACTAGCGCCGGAGGGCAAGCCTATCGGCGTGCTCACCCAGCCGCAGTTCACCTGGCTGGCCCAAGGCCGCTTCCTACAAGACCTGGCCATCCCGCCGCTGGCCGGCTCTAAATGGACCGGCATCCCTGTCCTGACGGTCGTCCTGGTGCTCGTCGCGATCCTCGTGCACATCATCATGACGTACACCGACTTCGGCCGGGCCATCTACGCCATCGGCGGCAACGCGACAGCCGCACGCCTGGCCGGCATCAACCTTTCCCGCGTCCGCATCCTGATGTACATGCTGTCGGGCAGCATCGCGGGGCTGGCAGGAGTGCTGTTGACGGCGCGCACGACGTCGGGCAACCCGGTGAACGGCACGGGCCTGGAACTCCAGGCGATCACCGCGGTCTTCCTGGGCGGAGCCGCAACAGCCGGCGGTAAAGGCACGATCTTTGGGACTTTCCTGGCCGTCATCCTGGTCGGCGTCCTCAACAACGGCATGAACCTCCTAGGGTTCAACACCTTCATCCAACGCGTCGCCCTGGGCCTGCTGCTGATCGCGGCCGTGGCGATCTCGCAAGGCCGTCAGGCCCGCGCCGAACGCGCCCGCACGAAGATCGCGGCAAAAGGATAATGGGATGAATTCGAGAGAACGCGTTATCGCCGCGCTAGCGCACCGGGAGGCCGACCGCATCCCGCTCGACCTGGGCGGCTGCGGCCAGACCGGTATGCACGTAACCACAGTCTACGCGCTGCGGCAGGCGCTGCGGCTGGACCCGCCGGGGACGCCGGTCAAGGTCATCGAACCGTATCAAATGCTGGGCGAGATCGCGCCCGACTTGCAGGAGCGCCTCAGCGTGGATGTGGTCGGCCTGGCCACGCCGGGAACCATGTTCGGCTTCAACAACGAGGACTGGAAGCCGTGGACCTTCTGGGATGGCACGCCGCTGCTGGTGCCCGGCAAATTCAACACCGAGCCAAATGAGACCGGCGACCTCCTGATGTACGTGGACGGCGACAAGTCAGCACCGCCCAGCGCAGTGATGCCCAGGGGCGGTTTCTACTTCGACTCGCTCATCCGTCAGCAGCCGATTGATGACGCCAGCCTCGATCCGGCCGACAACGCCTCGGACTACAGCCCCATCTCCGAGGCCGACCTGGCGCATCTACGCGCCGAGTCGGAGCGGCTCTATCGCGGTACGGACCGCGCGCTGGTGATGGTCTTCGGCGGCGCGGGGTTCGGCGACATCGCGCTGGTGCCGGGGCCGTGGGTCAAGCATCCCAAGGGCATCCGGGACGTAGCCGAGTGGTACATGAGCACCGTGACCCGCAAAGACTACGTCATGGCGGTGTTCGAGCGCCAATGTGAGATCGCCCTGGCGAACCTACCGCGCGTGTATGAGGCCGTGGGTGACTGGGTGTCGGTGGCCTGGATCAGCGGCACCGATTTCGGGTCACAGAACGCCTGTCTCATTTCGCCCAAAGCGTTCCGCACACTCTATAAGCCGTTCTTTCAGCGGGTCAACGACTGGGTACACACGCACACGTCGTGGAAGACCTTCATCCACACCTGCGGCTCGATCCAACCGCTGATCCCGGACATTATCGAGGCCGGCTTCGACATCCTGAACCCGGTGCAGACCTCGGCGGCCGCCATGGCCCCGGCCGAACTGAAGGCCCGTTTCGGCGACCGGATCACCTTCTGGGGCGGCGGGGTGGACACTCAGCGCACCCTCCCCTTCGGCACGCCGGATGAGGTGCGCGCGGAGGTGCGCCAGCGGCTGGAGATCTTCGGCAAAGGCGGGGGGTTCGTCTTCAGCACCATCCACAACGTCCAGGCCAACGTGCCGGTGGCGAACCTGCTGGCGATGTATGAGACGGTGCGGGAGTACGGCGGGTATTAGGGGACGACGGACGACGAATGACGAATGACGGTCGGCAGTCAGCCGTCAGGGGGCCACAACCATGAACACCAACAACCTTTCAGCCACCATCTGGCACAACATTCCCGCGTGGGCGCTGGAGAATGATGTCCTGCGGGTCGTGATCGCGCCGCAGATGGGCGCCAAGATCGTGTCGCTGCTGGACAAACGCGGAGACCTCGAGTGGCTCCCCGGTCCCATGCCCGGCCGGCCGGTGCGGCCCGTGGCCTACGGTGCACCCTTTGTCGAACAGGACATGGCCGGCTGGGACGAGATGTTCCCGACCATCCTGGCGTGCGCCTATCCCGGCCCCGGCCTGCAGCACGGCGTCCCCTTGCCCGACCACGGCGAGGCCTGGGCGCTGCCGTGGGAAGTCGCCCGCGCCGCAGGCGGGGAGCTAACCCTGACCCTGCGTGGCCGCGCCCTCCCCTACCGCCTGACGCGCACTGCCACGTTGGGCCAGACAGACGTTGTGGGATCGCTCGCCGGAATCGAGGCTGTGCGTCAGCCCCCTTCAGGGTCAGCCGGTCACACGCATCACCCAGAAGATACCTTGATCCTGCGCTACACGCTGGAAAACCTGGGCGACGACCCGCTCCCCTACATGTGGGCCGCGCACCCGCAGTTCCTGGCCGGCCCCGACTGCCGGATCGTTCTCCCGCCGGAGCTGACCGAAGTGGTCAACACCGCCGGGCCGGACGTAGGCTGGGGGCCGCGGGAGGCCCGCTACGCCTGGCCCGAGGCGACCGCGCCGGACGGCCGCCGTGCCCGCCTCGACCAAGTCGGGCCGCCTGCGCTGGGCCGAGGCCGCAAGTTCTTCGCCCCGCCCGATGCCCGGCCATCCTGGGCCGAGGTGCGGCGGCTCGAATCAGGCCACTGGCTGCGCCTCGAATGGGACCCAGCGGACGTGCCTTACCTGGGGCTCTGGGTGGACGAAGGCCTGGTCAACAGCGAGGCCGTGGTGGCCCCCGAGCCGACCACCGGCTGGTACGACGACCTGGCCGTGGCCTGGCAGAAGGGCGAAGTGACGGTCGTCCCGGCCCGCGGCGTTCGGCGTTGGACGCTCGTTGTGCGGGTGGGCGCATAGGGGCGTGGTGCGTGATGCGTATTGCGTAATGCGTGATGCGTCATTCACTATTCGTCATTCGTTGATTCGTTGACTCGCTGATTCAACAACCGAGGAGATCCATGAACCACCGTGAACGCATCGCTGCGGCGCTGAGCCACCAGGAACCCGACCGCTGCCCCATGCAGATCAGCTTCACGCCGGAGTTTGCGGCGCGGCTGCAGGCCGACATGGCCCGCGGGGACAAGGCGCTGAACCTCGCCCGGCCGGCCCACAATCCCCACGGCGGCGGCAATACCTACGAGCTGGAGCGGGCGCTGGGCGTGGACATGCTGCAAACCTCGGTCGGCTGGGCCAACAGCTACTACGGCGACGCCGACGAGTACACCGACGAGTGGGGCGTCACGTGGCGGTCGGCGCCCTATGAGACCCCCTTCGGCGTCGGCCATTACACCGAGATGATCGGGCATCCGCTGGCCGACGACGGGGCCATCTCCCGGTACCGCGCGCCCGATCCGGCTCGGCCAGAGCTGTACTGCGATGCCCAGTGGACGCTGGAACAGTTCGGGGACGAGTACTGGATCACCGGCGTGACCGTGACGACCATCTGGGAGACCGCCTGGGCGTTGCGCGGCTACGAGCGGATGCTGGCCGACCTGGTGACAAACCCCGATCTGGCTGAAGCGATCCTGGACATCCCGTACCACTATCACCTGACCGCGGCCAAAAAACTGGTCGAGATGGGCGTGGACATGATCTGGATCGGCGACGACATAGGCGCGCAACACGCTATGCTGATGTCGCCTCGCCACTGGCGGCGCTTCCTGAAGCCGCGCATGGCGAGCTTCATCAGCGAGATCAAGGCGCTCAACCCGCGCTTGAAGGTCGCTTATCACAGCGACGGCAACATACTACCCATCATCCCGGAGCTGATCGAGATCGGCCTGGACGTGCTGAACCCCATCCAGCCGGCCTCCATGGATCCCGCCGAGCTCAAGCGGCTGTACGGCGACCGGCTCTGTTTCTGGGGCACCATTGACGAACAGGACACGTTGCCCTTCGGCACGCCGCAGCAGGTGTGCGACGAGGTTCTGGCCCGTCTGCGGACGGTCGGCAGGGACGGCGGGCTCATCATCGGTCCGACGCACCACGTCCAGCTCGACACGCCGTTGGAAAACTTCTGGGCGATGGTAGAGACGATTACAGGGACACCATACGGCGCGGAGGTATAACGGCATGAACAACCAGGAACGCTTCAAACGAGCCATCAACTGGCAGCCGATAGACCGCATCCTGACCTACGACTACAGCGACTGCGGGCCGCTGCTGGAACAGCTCGGCGGTTACGACCGGGCGCGCAGCCATTCTTGGGAAGAGCTGCTGGAGGTCAACGCGCTTGCCTGGAAGAACGCGGGCCTCGATGTCACCCGTTCGGTCTACGATCCGGTCAACCATTGGATGGGCGACAAGATCGTCAACTGGATCCGCTTCTTCGGCGTCAATCCTGACAACTGGGTGGTGGATCAGGCCGGCGGCACGGCGTGGATCGCACAGCGGCCGTTCAGCGATCTGCGCGGGCTGGAGCAGCACATGCCGCAGCTCCCGAAGTACGAGGAGGTGCGCGCGTGGTACGCGCCACTCATCAAGCAGATCCAGGAGACGTTGGCCGAGCACGACATCGTCTTCATCGGCGCGGTCGAGGGGCCGATCACCGACGCGTACAGCTACATGGACATGGAGCTCTTCTGCCAGGCGATCTACGATGCGCCGGAGCTGGTGGCGCACGTAATGGACTGCTGCGGCAAGTTTTCGGCCTACATCGCGCAGACCTACGCCGAGGTCGGCCAGACGCCGCTGCTGTTCATGGGCGAGGATGTGGCGACCACCACCGGCCCCATCTTCAAGCCGAGTTGGGTGCGCCGCGAGGGGTTACCGCGCTGGCGTTGGATCATGGATCCGATCAAGCAGGCGGGCATGAAGTTCCTCTATCACACCGATGGCCGCTATGGCAGCTTCCTGCCCATCATCTTCGACGAGTTGGGCGCCGACGGACTCAACCCCATCGAGCGCAACGGCTGCAACGACATCTTCGAGATCCGGCGGCAGTACCCGCACAAGCTGCTCTTCGGCAACGTCTGCTGCGCGCAGACGCTGCCCTACGGCACGCCCTACGATGTGGAGGACGAAACGCTGGAACTGATCGAAAAGATCGGCCCGCAGGGCGGCATTTTCATCGGCTCATCCAGCGAGGTGCACGACCTGGTGCCGGTGGTCAATGTGGTCACCATGTATCGCACCGTGCACGAGTACGGGCAGTACCCGATTGATGTGGAGCGCATCCGTGCGCGCCGTGCTGCGCTGCTGCGAAAGGGCCAGCTCAAATTGCGCGCGGATTTGTACCTGTAAAACTTACAGTAGGAGCCATTTCATGTCCCAGATCGAAGCCATTTACAATGCAGTCTTGGAAGGGGATGCGGCCGGCGCCAAAGCCGGTGTCAACGCAGCCCTGGCGGCCGG
>CAZKEF010000079.1:0-13595 GCA_964551735.1 uncultured Anaerolineales bacterium
TCGCATAGGCTTCATCACTCGCATGCAGACACATGGCTGCGCTCCTCCCGCTCTGATGGTGTCGGGCTCGGCCCGCGCCAGCCATTTTGCCATATTTCCGCCGCGCCGCCCACTCCCAACTTCGGCAACGCAACACGACAACTCGCGGCGTAACTGCAACAAACAATCAGCCAACGGTATCACCCGATGGCGGGGGATAAGTTCGCATCCCCTTGAGGGTTCGAAACCCCTTCTCGTCATGCATTGCTTGGCGAAACTAAATCGCCGGCAGCACCAGCCGGATACTGAGCACCAAGCCCTGTTGTTGATTGTGTCTCGTACCATCTGTGGATTGACCTGGAGCACTCGCCGATGGACGTGGCCCACGCAAAGGCCCACATCCAGGCCGCGGGCGGCCGCTGCCCGTGCATCATCCGCGTGCCTGAGGCCAGCGAGGCGTGGATCAAAAAGGCGCTGGACACCGGCTGTGACGGGGTGATCATCCCCCAGATCCGCTCGGCGGCCGAAGCGCGCGCAGCGGTGGCGTAGTGCCTGTACCCACCGGCCGGCCGACGCGGGGCCGGGCCGACGCGCGCTCACGGGTGGGGGCTGTCGTTCGGTGATTACGTGGCGGCCGCCAATGAGTCGCTGGCGATCATCCTGCAGATCGAGCACAACGACGCAGTGAACGACATCGAGTCAATCCTCCAAGTCCCCGGCGTGGCCGCCCTCTTCGTCGGCCCCTATGACCTCTCAGGCAGCCTGGGGATGCTGGGGCAGGTGGGCCACCCGCACGTGCAGCAAGCGGTTGATCGGGTGATCGCAGCGTGCCGCGCCGCTGGGATGGCATTAGGCCTCTACGTAGGGGACGCCGCGGGCGCGCGGGCTGCGGTCGACCGTGGCTTCACCATGATCGCGCTAGGGAGTGATGCCGGTTTACTGTTAACGGCCGCGCAGGCCACCTTGAGGGAGGTGCGTGGATGAGCTGCGAAAAGGATGGAGCCAAGATGTTTTTTTGCCCATTTTTCGAAATTGACATCCCTACAAACCTGTGTTACAGTCCCCGCTATCTTGTGAGAAAGCACCCACAATGACTCCCAACATCAGCCTGGCACTTATCGTGATTAGCAAGCTCCTTGTCATCAAGGAGCTATCGCTGTTTGGGAGGACCTGCTAGGCCGGAGTAGAGCCAGCGTAGACCCTGAAACCGTGAGAAGGGCCTCCCCACCAGGAGGCCCTTTCTTTATGCCTTGCCCCATGCGCTCCTGGGGCGGTAACCGACCAACGCCATCGCAGGCGTATCCAGGCAATGACGCCCGCCACAAGTGCGCAGTCCCGTGCATGTGGCGGGCGTTTCTGTTTACAGCACTCATTTTGGAGGCTATCAATGCAACGAACTGGCGCCCAAATCATCTGGGAGAGCTTGTTGTGCGAGGGGGTCGAGGTCGTATTCGGCTACCCCGGCGGTGCGATCATGCCCGCCTACGACGCACTGCTGGACTATCCATCGATCCACCATGTGCTGATGCGGCATGAAGAGAATGCGGCGTTCGCGGCCGGGGGTTATGCCCGAGCCAGCGGCAAGGTGGGCGTGTGCATGGCGACCTCCGGGCCGGGCGCCACCAACCTTGTGACCGGCCTGGCGGATGCGATGCTGGACTCGGTCCCCATCGTGGCCATCACTGGGCAGGTGGCATCCGCCCTGGTCGGATCGGACGCGTTCCAGGAGACCGACGTGACCGGGGTAACGCTGCCGGTGACGAAGCACAATTACCTGGTGAAGGATGTGCGAGAGCTGCCCCAGGTGATGAAGGAAGCGTTTTACATCGCCCGCAGCGGCCGCCCTGGCCCGGTGCTGGTGGACATCTGCAAAGACGTCCAGTTCGCCGCGGCCGACTTCGATTACGACGCCATCACCGTGCGCCTCCCCGGTTACCGCCCCCGCTCGCGCGGCACTGATCGACAGATCGAGCAGGCCGCGACGTATATCAACAATGCGCAACGCCCCATCATCCTGGCAGGCCACGGCGTCATCCTCAGCGGCGCCCACAACGAGCTGCGCGAGTTTGCGGAACGGGGCAACATTCCCATCTCCACCACCCTGCTGGGCATCGGCAGCATTCCCGAATCACACCCGCTGAACCTGCGCATGATGGGCATGCATGGCGAGGCGTGGGTCAACCAGGCGATCCAAAACGCAGATCTGCTGATCGCCCTGGGCATGCGCTTCGACGACCGCGTCACCGGCAACCTGGCCTCCTACGCCAAGCACGCACACGTGATCCATGTGGACATTGACCCGGCCGAGATCAACAAAAACGTGCTGGTTGACGTGGGTATCGTAGGCGATGTAAAACACGTGCTGGTGCAGCTCATGCCGTTAATTGAGTACCGGGCCCGAGAAGCCTGGTTTGCGCCGATCGCAGAGTGGCAGAACGAAGCCCGGACGCGTGATATCTTGGGTCAGGAGGACGACACGCTGCACGTGCCGTTCGTGCTGAGTGAGATCCAACGCCAGGTGGGCAGCGAGAACGTGACCGTCATCACCGACGTGGGCCAGCATCAAATGTGGACTGCCCAATACTTCCGCACCGAGCGCAAGAACGGCCTGCTGACCTCCGGCGGGCTGGGCGCGATGGGATTCGGCGTCCCCACGGCCATCGGCGCCAGCTTCGCCCGGCCGGACGACGAGATCTGGGTCGTCGTGGGTGATGGCGGCTTCCAGATGAGCATCCCTGAGCTGGCGACGATCATGCAGGAGCAGCGCCGCGTCAAGATCGCGGTGATGCGCAACGGCTTCCTGGGCATGGTGCGCCAATGGCAGGAGCTGATCCACAACCATCGCTACTCTGAGGTAGACATCACCAGCCCGGACCTGCTGAAGCTGGCCGGCGCCTACGGCATCATGGGCATGCGCGCGCAGAGCAAAGCCGAGGTGGGCGAAGTGATCGCGGAGGCGCGCTCGCACAGCGGACCCGTGCTGCTGGACTTCGTGGTGGAGCAAGAAGTGAACGTCTACCCGATGGTCGCGCCCGGCAAGGCGCTGAACGACATGCTGCGGCGTCCCGTGAACGAACGGATCGCAAGCGGGTTGTGAGAAAGGAAAGCAACCATGACTCTCGTAGACCGCTCCAACGGCAACGGTAAGAAATCAACCCATGTGTTGATGGCACTGGTGGAAAATAAGCCAGGCGTACTGACCCGCGTCGCCAGCCTGTTTCGCCGCCGTGGGTTCAACATCGAAAGCCTCACCGTGGGGCACACGGAAAACCCCGACATCTCCCGCATGACCATCGTAGTGGACGCCAACAAAACGAGCGCGGCCATGGTCGCCAACAACCTGTTCAAGCTCGTCAATGTGATTGACGTGCAGGACGTGACCCACGAGCCGTCAGTCACACGCGACCTGGCGCTGATCAAGGTGAAGGCCAACCCGCAGACGCTGTTCGAACTCAACCAGATGGTGGACATCTACAAGGCGAAGGTGGTGGACATCTGCGCCGACTCGGTGATCGTCGAGGTCACCGGCCCGGAGGCCAAGATTGACTCCATCGTGGGGATGCTGGCGCCCTACGGCATCCTGGAGATGGTCCGCACCGGCCTGGTGGCCATGGTGCGCGGGTCCGGCTATTTCACGGGCCTGCCGCCGGCCGAGGGGAATGAGGCAAGCGACAGGGCGGCAGTTTACGCACAGCAGTGAACATTCCGGAATCGAGGCTTCAGCCGGTTTCGCCCGGTGGGGCAGTGACCGAATAAAGCCTCCGATCCAGACAATGGACAAAACCTAAACTTGACAATCCGGAATCGAGGCTTCAGCCGGTTTCGCCCGGTGGGGAGGAGACCGGCTAAAGCCTCCAATCCAGCAAATAATCTGACCAGGAGCTCATCTCATCATGGCAAACATCTACTACGATCAAGACGCCGACCCCAACCGGCTGGCGGGCAAGACCGTCGCCATCATCGGCTTCGGCAGCCAGGGGCACGCGCATGCGCTGAACCTGCACGATTCGGGCGTGAACGTCGTCGTGGGGCTGTATCCCGGCAGCAAGTCGTGGGCCAAGGCCGAGGCCGCGGGCCTGAGGGTCATGCCGGTGGCTGACGCGGCACGCGCAGCCGACACGGCGATGATCCTCACCCCCGACGTGGGCCAGGCGCAGCTTTACCGCGAGCACATCGCAACGGCTATGACCGCGGGCAAAACGTTGATGTTCGCGCACGGCTTCAGCATCCGCTTCGGCCAGGTGATCCCGCCGGCCAACGTGGACGTGAGCATGATCGCGCCCAAAGGGCCGGGTCACCGCGTGCGCGAGACCTACCTAGCCGGCCAGGGTGTGCCTGCGCTGCTGGCTGTGTACCAGGATCCCAGCGGCAACGCCAAAGCGAACGCGCTGGCCTATGCACGCGCGCTGGGCGCGGGCCGGGCGGGCATCCTGGAGACCACTTTCGCCGAGGAGACCGAGACCGACCTGTTCGGCGAACAGGCCGTGCTGTGCGGCGGCGTCAGCGCGCTGGTGGAAAACGGCTTCAACACCCTGGTCGAGGCCGGCTACCAGCCCGAGATCGCCTACTTCGAGTGCCTGCACGAGTTAAAACTGATCGTGGACCTGATGTACCAGGGCGGCCTGAGCTACATGCGCTACAGCGTCAGCGACACGGCCGAGCACGGCGACTACACCGCCGGTCCCAAGATCATCACCGACCAGACCCGCGCGGCCATGCGCCAGATCCTGGCCGACATCCGTAGCGGCGCCTACGCCGAGGAGTGGATCGAGGAAAACCAGACCGGCCGGCCCAACTTCAACCGCTGGCGGCAAGAGGGAACGACCTCACAGGTCGAGCAAGTGGGCCGTGAGCTGCGCCGCATGATGCCGTGGCTGAATCCGCGAGAGGTTAAGCCGGGACAGGGTGGGGCGTGAATCATTGCGGATTGTGGACTGCGAATTGCGGATTACGGTGGTAGATGCGCCTTGCCGGAAATCCGCAATTCTAAATCACCAATCCGCAATTCTCTACGGAGTCACCATGAACGAGACTAAAACTGACATCGTCCGCATCTTCGACACCACGCTGCGCGATGGCGAGCAGTCGCCGGGTGCGACGCTGAATATGGATGAGAAGCTGGAGATTGCGCGGCAGTTGGCGCGGCTGGGGGTGGACGTCATCGAGGCGGGCTTTCCCATCGCGTCGCCGGGTGACTTCGAGGCCGTGCGCCGGGTGGCGACCGAGGTCGGCGGGGAGGAAGGCGCACCGATCATCGCCGGCCTGGCGCGCGCCAACCGGGCCGACATTGACCGGGCCTGGGATGCGGTGAAGCCTGCCCGCCGGCCGCGCATCCACACCTTCCTGGCTACGTCCGACATCCACCTGCAGCACAAGCTCAAGATCAGTCGGGAGGAGTGCGTCAAGCGGGTGGGCGAGATGGTGGCCTACGCCCGGAGCCTATGCGCCGACATCGAATTCTCGCCCGAGGACGCGGGCCGCTCCGACCCGGAGTTCCTGTACCAGGTGCTGGCAGTGGCGATCAGAGCCGGCGCGACCACGCTGAACATCCCGGACACGGTGGGTTACACCACCCCGGCCGAGTTCGGCGCGCTGATCGCGGGCATTCGGGAGCACGTGCCAGGCGCGCAAGGCGTCATCATCTCCGCGCACTGCCACGACGACCTGGGCTTAGCCACCGCCAACACGCTGGCCGCGATCCAGAACGGCGCACGGCAGGCTGAGGTGACCATCAACGGCATCGGCGAGCGGGCCGGCAACACCTCGTTGGAGGAGATCGTGATGGCGCTCCACACCCGGCCGGCGGTCTACGGCGTGGGCACCCGCATTGACACCACCCAGATCATGCGCACCAGCCGGCTGGTCAGCGCGTACACCGGCATGGTGGTGCAGCCCAACAAGGCCATCGTCGGCGCGAACGCGTTCGCACACGAGGCGGGCATCCACCAGGATGGGATGCTCAAGAACCCGCTCACCTACGAGATCATGCGCCCCGACACCGTGGGCATCAACGAAAGCCGGCTGGTGTTGGGCAAGCACAGTGGCCGCCACGCGTTTCAAACCAAAGTGCTGGAGCTGGGCTACGACCTGACTGGGGAGCAGCTCAACCGGGTGTTCGAGCGGTTTAAGGACTTGTGTGACAAGAAGAAGGTGGTGAGCGATCCCGATATCGAGGCCATCATCAACGACGAGGTGTACCAGCCGCAGGAGTTGTGGCGGCTGCAGCACATCCAGGTCTCGTGCGGCAGCGGCCTGCGCCCCACGGCTACCGTGCGCCTGCGCGGCCCCGACGGCATGGCGCGCGAGGATGCAGCCATCGGCACCGGCCCGGTGGACGCGGTCTACAAGGCCATCAACCGCATCGTCCAGGTGCCCAATGTGCTCACCGAGTTCAGCATCAAGGCGGTGACCGAAGGCATTGATGCGGTGGGCGAAGTGACCATCCGCCTGGAGCCGACCGGCCGCGGCAACGGCAACGGCGAGTACACGCTGACGCAGGCCGGCCCGCGCTCCCGCACTTACAGCGGCCACGGCGCAGACACCGACATCATCGTCGCCAGCGCGAAGGCGTATACCAGCGCCCTAAACAAACTGCTTACGGTGATGAAGGCGGGGGAGAGCAGGTGAGGAAACAAGTAAACAAGGAAACAGGGAAACAAGGCCGTATCCTTGTATCCTTGTCTACTTCTCTACTTGTCTACCCGATTGGAGCAACCATGCCTAAGACACTCTTCGACAAAATCTGGGACACTCACATTGTAGCACAGGAGCCGGGCAGCCCGGCCGTGCTCTACATTGACCTGCACCTGGTGCACGAAGTCACCTCGCCCCAGGCGTTCCAAACCCTGCGCGAGCGCGGGCTGTCGGTGCGCCGGCCCGATAAGACCGTGGCGACCGTGGATCACAGCATCCCGACCCACGACCGCAGCCTGCCCATCCGCGATGCGCTGGCCGCGAAGCAGATCGGGCAGCTGGCGACCAACTGCCGCGATTTCGGCATCCCGCTCTATGATCCCGCCAGCGGCGGACAGGGCATCGTCCACGTGATCGGGCCGGAGCTGGGGCTGACCCAACCAGGCATGACCATCGTGTGCGGCGACAGCCACACCGCGACCCACGGCGCGTTTGGTGCATTAGCATTCGGCATCGGCACCAGCGAGGTGGGGCATGTGCTGGCCACCCAATGCCTGCTCCAGGCCCGCCCGAAGACCTTCCGGGTGGATGTGACGGGCCGGCTGCGGCCGGGGGTTACGGCCAAGGACATCATCCTGGCTATCATCGCCAGAATCGGCGTGGGCGGCGGCACTGGGCACGTCATCGAATATACCGGCTCGGCCATCTGGGCGCTCACCATGGAAGAGCGGATGACCGTGTGCAACATGAGCATCGAGGGCGGCGCGCGGGCCGGGCTGGTCGCGCCAGACGAGGTCACGTTCGAGTATCTGGCCGGCCGGCCCTTCGCGCCCGTAGGTGCTGCCTGGGACGCGGCGTTGGCCCGCTGGCGCAGCTTGCCAAGCGATGAGGGCGCGACCTACGACAAAAACATCAGCCTGGACGCCGACGCGCTGGAGCCGATGATCACCTTCGGCACCAACCCCGGCATGGGCATCCCCGTCACCGGCCGCGTGCCCGATCCGGTTGCCAATGACGACGGCAAGGCCCTTGACAAGGCGCTGGCTTACATGGCGCTGCATCCCGGCCAACCGATAGCCGGCCGGCCGATTGACGTGGTCTTCATCGGCTCCTGCACCAACGGCCGTCTGAGCGATCTGCACCAGGCTGCCCAGGTGCTGCGCGGCCGCAAAGTGCATCCCAACGTGCGCGCGCTGGTGGTCCCCGGCTCGCAGAAGATCAAGGCCCAGGCTGAGGCCGAGCGGCTCGATGTTGTGTTCAAGGAAGCGGGTTGCGAGTGGCGGGAGCCGGGGTGCAGCATGTGCATCGCCATGAACGGCGACCAGCTCGCGCCCGGCCAGTACGCGGTCAGCACCAGCAACCGCAACTTCGAGGGCCGGCAGGGCCCCGGCGGCCGCACTTTCCTGGCGAGTCCCCTCACCGCAGCCGCCTCGGCCGTGATGGGGTGCGTGGCGGATCCCAGGACGATCATTGCGTGATGCGTGGAGCGTAGTGGGTGATGCGTGGTACGTAACTATTGTGCTGGCAGCAAGTTGTAGCAAACGGACCACGCACCACGTAACACGCACCACGAAGAACAAAGGATAACCCAATGCAACCTTTTGCGACTCTCATCTCCCGCTTGGTCGTGCTGCCGCTTGACAACATTGACACCGACCAGATCATCCCGGCGCGGTTCTTGAAGACGACGGACAAAGCCGGGCTGGGCGACAACCTGTTCGCCGACTGGCGCTACGATGCGACCGGCGTCCCAAAGCCGGACTTCCCGCTCAACCAACCGGAGGCGCGGGGCTGCCAGGCGCTGCTGGCCGGTGACAACTTCGGCTGCGGCAGCTCGCGCGAGCACGCGCCCTGGGCGCTGGCCGGCTTCGGCTTTCGCGCCGTGATCAGCACGTCCTTCGCGGACATCTTCCGCAATAACGCGCTGAAGAACAGCCTGCTGCCTGTGGCCGTGGACGCGGCGACCCATCGCCGGCTGCTCGATCTGGCCGCGGCCGATCCGGCGGCGCAGGTCACGGTTGACCTGGCGGCGCGCACCGTGGCCCTGCCCGACGGCACGACCGCCACCTTCCCGATTGACCCGTTCGCGCAGATGTGCCTGCTGCAAGGGGTGGACGAGCTCGGCTACCTGCTCAAGCATGAGCCGCAGATCGCCGCATATGAGCAGGCGCACCCGTAATCTGTAAAAAACTCCTGGCCGATTGGAATCGAGCCTTAAGGCGGTCTGGCGCTCAGCCAACGTAACCGGCTAAAGCCTCGACTCCAGAGAATCATCTGACCGATTACAGGCATCATCCTATGCAACCGACCCAACCAAGCCGTAGGGGCGTACCCTTGCGGTCGCCCCAGCGGGCAGGCGCAAGGCCATGCCCTTACACACAATCGTTTCACCCTGACCGGAGAGATCCCTGGGCGACAGCCATCCCTGTCGCCCACTCGATCGGCTGCCCTGTGTGACACCCAATCTACCAACTTACCAATCTACCAAACCACAGGAGCACCCGATGACACAGATCACCATCTATGACACCACCCTCCGCGACGGCGCCCAGGGGGAGGGAATCACATTTTCGCTGGAGGACAAGCTCAAGGTCACCCAACGGCTGGATGATGTGGGCATCCACTTCATCGAGGGCGGCTGGCCCGGCTCCAACGCCAAAGATATGGAGTTCTTCCAGCGCGTCCGCTCGCTGTCATTGAAACAAGCCCAGGTGGCCGCGTTCGGTGCAACCCGCCGGGCCGGGACGACCTGCGAGGCCGACCCGCAGATCAAGCTGCTGCTGGACGCGCGCACATCCGTGGTTACGCTGGTGGGCAAGAGCTGGGATCTACACGTGCATCACGTGCTGGAGGCCACGCTGGACGAAAACCTGGCGATGATCGCGGACAGCGTGCGTTACTTCGTCGCGCAGGGCCGCCGCGTCTTCTATGACGCCGAGCACTACTTCGACGGCTTCAAGGCCAACCGGGAGTACGCGCTGGCCTGCGCAACGGCTGCCCAGGCCGCAGGCGCCGACGTTGTCGTCCTCTGCGAGACCAACGGCGGCGCGCTACCCTGGGAGGTGGAGGAGATCGTGCCCGCCACGCGCGATCACCTGCGCGCCGCCTGCCGCCGGCTCGACCAGCAACCGCTGTGGCCGGAATCGGATCAAGCGATCCGGCCCGCGCAGCTCGGCATCCACACCCACGACGACGGCGGCCTGGCGGTGGCGAACGCGCTGGCCGCGGTGCGCTCCGGCTGCACCCAGATGCAGGGCACGGTGAACGGCTTCGGCGAGCGGGTGGGCAACTGCAACCTATGCACCGTCGTGCCCGACCTGCAGATCAAGCTAGGGCTTCGCTGCCTGGAAGATGCGCAACTCCGTCGCCTCACCGAGCTCTCCCGCTTCGTCTCCGAGGCGGCCAACGTGGCGCACAACCCTCGGCAGCCGTTCGTAGGCGCGAGCGCGTTCGCGCACAAGGGCGGCATCCACGTGGCAGCGATCATGAAGGTGGCGCAGAGCTACCAGCACATTGACCCGGCCCTGGTCGGCAACGAAAAACGGGTGCTGGTCAGCGAGCTGTCGGGCCGCGGCAACCTGATCTACAAGGCGCAGGAATACGGCGTGGACGCCAGCAAAGAAGAGGCGCAGCAGGTGTTGGCCCAGGTGAAGGAGCTGGAAAGCCGCGGCTTCTACTTCGAAGGCGCGGAGGCGTCGGTAGCACTGATGCTGCACCGCCTCAAGCCGGGCTACCGCCGCCCCTTCGAGTTGATTGACTTCATGGTGGTCGTGGAGCACCGCCAGGGCCGCGGCATCTTTGCCGAGGCCAACGTCAAGGTCAGGGTCGGCGACGAGATCATGCACACTGTGGCCGAGGGCAACGGCCCCGTCAACGCGCTGGACCGGGCGCTGCGCAAGGCGCTGCTGCCGCACTACCCGCAGCTCGCCAGCATCCAACTGGCCGATTACAAAGTGCGCATCCTGGACGGCGACGCGGCCACCGCAGCCACCACGCGCGTCATCATTGACACCCGCAACCACAAACGCTCCTGGAGCACCATTGGCAGCTCGCCCAATATCATCGAATCATCGTGGCAGGCGCTGGCGGATAGTATGGAGTATGCGTTGCTTGATGCGTGATGCGTGGCGTGGTGCGTGAAGCGTGATGCGTGGTGCGTGGCGTTTACTGCGTATGGCGTGCGGAGTACAGTACTAGAATACGGAACACGCAATACGAAATACGAAAGGACTCTCAAGTGCAAGCAAAAATTACCCTCCTGCCCGGCGATGGCATCGGCCCCGAAGTCGTCGTCGAGGGCGCTAAAGTCCTGAAAGCGGTGGCCGCCAGGTTCGGCCACACGTTGGAATTCACGGAGGCATTGATCGGCGGCAGCGCGATTGACGAGACGGGCGACCCGTTGCCCGATGCGACCCTGGCCGCGTGTCGCGCCAGCGACGCGGTGCTGTTGGGCGCGGTCGGCGGACCGAAGTGGAGCGACCCCCGCGCCGCCGTCCGGCCGGAGCAAGGGCTATTGGGCCTGCGCGCTGGCCTGGGCCTGTTCGCCAACCTGCGACCGGTGAAGGTCTACCCGGCGCTGATCGGCGCATCCACGTTGAAGCCGGAGGTGATCGCGGGCGTGGACCTGCTGATCCTGCGCGAGCTGACCGGCGGCCTCTACTTCGGCAAACCGCAGGGGCAATCGGGCGAGAAGCCGGACCGTTCCGGCGTGGACACCATGTTCTACACCGAGGGCGAAGTGGAACGGCTCATGCGCCTGGCGTTCGACCTGGCCCGCGGCCGTCGCAAAAAGGTCACTTCGGTGGATAAGGCTAACGTGCTGGCCTCCTCTCGCCTCTGGCGCACGGTCGCGCACGAGGTCGCGGCCGACTATCCCGATGTCGAGTTGGAGGATATCCTGGTGGACGCCTGCGCCATGTACCTGGTGCGCCGGCCGGCCGATTTCGACGTCATCGCCACTGAGAACATGTTCGGCGACATCCTGTCCGACGAGGCCTCGATGCTGGCGGGCAGTATGGGCATGTTGCCGTCCGCGTCGTTAGGCGGGCGCGTAGGGGCGGGTCTCCCTGGACAATCCGAGAGCATAGATCTCGCCGCGCAGACCCGCCCCTACCATGGGTTATACGAACCCATCCACGGCAGCGCGCCCGACATCGCCGGGCAGGGGGTTGCCAACCCACTGGCGACGATCCTGAGCTGTGCCATGCTGCTGCGCTGGTCCCTGGGGTTGCATGCTGAGGCGGACGCGGTGGAAGCTGCGGTGAATGCCGTCCTGGCCGACGGCTACCGCTGCCGCGACATCGCTACGCCCGACTGCAGGCTCGTAGGCACAGCTGAGATGGGCGATCAGGTTATTGCACGACTCGTAGCACAATAACAGCATTACCATATTCATATTCTGGAGGACTTGCTCTATGTCTGCACTGCCCGAAGAAAAGGCCGCAGTTCGTGGCCTCGAAGGCATCATCGCTGCCGAATCCAGCGTCTCTTACGTAGACGGCATCCGCGGCCGGCTCCTTTACCAGGGGTACGACATCCACGACATCGCGGAGAATATGTCGTTCACTGAGACCGTGTTTTTGCTCTGGCGCGGCCGGCTGCCGACCCGCGCGGAGCGCGACGCGTTTCGCGCCGAAACGGTGGCCGAAATGCGGCTGCCGAGCCAGGTGGTGGAGATGCTGCGGCTGACCCCGCCCAACAGCCACCCCATGTCCGTGCTGCGCACCGCGGTCAGCATGTTGGGCAACTTCGACCCGGACGTGGACGACAACTCGCCCGAGGCCAACTGGCGCAAGGCCCGGCGCCTGGTAGCCCAGGTTCCGACCATCATCGCCGACCTGCACCGCGTCCGCACCGGCAAGCCTCCGCTCTCGCCGGATCCCAAGTTCGGCGTGTCAGCGAACTTCCTCTACATGCTGCGCGGCACGCCGCCCAACGAGCTTGAAGCCAAGGCGATGGAGGTGCTGTTGGTGCTGCTGGCCGACCACGAGCTGAATGCCAGCACCTTCACGGCCCGCGTCGTCGCCAGCACCCTGTCCGATATGCACTCGGCGCTCTCGGCCGCCATCGGCGCGCTGAAGGGCCCGCTGCACGGCGGCGCCAACCAGAAGGTCATGGAAATGATCCTGGACATCCCCGATGTGGCGATGGTGCAGGCATACATCGCCGGCATGCTAGAAAACAAAAGAAAGATCATGGGTTTCGGACATCGCGTCTACCGCACCGAAGACCCGCGCACCCGGCACCTGTTCAAGTACTCCGAGCTGCTGTGCGCGGCGCAAAACACCAGCCACCTGCACGAGATCTCGAAGCGCATCGAGAAGGCCGTCATGGACGCCAAGGGCATCTACCCGAACGTGGACTTCTACTCGGCCACTGTGCAGCACGCCCTGGGCATCCCGCCGGAGTACTTCACCGCGGTCTTCGCCGCCTCGCGCACGGCCGGCTGGATCGCGCACATCATGGAGCAGTACGCCGACAACCGGCTGATCCGGCCGACGTCCAAATACATCGGCGATATGGGTTTGGCCTTTGTGCCGATCGAGCAGAGAGGATGACATGACTAACAAGGCTGACCGCCCCATGCGTTCCGACATGGTGAAACGCGGCGTCGAACGCGCGCCGCACCGGTCGCTGTTACGCGCCACCGGCGTGATCCAAAACGAGGACGACTGGAACAAGCCGTTTATCGCTATCGCCAACGCCTACACCGACATCATCCCCGGCCACGTGCACCTGCAGGGCTTCGGCGAGATCGTGCGCCAGGCCGTGCGGGCTGCGGGCGGCGTGCCCTTCATGTTCCACACCATCGGCGTTGACGACGGGATCGCCATGGGCCACGTGGGCATGAAGTACAGCCTGGCCAGCCGCGATCTCATCGCCGACTCGGTGGAGACCATGGTCGCCGCGCATTGGTTCGATGGCTTGGTCTGCATCACCAACTGCGACAAGATCATCCCCGGCATGTTGATGGCCGCCATGCG
>CAZKEF010000080.1:0-12981 GCA_964551735.1 uncultured Anaerolineales bacterium
CGTATAGCGGAATGCGCCCCTTTTTTCAACTCCTACGAGTTTTCGGATAGGTTCTTAGCATGGCTGGTGTCGTTTTGAGCAGTGAATCCTCCCAGATCATCAAGTCCCACGGCCTTCTGAGCTTTGTACTTCTGCGCGCCTTGGCGCCGATCTTCTATGGTCTGGCGAATATGTTCGGCCGTATGGACCTGAAAGGCAAGGTTTCGGCAGGTATGTGCAAGAACTATACGGTCGTTGCGTGGAAACCAGTGCCATCATCATGAAGCCTGTCGTCAGCGTCATTATTCCGTGCTATAACCACGCGCACTACCTACAGTACGCTGAGCAAAGCGTTCTGGCTCAGACCAGTACTGATTGGGAAGCCATTATCGTGGACGACGGCTCGACGGACAATACTCGTGAGGTCGCTGAGCGCTTTGCCGATCCGCGCGTGCGCTACATCTACCAGGAAAACCGCGGACTATCGGCGGCGCGTAACACCGGCATCAGTGCTGCCCAGGGCCGTTTCCTGGCCTTCCTGGATGCCGATGATGAATGGGACCCGCGATTCATACAACGCACCACAGAAGTCCTTGACGCCGATGAGAGCTTGGGGGGTGTTTACACACTCAACCGCTTCATCGATCAGAATGGCAATCTCCTACCAAGCGTGGGCGGCTGCATTGTGCCTCGGGGCGAGTTTCGCGCTCGAAATTTTCAGGGTGGTTTTTTCCCGCCAGCTGCAATTCTCATCAGAGCCTCTGTATGCCAACAAGTGGGAATGTTCGATACGACGCTGACCAGCGAAGAGGACTTGGATTTGTGGTTGCGTATGTCCGAACGATATCAACTAGAGGGCATCGCCGAGCCCCTGGCGCACTATCGGGTCTATCCGAACAGTATGTCCACCAACGCAGGTCGAATGCATGAGAATCGAATCAGAATTCTTACCAAGCACTTCGGCCCACCTAAGGGCGATATCCAGACTTGGCCGCAAGACAAACGTCAGGCTTATGGGTTTGCCTTACGCGCGACAGCCTTTGGTTTCGTGGCGCAGCGCGAGCCCGATGTGGGTTGGCGTCACCTGATACAAGCAGTCTCAACGTGGCCCGATCTGCTCAGGCGTCTGGACACTTTCTATGAGCTGGCCCTAGGCGACCAGCCCCGGGGCTATCGCGGCCAAGCCGAGATGTTGGACATTACAGCCAACGCCGCTGAGATGCTTGGGCGCCTAAAGGTGCTGTTTGCAGATATCCCCTCTACGGTGCAGGCCTTGCGCGGGGCCGCATTCGGCAACGCGTACCTGGCTCTCGCCATGCTCAGCGACCAGGCGGGGGATTGGTCCGCGGCGCGGCGCTATCTGCTGCAGGCGGCCCGGCACAACCCCAGGCTGCTCTCTGGATCATTTCTGCGCCGGCTGTTCAAACTGACTCTTGGACCATCCTCCGTGCGCTGGATCAAGTTCATCGGCGCCGGGAGCGCCGCCAGGCACACAGGAGGCATAGACGAATGATCGCACAACTAGCCATCGATGGTGGGAAGCCTGTCCGCGACAGCTTCCTCGTATTCGGCAAACCCTGTTTGGGCGAGGAGGAAGAGCGCGAGGTGCTCGATACGCTCCGTTCGGGCTGGATCGGCACCGGCCCCAAAGCGCTCCGGTTCGAGCAGATGTTCGCGGAGTACGTGGGCTGCAAATACGCGCTGGCCGTCAACTCATGCACCGCAGCGCTGCATCTCAGCCTGGTCGCCGCCGGCATCAAGCCTGGCGACGAAGTCATCACCTCGCCGTTGACCTTCGCCGCGACGGCCAACGTCGCCGTGCACGCCGGGGCGCGACCGGTGTTTGCGGACATCGATCCTACAACACTCAACATCGCGCCGGCAAACATCGAACGAGCTATCACCGGCCGCACGCGTGCGGTGACAGTCGTGCACTTCGGCGGCCTGCCGTGCCAGATGGCCGAGATCACGGAGATCGCCCGCCGGCACAACCTGGTCCTGATCGAAGACGCCGCACACGCCGTTGGGTCGCGCTACAACGGCCGCCTGATCGGCGGCCTGGGCAACCTGGCGTGCTTCAGCTTCTACGCGAATAAGAACCTGACCACCGGCGAAGGCGGCATGATCACCACGGAGGACGACGAGCAGGCGGACAAGATCGCCGTGTATCGACTGCACGGCCTCAGCCGGCACGCCTGGCAGCGTTATGCTTCCCGGCGCCTTATGCTGAGCGATGCCATGGTTCCGGGCTATAAGTACAACATGCCTGATTTGCTGGCCTCGTTGGGCATTCACCAACTGCGACGCGTCGAAGACGGTCTCGTGATACGCGAACGCTACGCCGGCATGTATGATGCAGCGTTCTCTCAGCTGTCAGGAGTCAGGCTTCAACCGCGGCCGGCGGACGGCCTCAATCGACACGGGCTGCACCTGTACGTGCTGGTGCTGGATCCAAAGCAGTTCCGGGCCTCCCGCAACCAGATCATCGACGCGCTGCTAGCGGAAAACATCGGTGCGGCCTTACACTACCGGGCACTGCACATGCATCCGTACTACCGCGACACTTTCGGGTATCGGCCAGAAGACTTCCCGTCGGCTGCATCTGTGGGGGAGAGCATCCTATCGCTGCCTTTGACGCCGTACATGACCGAGCAGGATGCCGCGGACGTCATCGAAGCCGTACACAAAGTCCTGGCGGCGTACCGCAGGTAGTCGAGATCGATCGCTCATCCCGGAGGAAGCTTGCAGATGCTGCAGAGAGTACGACATAGCCTGGGACGTGGAAAGGGATACCTGATATCACATCTGAAGGCTGGCCTCAACGCGCTGGCTTACGGCGGGTTGCTGCCCGCGGCCTGGCGCTGGCGGCTCATCGCGCGGTTCTGGGAAGACAACGCTGCAGCCGTCCACGCACGATGGGGCAGCGGTCGGGATGATTATGGAACACTGGGCGAGATACTGGAGCGTTACCGGCCCGCTTCGCTGCTGGACGCCGGCTGCGGGTCAGGGCGCTTGTTCCCCCTCTATCAGCAGTGCGGCGTGCGACAGGTGGTGGGCACCGACATCTCGGAAGCAGCCCTAGCGATCGCGCGGCGGGCTTTCCCCCGCGTCGATTTGCGTTGTATCGGCTTGACCGAACTGACTTTCGCCGACAATACGTTCGACTTCTGCATCTGCAACCGCGTCCTGCAGCATGTCCCGTCCTCAGAGATTCGGGAGGTCATTTCCAGCCTTGCACGTATCAGCCGATGGGTGTATGTTAATGAGTTGACGCAGAGCGACGATATGGAACAGGCCTTCTTTATGAGAAGGCACGACTACGAAACGCTCTTCAATGATGCCGGTATGATCAAAGTTGAGAGCGGGCTGATCGACAAGCAAACCTACGCCGTTTTTGGATGCTCCGGGCTGCCGGCCCAGGCCCGGAGGGAGGACGCATGAAGCTTCTGTTCGTATCCAACTTCTATCCGCCTTATCACCTCGGCGGCACCGAGCACCTCTGCCATGAGGTTGCAACACGGCTCATCGCTCGTGGGCACACTGTGGAGGTATTGACCAGCAGCTTTCGGGCGCCCTCGGAGTTGAACGAACCCGGGATTCAGCGGAGGCTGCGGCTGCAAAGCGACATCCACTACTATCGACCTCAGCAAGTGCTGCACTACTTCCCTGACCGTCACGCCAACCTGAAAATCGTGAGGGAAACGCTGGCAGAAGTCCAGCCCGATGTCGTGGTAATGTGGGGGATGTGGAATCTCTCCTGGACGGTCGCCGCGGAGGCAGAAAGAATCATGGGATCGAAGGTTGCGTACTACCTGGCCGGCGCCTGGCCTACTGATCTCACACCCCACGAGAGCTACTGGACTGGACGCGGGCGCTTTTTTTGGGGACGGGCATTCCTGCGGCTGGGGCGCCCCTTGGTGGCGCTCGCCCTGAGATATGAATGGCATCCTTGCAAGTTGCGTTTTCAGAACAGTGCCGTGTGCAGCATATCAGTGGAGAAGGAGATGCGCAGGGCCGGGATTGGCCCGGATCGTTACCGGTTGATCTATCACGGCATCGATGCGGATGCTTACCGTGCAGCGAGTCTGGACCGACCACGCAGTAGCGTGGATGGCAAGCTGCGCGTCGTTTTTGTGGGCAGCGTGCTCCCGGAAAAAGGCGTGCATACGGCGGTCGAGGCCATGGCCTGTTTGGCCAGGCGTGCGGATGAAAGCCAGATCACGCTTGATATCCTCGGCGCGGGGCATCCCCAGTATGAGAACCGGCTTCACCGCATGGTCGACGAGAATCACCTCGCCACTCGGGTGACATTCCATCGGCCGATCCCAAGAACAGAGCTGCCTGCTTTCCTCGCAGGTTTTGATGCATTGGTGTTACCTTCTACCTGGGAAGAGCATCTCGCGCTCATTTCAGAAGAAGCCATGGCAGCCGGCCTGGTGCTTGTCGGCACATTGACCGGAGGAACCCCGGAGATCCTAGTTGATGGCGTCAATGGGTTGGCTTTTGGCCGCGAAAATGCCGAGGAGTTGGCGGATCAGCTTGTGCGCCTCGCTCGTAATGTCGCGCTGCGACAAAGGTTGTCCGAGGCCGCCTGGCAGACCATCCAAGAACGTTTCACCACCGAGCGAATGATGGAGAATCTCGAGCATTTCTTCACTGAGGTTGCCAATCAAAACGCAGAGCAGCCGACATGAGGTTCTTTGTGTGATCAACTGCTATCCGTCCTCCAGCAAGGTCAGGTGCGCACAATTCTACGCGAGCCGTACGCTTTGCACCCGGGACAACGCACCATGAATATCCTCTTCATCACCAACTACTATCCGCCCTTCGAGATCGGCGGCTACGAGCAGCTCTGCCGGGACGTGGCCGTGCGCCTGGCCGATCGCGGGCACACGGTCGCGGTGCTGACCAGCGACCGGGGTGTGACGAAGGGCAAGCGATCGGCGGAGCCGGGCGTTCATCGCCTGCTGCGCATCCAGCCGCAGCCCGACGCACGGCTGGGCATCACCGCGCAGTTCTTGTTGACGCGGCGGCAAGCGGAGGCGTACAACCGGCGCACCTTCCGGGACGTGATCCAACAGGTCTGCCCCGATGTGGTGTTCATCTGGAACTTGCAGGGGCTGCCGCAAGAGCTGGCCCTGGACGCTGAAGCGCATCCCGCTATGGCCGTGGCTTACTGGTTGGCCGGGTACACTCCCGCTGAACCCGACTTGTTCTGGCGCTATTGGACCCAGCCGCCGGGAAAACGGACCATCCTGGGAAGCATCAAGCGCCGGCTGAGTCGCGCGGCCCTGGCCCAGATGCGGCGAGAAGGAAAACCGGTGCGGCCGGAGATGCGCCACGTGGCTGTGGTCAGCGATTACATGCGCCGCAAGGGGGCGGCAGAGAACACGCTGCCTGCCCACGCGGAGGTGATCTACAACGGCGTGGAGACCAGCAACTTCTACCGTTCCGCACCCCCGCCTGACGCGCCGCCGCCGATCAACCTGCTGCTGGCCGGCCGCGTTAGCGCAGACAAGGGCATCCACGTCGCGGTCGAGGCCGTGGGCAAGTTGGCCCAGGCTCGCCCACAGCGTGATTTCCGCCTGATCATCGCGGGCAGCGGTCCTGCCGATTACCTGGAGCAGCTGCGGCGGACCGCCGCCACCTGCGGTGTGGCGGAGCTGGTCTCGTTCACGGGCTGGCTGCCGCGAGAGCGCATGCCCGCGCTGATGCAGACGTGCCACGTCCTGCTGCTGACCGCGGTATGGCCGGAGGCATTTTCCCGCGTCGTGATCGAGGGGATGGCGGCCGGTCTGGCCGTGATCGGCACGCTGACGGGCGGCACGGGCGAGCTGCTGCAGCATGAGGTCAACGGCCTGGCCTGCGCGGCCGAGGACAGCCAGGACCTGGCCTGCCAGATCGGCCGCCTTCTGGCTGATCCCCATCTGCGCTACCGCCTGGCCTCTCAGGGCCAAAAGACAGTGTTGGAACAATACACGCTGGAACACATGGTGGAGCGAGTGGAGGACCTGCTCGAGCGAACGGTATCGGAGCATAACACGTGATATTATGAATGAAGGTCAAGACACCGGCGCCTTCCGCTCCAACCTGGAAGGTTTGGGTGGCGCCAGAACAACGCGGCTCAAGCGGATGGTGCCGAGTTGGGCCAAGCGCGCGGTCAACCGGGTCTACTGGCTTGGCTACGATGCCCGTGACTTCCTGGCAGAGGCCGTCGGCTGGCTACCGTCGCATGGCCTGCGCATCCTGTGTTACCGCTATCTCTTGCGGGTCGCTATCGGCCGACACACCAGCATCCATCGGGGCTGCCGCTTCTACCGCCCGTCCTGGACACGGATCGGGACCCACACCGTCATCAACCGTGATGTGCTGCTTGACGGCCGCATGGGTCTGGTCATCGGCGACAACGTTAGCATCTCGGAGGGGGTGGCCGTCTTCACCCTGGAGCACGACCCGAACAGCGCTGGGTTCGCCAACCGCGGCGCGGCGGTGCATATTGCCGACCGGGTCTTCATCGGCGCGCGAGCCATCATCCTGCCGGGCGTGGCGGTAGGTGAAGGCGCGGTGGTGGCTGCCGGCTCAGTGGTGACGCACAATGTGCCACCTTATAGCATCGTAGGCGGTGTGCCTGCTCGCCCTATCGGCCAGCGCATGCAGAACCTGACCTATCAACTCAATTATCGGAAATTCCTGGGCTGACCTGTGCGCATCCTGTTCCTTGCAAGTTGGTTTCCCTATCCGCCCGACAATGGTTCCAAACTCCGCGTGTACTATCTCTTGAAGGCGTTGGGGACGCGGCATGATGTGACCCTCTTGTCGTTAGCTTTTGGCACTGCCAAACCGCAAGAAGGAGAAAAAGAACTGCGCGACTTCTGTTCTGATGTCAAAACAGTAGCCTGCAACCCTTTGGAGCGCAGTCGCAGTGCACAGGCGCTACGGTTCCTGTCATCTGTTCCGATCGTGAATCGCGAATTATCTCCCATGCGGGAGTTGGTGCAAGGAACATTGGCAACAAACACCTATCAGTTAGCCATCACGTCTACCAAAGGCATGGCAGAGTATGCTAAGCATCTGCCGCCGGGAATAATTCGTGTACTTGAAGAGCACAACAGCCTGAGCCGCCAGATGTGGGAAAGATTCCAGCGAGAAACACATCCCGTTCAACGCCTGCGATGTTGGGCAAGCTGGCAGAAGACTAGGAGATATGAAGCCGCAGTCCTGCGTCGGCATCATCTCGCGATCATGGTGTCCGAAGAAGACCGTCGTGCGTCTATATCGGTATTGCCTGATTATGCCGGGCGTATTGAGGTCGTGCCTAACGGGGTAGACTGCCAGCACAATCAGCCCGGTCTGGCCACTGCTGAGCCAAATACGCTGATCTTCAGCGGCGCCCTCACCTACGGGGCGAACCTCGATGCCATGCGATATTTCCTGGCCGACATCTATCCTTTGATCAAGCAGCAGATTCCAACCATCAAGCTCAAGATCACCGGCTCCACGCAGGATGTGGATCTGGGAAGCCTGGCGCTTGACGCGAGCGTCGAATTGACTGGCTATGTTGACGACATCCGCCCCACTGTGACGCGATCCAGTGTGTGTGTTGTACCACTTCGCCTGGGCGGTGGAACGCGTCTAAAAATCCTCGAAGCGATGGCTCTCGGCGTGCCCGTAGTGGCAACGAGTAAAGGGGCAGAGGGCCTGGATGTGATAGATCACGAACATCTACTGCTGGCCGACAGCCCCACAGGCTTTGCGGCGGGAGTCACTGGATTATTGTGGACGCCAGCACTGCGGATGCGCCTGGCTGCCAATGCAAGGCGGTTGGTGGAGAGGCGTTATGATTGGATGCAGATCGGTACGACATTCACTGAGATTATCGAGGACCTGGTTGCGACGAACCGATGAGTGCTGGCGATCCGTGAGCAATGAAGACAGATTGATGAAGACTTTGTCGGAGTGACCTGTGCCCCAAAAAGCGAGCGTATTATCACCTGCGAAGCATTGGCTGAGGCAACATCCCCGCCTCTACGACCTGAGTCTGCGCGCCAGGCGAATGGCAGGGTACCGCACGCCCACCTACGTGATGCTCAGCCAGTTTTCTTCGGCGCACAAACGTCGCGTGCGGTTCATTCAGATTGGGGCAAGCGATGGCTTGCACAGCGACCCGATCCGAGAATTCGTCGTGCGCGATCGTTGGACTGGTATCTTGGTCGAACCGCTGCCAGACTCGTTCGTTCACCTGAAACGAAACTACAGCTACCTCCGGAGGCGGGATTTAACCTTTGTGAATGCCGCGCTCACGACGTCTAGCGCTTCTGTAATGAAGCTATGGACTTTCAACGAGCACTTCCTGGATAGAATGTCGGAAGAAGAGGCTCTTGACTATGCGCGCAAGTCATCGTTTCACCGAGATTATGTCATCGGTCATGCGGGGGCGGACGGAGAAGAGGCCGTTGTTGAGATCACTGTCTCTTGTCTGACTTTCTCAGACTTAGTTTCGCAATACTTGAGCACCCGATCCCTGGATTTGCTTGTAACCGACATGGAGGGATACGAGGCGACCTTCATCCCCACGATTGACTTCAATCAGGTGCGGCCAACCGGGATTTTCTATGAATCACATAATCTCGGCGAGGGGGGGGATGCCGTGAACCGTTTTCTCACAGAGAATGGCTATTGCGTGTTTGATTTAGGGGGCGATTCGTTCGCGGTGCAGTCCGCCTTTGTGAAGATATGGCGGGAGATGAGCGCTTGGGCGTCGCGAAACCTTGTCGGCCCAACTGGCTGCAAAAAGACGATCAAAATCTCACCGCGTCGTTCATCCGAGATGCTCTTGTGAGAATCGTCCATATCCTACACCACTCTATCTCGCCCTTTGCCGGCCAGTACCCAGAAGGCGACCCCCTACGCTACAACAGTGGCCTGTCAATGAAGTACGCCCGAGCCGTTCGCGCTCGTTACCCGAATGCCGATATCGAGTGCTGGCGACCTGAACGTGTAGCGAGACAAGTCCATATCTGGCGCGATGAAACGGTGCAGATCACCCATCGTATCTTCCCCAGCTTGTACGCGCGCTACAATTTAGAGTACTCGCGCACTATGGTGCGTATGTTACACGATGAAGTTGACCAAGGTGAGACCTATTTCCTCATGCAAGGATCATACAACCTGCACACCTATCTGTTGGCGCCGGTCCTGAGCATGGCGCCAACAATCCTGCAGAGTCACGGTGGGTTTCCGGCCTACATCTCATTTCGTCGCAGCAGTCGGAGTTGGCGGCGTCTTTTCTACCTGGCATTTGCAACGCTGGAACGGATGACCCTGCCCAGATATCGCCACATCTTCGCCATCAGCCAGGAAGAACGCACCTACCTGGCTGAGCTTTGTCCTAACAGCAAAGTCCATTTTTCGCCTACGGGCATCAGTTTCGATACGTTTTCAACGGGAAACCGCAGGTCTGCGCGCGCAGCATGTGGGTTGGCAGAGAATGAACGTGTTCTACTGTATGTGGGACGGCTATCTGCTGAGAAGGGGTTAGAGTATCTTCTGGAAGCATTTGCCATCGTGCTGCAGAGAACGGATCACCCGGTGCGGTTGCTGATCGCAGGTAGTGGCCCGTTGCGGGACTCATTGATGGCTCAAGCACAACGGCTGCACCTGGCTCAGTCAGTAATGTTCCTGGGAAACATCGTAAGTGAAGCGTTGCCGCAATGGTATCGCGCCGCCGATGTCACCGTTATTCCCACTCCCTTTGAGGGTTTCGGCGTCGTTGCAGTAGAGTCGCTGGCCTGTGGAACTCCAATCGTAGGGACAAAGGCAGGCGGCCTGGTTGACATCGTTGCCGAGTTCGAGTGCGGCCTTCTTGTGCCGCCGAGCGACTCCAGAGCCTTGGCCGAAGCTATCGTTGAAGCTCTTAGCAGGCCTTCCATGCCACCTCCCAACATCGCGCGCGGGTGCGCAGCCTTCGACTGGTCGGTGAAGATCGCCCATATGATGGGATTATGGGAGAGCATGAAGGGCAACAAGGACAAGAAAGGCCACCCATGATAGACAATCAGCGCCATGATTGGAATATCATCACATGATCACCACCTTCCGTGACCGTTCTCGTCAATTCAACCTCGCCACCGGCCTGATTGCAGCTGCGGTGCTGGCGCTGGCGTTCCTGCTGGGCCGCCGTGCCTCGCCGCTCTGGCTGGGGCTGCTGGCTGTCGGTATCGGCAGCGTGGTGCTGCTGGCGCGGCCAGCGCTGGGGCTGCCAGCGTTGATATTGGCCGCCTTGGCTGTGAGGATCGAGATCGGCACCGGCACCGATGTCAGGCTTAATGTTGCCGCGCTGCTCATCCCAACCCTGACCATAGTTTGGCTACTGGACATGACTCGCCGGCCCGATGCATACGTCGCGCGGTCCCGAGCTAACCTGCCCCTGCTGCTCTTCTTAGGAGCCAACCTGCTATCTCTCGTCATCGGTCGTGCCACTTGGGCTCCCCTGGTGCCGGTGAGCAACAACTTTCTGCTGGTACAGCTGGCCCAATGGGCCATCTTCGCTTTTTCTGCCCTGGCTTTCTGGCTGACCGCCAACCTGGCAGCTGATGAGAAATGGCTGCGCCGCATGACCTTCCTCTTCCTTGGCGTAGGCAGCGCGATAGCCATCGGCTACCAGTTGCCCGGCGCAGGCGGCCTGTTGAGCAAAGTAACAACGGTGGCTTACGTCCGCGCACCGTTCTGGAGCCTGCTGGCAGCGCTGGCAGGCGGTCAGTTGCTCTTCAATCACTCACTGCGCGTCATCACCAAGTTGGGCCTGGCTGTAGCGCTGGTGAGCGCATTCACCTACACCTTCATCGGACAGCAGGAGGCTGTGTCTGGCTGGATGGGCCTCGGCGTCTCGCTGGCCATCCTTGGCTGGCTGCGCTTCCCGCGTCTCCGCTGGCTAGCCCTCCTGCTCGTGCTGGCGCTGATCGTAACCGGGCTGCTAATCCCCTCGGTGTACCAATTCGCGGGCGGTGATGACGAGTGGATCACCAGCGGAGGGTCCCGATTGATACTCATCCAACGCGTGATTGACGTCACCATGCGCAACCCAATCACTGGCTTGGGCCCGGCCGCGTATCGCCCCTACGCAGCCATGAAACCATTGCTCTATCAAAGGGCCAACTGGATCGTGCCACAGATCAACTCGCACAACAACTATGTGGACCTGTTTGCACACGGGGGGGTGCTGGGGCTGCTCCTGTTTTTCTGGTTTGCCTGGCGCGTCGCTCGGCTCGGGCTGGCCTTGCGACGCCGCTTTGTCACCGGCTTCGCGGCCGGCTACGTCAACGCCATGCTGGCAGCCGGCGCGAGCAGCCTGGCGATCATGCTCCTGGCCGACTGGATCCTCCCCTTCGTCTACAACATCGGCTTCCCCGGCTTCCAGGCCAGCGTGTTGGTGTGGCTCTTCATGGGCGGATTAGTCGCACTGGAGAACATGAAAGGGAGTAACTAACGAAGATGCCGCCCTTCTTCAAGACGCTTGCTGACGTAATCAGACAAGATATCGAGCGTTATAATCAGAATGGGGCCAGTTTCGCCATCGCAACCATACAGGCTCTCTATGCCCATCCTTCCTTTCTAGGTGTGCTGTGGTATCGCCTTGGGCATGCCCTGTGGATCGGACGTTCCAATCCAGTCCTATATGCGCTATTGGTCCTGAACCGCAGTCTGTATCCGCTGATACGCATGTACAGCGGCCTGGAATTGTCACCTCGAGCCGAAATCGGGCCTGGGCTCTACGTGGGGCACTTCGGCCCGACTGTCATTCATGCCAGTACTGTTGCAGGCCGGAACCTAACCATCCTCCAAGGCGTGACAATAGGTGCACATGACACGGGAGTGCCTCGTATTGGAGACAACGTTAGCATCGGCACAGGGGCTATTGTAGTAGGAGGCGTGACGATTGGCGACAACGCAACCATCGCTGCGGGTGCAGTTGTGGTGAAAGACGTCGAGGCAGGACATGTAGTCGCCGGTGTTCCTGCAAAGTCAATAGGACTGGCGCCCAACTCGCTGCACACGAGAGCACAGTAATGACCACCTGGCTGTCCATCATCATCGTCAACTGGAACACGCGCGCGCTGCTGGCGGGGTGCCTGGCGTCGCTTCAGGCCGACATTCAAAAGTTCAAACGTTCAAGCGTTGAAACGTTCATCATTGACAACGCCAGCACCGATGGCTCCGCAGCCCTGGTGCGGGAGCAGTTCCCCTGGGTCACGCTGATCGAGAACCGGGAGAACGCCGGCTTCGCGCGGGCCAACAACCAGGGGCTCGCGGCCGCGCGGGGGCGCTACGTGTTGCTGCTCAACCCCGACACGGTCGTTCATGCCGGCGCGCTGGAAACGCTGGTCGCGTTCATGGATGCGCAGCCCGGGGCCGGCGCGTGCGGGGCGCGACTGCTCAACGCGGACGGCTCGCTCCAGCCCGCGTGCAGCCCCATGCTCACCCCCGGCCGCGAGTTCTGGCGGCTGTGCTTCCTGGATCGGCTGCGGCCGCGCGCCACCTACCCCATGGCCCGGTGGGACACGGTCACGCCCCGGCCCGTGGCGGTCATCAAGGGCGCGTGCCTGCTCTTGCGGCGGGAGGCGCTGGCCCAGGCCGGCCCGCTGGATGATTCATACTTTATGTATACCGAGGAAGTAGACCTCTGCTATCGGCTGGCGGCCGCGGGGTGGACCCTGTGGTACGTCCCTGCGGCCGTCGTCACCCATCACGGCGAGGGCAGCAGCCGGCAGGCCCGCGAGGCCATGTACGTCCAGCTCTACCGCAGCAAGGTGCAGTTCTTCCGCAAGTTCGGCGGCGCGTGGCGCGGCCGGCTGGCCAAAGCGCTGCTGGCCCTGGCCTACGCGCCCCGCTGGCTGGCCGCGACCCTGGGGGGGCCGTTCTCGGGTGAGCTCCGCCGCCAGGCGCGGGTATTCCGGCGGCTGTTGGCGGCGTTGCCGGGGATGTGAGCGGGGGACGGGGGGAGGG
>CAZKEF010000081.1:0-12225 GCA_964551735.1 uncultured Anaerolineales bacterium
ATCGGGGCGAGGAAATCCGGCGCCTGAGCTCCGTGCTCGCTGATCTCAACCTCGACTACAATCTTCTGATTTCCGTGCTGCCAATTGCAGAGATTGAGTATCAAACGGCAACGGGACCGTTCTGGAGGAACGTCCGACGTGAGGCGGTGGCTCTTGAACGATTCTGATGCGCTGCTCAGCAAGGCTGAACGTTTCATCCGCTCGGCGCGGGTTTTGGCTGATGACGGCGATTTCGACTCAGCCGCCTCGCGCCTGTACTATGCCTTGTTCTTCATCGCAGAGGCTTTACTGGCGGCGCGCGGTTTCCTTTTCGAGCCACTCGGCCGTCATCTCAGCTTTCGGCCACCAGTTCGCCAAGACCAAGGAGCTCGACCCGCGCTTTCATCGCGCCTTGCTGACCGGCTTCAGTCAATGGCAACTCGGGGATTACGCGGTCTCTTCTGGCCTCAGCGATGTTGATATCGAGGGCTTGGCTGGTGAAGCGGTCAGCTTTCTTGCTGCCGCGCGTAGCTGGCTTCAAGAACGCTCAAGTCTCGATTCTCAGCAATCATAAGCAAACCACCAACCTGGCCCTGCCACGCTATTTGGCCGGTAGCTTCTGGACGCGCTAGCCATGCTATAACCAACGGCCATGCGGCAGACGAACCTGAGCGCGTGGGCATATCACCGCGTGCTGAAGCTGGCGCGGACGATCGCGGACCTGGCGGGGAGCGAGCGCATCCAGCCGGCGCACATTGCGGAGGCGATTCAGTATCGGCCGCGGAGAATGGAGTGAGGCGTATTTGTGCTTGGAAACTGGCCTTTTGGCCGATGTACGACTTCACATTACACCCGACAGGTGGTATACTTTTGACATGAGAGTTTATCTCGACACGTGCAGCCTGCAACGCCCACTCGACAATAAAACTCAGCTCCGCGTCTCGCTCGAATCGGAGGCGGTGCTGGGCCTCTTGGCTTTGTGTGATTCGGAGAGTATCGAGTTGTTGTCCTCCGAAGCGCTGGTGTTCGAGATCGAACGGAACCCTAACCTGACGCGGCAGGAGTACGCCCTGGAGGTTTTGACGAAAGCTGCAAGGGTTGTGGTCTTGGAGCCGGAAGTCGAGAAACGCGCCAGGGAGCTGAACCGCCTGGGATTCAAACCGCTGGACGCGCTGCATTTGGCCTCGGCCGAGGCAGGTCAGGCCGACTTCCTGTGTACTTGCGATGACCGTTTTCTCAAGCGCGCCAGAGCGAGCAAAGGATTGAGGACGAAGGTAGTATCGCCGATTGAATTGATAGGAGAACTTGAGCGATGGTAGTTCAAACAAGACCGCTGGCTGAGGTAACGCAAAACGCGATTCGCGTGCTGTGCCGAGAGCTTGGCCTGGCTGACACGATGCGCTTTGTCGGCCAGTTTACGGTGGGCTATGGCGACTATACGGCCGAACGCGAGGAATTGTTCAAGGATATGAGCTTGGATGACATGATCGCGGGGATCAAGCAAAGACGCGCTCAAACCGCGACTCAGCCGCATGCAGGTGCATGAGCTCAGAATGGTGCGCGCGGGCAATGAATCAACTTGGAAGCTTTTTCGAGCGTTTCATCCAGCAGAAGCGCTCATCGATCGCATCGACGACGAGCGCCGCGGCGAGCCGTCGGCCGCGATCCGGGTGCGCGTCGAGGCGGCGTGGGCGCGGCCGACATGGGGCCGACCCAGGTGCGCAACCACTGCCATGTGGACGAGACCGGCCGCCAGCTCCTGGCCGCGGCCATGCGGCGACCTTCGGTCGTTTGATGAACCTGAGCGCGCAGGCGTATCATCGGGTGCTGAAGCTGGCGCGGACGATCGCGGATCTGGCGAGGAGTGACCGCATCCAGCCGGCGCATATCGCCAAAGCAACCACTTGCGGTTGCTCGTGATCCAGTATCGGCCGAGACGGATGGAGTAATAGCGGCCAGCGCGGTCATCGGCGTAGACAAGTCAGGGCAGGCAGGTTGTCTCTCTTGACATCGCTGCACTGCCGGTGTAAAATGGCTATCAAGATAGCCATTTAGAGGAACACCATGATGCCCAGATATTCTATTGCCGAAGCGCGTGACCGTTTCGCCGAGATCGTTCATGACCTCAAGCATGTTTCGCGGGTTGAGGTAACGCGGCGCGGCCAGCCGGTGGCGATCCTCATCTCCGTCGAAGAATTCGAGATGTTGCGCTCTGGGAACGTTACTTTTGCAAGTGCATATGAAGCGTTTCGGAGCAAGTTTGACCTGGCGCGAGAGGGAATCGAACCTTCGGTTTTCGAGGGCCTGCGAGACCGATCTCCGGGCCGGGAGATGAGCTGGTGACTCTTCGCTTTCTCCTCGATACAGATGTCATCTCCGAGCCGCTGCGACCCGTCCCTGACCAGGCAGTACTGGAACGCCTGCGAGAGCACCAGGCGGAGATCGCCATTGCAGCCGTTGTCTGGCACGAGTTGTGGTATGGCTGTTATCGGCTGCTTGAATCGAATAAGCGCACCTTGATCGATGCCTATCTCAAAAACGTGGTCGCTCGTGCGATCCCGATCCTATCGTATGATCCGCGGGCGGCATCATGGCACGCGGAAGAGCGCGCACGGCTGGCGGGTATTGGCAGGTTGCCACCATTTGCCGACGGCCAGATTGCTGCCACCGCGGCCACGAATGGCTTATGCCTGGTGACGTTCAACCGCGATGATTTTGCGGCTTTTCAAGGTCTTCGGCTGGAAGATTGGCGGCACAGCTGAGGCGGCGGAATCGCGGCGTTCCCAAAGCACGCTTGCCGTGCAGCCCAAGCTAAAAAGCCACTACCGCGCTGCGCGGACGCCTCTCCGGCCCGCTGCTCGACCGGATTGACATTACATACGGTGTTGTTTCCCGCCATGTCGAAGTGCCGCGCGTCGCAATCCAGAGGCTCTCGGACGAGCGCCGCGGCGAGCCGTCGGCCGCGATACGGGCGCGGGTGGAGGCGGCGCAGGCGCGGCAGGCCGCGCAGTTTGAGGGCGCGCAGGGCGCGAGCGGGGGGACGGGCTGTGTCGAAGCTCAATCTAGAGCTGACAGACCAGCACTGCCGCTACGACTTCATCGTGGTCGGCGGCAGGTCGCTATGGTTTCACTGCAAAGATCAGTTGCCAAGTTGCACCCTTGGCAAATCTCCTTGCATAACAGCCTCTAACACGCGATTGCGCGATGTCAAGATCTGCTGCCTTATACATTCCTTAAGCCCCTCAACGTCGCCCGCCGCCAGGGCGGCGACTGTGTCCTCGTGTTCTCGCCTCATTTCGTCGCTGCTATCTCGCAGATATAGTCCCAAGTAAAAGGAGCGGTCCAACTCGACGAGCAAGTCCTCCAGTGTTGACACCAGCCGCCGATTACCCGCTGCTTGAGCCAGGGTAAGATGAAAAACCCGATTTCCGTTCAAGAATTGGACATGACTTTTGAGAAGGCTTTCGGGATCGAGATCGGGAACTCGGCCGAACGCCTGCGTGTGCGCTCGTGGGCAACCAGGGGGCCGGTGGTGGACCTGATCCTGCAACGGCTGCCGCAAACGTTGGCGGTGGTAGGCCTGGCGTACCTCTGCGCCATCCTGATCGCCGTGCCCATCGGCATCATTTCCGCTTACAAGCAGTATTCGCTCTTCGATCAGGTCGGCGCCTTCGTTTCGATGATCGGGTTCTCAGTGCCTACCTTTTTCACCGGCCTCCTGGCGATTGTCATCTTCAGCGTCAGGCTCAAGTGGTTCCCCTCCATCTATGACACCACGCTCCGGGTGACCGATTGGGCCAGCCTGGTAGCTCAGATCAAACAGAGCATCATGCCTGTTACCGTGCTGGCGTTTGTCCAGGCCGCACAGTTGAGCCGCTACACGCGCTCGACGATGTTGGACAACTTGACGCAAGATTATGTGCGCACGGCTCGCTCTAAGGGCCTGCGTGAGCGCGCCGTGTTGTTGACGCATGTTCTGCGCAACAGCCTCATCCCGGTCGTGACGCTGATCGGTCTTGGCATCCCGGCCGTTTTCGGCGGGGCGATCATCACGGAACAGATCTTCCGGGTCAACGGACTGGGCCAGCTCTTGATCACCGCTATCGAGGGCGCCGATATCCCACTGGTCCAGACCCTGACCTTCATCTACGCCGTGCTCATTGTCTTTTGCAATATCTTCACCGATGTCTTGTATGGCATCCTCGACCCTCGCATCCGGTATGCATAGTGCAGAGAGGAGGCGATTGTGAGTGGCGCAACCCTGGCGCTTCCCGCAGCCACCCTGCGGAGCCATAAGCCGCGTTCATTGTGGGGCGATGTCTGGATTCAGTTTCGCAAGCACAGACTGGCCCTGGTGGGCAGCGTGACCTTGTGTTTGTTAGTCCTGGGATCGTTTCTCGGCCCGCTGGTTTACGTCCGCGACGCTGAGTACATAGACCCGACCGCCAGCAGCCTTCAACCCAGCCGCCTGTACCCGTTCGGCACCGATATGCTTGGGCGTGACACACTGGCCCGGGTGCTGGCAGGCGGACGCATCTCGATGGCCGTGGGCCTCTCCGCGATGCTGATCGCCGTCGTGGTCGGGAGCGTGATCGGCGGCCTGGCGGGCTTCTATCCCAAGCTGGATGGCCCGCTGATGCGGCTAACCGATATGTTCCTGGCCTTGCCGCTGCTGCCCCTGCTGCTGGTGATCATCATGCTGTTCCGCAACACGCTGCGGGCAGCCTTCGGCCCCGAAATGGGTATCTTCCTGCTCATCGTGTTTGTGATCGGTATCCTCAACTGGATGCCCACGGCACGCGTGGTGCGGGCGCAGGTGTTAACGGTGAAAAGCCAGGAATTCATCCAGGCAGCCGTCGCGGTGGGCACGAAAGAACTGCGCATCCTGCTCCGCCACGTGTTTCCCAATGTCCTCAGTCCCATCATGGTGGCTGCGACGTTGGGCGTCGCCAACGCCATCCTGACCGAGTCGGCGCTTTCGTTCCTGGGGCTGGGCTTCCCGTCCGATTTTCCCACCTGGGGCCGCCTGCTGTATGATGGCAAGGACTTCCTGCAAATGCTGCCGTTCCTCGTCTTCTGGCCGGGTCTGTTCATTTCGCTGACCGTGCTGAGCGTCAATTTCATCGGGGATGGCCTGCGGGACGCGCTGGATCCCCGCTTGCGCAAGTGAGCTTCGATCCCAGGAAGCAAATGGAGTGTGCCCGTGACTGAATTATCACCTGCTCCCAGAACGTTCCCTCTCCGGTTAGCCCCCTGGCTGCCGACCCTCTACGCGGCCTATTTGCGCCGGCTGAGTCACCTGCTCCAACGGCTGGGCCGCGATTGCACGCTGACGATCTGGCGCGCGGCTGATGAGGCCGGCGAGGACACGCTGCTGCGTGAGATCCTGGCGACAGGGTGGCAGCAGATTGCCCCCGAAGCGGAGACAGATGTGGCGGCGGCTGTCGCCAGAACAGTGGCGCAGTGTTTCCCGACAGCCATTGAGGGCGTCACGCCGGAAGATGCGCGCAGGTTTGTCGAGCGGATACCGCCCATTCGCCAAATCATGCAAACCTTCCCCTCGCCCAACGTCTGGCGTGAGATTACAGCCTACGAGGCGCTGCATCTGCGGTCGCACGGTCTGGCGCTCCTCACCGAAGCGCTGATCCGCCAACACGGCAAGCAGGGTGAGCTGATCGCCTACGACATGCATCGGGCGGAACGCATCGCTGCGGGGGGCGGCAAGACAGGCAGCGTGGCCGAGTTCATCGCCGACTTCATCGCCGAGCCGCAGGAGGCCAATCTGTTCACCGCCGGCCTGGAGAAGGAGATCGTGCGCGTTTCCGAGCGCGAGGTGGTGCTGCACGTCAAGGAGTGCGCCTGGGCCAGATACTACCGCGAACGCCATCCGGGGGTCGGCTACCTGCTGGCGTGCAGCACGGATGAGGCGGGCTTCACTGCGTTCAACGACAGCTTGCGAATGCAGCGCACCTCGACGCTGATGGAGGGCGGGCCGGCCTGCGACTTCCGTCTTTACTCAGCCGGTGCGCAGCCGGAGGCCAGGGCATGAGCGAGGCGTCCGCGGCCCAGGGAACGGTGTTCGAGGCAGTCATTGTTTCGGTTCTGGATGCCGTTGTCGCACACGCCAGCGAAGCGGGCGGGAATACGACCGGCGCAGTGAAGGCCCTAGTGCTGCAGACAGCAGCGCGCATAGAATTGGCCAATGCTGGTCGCATTGTTGACGCGGCCAGCGCGCAGTGGGTCACGTTTTGTTCGCATCTTCTGGCCTCTTATCGCACAGTGGCAGCCCAGACTGGAGATAGCGATGCAGCGATTGCCGTCCTGACCGAAGCCGCCGGGCGGCCCTTCGCGCAGCAGATGACCACCTACCTGGTCGGCCGGTTCGGAATTGCACAGGATGCGCCGGGCGAGGCCTTTGACCGGATCGCCGAGAATTTCAAGACGCGCGGTGAAACGCGCTTCGGCGCCACCTTCATCTATGTGCAGGCAGTGCAAGACCGGGACCGCAGCAACATCCTGATCACGAAGTGCTTTTTTAATGATTTCTTCGCGGCCAACAACGCGCCCGAGGTGACACCGATTCTATGCGCCCTGGATATGGTTTGGGCAAAAGAGTTGGCGCACCCGCGCTATGGGGTGCACTTCGAGCGTCCGACGACCCTGGCCGCGGGCGATGACGCGTGCCGATTTCGGTTCATGCGGATCTAACCCCTGAGGGCAGGCGCAAGGCCTGCGCCTGTTGGAGACGTGAGGCCTGCCGTTACTGGGGACAAGGAGGCGCCGGGGATGAACCTCATTGATGCAAAGCTGGCTGGATTTCCGAGACAGCGTCACGCCCTCCTGCCGACTCCTGTGCATGAGTTGCCGGCCCTGTCACAGCTCTCCGGCTGCCGGGTCTTCTGCAAGCGCGATGATCTGACCGGCTTCGGCTTCGGGGGCAACAAAGCCAGGAAGCTGGATTTCCTCATCTCAGACGCGCTGCGCAACCACAGCAATACCCTGCTGACCGTAGGCTCGAATCAATCCAACTTCTGCCGCATCGTGGCAGCATACGGCAGCGCCCACGGCATGGACGTGTATCTTGTGCTGGGTGGGAAGCGGCCTGACAACCCGACCGGGAATCTCCGGCTCGATCACCTGTTGGGCGCGGAATGCTATCATGTTGACTCCCGGGATTGGGATGAGTGGGAAGCCAGGGCGGTTTCGCTCGAAGCGGTTCTGCGCCAAAGAGGGAGGATCGTGTATCGCATGCCGGTCGGTGGTTCGACGCCGATCGGCGCTCTGGGCTATGTCGCGGCCTTGTCGGAAATCCTGGCTGACGAAAGGCGCCTGGGCGTAGCGTTCGACGCCATCGTGCTCGCCTCCGGGTCGGCCGGGACGCAGGCGGGGCTGGTGGTTGGCAAGGCGCTGATGGACTGGCCGGGACAGATCATCGGTTTCAGCGTGGCCAAGGAGGGATGCCAGCTCCAACAGGATGTGGTGAACCTGGCCCAGGCTACGGCCAGTATGCTCGGGGTTTCGGTTGACGACCAGACTGTGTGCGTGGATGATGCGTGCCTGGGCAGCGGCTACGGACAGCGAACTAAGGAGTGCGAGGATGCCGTCCGTTTCTTCGCCCGCAAGTGCGGCGTCTTCTTGGACTACGTCTACACCGGCAAGACAGCCGCCGGGCTGATAAAGTATCTGACCACCGCCCGCTTTGCGCCCGGCAGCGCGATCCTCTTCCTGCACACCGGCGGGAGCGCCGAGATTTTTGCATGACCAGAACGACAGAGGAGGGCCACGGGAATGGGAGTTGTATCCCCAGAGCTGCACCACCTGAATGTCAATGAAGTTTATCCCCGCCAAGCCATCTTCGGCTTCCAACTGGCGCCCGATGGCCGGCGCTTCGCTTTCGTGTGCCAGCGCGACTTGCGAGTCGCTGAGATCAACGACAGAGATGGCCGGAAGCTCCAGGGGACCCCGGTCGCGGACATCGGCTTTCTCGCCAACGCTGGGGGCTATCCGCAGCAACTCACCACCAGCGGCGATTTCACCAACCCGGCCATCTGGTCACCGGACGGCGCGTGGTTGACCTGCGAACACGGCGAAGGGTTGCTGGTGATGGCCGCGGATGGCAGCCAACGGCGCCTCGTTTACCGGGGAAAACTACACCACCCGCCCGTGCCCCAGGCGCCCGGCGCCGGCGCGACGGGGGAGGCCCAATGGGGCTACCCGCGCTGGTCGCCAGATGGTGCATCCATCCTGATCGCCGTGCGTGAGCAGTTCCAGACCATCCTGCGGTTGGTGCGCGCGGATGGCAAGGCGCAGCGGGATGTGTTCGCGCTGGATGGCGCCATTATCGGCTGGGACTGGTCACCCGATGGCCGCAGGATCGTCTGCGTCACCCGCAACGAGGATGGCTGGACGGGCGATATTCAGGTCATAGATGTCCAAAGCGGGGAAACCAGGGTCTTGTGCCAGGAAAACCACTACGCATACCTGATGCCCGTGGCCGCCTGGGCATCTGATACGCAGATCGTTTTTCGGTCGAATCGCTCCGGGTGGGCAAAGCTCTGGATCGCCTCGGCTGACGGTGGGGAGGTCACGCCGCTTTCCTCTGGAAGCTGGGACGATTATGCTTTTCGCGTGTCTCCCACGGGAGAGCATGTCGTTTATGCGTCCAGGGCCGCGCAACCGGGCAGCGGCGACGATCTGTGGATCGTCCCCAGCGCCGGCGGCGAACCGGTGCGGTTGACGCGGCACGGAGGCATCAACGCACCGCTGGCCTGGTCACGGCATGGCGAGATATTCTACTGGCACGCCGGTCCCACCGAACGCGGGGATGTATGGGCCGTGTCGGCCGAGGGCGGGCCGTCGCGGCGTCTGACCTGGAGCACGCCGATTGATCTGGCGCGCAAACTACTCGCCCCGCAGGAGGTCGTGATAGAGAATGAAGGCGTCGCAATCCCGACGCTGATCTATCTCCCGACGTATTTCCAGCCAGGTGAGCAGTATCCGGCCATCGTCTGGATCCATGGCGGGCCGACCATGGTGGCGCGCGCCGATTTTGCGCCGTATTGCAACTGGCTGGCGAACCAGGGCTACGTCGTCATGGTTCCCAACTACCGCGGCAGCGTCGGCTATGGCGTGGCCCACATGAATGCGGTTGCCGGCGACGGGGTGGGCAAGAACGATCTGAGCGATGTCCTGGCCGCGGCCGAGCATATCAGGACGCTGCCCTACGTGGACTTGACGCGCGGGGTGGGCGTCGGAGGGCGCAGTTGGGGCGGCTACCTGACGTTGATGGCTGTCACCCAGGCGTCCGATGCGTTCAGTTGCGCGTTGGCCGATGCGGCCATCAGTGACTGGTTCGTCCAACAGGCCAAAACCGAGGTGCGCTACTATGACCACTGGCTGATGGGCGGTTGGGTGTACGAGCAGAGCGAGCTTGCTGGCGACCGCTCCCCGATCAATTCCGTGGCGCGTCTCAAAATCCCGCTGCTCGTGCTGCACGGCGAAGATGACGCCTCCGTACCGTTCTCGCAGATCGAGACCTTCGTTGCCAGGGCAAGGCAGGCCGGCGCCGCAGTGGATTTGGCATCCTATCCGCTCGAAGGACACAGCAACCGCAAGCCAGAGCATCAACAAGACGCGCTCGAACGGACAAGAGCCTTTTTCTGCCGGCATTTGCAGGCCTGGAACCTCCGCGACAACCCATCGGGTCATCAGACAGGGTAAGAGGGAGCCGCCTGGGGTCGCCATCTATGGCCGCCCCAGCGGGCAGGCGCAAGACCTGCCCCTACCCAGGATATCATATGAGGAGCAAAAGCATGACACTGGCAATCAAGGCCGGGTTATTGATTGATGGCAATGGCGGCGATCCCATCCCAGACGCCGTCGTGCTGACGGATGGCAAGGTTATCACTGCGATTGGCCCAGCGGCGCAAGTCGAGATCCCCGCAGGGGCAGAGATCATGGATGCCGCAGACAAAACAGTGATGCCGGGGTTGATTGACACCCACGTGCACGTCATGTACAGCGCGGCATCGTTGGAGGCGCAGCTCTTCACGCCCAAAGCGGTTGCATACTTCCAGGCGGCCGAGAATCTGAAGCGGACGCTGCGGGCCGGGTTCACCACCGTCCGCGATGCTGGGGGCGCCGACGCCGGCCTCCGCCAGGCCATCGAGATGGGGCTGATCGCCGGCCCGCGCCTGGTCGTCTCCGGGACCATCGGCCAGACCGGCGGGCTGATGGAGAAACATTTCCCCTCCGGGTCCACGATCGTGGACGACGACAGCTGGCGCGTGTGCGATGGCGTCGAAGACGTGCGCAAAACCATGCGCAAGGTGCTCCGGGAAGGGGTTGATTTCATCAAGATCTTCGCCACGGGTGGCGTTGTGGCGCCCCAGGGCTCGCCGTTCATCGTCGAATGGTCAGCATCCGAGCTGGCGGTGATCATCGAAGAGGCGGAGCGCGCCGATGTCGGTGTGATGGCGCACGCCGAAGGGTGCGCGGGCGTCAAACACGCCCTGCGCCACCGCGTCACCTCCATCGAGCACGGCAACGTGCTGGATCAGGAAGCGATTGACCTGTTGCTGGCGACCGGCGCATTCCTGGTGCCGACGCTGCATATCTCCCACATCCTCGAGGTGCGGCGGGACTCGGAAGGGCTCAGCGAGGCCTCCAAGCGCAAAGAGGAGCGCCTGGTGGAAGAAGGGCGGGGCTGGTTCCGGCGGGCCTGCGAGGCCGGCGTCAAAGTGGCCCTGGGGACTGATGCCTTCATCGCCGACATGCACGGCACGAATGCGGCCGAGCTGCCCTTGATGATGGCGCAGGGCGGCCTGTCAGCCATGCAGGCCATTGTAGCGGGAACCAAGAACGCCGCGCACTGCTGCCGGTTGGGCGATCAGATCGGCACATTGGCAGCCGGCAAGCTGGCCGACCTGCTGCTGGTGGACGGGAACCCGCTGCGTGACATCTCGGTGCTGCAAGACCCGGCGCGTCTCACCGTCTACAAAGAGGGCGCGCGGGCCATGTAGGCCCAAAAACGAGAGGAGATAGCCATGAAGCTCACGGTTTTGCTGGACAACAACACCCTCATAGACAGATACCTTCAGGGTGAGCCTGGGCTTTCTTACCTGATTGAAGCGGATGGCCGGAAGATCCTGTTCGATGTCGGCTATTCAGATCTCTTCCTGCGAAACGCGCAAAAGCTCGCCATCAGCCTCTTGGATCTGGATTTCGTTGTGTTGTCGCACGGCCACCTGGATCACACGTGGGGACTTTTCGCCCTCATCCAGTATTTCACCGAGGGCATCGTCGAGAAACGGGCAGTGAAGCGGCCCACGTTGGTCGCGCATCCGGCGGTTTTTGCCAGCAAGCAATACGCCGAGATGCCGGAAGTGGGCTCCTTGCTGACGAGCGAGAAGCTGGCACGGTTCTTCGACGTACAGTTGACGCGCGGACCCAGGCAACTGACCGAACACCTGCGGTTCCTGGGCGAAATCGAGCGGGTCACTGCTTTCGAGGCCCAGAAGCCGATGGGCCGGGTGATCGAAAACGGCCAGGAGCGGGGCGACGACCTGCGCGACGACTCCGCACTCGTGTGTCAAACCCCGTCCGGACTGGTCATCATCACTGGCTGCTCGCATTCCGGCATCTGTAACATCACGAGCTACGCCCAGAAGCTAACCAGCGATCAACGTGTGGTGGATATCATCGGTGGGTTTCACCTCCTCAACCCACCCGCCGACCAACTGACAGGCACGGTAGACTATCTAAATGCAGTCCAGCCAGCGGTGTTGCACGCCTGCCACTGCACCGACCTGAAGTCAAAAACACTCCTGTCGAGATCGTTGGAACTCCAAGAGGTGGGCGCCGGCCTGGTGCTGGTCTACTAAGCGCGGCCGACACAATCTTGTCCGGACTGGTAGACAGCAAGCGGCAGCCAGAGTTGGCTCTGAGAAGGCGATGCAGGTGATGTCATCGTGTTGCCCCTGTATCTCCCATCCCTGACAACACGTCGCGCTGCTTCTCGGCTGACTGCGTACTGTCGAACTACTCAGCGCCATTCCAGGATCGGATGACACTAAACCGGTAACTGGTGCTATTGTGTAGGCATCTACGGTCAGGAGCACGTCAAGCGGGCGCTGGAAGTCGCCGCGGCCGGCGGCCACAACGTCCTGATGTCCGGTCCGCCCCTTCCTACGGTCGCCGGCAAGACGCTGCTGGCGCGCTCCCTGCCCTCGACGCCTTCGGTGTGCC
>CAZKEF010000082.1:0-11380 GCA_964551735.1 uncultured Anaerolineales bacterium
CATTTTCGATGAAGACTTTTCGGCCTGGTGGACTCAGATTCGATGATGATACACAACCTGGTGCTCCACAGCGCCACGAAGTTCCTGGGCGGGCACGCGGATGCCCTGGGTGGCGTCGTCTGCGGCGACCCGGAGCTGGTGGAGCGCATCTACCATTACCGCGAGATTAACGGCGCGACCCTTGACCCGATGGCCGCGTACCTGCTCCTGCGCGGCATGAAGACCTTGCACCTGCGCGTCCGGCAGCAGAACGCGAGCGCGCTCCGCATCGCCCGCTGGCTCAGCGAACAGCCTGAGGTCGCCGCGGTCTACTACCCTGGCCTGGAGGAACATCCGCACCACGATGTCGCGCGGCGGCAGATGCGCGGCTATGGCGGCGTGCTCAGCTTCATGCTGGCCGGCGGTTTCCCCGCGGTCGAGCGGGTGCTGCCGCGGCTGCGCTGGGCGCACCGGGCCGCCAACCTCGGCGCGGTCGAGACGGTGGCCGGGCCGCCTGCCACGACCAGCCATGTGGAGTGTACCGCTGCAGAGCGCGCGGCGCTGGGGATTCCTGAGGGCCTGATCCGCTACTCGGTGGGCATCGAGGACCCGGATGACCTCATCGCCGACCTGGCGCAGGCGCTGCGAGCGAGTTAAAAGGGCGGTGAATGTCACAGAGACTTGCAGCCCTTTGCACAGCGATGATGTGATCTGTTCGCCCGTTGGTTATGGCATCCGATTGCGTTCCCAATCTGCTCTGTACACGCGGTAGATGTAGTGATGCACCGGCGTAGTCGTGTCACGCATAGCTTCGGGAAACCGATACACATCCTCACCAATGCGCACCCCGCCTACGGCCTCCTGCATCTTGATTGAAGCGCTGTTGTTTACGTTGGGCGTTGCCTGAACAGCAACACAGCCGGTGTGCATGAACTGATACGCCACAAGCGCGCGCCAGGCCTCGACACCGTACTTGTGCCCCCAGAACTCCGGCAGCAGCTTGATGTCTGGTTCAGCGATGCCATCCTCGTCAGGCTCAGATAGCTTGCACTCGCCGATGGCCTGACCCGTGGCTCTCAGTTCTATGACCAGCAATTGCGCGAACTCAGACCTCCCCTGTCTCGATAGCCTCTCCTCGATTTCATTCCTTGGCGTGCGCAGCCCCTGCGGAAACCCCACGTTCTTCATTACCTGGGGGTTGGTCCACAAGGCATAGAACAGGTCAACGTCCTCCACGGTTGCGGTTCTGACCATGAGTCGCGCTGTCTCGAAAACCAGGCTATGGCTTGCGGGCATGTTTTTCACTCGTTTCCAAAGGGATGCTCCTGGGTTGCTGCCGCATGATCATCCCAGAACGTGTATTCCCCTTGCTGCGTCGGCGATCAGTTGTGCTACAGGCACAAACAGTCCCGGCAAGGCGGCAGGGCCTCGTAAATCGTCTCGTAGACCAGGTCCCACGCCTCCTGCGTCCGGATCGCCGGGTTGCCGCACTCCCAGCCCACCAGGGAGAACAGCCGCGGCTTGAAACGCTCGTACCAAACGGTGTTGGCGCAGAAATGCTCTGCGCTGCCGTCCACGGCCTTGGCTTCCTCGTACAGGGCCAGCAGCCGCGGCTCGATCTTGATCAGTCTCTGCCAGGTCAATTTCCTGGTGCTGCTCATACCTCTCCTTCGCGTTGCAGTTTACATCTACTGCCCGACACCTTGTTCGATTACGGTCGCTACCTGCTCGGCCCAGTCCTGCGTCAGCCGGGTCAGGTGACTCCGGAGCGCAGCCTGGAGTTCTGCCGCCTGTCCTGCGGGCAGAATCACCTCCGCCAGCCCTTTCGGCAGGGTCGCCTCGATAACCGCCCGGCCTGCGTCCTCGACGATCCAGCCGATCTGCTTGGCGGACAGCCCTTGCAGAGACCGCATCGTCGCGACGGCCTGCTGGCGTTCCGCGGCGCGCCACGGCCGTCCGGCCAGCAGCCGTTGGAGCCGGGCGAGCGATTCCGGGTGATGCGGTGGACGCAGAGGGTTCTGTGGGCGGCCGAGGCTGTCAATGAACAGGCCATCCTGCATGTCGATCACAAACGGCGTCTGGCCGGCCAGCATGAACTCCCCTGGCTCCAGGCCACCCGCCCACAAGGCTAGTGCCTGCAAGCTGACGACCACCGCCGGGGCGACGCCGCGCGCGCTACACTCCTCAGCAGTCGCATCCCACAGCCAGGCCGCGCTCTCGGCCGGCGCGATCCAGTGGATCAACGTGCCGATGGGCGTGCAGGTGCTGCGGCCATCTTCCTCGGTTCCGGGTCGTCTCCGAGCGCGGCCGCCGAACTCCCGCAACAGCAGCACGTCCGGGATCGGCGCGAGCTGGGCCGGCGCGGCCGGCAGATCCAAACTGCGCACGATGCGCGGCCAGAGATATTCCTTGACGATGGTGCCCGGCCAGCCGCACTTGACGATCCCGCGCTGGCCCGTGGCCTTGTGGCGGGCGGCAAACTTCTGCGTCAGGCCCGTGTCGAGTTCGGCGGTGTAGCGGATGTCCCATTCGTCTGCGCAGGCGCGGGTCGGCAGGGTCTGGTAGAGCAGATTCCGAGCGCGTTGTTGGACATGAGCGGTCTCAAAGCCCCCTAGCGATTCAGGGCACAGCCAGGGCACGTTAGCGCGCGATGGTAGAAGTTCGAGGGCCAGCAAGCCCGCGTTTCCGTGCTGGCCTGGTGGGTGGCTGGAAGGCCTGCCCTCTGAATGGGTGGCGCCGTGGATGACAACGCACATCGCTCTCGACCGTCGTGCCTCCGTCTGACACGCGAGTCTCTGCAAAGCCTGGTAGCATCACTTTCCCTTCAGAATATCCAGTATCTTCTGATTGAACACCACCGCGGGATCCTTGCCGGCCCGCAATGCCTCAACCCAGCCCGAGCGTGAGTCGATGAAAGCAGTGCCCTGAAATGGAGGACCGGCTCGTTGCAGCGCGATCTCGAAATCCTCAATGGCTCCTGGCACGTCACCCGCCAGTGCCCGTGCTAAGCCGCGACTATCGCGGAAGCTGGCATCCCCGGCAAGGCTTACGGCTGTATTACAAGCATCCAGCACCTCGGCTGCATGACCATACAGGCTGCCGTACCGACACAAGGCATCCCAGGACCAGACTGCATCAGATTTGCTTTTGAGATCGGGATCCAATACCAGGGCTTCATCAAGCTTAGTCCTCGCACCGACGATATCCCCCTGCTCTGCCAGGTGGCGCGCAGCATTACGCAAAAACTGAGTGACACTTGAGTGTATGGGCCACTGCTCGCAGGTCCGGTGATACGGTGCAGCCCCCAGATAGCGTTGCCATTCGTCCGCCGTCAGATTGCGGCCGGCGCTGCGGCAGGCCAGGGCGATCAATTCCTCGACGCGCAGGCGCCAGAGCCGCACGGTGTGATCGCCGAATCTGTCCCCGGTGGCGAGCGCGCGGCCATCAGGGCTGAGAGCCAGCGCAGAGATGTCACCCTTATGGCCTCGGAGCACGATGGGATCCTGCGCCGGGTCTGGGGCACTGAGATTCCACAAGCGCGCCGCATCGCCTGACGCGGTGGCCAGCCAGCGACTGTCTGGGCTGAAGAAACCCTCACCTGAACGATAGCCAAGGCTGATAAGGCTCTGCGCCGGGTCTGCGGCACTGATGTCCCAGATATCACCAAGGTTGGTGGTCAGCCAACGGGCATCCGGGCTGAAAGCCAAACGACGCAGCTCAGCGTTCTTATCTGCAACATGGCTCCGCAGAATCACGGGGTTCAGTGTCAGGACAGTGGCGTCAATACGCCATAGCTGCGCCGTGTTATCGACTGAGCCGGTGGCCAGCCAGCGACCGTCTGGGCTGAAAGCCACTGCCCTGCCATCCAACGTGTAGCTCCGGAGCGCAACATGATCTTGGGCGAGATCAATGGCTGCGATATCCCAGAGATGGGTCGTATCTTCATGGGTCACTGTGATGATGTCCCCGTCGCCACTCTCGCCATTCGAGCCTGTGGCTAGCCAGCGGCCATCTGGGCTGAAGGCCACAGCGACAACGCTGCCCACATGACCGGACAAAACGAGATGGCCCTGCGTCGGGTTGGCAGAGCTGATGTCCCACAGCCGCGCTGTACTGTCACTCGAACCGGTAGCTAACCAGCGACCATCCGGACTGAAGGCGATACTTACGACACTGCCTGCATGGCCTCGGAGGACGACGGGCGCGTCGGTTGGGCTGGCAGCACGCATGTCCCACAGCCGGACGGTCTTGTCCCCAGAACCGGTGGCCAGCCAGCGACCACCTGGGCCGAAAGCGACAGCATAGACGCTTCCTGTATGACCCCGCAGGACGGTAGACTCTTGGGCTAGATCGACAGCGCTGACATCTGCAAGCTGGACGGTGCCATCATCAGAGCCGGAGGCCAGCCAGCGGCCATCAGGGCTAAAAGCCACAGCTTGGACGCTATCGGCGTGGTCCTGCAGGACGATGGGCTCCTGAGCCTGATAGGCCGGCCTGAGATCCCAGAGCCGCGCTGTTTCGTCCCAGGAACCGGTGACCAGCCAGCGGCTATCGGGACTGAATGCTACAGCCTCAACCACAGACTCATGACCGCGGAGGATGGCGGGCGCTCGGGTGGGATCAGCAGCATGCAGGTCCCAAAGTCTTGCTGTGTCGTCAACCGACCCGGTAGCTAACCAACGACTGTCCGGGCTAATGGCAAGGCTCGTGACATCATAGCGATGGCCTTCGAGGACGATGCGGTTTCGGGCCGGTTCAGCAGCTTTCAGATCCCAAAACCGCGCTACGTTGCTGCCTGCAGTAGCGAACCAGCGGCCATCGGGACTGAAAGCCATGGCACGGACGTTGCCTTGAAGAACCATGGGATTCCTGAATGGGTCTACAGCGCTCAGATCCCATAGCTGTGCCATGCTGTCGCCAGTAGCCAGCCAGCGCCCGTCGGGACTGAAGGCGACCGCCTTGGCCCCGTTTCGAACGCTAAGGATGACGGGGTCGCGCGCTGGGTCAACAGCGCTCAGATTCCAAAGTCGCGCCGTCTCGTCGGCTGAGCCGGTGACCAACCAGTGGCCGTCTGGGCTAAAGGCGAGACTCGTGACTATTGACTTATGTCCCTGAAGGACGACGGCGTCCTGGGCTGTGGCGACGGCCTCTAGATTCCAGAGACGTGCTGTGCGATCCCATGAACCGGTGGCCACCCAACGGCTATCGGCACTAAAGGCTACCGCACGGATGCCATCCCTGTGGCCATGGAGGATAATCGGCGCCTGAGCCGGGTCGGCCGATCTCAGATCCCAGAGCCGCGTGTAGCTGTCGCCTGAGCCGGTGGCCAACCAGCGACCATCGGGGCTGAAGGCCAGAACCTCCACCTCGTCTGTGTGACCCCGCAGGATAATGGGATCGTGGGCTGGATCAACCGCGCTCAGGTCCCACAGGCGCGCTGTATCATCATCTGAGCCGGTGGCCACCCAGCGGCCGTCGGGGCTGACAGCCACAGCCGTGATCCAATAAGTATGGCCTGACAGGGCTACGCCACGGGTCTTGCCCAGAATCTCATGCATATTGCTTTGTGCAGAACCTGCTACCGTTTCGCCGCCGGTGATCACAGCGGTTGTAGTAATGTAGGCGGCCTGATCGAAGTCGTAGATAATGCGCGTCGCAGTATAGGGCAGGGTGGGGGTGAAGTCGTTTTGAGCGCGCAATCCCTCTACACCCAGCAATAGAGCGAGGGGGAGGCTGTCCTCTACCGCTTTCAGTCCATGGGCTGTCAAATGATCGGCACGGATGCTGCGGGTCAGGCGCTCATTCTCCGCCACGGCGGTGGCTACTGCTTCTTCGGCTCTTGCTGTAAGCTGGGCCTGTTCGGTTGCTTTGTCTTGCGCTTGATCAATACGCCATAGTGCCCACACCGTCAGGGCGACGCAGACCAGCAAGAGCACCGCCATACTCCAGATGACAGTCCACTGACCACGAGAATAAGGCGCGCGGGAGTCGGCAGCTATCTTGTTGTCCTCGCACAGATCGGTAGGCTCGGGCCTCCGCCCCGACAAGAAGGGCTGCTTCCTTTCGGTGATAGTGCGGAGATCGACATCGGACTTGGCATCGGAGTTGTCAGATTGCGTGGTCATCGGCCGGGGACTCCTTCTGCACGAGTGTTCCAAGGCTATCTCTGCTTGGGTCAACTCCTGCTTGAACGTTGCCGCACTCAGCGCAGCGCGGTCAGCATCCTGTCATCATCCAACATTGTGGTGGGTCTGTCAGTAAGAAAGATACGCTAGCCCGTGCCGTGATTATAGATCGAGACATAAATGTCGGCAACACCATGAGATGACATTCAATCATTAAGTGCCGGGTATGTAGAAGCCAAATACGACTTGCATAGGATGGCTCAGCCGCTTGAACGCCGATAGGTTCGAACCTGAATTGACGACGTTGCCGTTCATCTTTACGCCAGCCGGCTGGATGAAGCGACCGGTTTGGCCTCTGCGCTAGCCATTGTGAAGTAGAGTCCGGCGTCCCCAACTGTTGCCCGCCGCGGTTCCGACATACCTTTGCCATGAACTTTTCGCGCCAGTGGCACCGGCACGGGTGCTGCAACGGCGGCAACGCCTACGAGTTGTAGATGTTGTTGGGGGATAGTATGTCGGAGATGGTTCGCACCTACCTCTCGCTTGCCGAGGTTGGCCCTTCGGCGAGCCCAGGACAGGCTGGAGAACGCGCACGTACGCGCCTCACCGGCGGAGAAGTGGCGGCTGTCATACGCCAGCCACCCAAAGCCGGGCCTTTTGCATGCGATATCCGGATCGGCTATACTCGCACAGGCGATTTGGCTGCGCCACGAAGCGGGTACTGCAAAAAGCCCCCGGCAGAGTCCTTCGCGCAGTACTAGCACCACCAAGTAGAGGCTTGCATAAACCCTTGATGACTGAGACGATACCACCCACCCACCGCATCCTCGGCATCTTCGCCCACCCCGATGACGCCGAGTTCACCGTCGCCGGCAGCGCCGCGCTGTGGGCCAGCCAGGGCGCACACATCACGTATGTGGTGGTGACGAACGGCGGCGCCGGGAGCAACGACCCGGCCCAAAGCCTGGCCGAGCTCGTGCGCATCCGCCAGGCCGAACAGACCGCGGCCTGCGCGGTGCTGGGCGTTCGGGACGTGCTGTTCCTGGATTATCCTGACGGCGTCCTGGAGCCGACCCTCGACCTGCGCCGTGCGCTGACCCGCGTCATCCGCCGGCTCAAGCCCGACCGGGTGATCTGCGGCGATCCGTCGGTGTTGTTCTACGGCAACGACTACATCAATCACCCCGATCATCGCGCCGCGGCCGAGGCCGCGCTCTATGCGGTCTTCCCCTCGGCGCCCAGCCGGCCGATCTTCCCCGAACTGCTGAGTGAAGGGCTGGCGCCGCACCAGGTCAAAGAGCTCTACATGACGAGCGACACAGCGCACGTCAACACCTACGTGGATATCTCGAGCACGCTGGAGCGCAAGATTGAGGCGCTGCGCTGTCACAAGAGCCAGGTGGATCCGGGCGACGGGCAGTGGCTGCGCGACTGGGCGGCAGAGGCGGGCAAGGCGGCGGGGCTGCCGTACGCGGAGGCGTTTCGGGTGATGAAGTTGGTGGAGGACGAGAGGTAATGAGAGCGCTTGACGTCAGCGTGCGGCTGGCGCTGCCCGCGGACCTGCCCATCCTGCGCTCGGCGTTGGCCTGGGCGATCCTGTGGCGCGCGCCCGATCCCATCCCCGACCCTGCGGCCGTGATCGCCGGCACGGGGCACGCGTACCTGTTGGCGGACTGGGGCCGGCCGGGGGATGCCGCGGTTGTCGCAGAGGCCGCCGCCGGCCCGGTGGGCGCGGCCTGGTATCGCTATTGGAGCGACGACCACCACTCCTACGGCTACCTCGATGCAGCCTGTCCGGAGCTGGGGATCGGAGTCGATCCGCGCTACCGCGGCTGCGGCGTCGGTCAGCGGCTCCTTGACGCGTTGAGCGGCCTGGCCGCCAGCCGCGGCGTCGCGCGCCTGAGCCTGAGCGTCGAGAGCGACAATCCGGCGCTGCGCCTGTACGAGCGCGCCGGCTTCGTGCGGCAGGGCCGCGCCGGCGGCTCCTGGACTATGGTGAAGGTGTTGGCCGGCGCGGCCGCCGAAGATGCGCCGGATGGCAGGAACACGTATTCTGAGTATCAGTCCCTGCCATGAGTACACACTGCCACCAGCAGCTCGATCTTCTCCTCGCAGTAGTCCGCATACGGCCGGATGCCGGTCGCATAGTTGCGGGAGAAGCGCAGGCGCGGGTCAAGGCGGGCGATCAGCGCCTGCACCGAGCCTTCCGAGGCCGCGCGGCAGACGACGCGGGTGTCCAGGCCCAGCCGGCGGCAGGCTTCGAGCGTCGGGCAGAAGTTGGTGGAGCGCCAGATGATCGTCTGCTCGTCCTCATACACGACAGGGACTTCATGCGGATCCAGCCCCATGTAGACGAGCAGCACGAGGGTGTAGGCCTGCCGCGGCAGCGGCCCGGCGAGAGCCAGGTGCTGGCCGTTGGCTTCCCACCATGCCAGCCGCTTCTGCAGCAGCTCCTCGTGCAGCCTGGTGTAGTCGCCCGCGCAGGTGCGCAACTGCTCGACCTGGCGTGCGATCCGCTGTTCCTCTCTGTTCACAGGCGAATCAGCTCCTCCAGCCACGGTGCCGGCTCAACCTTGCGCCGCCAGAAGAGGTCCTCCCAGAAGTAGTGCACGGCCAGCATCTGGTGCGGCGCGAACTCCGCGTTGAAGTAGGCCAGGAGCTCGGGAACCGGCGCCGGATCGCCAGGGTCGCGGTCGAAGAAGAGCTTCGAATAGATCTTCTGCTCCCAGGGCGAGATGTGGACCATGGCGTCGTGGTGGTGGAAGACGTCGGCCAGGATGTATTCGACCGAGGCCGGGCCGATCCCGTAGAGCGCCAGCAGCGCCTGCCGCTGCTCTGTGCGTGAGCAGCCCCGCAAGGCCGCCTCGTCCACCTGTCCGCTCACAAAAACCTCGGTGACGCGTTGGATAGACCTGGCCCGATAGCCGACTTTCAGGTCCCGAAGCTCCTCCTCACCGGCGCGGCAGATATCCTCCGGCGCCCAGGTGACATAAAGCTCCTTCTCATCATATGACACCGGGGTACCGCAGCGCTCGTCCAGCGCCTGCATCATCTGCACCGAGCGCCGCACCGTGGCGTTCTGGAGCACGATGGCGATCATCAGGTATTCGTAGAGGGAGCTGCAATTCAGAGGCCGCATGCCGCGCCAGCGCGCGAGCACCGGCCCCAGGCGCGGGTGAGCGGCGAAGCGGCGGTTGAAATCGGCCAGATCGAGGTCGAAGCCGTAGCGGTAGCTGACCTCAGCCAGCAGCCCATCGAGGTAATCTTGATCGAGCGGCTCTGCGGCCCAGATCGAGAGGCGCACGCGCGGCGCGTCCACTGAGCCTGCCCCCGCAAACTTCAGCCCCAGGGGCCGTCCCTGCCAGCGCATGGTCTGCCAGCGCGTGCCGGGCTCCCAGGCGTTGTCAGGGGTGGGGAAGTGGTCAGGCTTGTGCAGCGTCGCGTCGAAGTTGAACGGCGCCGCTGGGGTGATCTCAACACCGCGCACAAGGGCCAGAGGCACGATTTGCATGGTCTCAGCTCCCGGCGCAGAGGCTACCGCAGCATGAGCGGCAGATAGCGGTACCAGGTGACCTGCGCCAAGTTGTCGCTGTCGCTGTTGTTGCGCACGTCATAGGGCACAGGGCGATCAGCCGGTCGCGTTTGTTCGCTTCTCATCGCAAGCGTGTCAGATAATGCCGCGCTGGCGGGCCACCCATGCGCGGGCCGCCTCCAGGTCGGACGCCTCTTCAGCAAGGGCGAGGATCGCCGCGCAATAATGCTGCGTGAGCGGCGTCTCGATGCCGTTGACGATCGCGTTGGCCAAGTAACGGATGCCGTCCTTGCCAGCAGCATAGGTTTCAGCGGTGACGCTGGCGATCGCCAGCCTGGCGAGCTCCCGGGCCTTGACCACAGGAAGCGTCTTGCTTGCGAGCACCAGACGGATATTCGGCTTCAGATAGGTATATAGCACCACCGGCAGGCCGGCGAAATCCGGTAGCCCCACGACCTGCACACCTTCGCGGCGCGTGATCTGGATCTGTTCGTCATAGACCACTTCGGTGTCCCCCGCCTTGTGTATCTCGCGGCGGTAAAGCAAGGTTTTGCCGGTCTCGGCATCGATGTCGGGTCTGAGCACCAGCACCTGAGCCTGCACACGGGCGCCTGCACCTTCTGGAACAGGCACGAGCGTTGGCGCGCTGCCGCGCGTACGGCTTGCGCGGGCAAACTCGACCTCAAACGGCGTGATCACGCCGCCGGCGCCCGCGCCGACCACGCCGCCACCGGCCGCAACGCCACCGGCGCCGGTCACGACCTTTCGGGACAGAATCCTGCAGGCCGTGGCGGGGGCGATCGCCGCTCTGGCTGACCAGGTGGAAGCCGTGCTGGCCGCGGGCGAGGCGCCCTTCCTGATCGGCCCCACCGGCTGCGGCAAGACCTCGGCCGTCCGCCTGGTGGCGACGCGCAACGCCTGGGGCTTCGAGGAAGTGTCCGGCAGCCCGTCGTTCGCCGATGCCGACCTGGCGGGCGTCAAGATGGCCGGCGGGGTCGAGATCGCGGGGCCGTTCGCCCGGGCCTTCCGGCGGGCGCGGGCCGGGGAACACGTCTTGTTGTTCATTGACGAGTTCCTCCGTTTCAACACGCGCGCCCAGGACATCCTGATGCGGCCGCTGCTGCCGACGCCGCCGGACGTGGCGCAGGCGATGGGCATCCGCACCGACGAGTTCGTGCGGCTGCTCGAAGCCCCGCTCTGGGGCGTCGAGTGGGCGCCGTGCTCGCGGGCGAAGCTGGCGTTGGCCTGCAACCCGTGGGGCAGCGTCCCCGACCCGGCCATCGTGCGCCGGGTGACGCCCGTGCCGGTGGCGTTTGCGCCGGCGGTGGCCCGGCTCTTCACGACCCCGCTGCAGAACGCTATCGAGGCGTCCTGGAAGGCGGTGCAGGGCGGGCAGCTCCCGCTGCCCATCGAGTACCAGGCGCTCACCACCGCCGAGGCGCCCGACGACCGGCGGTTCCTGGCGGCCTACTTCGGCCGGCTGGGGGCGATTGACCCCGCCGCGGCCGAAGGGTTCCGCAAGGTGCTGCAGGGCATCGGCGTGACGGTGTAGGGAGGGCGTCATGGACACGCAGGACACTTGCAATGTCGAACGCGCGCTCAACGCCGCGGCCAACCAGGTGCTGGCCGTCGTCGCACCGGCCACTTCCCGGCTGGTGCAGGCGGCGGTCACCGTCGCGGAGGACGATACGGCCAGTACCGACGGGGTGCACATCTGTGCGCCGTGAAGTGGCGCAATCTGAAG
>CAZKEF010000083.1:0-11319 GCA_964551735.1 uncultured Anaerolineales bacterium
GCCGGTGTGCGCGACCTGGTCAAGGTGATGATCGGCGGCGCGCCGGTGACGGATAACTTCGCCAAACAGATCGGCGCGGACGGCTACAGCCCCGATGCCAGCTCGGCCGTACGCCTGGCCAAAGCGCTAATCGGATAGCACGGAGTACCCGCGGCAAACCTGTCTCTGATCTACGGGTCCTGCCGCCCACGGTCACTTTCAGCGTAGAAACCACGGAAACCTACAGCGACACCATCAGATCGCCTGAAGAGCGCCGGCGGACCGGGCGGCGACCTGATCATCTATAAACACAACGCGGCCGGCAGGCTGGCGCACCTATGCCTGCCGGCCATACGAGGGTCTCCCGGAGCATGGCGAGACTGGCCGGGATCTCGTCCCAGGATGCGCTCTCACAGACAAACCGCCTGCTGGACGCTGGCGTGAACCTCATCAAGATCGCCATGGATTCCGAAAGCACCTCCGACCAGTAGATCTCAACCCTCTCCGAGCAGAGGTAGCCGCCATCGTGCAGACCGCCCACGCCCGAAGTGCGTATATCTCGGCGCACGTGCTACAGGCAGTCGCGATACCTGGAGATGCAACCCACCTTCCCTGTCCAGGACGAGCATCCTGCAGAAATCGGGGACTCCTCCACAGGATGCTCATCTACTCGACCATGTCACCCAGGAACTCGTTATTCCTGGGACTGGCTCGCAAGTAGCGCACTAGCCGCCGTGACATCCATCTCGCCACTATGGATTGCCACGCCAAATGTAGATGACGTCAGAGCCCAGAAACGTTTGACCCGTACGAAGATCGCCTGCGAGGTGTAGGGTAATCGGTGTGCCGACCGGGAGGCCGGATGGAATCCCGATATCAGCCTTCCAAACATTGAACATCATGTCAGCAGATCCGTCACCATCCAGGTCGAACAGGCGGCCCTCGGTGTGCGCTACAGGCCCTCCGCCACCGTAGGGGCTGCTGAACACGAGGCTCTCTTGCTCGATGAAGGCCACGGGCACATCGAAGTTGCCGTAGATGATCACGGGCACCCAGCCATCAATGTCTGGGTTCACGCGATTGAGAGGGCTCTCCGGCCGGATGTCGATGTCTACGGGTTTTGGATCAAAGTTGCCCTCCTGGGTAGCGCCACCGGCGTATTCACCATCAATGTACTGTAGCAGGGCCATCTTAACGTTCACTGTCCCCACTACGTCTGGATAACCGTATCGTATGAAGATAGTGTGGCTGTGGTCGGCCTCCACCGGAATTCCCTGGAGACGTGCCCCGTTGGGATCAATCTGCGAATCCAGGGTGGATTGGTTTACCCAGACGCACACTGCCTCCTGGTTCGGCGGGTCGCACTCCTGAGGCCCCCCGAAGCCATATCCATCTCCCTGCCAGGCTTCGGCCAGGGCCCTCGGTAGCTCGAGAGTCACGACCCCATAATTCATCAGGTAGGTATCCCCTGCCAATCTCCGCAACTCCAGGTCAATCGACGCCATCTGAGCTTTGCTGTGACGAATCTCATAGGCGAAGTCCCTGCTCCTTGCAGCCACTACATTGAAGTTCCTCCACGCAACATTGTTGCTCATCGTAGTAAGCTCGTGTGTGTTATATTTTGGTGGCCATAGTGGAGAAGTCCAGGCCGGAGTTGGGAGCGTCGTGGGATCATCGAAGTTCTGATCAGGATAATCTACGTCCCCGTAAGTATGGTACACGGCCAGAAAACAGTAGTGCGCCTTGTCTGCGTCTGCCGGCAGATCTGGAGCCTGCCACGGAATCATCGGTGTACATGCCTTACTTCCAGTATGGTCGCACCCAACGATGTCTGTGTCACCAACGCGTTGCCAGTGGGCTGTTGGCGGCGGGGGCGGCGGGGGCCACAGCCCATCTGCTCCAAGCCGCACATAGTACACAGTAAGATGACCATTGGCCGTACCTGTACCATAGGGGCCAGGGTTGCGTAACCTTACATAGACAAAGTAAGGATCACCCGCGACAGCGTTTTGCTGGTCATCTGGGCTGAACTTGGTGACATCGTAGTTGTCTTCCAAGCGACCGACGATATCAGGACTGTTGTGAATGTTCTTGTCGCAGTTCGTGCTGCTGGGTTCGGTGCCATCGTCAGCGAGGCAGTCCTTCAGCCACGCATCATGAGTACGCGCAGGCGCAGTCATGGCGGGCAACACCCCGATAACGCTCATGCCCAGGCCGCACACCACCGCAAACGCCACAACGCTAACGAGCTTCTTGTACTGGATACTCATCTTTCCCTACTTCCTTTCTTTACTGAGCTGCTTTCAGCTGATCATGGCGGTGCTTTATCCCGCCATTCCGATATGTTTCGACACAGACTGGCCTCCCGCAATCACTATCCCGTCATAGGCTCATCCTCCTCCTTTCTCAAATGGTCAACAATGAACGCCTCGATGCACGCCAGGGCCACGAAATGCCGCCGGTCGCCGCTTTGTAGGTGCTCGATCTGGCCGCGCCACGTATCGCCTACAGCTGCTGTGGGCTCAGCCCACATACGGATAACGAAAGTCGCTTTGCGGCGGGATACACCGGAACGAATCATGGCCTCCTCACCCTAGCTAAAAAGTAAGCTGCCCTCAGATGGGCCATCTAAGGGCAGCTTACTCCTTGCAGGTTATGCTGATGTTATGCCCGGATTATCGGCCTGCCTCATCTTCCCCGGCGGACCGGTAGGGCGGCGTCACGTGCGCTCGATGACCACATCCTTCCAGAACCACCATTTGATCGGCGATGTGGGCAGGCGCTTGACCCATGGCTGCACGATGCGGTGAAGGCGGCCATACGACAACGGAACCAGGGCAGCCTCCCGCACCAGGAGTTGATCGGCCTGCTGGTAAAGCTGTAGCCGTTCGAGCTGATCGGCGACCCGTGCCGCGCGCGCCACCAGGCTCTCGTACGTCAGGTTCTGCCAACCGATACGGTGGCGAATCCTGCACGCCCGCATGAAGTTATCCGGGTCCGGATAATCGGCAAACCACCCCGTGCCAAATACCGGTGGTGGGCTGGAAAGCACACGATCGATCAGTCGGCCCGGCAAAACCAGTTCCCACTCACTCCGGATGCCCAAGTGCTGGCGCCATTGCTGCTCCAGATATGACGCCACCAGCTCCCAGTGCCGGTTGCGCTGCACCACTCCCATCAGCCGGGGAAAGCCTCTGCTATCCGGATAACCGGCCTCGGCGAGGAGGATGTGCGCCCGTTCAACATCGTAAGGCAGCCCAATTGCCGGCGAGTGTCCCGGCATGCCGGTCGGGATGAATCCGCCGGTTGCCGGCGCGACAAAACCACGCAGCACAGTATCCACCAGGGTCGTCTGATCGACCGCCAGCACCAACGCCTGGCGCACGCGCACGTCGTCAAACGGCGGCAAGGCGGTATTGAACGCCAGGAAGGCCGTCTGCAGCCGCGGCGTGGAGAGATACTCCCCAGCGTGACGCTCCCATGCCCGCTCCACCAGCGGCGACAACGCGTGCTCGAGATGCAGGATGTCCAACTCTCCGGCCTCGTACAGCGCCAGGCTGCCGCCTGCGTCCGAGTCCAACCGCATCTCCACCCGCTCGACATTCCCGCTCCGTGCGCCCCGGTAACGCGGATTGCGCACCAGCACCAGCGATCGGCCGAATTCCCAGCGCTGCAGGCAAAAGGGGCCGTTGGTCACGATGACATCGGCCGCAGCCCACTCTTGCTGCCGGGCCTCCACTGCGCGCGGCGGGACCGGAAGCGCGGCGTGGTGGGTGAGCAGGTGCAAGAAATAGCCACTCGGCGCCTCCAGTTCCACACTCAACGTGTGCGGGTCGCAGGCATGGACACCCAATTCAGATGCATCCAGCTCACCGCGCTGGAATGCTTTCGCCCCCTTGATGTCGTACAAGATGGTAGCGACCGGTGACTTGATGGCCGGATGCAAAACGCGCCGCCACGCGTACTCAAAGTCATAAGCAGTCAACGGTGCGCCGTCGCTCCAAGAGGCATCACGCCGCAGATGGAAGAGGTATCTGCAGCCATCGGCGTCAACCTCCCAACGCTCGGCGCTGTCAGGGATGACCTCAAGGTCCGGGCTTTGGGCCACAAGCCCGCTGAAGAGCTGGTCAACCACACCGGCCGACATGCTTTCAACCGCAAGATGCGGATCCAGTGTCCTGATACTGCCTGGCCAGTCGACGCGCAGCACAACCTCGGCCGACGAACTAACCTCGGGCCGATAGGCTTTGTCGGCGAGACACCAGAGCGCAAGACCCTCGTCGTACATCTGCCGCGCCTGCTGGTGCTCGAAAGCGATCTGATGGGTCAGTCCCAGTTTCATCAGCGTGCGCGCTGCGCGCTCGTGGGCACCCTGCTGTCGCAAGATCGCCAGGGCTCGCCGGTAGTGGGCGATCGCTTCCTGGTGAGCGTAGAGCAGGCGAGCGCGATCGCCAGCAAGCAGCCAGTAGTCCACCGCCCTGGATGCCTCCCGCGCCTCTGCGTAGTGATGAGCCAACTGACCGGCGATCTGCTCGGCGTGTCCCTGGAACTGCCCCTCCAATGCATGAGCCACCGCTTGATGGAGATGGATGCGACGAGGCGGGCTCAGCCCCGCATAAACCACCTCCCGGATCTTGTGATGGGTGAAGCGATAGCTGACCGGGTCAGACTCGAAGACCTCCTCCATGAGCTGGCGGCGTATCAGCGCATCCAGGCCGTCGAGCAGCTCCTCTGTCCGCAGACCGGTGACGTCCTGCAGCAATGCGAACGGACAGGAACGGCCCACGACGGCCGCCGCCCACAGCACCCGCTGCCCCGGGGAATCCAGGGCTCCGCAGCGGGCCTCGATGAGAGCCTGCACCGAAGGCGGGACCTGGAACGCTGCCGCCATCAAATCCGCGCCTGGCGCCGGTTGCCAGCGCGCCGCATCATCTTCCACCAGCAGCCCGGCATCGAACAGGCTGCGCAGCAGCTCGGCAAGAAACAACGGACTGCCCTCGGTCTCGTCGTACAATCGCCGGCCGAACGCCGCGCTGTGCCATGTGTCCGCCGCTCGCCGAGCCACCATGTCGACTACGACCACCGGCGGAAGTCTCTCCAACTCGATCCGAATGGCCGAGTGTTCGGCCTGGAACTCGCGCTCGATGGCGTGCAAGGCGTGATCGGGCGGCACCTCGCTCGGGAGATAGGTTGCCAGGATCAGCACCCGCGCCGGGGCGATGCGCCGCGCCAGGCAGTGCAGGAAACGCAGCGTCGACCGGTCGGCCCAGTGCAGGTCATCGATGAAGAAGACCACGGGGCGCCGTGCAGCCAGGGACAAACAGAATTGAACCAGTCCCTCCAGCAGGCGCTGCTGTTCGTCCTCGAGTGGCAGGGGAGGTAAGGGGGACAGATCGGGGAATAGCTGCCGCAATTCCGGCAACAGGAGGGCGACGTGCGGCATCCACGACCCCAACACGCGCCGCATCTCCTCGTTGGCCAATCTGCTCAACAGATAGAGACGCAACGCCTCGCGCACGGGCTGGTAGGGGAGATCGCTTTCCATCTGACAAGCCTGGCCCCGGAACACGCGCACTCCATTCTCCTCGGCGCGAGCAAGGAACTCGTAGGCCAGCCGGCTCTTGCCCACGCCAACCTCGCCGGTGATGAGCGCGAGTTGTCCCTCACCGGCCAGAGCATGACTGAGCCGGTTCACCAGCAATTCCATAGGGCCATCTCGCCCCGCCAGCGGCAGCCACGACCGGTGCTGCCACCCTTCTGCCAGCACCGGCGCCGCGGCAGGCTTGATAGCCACCACCCCTCCCGCAAGTTCATCGCGCAAGATCTGGGCGTGCAGGTCGGCGGTCTCCGGCATCGGATCAACGCCCAGCTCTGCCACAAGCACATTTTTGCACCTTTCGTAAGCGCGCAGTGCCTGGTCGCGTTGGCCGAGCCGGTAATGAAAGATCATTTCTTGCCGATAAGCGCTTTCTCGCAGAGGGTCCATCGCCAGTATCTGCCTGCACACACTCAAAGCACGCCGGTAATGCCCCTGTCGCGCGTGACATTCAGCCAGACGCCCCAAGGCATCCAAGGAAGTCTCACGCAAGTGCTCACGCGGGGCGATGGTCCACTCGGCGTAGGGGTGCTCCTCCAGGTAGTCACCCCTGTAGATCTCGCTGGCTGATTGATAGGCCGCAACCGCAGATTGCCACTGCTCCTGTCGTTCAGATTCTTCTCCCTCGCCCACCGCCTGGAGAAACGCGTCCGCATCGATCCAGCACTCGGATCCGCTCCGGAAGCGGTATCCTTGCTCACAGGTGAGAATGTAAGCCGAATCGATCCCGCGGCGCAGATCAGGCTGCAAAATGCGCCGCAGGTGACTCACAGCGACGCGCAGGCTGTTGGCTGCCGAGTCCGGCAGAAGATCAGGCCAGATCAGATCCATCAATTGATCGGCAGATACTGCATGTTCGCGCCTGGTGAGCAGAACTGCAAAAAGCTCCTTCACTTTCTGTGCAGGCCGTCCGTGCGTCACAATGAGCTCATCACCCAACCAAACCCGGAAAGGGCCGAGGGTCTGAACCTTAATCAAGGGCATGACCAACACTCCTGAAAGACTCGGCGGCGCAACTGCGCAAGACATCTATCTTACCGGCATTTGCCATACCTAGCTGTTCGCCCGATCAAACCCGGGGTACAGACCTCAGATCCGATTCGGAACCGGAATTCTCCGGGCGCTGGCGACTCCTTTCTTCTATCCCTCCAACTTGGCGTTCTGCTGGTGGATGCGGCGTTCATCAGTCTGCACCAACTCGTACAGCACCTGCCCCAACGGCTTGCGCGCCCGAACCTGGAGGGCGAAAAACACGGTGGCCAAGGGTGAGCTGGATAGGCGGGCCTGCAAGTTGAGCAGAATGGAGGTCTTCCCGATGCGGCGCTGACCAAACAGGACGACGGCGCTGGCATCCGACTGGCCGAGCACGGTCTGCACCAGTTGGAAGGCGTCTTTGCGACCTCGCGAAACTGTGGCTGCCGCTGGGCGCCTGCTGGGTAAGGTAGGGACAACGAGGAATTGACATGGCTATACCCCCCTGCCTGTATTTCAGGCTCAGGAACAGGGACGGGAAAGCGGATCGGAACCCTAACCTATATACTATACCATAGCGCGACCTCCACTCATAACCGGAGTCGACCGAGACTATGCGCCAGCAGGATGTTCTGATATCATTGCTGGCTCAAGAAGATATCAACGCCCTGATCGAGCACATGTTCCCGCCTGCGCCAACCAACAAGAAGGAAATCCGGCAGCTCGTTTGCATCCTGGATGAGATGCGCGAGACCGTTGAGGCTCTTGAACCTGCTACTACTGCTTGAACCTGGAGGACGTCCGATGGCTATCCCACCGTTGATCTTCACTGAGATCACCGATCCCGCCGATCCGATTTTCCTGGAATGGCTTGACCTGTACGAAACTGCGTTCCCGCCGGGCGAAAAATTGCTCGTCTCCACCTTACTTAAGATGCTCAAACAGGGAGTGGGCGAAGTTACACCCCCCAGCCACTTCATTGCCTTGCAGAACGCCAGCGGGGGCTTCGTTGGCATGATGCTCTACCACGCCAACCCCGGCGATGGCTTCGCGCTGCTCTGGTACCTGGCAATCCAACCGCCAGAGCGAAGCAGCGGGCTGGGCACAGCCGCCTACCAGGAGCTTCTCAGGCGGCTTGACCCTACGACTTACGAAGCCCTGTTCTTGGAGGTGGAGATCCCGCGCAAAGAAAACGCCGAGGAAGCCAAGCGGCGCATCGCTTTCTACCGGCGTCAAGGGGCCTTTCTGCTGGAAGGCATTCACTACCTCCAGTTCATCGGCTGGCACCATCCGCCCACCCCCATGCACCTGATGGTGCATCCCCTCCGACCATTGGATCCTGAACGAGCCTATGGCTTGGCTGAGATCGCCTTCGGCGATGCCATCCACAGGCGCGGCAGGCTGAGGCTACGCTAACGATACGCCGCCACCGGCCACGCCAATAGCATTGGTAGATCGACCCGCGTGCGCTTGCTGCGCCCCACCTTCAGCGCCAGGCCGAGTGGCGGCCGCGCCAGGAAGAGCGCCAGCGCGGCCGCGGCGAACGACAGGCCGCGGCCGTTCCACTGCCCGGCGACCCCCAACCCGACCGCTCATGGCACCAGGAACAGGAACCAGCCGCCGTGCGCACACGTGACACAAAACGGCTGCCCGTCAATGACCGTCTCCCACTCGTTGATGATCTCCTCGCCGCAATCGGCGCAGTTGACCCGCACCCCCGGCCGGCTGACTATCTGGCGGGCCGGCGGCAGAAATTGCACCGGCTCCAGCGTCAGCGATGTCTCGCCGGACATGGCCCGGTAGCCGGGCAGTTGCGCGAAGTAGTGGCGCGGATCGACCAACGCGTAAGCCTGGGCGCAGTGGTGCACGTCCACGAAGGTCGCGGCAATCTCAAGGATCGGCCGCCGGCGAAGGGTTGCTGGCCCAACTGCGCGGACTGGCGCATGGGTGGGTTTGTGGCAGCCAGGTAAGATCTCACTCGCCCGCAGCATCGAAACTGCAAGGAGGTGCAATATGCGTACCATCATGTGGGCTGGCCTGGCCCTATTCACCCTGCTGTTGAGCGCCTGCACGGTCGCGCCGGCGGCGCCAACCGGCGCAGCGCAACCGGCCAGCCCCGTGCCCCTGAGCACGGCGGCGCCAACAACGCAAGCTGAAGCAATGGCGACCCCGGCGCCGGCCGTCTCGGCGGCTGAGCCGGCGTTGTTGCCGTCGGAACCGCCGCCGGCCGAGGCCGAGCGCGAGTTCACGACCGACTTCACGCGCCACACCGTGCCCTACAAGGAAATCCTCTCCGGCGGGCCGCCCAAGGACGGCATCCCAGCCTTGGATGACCCCAAGTTCGTGACCGTGGCCGAGGCTGACGCGTGGCTGAACGCTGTCGAGCCGGTGATCCTGGTGGCGGCAAACGCGGCGGCGCGTGCCTACCCGCTGCAGATCCTGACCTGGCACGAAATCGTCAACGACACGGTGGGCGGGCTGCCACTGGTCGTCACGTTCTGCCCGCTGTGCAACACGGCCATCGCGTTCGAACGGACGCTGGACGGCCGGGTGCTGGATTTCGGCACCACCGGCCGGCTGCGCTTCAGCAACCTGATCATGTACGACCGCCAGACCGAGACGTGGTGGCAACAGGCCGAAGGAAACGCCATCGCGGGCGAGCTAGCCGGCCGGCAGTTGGCGCTCTACCCGGCGACCATCGTGTCCTGGGCCGAGTTCCAGAACGCATACCCGGACGGCCAGGTGCTCTCCCGCGCGACGGGCCATAACCGGGACTATGGCCGTAACCCCTATGCGGGTTACGATGATGTCAACCAGTCGCCCTTCTTGTTCCGCGGGCCTGACACCCCCGGCGCGCTGCCACCCATGGCACGGGTGCTGACGGTTGATCTGAACGGCGAAGCGGTAGCCTATCCGTACAGCGTGCTGGAGCAGGTGCGGGCCGTCAACGACACCGTCGGCAGCCAAGCGGTGGCAGTGTTCTGGGCGGCCGGCGTCGCCTCAGCCCTGGACAACGGCGCGATCGCCCTGGGCCGCGATGTCGGCACGGCGGCCGCGTTCTCAGCCGAGCTGGACGGCCGGCGCCTGACTTTCCTCGCTGACGGCGAGCGCATCGTGGATGCTGAGACCGGCAGTGAGTGGGACATCCTGGGCCGCGCGATGGCGGGCGAACTAGCCGGCCGCCAACTGGCGCCCGTGGTCAGCATCAATCACTTCTGGTTCTCGTGGGCGGCCTTCAAGCCGGAGACCCGGGTCTATCAGATACACACGCCTTGAGGCTCCCGCCCAGCTTGTTCAGAAGGCCTGTTTGTGCTATCGTTGTTATGTCTAAGGTTGTTATCACATGAGATAAAGTCAAACAACAGATAGCACAAGGGTGCCCCATGATCGAGCGAACCAACCAGGAATGGCTGGCGGCCTTACGTAGCGCACAAGCCGACGTGGCTCTCAACGATTTGAGCGCGCTGTTGCTGCGCGGCTTGCGCTACGCACTGGCTGGCCGCGGCGTCACCGAGGCCGATCTGGAGGACTTCACCCAAGACGCACTGCTCAAGGTGTTGGCAGAGTTGGACTCTTTCCGGGGCGAGGCGCGCTTCACCACCTGGGCGCAAAAGGTGGCTGTCCGCGTGGCGCTCACGGAGCTGCGCCGCCGCCGTTGGCACGATGTCTCACTGCAGGATTTGATGGCGGAACACGACGACGCGGACTTCATGCCGGATGGTCTGACCGACAAGGCGCCCGATCCGGGCCAGGTCGCGGTTCAGACCATGATGCTGGAAAAGGTCCAGCGCATGATCGCGGAGGAGTTGACCGACAAGCAGCGGTTGGCCATGCTGGCGGTGATGCAGGGTGACATGCCGCTGCAGGAGGTGGCGGTGCGCATGGGCACGACGCGCAATGCCCTGTACAAGCTGCTGCACGACGCGCGCCAACGTCTGCAAAAGCGTATGCTGCGTGAAGGGCTGTCGCCGGATGACCTGCTGGCGATGTTTGGTGCGAGATGAACGAAATTCCCATGCTACAACGAATCTGGAACAAAATCAGGGGCGCTAAGCGCAACGGCCGCATGCGGCCGCTGCAGCCGGAGCAATTGGCGCAGATGGCGCGCATGGTGGCCGCCACCAGGCCGGATGAGATCGGCTGCGACGAATGTTTCGAGCAACTCGATCACTTTGCGGAGCTACACCTGGCCGGCAAGAACGCGGCCGAAGCCATGCCGCTGGTGCAGGATCACCTCGACCGCTGTGGGGATTGCCGCGAGGAGTTCGAGGCGCTGTTGGCTGCTTTGCGGGCCGAGACGGAAAACGCGTAGTTGGGGATGAGATTCGTCGCACGCCTGACGCCAGTTGGATCGAGTCAATGAAAAAGCGGGTGTGCTGGCTCATCACCGAGCAGCCAGCGCACCCGCTTTTCATCTGCTCTCAACGAAGATGTGACCGTCCTCCAGGACGTCAAAGGCGTCTACTTCGGTCGTGATGCCCACGTCCGAGCCATCGAACACCCAGGTGTAGACACCGGCAGCCAGGTGGAGCACCCCCGTGTCCTCATCATTGACCATGCCCAGCGCGGGCAGCGTGGCGTTGGCCGACAGCGACAGCCAGACGATGTCACCGGCGGTCGCCGCAGTCACCTCGAGGGATACCGTCGCCGGGTCGGAGACCGCCAGACCATCGCTCACGATGCCAAACGTCCATCCTGCCGCAATCGCAAAGATCCGCTCAACGATAGAGCGCGTAGTCGAATTCGGCCACCGCCTGTGAGATCCCGACGAC
>CAZKEF010000084.1:0-10025 GCA_964551735.1 uncultured Anaerolineales bacterium
GGCGCGCTACACAGCAGTTTACTCGATCTCGGGCCGAAAGCCAAACCTTTCTTTGCCCAATCACCGACAGGATGATACACTGCGCCTGTTCATCATTCGTTTTGTTGAGGCTAGTATCATCATGAGTGTGTCATCTCCCCTATCCGCCTGGTACCGCTGCATCCGTGGCTGTCCCGGCCGTTACGATGTCTTCTCCGTCATCTACCGCTGCCCAGCCTGCGGCGGTCTGCTGGAAGTCGCCCACGACGAGACCGCCCTGGCGCAACGCTCCGGCCCCGAATGGCGCGCGCTATTCCGCCAACGCCTCCAACTTCCAACCTCCAACCTCCAACCTTCAACCTCCGGCGTATGGGCCAAGCACGAATGGGTGCTGCCCCAACTGAGACCGGAGAACAGCGTCAGCCTGGGCGAGGGCAACACGCCGCTGCTGCCGGCGCCGCGGCTGGGCAAAGCGTTGGGCCTGGACGATCTGTGGGTCAAGCAGTGCGGGGTCAGCCACACTGGCTCGTTCAAGGACCTGGGCATGACGGTGCTGGTGAGCGCGGTCAACCAAATGATGGCCGGCGAGGGGTGGAGGGGCGGAGGAGCGGAGGAGTGGAGGGGCGGAGGAGTTGTGCGTGCGGTGGCGTGCGCGTCTACGGGGGACACGTCGGCGGCGCTGGCCGCGTACGCCGCGGCTGCGGGCATCCCGGCCATCGTATTCCTGCCCGCGGGCAAGATCAGCACCGCGCAGCTCATCCAGCCCATCGCCAACGGCGCGCGCGTTCTGGCGCTCGACGCCGACTTCGATGGCTGCATGAAGATCGTCCAGGAGGTGACGCGCGACAACTCGATCTACCTGGCCAACTCCATGAACTCGCTGCGGGTCGAGGGCCAGAAAACCGTCGGCATCGAGATCGTGCAGCAACTCGGGTGGGAGGTGCCGGATTGGATCGTGCTCCCCTCTGGCAATCTGGGTAACATCTCGGCGCTGGCCAAGGGTCTGGCGTTGGCGAAGGCGCTGGGCGTCATTGACCGACTGCCCCGGCTGGCCGCGGCCCAGGCCGCGCGCGCCAACCCGCTCTACCTGGCCTATCGCCGCGGCTTCGACGGGCTTCAGCCGGTCATCGCGGGCGCGACCGCGGCCTCAGCCATCCGCATCGGCGCGCCGGTCAGCTACGAGAAAGCCGTCCAGGCGCTGCAGGCGTTCGACGGCGTGGTGGAGCAGGCAGACGAGAACGAGCTGGCCGACGCGGCCGCGCTGGCCGACCGGGCCGGGCTGTACGCGTGCCCGCACACCGGTGTCGCGCTGGCCGTCGCGGGCAAACTGGCGCGGCAGGGGGTGATTCAGCCCGGCCAGCGCGTGGTGGTCATCTCCACCGCGCACGGGCTGAAGTTCAGCGAGTTCAAGGTGGGCTATCACGACGGTGCGCTGGCCGACGTGGTCGCCCGGCATCGCAACCCCCCGGTGACGCTGCCGGCGGATGCAGGCGCGGTGAAGGCGGAGATCGCGCGGTGGTTGGACGGATGACGGATGACCGATGCATGACGAGAGAATCTGCGTGAGCTCGAGTGATGGGGCGGGCCGAATCTACCTGCATCTCGATGACCGCCCCCCACTCGCGTGAATTGCGCAGACGTTGGAGCGTAGCCGGTGGATGCAGCCCAGAATTGAGATTACATAATAGCCAAACATGATCGCGAACACGATAACCATGCTTTATGATCGTATTGACCCTATTGCTGCCGCGCGCGCTGAGGCGCTGCTGGCGCAGATGACACTATCCGAGAAGGTGGGCCAGTTGGTGCAGATGGCCCCGTGGGGACCCGTTGACCCAGAGGAACTGGGAGCATATCTCCAAAAGGCCGAGGCCGCTGGCCCGCCCATTGATCCCCCGTTTAAGCTGCGTCCCGATCTGGAGGACAAGGTGCGCACGGGCCGCGTCGGTTCCCTCCTCAACCTCTCGGACGCAGCGCAGATCAACCGGCTGCAACGGATCGCAGTGGACGAGTCGCGGCTGGGTATCCCGTTGCTCATGGGCGCCGATGTGATCCACGGGTTCAGGACGATCTTCCCCATCCCCCTGGCCGAGGCATGCACCTGGGATCCCGAGCTATTGGAACAGGCCGCGCGCGTCGCGGCCGAAGAGGCCTCGGCATCGGGCGTAGACTGGACCTTCGCGCCCATGGTGGACATTGCGCGCGACCCGCGCTGGGGCCGGATCGCGGAGGGCGCGGGCGAGGATGTGTACCTGGGCTGCGTGATGGCCGCGGCGCGGGTGCGCGGCTTCCAGGCGATGGATCTGGTCAGCGGCCGGCGCATCGCTGCTTGCCCCAAGCACTACGCGGCCTACGGCGCGGCCGAGGCCGGCCGCGACTACAACACCGCTGACATCTCGGAGCGGACGCTGCGCGAGGTATACCTGCCACCCTTCAAGGCCGCGTTCGACGCGGGCGCGGGCAGCGTGATGAGCGCGTTCAACGAGATCGCGGGCGTTCCGGCCACATGCAACGCCCTGACCCTGCGCACGATCTTGCGCGACGAATGGGGTTGGTCCGGCGTGACGCTTAGCGACTTCGAGGCGATTAAGGAGCTCATTCCCCACGGCGTTGCGGCTGATCTCAAAGAGGCCGCGCACCTCAGTATGACGGCCGGGCTGGACATGGACATGGTGGCCGGCGCGTACGCGGATCACCTGGCCGCGCTGGTGGAAGAAGGCCGCGTGCCGCTGGCGCTGGTGGATGAAGCCGTGCACCGCGTGCTCTGCCTGAAGCTGGCGCTCGGCCTCTTTGAGCGGCCCTACGTGGACGAGGGCCTGGCCGAGCAGATCATCCTGCGGGACGACTTCCGTGACCTGGCTTTGCAGGTGGCCCACGAATCCATGGTGCTGCTGAAGAACCAAGGCGGCCTGCTGCCCCTGCCGGCCGGGCGCCGGCGCATCGCGTTGATCGGCCCACTGGCCGACAACCGGCGCGATCTGCTGGGCGCGTGGGCCATCAACGGCCGGCCGGAGGACGTAGAGACGGTGTTTGAGGCGATGCGCGCCTACCAGGGTGACGCCAGCCTTACGGTCGTGCCGGGCTGCGAGATCACCGGGGCCGCGGCGCCCGATATTGCCGGGGCGCTGGCAGCCGCGGAAGCCGCGGATGTCGTGGTGCTCGTGCTGGGTGAGAGTGCCGACCTGAGCGGTGAGTCGCACTCGCGCGTCCACCTGGGCCTGCCCGGCCGCCAGCAGGAGTTAACCGATGCGCTGGCCGCCACTGGCAAACCGCTGGTCGTCGTGCTGATGAGCGGCCGGCCGCTGGTCACCCCCCGCCTGGCCCAGCAGGCCACGGCGCTGCTGGCCGCCTGGCACGGTGGCATCCGCGCCGGCCGCGCGGTCGCCGATCTGCTGTTCGGCGCGGCCGTCCCTTCCGGCAAGCTCACAGCAAGCTGGCCGCGCGCCGAGGGCCAGATCCCGGTCTACTATGCCCACAAAAACACCGGCCGGCCCGCGGCCGAGGCCGGGACGAAGCAGTTCGCCGAGGTCTTCAAGTCCGTCTACATGGACGAGCCGAACTCGCCCCTCTTCCCCTTTGGCTACGGCCTCTCCTACACGATCTTTGCCTACAACGACCTGTGTATCGAGACCCCGGTCGTCCCTGCCGATGGGACGCTGGTCGCCCGCGCGCGGGTGGCCAACACCGGCGCGCGGGCCGGCGTCGAGGTCGTGCAACTGTACGTGCGCGATCTGGTCGCCAGCAGCACCCGGCCCGTGCGAGAGCTGAAAGGATTCCAGCGCGTGGCGCTGGCGCCGGGCGAGGTACAGATGGTCCGGTTCGAGGTTCCCGCGCGCGAGTTGGGGTTCATCGGCCTTGACATGGCTTACCGGGTGGAGCCGGGGCGGTTCAAGGTCTGGCTCGGGCCCGATTCGGTTGGGGGACTGGAGGGGGAGTTCGAGGTGGGGTCAGGTTGATATGACATGGAACCATCCGGCCGCCTGCATCGTCTCACGCTACGGCCAACCCATGTAGGGGCACGGCCTTGCGCCTGCCCAGCGGGGCTTAAAGAAGATACAAATCTGACACGGAGAGACTGATGAACACACGGAACACCCTGATCGCTTTGACTATCGTTGCCGGCCTGCTGCTAGCCGCTTGCGTGCCGGTGCCGAGCGCGGCCCCCAGGACCCTGGCCGGCACGGATTGGGTGCTGGCGACCCTGAACGGCCAGGCGGCGCTGCCCGATACCCAGGTCACGATCCGCTTCGAGGACGGGCAGCTCGGCGGCACGGATGGCTGCAACCGCTACAGTACTTCGTACACAGTCAACGGCGCACAGCTCAAGCTTGACAAGAATGTGATCAGCACCATGATGGCCTGCGCGGAGCCGATCATGGGGCAGGCGGCTGCGTACATCGCCGCGCTGATCCAGGCTGCGACGTACACGATCGAGGGCGGGCAACTGACGCTGCTCGACGCGGGCGGCAAGGCGCTGGCAACCTTCACGCGGCAGAGCACCGGCCTGGCCGGCACGGCGTGGGTCGTGACGGGCTACAACAACGGCCAGCAGGCCGTGGTCAGCGTGATCGCCGGCTCGCAGCTCACGGCCGACTTCGGCGTCGACGGCACGCTGAGCGGCTCGGGCGGGTGCAACACCTTTACCGCCACCTATGAGGTTTCGGGCACAACCATCAAGATCGGCCCCATCGGCTCTACCCGCATGGCGTGCGCTGACCCGGCTGGGGTGATGGCGCAGGAAACGCAGTACCTCCTGGCGTTGGCGACGGCTGCGACTTACGCGCGCGAGGGCAATCGCCTGGAACTGCGCACGGCCGATGGCGCGTTGGCCGTCATATTCGAGGTTGCGCCAGCAGCAGCAAATTAACCGTACCCGCGAAAGCCGGATTTTGGCGTTCGCGTAGTGGTGTGTTATTCTTTTCACCCTCGGTGTGGGTCACCGCTGATCCCCGGCGCTACATGTGTAGCGCCGGTTTCGCGTCTGTCGTTTCCTCACAGCCGGCATCGAAGCCGGGCAGAAAGCGCCTCAACTATCCCACCCCAAAAGATGAGGAGCACAGCATGTCCCCAGTCATCAATCCCTTTCAGACTGCCCAGCGCCAACTCGATGAAGCGGCTGAACTTCTGGGCCTCTCCCCCACCCTGCATGCGTTCCTGCGCGAGCCGATGCAAGAGGTCGTGTTCACGATTCCGGTGCAGATGGATGATGGCAGCCAGCAGGTGTTCAAGGGCTTCCGCATCCAGTACAACACGGCGCGCGGCCCGGCCAAGGGCGGAATCCGCTTTCACGCCGATGAGACGGTTGACACCGTGCGCGCCCTTTCAGCCTGGATGACCTGGAAGACCGCTCTGGCTGATCTGCCCTTGGGCGGCGGCAAGGGTGGCGTTGTGTGCGATCCCAGGAGCCTTTCGTACGCTGAACTGGAGCGCCTGAGTCGCGGCTATATGCGCAAGATCGCCCACTTTGTCGGCCCGGAGATCGATGTGCCCGCGCCGGATGTGTACACCAATCCCCAGGTGATGGCCTGGATGCTGGACGAATACGAGGTGATCACCGGGCGGCATCTGCCCGGGGTGATCACCGGCAAACCGGTAGGCCTTTTCGGCTCGCAAGGCCGGAGCGATGCCACGGCGCGCGGCGGCATGTTTGCCGTCCGCGAGGCGGCCAGGGGGCTGGGCCTAGCGCTCGACGGCGCGCCGGTCGCGATCCAGGGCTACGGCAACGCTGGCCGGTATGCGCATCAGTTGGGCAGCGAGCTGCTGGGACTGAAGACGGTGGCGATCAGCGATTCTCGGGGCGCTATCTACAACCCCAACGGCATCGAATATGCGGCCGCGGCTGCGTGGAAACGCGCGACAGGCGCCGTGGCCGGTTTTCCGGAGGCGGAACCGCTGAACCCGGCCGAGCTGCTGGAACTGCCGGTGATGATCCTTTTCCCCGCCGCCCTGGAAGCTGTGATCACCTCAGAAAACGCACCGCGCATCCGGGCGAAAGTCGTGGCTGAACTCGCTAACGGGCCGACCACTCCTGAAGCGGATCGCATTCTGTACGACAACAGCATTTACGTGATCCCGGACTTCCTTTGCAACGCCGGCGGCGTCACCGTAAGCTACTTCGAGCAGGTGCAGAACGCGTACAACTTATACTGGACATTGGAGGAGGTCCACAGTCGTCTGAACGCGACCATGACGCGCGCCTTCAACGAGGTGCAGCGGATGGCGGAGGGGCATCGGGTGCACAATCGACTGGCAGCGTACTTGGTGGCGGTGCGGCGTGTGGCGGAAGCGGTGGCGTTGCGCGGATGGATACGGGCCTAGCGGCCGACCGGCGCGTTGCAGTCCCGGCGCAGTGCGCATGCTTTGCATAAGCGGAACGCATCGGCCTGCGCTGCAGAGTTGAAAGAGGCAGCCCCCGTGCTCCCTGCCCCTAAAGTGAAACGCGTACGCGGCCAACTCGCGGGTTGGCCGCGTACGGCTGTACGTGGTAGAATCTCAGGCCAGGTATCCATCACAGGTTTATGGAGGCTAGTCCGCAATGCAACTTCTCAGCATCAACATCGGCGCTGCGCGCGTCCTTGATGAAACCCGGCCGCACGATCTTACCGGCATCTACAAGGAGCCGGTAGCCGGGCCAGTGCGCGTGACCCGCGCCGGCCTGCCCGGCGATACGATTATCAGCGCCCAACACCACGGCGGGCCGGACCAGGCGCTTTACATCTACGGCGGCGCGGATTACGCGTGGTGGGCGGCTGAGCTGGGACACATGCCGGCGCCCGGCACCTTCGGCGAAAACCTGACGATCAACGGTCTGGAGAGCGGGCCACTTGTCATTGGCGATCGTCTGCGCATCGGCGATGTCTATTTGGAGGTGGCCGCGCCTCGCATCCCGTGCGACACCTTCGCCCGCCGCATGGGTGATCCGAGCTTCGTGGCGCGGTTCCGTGTTGCCGAGCGGCCAGGCGTCTACTGTCGCGTGATCCGGGAAGGAATGATCCAGGCCGGCGATCCGGTGATGGTGGAGGCATATGATGGCGACCCCGTGACGATCGCAGAAGTCTTCCGCGATTACTACGCGGCCGACCGTTCGTTGGCCGACATCTACCGCTTTCTGGCAGCGCCGCTCGCCGAACGTTTCCGGGAAAAGAAACAACGACAGATGCGCGCCGCGTTACGCTGCGAAGGATAACACCGAGGTATATCATGGAAGGCACTGTGCTTCTTCCGCGTACCACTCCTGAAGCCCAAGGCATCCCATCGGCCGCCATACATGCGTTCCTCCAGGCTGCCGTGCAGAACGATTGTGGGCTGCACAGCTTCATGCTGCTGCGCCACGGCCACGTGGTCGCCGAAGGCTGGTGGGCACCCTACGGGCCAGACGACCCACACATGCTTTTTTCGTTGAGCAAGAGCTTCACCTCAACCGCGGTCGGCCTGGCCGTAGCCGAGGGCCGGCTTTCCGTGGACGATCCTGTGCTGAAGTTCTTCCCGGCCGAGGCGCCGCGCAAGCCGAGTGCCAACTTGGCCGCTATGCGGGTGAGGCATCTGCTCTCCATGTCCACCGGGCATGATCACGACACCACTGAGCACCTCCACAAACGCAAGGATGGCGACTGGCCGCGGGCGTTCCTGGCCCGTCCGGTGGCCCATCCGCCGGGCACGCACTTCCTTTACAACACCGGTGCGACCTATATGCTGTCGGCCATCGTACAGCGGAACACCGGGCAGACGCTGCTGGAATACCTGCGGCCGCGGCTCTTGGAGCCGTTGGGCATCGCTGGTGCCACGTGGGAGACTTGCCCGCGCGGGGTCAATACCGGCGGCTTTGGGCTCAGCATCAGGACTGAGGATATCGCGCGGTTCGGCCAGCTTTACTTGCAGCGGGGCGCCTGGCAGGGGCGCCAGCTCGTGCCTGAAGCCTGGGTGGCAGAGGCATCAGCCAAGCATGTTCCCAACGATGCAAACACCGAGGCTGACTGGCAGCAGGGTTACGGCTATCAGTTCTGGCGCTGCCGGCACGGCGCGTATCGCGGGGACGGCGCGTTCGGCCAGTTTTGCGTGATCCTGCCTGAGCAGGACGCGGTCGTCGCCATCACCGCCGGCACACCGGATATGCAGCGAGTGCTGAATCTGGTTTGGGAGCACCTGCTGCCGGCGATGGGGCCCGCGGCGCTATCCCCAGATAACCTGGCCAACGCGGCGCTGCAGGACAAGCTGGCCCACTTGATTTTGCCGGCGGCGTCGGGCGCAGCCACCGCCGCGTTGGCAGCCGATGTGACCGGCTGGTGGTATGCGTTTGACGGGCCGCGCAAGCCGTGGCAGGCGCTGGCGTTTGATTTCCATGACGGCCACGCGCTGTGCCGCGTGCGCGATCGGTTCGGTGAGCACCAGCTAGCCTGCGGACAGGGAGATTGGGTCAAGGGGATCACCGACTGGAATCTGATCAGGTTGCGCGACGAGCGCCGGGTCGAGCCGCTACCGGTTGCTGCGAGCGGCGCATGGACGGCCCCCAACACCTATGAGATTAAAGTCGTCTTCTACATGACGCCTTTCTGCTTCACCTTGACGAGCAAGTTCATTCGTGGCAAACTGTTGGTGCGAACCAGGATGAATGTGTCCTTTGGCCAGACCGAATTCCCGCAGTTGACCGGTCAGAGCGTCGAAGCGCCCTGACCCAAATCATTGTCGTACTCTGCCTTTGTTAGTACAATATCACCAGTTTACTCAGTTATCAACCTACCCATCACCAGCCCTCAACGAGGAGGCACTTCATGGACATCGGTATCCCCAAACAACGACGCCCGTTCGATTATCGGGCCGGCTTGACCCCGATGGGGGTAAGGATCTTAACCAGCCTGGGTCATCGCGTCTACGTGGAGCGGGACGCAGGACAGGGCAGCGGCTTCGAAGATGAGCTGTATCGCCAGGCCGGTGCTCAGATCGTGTACTCGATCGAGGAGGTCTATGGCCGCGCCGAGATGATCTTGACCGTGTCACGGCCGTTGCTCCCCGAATTCGAGTTGCTGCGTGAAGGGCATATCTTGTGCGGTTTCCTGCACATGGCCGTGGCGCACCCGCGTAAGATCGAAATCCTGCTGGAACGCAAAGTGACGGCCATCGCGTACGAGACGATCCAGGACACCGATGGCCACCTGCCGGTATTGACCGCTGCCAGCCAGATCGCGGGCCGGATGATCGCGTCCATCGCGGCCCAGTTGCTGCAAAACCATGAGGGTGGGCACGGCATCCTGATCGGCGGCGTGCCGGGTGTGCCGGCGGCCAATGTGGTGATCCTGGGCGCGGGTATTGTAGGCACCAACGCGGCGAAGGTGTTCGAGGCCATGGGGGCCAATCTCTATGTCCTGGACACCGACCTGCGTAAGTTGCAGAACCTTGAAGACCAGGGGTCGAAGGCGCACACCATCGTCGCGCACGACTTCAACATCGCCAAGGCCGTCAAGCGCGCCGATGTGTTGGTGGGCGCAGTCCTGATCCCTGGTGCGCGAGCGCCCCACGTCGTTACTCGCGAGATGGTGCGTACCATGAAGCCGCGCTCGGTGATCATGGATGTCTCCATTGACCAGGGTGGTTGTGTGGAGACCAGCCGGCCCACCACCTATCAAAGCCCGACCTTCATGGAAGAGGGTGTGATCCATTATTGCGTACCAAACATGACCGGCGTGGTGGCGCGGACAACCACCCATGCGTTCAACAACGCGGCCTGGCCCTACGTCCTGGAGATCGCACAGAAGGGACTGGATATGGCGCTCATCGGCGATCCCGCCCTGCGACAGGGACTGAACACCCACAACGGCGCTATCGTCCATCCTGCCCTGCGTGAATCGCTGGAGGGTGTTGTATGAAGGGCATTTCCTACCACAGCAAACTTTGCTCGGCCGATCAGGCGGTGCAGGCGATTAAATCACACGACCGCATCTTCATGACCGGCAATTGCTCGGTGCCCAAGGAACTGCTCGGCGCCCTGGTGCGCCGAGCGCCGCAGTTGGAGGATGTCGAGATCTGCCAGGTGCTCACCATCGGCCCGGCCG
>CAZKEF010000085.1:0-9815 GCA_964551735.1 uncultured Anaerolineales bacterium
ACGCGTAGCGATTCAAGCTCTGCGGGTTGCCCGGACGCGGCACGATGCTGTCCGGCTGCAGGAAACGATCCAGCACCGGGTGTCGAAGAATTTCGTTCCGTAATACATCAATCCGGTGCTGGCATCCCGCGTCTGGTCAGTGTAGGTGACAGGCGTGAAGTCGCGGGCGAAGGCGTTGTGGGTCGCGGCGGCTCCCGGCGGCGCCGCGCCGTATGCGTGATCGTACTCTGTTACGCTGCTGGGAGGCTGTGCCCTTGACCGTACCGGTGACCGGCATTCCTGTGCAATCGATCGCCCACAAGGCACCACCATAGTAATAACGGCTCAGGGACAGGCCAGGGGCAGGTAATCGAACATCTCGCTTGCCCCAACGGTGCGCAAAAGCGTTACCTAACTCCCACAGCGTCTTGCCTTCTCCATGCGACGAAAAAGCCAGTAACCCAGAACCCACATTGGTACGAATCCGGGTAATGCAGCGATAAGGTTGATCATGGCGTTCGGCCAAGTAGGCTCAAGCACATGTAGACCTGGCGCAAAGGCTTCCCGAGAGACTTCACCGATGAGAAGCACAAGTAACATGTAGAGCCAAGACCATGGCATGAACTTGTCCACCAGCACACCCCCTTGGGTTGTTCATAGAATTATTAACTTGACAAACTACGTCATGGATAGCCAAAATTGATAAGATAATCTTGATACACAGATTCCCGGGCGTGATATCGAATTTCCCCCCAGTACTTCCAGTAAGAATAGGAAAGTGATTCCTTTGAGCCCGGGTTGAAGCCAGCCATATTCACCATCAACCACTGATCGCCCGCACATACTCCCAACTGACAGCGAACATCGGGGAGGATAGTTGCGCCCGCAGCAGCAGTGCCAACGGTTTTCACAGTCCATTGCGCTGCCGTTGCAGCAGGAATATACGCATAGGCTGAGGTCAGGCCGATACCCATCATGAATACAAAGAGTTTGGCCTCCATCGAACTGACCGTGTGAATAGCAGCGTCAAATCCATTCAGGCCGTAGGCCTTGGCCATTTGCCCACTCGCATCAAAGGTCACCACTGCAGCAAGCAAGCCAAGTGAGCCGTTGTAGACATCAGCCAGTTGTGCCTCACCCAGCTTATCTGTTCCGAATACATCAGCAATGCGGCTTACTCCCGTTACCTTCTTTTGCCCTTCACCCTCGAATCGAGCGAAGTGCAACGTTCCATTATTGATGCTGGCCAGGACATCCCCCGCTCCTGCCGTTAGTAGGGCACTCCACCACGCCTCATCTTGCATCCACCGCTTGAGAATGTCCTGCCAGTTGTCCGGATAGAGCGACTGCAAATAAGCTTCAATGGCGGATTGCTCAAACATCCCCGTCGGATCCGTGTACCGCAGCGGATTGTTCAGCACATACGCGTAGCGATTCAAGCTCTGCGACCGCAGGAAGTCCCCGTGGGACGGATTGCCCGGACTCGGCACGATCGTGTCCGGGCTGAGAAAACGGCCCAACGCGGAGAGTAGAAGCGCGCATTGTAATCGTACAACGACCCCAGCGCCGCCTCCTCGCTGCGCTGACCGGTGAATCTGTAGTCGGTTGGTAACGTGCTGGCCGGGCCGCGCGGCGCGCCGTAGGGCGTGTACCGCTGCGCGCTCACGGCGCCCGTGCTCGTGTTGTAGCTCACGTTGGTCGAGCCGAGATGGTCACTGAACAGGTAGTATAGCGTACCTCCCTGCCGCATGGCAACTCGCTGGCCGTCGTGATAGTCGTACTTGGTGACGCGGCCGACGTCCCACTGCTCCAGCTCTTGGAACTGCGCCGCACCGCCGCGGGCCATCACACCGACCCGGCCGCCGGTTCAATGTCGGATGCACCGCAAGGCATGTCGAAGCCGATAGGCAGCGCCGGCCCCGATGGAGTTTACTTGTTGAGGGCGCCACCTAAGCGCTCATTGGTAACCAGCAGCCACTTCAACATCGCAGATCGGTAAGGGTGATCTGCCGACGTCTTGCTCAACCCTGCGCGAAGCGCTTCTGCTGCCTCTACGTACCGCCGCAGCTTGAAAAGGCTAACCCCCAGATGATAGTAGCTCTCGCCTACCCAGTTTGTGGGAAGGTCCGTGCATTCCAAGGCTAATTGGGCGTATTGAGCTGCCTCTCGGTACTTTCTTAATTCGAATTCAACTTCCGCAAAAACAGAATACCATCCTCCTGCCGCAACCATTTCTCTGTCAATTCGCATTGCCTGCTGGAGCGCTCGCCAGGCAGCCCGTGGATGACCTTGCTCCCGCAGGTTATTCCCCAGTTCAAGATACAGTTCAGCCATCAGCCGCGAGTTCTTCACCGTAAGCCGTATGGCCTGTCGGAAGTGCTTCTCAGCGATCCGCAAATTGCCCTTGCCGCGCGTTAGCGCCGTTGCATACTGTTTGTGCGCTCGGAGCCAGACCCAATCAGCAGACGACTTATCCTGCGCTGCCAGCTGCAAAGCGCGCTGGCCATGATAGATCGCTCGTTCATATTCCTTCAATTGATTGTAACACTGCGCCAGCAGGCTGTGTACCCAGGAATGCGTCTTACTGATCGGATCCAGCAGCGCCGCAGCCCGGCTTAGATACTGCGCGCCGTTACGCCAATCGTGTTTATCCAGCGCATAGATCTCGCCAAGACGTGCATGAGTCCAGCCCAGATCGCGACCCTCGGGCCAGGAGCTTTGGAGGGTCTCCTCCAATAACGCAATCCCCTGATCCGGGTCGCGCCAGTCCGCCAACAACATCGCCAGCTTATTATAGGCCCAGAGTTGTTCAGTGTGGCCAGCGAGCAACTCGATCGCTCGTTTGCACTCCTCCATAATAGGTTGCATCTTCGTTTCATCAACATCCGGTCTGGTCAGTATTTGCTCTTCATGGCTTAGTGCGTGCAAAAGGTGCGCTTTGCCAGCGTAGAAGCGCTCATCTGTCTGAGCCAGCACGGTATCCGCGCACCGTAACGCCGCTTCGCTCTCAGAACGGCGATAATGCAACCAACCGCGCAACAGCAACACCTGCCAACGGAATGGTGGCAAGAGTGTTTGCCGCTCCAACCGCTTGAGAATACGATCCAGGGCGGCGTCTTCATTGTTTATGAAGAGGGCGTCAGCCGTAGACAACGCCGCCTCAAGTTCAGCCGATGTCATGGGTGAGGTACACCAACACCATTTGAGAGTGCGCATCCTACTTGAGACCCTCCAGCACATCATCTACCCAGGCAAATCTGCTCAGCAGTTGCAGACCTTTGGCAAGCAAGAAGCTGCCCCAACCAACCTTATGTGGGTCCAGGTTTTTCAGGACTTCACTGGCTGGCGGCAGGGTTGTTGTCGGTGGTTTCTGATGGGAATCAGGCAACATAGGTGGCGCGGGGGGTGACTCCTTGTCCGGTGGCAACTTGCCATACTGTTGCGCTTTCGTTCTAAATGCGGGCTCTGCGCCACGGTTGCCGTCCTGATTGCGCTTGGCGTGGAGCAGGTTGCCCTCGGCGTCAACAGCGACCTTTCCCATCACCAAGGCCGTCGTTGCCAATTGCGCTTCTGGCGACGTCCGCATCTTGTCGGCGATAGCCTCGGGGATATCAGAGACCTTCGTCGTCAGACCATTCCAGGCATCGGCGACCGCGGCGCGGTTGTCGGCGGCATTTGGGCCCCAGCCATACTGGTAGGAGAATACAGCTGTGCCAGCACCGAGAATGACCCAACCTACTGGCCCGATGGCAACCAACGCACCGACAACTACGGGAGAATGTCCATCCGGATCCGTATACCGCAGCGGATTGTTCAGCACATACGCGTAGCGATTCAAGCTCTGCGACCGCAGGAAGTCCCCGTGGGACGGGTTGCCCGGACTCGGCACGATGGTGTCTGGGCTGAGAAAACGGCCCAACGCGGGCGAGTAGTAGCGCGCATTGTAATCATACAACGACCCCAGCCCCGCCTCCTCGCTGCGCTGGCCGGTGAAGCGGTAGTCGGTTGGTAACGTGCCGCTGACGGACCGCGGCGTGCCGTAGGGCGTGTACCGCTGCGCGCTCACCGCGCCGGTGCTCGTGCTGTAGCTCACGCTGGTCGAGCCCAGGTGGTCGGTCAGCAGGTAGTATAGCAAGCCAGCCCGGCGCACGGCAACGCCAGAGCCCGAAGGACTCATCTAAACGTGTAACCGTTCAGGGGGGTGACGCTGTCGGGAGTAGCGACGGCGCAGCACGCCCCCAGTTAGCAGCCTCGCAGGCTTCAGTGAGATATTCCAACACATTGCGCTCCTGTTGTTTGAGGGTGGCCACGACTGTCATGATCCGTTCGGCGAAACGGCTACCGGCTTCACTCTGGGTGCCGAAGCACATCTTGCGCCAGAGCACAGCATGGCGCACCTGCCGCTCGCCCAGGTTATTGGTCGGCTCTACGCCCGCAACGCGGACAAAGGTCCACAACGCCGGTTCGCGTTTGAGGATATCGCGACAGGTTCCCGCGGTCTTGTCGTGGGTGCAGGCCGTGCCTTGGCGCAGCAGTTCGCCTACTTTTTGCTCGACTGGCCGCATGTTGGCTTGGAAGACAGCCCGCGTCATCGTTCCAGCGCGTACCTGGTGCCACCATTCGAACAGCACAGCGCTTTGGGTCAAGATGGCTTCACCGATGCGTTGGGCTTCGCCCCCACGCTCGGCAAACGCCTGAAAGTCGCGCCGGAGGTGCGCCCAACAGAGTTGCCGCATAAAGACGGGCAGCCAATTGTAGGCTGACCAGCGGTCAGAGTGCAGAATGCCACCGAAGGTCTCACCGAGCAGCTCTTTGGCAATCTGGCCCCCGCGCCTGCAGCGAATCAGGAAGACTGTCACCAGAGACGTGGCGGCGACCCACAGCCAGGCCTTCTGGTTGGCCTCCCGCCAGCCCGTCTCATCCAGATGAACTGCGGCTTGCTCTTTGACATACGCACGCGCCTCGTGGACGGGCGCGCTGAGCGCCGCACTGGTGCGTTGCTCCAGGGCACAGATTGCGCCTGTGCAGATGGCGACCTGGAAGAAATCATCCAGCACCTCTTCGGCGTCACGCTTGCTCAGCCGATAGCGCCCGGTCAACAGCGCCAACAGCGCTTGCAAGTGCGGACCAAAGGCGCCTTGCGGGACGCCAGGAGGCAATGCCGCATTGGTCGTAGTACCGCACCCCGGGCAAGCCAAGGCGTGCAGGCGATATTCGACCACCTCGGCGATCACCGGTGGAATCTCTGTGACTTGGTGGCGATATGGCTCAGGGTCGTGGCCCGCCAGCGCCTGCCCGCACTGGCGACAGGTCGCTGGGTAGACGTCGTAACTATCCTTGAGCCGCTCCGGTGGCGCCAGCTTCCGCTGCGTGCCCGTGTGACCTGGTTGTCCACCGCGCTGGCGGTTGCTCTTGGCGTGCTGGCGTGGCTTGGGGGGCGCGTCAGGTCCATCGCTAGAGGGGGGCTGGGACGAGTTGTGCGAGTTGCGCTTGACTCGCTCGCGCAGGACAGACAACTCCGTTTCCAATTCCTGCACGCGCACGACCAGGGCCAGCACAAACTCCTGAACGGCTGGCGGAGTTTGAGCCCACTCTTGCTCGGAAAAGGTTAGCTGCGCTGGCTGGGTTTCCTGCACCATAGCGCTACCGTATCACACTTTCATCTGAATCACGTTAGAGAAACGCTAGAAGTTGATCAGAACTTGATGCGAAGTGGAGCCCTCCCTGAACGCTTACTAGAATGTTACATGCAGCACTCCGAATATAGTCCCCAGCAATACAAACACTGCCAAGAACACAAGCGCCATAATCAGAAGCCCTGTTATGACACCCTTGGGAGATGCCTCAGGATGATCCTCACGATAGTAGACAAGAGGTGAGACGTGCGGGTTCCACTCTCGACGGGCGATTTCCGCTTCACGCCCTAGCCGCTTCAACGCGCGATCATACGGGTTCGGATCAAGTGTGCTAAGTGTGCCCGTCAGAAAGCTGGACAAGACCGCGATTAGAGCGTCGACTTCACCTGCACTTGCCAATGCACTCCGAGGTTCTAGAGCGCAGACCGGGAACAGGGCCACGCCCTTACCATTGACTAGATGAAGGTGAACCGTGTAGAGTACATTCCACGGGCCGCTGAACACGCTCCGTTCACATGAACGAATCTGGTCCAATGGTATTTTGAGCAATGCTGCTCTGTGAACCGCGATATGATCTTGATTCACGCTGCACCTGACGAGCCGAACAGGCAGGAAGGATCGAAGCAAGCCGCCCCAGTGATCCTCGAGCCAAAACGTAAACGTAGCCTCTAATTCCTCCACGTTCTGCCTCCTATTGGGCTTGATACCCTGCGGAAAGGGGAATAGCCCGCCTGTCCACCGGAGTTGTAGGGAATAAAGCCGGCCCCAGGCTGAACGTGATCTGGGGAACCAGGTTCCAAAGCAACTCTGTACCGACTTTACCCAAGCCAGGAAAGTTAGCTGCCTCCGCCCAATCCAGCAAAGGACTGGCTGTCATGGTACTAATCCCATCAACTGCAGCGCCGCGTACTGCACCGCCTGGCATATTGCCGCCTGCTAACCGCGCGCCGATCGCGCCGTCAACACCACCCCAGATCGCCGAATTTGCAACCTGCCCAAACATCTGAGCCCCCTTCGTCGCAGCGGCATCGAGGCCAGCTGCTGCCGCCCGGACATCCACGATCCGTGACACTTTCGCACCCACAGCGCCTTCCACTAGCCCAACCCCTCCGGTGACGAGGTGCTGTGTAGCAGAGAAGTCACTGCCCGACGCGAGGTTGCCCACGTGGTCACTCACGAGATTGACGGCCATACTCACTCCAGCAGCTTGACCACCCGGTGTGGCGATCAACAAACCCGCCGCCGTACCCATACCTGTTGCAGCCGCCAAATCCCCCCAGTCCCCGGCGTCCACCTTGAAGCCGCCTACAGATGAGACGTTGATGTTCAGATTCAGGTCACCCTGACGCAACTCGTTCACAAGGTACAAGCCACCACCAACAAGCCCACCCACGATGCCGCCAACTACCCAATTGGCAATATGACCGCTGGGATCATTGTACTTGAGCGGGTTGTTGTAGACGTAGCTGTACCGGTTGAGACTCTGCGGATTGCCCGGACTCGGCACGATGGTGTCCGGGCCGCGGAACCGGCCCAGCTCGATGCCGAAATGGCGCGCCTCGTAAAAGTACGGTCCGAGGCTGGCGCGTTGTGACAATGGCGTCCCAACCAACGCGCCATCTCACGCCGAAAGGCCAGGCCCATGCTCTTCCTGCCGTTGCTAGCGGCAATACCCCCATCCTTAACCTTCGACTGCCGATTCGCTCGCTTCAGGCAAGAAGTTGGTCAGGCTCGAAGCCTGCAAGCCCGATCGCTTCAAGAGGGATGTTCATGGCGATGGCTTGATTGACCAAAGTCGATAGAACCTCGTAATAGCCTATAAGAATACCGCGTCGCAAATCAAGGCTGGAGGTCTCCCCTGCACTCCCTTGACTTTCTCTAACCTCCAGTTTGGCTTCAGCCGCTCGCCCTCGCAGTGTCTCTGAGACTTCCTGAAGAAAGCCTACATAGATTGTACACATTATTGCCCTCCCAGCGCGTCCTGAAGTAACCCCATGAGGACTTCCGCTTGTTGCTGGTAGTTCAGCATTTCCTTGTGCCAGAAGTCAATTATCCGTTGTTGTTCTTCGGGGCTCTTTGCGCTCCAGTCTGCGATGTACTTGGCCGGATTAGCGATCTTCTCAGTATGGAGTTGCGATATCTTCTGCAGGCTGTTAATGCCACGTTGAACCTCAGCCGATGAACGCGCGGCATAAGTCCGCAGCGTACCTGAGTGACGACCACCGGCTCTCGCGATTTCATAAGCGGTTTGCTTGATAGTTTGGGGCGGGATCTGTTGGACAGCATTTTGCACAACTTGCCCCGCGCCACGCACCTCGTTCGTGCAATCCCCATCCGCGCACGCAGCGGTCGTGGCCGTCGTACCGGCGCGCGCAGCGCCAACCGTCCCGGCCAGTGCACCACCTGTCGCCAGGGTCGCACCGCTGACAAGCAATGCGCCGCCCAAACGCTGTGAGGCGATATCCTCCGGCGTAACGTTCAAATCAGGGCTATCGCCCTGTAACAACAGCGCCATTCCGCTCAGCAACAGACCAAGACAAACTGGCGTCAATGGCCCACAGTGCCCGGTGCTATCCGTATACCGCAGCGGATTGTTCAGCACATACGCGTACCGATTCAAGCTCTGCGGATTCCCCGGGCTCGGCACGAGGGTATCCGGCGAGAGGAAGCGGCCCAAGATCGGCGAATAGAAACGTGCGTTGTAATCGTACAACGACCCCAGCCCCGTCTCCTCGCTGCGCTGGCCGGTGAAGCGGTAGTCGGTTGGTAACGTGCCGCTGGTGGACCGCGGCGTGCCAAACGGGAAGTACCGCTGCCGCGCGACTTCCCCGCCGCTGGCGTCCGTCACCAGGCTGGTCGAGCCAAGATGGTCCCCCGTGAAGGAGTATACCGTACTGCCTTGCCGCATGGCAACTCGCTGGCTGTTGGCGTAGTAGTACGTTGTGACCACGCCGGTGGCCAGGTTGCGCTCGTAGTAGTTGCCGATGTAGACCGTCGTTTGCCCGCCCTGCTCCTTCTTGACCCGCTGGCCGTCGCCGTCGTAGACAAAGGTCGTGGTCTGGCCGTTCACCGTCACCGTCTGGAGCCGGTTCTCTTCGTCCCACGTCTGGGTGTAGGTCACGCCGTTCTCGGTGCGCGTCAGCATGTTGCCGTTGGCGTCATAGCTGTAGCTGTTGGCGCCGGCCGCCGTGGCCGCGTGGGGCCGCACGCTGTGCGGGCCGGACGCGGGGTAGGTGTAGGGCCCGACATCGCTTTTGTGGACCAGATTGCCGATGGCGTTGTAATCGTACTGCTCCTGGTCGCGCCAGGCGCCGCCGGTCAGCGCGCGGAAGCGAAGCGCGCCGTTCCACGCCAGCGCCTCCTGGCCCGGCCGCGTGTCCTGGTTATCGTAAGCCAGTTCGCCGGCCCCGCGGTCATACGTGACCGCCGTGCTTTCGGCCTGGGTGGTCTGCCCGTTGACGACGATGTAGTCCACGTACAGGTTGCGGTCCCCGTTGCCGCAGCCGGTCGGCACGCAGTAGTCGTTGGTGAACGCCACGGCCATCTGGTCATCGCCGCTGAGCGCGACCTGCGCCGTGAAATTGCTGTAATCAGTACTGGCAACCGTCCATTCCTGCCATAGCATGCCGTTCACCCGCAATTGCATGCGCGGCCAGCCATCGGCCTGGCTCCCTTTGGCGCGGATGGTGATGGTCCCCTGGGGGGACGCCGCAGTCTCGAAACGCACCAGGCGGTGCAGCGCATCGTAGCTGTAACGGCTGGTTTCGCTGCGGTTGCCATCGGCGCTGCTGCTCACGTTGCCGACCAGATCGTAACCATAACGCAAGTCGAACAAGCTGCCGGTCTGCACACGCCGCAGCCGAGCGTTGAGCGCATCATACGTGTAGACCGTAGACTGGCCGTTGCCCAATCCAGCCGTGGTGACCTGCCCCAGCGCGTTGTAGGTCAACCCGCTGACATAGTTCAGGCTGTGCGTCGTGCTGCGCACCTGACTTAGGCGCATGGCTGCGTCGTAGGTGTAGCTCACCGCCTCCCGCACGCCGCCCGCGTCGGCCGGGTAGGTCAGGGCCGTCGGCCGATCGGCGCTGTCGTAGGCCGTGTCGGTGCTGTAGCTGACGCCATCCACGGTCTTCGTCGCGCGCGTTACCCGGCCGCGCGCGTCGTAGACCCAGCTCGTGCTCCCAGACGGGTCGGTCAGGC
>CAZKEF010000086.1:0-9523 GCA_964551735.1 uncultured Anaerolineales bacterium
GGACTACATGCGTACGGTACTGGCAACGCTGTTCAAATAAGACGCGATTGCCCTAGGGCTGCTGGGCCCCAGTGTTGACGTCAAAAGCGTGATTGGGTCGCAAGGGGGATGAAACGATGGCCGCGATCCTTGAAGGCCGGTGGGACTGCGACGCGTGCGGCAAGAAAGGGATCCGCGGGGGGGAGCGCGTCTGTCCGAGCTGTGCGCGGCCCCGGCCGCAAAACGTCAAGTTCTACCTTCCCCAGGATGCCCCGAAAGTAACCGACGCGGCCGCGCGCCATGAGGCCAAGGCCGGGCCGGACTGGTATTGCGAGCACTGCGGCGCGGGCAACAGCAGCCTGCGCACATCGTGCAAGCAATGCGGCGCGGCCAGGGGCAGCAGCCCCAGCCACAAAGTCACGGAATACAGCGTGGAACAGGTGCCGCACAGCGCCGACGAGACGCCGGAACCGGCCCTGGCGGCTGCCACATTCGCACACGAACCCGCAACAGCCGCCCCGCCCCCCGCGACCTTCGCTGACCAGTACACAGGCCCTTACGCCGCGCCGGCGGCGCGATCCACCTGGCAAAAGATCGGCCTGCCCCTTGTGATCATGGGCGCCCTGGCCTTCGTCTGCCTGATCGGGTTTCTCGTGCTGCGCTCACCATACACCGCGGTTGCGGTCACCGGGTTCACATGGGAGCGGAGCATCACCATCGAGCGGCAGCAGACGCAGACCGAGCGAGGCTGGAGCATCCCGCCCGGCGGCCGGATCATCACCGAGACGCAGGCCTTCCACCATAACGAGAGCATCCTGGATCACTACGAGACCCGGCAGCGCCAGGCCTGCGAGACCGTCCGCGAGGGCACGGAACCCCAGGCGTACCAGGACTGCAAGCAGGTGCAGACCGGCACGGAGCGTTGGGTGTGCGGCTACAAGGATCTGGGCAACGGCACCTTCGAGGAGATCTGGTGCGAGCGGCCGATCTACGAGCGCCAGTGCGCCACAGCCACCCGGCTGGTCCCGAAATACGTTAAGAAGTGCCACGACGAGCCGTACCAGGCCCCGATCTACCGGCAGGAGCCGCGCTACGCCACCTGGTACACCTACGAGATCGAGCGGTGGGTTCACAGCCGCACCGCCCAGGCGAAAGGGGAGGATCACGAGGCCCACTGGCCCGCGCTGGATCTGGCAGCCAACGAACGGGAGGCAGGCCGGACTGAGTTTTACACCGTTGCCTTCACCGACAAACGCGGCAGGGATTACCCCTACAGGTGCGGGTTCGCGGAGTGGTCGGCCTTCCGGCCGGCGCAGAGCCTCAAGATAGAAGTGAAGGAGACCGGGATCGCCGTGATGCGATAAGTTGTTTTGGAGCCCACATGACACACACTCCCCGCCTGGCATCTATTGACTGCTTCCGCGGTTTCGCCGTGATGATGATGGCGCTGGGCAGCCACCTGTTTCTGGTCGAGGCGTGGCCGGACTGGCTGCGGCACGCGCCGGATGGCAAGCTGACCCTGGCCGACCTGGGCGCGCCGTGGTTCATCTTCGCCATCGGGCTGACCTACGGCGCGTCGCTGCGACGGCGCTGGGCGCGGGATGGCCCTGCCATAACGGCGTGGCACTTCCTGCGCCGCTGCCTCAGCCTCTTCGCCATCGGTTTCGGGATGGCATTCGTTCAGATTGCGTTGGGCCGTAACGAGGGCGGCGTGTACTGGGGCGTGCTGCAGGCGATCGCCGTCGCCCTGGTGCTGACGCTGCCGACCTTGCTGCTGCCGCCAGCCCCGCGCGCATTGGTGGGGCTGGCGCTGCTGGGCGGCTACCAGGCCCTGATGACCCGCTACTGGCTGGCGGCCGTGTTGGCCGCACCCCATGGTGGCCCGGCCGGCAGCCTGGGCTGGACCAGCCTGCTGATCCTGTGCACCGTCTGCGCCGACCTCTACCTGGACCCGAAACGCCGCGAGGTGGTCTTCCCTGCGGCGGGCGCCCTGGCCCTTACGGCAGGGCTCGCGCTTTCAGCCATGGCACCGATCAGCAAGCTGCGCATCTCGGCCTCCTACGTGCTCGTGAGCCTGGGCGCGGCCGTGCTGCTTTTTTGGGTCTTTCATCTGATGACCGAGCGCCTGCGCTGGCGGCTCGATGGGTTTGCAACCTGGGGCAAGAATCCATTGGTGCTCTATTTGCTGCACTATGTTTTCGTCGGCCTGCTCGTGTTGCCACCGATGCCGTGGTGGCACGCCCAGGCGCCTTACTGGCTGGTCGCCGTGCAGTCCTTTGCACTGATCGGCGCACTAACCGCTGTCGCCCGCGCGCTGGAGCGCCGCGGCTGGATTATTTCGCTATAGGATAGGAGGACAAAGATGGGCGCATCGGATTGGACACTGCGCATTTTGCCGCGCGACCTCAACGGCATCATGATGTGGACCATATCGTTTTCAATGCTCTTCCTGCTGTTGCGGCGCTACGACACGGCCAAACGGCTTAAGGTTTCATTTTGGGCCAAAGACGCGTTCGTGGAGACCTTCTTCCACCTCTTCATCTGGCTCCTGACCGTCGTCACGTTCGTGTACTACGTCTTCTTCGGGGGCGACATCGTCGTCGTGCGCACCGCCCAGGAATTGCCGCCGATGCCGTCCACCTTCTACTCCATCATCCTGTCAGTGGTGGCGTTCGGCGTCTTTCTGGTCACGATCCTGCGCTACACCGGCCGCAAGGAGCGGAAGTACCCACCGCCCAGGGCCTTCCTGATCGCCTTCGGCATCCTGGCCCTGTTCCTGGCCCTGCGCTACGCCATCCTGCTGCTGGCGCCGCCGTGGGGCGAGCCGCTGCGCAGCATCGTCAACCTGACCATTGACACCTCGGTGTTCGGCCTGCTCTTCGCGTATATCTTCGCAGGAGCCATCCTCTACATGATCAGCGCGCTGAGGGCAGAATGAAGCGACGAACGATCCTCATCATCCTGGCGCTTGTCATCATCGCTGTGCTGCAAGTCATGTTCCAGTTCGGCTGGCTTGGCACGCCCCCGCCGGGCGGCACGTTCGGGGATGGAGCCACCTATGTCAGCCTGCGCTTCGACGACGGCTGGAAGTCGCAGCTCAACGCGGCCCGGCTGCTGGCCCAATACGAAATTCCTGGCTCGATCTACATCATCAGTGACGCCATGGGTACGCCGGGTTACATGACCTGGGACGATGTGCAGACCGTCAGCAAGGTGATGGAGATCGGCGGGCATACGCGTTCCCATTCCGACCTGCGCAACCTGGCCTCCCGGCAGGCCTACAAGGCAGAGATCGCGGCGGATTACCGCGCGCTGACCGACCGCGGCTTCAGGGTCACGACCTTCGTCTATCCCTTCGGCAATTACAGCCCAACGGCGATTGAGATCATCAAGCAGTACTATGCGTGCGCATCCACCCAGGACATCGGGTCCAACACCGACCAAACCGACCCCTACCTGCTCAAGGATTTTACTGTCCGGTCGAGCAACACCCTGGACGATGTCAGGCGGATGATCGCGCCGGCCGCGTGGACTACCCTTACGTTTCACGATGTCGGTGAGCCGGCGGAAGGCGCGAACCCGGCCGAACGCGGCAACGCGGTCACCGAAGTGTTTTTCGAGCAGATCTTGCAGTGGCTGAAGGCGAACGACATCAAGGTCATCACGGTGGCCGAGGGGTGCCAGATGCTCAGAACAGCGCAAGGAAAATGACAGAGAGGATGCCCATGAAACGCAAGACTCGCAAGATCGTGATCGGCATCGCCGTCTTCCTGGTGGTGGCCTACTTCGGCATCGGCTTAACCGCCTACCTGATCATCGGCAACGTCCAGGGATCTTGCGGCCAACATGTGGTCAACCGGCCGGACAAGATCGTGTTCACCGATGGCTGGCCGCCGATAGACCTGGAACGCTACGCGATCGCGTCTTACGAAGCGGTGCGCCTCCCCAGCCGGCAGCCCGGCATCAGCATCGCCGGCTGGTGGGCCGAGGCCAACCCGGCCGCGCCGGCCGTGATCCTGGTGCATGGGCTGGGCGGCTGTAAAAACAGCATTGACGTCCTGGTGCCCGCCGGGATGCTGTGGCGCAACGGCTTCAACGTGCTGCTAATAGATGTGCGCGACGTGGGTGACTCCGATCCCGAGGATGGCTGGTCGTCGGTGGGCAACGAGGAATCGTTGGATGTGTTGGGCGCATGGGACTGGCTGGTGACGACCAAGGGCTACGCGCCGGAGCGGATCGGCCTCTTTGGCGTCTCCCTGGGCGGGGCCACCTCACTCTACGCCTTCCAGGACGAGCCGCGCATCGCGGCGTTGTTCCTGGAGGGCACATTCGCCAGCCTGTTGGCGGTCGTCGCCGACCAGATGACCGGCTACGGTCTGCCCGGCTTCATGGCGCAGCCCGCGGCCGCCGTCTTCCGGCTGGTCAGCAAGGAAAACATCATGGCGCACACCCCGATCGCCGCCATCCGCTCGGCTGGCGACCGGCCCGTGTACATCGTCCATAGCCGCGGCGACCGCCGCATCAGCGTCAGCCAGGCCCACGAGCTGGCCGCGGCCGCGCTCGATGCGAGGGTGGAGGTGAAAGCCTGGTTCCCGGAACGCAGCGAGCATTTGCAGACGCCGGCGCTGTATCCGGAGGAGTTCGAGCGGCGGTTGGCGGGGTTCTTTCGAGAGGTGTTAAGATCCAGCCAACCCTCGATTTCGGCCAGCGAGATGCAGTGGGAAACCACCGGCGGTGGCCAGATCTCCTTCAGTATCACTCGAAACGGCCAAGCATACGATGTACAGGTCGCCTCCTACCAGTTCAAGGCGCGGGAGGATCGCTTCACTATTACGGCAGAATCAGGCCCGGCTTACGAATTCATTTCGTCACTGCTGCAATTCCAGGGAAATCTGGTCTCACACACCACAAATGAGCCGAGAGGTTCATGGACCACGTTACGGTTCAGCGATGGTGAGTATTCCAGTATCTATGAGGATGTGATTGTTGGGTACAACCTGAAAACCATCTACGATTATGTTGTTGCGCAAATTGCACCCTGAAACTCCTGCATACTGACCAGCTCTTGGGAGGAGCATCATGAAAAAACGCACCAAAATCCTGCTCAGCATCGCCATCGCACTCGTCGTCCTGCTCGTCGTCGCGTACTTCGGCATCGGCTACGTGCTCTTCGACAAGCTCAGCGACGTCAAGGGCTCATGCGACGAGAACATGGCCAATCACCCCGACGACTTCGTGCTGCACCCCATCTGGCCGGCCGGCTTCGACGTCACGCCGTACCACATGTCGCCGTACGAAACGGTGAAGTTCCCCAGCCGCGACCCGGGTGTCCAGGTTGATAGCTGGTGGATCCCGGCCAGGCCGGCCGATGCATCCGCGCCGGTCGTCATCCTGGTGGGCGGGATGGGCGGCTGCAAGAACTCCATCCCCGTGCTCGTCCCGGCAGGGATGCTGTGGCGCAACGGCTTCAACGTGCTCTTGATTGACGTGCGCGACACCGGCGACTCCACCCTCCTGGATGGTCGCACCACCATCGGTAACGAGGAGTATCGCGATGTCCTCGGCGCCTGGGACTGGCTGGTCAACGAGAAGGGCTTCGCGCCGGGCAAGATCGGCGTCTTTGCCAACTCGTTAGGGGGCGCGGCCGCCAACTACGCGTTCGCCGAGGAGCCGCGCATCGCCGCGCTGTTCCTGCAGGCCACCTTCGGCGATTTACAACAGATCATCCAGGCCGAGCTGAAGCGCAACGGCTATCCTACGATCCTGGCCCCGGCCGGGCTGATCATGGGCAGCATCGTCACCGGCGAGAACCTGTTCGTCCGCAGCCCGGTGGAGACGATCACCAAAGCCGCGGGCCGGCCGGTGTACATCGTACACACGCGGGCCGACTCCCGCATCGCGGTCAACCAGAGCGAGCAGTTGGCGGCCGCCGCCCAGGCCACCGGCGCGAAGGTCACCGCCTGGTTCCCGGAGAACGGCGAGCACGTGCAGACGCCGGCCGCGTATCCGGGGGAGTTTGAGCAGCGGCTGGTGGGGTTCTTCCGGGAAAACCTGGTGCGGTAAGGGCGAGGTGACCTCGCCCCTACGCGCCCCTACCTCACCCCTACCTGCACATCCGAATGGGAGCCTGCCATGAAGCAACCACCAACCGAGCAGCCCGCTCCGCTGCAGACCCTGCATGAGTTGATCCGCCAGACCCAGGCCTGGGCGCTGCGGCGGAAGTTCGATGCCGGCCGCGCACGCGAGCTGCGCCGGCAGGCGATCTTGCTCAACCACCGCCACTACCTGGAGGCCATCCCCGCCTATCGCCGGCTCGCGGCCGAGGAGGGGATCGGGCCGCTCGACGACATCGAGCCGATCAAACAACGCCTCATGCTGTCCGCCGATCTGTTCAAGAGCTACGACCAGCGCTGGCTGGATGACCGGGCCTTCGAGCGCATGAACGCCTGGCTGTCGGAGGTCTTCCATCAGCAGGTGACGGTGGACGTAGCCGGCGCCAGCTCAATTGACGCATGGATCGAACGGCTGGCCGCGGCCGGCATCCGGCTGGTGTACAGCTCTGGCACCTCCGGCGCCTTCTCCTTCATCCCGCGCGACCAGGGGGCCTGGGCGCTCTCCCGGCTGGCGAGCACCTGCTACCTGACGCCGCTGCTGCTGCACGACAAGATCGGCACACGGTGGCAGCGCCTGATGATCGGCCCGGCGACCGATCTGCTCTCGCCCGACGCCTTCATCAAGGTCATCGGCCGGTCCGGCCTGCCGGACTTCGACGCGCTGTTCCTGGACTTCAGCCACGGCCGGACGGGGAACCAGTCGCTGGAGCAAGAGCTGGCGCCGATGTTCCGCAAACACACCTTCCTCTACGAGACCGACCTCTCGCCGACGGTGCTGCGCCTGGCCACGCGCGGCCCGCGGACCGAGGAGGATCGCGCGCTGTTGCTGCGGCTGCAGGAAGTGGTGGTGGGCCGCAAAGCTGACGCCTACCGCCGGGCCGTCGAGCGCATCCGGGCGTCCACGGCCGAAGGGCAGAAGGTCTTCATCTTCGGTGCGCCGTTCCAGTGCAAGGAGCTGTGCGAGGCAATCGCAGCCGCCGGGCAGCCGGTGGCGTTACGCTCCGGCAGCCTGGCGCTCTTCGGCGGCGGGTGGAAATCATTCACGGGGGAGAAGATCCCCCGCGCGGAGCTGGTCGCTTTGATTGCCGAGAACCTGGGTTTGCCGGCCGACCGGATCCTGGAAGGCTACTCGATGGTCGAAATCAACACGTTCATGCTGCGCTGCGACCACGGCCGCTTCCACATCCCGCCCCTCATCGAACCGGTCATCCTGGACGAGGCGCTGTCGCCCATGGCCGGCAATGACCTGCGCGGGACCTTTGGTTTCCTGGACCCGCTGGCGGTGGCCTATCCCGGCTTCATCATCAGCGGCGATGAGGTGCGCCTGGTGGACGGCGCCTGCCCGTGCGGGCTGACCGGCCCGGCCGTGCTGGAGATCGGCCGCGCGCGGGCGCGCGAGATCAAGGGGTGCGGCGGGATCATGGCGTCGGTGGCCGCGTGAGGCGGTAGGGGCATGGCCTTGCGCCTGCCCACGGGGCGACCGCGAGGGTGCGCCCCTACTTCGTCGGAAAACGGAGATCGCCATGAAGACATTAGCCGCAAACCACAACCTGCTGGCCGAACGCGAGGGCGTCATCCGCGTGCCGTTCCTGGTCAAGGGCCGGCTGGTGATCCCTCCTGAGCTGACGCGGGCCGAGGTTGAGACGGCGTTCGCCGGGTGCGACGAGAGCACAGGCTGCGTGAAGCTGGCGAACGCCCAACTGCTGCGCGAACCGGTCATTGACCGCCGGACCATGGCGTACACCGGCGACACCCTCTACCAGGTGCTGCCGCCGGTGGACCCCCTGGCGCTGATCGAGCGCGACGTGGACAAGCTGGTAGCCGGCCCCTATGCGCTGACCGTGGCAGAGGTTCTCGCCTACCTGGCTGACGTCTCCGCTGCGCTGGCGGCGAACTGGGAGCTGGTGGATCGCGTGGTGGCGCTCTGCCGGCGGACGTCGGAGCACCCGGACGCCTTCCTGGACGGGGCCTTTGCCGAGCTGGCGGCCGGGCTGGATCCCGCAAGCTCCCGCCCCATGATTGACAACGAGCTGGCTGCCTGGGGGATGCCGGGCAGCCGATTCCTGGACGGCTGGGTGGAGGTCCCGGCGGCCGTCATCCCCGGATTGGCGCCGCTCCTGGCCCAGGCGTTGCCCGGCCCCGGCGCTCCCGCAGCCTCGCCGGCCGGGCCGGCCGCGATCCGCGCCATGCCCACACGGCAACTGCACATCACAGCGGGCAACGCGCCCCAGGTGCCCATCATCTCGGCCCTACGCCTGATCCTCACCAAATCGGCCGGCGTGATCAAGCTGCCTTTCGGGAGCGCCATGCCGGCCGCGCTGCTGGCGTTGGCCGCGGTCAGCGCCGCACCCGACCATCCGCTCACCCGCAACATCTCGCTGGTCTACTGGCAGGGCGGCGACGAGGCTGTCGAAAACGTCCTGTTCGCGCCAACCGCTTTCGACCGGATCGTCGTCTGGGGCGCGCCCGAGGCGGTCAACTCGGTGCGCGCCAGGGCGCGATTCACCAGGGTCGTCTGCTTCAACCCTCGCTACGGCGTCAGCTTCATCGGCCGCGAGGCCTTTGCCGACGACCTGGACCGGGTCGCGGCCGCGGCCGCCACCGACACCTTGATCTACAACCAGAAGGCGTGCAGCGCGTCGCTGGTACACTACATCGAGGCGACGGAAGCGCAAGCCCGGGCTTACGGCGAACGGCTGGCCGCGGCCCTGGCCCGGTGGGATGCGCTGGCCCCGCAGCTCGTGCCCCCCGCCACGCGCGGTCAGCTCAAGCGGCTGCGTCGCGGCCGATACGCCCGCGCCGGGTGGCTGCTGAACACGGCCGGCGGCGAATATCGCTCAGGCGTCGTCATCATCCCGGAGGAGTTCGACATCCTGGAGCATCCCATGTGCCGGCTGGCCGTAGTGCGCCCCGTGGCCGATTTACAGGACGCGCTGTCCTACCTGCACGAAGGGGTCTCCACGGTGGGCGTCTACCCTGAAGCGCGGCGGCTGGCGCTGCGAGACGCGATCGCGGGCCGTGGGGTGTCCAGCATCCTGCCCTTGGGCCAGTGCGAGCGCCTCTTCCCCGCCGCGCCGCACGACGGGATGCTGGTGCTGAGTGAGCTGGTGGACTGGAAGGTGGGGTAGGCTGAGACCAAACAGGACAGGATCCGGACCATGCCGAAGTTTGCCGCCCATCGTGATAAAGATAGACCGGCCGTTCATCTTCGTGATCCGCGATATCGAGACCGGCGCGCTCCTGTTCGTTGGGCGCGTGATGAACCCTGTTGGGCCAGGAGGAAAAACATGAAAAGCTCAGTTCAGTATCATTTCCTCGCCGGCGTTCTTGTCATCGCCGCGCTGCTGTTGACCGGTTGTCCGCCACCGGGAGCGCACTTCGTGGAGTACGTTGTTTCGGACGAAGGGTTCGCTCTCGCCTTACCCGCTAGC
>CAZKEF010000087.1:0-9472 GCA_964551735.1 uncultured Anaerolineales bacterium
GCGGCGGCGAGCGCCGGCTCGTGACCATCGCGCGCGGCCTGGCGCAGGAGTCGGATGTGCTGCTGCTGGATGAGCCGGACGCGTATCTTGACCCGAAAAACCAACATCTGGCCCAGGAGACCATCGTCGCCCTGGCCCGGCAGGGCCGCTCGTTCCTCATCAGCTCGCACTCCCCCAACAACGCCCTGCTCTACGGCGACCGGGTGCTTCTGCTCCAGGGTGGGCAGATCGCGGCCGACGGGCCGCCGGACGCAGTATTGACGGCTGAGGCGCTGTCGGCCGCGTACGGTGCCCCGATGGAGATCATTTATGTGGCGAACAACGGTGTCCAGCAAGCCCGGGCGGTGTTGCCGGTGCGCTCACTTCACTGATCGTTCGCTCTCGCAAATCCACGTCATCCAACGCGTGCGTCCGAAATCCGGCATCTCGTCAGGCGAATGTCCATGGCAGGCTTACTTCGGCAGAACGAATGTGAATACCGCACCTTGTCCCAGCGCACTCTCGGCCCAAATGCGGCCGCCATGCGCTTCGATGATGCCTTTGGCAATCGCCAAGCCCAGGCCTGAGCCGCCCGAGGCACGGCTGCGCGACTTGTCCCCGCGGTAGAAGCGTTCGAAGACGTGGGGCAAGTCGTTTGGCGCAATGCCGATCCCCGTGTCGCGCACCGAGACCCGCGCCTCCCCGGCCTCCAGCCAAGCGGCCACTTCAATGGCGCCGCCCGCTGGCGTGTAATGCAGCGCGTTGCCGACCAGGTTAGCCAGCGCCCGGCCGATTTTGCCGCTGTCAATCAGCAGCGGGTCAACCTGTGGATCCGCGCTGCCATGAAGCGCCACTTGCTGTTGCTGCGCCCGCGCGGAGAAGCTCTCCAGGGTGTCAGAAATCAAGTCGCCGAGGGAGCCAGGCCAGCGTTTCAATTCGAGCCCGCCCGCGTCAAGCTCTGCCAGCTCGAATAGATCATCAATGAGGCTGGAGACGGAACGGATATCGCGTTGGGCGGTGCGCAGATAGCGTTCCCGTTCAGCCGTATCCTCTACCACGCCATCCGCCAGGGCCTCGACGATGGCGCGTATCGAAGCCAGCGGGGTGCGCAAATCGTGGCCGGCCCAAGCGATCAGATCGCGCCGCAGGGTTTCGAACTCACGCTGCTTTTCGGCAGCGGCAGCGAGCTGGTCGGACATCGCATTGAACGCATGGCCCAGTTCCGCCATTTCGTCGCGGCCGGTCACCGGCACGCGTGTCCCCAGGCGGCCCGCCGCCACATCTTCCGCCGCCAGGCACAACGCGCGAATACGGTCGGTGATTCCGACCGACAGGAAATAGCCCAACACCATGGCGATACCGCCGGCAAACATCAGCAAGACCGTCGCCAGCGCGAGGTCGTGTTGGCTGGCGAACATCAGCCGCGCGGTGACCCACACGTTGACGAAGGTCAGGATGCTGGAAAGCGCACAGATGCCCAGTAGCGCCCAGCTCAGTCGCGGGGCGCGGCCCAGCCAGCCGCCGCGATAGGCAGCATAACCGGCGATCAGAGAGAGGGTGGCCGTGATCGTCAGGAAGGTTGCCATCGCGCGCAAGTCGCCAAAGGGCGGACGCATGATCACGTAGAACAAAGCCAGCGCAGCCAGCAGCACGGCCAGCACGCCGGCCAGGAAGCGCAGCGGCAAGGAGACGCGGGGGCGGACAGGATGAGTCAGTGTGCTCATAGTGAGGTAATCCTGGTAATCATGCGGTGCGTGATGCGCAAGACATGAGAGCGTGCACGGTCAACTCATGCCTTACCTAGGCGCTGGCGTTTTCACGGCTCAAACCGATACCCCACGCCCCACACGGTGAGGATGTGGCGCGGGTTGGCCGGGGGTCGGGCTCGATTTTTTCGCGCAGACGGCGGATGTGCACCGTGACGGTGCTGGGGTCAATATACTCCGTCAAGCCCCAGACGCGGTCCAGGAGTTGGTCGCGCGTGAACACCTGTCGGGGGTGACGGGCCAGCAGATAGAGCAGGTCAAACTCCTTGGCGGTCAGACTGCACTCCTTGCCGGCCGTCACTACCAGGCGCGTTCCCGGATCGATGTGGAGGTTGTCATAGGCCAGCGGACTCTCCCCGCGTCCACCGACCCCTCCCCGTGTCCGGCGCAGCACAGCTCGCACGCGGCTTACCAACTCCTGGGGGCTGAACGGTTTGACGACGTAGTCATCCGCGCCCATCTCGAGCCCAGCGATGCGTTCGGCTTCGTCGCAGCGCGCGGTCAGCATGATGATAGGGGTGTCACCGTGCTGGCGCACCCATCGGGTGATCTCGTAGCCGTCAACCTTGGGCAACATCAAGTCGAGCACGACGAGATCGGGCAGCCGGCGTGCCAGGGCGGCAAGGGCCGCCTCACCGTCACGCACCGCCGTCACCTGGTAACCGGCACGCTTCAGGTAGAGGGTCACCACCTCGCAAATGCTCGGTTCATCTTCCACTACGAGGATCGTCGTTCCATCCAATTTGCAGTCCGTGTTCAGTAGAGTACAATTATTGGCAACGAGCATAACCCACAGGTCTTACAAAATCCTTACGGCAAGGATGATCCCGTGGCCGCGTAATAGATTCGTAATGCGCGGCTGATATTGTAGCATGAATCCGACCAGGCGCAACGACACCCATGACAAATGAGATCTGGAAAAGTGGAGACCCTGGGCCATTGCCGGCGCTGCCCGTGCAGGCCTTCCTGCCCGACGCCTACCGTCTGCCCGATGGCACGGTGCGCGGTCCACGGACGGACGCGCTGCCGCGCATGGTCTTCATCGAGGTCACAAACCGCTGCAACCTCCTCTGCGAGACGTGCCCGCGCACCTACTTTACACGCGAACCGCTCAAAACGCTCACCTTCGCGGAGTTCTCTGCCATCGCGGATCAGTTCCCCGAGATGCAGCGTTGCGCCCTGCACGGCATCGGCGAGCCGCTCCTCAACCGGGACCTGCCGGAGATGATCGCGTATCTCAAGCGGCGCGGGGTCGAGGTGTTGTTTAACTCCAACGGCACGCTGCTGACGCCGGCCTGGCAGGAGGCGCTGGTGCGCAGCGGGCTGGACCAGTTCCGCTGCTCCGTTGACGGCGCGCGGCCGGAGACGTACGCGGCCATCCGCGGGGCCGACCTGCTGCACAAGGTTGTCGCCGGGTTGACCGGCCTGGCGCAGACGAAAGCGCGGCTGGGTACGGCGACGCCGCGGGTTTCGATCTGGTGCGTGGCGACGCGCGAGAACATCGCTGAGCTGCCGGAACTGGTGCGGCTGGCGGCCCGCGTCGGCGTGCCTGAGGTCTACCTGCAGCGGATGGTCTTCTTCGCGGGGGACGCAGCCGAGCAGTACGGCATGGCAAGGCATGACCTGGCGATCTTCGACTCGGCCCTGAGCCAGCAGGAGGCGGTCATCGCCGAATGCGAGGCGCTCAGCGCGGAGCTGGGCATCGCGTTCCACGCGTCCGGCGGCCGCGATTTGCGGGGCAGCCTGGCAGCGCAGCGGCCGGCCGGGGAAGCGCCGTGGCGCGCCTGCATGCGGCCGTGGACGACTGCCTACATCACGGCCAACGGCAACTGCCTGCCGTGCTGCATCTCGCCGTTCTCCACGGCCGACTACGAGAGCCTGATCCTGGGGAACCTGTTCGAGCGGCCCTTTGGCGAGATCTGGAATGACGCCGCCTACGGCGCCTTCCGCACACGGCTGTTGAGCACCCATCCGAGCGCCGCATGCGCCAGCTGCGGCGTAGCCTGGAGCCTGTAGATGCCGCGCGATGCCTGGTCCAACCCTTCTGCCATCAGCGCCGAGGACGCGGCCCGCATGGCTGCGTTCCTGGAAGATCGCGCGGCCTGCCCGGACCAGCTTCAGGTGAACACCGCGCTGCGCGACGTGTTGGCGCCGCGTCCCGGCGAGCGCATCGTGGAGGTGGGGTGCGGCAGCGGCGCCCTGTGCCGGCTTGTGGCGCCCGGCCTGCTGCCCGGCGGGGAACTGCTGGGGGTAGATGTCGCGCCGGAGATGGTCGCGGCCGCGCGCACGCTGGCTGGCCAGCAGACGCACATGCGATTCGCGGTCGGCGCTGGCGCGGCGCTGCCGGCCGAAGACGCGACGGTCGATGCGGCCTTCGGCGCGCGGCTGCTGTTGCACGTGGCCGATCCGGCCCCCATCGTGGCTGAGATGGTGCGCGTGGTCAAGCCGGGCGGCCGGGTTGTGCTGATGGACTGGGATTTCGAGACTGTGACCGTGACGCATCCTGACCGGGAGCTGACACGGCGCCTGCTGCACTGGCGCTGCGACCATCACAGCGGCGACAACTGGAGCGGCCGGCGTTTGCTGGGCTACGCGCTGGCCGCCGGACTGCGCGACCTGACCGTGATCCCGGTAACCAGCGTGGCCCGGGATGAGGCCGCCGCGCTGACCGGCTCCATGTTCCGCGCGGCCGAGGTGGCGCGCGACGGCGGCGCCATCACGCCCGTAGAACACGACGCCTGGACCGGCGAGTTGCGGCAGCAGCTCGCCGAAGGGCGATTCCTTGCCAGCATCACTTACTTCATTGTACGGGGAGAGCGAGCGAACGGCAACTGAGCGAATTGCGGTCCGGAGATTCGCCGTTTCGTGATTCGCTGATTCGCTGATTCCTGGGGGAACCATGGGCTATTCTGTCGGCATCGGCCTGACCAACGACTGCAATCTGAACTGCGCGCACTGCTACCGCGATACGGCGCGCGTGGACCGGATCAGCCTGGCCCAGGTCAAACAGATCTGTGAGGCCATCCCGGTGGACGCGCTGGGCATGGGCACCGGGGAGAACGCGCTGCACCCGGAGTTCGCGGCTATCGTCGAGTATCTGGCTGGTCTCGGGGTCAAGCTGAGCATCGCCTCAAATGGCTACAGCCTGACCGTCATCCCGGAAAGCCTGCTGCGCGCTTTCCACGATGTCGAAGTCTCGATTGACTTCGCGTCCGAAGCCGCGCAGGACGCGCTGCGCGGGCCGGGCAATTGGGCGCTGGTGCATCGGGCCATGGCGCGATGTCACGATCTCGGGATCGAGGTCTCGATTCTCGCGACGATGATGCGGACAAACTACGATCAGATGGATCGGCTGGTGGTCCTGGCGCGGCAGAATCAGGCCAACTTGCGCGTCAACGCGTACCAGGCGGTCAAGACCGACGCCTATCGTCTTTCCTACGCCGAGTTCTGGGAGGGCTATCGCCGTCTCTTCGCTGACGGGCAGGTGGTGTCATGCAGCGAGCCGGTGGTGCGAGCGGTCATTGGGCTGGGAGACGTCGCTTCACCTTGTGGTCAGCGCAGCATTCGTTTCAATCCGCGCAGGCAGGTGATCCCGTGCGTCTACTGGCCGCTGGATGGTGCCGCGCCGCCCACCATCGCCGACTTGGGGCGGTTGGGTGCGAGCGTGTTCGACATCCCGGCGTTCGTGGCTGCGCGTTCTGTGCCGCTCAGCGCATCGGATTGCCGCTGTCGTGGCGGTTGCGCCGCGCGTCGCGCGTTAGATGGCCGGCTGGACAGCCACGACGAGTACTGTCCGTGGGCCCGCGGCGAGAAGATCCAGCTCGATTGGCGGCCTGCCCCGGCTAAGGACCTCATGCGCAGCAGCAACGTGTGCACAACGGTGGTGGTGTGAAGAGCCCAAACGCGCTCCTGGTGATCGCCAAGCAGCCGACCCCGGGCCAAACCAAGACGCGGCTGACCCCGCCGCTGACTGCAGATGCGGCGGCGGCGCTGTATGAGTGTTTTCTGGCTGACACGCTGGATCTCGTCCGCTGCGTCCCGGAGACCGATCATCTGATCGCGTTTCTGCCGGCTGAGGCGCGCGCCTACTTCGCAGCCCTGGCCCCGGATTTCGAGCTGGTGCTGCAGGAAGGTGCGGGATTGGGCGAGCGTCTTGATACTGTGCTGACTGCCTGTCTGCACCAGGGGTACGAGCGTGTGGTCATCATGAACAGCGACGGCCCGACGCTGCCGGCGGCTCACCTGGCGCGGGCGTTCGCTGCGCTGCGTGACGGCGCGGAGGTTGTCCTGGGACCAAGCGACGACGGCGGCTACTACCTCATCGGCCTCAAGCAGCCTGCGCCGCGTCTCCTGCGCGAGGTGCGGATGAGCACACCCAACGTGCTGGCTGATACGCTGGCGTTGGCGGCCGAGGAAGGGCTGCAGGTCGAGCTCCTGCCGGCGTGGTACGATGTGGATGAAGCCGCCGATCTGGCGCGGCTGGCGCGTGAGCTGGCGGACGCTCCGCCGGAAGTGGCGCCCCGCACCCGCGCCTTCCTCGAACAATACACGGAGAGCCTTGTTTTCCTCCGCAGTGAGCGTTAGCCCATGTCTGATCCCTTGCTGCCGGTCCAACCCTGTGCCGTGATCATCCCCGCGTTGAACGAAGCCGGCAACATCCGTTTGCTGGTGGAAGAGGTGGCGCGCACCGTCGCGGCTCAGGTGATTGTGGTAGACAACGGCTCGACCGACGCAACCGCTGGCGAGGCGCAAGCCGGTGGCGCGCGGGTCGTGGGCGAGCCGCGCCGCGGCTACGGCTATGCCTGCGCCGCCGGGTTCCGCGCCGCGGTCGAGCTGGGGGTCGATATCGTCGCGTTCCTGGACGGCGACTACAGCTTCCTGCCGGTCGAGCTGCCGGCGGTGCTGGGGCCGGTATTGGAGGGCCATGCCGACCTGTGTCTGGGGTCGCGGTGGCTCGGTCACATCGCGCGGGGCGCCATGCCGCCGCAGCAGCGTTTCGGCAATTGGCTCGCAGCCCGGCTGATGAAACGGTGGTACGGTCTGAAGATCACCGACCTGGGGCCCTACCGGGCGGTGCGGACCGATCTGCTCATCAGGCTGCAGATGCAGGAAATGACATATGGCTGGCCCGCGGAAATGATGGTCAAAGCCGCTCGTTGTGGTGCTCGTATTGTCGAAGTTCCGGTGAGTTACCACAGTCGGCGGGCCGGCCGCTCCAAGGTCAGTGGTACGTTACGCGGCACGGTGCTGGCCGCGCGCTATATCCTGGGGGTGACGCTGCGCTATGCCCGGCAGCCCTCGGTTACTTACGAAGGAGGCAACCCATGACTAACCCGGTCGATTCGTCCATCACGCGCGCTGATTCGCGGCTCTACAAAATCTGCATGCTCATCGCGCGCCTGGGACTGGCGTATCTTTTCTTCACCCAACTGTGGTGGAAGTTGCCGCCCCGTTTCGGGTGCGCCAACGACTTCGCCTTCCCGCAGCCGGCGGCTTCAAACTACTGGACCGACAACGGCAGCAGTGGCCTATGCTACTGGATGGGGCTGGAGTCGGTCTTTGCCCCTCAGGATCGACGGGTGCTCATCGCCGACATGCGTTACGCCGGCGGTCCTGACATCGGCGTCAACATCAAGCCGTTTGCCCAGGCCAACGCGCTGCTTCTGGACCACATCATCATCCCCAACATCCGCTTTTTCGGCTGGGTGATCTGGCTGGCCGAGTTTTGGATCTTCTTGTCGATGTTTCTGGGGCTCTTCGCGCGCCTCGGTGCGCTGGTTTCCATCGGCGTCACCGGTCAACTCTATGTAGGATTGGCCAACATCCCCCGTCCCTACGAGTGGGAATGGGCCTACGGCGGGATCCTCTTGTTATCGGTGGCGCTGCTGGGCGCCGCGGCCGGCCGCTTTGCAGGTGTAGACGCATGGCTGCGCCCGCGCCTGGCAGGCCCCGCATCTCGGGGCAATGTCCTGGCCAAGATTGGTCTTCATCTGAGTTAGGGTGGGGGACCAGATGCAGCCGGAGCGCCGCATCGATTTCTCTCTGGCGTTGGTCGGTGCGGGCAGCGTGGTCCTGTACGCGCTGCTCGCCTTGCGTTACCCGCTGGTTCGCAGCCTGGAGATCCCGCGCGCGGGCTGGGCCGACCTGGTCAGCGCCACCTGGGTCAGCGCCGTCTATCATGTGGCGATTTACTTCGGGCTGACGGTGCTCTACGTTACGGCGCTGCGCCTGCTGACGCGTGCTCATCCCTCACCTCACCCGGCGCCCGCTGCGCCTGGCCGCTCGCGGGTTCTGATCATTATCCTCACCTGGTTGGCCTGTTCCGGCATCCTGATGACCGCCGCGTCCAGCGGTGAATCGCACGACATCTTCGATTATATCTTCCGCGGGCGCATGATGGCGGAGCTGGGGGCCAATCCGCTCGTCGAAGTCCCAACGCAGTATCGCGATGCCCCGCATTTCCACTATCTTGCCTGGCACGATTTTGTGGATACTTATGGGCCGGCCTGGGAAATCGCGAGCGCATCCACAGCTGTGGCTGCGCGCGAAGCCTTGCAGGCAATCGGGGCATGGGCGCCCCCCGACCTCACCTGCCCCCAGTCACCCCTGGCCTGTCGCAGCTTGATCGGCTACGTCATCGCCTATCGCCTGCTGGCCGTGGTGCTCACCGGGCTGTCGGCCTGGCTGATCGTAAGCATGGTGCGCCGCGCCCGGCCGCATCTGGCCCCGGCGGCCCTGGCGGCATGGCTGTGGAGTCCTCTGCTGCTCTTGGCGACGGCCATCGGCGCGCATAACGATGCGGCCATGATCGTTCTGCTCTTGCTCATGCTGTGGCTGTTCCAGCGCCAGCGCTGGCTCCTGGGGCTGATGGCGCTGATCCTCGCCGCACATGTGAAGCTCACCGCCGCAATTGTTGCGCCCGTCATCGCGCTGTGGCTCGTGCGTCGCTGCGGCTGGCGCCGCGCCCTCGGATTGGGCGCGTTGGCTGGGGCAGTCGGCCTGGCGCTCTCGTGGCTGTTGTATGCGCCGTTCGGCGGCTGGGGCAGTCTGCCGCGCATGTTGGCCGAGCGCGCGGCGTTCCTGGCGAATTCCCCATGGCGCGTGCTCTACAACTATCTTGATCTCGAGCGGGGTTGGTCGAGCGAGGCGGCGCGGCTGCTCACGGTGCGGCTCTCCACCGTACTCTTTGCGGCCGGCGCCGCCTTGACGTCACTGTGGATGCTCGATTTTCGTTCGCGGCGCGGGCAGGCAACACCTGTGCCGGGCCGGTGCGTGGACCGGCAGCTCTGGCGCGCAGTGGCCGCAGTGACCCTCCTTTATCTGTTTATCGGCAGCTTCTGGTTTCAGCATTGGTATGTTGTCTGGGTGCTGGCGCCGGCGGCCTTGTTGCCGGATTCGCTGCTGGCGCGCTGGCTGCCTTGGTTGGGGTTTGGCGCGCTGGCAGCCAATGCGATCGGCGCCTTTGTGCCGGCCCTGGTGGCGGAACCACTCTCGAAAACGGCCCTGGCGGCCCTGATCGTGGCGGTTATTTGGACGCCCGCCCTGATCGCGGCGGTTGTCACTTCGGTTGCTTGCCTGCGCGGCAAAAAGAAAACTCCAAAGCTGTGTGAGTATTGAATTTGACATAATATTATGCCCCCAAGGGGATTCGAACTTATCCCCTGCACCAGGCGATACCGTTGGCTAATCTTAAGTTGCAGCGTGCGCCGGAGATGGCACAGCTATGT
>CAZKEF010000088.1:0-9077 GCA_964551735.1 uncultured Anaerolineales bacterium
CTGGCCGCGGGCGCGGAGTGGATGTCGTACCCCGAAGACCTGGGGATGCAGGTCGGCCCGATGATCTCGCCTCGCCACTTCCGTAAGTACATCCGGCCCTCCTACCAGCGGCTGATACGCCCTGCGCTGGATGTCGGCTGCGTGGTCCACATGCACTCCGACGGCGACATCCGCCTGCTGGTAGACGATATGCTGGCGGCCGGCGTGCAGGTGCTCAACCTGCAAGACCTGGTCAACGGGATTGATTGGATCGCCGGCCGCTTCGCCGGCAAGGTGTGCGTTGATCTGGACATTGACCGCCAGCAGATCACCTTCGGCGGCACGCCCGCGCAGATCGATGCTCTGATTCGCGAAGAAGTGACGAAGCTGGGCCGCAAAGAGGGCGGCCTGATGATGATCTACGGCCTCTACCCCGGCGTCCCGCTGGCGAACGTCAAGGCGCTGATGGATGCGATGGAGCGGTATGCGGGGTATTTTAGCTGACGGACGACGGACGACCGCGAGAGGGATGCTTTGGGTGCCGGTCAGTGGTCAGCGGTCAACAGTCAACTCAAGGAGTAACCCATGCTCATCGAACAGTACTTCACTGCCCTACAAGCAAAAATCGCCGACATGGCCGCGCGGCCGGAGCCGATCCGCCAGGCGGCCAGGCTGTGCGCGGACGCGCTGGCGCGCGGGGGCGTGATCCATGTTTTCGACAGCGGTCACCTGGTCTCGCGCGAGCTGATCTTCCGTGCGGGCGGGCTGGCCGCGCTTTCAGGGCTTGAGATCGGCCTGGCCATCGGCAATGTGGTGCGCACGCGGCACGCATTGCCCGACGATCCCGTGCTGGCCTACGGCTACATCCAGCACATCTTCGCCAGCAACCAGCTCCGCAAGGGGGACGTGCTCTTTGTGGGCAGCGTGTCGGGCAAGACTGCCAACGTGGTAGAGCTGGCGCTCCAGGCTCGGGCACATGGCCTCGTCGTGATCACGCTGTCGGCGCTGGATTACAGCGCGAAGCTGGCGTCCGACCACCCGTCGGGCAAGCACTTGTACGAGGTCGGTGATCTGTCCCTGGACAATGGCGCGCCCTACGGCGACGGCATGTTGGCGGTCGATGGGCTGCCCTATCCGCTTTGCCCGGCCTCCGGCATCGGCGCGGCCGCGGTGATGTGGGGCGTGGTGGCCGGCATCGTCGAGGAGCTGCTGGCGCGCGGGCTGACGCCCACCGTGCTGCCCAGCGTCAACCTGCCGGATGGCAAAGCGCTGGTGGATGCGGCGGTGGCGGAGGCGTTGCGGAAAGGGTATTGAGATGGGGGGACATGGAGACACGGGGACACAGGGACAAGGGGATGGGTTCAGCCACCCCACGTAGGCAGTTGGGAGGATTGATCTGATGGGTTATTTGGAAGCTGTCATTGAACTTCTGCAAGAGGTCGCCAACACCCAGCGCGAGGCGGTCGAACGCGCAGCGCAGGTTGTGGCGACGGCCATCGAGACTGACCACCTGGTCTATGTGTTCGGTGCGTCGCATGCGGGCATCCTGGCGCAGGAGGTATTCTACCGGGCGGGCGGGCTGGTGCCGGTGAACCCGATCCTGCCCGGCGGGCTGACCACTGACGTGCGGCCGGTGACGCTGACCAGCAAGCTCGAACGGCTGCCCGGCTTCGGGGCGCAGATCATCAGCGAATACCCCATCACGGCCGGCGATGTGCTGATCGTCCACTCGGTCTCCGGCCGGAACGCGGCCGCGGTCGAGGTGGCGCAGGGCGGCCGCGCGCGGGGCGCATTCGTCATCGCGGTCACCTCGCTGGCCTATTCCAGCGCGGTGCAGCCGCGCGGCGCGGGCCAGCCGCGGCTCTTCGAGGTCGCCGATCTGGTGCTGGACAACCGCGCGCCGGTCGGCGATGCGCTGATCGCGCTGCCCGGCCTGCCGCAACGCGCGGGCGCGTCCTCTACCGTCACCGGCGCGGCGCTGATGAACGCCGTGATGGTCCGGGCGGCGCAACTGGTGCTCGAACGCACCGGCGATACACCTGTTTTCATGAGCGCCAACCTGGACGGCGGCGACGCGCACAATCAGCGGTGGCTGGAGCATTATCGGGGGCGGCTGACGTATTTGTGACGTTTCAACGTTCGTGCGTTCCAACGTTCTCAGGTTCATTTCATGACAACACTAACCCATTCTACCTGGCCCATGCCCGCGGCCGACCTCGGCCCGGAGAACCCGCTGCCTGCGCTGCGCGGCGAGCGGGAGTTGCACGCGCTGGATGCAGGCAGCAACGTCCCACAAGAGATGGTGGACAGTCTGATCTGGGGCCAGCCGCTGAACATCCTGCCCTACACTCGGCAGGATGGCTACAATCGTGACCGCCGTCCCCGGGATTTTCGCGCCGCTGTGCTGGAAAACGAGACCCTGCGCGCCACGTTCCTGCTGGAATTGGGCGGCCGGCTGTGGTCACTGTTCCACAAGCCATCGGGCCGCGAGCTGTTGAGCGTCAACCCCGTTTTCCAGCCGGCCAACCTGGCGATCCGGGACGCCTGGTTCAGCGGCGGGGTGGAGTGGAACATCGGCATCATCGGCCACAGCCCGTTCACCTGCGCGCCGCTCTTCGCCGGCCGGGTCGAGGGGCCGAACGGGCCGATGCTGCGCCTGTGGGAGTGGGAGCGCGTCCGCGGGACGCCGTTCCAGGTTGACGTATCGCTGCCGCCCGGCTCGCTGGTGCTTCTGGTGCGCGTGCGCATCATCAACCCACACGACCACGACGTGCCGATGTACTGGTGGTCAAACATCGCTGTGCCCGAGACGCCCGATACGAGGGTGATCGTGCCCGCGACCGAGGCGTACCAGTTCGGTTACGAACGGCTGGATATCGTGCCGATCCCCCAGGCCGGCGGGATGGATGCATCTCACCCCACGCAGATCAAGGACTCGTGCGACTTCTTCTTCCGCCTGCCCGATGGCCAGCGGCGCTGGATCGCGGCGTTGGACGCCGCGGGCCGCGGGCTGGCGCAGGTTTCAACCGATCTGCTGCGGGGACGTAAGCTGTTTGTCTGGGGCATGAATCCCGGCGGCCGGCGCTGGCAGGAGTTCCTCTCCCCCGGCCCACCGTACATCGAGATCCAGGCTGGCCTCCCGCGCACCCAGATGGAATACCTGCGCATGCCGGCGAGGACCGAGTGGGCGTGGACCGAGGCCTACGGCCTGCTGGAGGCCGACCCCGCTGCCGTGCACGGCCCCGATTGGGCCGCCGCCGGCCGCGAGGTCGAGGCGCGGCTGGAGCGACTGATCCCTCGCGCCGCCCTGGAGGCCGCGCTGGCCCGCGGCGCCGCGTCGGCCGATCTCCCCCCGGCCGAGATCTGGCAACGCGGGGCGGGTTGGGGCGCGCTGGAACGCCTGCGCCGCGCGGCCGCGGGCGAGCCGCCCTTCTGCCCGCCCGGCCTGGTCTTCGACGACGCGTCGTTGACCGCGGAGCAGGCGCCGTGGCTGGCGCTGCTGCGCGGCGAACCGATGCCCGCAGCCGACCCCGCCGCGCCGCCCGCGGGTTTCATGGCACAGGCGGAGTGGCGGGAAATGCTGGAACGGTGGGGTAACGCAAGCATCCTGAGCGCCCAGTCGAACGATGCGGCCTTGCCAGAAGACCGCTCCGCGCCCTTCGACTCCGCACTGCGGTGCTCCGCTCAGGGTGCTCCGCTGGGTGGTGGGGCAGACTCTGGGAATGCGTCCGCCAACTGGCTCCCGTGGCTCCACCTCGGCGTGCTGCGCTACCAGACGGGCGATCGGCCGGGCGCGGGCGCGGCCTGGCAGGCCTCGCTGGCGCACGCGCGCACCCCTTGGGCGCTGCGCAACCTGGCCGTGTTGGCCCTGGACGAAGGCGACCCGGCGCTGGCGGCCGAGCGCTACCTGGCCGCGCTGAGCTTGCGGCCCGACTTGCTGCCCCTGGTCGTGGAGTGCGGCAGCGCGTTGATCCGGGCCGGCCGGGCGGCCGATTGGTTGGCCCGCCTGGCCGATCTGTCACCGGCGATCCGACGTAACGGCCGCATCCGCCTGCTGGAAGCGCGTGCAGCCCTGGCGATCGGTGACGTGGCGGCGGTCGAACGCGTCCTGGCCGAACGGCCCGTCGTGGCCGACCTGCGCGAAGGGGAGACGGCGCTCTCCGACATCTGGTTCGAGATTCACGTGCAGCGCCTCAGCGCCGCCGAAAACCGGCCGCCGGATGCTGCCCTGCGCTCCCGCGTGCGACGGGAGCACCCGGCGCCGTTCGAGCTCGACTTTCGCATGCGACAGGAGCCTTGAGGGGATATGGAGCTGACCAACTTCAACCCGGCCCCGACCCTGGTGACGCGACAAACGGCTATCAGCCGGCCGCGTTACCCGGTGATTGACGTCCACCAACACCTGGGCGGCGAATTCGGCGACGGCTGGGATCAACGCCCCCTCGCTGAGCTGCTGGCCGTGCTGGATGAGGCCGGCGTCGCCGTGATCGTTGACCTGGACGGCGGCTGGGGTGAAGAAATCCTGGACGCACACCTCAAGCAGTTCAAGGAGGTGGCGCCGGAACGCTTCCAGATGTTCGCGGGCGTCAATTGGGCCGCATGGCCCGAGCACGGCAACCGCTTCGGCGAATGGGCCGCGGGCCGGCTGCGCGCCCAGGCCGGCCGCGGCGCGCAGGGGCTGAAGATCTGGAAGCCGTTGGGGCTGCGGGTGCGCGATCAGCGCGGGGAGCTGGTGGCAGTGGATGACTCGCGGCTCGACCCGATCTGGGCCACGGCCGCGGAGTTGGACTGGCCGGTGCTGATTCACGTGGCCGACCCGGTCGCGTTCTTCGAGCCGCTCGACCACCACAACGAGCGCTGGGAGGAGCTGCACGCGCACCCGGATTGGCAGTTCCCCAGCCCGCCGTTTCCGCCTTTCCTGGAGGTGGTGAACGGCCTGGCGCGCATGGTTGCGCGTCATCCGGCCACCACCTTCATTACCGCGCACGTCGGTTGCTACGCCGAGAACCTGGCCTGGGTGGCGGCGCTGCTTGACCGCTGCCCGAACGTCTACACCGACTTCGCCGAGCGCCTCGCCGAGCTGGGCCGCCAACCCTACTCGGCCCGGCGTTTCTTCCTAAAATACGCCGATCGCATCGTCTTCGGCCTCGACCAGCCGGCCAACGTGGAAACCTATCGCATCTCCTATCGCTTCCTGGAGACCGATGACGAACACTTCAACTATTCGATCCGGCCCATCCCGCCGCAGGGCCGTTGGCGCATCTACGGCCTCGACCTGCCCGACGCGGCGCTGCGGAAGGTGTATCACGACAACGCAGCGCGGCTGTTGCATCTGGAATGATGGCGTATGAAACCCGATCTCACACAGATTGCCGGGCAGTTTCGTTTCGAAGGCCAGCTCATCGAGGCCAAACCCTACGGCACCGGCCACATCAACCGCACCTACGTGATTCGCTGCGTGGGCGCGGATAACCGCAGCCGGCGCTATCTGCTGCAGGCCATCAATGCCGCGATCTTTCGGGAGCCGGAACAGTTGATGGCGAATATTGAGCGGATCACCGGGCATCTGCACGGAAAAATCAAGCGGGCGGGCGGCGATCCGAGCCGCGAGGCGATGACCCTCATCCCCACGCGCGACGGCGCTTCGTTTTACCGCGCTGGGGACGACGGCTGCTGGCGCGCCTTTTTGTTCATCGAAGGCGCGCAGGCCTACGAAATGGCGCAAAGCCCGGCGCACGTCTACCATGCCGCCAGGGCCATCGGCCGGTTCCAGCGCCTGCTGGCCGATTTCCCCGCGGACGCGCTGCACGAGGTGCTGCCCGACTTTCACAACACCCCGAAGCGCCTGGCCGCGTTCCGCGAGACGGTGGCGCGCGACCCGGCCGGTCGGGCCGCGCGTGTGCAGGAGGAGATCCGCTTCATCGAGCAGCGCGCGGCCGAAACCGCCGTGCTGGTGGACCTGCTGCGCCAGGGCCGGCTGCCGCTGCGGGTGACGCACAACGACGCCAAGTTCAGCAATGTGCTGATGGACGATGTCACCGGAGAGGGGCTGTGCGTCATTGACCTGGACACCGTGATGCCGGGCACGGCGCTGTACGACTTCGGCGATGCCGTGCGGGCCGGCGCAGCGTTGGCTGCGGAGGATGAGCCGGACGCGGCGCGCGCCGGCATGTCGCTGGCGACGTTCGACGCGCTCGCGCGCGGCTACCTCCATGCGGCGCGCGACTTCCTCACCCCCACGGAGATCGCATATCTCCCGTTTGCTGCCCGGCTGATCACGCTCGAGCAGGCCATCCGCTTCCTGAACGACTACCTTAACGGCGACACGTATTACCAGGTGCACCGGACGGGGCAAAACCTGGACCGCACGCGGACGCAGATCCGTATGGTGCAGGATATGGAGGACAAGTTCGCGGAGATGGAGGCGATCGTCGCGCGGTATCGATGAGGGGGGACTACCATCCTCGGGGCAGAATTCTTGGTCAGCAACCGAATCGGTACGATTGATCTAAATCGGAGGACCTTTGTGACAGAGAAACAACATGCTCCCACCTCCCGGCCCCTCAAAGCCGCCATTCTCGCGGCCGGCGCAAAATCCATCACCGAGGACGGCCTGCCGGTGCTGCTCCAGGATCTGGGCGGCAGAAAGATCATTGACTACGTGGTAGCAAACGCGGCACAGATTGTGGATCCTGCGGACACCCACATCGTGGTCGGCTACCGCCAGGACGCGATCCGGGGGCACCTGGGGCGGGGCTATCAGTACGTTGTCCAGGAGACGGCGCGTGGCACCGGCGACGCCGTGCGCCAGATCGAGCCGCTGCTGCATGACTTTGACGGTGACCTACTGATCCTTTATGGCGATACGCCACTCTTCCGGCCAGCCTCCATCCGCGGGCTGATCAACCGTCACCGGCTGCGCGAGGCCAACTTGACGCTGCTCACCGCAGTCGCGGACAGGTCCTACCCCTACGGCCGCGTGATTCGCGACAGCGACGGCCGCATCATGGACATCATCGAGGAGGCGCGGGCGTCGGCCCGCGTGAAGGAGATCCGGGAGCTGAACGTCGGCGCGTACGTCGTGTCCGCGCAGCAGATCTGGCCGATGCTGGCGACGCTGCCGCCTTCGCCCGCGGACGGCGAATACCGGCTGACCGACCTGGCGCACCGGCTCATCCACCACGGCCTGGTCGTCGAGAGTTACCAGATCTATGATCAGGACGAGATCCAAGGCGTTAACACCCGCGCCGACCTGGAGCGCGCCGAGTTCGTCCTGCAGAAACGCCTTTTCCGGCCGCGGCGGCAGGAAGAGCGCAACATCGTCACTTTCGGCACCGGCGGCTGGCGCGCAGTCATCGGTGAAGGGTTCACGCTGCACAACGTCCGCCGGTTGTGCCAGGCGCTCGCCAACGACATCACCCGCCGCGGTCTGGAGAAACGCGGCGTGCTGATCGGCTACGACCGCCGCTTCCTGTCCGACTTGGCCGCGGAGGCCGCGGCCGAGGTGTTTGCGGGCAACAACATCCACACCATCTTGTTGACCGAAGACGCACCCACGCCGCTGATCAACTACGCGACCGAAGTCGTCAATGCAGCGTTCGGCCTGGCGTTCACGGCCAGCCACAACCCACCGGAGTGGAACGGCCTCAAGGTGTTTCACGGCGATGGCTCGCTGCTGCTGACTGAGGAGACGAATCGGGTCGAGGATGAGACGAATGCCCTGACGTTGGATGATGTGGTGAAGATCCCGCTCGATGTCGCGCTGACGGCCGGCATCATTGAGCGCCGCGACTTCGTCAACCCGTACGTGGATCGGGTGGAGTCGTTCATTGACCTGGACGCCATCCGCCGGGCCGGGCTGCGGGTCGTCGTAGATCCGATGTACGGCGTGGGCCACCTGACGCTGGGCATCATCCTAAACGAGGCGCGCTGCCGGGTGACCTTCATCCATGAACGGCGTAACCCGCTGTTCGGCGGCCGTTCGCCCGCGCCCGACCTGGAGGCGCTGCGGATGTTGCGGACGGTCGTGCGCGAGGAACACTTCGACCTGGGCCTGGCGACCGACGGCGACGCGGACCGCATCGCGCTGATTGACGAGCGCGGCAACTACATCCACATCAACGACCTGCTGCTGCTTCTCTACTGGTATCTGCACGAGGTGAAGGGGCAGCGCGGGGGTGTGGTGCGTAACCTGGCGACGACGCACCTGCTCGACCGTCTGGCGGCCGCGTTCGGTGAGAAGTGCATCGAGACGCCGGTCGGTTTCAAGTGGATCGCCGCGGGCATGGTCGAGCACAACGCGCTGCTCGGCGGTGAGTCGTCCGGGGGCCTGACAATCCGCGGCCACATCCTGGGCAAGGATGGCATCTTCGCCTCAGCGCTGATTGTCGAGATGCTGGCGGTGACAAGCAAGCACATTTCCGAGCTGCAGAAGATCGTCCTGGACATCACCGGCCGGCTCTACTCGGTCGAGGACAACCTGCCTGCAACGGCCGACATGCGCATCGTCGTCCCGCAGCGGGTCAAGGCGCTGATCGCCAGCGGGGAGGCGCCGTATCCGGTGGTTAAGGTGGTCGACTACGACGGGACCAAGGTGTACTTCGAGCACGACAACTGGGCGCTGCTGCGTTTCTCCGGTACCGAGCCGGTGCTGCGCATCTTCGCCGAAGCCGACACACCCGAAAAGGCCCGCGAGCTGGTGGATTGGCTGAAGCAATACGCCCAGGCTCTACAAGTCCCATAATTACGGCCAGGCCTGGCAATGCTTGGAGGATCCGACACTGCCAATCCATCCGGCGCCGGTCGAGATTCCCGAGCCTGCCACCTGGATGTTATTCGGTGGCGGGGTGGCGGGCTATGCGCGGCGGCGCGGATCGCGTTGATTAGGAGACTACTAGCCCTTGTTGTAAGGGGGCTTGAGCGTCACAGTACATCTGAGAGCAAGCACAACGTGCGATTCTGTTCCATCCGCCGCGGCCGATACTGAATCGCCTCTGCCAGATGCGCGGGCTGGATGCGCTCACTCCCCGCCAGGCCTGCCTTAAGCCCGACGAAGGGTCGGCGATCGTTCGCGCCCACTTCAGCACCCGATGATACTT
>CAZKEF010000089.1:0-7674 GCA_964551735.1 uncultured Anaerolineales bacterium
TCGCCGTTGTGGGTGGCGGGTCTCGCTGCGGGCGCGCAGCCAGGGGCACGGGCCTAACCTTGCGTCAAGCTGACGGCTGCGCCGGTAGAGCCCGCGCGATTGTCGGTACGTGAGGCGCAGCCGCAGCTTACACTGGCCGTTAGGACAAAGCTCTGGTTGTGGTGAGACAAAACTGCCAACAACCGGAGCCTACCTTGAGATGCAGGGCCTAACGCGTCGCGAATCCAGTCGTGGAGACTAAGCATGTTGCGATACCAAGAGATCTTTGTACCAGGCGGCTTTCCCCGCCACACTTACAACCCGCGTGTTGGGTTGCAGCTTGAGCAACGACTTGCGGAGGTAAAGGAGAACCTCTGCAAGCTCGTCACAGTGACAGGGCAAACGAAGTCCGGCAAAACAGTGCTTGCCAGAAAGATACTTCCACCGGAAGAAACAGTTTGGGTCGATGGGGGCACAGTGTCGGCAGAAGATGATTTTTGGCACGTAGTCATCCAGCAGTTGGAATTGTTCCAATCAACTGGAACAGAGTCGTCACGCGAATTCTCGGCTTCGATTAGCGGGAAGGCAGCCGCCCAGGCGAACCTTCTTGTCGCGAAGGGAACTGCCGAACTTGGAGCAGAGATCGGGGGGAGTCGAAGCTCATCGACCATTAGAACGCAGAACCTGTCGTCACGAGTAGTCGCGTTACGCGGGCTTCGCAGTTCCAAAGTTCCATTGGTCGTAGATGATTTTCACTACATACCGCGTGACATGCAAGGGAACATCATTCGTGCCTTGAAACCACTCATTTTCGATGGCTTGCCAGTAGCAATCATCGCCATACCACACAGACGCTACGATGCCCTAAAGGTAGAGAAGGAGATGACCGGCCGAATTTCTCCTATTGATATTCCAGTTTGGTCAGAAGATGAGCTATGCTTTATTCCAGAAACAGGCTTTACCTTACTGAACTATCAGCTTCCACCTGAAATAGGCAGGCGTCTCGCTGCGGAAGCTATCGGCAGTCCACATCTTATGCAGGATTTCTGCCGTGGCATTTGCAAATTTCTCCAGATTGAAAAAGCTGAACGAAAGACCGCTCTCGAAATTGGTGCCGACCAACTCAACGACGTTTTCGTTGATGTTGCTGAAACGATTGGTCGTCCAGTGTTCGAGAAACTTGCACGAGGCCCGCGCCAACGGGCTGATCGCTTGCAGCGGGAACTCAAGGGTGGAAAAACCGTCGACATCTATGAGCTTGTACTACATTCTCTTGCATACATGCGCCCAGGCTTGGTGAGCATCGAGTACGAGGAACTTCGTGCCGCGATCCGAGGCGTTTCGGCCTCACAACCGCCGCAGTTGCAGGAGGTGGCACGGGTATTAAAGCACATGGCGACAATTGCTGCCACCGATCAGAGTTCTACACCAGTGATCGATTTCGAAGAAGAAGAGAAAAAACTTCATATTACGGATCCATTCTTTGCGTTCTATCTGAGGTGGGGTGAGTTGGTGAGGCAAACTTCCGATCTCAGCGCGGTGGCTGGGTCGTCGTCTGCCGAAGGGCGGCCTAACACTGCGTCAAGCTGACGGCTGCGCCGGTGAGTTCAGGGGTCGCGGGAGGTTCGCCAGGCGCAGCCGCAGCTTACGCCTTCCGTTAGGCCAGTAATGCAACGGCATGCATTGTCTGACGTGATCTTCGTGTCATCTTTCGGACGATAATGGGCCACGCGTGGCCCATCTTAGCCGCGATTTGACACTTCGCCGCTATCTTAAACTTATCGCGTGAAGTGTGAGTTGTTCGTGCCGGCCGATGGAGAAGCCGATAGATGTTGTATCTGCAATGGGAAGAGATATCTCCGCATATTTACCTCATATGGAATGGTGACGGAGAGGGCGTTGTGTATTCCCCACTTGGAGGGAGGTTATTCACCGCTGATGGAAAAGCGCTGGCGATCGTTCGTGATTACATCAGGACTGGTAAATCACCCAGCCATGCGTTCCACTCTGTGCTTGAGAAGTATCATTTTTTAGACGCGATTACCGCACCTCACGTGACTGACAACGCTGAATTCAATCCCAGAGAGGTAATGATTTCGCTCAGTACGTTGTGCAATCTCAACTGCATGTATTGCTATGCTAATCTTGGAGAACAACATCAATCTATGCCGTGGGACATTGTTGCGCGCACCGTAGATCAACTGTTCGTCTATTCGGAAGACGATGGTCGGGTCGGGATAACGTTTCACGGAACCGGGGAATCTGTAACAAAATGGAATGAACTGGTCCGGACGGTGCAATATGCCTTGTCGAAACGGACAAAGGATGTGGGGGTCGAATTTACTCTCGTAACAAATGGCTCACTAATAGATTCAGACAAGGCCCACTTCCTCAAACGCCACGGCTTCTATGTCAGCGTGTCCATGGATGGTCTGACAGATATTCAAAATCGACAACGACCGAAACTTAATGGCAGCGGATCGTTTGACGATGTTGTGAGGGGATTGAAGGCTTTGATTCATCAAGAAGTGCGTTTGGCGGTTAGAACGACTGTGACGGGCCATAATCAAGCAGAAATTGTAGCTTTTCTTGAATTCTGTGCAGACTTAGGCTGTAAAGAGATAATAACCATACCATATTCTGCGGTCGGCAGAGGAGCAACTGCTGTTCCGCCGGTTGACCCAGAAATCTTCGTAGACAACTATATGCGAGCATTTGAGCGTGCTCAAGAACTGGCTGTACGACTTTCTACCACGACGGATGATTTCCGCAGGATCCGAGCCAGATTCTGCGGGGCCGATGGTCGGAATTTTGCTGTCATGCCAGATGGAAGCGTTTCATGTTGCTCAAGGATAACAAAGAGAGAGGATCCGCTTGCGTCGGTCTTTTTTATTGGGAGCATTTCAGAGGCCGGCGTTAGAATAGACCAAGGTCGAGTACGTTCGTTGAGGGATTTGAATCTATACTCGTTTAGACAATGCGACGAATGTTTTGCGAGATTTACGTGTGCAGGGGGTTGTCCTAGTGACCGATTGACTTTTGGGGAGCTACCCAAAGAGCATTGTACAATCGTGCGTTCAATAATCTGGTATAAGCTGAGGAGATGTGCAAAAGGTAGAGAGCCTGTCTGATGCGTTTGGTTTCATTGCGATACGACATAGTCACATTCTGCCGAGGAGGAAATACTCATGGAGGAATTTGGAGATCTGGTTATAGTCGAAGTGCGTTGCGAAGACGACGATGGCTGCAAAAAACAGTCAGGAACCGGGTGTGGCAAAGGCGACAAAGGTTGTAGTTGTGACTCAAAGTGAAGGAGACGACCTTTGACACAATTCTGTCCTGACGCGTTTTTAGCCCCAGAAACCCGATCATTCAGAAAGTTGCGAGTAGTTCCATCCATGACTTGACAGACAGGTCATAGTGGGGAGCAGGTCTTGTTGGGCCGGTCTGGTGCTTGGGCGGGGCCTAACCCTGGTTGCACCTTCTATGTTGGTGTTTTTGTTGTCAAATCTTGGGTGGGCGGCGTACAGGGTCGCGCGACCCCAACAAGGACGCTTGGCTGACCACAGGAGAGCTGCCAAAGCGGCCAATCCCGGCCGGTGGTGTACCCTGGCGCCGGCCTGGCCTGGCTGTGGTGTGCTGGTCGCGGCGGCTGACCGCGCGGCCGGCCGGGTCCACCACCACCCGGCTGCGTCGTGAGCGCAGCCGAACGGTTGGTCACGGGCTCCTGCGCCAGGCAGCGGCGCCGCCGGAAGCCGGCGCGGCCGGCCTCGTGCAGCTCACCACCGGCGCGGCGGCCGTGGCCGACCGTGCAGCCCAACTGCCACTTCTGGTTGCTCAGCTCGCAGGCCAGGTACAGGGTGGGTTGGGGGTTGGCGGCGTTGGGGTGGCTCTTCTGGTGCCTCAGGGCAGGCTCTGTGCCATGTCCTGAGCGAAGTCGAAGGAGCAATCGCAGGGTGCCCGGTGCGGGAAATCTGCACGCCGGGATCTGTGCGGGGGCAGCCGGGCAACTGGCTGTCCTACCGCGATAGGCCAGGTCACGGTACAAATCACGGGACAACTGCAGGGTTGCGATTCTATTGGAAGTGACTCGACTTGACAGGCGCGGACTCACCATAGGCCGCTAATGCCGTGACCCTATCAGCAACCGGTAAAACAATGAGAAAGATCTTATCAGCCACGAGGAGATTTGTCGCTCGCCTGGGATGGGAGAGCGCTCTTGTCGCAGTGCTCAGTCTGATTGCGCTTGTTATCGCGGCAGTAGATCTCATCGGCGGGCAGAATATCAGTCAACCGGTCTTAGTGGGTATCCTGAGTCTGTTTTTGTTGGAGCTCGTTTCTCTACGTGCCCGACTTGCAAGCCAACAAACGGGTATGCAGGGGCAACTTAGCGCACTGGACAGCAAGATCGCTGACTTCATGGCGTCCATGCCGTTGGGTATCAGGCTTGAAGATCAAAAGACCTACCAAAACATTCAAAACCTATCTAATTATCACGATGTTGCGCTCCGTGGTTCCAGCCTTCATGGTTTCATCTCAGCTAACAGAGGCTTTATCCGCAACAGGGCTGCTGAAGGATGTAGGTTCAGGTTTCTAGTTATGGATCCTGATTACTACAAGAGAGTGAGCGACTCAAGTTCAGAACAACCCTATCGCCAAAGAAGAGATATCGAGCATGTCGTCCAGATTCTGGAGGAAGCAGTCAAAGACGCAAGACAGCAAAATGCAGATGCCGACATTCAATTGGGGTATCTCTCTTACCCACCGCAGTTTGGGCTTCTAATGCTGGATGCAGACACAATGAGTGGGCGAATACAAGTCGGGTTGTACTTGTACTATAGAACCGATCAAGAACAACGACCTCACTTCGAAATTACCCGAGCGATGAGCGATCACTGGTATCGTGTGTTCCAAGAGCAGTTTGAGATGACTTGGAAACATTCTCGCAAGCATGATTTCGGGCAAGTTGGTAGCACCAAATGACCTTGTGTTCTACGGTTCACCGATGCGGTGCCTACCGATGAGTTGCACTTGTCAAGTTCCTGCACCTTAATCGTTGAGCGGCGCGTTCTTCCTGACCGGCCAGGCGACAGGCAAAGCTCCGCTCTCCCGGCGCCACTGATCGCGGCGCAGGCACAAAGAGGACTGATGCTATGGGCTGGCGACCGTTACCGGTTCAGGCCAGGGTAGCCAGTTCCGGGAAGCGAGCCAGGATCTCGGCCTCGGCAGCCAGGCCGCGCGGCTGACCGCCGTAGCGGAAGCCGGTCAGGTCATGGCCCAGGCCCAAGCGCATGAGACCGTAGCGCACGAATTGCCGAGTGGTGAGACCGCCGCGCTGCTCCGGCGTGAGATCCCACGACCAGCGCATCAACTTGGTGGCCACCATCACCGGGTCGGCGTGGCGATCGGCGGCGCGTTCGGAGAGCACATGCCAGACGGCGACCAGCAGCTTACGGGCAATGGCCACGATGGCGACGCCTGCCGGCTTGCGCCGGCCGAGGCGCATGAACGCCTCTTTCCAGTGCGGATGGGTGGCGACGGCGCTCCAGGCCGCCTCGATGAGCACCCGGCGCAGATCCCGCCGCCCTTGTTTGGTGAGCGGGCCGTCGCGGTGGGTTTCGCCGCTGCTATGGACGCCAGCGCCCAGCCCGGCATAGCCGACCAATTGCCGGGCGGCGGAAAAACGGCTGATGTCGCCGATGGCAGCCAGAACGGTCATGGCCGATACCAGCGCAAAGCCGGGCAGCTGGATCAGGAAGGGCGCCGCAGCGCGCCAGGGTTCGCTTTGGCTGAGGCGGGCCAGCTCGCCCTCCACGGCGGCCAGTTGCTCCTGGAGCTGGGTCAGGGTCGCCACATCATGCCGGGCGCGCAGACGCTCGCTGGGTGACACCTCCAGGCTGGCCCACCAGGTCCGGTTCGGGGCCGCGAAGAGGTCGCCGGCCGGGGGCGTCAGATGGTGGCGGTGCAGCAAGCTGTGCAGCCGGTTTTTGGCCGCCGTCTGTTGCTTGACAAGGGCGTGGCGGTGGGCCAGCAAGGCCCGCAGCTCGCGCACATGTGTCGGTGGCACCCACACTTCCGGGATCAGATGGGCGGCCAGCAGCTTGGCCAATTTGACCGCATCATGTTTATCGGTCTTGACCGCGGCAGCCGCAATCCACTTCACCTGGAGCGGATTGGCGACCACGGCGCGCCCGACCAGCGGCGCTACGATATCGTAACACCACCAGGCGTTGCTGGTGGCTTCCACCACCACGGCGTCTTGGGGGCCGAGATGGGCTGCCGCCCAGGCCGGCCAGTCGTCCAGGGCAATGCGGCCGCTCGGCTTGAGCACGAGTTGCTGTTGGGCATCCACAGCTGCCACAACGGCAAAGTGCTTGTGCAGATCCACGCCGACGAAACGAGTAATGCCAGAATCGCTCATGAGCGCCTCCTGAGGTAGAATAGGGTCGGTTGGACACGGATTCGGGGCACAGCGTCTCAACTACCGATACGGGCTTGCTACCAGGAGCATCCCAGATGAGAGTATCCGACGGGGAGCCACATAACACAAACGGGCTTGGCCCAGACCTTCCCATAGGCCCCAACGGCTCGCCCACACGCTCCGTACTCCCGATGCGTTCCCGTCACTCATCGGCGACAGGATACCACGTCCGCGTCCAACCGCAACGTCATTCTAATAACCGGGGGTTGCAGGCCGACCGCCGGAGCTCGGCGGTTAACACAATGTCGCCGACAAAGCGATGGGTCTCGTCCACCCGGCGGCGGCTGAACCCCGTGGCGTTAGGCGGCGCTATGTTGAATCCGAAAACGACATTTCAGGCAATGGCCGTGCGAGTGTTAAGGCAGCATCGTTACTGTGGCGATGCCTACCCGGAGGACGGTTGGCCGGAGGTCAATGCTGCTCTGGCACAGTATGCTCTCGAACGGCGCATCATTCGGAAGCACGCCTCAATGATGCGTAGGTTGCGCAGGATGCAGAGACCGCGCCGCCTAACATCAGTTCCAGTTGACGGCTGCGCCGACCAGGTCGCGCCGAATTCGGAAGTTGAGCGCGGCGCAGCCGCAACTGAACATCACCGTTAGGCGGCGCTATGTTGAATCCGAAAACGACATTTCAGGCAATGGCCGTGCGAGTGTTAAGGCAGCATCGTTACTGTGGCGATGCCTACCCGGAGGACGGTTGGCCGGAGGTCAATGCTGCTCTGGCACAGTATGCTCTCGAACGGCGCATCATTCGGAAGCACGCCTCAATGATGCGTAGGTTGCGCAGGATGCAGAGACCGCGCCGCCTAACATCAGTTCCAGTTGACGGCTGCGCCGACCAGGTCGCGCCGAATTCGGAAGTTGAGCGCGGCGCAGCCGCAACTGAACATCACCGTTAGGACGCTGTGCGCGACGATGGAACTGAAGCACAAGCTGAGAAGCGCAATAGCGAACCAGCCGAGCCGGTTCGACACCGGCTAGACGGCAGCGGCCTAACACTGCGTCCACCTGACTCGCCACCGTGGCGAGATTGTGGGCGACGCAACTATCGGACGGTGGCGAGCAGGTGACGCTCGCCGTTAGGCTTCGAGGTAACACATGAAACGAGCGCCCATAGACCTGCAAAACAAGGCGATGCCTTCTGGCTTAACATGCTTTTGTTCATCATCATGCAAATTGAGTCCACTTCATCATCGAATTGGAGCCCACTAG
>CAZKEF010000090.1:0-7521 GCA_964551735.1 uncultured Anaerolineales bacterium
GGATCGAAGCCCAGCCCGTCATCCTCCACCGCCAGGGCCACCAGGCCCGGCAGGCGGCGACGATGACCGCCAGAGCGGCCGGCTCGATCACCTGCTCCGGCCGCATGGTGTGCGGCGTCAGCTCGCCGGTACGCTCATCCAGCAACAGGACGCCCGCCCGCGCGGCCTGCACCAGGGTGACGACCCGGTCCAACGTTTTTTGGAGGGTCTCCGCCAGGTTCACCGAGCGGTTGGCCGCCGCCGAGACATCCAACAAGACCTGGAGTTCTTGTGCGCGCGCTTCGACGCGCTGCTCCAGGGTTTGGCGCAATTGCACCTGTTCGGTGACATCCACCGCCAGGTTCAGCAGGCCCACGATCTCAGCGTTCTCGACCAGCGGGGCAAGGACGATATCCCAATAGGTCACGATCCCGCCCGCTTCCAGGCGCACGCTGTTCGCCTGAATGGTCTCGCCGCCCAGCACCCGCTCAAAAAGCGGTTGGACAACGCTTTCAGCGCCCGGCAGGTGCTCGAAATAGCCCACCCCCGGTGTCAGCGGAACCCCGGTCAGGGGCGCATAGCGCACGGCGAAATCGCCCCAGGTGGGGTTGTAGCGCTGGATGCGATATTGCCGGTCGAGGATGGCCACCCCCATCGGCATCCGCTCGAACAGCAGGCTCAAGAGATCGAGCGGTTGGCCGGGTGAACCTGGGCTGGTTTCGTTGGACATGGAGCTGCCTCGGATCGGCTGCGCAATGGCGGCCGCAGTTTTCAACCGCCGGGAGCTACGCTCAGGGCGGGCATGGGCGTTGACATGGGGGGATTATACCTGCTCGGCGGGTAGTACGGTAATAATTGAAAATCCGGCATGCCACGCCGGATTCTCAAGGTTGGGCACAGGGAGACGCGCCCGTGCAGGGCTTAGTCCGGCGTCGTGTGATCGTCCGCATCAGTCAGACCGGCTGTCTCGGCGCGATCTCCCAAAACATGATGCACGCCAGCCTGCAGACCACCGAAAATGAAGGGCATGAAGGAGGTGCGTGGACGGTCTGGCCCTGGCTTTTGGGGTTGCCAGAAAAGGCAGGGACGTGGTATCATTATTTTCTAGCACCCCCAGCAGGATTCGAACCCGCGGCCTACTGATCCGAAGTCAGTCGCTCTATCCACTGAGCTATGGGGGCATAAGTGTACATAGTATAGCACCAGGACGGTGAATTCGACAAGCCAGACCGGGTGTCTTCGCCGCAGGGTGGGCGAGGCCCTGGGGCGTCGGAGCATGGTGGCGGCATATGACCTGGGAAACGTTACAGAATCAACTTCCGAAGTTCTTCACACCACAAGAAATGGCCTTGGTGCGCCGGTCCTACGAGGTGGCCGCCGCTGCGCATGGGGATGCCAAGCGAAAATCCGGCGAGCCCTATATCGTGCATCCGGTGGCCGTGGCCGGCATCCTGGCCGAGCTGCGTCTGGATGCAGAAACCATCGCCGCCGCTCTGCTCCACGACGTGGCCGAGGACACCCCCACCAAGGTGCCTGATCTGGCCGAGCTTTTTGGGGCCCAAGTAGCCAGCATGGTGGATGGCGTCACCAAGCTAACCAACCTTTCCGAGATGGCCACGCTCCCCGATGGCCGGAGTGACCCGCGAGTGGAGAGCTATCGCAAGATGCTGCTGGCCATGGTCAACGACGTGCGCGTGATGCTCATCAAGCTTGCCGATCGGCTGCACAACATGCGCACTATGGGCTACATGAAGCCGGAGAGTCAGCTGCGTATCTCGCGGGAGACCCTGGACATTTACGCGCCGCTTGCCAGCGTGCTGGGCATGTATCGGATCAAGTGGGAACTCGAAGACTTGGCGTTTCGCTACCTGGAGCCGGAGATCTATACTCAGATGAAGAAGGACCTGGCGCAGCGCCGAGGCGAGCGCGAGGCCTACGTCCAGAATATCGCTGACCAGATCAAGGCTGACCTCGCTAAGCATGGCATCACAGACGCGACCGTCACCGGCAGGCCGAAACATATTTACAGCATATATCGCAAGATGAAGCGCAAGGATGTACCCCTTGACCAGATCTATGACCAGGAAGGCATCCGTATCATCGTATCCGAGGTCGCAGATTGTTACGCGGCCTTGGGGGTCGTGCACACCCTTTGGCGGCCCATCCGGGGTGAGTTTGATGACTACATCGCTAACCCGAAGGAGAACCAGTATCAATCGTTGCACACTGCGGTGTATTTGCCCAACGGCAAACCGTTGGAAGTGCAGATCCGAACGCACGAGATGAACCGCATTGCTGAGGAAGGCATCGCGGCACACTGGCGCTACAAACATCAGACGCGTCATGATGAGGCTTTCGAGCGCAAGATCGCCTGGCTGCGTTCTGCGATTGATTGGCAGATGCAGGATCAGTCTGCCGGGGGCGAATTCCTGGCAACGATTAGGGAGGATTTGTTCCGGGATCGGGTCTATGTCTTCACGCCCAAGGGCCAGGTCATTGACCTGCCGGCTGGCGCCACGCCCATTGATTTCGCCTATCAGATCCATACGGAGGTGGGCAACCGTTGCCGAGGGGCCAGGGTGCGCGGTAAGCTGGTTGGCCTGGATTATCAGTTGCAGAGCGGCGACCAGGTGGAGATTATCACAGCGAAGCGCGGTGGTCCCAGCCGTGACTGGCTGAACCCCCACCTAGGCTACGCCAAGACGCAACGCGCGCGCACCAAGATCCGCCAGTGGTTCCGCCAACAAGCGCGTGAGGACAATATCACTGCCGGCCGCGAGCTCCTGGAACGTGAGCTGAAGAAGCTGGGCGTGGAGGCCCTCACCTACCAGGATGTCGCTGCTTTGTTCGATATGCCGACCCTGGACGATTTCCTGGCTGCGTTGGGGTGCGGTGACGTCACCCCGGTGGATGTGGCCGAGCGCGTGCTGCAACTGGGCAAGGTTGAGGAGGCGCCCAAGGAAGCCAGCCAGGTATTGCCCTCTCTTGATCTGCCGCAGCAGCCGGCGCAGCAGGTGGATGGCATCTCGGTGCAAGGGGCTGGGAACATGCTCACCTATGTGGCGCGTTGCTGCAGTCCCGTCCCACCGGATGAGATCGTCGGGTTCGTGACGCGCGGTCGCGGCGTGGCCATCCACCGCGCCGATTGCCCTAACATCCGCCGGCTGGAGAGTGAGCGCCTGATCCGCGTCGCCTGGGGGGTCAACGTGCCCAAGATTACGCGCGTGAAGATTCGGGTGCAGGCCTATGACCGCGCAGGGCTGCTGAACGAGATCACGGGCGTGCTTAAGGAGGAGAACATCAACCTGGAAGACGCGTCCGCGGTCACGGCCCGACAAGACAACCTGGCGCAGATCTCTGCAACCCTTCAGGTGCGGGATGCCGAGCAGTTAAGCCGGGTGCTCACGCGCATCGAGCGGCTGCCCAACGTGCGCGAGGTGCGCCGCCAGGTGGGGTGAGGCGTGAGCTCTCACATTTCCTGTCGAAACAGAACGGCCTGGCCGAGGAGACTCAGTCAGGCCGTTGTTGTCCTTGTCGAGCGGCCGATCGGGGTTAGAATAGCCCGATCGCAGGCGTGGGTGGCACCTTTTCCAGCGACCAGTTGCGCTCGATCTTGGCGGCATTCCGCAGCTCGGTCAGCCATGCCTGGTACGCCTCGTATTTTTTAACAAAGGCGCTGTAGGCGTCCAACTCGCGCGCCGGGTCCTGTTCTTGCACCTGGATGATGTGGTATCCGAAATCGGTCTTCACCGGGTCGCTGATCTGGCCAGCCTCCAGGCTGAAGGCAGCATCCTCGAACTCCTGCACCAACCCTTGCCCCCGGGCAAACCAACCCAGTTCGCCGCCGTCGGCCTGACTGCCGGGATCATCGGAGTATTGCGTGGCCAGGGCGGCGAAGTCCTCGCCTGCCCCCAGCTTGTTTCGGATCTCGATCGCCAAGGCCAACGCCTGTGCCTCATCCCGCGGCTCCGGTGCGGGGGTGGCCGTTGGTGCGGGTGTCGCGTTGGGATCGGCTGTGCCTTCGGGTGTCGGTTCAGGTGTGGGCGCCGGGGTGCGGATCGCGATCAGGATGTGCCGGATGCGGAGCTGCTCTTCGGTCGTCACCACATCTTTGGTGATCTCTTCGTACAGCTTCTGTTGCAGCAGGTCACCCTCGATGTTTGTCCGCAGGTCCTTTTCGCTCAGGCCGGTCGCTTGCTTCAGCCGGGCCAGGTAGTCCTGATAGGCTGTTTGGAAAGCTTCCAGCGTGACAGGCGTGGCGGTTGGGATCGGGGTCGCTGTCGGTTCGGTGCTGGGTGCCACGTTGGGGTCCGGCGTCGCTGTTGGGACTGGCGTCGGCGGCACGCGCTGATAGCCGAACTGCTTCTCGATGATCTCAGTGATTTCGTCTTCAGTCACCACGATATTGCGTTGTTTGGCTTGTTCGCGCAGTAGCTCCATATCAATGAGCTCATCCAGGACCTGCACGCTGGTACCTTCCGGGTCAGTCACTTCGCCAGCCTCGAACCACGCATACTTCACCAGCTTTTGATAGTCACGTATCGTCACGCGCGTGTTGTTAACGGTTGCAACCGGTTGGTTGGGCTTCACCACCAGTTCCTGCACAACACCCGCGCCGATGATCAGCAGCAGCAACACGCCCACAGCGCCCAGGCCGATGAGCACTTTGCGGTTCGCCTCGGCGTCACGTCGCCGGTAAGTTGTTTGTTTGCGAGTTTCCTCGCGTTTCTCCTCAGGTTTACGCTTTGCCATGAGAGTTCCTTCGCGGCGCCTGCGGGATGCTTGTGGGCCTCCCTTGAGCGCCTGACCCATGTCAACTTAGCTGTAGCGGCGTACGTGCTCGGCTGTGTAGGGCAGCAGAGCCAGGTAGCGGGCGCGCTTCACCGCAACCGTCACACGGCGCTGATGCCGCGCACAGGTGCCGGTGCGCCGGCGCGAGTCAATTTGCCCCTGGTCCGATATGAAGCGGCGCAGGGTGTTGACATCCTTGTAGTCGATTTTGTCAATCTTATCCACGCAGAACGCGCAGATGCGGCGGCGCTGGAAGCGGCCGCGGCCGCCCTGCCCGCCACGGCCCCCCCGGCGCTCCGGGCCGGCCTGGCCGTTGAATTCTCGTTCGTCTGCCATCAGTTATGACTCCTCGTCCGTCCGGACAGGTCCTCTGTCCGGACTAAAATCCCAGTTCCTCGTCGAAGTCCACGTCCTCGGCCTCGCCACCGCCGCCCCGGCTGTCAAGGAACACCATTTCGTTGGCGACCACCTCGGTGCGCGAGTGGCGCTGGCCATCGGGATCGTCCCAACTGCGTGTCTGCAGGCGGCCCTCGATATAGACCCGCGAGCCTTTGCGCAGGTACTGATTGCTCACCTCGGCCAGGTTGCCCCATGCGACGATGTTGAACCATTCAGTGGCCTCGCGCCGCTCGCCGTTGCTGGTTGTCCAGCCCCGGCTGACAGCTACGCTGAAGGCTGTGACCGGCTTGCCGCTGGGGGTATAACGCATCTCAGGATCGCGGCCCAGGTGGCCGATGATCAGCACCTTGTTAAGACCTCTTGCCACGGTCTCTTCTCCTGTCGTTGTCTTCAAACAGTGATCAGTCTTCGTCCGTGCGGATGACCAGGTGCCGGATGATCTGCTCATCCAGGCGCAGGTTGCGGTCGAGCTCGCGGCTCGCGGCCGGGTTCATCTGGTAGTTGAACTGGACATAAATGCCCTCGGTCTGCTTGCGGATTGCATAAGCCAGCGGCCGGCGCCCCCAGACGTTGGTGTCGGTAACTGTGCCATTCGCTGCCGTGATCCAGCCCGCCACGCGTTGAGTCAACGTCGCAACGGTTTCGTCATCGAGCTGTGGGACGGCGATCAGGACCAACTCATAGTCGTGCATAGCGTCAGACATACCGCGTCGATGCCTCCTTTCTTCGGAAATAGCCCACCCTCACTGAGGGCGGGATTGCCGCCGGTCTATCGACAGAGCGCCGAACGCCAGGGGCAGAAAGAGCGAGGGCTTGGTGGCCCTCGCGCGGTAGAGATACTTATATCACAGGTGCGGAGTTATGGCAAATCCGTAAGCGGCGAAGGAAGAACGATGGCGGACGAATGACCGCTGACGAACGACGGCAGTCCGATGTTGAGGGGCTGCCGATCGCGGTGATGGATAGACGACTTTTCCGGTCTCTGGTCTTCGGTCGTCCGTCGTTCGTCGCCCCTCAAACATTGAACCTGAAATGGATCACATCCCCATCCTGCACCACATAGTCCTTGCCTTCCAGGCGCATCTGACCGTGGCTGCGCGCGCCGGCCAGGCCGCCGGCGGCAATGATCGCGGTCTGGGGCGCGACTTCGGCCCGGATGAAGCCGCGCTGGATGTCGCTGTGGATCAAGCCGGCGGCCTCGAATGCGGTCTGGCCCCGGCGCAAGGTCCAGGCCCGCGTCTCCTTGCCGCCGGTGATGGTGAAGAAGGTGATCAGATTCAGCAGGCCATAGCTGGCGTGGATAAGCTGGTTGAGTCCCGGTTCGGGCAAGCCCAGGTCCGCGCGATACGCGGCGGCCTCCTCCGTATCCCACATTACCAGTTCGGACTCGCACAGCGCGCACAGTGTCAGGCAGGGGATCCCTTCCTGCGCGGCGCGTTTGCGCAGCGCGGCGACGACCGGGCCGCCGTCAGGCAGCGCGTCTTCGGATACGTTCACCACGTACAGCCGCGGTTTGCCGCTCAGCAGGTTCAGGTCGGTCGTCCAGTCAGTGTGATGCGCGGGCTCGTCGAACAGCACCGCGGCCTGCCCGCTGTTGAGGTGGTCGCGCAGCCGGTTTAGCCACGCCAACTGCTCCGCGAAATCGCGCGGCCGGGCCTTGGCCTGGCCCTGAACCTTTTCGATGCGGCGGTCCATGGTCCCCACATCGGCCAGGATCAACTCCGTTTCCAGCGTCTCCAGGTCGGCGAGTGGGTCCACTGCCTCACCCTGGCTTGGCACATCGGGGTCATCGAACCCGCGCAGCACCAGGGCCACCGCGTCCACGTTGCGGATGTGGCCCAGGAACTGGTTGCCCAGCCCTTCGCCCCGGCTGGCGCCCTTCACCAGGCCGGCGATATCTACGAACGCCACCGTAGCTGGCACCACCTTCTCCGGCCGGATCAGCGCCGCCAACTGGTCCAGCCGCGGGTCGGGCACCGCAGCCACCCCCACGTTGGGATCAATTGTCGTGAACGGATACGGCGCTGTGGTTGCGCCGGCTTGGGTCAGCGCGTTGAATAGTGTGGACTTCCCTGCGTTAGGCAGTCCGACGATACCGATCTGTAGGCTCATGGTGAATCTCCGTGGCTGGAGACTGGAAGCTGGAAGCCAGAAGCTGGTGGCTGGTTGCCGGATGCGTTTCCAACCACTGGCCACCGTGCGCAAGTTGTCAGCTTCCGGCCGCCAGTCCTCAATTTTGCATTTGCGCCGTAGCGCTGTATAATGTTGTTTGTCATCGGGGAGTAGCGCAGACAGGTTAGCGCGCACGGTTCGGGTCCGTGAGGTCGGAGGTTCAAATCCTCTCTCCCCGAC
>CAZKEF010000091.1:0-7127 GCA_964551735.1 uncultured Anaerolineales bacterium
GCTAGCGGGTAAGGCGAGAGCGAACCCTTCGTCCGAAACAACGTACTCCACGAAGCCGGCCGGGGTCGCGCGAACTGTCGCTGATATTGACTCAGACGCGAGTGTGGGTGCAACTCCGGGTGTGGCTGCGGGGGTGTCGGTCGGCGACAGAGCGGTCGCCTGTGTGGGGGGCAGGTTGGGCCGCGGTGGTCTGTGCGGCCGGCTGCGTTCCCGGTTGCGGACAACCGGTCAGCAGCAGCGCGGCGGCGACGAGAACGCCGGGGAGGAAATGATACTGAACTGAGCTTTTCATGGTTTTCCTCCTGGCCCAACAGGGTTCATCACGCGTCCGACGAACAGGATCGCGCCGGTCTCCATGTCGTGGATCACGAAGATGAACGGCCGGTCTATCTTCATCACGATAGGTGGTGGCGGCTCCTTTGCTGGCGCAGCTCCTACTGGCATCTCGACGACGGTTACTGCTGCCGCCTCAGTCCTCAACTCGTTGACGTCAATGAAGCTTTTGTGCCGCACGTCACCGATATAGAGCCAGTGAGCCGGTGTTCTTTCAATGATCCCGGAAAAGTCGGCGGCATCCCGATCGAAGGCGTCTGGCATGCCCATGTCCCGGAGAATCTCGGTAAGTGGAAGCTGCGGCTCATAGGTGAACTTCGGCAGGGTCAGGATCACGTCCTGTTCGCTGAGCCTCGCTACCACGTCCTGCACCCATGCACCGGTCAGGCGCTGCTCGACCTCCCGGAACCGGCCATCCGCGGGCAGCAGGATCACCATCGCCACGGTCCGGCCCAGGTAGGGCAATTCGACAGCCTGGTAGCCATCGCCCGACGTATACCGGAAGTGGCTGCGCTGATGCATCATGGCGACCGGCGTCTGTTCACCGTCCAGCAGATGGAACGGTTCATCGTAGGTGTTACGCTCTAAGAAGGGCAAAGCCCACGCGGCGTTGAAGTAGATGGCGTTGGCAAGCACGAGCCCAGCATCCGGCTGGAGCTCCCTGACAATCTCCGGGATCCGCCCTGCGGTTTCCCGGCTGACCCACCGGTTGATCTCCGCAACGGCTGCGTTGGGATTGCCCTTGAGATCGGCAAGCTGCATGCCCGCGCCGTAGTTTTGCGCCAATACGGCCAGGTACTCGGCCCGGTACGGCAGCCCCTGCTGGCCCCAGACCGCGTTGGCGCTGTGCAATTCGAAGGCGACCTCCGCTTTTTCTGGCCCCGATTGGCCCACAACGGCCGCGCTGGCGCGGCCGGCCAATTCCTGGTCCAGGGCATTGAAAGCTGCATGCAGGCGTTCCTTGGGGAGGGTGAAGTGCAGCGTATCCGCCATCTGCCGGGCTGTCTCGGCACGCGCGCCGGCGTAGACCATGGCCAGCGCCTGGGAGATGCTGAAGGGGGAGTAGAGCAGGTTGTCCTCCCCAGCACGGATCGCTTGATAGAGCCCGAAGGCGAAGGCGTTGTTGCCGGCCACCAGGGCTGTGATCTCGTCAGCCGAGGCGTCGGGCGTCAGGCGCGGCTGGTCGGAACGCGCGACTTGGGGCGCAGTGACACAGGCTGCCAGGGTAAGAACCAGCAGCAAGCCGGCTGCGATGAAGCATCTCCTGATGATCGCTCGCGTGCATTTCATGTTCGTTTCCTCCTTTGGCGGGAAGTTGGACACGCCACAGCCTGCCGGCGCATGGGATGCTGATACTCAGATATTCCTGCGCGTTCGGCACCGGAGCACGATGCCGAGCGCAGCCAGGGGCAAGATGAGCGCGGGCGGCGCGCAGATGCCGGGCAACGTGCGCGATGCCTTCTCCTGGGCCGCCCTCAGGGCCTCTACGCTGGCAGCCTGCCTGGCTTCCTGGTCAGCCTCTCTGGCCGCAGTGCAGGGCGCCACGGTGAGAGCCAGGGCATCGGCCGGCACCGCGTCGAACGCGCCGCGCAACTCGTCGCCGGCGCGTGCCAGCTCAGGCAGAGCAGCGGCTTCCCAGCAGGCCGGCAGGTGCACCGTCACGTCCAGCCCGCCGAAGCCGTCCCAGGCGCGCGCCGGGGCCAGCACATAGGCAAACTGGTATGAGTCCAGCGAGCTGAGGTACCCACCCGAATGGCGTATTTGCGGATCGGCGTGATAGCGGATCGCCAGGGCGCTTTCGCCTGCCGGGAACGTGACCGTGAACGCGTAGGTGGCTGTCCAGGCGCGCACGAGGTTGCCGCGATACTGGCCGAACGACGGACTGTATTGATTCTGACCGCCCTTCGGATCCACGTAAGGCAGGGGCGGACTGCCGTTCAAGCCCGGCGTGGTCCGCGGCGGCTGCCACTCGGTGGGCAGGGTCACGCTGATCACGGGTTGCGCCGCAATGGGTTGGTCGTCCAGCGACGCCGCGAAGTTGGCGGTGCTCGGCGCACCGGAAGCGAACAGCAGCGCCCCTTCGCGCGCGGCGCCGCTGTTGGTGATACTGTATACCACCGATACGGTGATCGGGTTGCTGATCTCCACTGTGCCGGTCATGCTGATGGTCGAGCGCGGATGGATCGATAGCCCACGCATATCAATATCCAGCGTCTCGTGGGCGATGGCGATCCCGGCCAGGCCGGATGGCTCCGCGACGACCTGCCCGCCGGTGTAGTACGGCGGACCCGCATTGGCCTCCACGCGCGACGCAGCAAAGAACAGCCACAGTAACAGAATTGCCAGCACGAGGCTTTCTGCGATGACACCCCCACCCATTCGCAACCAAAGGGGTAGCGATATGCTCCGCATCTGTCTATGCCTGATACATTTCATCTTCATAACTTCTCCCCATCGCTGCGATCGGCGGGATGCTGACTGCAGGCGCCGCTATCGGTACAGGCCGCAAGCAAAAGAACCGACCCACGACCGATCAGGATGCACGCGCTCATAGCCTCTTCCATTGTCAGTTCTGCCGGTCGCGTTGATAGATTCGGACAAGATCCATCCAATCATCGCGGATATTGCGAAAGTCGTGGCGGCGGATGCTGAAGAACAGCAGCACCGCCAAACAAAGCATGGCAATCGGAATGACGTACGCGAACAGTTGCAGATCTCCGCTTCGGCTGGGCGCCAGGTCAGCGAAAGACAAGTACACTTGAGCGGCGGAACGGATATCGAGTGCGGGCACGCGCCGGTTCGGCGTATCGAACAGCTTGGCTGCCGATTCGGTGATCCCGATGCTCAGTTCAGTGCCAACCCTGACGTCACGGTTGAAGGCCACCTCATCGAGGAATCGCATATCACCGCCGCCCACCCAGAACGGGTTCCCCAAATCAGCGAAGGCGATCAGGAGTCCTCCTTCAGGTAGCTTCGCGATCCCTGATACCTGACCCTGGATCGCGTAGAGATCACTAACGGCTTTAGGTGTTGGCGTCGTCAGGATCATAATTGAAAACCCGAGCACCAGCAGAACCAGAATTGCGGCCATAAAGCGCAGCCACGCCCATCCAGAGCGCGCTTGCAGCGTAAATGCTTCCTTCATGATGTTCTCCCTTTCCTTGGGATTGCTGACCCTTCTTTTCAATATCAAGCGTTTCGCGGGCGATCGTGATCCCTAATATGACTTCACTTCCACTTCTCATCCGCCAGGTGGTTCGCTACCGGGAGCCGGATCGACGTGAACGCTACCTTGCTCGATGTCCCGAACCTTGCCCTTAGAAAACGTGCCTTCAACGAAAGGATATGTGCCGAAATCGAAACCTGGAGGCCGATCCTCAAAATGCACTACGCGCGAGTTGCCCTCGCGCGCCAAATCGGTCCCGGTCCCCAACTTAGCGATAACGGTTTGCTCTGAATCGCCTGTGCATATGTCCTGGCCCCTGAAGGTGGTGCATCCCGGAGCCGCGCACCCGGCCAGGATCAACACCGAGACGCATGCGATTATCATCAGCCCATGGATGTTCACGAGACCCTCCTTACGTTTCACTGACCTCCCCAATGCCGAGAAACGCCCAAAGCGCCAGAGCCATCACGGGGAATAGCTCCGAATCATACACGCCGTTCAGCGCGGTTGTCTGCGCGCCAGACTTTGGGCAGCGCATCGGTCTCTTGGTGGCTGAGGTTGAGGTATACCTGCGCGTGAAGGTCATCGCCCTTCCTACCTTCTCATCCCATTAGATGGGATTCCTCTCGATCTCATTGAGGCTGGTGGCATCGCTGGTGCGATCACAGAACTTCATCCTTCACACCGCATCTCCTCAGCTTGTATCTTGGGCGAATGCTGCCAGTGCTCGTTGGACCTTGTCATCGTCTGTTGATGTCAGGCTGTGCGCAAGAAGACTTTGTTGTAATTCGACCGGCACCTGCGCCAGTTCGTGCGGCTTGTGTTGAGAGAATAACCAGCCCGCAAAGTAGCGCGCGGCTCCTTCTAGTTGTGCGGGAGTGAGCGGCTGCTGTATGAGAGAATCAACCAACGCAGCAGTGGGAAAACCGAGCAGAAGCTTTTCAGCCACCTGCTCATACATGGGGCAACCGCTCCACGGCCCCAGTCCCGATCCGAACCAGGCAAAGAGCGCTCGAGCGCAGGCTGCGCGGTCAGCATAAGCTGCATCGAGCGCCTGCTGCAGTGGCTCCAGATCAACAGCAAAAGTGTGCATCTGCGGCCAGTAGGGCTGGAGGCAAGCTGGCATTGCATCATACCAGCGCTTCGCTGCTTGTTGTGCATCCTCTGCCTGTCGTTGCTGGGCTTGATAAGCTACCAACGGGCCAGTGACACCGTGCTCAGCAAGCCAGTTAAGGAGGGCTTGCCCGTCACGCAGCTGGGCGTCATGTTTCCAGGCATTCCACCGGATCAAGTGACCATGATGCAGACCGAGGGTCGCAATCAGCTCCTGCTCATGATAGAACTCGATCGCTGTGTCGCCAAAGCACATGCAGTGGCCAAAGGTGCGAGGGTCTTCGACGATCGCCAGGCAGGCGCGGAATGCGGCGACGGAAGAGGGATCGCTGGTATCGAGAAGCACCGTGAAACCTATCGCCTTGCCGTCAATGGTCCCGCCGTCAATGATACGAACCCGATTCACCTGGCCAAGCACGACATCGAGTGTCGCCTGCGAAGGGTCGGGAGCGGTTGATTTCAAGTAAGACTCCGTCAGACGATCCATCATACCCACTGTATGACCCTGGGCATCGCGCGTCGGCACGAATGACGCGTCAGACCCGAACGGCTGTTTGTTATGCGTGGGAGAAAAGCGAGTGATAAGGTGTCGCAGCATGATGATCCTCCAGAGAACGTGATATGTCGGTTGGACTTGACGCAAACCATTCAGATTCCAGGTTGGGGAGTGCTTTCATCGCCTCACCAGCTCCTTGCTGAAGATGCGAACTGGCAGTTTCAACCGCTGAGCACTGTTGCCTCGCGCTACGACACCCACCGCATCCTGCTCCCGGCAATGGTCCACTCACCGCTTGGCCGCCGGCGCAGGGTGTGCTCGTAGCCGGAACCCCACAGCGGGCCGATGGTGCTGCCCAGATAGACCACCGCTTCTCGCAAGTCGTCGGCGATTGATAAGATGCCGAATTCAAAGTAAGCCACGGGGTACTGCCGCACCTCGTGACCGGCTTCCTTGTTGCGCGTTTCAGCCCGCGTGATGGCCGCCTGCATATCGGCCTGTTCGATCCATTGCCCCGCCTCACACCACCAGACGCGGCGGGCGGCGTCCGTATTCACCCCGGCCATCCCGTACTCCCCTTCCTCCGCCGGCCCCCAGATCGCGATGGCGTCTCCCTGGCAGCCGGCCTCGTCCAGGAGCCAGGCCACGATCTCGGCCTCGGCCGCGGCCACGTTGGCCGGCGGCGGGACCGGGGTGGGTTCCTGGAGCATCGCCGCAGGATCGGTGGTGAAGAAGAGCAGGCGGCCGGCTTGTATCGTGGTCAGGCCCGCCTCGCCGACCCACGCCAATGCGCCGGGGCCGCCGGCATAGTAGGGCGCGTAGGCCCAGACCTGCTGGCCCCCCTTGTCAAAGGCGGCTAACTCCCCGGCCGGGCCGGCTGCCAGGAGGGCGCCATCCGGCCCTGGCGCCAAAAAGGTTCCCAGCTCCGGGTCTGGAGTCAGTTGCCAACGGAGTTGTCCCGCCGCATCCAGGGCGTGGATCTCGCCATTGTTCCTGGCTGCGAAGAGCGCGCCATCTTCGGCAAACACCAGCGCGCCCCAGCCCCGGCCGCTGTCAGGCTCGGGGCCCTCCGGCGTATAGCGCCAGAGCTCCTGGCACGTGGAATTCACTGCCACCAGATTGTAGTCCAGATCGGCGTACACCGCGCCGTCGTCGGGCAGGCCAACGATCGTCTCGCTGAAGACCGTCACGTCGGCCGGGCAGGCGCGTTCCTTCTCACCTGCGGGCGAGAGCACCCAGATTTCGTTCTTGGCCGGCAGGTACGACCGGCCGCGGCTATCGAAGGCGATTGTCGGAAAGGTGGAGGCGGGCCAGGTGAAGGGCCCTTCTTGCTGGCCGTCGGGTGTGATGCGCCGGCCGTCCTCCGCGGTCGCCACCAGGCCCGTCCCATCGGGCGCCACAGTGAGGGATCGGGCGCTCTCAGGCAGCTTGCGGCTCCAACGCGCAACGCCGTCGGCCCCAACCGCGATGAGGTCCAACTGATCGGTGACGATGTAGAGCACCTGCGTGTCGCGGCTCAGCCAGGGCCCGACAGCCCGGTCGTAGTCGCCGTGGTATTGCCAGAGCTCACGGCCTGCGGCGTTGAGCGCGCGCAGCGTGCTACCCGAGTCCATGACGTACAGGACCCCGTCTTCACCGATCTCTACGGCCTCGGCTTGCAGATCGCCATCAGTCCAGGCCCAGCCAAGATGCAGCGCGGCGAGAACCGCCGCGGCGGGCGACGTTGGGGTGTCAGTGGGCGGCATCGGGGTGTCGGTCGGCATCGGCGTTTGGGTAGGCGCTAGCGTGTTGGGAAGTGTCGGTGTTGGGGCAGGCGCCAGCGTAACGCAGCCGCCCAACGCAACCATTATGACCAGGACGATCGCGAAGAAACGGCGGGAGAGCACGCGGAAGTTCATAGCATCCTCCTCTTGTCAACGGTTCAGGCAGTCATCGCTGCACTGCCTGGCCATCGCACCGGATGACGCCTCCAACTTAACCGAAACCTGGTACACTTCAAGGGTCAGAAGTGTACCATTT
>CAZKEF010000092.1:0-4642 GCA_964551735.1 uncultured Anaerolineales bacterium
GCCGACGGGGGGCAGGCGCAAGGCCGTGCCCCTACCGAGGGTTGCTGTGTAGGCGCGCACCCTCGCGGTCGCCCCATCTGCGGTCGCCGACGGGGGGCAGGCGCAAGGCCGTGCCCCTACGCATTCCCCGCCTCCTGCCCCACCAACCGCCCCTCAAACGCCCGCTTGAGCACCGCCTGCCGCAGGCGGCTCGCGCGCGCCAGGTTCGCCGTGACCATCGCTTCCAGCGCAGCGACCACCGACAGACGCCGCTCGACCTCGGCGACGATGCGGTGTTGTTCAGGGAGGGGTGGCAGGGGAACCTGAGTTTGTTTCACTATGGAAAGATTGAGGTTCGGTTGAACCCCTCCCGATGATAATCGTCTGATATCGTCGTAGTTCTTCTGTAGGAAGATCTTGACGAACGGCTTGACATTGGCGGCAGATTCGAACACAAGAATGGCACACGCCTGGTTTGTAGCCGCATCAATCCTTAGTTCGGACACCTTCCCGCGGGTCTTTCCCTCTCCGTACATGGCGACAAGCAAGGCCCCGGCAGGATAAATCTTAGCATTCGTTTCTTTGATAGCCAGTTCTGTGATGAATTCATTGGCCTGATCAACGAATAGATAGTTTAAGGCCCCGCTTGTTATCCATGGAATGGTTCCGTCTTGGTAATAGGCTGTCTTGCTGCGAAGTGGTGTTCCGCCAGTTCCCACTTCAGCCAATTGTTCTATCGTCGCCCAACACCACCCTACCGGCAACTCCGGCAGCCCAGCCGTGACCGGCGCGGCCGGCTCGACGTATCGCTTCCCCGGATGCTCCGCCTCCCACCGCGCGCGCGCCGCTCGGCAAGGATGCGCGCCAGCAGGCGGTCGGCCGGCTCGTCGGCGGGATCCTGGGGCGCCAGCCGGCCCTCGCACGCGGCCTTGAGCACCGCCGCGCGGTAGCGCCGCAGGTTGGCCTGCACGCGCTTGAACGCCGCGACGCCCGCGTCCAGCCGGGTGAATTGCTTTTCGATCTCGGCGACGATGCGGTGTTGTTCGGGAAGTGGAGGGAGAGGGAATGGATAATCCTCAATGGCATTTTTCCGCGCCCTCATAAGGGAGCCACCCACTCCAGAGACATTGAGGGTTAGGAAGTCACGAAAGTCAGCGGTCTGCAGGAAATAGCAAAGGTATTCAGGTGTGACACCGTCTTGTTCTGGAAACGGAATCCATTCAGTCGACGCGATCTTCGGCCACTGGGAGTAACTACCCACAACCCAAACGCGGTTGATGCGCGGGTTGATCTTACAGAGAAGGACAGTGCCTGGCTCAACTACTTGCTTGCCGGAACCAATTTGTGCGTCAGTGACAATTTCTGGATGCCGAGAGTCGAAACTCGGCACGCTGTAGAGCTCGAACTCCTGCTCTGGCATCTTGCTTGGGTTGATGGCGCGTCGTTCGCCTTGCTGGATTTCGCCCAACGTCGTCCACACCCACCCCGGCGGCAACGCCCCCGATTCACGCCTCACGTCTTCACGCATCACGCCCTCACGCACCACGCGAACGGGCAGGGGCGAGCCCTGCCCCTACACCACCAACACCGCGTTCAACTCATCCAGCAGCGCGGGCAGCCCGCGGCCGAACTGTTTGCGCGCGGCAATCTGGCCGCCACGGCCGAAGAACTCGCCGTAGCCGAAATCGTCTTCCGCCATCGCCAGGTTCACGCCGATGTGATCGGCGATCCGATCCAGCCACCAGCGTTGATTTGCGGTGAAGTGTCGTCCGGTGGCCTCCTGGCCGGCCAGCCATGCGTCGTACCGCTGTTTCACCAGCCGGGGGTAGGGCGCCAGCTCGTCGTCGAGCTGCACCGCGTGGCGCACCAGCGAGACCAGGTCGGTCAGCACGCGCGCGGTTGCCGCGCCGCGCACCTTGTCGGCCTCCAGTTGCAGGTAGGCGTTCCACAGGCTCTCGGTGGTCCAGTTGGGACGTTCCTGCGCCAGCCGGTCGGCCAACTCCTTCACCTGCGTGAAGGTCAGCCGACGCTGAGCGTAGGGCCGGCCGTAGATGATCTGCAGCGCCGTGATCTCGTCGCGGTGCGCTTCGATGAACGCGCGGAACGATTCGACGGTGGCGCGGGCGCGGTCGGTGGCCTCGGGGCTGTACGCGGCCTCCAGCACGCGATCCACGCTCACCCGGTCAATGGTCTGTTCGGCGCGGCGGTGGATGGCGATCAACGTCGCGCGCAATTGCGGATCGTCGAACGGCGCCGTCGCGCGTTCGATCCAATCCTGTAGGGGCGCACCCTCGCGGTCGCCCTCCTCGCGGTCGCCCCCATCCAGGGCGGGTGCAAGACCCGCCCCTACGACATCGGTAGGGGCAATCCCTTGCGGTTGCCCTTCCACGGCATCCAACAGGGCGTTCGCCAAATCGCGGAGCGTGCGTCCCCCGGTGAAGCCGGCGATGATGCGGCGATCATCTTCCGTCAGCGGTCGTTCCAGCCGCGCCAGGCGGCCGGCCAGCGAGGTCAGGGTGTCGGGGTCACGCGTGCCCCAGGCCACCAGCTCCAGCAGCTTCTCGAACGGCACGGTGCGCTTGCGCTCCAGCGTTTGCGTGTCGGCCTTGTCCTGTTCCACCACGCCCACGGCATCCACGATGACGAAACGGGTCTTGGTGCGCGCGTCCGGCGTCACGGCCTGCAGGTCGGTGGGGCTGATGACGCGCGTGCCGCGGCCCAACATCTGCTCGAACAGCACGCGCGACCGCACCGGCCGCATGAAGAGCAGAACCTCCAGCGGTTTGATGTCGGTTCCGGTGGCGATCATGTCCACTGTGACCGCGATGCGCGGGTGGTAGGAGTTGCGGAACGCGGCGATCAGGTCTTCGGCGTCCACACCGGTCACGCGGTAGGTGATCTTACGGCAGAACTCGTTCCCCTTGGCGAACTCCTCCCGGATGATGCGCACGATGTCCTCGGCGTGGCTGTCATCCTTGGCGAAGATCAGCGTCTTGGGGACCTCCGTCCGGCCCGGAAAGAGGTCGGTGAACAGCCGGTCGCGAAACGTGCGGATCACGGTGCGGATCTGGCTTTCGGACACCACGTCGCGGTCGAGCTGGCTGCCCGTGTAGGCAAAGTCCTCGTCCAACTGCTCCCACCGCACCGCGCGGCTCAACCGGTCGCGGCGGTCCACGAAATAGCCGGCCTCCACCGTGCCGCCGGCCTCGGTGATCGCGGTGCGGATGCGGTACACCTCCCCGTCCACGTTGACCCCATCCGCGACCGCGCGCGTGCGCGGGTACTCCATCACCAGGTTGCCGTTGAAGAAGCCGAGGGTCTGCTTCGACGGCGTGGCGGTCAGGCCGGTGATGTGGGCATCGAAGTATTTCAGCACCTGCCGCCAGAGGTGGTAGATGGAGCGGTGGCATTCGTCGGTGAAGATGTGGTCGAAGAACTCGACGGGCAGCCGCGGGTTGTATTGCACAACCTTGGGCGGCTGGTTCAACGCGTCCTCCATATCGAACCAGGAGCGCTCCTCCAGCTCCGGCGCCAGCTCCGGCTCACCGCTCAGGATCGAATAGAGCCGCTGGATGGTGGTGATGATCACCCGGCTGACCGGGTCGAGCACGTTGCTGGTCAGGCGTTGGACGTTGTACAGCTCGGTGAACTTGCGGCCATCGTCGGGCGTGACGTACTGCGGAACTCCTTGAGGGTCTGCCGGCCCAGGTTGCTGCGATCCACCAGGAAGAGCACCCGCCGCGCGCCGCCGAACTTGATCAGCCGGTAGATCGCGCTCACCGCGGTGAAGGTCTTGCCCGACCCCGTCGCCATCTGGATCAGCGCGCGCGGCCGGTCCTGGGCCAGGGAGGTCTCCAGGTTTGTGATCGCCTCAATCTGCGCATCCCACAGGCCATGGGTGAGCAACGGCGGCATCTGTTGCAGACGGCCGCGCATCGTAGGGGCGGGGCTCGCCCCCGCCCAACTCGCCCCCGCGAGGGCAGGGGCGAGCCCTGCCCCTACGGCCCATTCCGCCAGCGTCTCCGGCCGGTGGAACGCAAACACCCGGCGGCTGCGCGGCCGCGGGTCGAGGCCGTTGGTGAAGAAGGTTTCGACGCCGGTGCTTTCGTAGAGGAAGGGCAGGGGCCGCTGCCACGCGGGGATCTGGGTAGGGAGGCCGGCGCTGTACTTGCCCGATTGCGCCTCGACGCCGCTGAGGGTGGCGCCCTCCGGCTTGGCCTCCACCGCGCCGATCGCCTTGCGCTGGACGAACAGCAGGTAATCGGCTTCACCGGTGGTCAGCGGGAACTCGCGCACCGCAACCCCGGCGGCCGCGGCCAGGTTAACCCGGCCGCGATCCTGCACCGCCCAACCGGCGGCGGCCAGCAATCTGTCAATGTTTGCGCGGGCGCGTTCTTCGGGAGAGTCCATCGGCGCAGCTTTGCATCCTTGTCGGTCACGAGACGTTGCGCTGTCTGCTGCCCGATTCTACCATAGCTCTGGTAGCAGAGAAAACCGGCAATGTGCAAGAAAAACGCCCTGCCGCAGCGCGAAGCTAACGTCAGGGCGTAATTGGGTTAAGTGGTGGTCGCAATGCCCACCGACTCAGGTGGCGACGGACAGACTTGAACTGTCGACCCAGCGATTATGAGCCGCTTGCTCTGCCACTGAGCTACGTCGCCGT
>CAZKEF010000093.1:0-3968 GCA_964551735.1 uncultured Anaerolineales bacterium
TGGAGCCACCCGACGGAATTGAACCGTCAACCTAGCGCTTACGAAGCGCTTGCTCTGCCGATTGAGCTAGGGTGGCGCGCGGCCGGGCTTGCTTGCCACGACCGGCTTAGATTATAGCACGCTTAGGGAGTGGAATGCAAAATGTGGAATGTCGAATGTCGAATGTGGAATGTCGAATACATGCGCTTCCACATTCCAGATTCCACATTCTACACCCGCGTCAAATACTCGCCAGTCCGCGTGTCAATACGAATCTTATCACCGACGTTGACAAACAGCGGCACCTGAACCTGATAGCCCGTGCTAACAATAGCCGGCTTTGTGGCGTTGGTCGCGGTATTGCCCGCGAAACCCGGGTCAGTCTGGATGACTTCCAGCTCGACGGTTGTAGGCAGTTCGACGCTGATAGTCTCTCCCTCATAGCTTTCCAACTCCACGGTCATCCCGTCAATCAGGAAATTGACGGCGTCGCCCAACATGCTGGCATTGAGCACCGGCTGGTCGTAGGTTTCTGTGTTCATGAAGGTGTATAGATCGCCATCATGGTACAGGTATTGCGCCTCGGCATGATCCAGGCGGATATCCTGGACACGGCTGCCGGAGGGATAAGTCTTGACTTGCGTCGAGCCGCTGCGCGCGTTGCGCACGCGCACGCGAATGGTCGCGTTGCCGCGGCCCGATTTGATATGTTCATACTCCAGCACACGCCAGAGCTCGTTGTCCTCGGTAAACGTCGTACCTTTGCGAAGATCCTGAACGCCGATCATGCTTTCCTCACTGCATTCCTATTATGGATGCTGTACATCCGTTGATGACTGGGCGGCAAAACCTCCGGGCAGTATATGCGCCGGAGGTTCTACAGAGAATAATAGCGCGATGTGGGGTTTGTGTCAAATGCCGGGCAAAGCCTTACTGTTCCACCCACATCCTGGCGGTCGCTGGCAGATTCATCAACGGGCCTTTGTGGACGGTGCACTCCGGCAGCGATTCCAGGAAGAGCTTGCCGTAGCCCTTGGTGGTGAGCCGTTTGTCCAGCACGACGACGATCCCCCGATCGGTCTTGCTGCGGATGAGCCGGCCGAAGCCCTGGCGGAAGCGCAGAATGGCGTCAGGGACTTGATAGTTGTAAAACGGGTCGTCGAACGTCTCGCTGCGCGCCGCGACGATGGGGTCATTGGGCACGGCGAACGGCAGACGCACCAACACCAGCGCGCTGAGCGCCGGGCCGACCACATCCACTCCCTCCCAAAAGCTGCGCGTGCCCAGCAGCACGGTCCGGCTGGAGTTCTTGAAGGTGTCCAGTAGCTGGTGGCGCGACCCACCGCTCGCCTGGCTGAGGACCGTGATGCCCTCCTGGGTGAGCGGCGGCGTCACCGCGGCCGCGGTGCGGCGGAGCTGCGCGTGCGAGGTGAATAGCGCGAGCGTGCGGCCCCCTAACGCCCTGGCCAGGCCCACCAACGCTTGCTCCACCGCCGTCTGGAAGCCGGGTGCGTTAGGTTCCGGCAGATCGGTGGGCAGATAGAGCAGCGTGCTCTCTTTGTAGTCGAAGGGCGAGCCTACGGTGGCCGTGTCAGCCTCGTGCGCGGCCAGCCGGTCCCGCATGTAGTCGAAGCTGCCGGCCGTGCGCAGCGTGGCCGAGGTCATCACCACGGTGTCGTTCTTGAACAGGATATGGCTCTCCACCAGCGGCCCCACGTGGACCGGCGCGGCGCGCAGCGTCACGCGCCGCGCCTGGCGCTCGCCCGTGCTGACCTCGACCCAATAGACGCTGTTCGCGTCCGGTTTCATCACCCAAGCTTCCATTTGCACCTGGTGCTCGGCCATGCTCAGGATGCTGGCGGCCAACGTTTCGCTCAGCACATCCAGCCCCTGGGGCATCTTGCCGCGGTCCATCAGGTCGCCCAGCGCGGCCTTGAGCTCTTCCAGGTGCTTGAGCAGCACGCTCCAGGTCACCCCCAGGTTGTCCCAGGCGACCTCGATGTCCACCCACACCGGCTGGCTACGCGTGCCCGGCGTTACCCGCAGGCGCAGATCGTATTCGCTGGCATCCATCTTGGGCACCAGGTCGCGCACAGCATCGTCCAGCACTTCCCAGAAAAGATCCAGGCGGCTGAGCACGACCTCAGCATCCCCTTGCAGGCGGATGATCCGGTCGCGCAACGGCATGAACTGGGTGTCGGACAGGCCAGCGCGCAAGCACGCCAGTAGCTCGGCCAGCAGGCCACAACTGCGTCCCGCCTGGCTGGCCGCCCCGCGACCGCGACCTGAAACTGGGCCGGACGCGCCGACCGGCTGGTAGATCGCGCTGAAGAGCTGGCCCAGGCTATAGCCATCGGCCTTGAAGCTGAGCTGATCGGTGACCGCGTCCTCCAGATGGTGCGCTTCATCAATGACCAGACGCTTGTACTCCGGCAGCACACGGTTCTCGGTGGCCGCGTCAGCCATGAGCAACGCATGGTTCACCACGATGACATGTGCGGCGTCGGCGGCCTTGCGCGCCCGGTAGAAGAAACAGCGGCCGCCCATCTCCTGCTGGCAACGATCCAGGGTGCAACCTTCGTTCTCGGCCGACACCTGGCTCCACACGAACCGGTCGGAGGGCAGGGGGAGCGAAAGCTCGTTCTGGTCGCCGGTCTGGGTGGCCGGCAGCCACACCAAAATGCGCGCGATGCCGCGCAACTCGTCATTGGTGAGGCCCGGCTTGGCCTTGAGCGCAGCGAACCGCCGTGGGCACAGGTAATTGGAGCGCCCCTTCAGCAGCGCAGCGCGGAACGGCTCGGCGTTGCTACTCGTCCTGGGAAACCCGGCCGCGTGGGGCTGCCCCAACACCTTCTGCAAGTCGGGCAAGTCCTTCTTAAAGAGCTGGTCTTGCAGGTTGATGGTATTGGTGCTGATGACCACCCGCTCGTTATTCCTAACGGCGAACGCGATGGCGGGCAGCAGGTAGGCAAGCGACTTGCCGGTGCCAGTGCCCGCTTCAGCCATCAGGTGATGGCCCCGGTTAAACGCATCGGTCACGGCGTGCAGCATGTCAACCTGGGGCGGCCGGTATTCGTAGCCAGGGAACGTCTGGCTGAACGCGCCGCCGGGCCGCAGCAAGGCCGCCAACGCCTCCGCATCTACCGTCTCGGGCTGAGGACGGGGGGCCAGCGGTTCAAGGACGCGCACGGGCTGGAACAGCGCGCCATCGGGCGCCAGCTCTTGCAGCGGCAGCTCGTTGCGCGGCGCGCGGCCGACCCCCAGCGCCAGCAGCGCCTCGGCGAACACGGTCGCCAGGGGCCAGGCGCCACCGGCCGCCAGCCGGTTGATCTCCATCAGCACGGGGCGGGGCAGGCGGCGGATCTCGTCGCAGAGCAGCTCGAACAGCCGAGCGGTGGCCTGCGCGTCATCCAGCGCGCGGTGCTGGCTGGGCGACGCGATCCCGAAGCGCGCGGCCAGCGCGCCCAGGCTGTAGCCGGGCAGCGCGGGCAGCAGGATGGTCGCCAGCTCCCAGGTGTCCAGGCCGACGTTTTCACTGAGTACCCCTTGGATGCGCAGGAAACCCAGATCAAAACCGATGTTATGCCCCACCACCGGATGCTGTCCCACGAAGCGCATCAACGGGCCGACGATCCGATCGAACGATGGCGCGGCGCTCACGTCCCGGTCGGTGATGCCGGTGATCAGGGTAATCTCGTAGGGGATGGGCCGGCCGGGGTTGATCAGCGTGCTGAACTCCTCGACCGGTTCGCCGTCGCGATATTTCACCGCGCCGACTTCGATGATCGCGTCCTTCTCCGGGTTCAGGCCGGTGGTTTCCAGATCCAGGGCGACATAGGTGTGGGGCAAGTGCAGTCTCCGTTTCCAGGTGGCGCTTGAGCATTCACCGACGACAAGTATAACACAGAGCCTCGTCCGGGCTGAAACCTCTGGGGGATAGTGTACCGCTTTCGGTGGAAAATCTGTGTCATGGTTGTGCCGCTGGCTGG
>CAZKEF010000094.1:0-3131 GCA_964551735.1 uncultured Anaerolineales bacterium
TGCTGTTGACCCGGTCAAGATTTCCGACCTTGCCAACAAACTACAAACCCAACCTATCCATTAGCCGCACGATTCAAAGCTGGGCTAACGAAAGGAGAGTGCAGATGTCTCGACTCAGACGGTGGCTGCTCAGCCTGGGCGTGCTCTTGCTATTGGTTGCGGGCATAACGGCGGTTGATCTCATCACCACGCGGCACGTGCTGCCGCGCGTGTTGATTCGGCCGACGCCCCGCGCGCTCGCCCACACCTTCGTGGAGGCCATCACCTCAGGGGATCGGGAACTGGCCATGAGCCTCACAGATGGCTCGCCCGCGTGCGTTGCGAACATGGCCCGCACGTTCGAGTGGTACTCGCCGAAGTATCTTGGCGTCTCGGTGAATAGACTTCCCATCGGACATTACTACTGGTATAAAGATGATCCTGCCCGGGAAGTCATCGGCTTTGCCTTTTGGGATAACGACAATTGGCCGGCGACAGCGGGGGTGGCGACGCTGATCGCACGCTATACGCCCCTGGGCAAACGCTACACCTGCGGCGCGCACTTTAGCGACTGATGAACAGACCAGGCGCAGCACAAGTCATGGCCCGTTGGCCGAAGAGGATAGAAGCCCAGTGATACCTGCGCCAGCGGCGGCGCAGTCAATGGCGTCGAACGTCGGTCGGGCCGGCGCTCCAGGCGCAGATGGAAGTGCCGGCCGGACAGTCAGCGCCAAGCACCGCCACCTTAGCCGCGAGTGGCGAGTTGTCCTGCGTCAGAACGGTATGCTAGCGCGCGCCGCCTCCCGTGTGCGGGACTGCCTGCTGACCGCCCAGCCGTCGACACGGCTCAGCACAGGTTATCGACAGCACCAACGCGTTCATCAACCAGCGCGGGGTCGTGGTGGTGCGGCAACTGCACACACCGTTCGGTGAGTCGTGCCACAACTGGGTTGCTGCCAATGGCGCAGTTCCCACCGACTACCATCCTTCAACTGTGCTCAGGATGCACCCTTCGGCGGGCTCAGGGCAAGCTTCACCGGCCAGCGCAGCGAGGAGGCGACGCTGGGGTCGTTGTATGATTACAACGCGCGCTTTTACTCGCTGCTGGGCCGCTTCCTCAGCCCGGATAGCATCGTGCCGCGTCCGGGCAACCCGTCCCACGGGGACTTCCTGCGGTCGCAGAGCTTGAATCGCTACGCGTATGTGCTGAACAATCCGTTGCGGTATACGGATCCGACGGGGCACTGGGCCGAAAGCGCCTTCGACGTCATCTCGCTGGGGCTGACCCTCAACGACATTCGCAACGAAGGCTTCACGTTAGGGAACACGGTTGCCCTGATCACGGATGCGGCCTCAGTCGCCTTGCCGATTGTGCCAGCCGGGGTCAGTCACGCCCTTCGGGCCTTGAAGCTGGCGAACAAGGCGGTGAATGTCGCCGACATCGCAGGGGATGCGGCCAAGGCAGTCGCCAAAGTAGAAGATGTACGCCATGCCCGCTCTAGCGCTGAAGTGGCGCAAAGCGTACTGCGAAAGATCGATCCAGGGAGATTCAATCCTGGAGCACGCTTTGGGAAGGCGTTCTATGTGGCGCAGGAAGGTGGGACGGCCGTGGCAGAAATCGCCGCCCATGGCGGAGAGGCCAGCCACGTGATCCGTTACCAAGCAGACTTGAGCAAGGCCAAGGTCTTGGATCTGACTAATACAGACATTGCCCAAGCTTGGGGATATGTGGAAGATGCCGGGGCCTACTCGGCCCATCAGGATCTGGCGAGGCGTGCAATGGAGCAGGGCTACAACGCCATCAAATATAACAGTTACCGGGGGCCTGGCTTCAATTATGCGTTTCTGGACAACCCATTGAACCCGTTCGACCTTGATGCATGGTTGATTCCCCAAATGATCAGGCCTGTACCTTGAATGGAGGACAACTTTGATAAATGGAACCCCAACTCCTATGATCCGCTGGAACGTGGAATGTGGCCTCGGACACCGCTCAATCACTTACGTAATAGGCGGCGATTCCTATGGCAGACTGCTTGGGTCAACCCAACATAATGAGAAAGCACTGTTCGATTCGTGGAACGACCCGGTTTTCGATGAAGTAAAGGACATTGTAAAGGCTTTGTTAGGTCGAGACCATGGGTTCAGCGATTGTTTTCAGATGGTTCTTGGGATCAGTTGCGATCCAGCGCCCTCTGGCGATCTCTATGATTTTAGCGGTATGGTTTACTGCCCAACTTGTGAACTACTGGCAGTTTTTTATGGCCCAGATAATCCTCCGCGCATAGAATTGATCGCCCTGCCGGTCACAAGTCACCGGGCGTGGGAACACCTGAGCAAATCGCAGAAGCGGGATTTAGTTCGGCAGGCTCTCGAACGCTCTGGCTGCTGCCCATGCAGCGAGCCAATCTCCTGACCAGTCAACACGATGACCCAGGCTGTGGACCAGTAGCTTTAGAGGCCGTTCAACGAGACCCGCTGGTCAAGCAGCCCATTGCCATCCGACCATCCTCCTTCGACTGCGCGCAGGATGTACTTCACCGACCACACGCAGCGAGGAGGCGGGGCTGGGGTCGTTGTATGATTACAACGCCCGTCACTATCCGCGCTGGGCCGGTTCCTCAGCCCGGACACCATCGTGCCGCGTCCGGGCAATCCGTCCCACGGGGACTTCCTGCGGTCGCAGAGCTTGAATCGGTACGCGTATGTGCTGGACAATCCGTTGCGGTATACGGATCCGACGGGGCACTGGGTTGAAACAGCCTGGGATATCGCCAATATCGCTTGGGACATCGCCGAGGTTGCCGCGGCGCCGACGCCACTGAATATCGGGGCGTTGATCGTGGATGTGGCCGCAATGGTTTTGCCTGGCGTGCCTGGCGGCGCTAGCCTGCTGGCGCGGGGTGGCAAGGCGACCTCGCACCTGGTTACTCATGCCGATGAGATGGTGGATGCAGTGCGCCTGGTCAATAGAGCGGCTGATGCCACTGCAGGTCTCCGCAGATTTCAAGAGGTGGGAACAGACGTCGTACCAGATCTCCTCAAGGCTTTTGGTGATGGCGGGAGGGTCGTTGGGAAAATTCCCCCAGCCCTCAGCGATACCGTTGGCTAATTGTTTGTTGCAGTTACGCCGCGAGTTGTTGTGTTGCGTT
>CAZKEF010000095.1:0-3115 GCA_964551735.1 uncultured Anaerolineales bacterium
TCCTGTTTGCGCGACAGAGCTTCTTCCGCGCCATGGTCGAGGGCGCGATCAAGGGCTGAATCTGCATCCGCTTGATAGCTCGAGCCTACGGCAGTCGCAAGCCACTTGCGAGCCTGTTTGCATCGGAACTGCGGCAACTGTAGGCTCTTACCTCACTTTTCCCCTCTCCAGACCCGGCATCGTGATTGCTCATAGGGTGGGTATCTCGCTCAAGTGCGTACCGAAGCATGGTTCGTTTCGCTCAGCGGCGCTGGATGATCGGTCGGATCGTGGGACGTACGATGCCCAGTTGGCCGATTTGCAGACGCGGCGTGTTAAGTAAAAACAAAAATGTGTTAAGTGGGGCTTGACAAACCGATTCATTTGTGGTATTGTGTCTTTATCCACAGACGGTCATACAGGATTCACCGGAGGTGCCACGCACATGGTTGGAGAACGCATCCGGCAGCGGCGCAGAGAGCTCGGCTTGAGTTTACGCGGGCTCGGTGCGCGCACGAGCCTGACGGCCAGCTTCCTCAGCCAGGTTGAAAACAGCCAGTGCTCCCCTTCTCTGTCTTCCCTGCAGCGCATTGCCACTGCGCTTGAAGTGCCCATGTTCGCCTTTCTCGATGATGCGCCTCCGCCCAGCCCGATCATTCGGGCGACTGAGCGCCCCAGGTTGGATATTTGCGACGCTGAGATCTGCTACGAGCTGCTGTCGCGCAACCTGGGTGGCCAACTGATGGCGCTGCTGCTCCGCGTGCAGCCCGGCGGCCGGCGGATCGCCGAGCGGCTGTCGAAGCCCACCGATGAGGTGATGTATGTGTTGCGCGGCCGGCTTTCGATCACGATCGAGGACCAAACCTATGCTCTCGATCCCGGTGACAGCATCAGCTACGAAGGCCGGTCGCTGCGTGAATTCTCGGCCCTGGACGATGAGGAGTTGCAAGTGATTTGTTGTGTCACGCCGCCTGTGCTCTGACGCGGCGGAAGGAGGTGTGAAGATACGCAACGCATATGTCTGAGCCAGTCAATCAACGCCATACTGTCCCATTCAAACTACACCCAGAAGGAGATCTCTCGATGAAAGCCCGTCTTGTTTTGTTAGTCAGCGTGCTGGTGATCGCCAGCATGCTCCTCACGGCCTGCCCGGCGCCGACGCCCGTGACGGTCATCGAGACCGTTGTGGTCGAGAAAGAAGTCAAGGTCGTCGAGACACAGGTGGTTGAAAAGGAAGTCAAGGTCGTCGAGACCCAGGTGGTGGAGAAGATCGTCGAGGCGACCCCGGTGCCCGAGGCCCAACCCATCGTCACCTGGTTCCAGTATGACCAGGGCAACGTTGACCCCAAGAGCGACGAGCGCGTGGGGAACTTCTACCTGGCTGCCACCATCCCCGTCTTCAACAAGGAGTTCGAAGGCGTGTGGGTGTGGGACAACCAGTACTCGCCCTGGGAGAAGCTCAACGCCAAGGTCGTTGCGGCTCATATGGCCAGTGCCGAGGTGGCCGACCTCGTAGAGGCGGGAAACGCCCAGGTCAATCTCTGGTACGGCAGTGGCGCCGTGGAGGACTTGACAGAGTGGGCCAAAGCACAATCGTGGTATGCTGAGATGGATCCCGGCGCACTGAGCGCCTGCACCACCCCCGACGGCAAGCTGGTCTGCATCCCCATGGCCGGCCGGCCTTCCCAGGTCTTCGTCTGGTCCGACCGGTACCCCAACGGCTTCCCGAAGACCGCGGACGAGTGGCTCACGGAAGGCGAGCGGCTCAAGGCGGAAGGGTTGTATGCCATGACCTTCTTCGGCTCTACGGCCTTCAACGGCAACGGCGCCGCGCGTGCCGTATACCAGGCCATCGGCTCCTTCGGCGGCGGCTACGATGACGGTAACGGCAAGCTGAAGTTGAACACCCCGGAGAACGTGGCCGCAGTCGCATGGCTGCGCGAGATGGTGCAGAATGGCTACGTGCCGGAGATCGCTTTCGCCGGCGGCTTCCAGGAGGAGCAGGCGTTCATGGATGCTTCAGCGGGCGCCATCCCGACGGGGCTCTTCGGCTACCGGTACATGAATCCCCTGACCGCGCCTGACGGCACGAAGTACGAGAAGAAGTCCGAGCAGGACATGCTGGACGCACTTGCGGCTGGCGACGTGACTCTGCAGCCCATGCCCGCGGGCCCCGGCCACAAACCCGGTTGCAGCACCGGCGTCAATGCCCTCTATATCCCGACCGGCGCTGCGAATCCCGAGGGCGCTAAGGCGCTGATCAACTGGCTGTTGTCCCCGGCGCAGAATCCGGCGTACGTGCTCGGCCCGGGCGCCGGCCTCCCGGTGCTCAAGTCCATCGGGGCCCTCGCGGACTTCCAGACCCCGTTCTACCAAGAGGCACTGGCGGTCCAGGCCGCCAGCAACTGCAAGGTGACCTGGCCCACGGTGGTGGACACCCAGAGCGCCGAGACGGTGATCATGAATGCGGTCTACAAACTGATCAAGCAGGATCCGACTGCGGACATCGCGGCCGAACTGCAGGCGGCAGAGGACGAATTCAACAAGACGGTGCAGTAGTCTCCGTCGCTGGATTTCACGGATGATAGGCTTTAGCCGGTTCGGTGCGGCGCACGTGCGACCGGCTAAAGCCTCGCAGCCAAGAGCCTGCTCAGTTCGATACTGACACATTCCTTCCCATTTCGTCGTCCCAGCGCTGTGCTGGGAGCCGCGAGGCGCGCTTGCCAGTCAGCACAGCCTGTTCTTCCGGAAATGGAGGTCGGCGCCCTTATGAGCCACTCTGCATTCGCTCCCGCTCCGGGGAGCCTCGGTCTGAAGAAAGCTAAACGCCGGCGGCCGCTGAACCTGCTGCCGTTCTGGTTGCTGCTGCCGGCGCTGCTGGTGCTGCTGGCGATCCAGGTCTATCCTTTGTTCTACACGTTGGTGTTGAGCGTGCAGCAACGCCAGCGCACAGGCTGGGAGTATGTGGGCTCCAGGAACTTCCAATTGTTGCTGGATTCGCGAGCGTTGGGAGAAAGCGCCGGCCACACGATCATCTTTCTGGTGGGCTACACAACCCTTACGCTCATTCTTGCCTTTTTTGTGGCGTTGCTGCTGAACCGTAAGTCCAGCTTGTCAGGGGTGTACATCACCTTGC
>CAZKEF010000096.1:0-2738 GCA_964551735.1 uncultured Anaerolineales bacterium
TAGCGCGCACGGTTCGGGTCCGTGAGGTCGGAGGTTCAAATCCTCTCTCCCCGACTTAGACCTACATCAGACCACACGGCAAGGCGATTTGACCAGCCGTGAGGTCTCCGGTAGGTCGAATTGTTAAAGCCCCGCAGAACCTCAGACCACACGTCCCGCAGAAGTCTCGGTTACACTTTGGGCAAAAAAACGCAGCCGCCGGTTATCGGAATTCAACCCGCTGGTTATCGGTATTGCTGCCCAAAGAGGAGACCACACAATGAAGAAAACTGTCATCACGCTATCTCAGGCCTTTGACGGCATGGTCCGCTCCAAGATTGCTGAGGGCGTCAGCGTCCACACGGTACGTAATTATCGCACGGCTTTCAAGAAATTTCAAACGTATATCGCCAGTCATCCTGAGCGGAGTCCAGCGGAGTCGACACTTGCACCTGCGCTGCGCTCTGGCGCAAGTGCAGGTGAGGATCCGCCGTTCGCGTCCATCACGCGCGGCCTGCTCATCGAGTTCTTCGCGTGGCTGCGCGAGGAGTACGTGAGCGAGCCGGACGGCGTGGCCCCGCGCGGCAAGATCAAGCTATCGCCCAAGTCCGTGCTCAACATCCACACCGAGCTCTCCGCGCTATGGACCTGGGCCGTGCAGGAGGGGTACGTTAAGGAGAACCCTTTGCGCACCATCGCCCTGCCCGACGCGCAGCCGCCGGTGGTCGAGCCGTATACACGCGAACAGATCGAAGCGCTGGTCAAGGCCTGCGACCGGTCGCACACCTGGAAGACGCGCGAGCTGACGACGAACACCCGCTCGACCGCGGATCGGGACCACGCGATCATCCTGACGCTGCTCGACACCGGCCTGCGCGCGTCGGAGCTCTGCGGGATCAAGTTCGGCGACGTCAACATGACCGCGAACAGCATTAAGGTGCTGGGCAAGGGGCAAAAGGAGCGCGTGGTGTTCTTCGGAAAGCGCGCCGCTAAGGCGTTGTGGAAGTATCTGACCCCGCGGCTCAAGGACAACCGGCCGGATGACCCGGTGTTCGTCGTGGGGCCGGACGACGACCCGCGGCCGCTGACGCGCGACGTCCTGGCGCGGCTGCTGGCCCGGATCGGCGAGCGGGCCGGCGTCAAGGGCGTGCATCCGCATCGCTTCCGCCACACCTTCGCCATTACCTATCTGCGCAACGAGGGTGACCTGTTCACGCTGCAGGCGCTGCTGGGACACTCTGACATCGAGATGGTGAAGCGCTATGCCCGCATTGCGCAGACCGACTGCGCCAGGGCGCATCAGAAGGCGTCACCGGTGGATAATTGGCGGCTGTAAGCCGACGTTGAGGAGATCAAAACATCGAAGCCGCGCTGGCGCAGGTTTTCGACGATGCCGGCCGACACGTCCTCATCACAGTAAAGGCGTACGTAAATCGCCTTCAACTCCGGGTCTGCGCGTTCGGTCATTGGCCGGCATTCGGTTCAGTGCGATGGCGCGTTCGATTTCGGCGCGGTGGTCGTCAAAGTAGCTTAGTGCATCAAAGACTTGCGCCAGACGTAGGTGCGGCAGCTTTCGGACGATTTCCTCCGGCGCATCACCGAATTTCCAGTGCTCGACCACAGCGCGCACCGGCGTTCGGGTGCCCTTGATGATAGGCTCACCGCTCAGGATACCTGCCACCTGTGTGATATATGGGTGATCGGTCGCGACCGACGATGAACCTGGCTGTGACTTGGCTGTCACTAAGTTACGCAATTGGCGTAGTTCGTTCTCCAGTGCTCCTAGCCGTCCCACAACCGTTTGGTAATCGGCTGCGAATTCAGACATGATATTGCTCCTATTTCTCATCATAGTGGTGATGGTCGCTTGCACAATTTCCTCTCACTCTCCAGCGCACACCGTCTTCAGCCACGGCAGCGCCCCGGCCACTGCCTTGACCAGGCGGCAATCGGCCGTCCAGAGCTCGCAGCCGGCGTCTTCAGCCAACGCCAGGTAGCTGGCATCGTAGGCCGTCGGCCGGTTGTACTGCTGCGCCAACTCCCACGCCCGCACCTCCAGATCGCCCGGATGGCGCAGCGCGATCTCCTGCGCCAGGAACGCCTCAAACGCCATCTGGCCGGCCTCGGCGCTGATGTTGCGACGGTAGACGTGATTGCGGATGACTGATGTCACCTCAAAGGCCAGGTGGCAGGGCGCGATGATCTCCGCTCCTTCCGCCGTCCACGCGGCCCACAACGCCCCCACCTGTTCGCTCTCCGGCTCATCGAGCACCAGCTTAAGCACGAGGCTGGCGTCGACGCAGATCAGTCGGCTCATTGGCCGCGCTCCTCTCTGAGCTGGGCCAGGACCTCGCCGGAATCGGGCAGGGGGACGCCGCCGCGCTCGGCGCGGATCGCGGCGCGCGCGGCTGCCGCCGCGGCCAACGCCGCCGTCCGCCGCGTCCGTGCATCGCCCGCGTCGCGCTCCAACGCCTCCAGCCGGTGCAGGTCCTCCACGCTGATCAGCGCCATCATGGGCCGGCCCTTGCGCTCGATCACCACGCGTTGGCGCTGGTAGGCCACCCGCGCCATCACCTCCGAAAAGTTGCGGCGGGCATCCACTACCTTCATCGTTTCCATCGGTCGCCTCCAACTGCTTCTGATGGTCATTCTGTACATATTGTACCGCAGGACTGCCGGCAAGTCAATAGTTGTTCCTGACTCATCAGGAATTCCAAATGCCGCCTCAGACAATCTGAGGTAGAATGATAGTGTTGACA
>CAZKEF010000097.1:0-2734 GCA_964551735.1 uncultured Anaerolineales bacterium
TGTTTGCTCAAGGCGCATCTCCGTTTTCGTGAGTCTTTTGACAACCCACGTATAGTGGAATGCGCCCCTTTTTTCAACTCCTACGAGTTTTCGGATAGGTTCTTATTACTGCCAATTTACGAGGAAGTCTTGATATACCGGTTGACGTTCATGGTATCGGATCTCCCCCCAGTACTTCCAGTATGAGTACGATAGGGTATCTTTTGACCCAGGGTTGAAGCCTGTCATGTTCACCATGAGATGTTGATTGCCAGAGCAAAGTCCGAGTGAACAACGGCTCGGAGGAACGACATAGGTGCCCAAACCGGCTGTTGCGACAAGCTTGAAGCGTACCACCCCGTCGCATAGCAACTCGTTGGCCGCTGTGACAGTAATATTTGGCACCACCGGCATGGCGCCCAACAGCTGGGCCGCAGCCTCAACTGCCCGTAGGCGAACGGCAGACAAGGGCAGGAGCATTTTGCTCTTGTCCGCTAGCAGGGAGATTGCGCAATGACTTCTTGCCTTACGATTCCTTGATCTTAGACAACACCCACCCTGTGGCTGAAAAACCAATGATTCCCAAAACGGCGCCGATGACCTCATGGGGTGGTTCTCGAAGTGGCCATCCACCCATACCCAGGTACCCCAGCGCCCCCCAAAGGAACCACAGGCCCAGCACAGCTTTCCAGCGACGCATCTTATCGCGAGTTGCCTGGAAAACCTCTATTAAGTTGAAGATCACGATGACAATGATGGCGCTGACCACGATCAACCAATACGGCCACGCCAAGTCCTGGGCGAAAATTCTCACGGCAAGTCTCCCAGGCCAATGTACGGATTCACTGGCCACATGTCATTGTACAGGTCAGGTGCGAAGACACTGTAGTTGCGCGGGGCTTCCTGAGTTGCGATCACCGTCCCAATGGCAATATCCAAAGCTGTGAACAAATTGCCCACACCAGTCGCTGATACAGCTCCCCGTGTCACCACCTTGACCACCCCACCTACTGCCGCACCAAACGCCCGCGACGCAGGCCACTGCACCGCCTTGCCGGGGATGCCGAGTTGATTGGCCAATCGGCCCGTCGCCGTCCCCCAGGTCCAATCTATGGATTGAATGATGGGAATGGCGCCACGGTATTCAGGTCGCAACACGCCATTGCCATCATACCCATAGTCAAACGATGGCTGTACCAGCATATTGTCGGTCGCAAACGCATTGAAGAGGGCATCGCACGCTGCGTAGGATTGGGTTTCGTCCATGCCAGGATTCTGCCAGCGATATACGCCCTGCCCCTGCCAATCCTTGAGCTGGCTCGAGTGGCTGCCGTTATAGACATTCAGCTTGATGTTGCTGCCGCTCCCCTCGAAGTGCAGTTCCACACCACCGAGAAGTGATGCCCAGAGAATGCCACCGGCCTGGATGTTGATCAACACGGAGAGCCAGTAGCGGTCGTACTGTAACCATAGCTTCCTCAGTATGTCATATTCGTTGCCCAGCAGGGTCTGGAGTTCTTCTTCGGTCAGGTGTCCCGTCGGATCCGTATACCGCAACGGATTGTTCAGCACATACGCGTAGCGATTCAAGCTCTGCGACCGCAGGAAGTCCCCGTGGGACGGGTTGCCCGGACGCGGCACGATGCTATCCGGGCTGAGGAAGCGGCCCAGCAGCGAGTAAAAGCGCGCGTTGTAATCATACAACGACCCCAGCGTCGCCTCCTCGCTGCGCTGGCCGGTGAAGCTTGCCCTGAGCCCGCCGAAGGGTGCATCCTGAGCACAGTTGAAGGATGGTAGTCGGTGGGAACTGCGCCATTGGCAGCAACCCAGTTGTGGCACGACTCACCGAACGGTGTGTGCAGTTGCCGCACCACCACGACCCCGCGCTGGTTGATGAACGCGTTGGTGCTGTCGATAACCTGTGCTGAGCCGTGTCGACGGCTGGGCGGTCAGCAGGCAGTCCCGCACACGGGAGGCGGCGCGCGCTAGCATACCGTTCTGACGCAGGACAACTCGCCACTCGCGGCTAAGGTGGCGGTGCTTGGCGCTGACTGTCCGGCCGGCACTTCCATCTGCGCCTGGAGCGCCGGCCCGACCGACGTTCGACGCCATTGACTGCGCCGCCGCTGGCGCAGGTATCACTGGGCTTCTATCCTCTTCGGCCAACGGGCCATGACTTGTGCTGCGCCTGGTCTGTTCATCAGTCGCTAAAGTGCGCGCCGCAGGTGTAGCGTTTGCCCAGGGGCGTATAGCGTGCGATCAGCGTCGCCACCCCCGCTGTCGCCGGCCAATTGTCGTTATCCCAAAAGGCAAAGTCAATGACTTCGCGGGCAGGATCATCTTTATACCAGTAGTAATGTCCGATGGGAAGTCTATCCACCGAGACGCCAAGATACTTGGGCGAGTACCACTCGAACGTGCGGGCCATGTTCGCGACGCACGCGGGCGAGCCATCTGTGAGGCTCATGGCCAGTTCCCGATCCCCCGAGGTGATGGCCTCCACGAAGGTGTGAGCGAGCGCGCGGGGTGTCGGCTGAATCAACACGCGCGGCAGTACGTGCCGCGCGGTGATGAGATCAACCGCCGTTATGCCCGCAACCAATAGTAAGAGCGCGCCCGTGCTGAGCAGCCACCGTTTGAGTCGAGACATCTGCGCTCATCCTTTCGTTAGCCCAGCTTTGAATCGTGCGGCTAATGGACAGGTTGGGTTTGTAGTTTGTTGGCAAGGTCGGAAATCTTGACCGGGTCAACAGCA